>NZ_FOHU01000034.1 GCF_900111615.1 Natronincola peptidivorans | reverse complement strand
CAACCATAGAAGAATCCTCAAGGGGGACAGGTGCCATTAATCAATGCATTGGTTGATTTATGCAATGCTGTATCCATAGAGCAATGCATCTCACTGGGAGCTCATGACTTAAAGGATATACATGAGGATTTAGAGGTTCGTTTTAGTAGAGAAGGGGATATTTTTCTTCCTTTTGGTGCAATGGATTATGAAAAGGTAGATGCAGGAGAATTGACCTTCACAAGCGGAAATGTTGTACAGACTAGGAAATGGATTTGGAGACAAAGTGAGCTGGGTAAAACAACAGTTGATAGTAAAGATATTTTTTTCAGCTTGTTGGATTTGATACAGGTGAAGACTCTCCTTTATATAAGGCTATGGCAGATATAGAAAGCTTGGCTACAGATAGATTTCAGGGTTCCTGTGAAAAGTATATCGTGGATGCAAAGAATCCATCCATAGAATTTTAAAGATGCCCAAACCTCCACCTGTAAAACAGTCTGGAGGTTTTTTATAAGCAGAAAATGCATCTCCTAGGAGGTGAATTTTTTATGAACTACTTCAATAACAGAGAGTTATTGGAATAAAGGTTTGATGACATGATATAAAATAGCTGCTTTATTATGGCCCTAGGTTGGACTAGAATCTACCTTTCCCTATTTGCTGTACCCTATCTTTGAAAAATATAGGCTCTTCTCTTCAAAATAGCCGCCAATCCCACAATACCTAATAGGATCATACCAATAATGGAGGTAATAATGATGGCCAGGATAGGAAGGATTCCTTCGGCAGTTCTCTGAAGATAAATGCCAAATAGGGCCCAAATAATGACTGCAGCATAGAAGATATCCTGATTTTTCAAAATATACAAAAGACCCAATAGAATGGCTATCGTCATGACAACAATGGTCCAAGTCACTGGAGAAATCCCAAATCCCTGCCAATCAATGGCTACTAAAAAGGCAGTGATATTGGCAATAGTGGCAACACTAATCCAGCCTAAATAAACACTGAAACTGATGTGCACCAACAGGATTTCCTTAAGATTTCTAGTATCTTTGCCGATTTCAAGTCTTCTGTAGATGATAATGAGGGACGTCAGCATCACCAGCATAATGATGACGGATACACCCACATAAAGATAGTGCCATGCCAATATCCATATCATGTTCCCCAGCCCCAAAATAAAATTCCAAAGACCGATATCCTGGATAAAGTTATCCTTATAGAGTCTTCTCCTAAAGGCCTTTACCAGCTGATAGAAGGTGAAAATCCCCAAGAGAGTATAGATCAATCCCCATATAGCAAAGGTGAGCCCTGCAGGTGTAAAAAGATTGGGATACAGTGCCGAAACCTCTCCTGTAGTCAAATCATTGATAGGTAGCAGATTTGCCAAGACATTCATGGTGATGGTGCCAATAAAGGCAACCGCATTTAAGATTGCTAAGCTTCTTGTAGAAAACATTTTTTCCTCCTCCCCCCATAACTCTTTATAAAATCATGAAATCATTTCTTTCCTTTATGATACCCTAAAATATAAGAATGCTACGATCAAAATGCTATTAAATATATATCCCGTCATTAGGTGAATTATGCACTATGTGTTTTAAAAAGCTGTAAAGGCTTTTATAAATCAATCATAGACTGATAATATTTTTTTATGTTTTTTCTCATATGCTTAAGCAGAGTGGAAAATCATTAAGGATCTGGAGGCAGGAGAAAAGATAAACCTCCTTCGTCATAGTCTGGAGGTTTTTCTAATTCTCAAATTTTAGCATTTTCAATCCCAATGTAAACCATGCCAACCCCATTGCCAGTAAGACGATTGTTGGTTTTATAATCACTTGGATATCATAGCCATACATCACCATTTGACTTATTGGTTCGATGGCCCATTTTTGTGGGGTGAATTGTGCCAGTGTCAACAGTAGCTTAGATTCAATGATTTCTATTGGCCAAAAGGCTCCTCCTAGCATGCTGGTACTTACTAGTACAATAGGGCTAGCTATCTGTAGTTGTTCTTTGGTTTTAGCTATGCTTGCTAAAACCATAGCTAAAGCTGTCATGCAGAATACAAAGGCTCCTATGATAATGAAGACCCCTAGGAGGTTCCCTCCCCAATCAATATTAAAAAGATAGCCGCTTAGCACTACCAGCATAATCACCTGTGCTGTTCCTATAAAAAAAGCAGTGAATAGATTTCCTCCTAATAGAGTAGTTTTTGATATAGGGGCAGTAAGCAGTCTATTCCATGTTTTATCTTCTTTTTCCTGGAGAATGTCTCCTACTAGGAAGACAATAGAAAACATAGAAAAAAACAAGGTGAATCCTATGGTTACTTGCTTTAGATTATCATATCCCCCTCTTTCTCCAACATTTATGAAGCTTTGTAGTATATGAATGGGTTTTCTATAACTCCAATGAGTGACAGTTTTGGTGTAAACCTCTTCCTGCAATACTTCTTTGCTTCTGCTGCTATACTGCTCTAAATGTTCTACTATGATTTCAGAAGTATTTCTATTCTGAAGGATTCTGTTTGCAGTTTCACCAATATGATTTTGTAAAAGCATCAAATCTATATCTTCTCTTTGGGTGAAAAATTCCAAGGTATAGGCTGTATCCTTGAAAGATTCATAACCAAATTCCTTAGGAATAATCAGTGCCATTTGATATTTATCCTCCTGCACCTCTCTTATTCCTTTTTCAATGCTTGTTATTTCAATTTCTACTAGACTGGATTTACCCAGCATCTCTATGAATTGTCTGGAATACATATTGTCGCTATCATCAATAATAGCTATTGGCATTGCTCCTCCAGTGCCTTTTACTCCCATAAAATAGATTAATAGAAGGGATAGTGTTGACATTAGTAGGAGGATTTTATAATCATCCTTTAATTTCAGTATTTTTAATTTCATAATGGTCAACATTTGTTTCCACACCCCTCTTTTGTAAAAGTATGATACTTACTGCCAATAATAGCCCGGACATCAGGATTAAGCCTAGAATATAGTTAAATATATCTTTTACTCCATAGCCCAGCATGATGTAGATATATCCCCGTATAGCCAATCCATTAACGGTAAAATGACTCATCTTTTGTATAAAGGCTGGCAGGATACTATAGTGAATAAAGCTTCCTCCCATAAATGCCATCACTGGGATTGCTGCTGATTCAAAGAAATCTGCTATTTTTAGCTTTTGCAGCTTCAGAATCATGGCTCCAATAAATGCTGACAATGCAGCGATAGCTACGGCATGGGCTATAATCAGGATGCCCACAGTGCTATAGGCTCCCCAGTCTACCTTTAATGCGATGGCAGCATAGGTTATCATGATAATAATTTGAAGCATAGACAATACAAAAACTGTTATATAGTTGGAAAGTAAAATGCTTTTCATAGAAACACCTGAAACCTTCACTCTTTGTAATGTTTTTTGATTGTTTTCCTCCATAAGACTTCTGCTTTTTATGGTGGCGAGGTATAGAGAAAACATCGTTAACATGGCTGCTGCATAGTAGTCAAAGCTGTTGATTCTACCACTGTTCTCTATTTGCATGTCTTCTATGTTTACCTTCTCAGTTTCAAAATCTTCGCTTATTTTTCTTAGAAATATCTCCAGTTCATTATAGATTTCTAAGCCTGCAGATTCTTCTACGGCTGTTTCTATGAATACATTTTTGCTGATAATTATAGAAGAAATTCTGTCAAAAAAACCCTTCATTATTGATTCTACGATGCTTCCTCTTATAGTATTATTGGGATGCTGTATGATTTCAATCTGGATTTCATTTTTAAAAGGGGTTATAAAATTAATATACATATCATAAATAAAATTTTCAGGTAATAAAACAATCCCACCAATATTTCCTGTACTTAGTTTTTCTTCGGCCTGTGTTCTATCTAGTATTTGATAAGACATTATTTGTTGCAAATCATCGTTTTCCAGAAAATCTTTAAAAAATATTTTTTCGATATCCATGGACTCTATTTCCTCTATGACTTCATGGATGTTTACGTCTTCATGATCCTGTACATAGTTTCCCAGTAGATTTTCAAACCTGTTCATATCATGCTCTCTATCATACTCCTTGACAATTGCAACTACTATAGGTTGGGTGAGTCCATTGCCAGAGAATGCGGGACCCAGTGAAAACCCTAGAATCATCATAAGAACCATTGGCATAAGAAGTATTAAAATAAATGCTTTTTTATCGCTTAGCATCACAAATAAATCCTTTAGAACCAGATTCTTCACTTCCTTCAGAATGACATTCAGTTGTTTTAACTTCATTTTATCACCCCTAGTCCCTCAAGCCTTTACCTGTAAGATGGAGAAATACAGATTCTAAATTTGGTTTTTTTACGTCAATAGATAATATACTGCTACTGTTCTTAGCCACTACGTGAATAATCTCTTTTATTATTTCTTCTCCATTTTTGGTTTTTAATGCTAGTGCATCTCCTGCTTTTTCTACTGCAACAATATCCTCTATGCTTTTTAAATCATGGATCAATGCCTCACTATAATTCTCTAGCTTTATACTGATGGTTCTATTTCCTCCGATAATATGGATTAGCTCTTCCTTTGTTCCAGAGGCTATTATTTTGCCTTCATCCATGATATAGATTCTATCACAGAGGTATTCTACCTCCTCCATATAGTGACTGGTATAAATCACTGTCATCCCTTTTCTGTTGAGATTCTTCACAGTTTCTAGGATATGATTTCTAGATTGAGGATCTATCCCTACAGTAGGTTCATCCATAATCAATATCTCTGGATGATGAAGTAGTGCTGCACCAATATTTATTCTTCTTTTCATTCCTCCAGAATACTGATCTACTCTATCCTTTAATCTGTCACCTATACCGATAATATCAGAAACTTCTTCAATCCTTTGCTTTAACAGATTCCCTTTTAATCCATAAACCTGTCCCCAAAATTTTAGGTTTTTATAGCCTGATAATGTGAGATATAGGGCTATATCCTGTGGAACAACGCCTAATTTTTTTTGAAATGCTTTAGGGTTTTTAAAAATATTTTGATTTCTATAATAAATCTCTCCTCTAGTGGGAGTCATTAGGGTAGACATCATGGAAATAGTAGTAGATTTACCTGCTCCGTTTGGTCCCAAAAGGCCAATGATTTCACCTTGGTTTACCTCAAGCGTTACACCCTTGACTGCTTTAACCTCTTTATAGCTTTTGCAGACATCTATTAGTTTGATTAATTCCATGTTGTTTGATCCCCCTCGATAAATTGCTGAAACAAGAAAGGTGCATTATTTTTCAGACTTTCCAACGTAGTAGTATTATCTACTGTGATCTCAGGAATACTTATACCTATATCCTTTTCTATGTTCCAATTCTTTTCCTGCATCTTAAATTTAAAGCTTTCTAATGGAATTTCCATCTCTGCCTCTTCCCCTTGAAGCTTAAACTGGAGATGCATATTTTCTTCAACAATATAGCCATCTATGTCAACATAGACCTCATATAAAAATTTCTCTACTGTAAGACTTTGAAGAAGATATTCCGAAAAATCTTTTTCCATGCTTTGAAAAAAATGTAGACTATTTTCCTCAAAGATCTCTATTATATCTCCAACAAGTGCTTTGATTTGTTCATCAGATAGCTGAAAATAATATCTCGTGGCTTTAATCTCTCCTTCTTGGGTAGAAACAGCCGTCCTCTCTCCCTTGAATACATTTTCATCTGACAGCAGCTGAAACCAGCTTTCTTGTATCTCAGTAAGCATCTCCTCATTTAAGGGAATCTCAAAGGATGGTAACTCCTCATTCTTGGCTATATCGGCATCCTCAAAGAAGCCTGTTAAAGAAATATACTCCCTCACCATAGGCAGCTTCAGATACTGCTGATCTCCATCCTTATAATAATCAAAATCTAATCCAATGCCATCATAGCTGGCATAGTTTCTAGCAATGACTTGCTGTTTTTCATGGTTGTAGCTGCCATTGCTTCTAAATAAAACATTGATATCCTTAAGCTCCTCTGTTGTTTCCTGTGATAAAAAGTCTAAGTTTATTGAAAGCTCCATCAAGTGCTGACCTTTTGTAATCCCTTTTGTTTTAACTACAGCCTCTCTATAATCCTCCAATGGATTTCCTTTGCAGCCTGATAATGAAAACACAAGTAAAATAACTGCAATCCCTAGGGCTATTCTTTTTTTCATTTTCCCATTCCTCCTAGTATCTTTTCTTTGTTCTTCTACTTGTATTTTAATGGTTTTCTTTAAAAGAAGCATGAGACTTTCAGCATCATACTTCTATTTTATCCATGACTTTTTGCACTTTTTTATATCAAATCGTTTTTAATAGAGAAAATAGCCAGCTGCGTACGATCTCGAAGCTCTAGCTTTTCTAGTATTTTTGTAATATGATTTTTGACGGTGCCTTCCCCTAAATGTAAATACTCTCCTATTTCCTTGTTGTTTTTCCCTTGACCAAGCTCCTTGACAATTTCCAGCTCTCGATCTGTTAAAAGCTTTATTTTGTCTATATCTTTGCTCTCCTGCCCCACCTTCTTCAGCTGGTTAAATTGCTGTATAACACTATAGGTCACCTGTGGATCCAATAAAGCTCCTCCACTGGCTACAATCCTGACAGCTTCAAGTATTTTTTTAGGCTCTGCATCCTTCAGCAAATAGCCACAGGCTCCATGGGATAAAGCATTATGAATCAATTCATCATCTTGAAAGGTGGTCAGTAGTAAGACCTTTGTATCAGGAATTTGACTTTTTATTTGTTTCGTTGCCTCAATCCCATCTAATATGGGCATCTTTATATCCATCAGAACCACTGCTGGTTTATACCATTGGGTGAGCTCCACTGCTTCTTGGCCGTTTGAGGCAGTTGCACATATCTCTATATCCTCTTCCTTTTCAAAAATCATCCTCAAGCCAGCTGTGATAATACTTTGGTCATCTGCTATGATCATTTTAATCATATGCTCTCACTCCTAACGGTAATGTACCAGTTATACTAAAGCCATCTTTTGATTGAAAACAAATCTCTCCTTGCCCCACAGCTACCGCTTCCTGCATTCCTTTTAAACCAAAGCCTTGCTGGATATTAGAGGCTCCTATACCATTGTCTTTGATAGAAAAGGCTATTTCACCCTCTTTTTCCATCAGGGCTATCACAACCTTAGTAGCTTTCCCATGTTTTATGGTGTTGGTTAAGGCCTCCTGTATGATCCTATGTAAGATGGTAACAGCTTCAGGGGGCAAATCATTCCTTATGCCAATATCCAAGGTTATGGCTATACCGGTTCGCTTTTCATAGATTGCCATCATTTCTTTTATGGATTGCAGGGTGTTGTTTTCCTTCTTTGCTGGCTGTAAAGCTTCCACCACTGCTCTTATTTGAGTTAAGCCTTCTCTAGCTGTAGCCTTCGCATCCTGTAGGATATCTAGCATTTCTTCAACTTTTCCTCCTGCTTTTTCACTGCAGATTTCCAGCTGCATAATAAGGGCTGTCATTTGATGTCCCAAGGTATCATGAATCTCTCTAGCTATGCGGTTCCGCTCCTGTATCCTGCTAAGCTCCTCTACCTTTTTTGAGGATTCCTTTAGCTTTTTATGGGTATCTAATAGTTCACTATAAAGCAGCTCCTGCTTTTTCTTTTCTCTCTGATAGTAATTAGCGAAGCTGATAATACTTAACAGAAAGGTCATGATTAAAAAGTGGAACAGTGTGGCGGAGATATTGGTAAAATCTCTGTAGTAATAAATCCATTGAATAAATTTGATAGAAGATACTAAAGCTGCTAAAATTCCTATCTTTAACCCATGTTTTTTTAACATGAAGGCAGCTTCAGCCATGATAATGACATAAAAAGGATGGTATAGGTAATTGATAAGATATTTTGAGTTGCTTTCCATGCCATAGACCAATGCAATATCTAAAATAAAGGATATGGTAAACAAAGTATCTCTGTTCTTTGTAATTTTTTCTCTAAAATATCCCAGTGCTATATAAATGCAAAAATAGGCTACTAAAAAATAAAGCCTGCTACCCCTTGCATTTTCAAAGGAAATCCCTATAAAAACTAAGCTGCTTAAAAGAATTGTTTTTAGTCCGTAGTATAGTATAAAGGATTTATTTTTTTCCATGCTATCTCCTCTTTTCTCATCATTCATTATGCAAAACTCTTTTTTGTAGAAAAAATAACCATCTTCATTTATTATACAACTTTATCCAGTAAATGGCGACAAAAAAGCCGCCTTCGAGGCGGATTTTAAAGATCAATATATAGGTTCTTATAGTTTTGTTTTCAATTTTTCTAACAGTCTTTCTTGGTATTTATCTGGAACAGTAAATCATTCAAGCCTGTCCCCTTTTCATTCATATGACAATCAAAAGGTCTCATTGGTTCTTCAATAGTTCTATCTTTCTTTGGTGCTTTTTTTATTAGGGAATATAATATTAAATAGCTTCGTGAAAGTAAACACAGTAAAAGGAAAATAAATAAGCCATTGTATTTCTTTGCTTACTTTTATATCTACCATCGTTATAAATACAGGAATTAATAAAAGGAATATCAATATAATGATCGCTTGAGTTCTTTTTATTGATTTGTCTTTAGAAAGTAAGAAATCAAGAAGATTTGTTTTGTTTATTAGTAAATTAAATAGAAAAAAAGAGAATAAAACAGAAAAAATACCAAATGGTGGTTCTAGCATTGTAGGGCCTCCTCTACCTTCTATAAAACAATTTATATCTTTCCTTTGTATAATATCATGAATTTGAAATTATTGGAAACGTGTTATAATAGAGAAGGAAAAATCCTAGCAGGCATAGAAATAATTATTAGGTAATTTATGGTTATATCTAAGAATTAAAAGGATTAAGGAGGAACAGAAAAATGTTTTTAAGCAGTATGTTGATAGGGGTTATATTTGTTATAGGAGGGCTGCTTCTATTATCAAGGAAAAAATTCATGGTGAGTAGACTATGGTCTACATTCTTTTTTCTCCTTATATGGGGTAGTTTTATTAAAACAATAGGGCTAAGTTCTTTTCTTACTTCTGATTATATTATGCTAATCATTGTAATTATATTATCTCTTGCTTTTGGGGTGATGATGTCTAGAGATAAATACTTTTTTTATAATGTTAACAACGAAATGCTGATATCTACTCTAATCCGTATTCTAGAAGAAAGAAACATTGTCTATAGAAGGGTACAGGATGCTTTTGTCCTAAAGGATAACGGAAATAAAACCATAACCTATAAACAGTCCTTAAATACAGTAGAAATCAATCTAAAGGATATAAAACAACTTCCCTTCCATCAAGAAATAAAGGAAGACTTAAGAGCTAAGATAAAAGAAATCAATACAAAGCTGTTCCCCAGCATGGGAGTTTTTTCTATGATAGTTGGCATAGTGATTATCATGATGGTACTGTATTTTAATAATAGAATGTAGCAAAAGCCACGGGGACGTTTTGTTTGTCATCAAAAACCCTTAATTTTACTCTATATACCTCTTCCCGCTTTTAGCACCCTTGATGATTGTCTATTACTTGCTTTAGTAGTTTCTGACTTGATATCCAAAAAAATTTTACAATTAAAAACACATGTGGAAAATTATGATAAATAATGATAGACTAAAATCAGTTAAATCTATAGAAATCTTTTCTACATAAATTTTTTCTTTTAACGCCTATATCTACGATTGTCCTTCTTTTTAGGATTGAGCCCTGAAACCAGCCAAAGAATAGCTAAGTCATCTCTAGATGCGAAAAAAATCTTTGGTCAGATAGGTAAGGAGTTTTATTTTATAATGCAGTTTTAAAAAGTACAAACTTATCCTATGGAAAAACTGGAGGTGCAAAAGGTTGAAGAAACATTCCTTTGAATACTTTTTAAATCATATTCCCAAAGATGAAGTATCAAGAGCCCAGTCGTTTGTTGGTGACAGCATCGGCATTTTTCAACCTAAAAATTATCTGTTTGATGTAAAGGTGATCCCTGAAGAATATCAGGCTGTATTGTTGCACGGGAATACACCGGCCGTAAAGATAGGAAAGAAAGAATATTTCTGCAGGAAGGGCAGTTTTTTATTTATTGAACCCGGTATGGAAGTTATGGTTCCCAGGGTTGAAAACCCCCCAGCAGGAAATTTTACAACGCTACTGGTTAAAAAGGAACTTTTTGAAATAATATCCTTAGAATTTACCGACAGAGAAACCTTAAAACATAATGGAATAATGAATCAGTTCAGCTGGTATTTCAAAGATGCCATTGAAAGGTACAAGTGTGAACTGCTAAACTATGGCCACAGCCACCCCATGATGATTCACAGCCTTAGCATTCAAATAGTTTGCCAGTTGTTTAGAGATATGCAGGTAAAGACACCGCAACTGTTCCAAAAACCAGGTGACGAATCTGCCCTGATAAAGAAGGCTATTGAATACATGCATGATTTACATAATTGCAGTATTACTCTGAATGAAATTTGCGGCATGCTTTATATCAGCCCCAGTCATTTTCAGAGAGTATTCAAATACCATACGGGAATCAGCCCATATCAATACTTGATCGATATCAGGATAAAGAGGGCTAAAGAGATGTTGTCGAAAAATAACCACTCCCTGTCTGAGGTGGCAAGTCTTTGCGGTTTTATAAATCAGGCGCATTTTTCTGCAGTTTTTAAGCAAAGATGTGGGGTGTCTCCTTCAAGCTATAAAAAGAGTATTTTCAATGCTTGCGCTGGGTGGAACAACTAAGCGATCCACAATTCAGCAAGCTAAATTGGCTGCCTGCTTATAAGAAACCCTAGGTTTCCTTGACGTCTATATAAAAAATTGACTTCCTTAAGCTTAGATTAAGAAACAGAAGCTTTCAAGTACTACTTGAAGGCTTTTTTTAATGTCTAGGAAATTATGGTTTTCATTTCCTAGACACGGGGTGTGCAGAGGGGGCCCCCCAGCGAAAACAAATTGACGAAGTCAACTTTGTCCTTTGGTGTACCTAGAATGTAGCAGCTTCCACCATACAACTCCTTGCACGAAGGTTTTGGTAAAGATGATAGATTGATAATAATTTATAAAAAAAATGAGAATTATTTGATAAATGTTAATCTATCAAGATGCTAAGATTATTCTGATACTTGTGGAAATATTGCTGGCAAATCTACTGCCTATCAGCCCTCAGAGGTCTATACTCCACCTGCCAGCTACGACACACCAAAAAATCTGACTGTAATACTGCAGAGCTCTGTGCAAAGGAAATGCCAGTTTTTATTGCTGTTGAGGTTTATGAGGCATGTACAGGCATCAATCATTAAAAAAGGGAGTTGTTAGGTTATGAAATACTGGAAAGTACTACTGTTTTTATTGGCTTTCTTAATGGCGTTATCCCTTGTGGGATGCCGCAAGGCTGAAGAAAAACTAACGGAGAAGGCCTCAGAAAAAATTGTCGAAGGCGTAACAGGAAGCGAGGTAGATATTAAAGACGGGACCGATCTTCAGAATGACGACATTTCTGGAAGACGTGAGGATACGGCGGACCCGACCGGCGACGTCAAGATAGCTGTATCCCCTCCTGCCGGCTGGGAAGCCACTGAAGCAGCCGGCCTATCTGTGTTTTATTCAAAAGACGATGCAAGTTTTATAATGAAAAAAGAACCTTACAAGGGGGATACTTTGGAAGCCGTAGTGCAGGAAGCAAAAGGTATCTTTGAAACCAGTTTTAAGAATGTACAATATGCAGGAAATGTTGAGGATGTAATAGTAGACGGTAGAAATGCCAAACAATTTATTTATACTTGTGATATAAGTGCCTTTTCCATGAAGTACCAATATCTTTTCTGCTTTGTGGGAGGTGATGTATACGTTATCACCTGTGGAAGCTTAGAAGAAAGCTTTGACAATTATGCTGCCGACTTTCAGCATTTTATCCACAGTCTTCACTTTGAATAGTAAAGACAGTAAATTTTTTTAGGACAGAGAATATTCTTTCTCTGCCTATAATTAAAGGAGGTTATATTGATGATGAAAAGTTTTTTAAAGCTGCTAGCCATAGTGCTGCTGGCTGTATCCATGGTTTTCAGTCTTCCTATGACTGCTCACGCTGCTCCATTAATTCTCTCAGCAGCGAATGAGACGGTATTTCTGAACGTATTTGAGCAGGCAAAAGATAATCCTGGAGGTGGCATCATAACCCTTACGGGCAATATCCAGCTTTCCACCGATGAAGTCCTTGATTTATCAACATCAGCTTCAAATCCAATTAGAATTATCGCCGACGGTCATCATATTGAAGTTATTTACGGCAAGACAGTGACTATAGGAGATAATGTAACAATAGAAAAAAATAGTGGAGATCGTGAAATGTTGTATGTTGCAGTAGGCGGGCGGTTGATTATTGATGGTGCAGTCATAACGAATAATGGTAGTACTCCCGCCATTCACGCATACGGAATACTTGACGTCTATGGAGGCAGCATTGCAAGTACTGTGATGGGCATTGCGGTAAATGATGGAGGTACTTTAAATATCAGCGGCGGAGAAATAATATCAAATCACCCTTATCAGAGTGCTGTTTCTGGTGCTAGCGGGTCCAACTGTAGCATTACCGGAGGGGTTATTAAGTCTACTGGAAATTTTGGGGCAGCGATTTTTTCTTATGGAGAAGTGACAGTCGGTGGAACTGCTGAGATAGAAGGAGTTAATACTGCCCTCAGTTTGAATGGCTCCTCTGACGGCAACGCCGTTATCACTGGCGGCACCATAAGCTCCACCGGGATGGGGGCCTCGGCAGTGTTTGTAAATAACGGAGCTTCTTTGACCATCAATAATGGTGAGATTAATGCCAATGGCATTGGACTGAGCATTGATGGTAACAATTCCAGTGCCCTAATTAATAATGGCATGATAACTGGTAATTCAGGAATCTCTGTTACCTCCGGCGGCAGCCTCATCATGACTGACGGAATGATAACAGCTACAGGAAATTTTGATAGTGGGGTTAGTATCAATGGGACCAACAGCAGTGTTAACATAAGTGGTGGGATAATATCTGCAATAAGAGAAGGTCTCACCATATTTGAGGATACAAGTGCCCAGATCAGCGGCGGCTCCATAACGGGGGAAACCGGTATTTATGTGGCGGGAGCAGTAACCATCAGCGGAGGAATGATAACAGGTACCAGCGATGACGGGGCAAGTGTTCCGCAGGGAGGACGATTGTCCATGACGAATGGGAGTATAGAAGGCAAGAATAACGGTATCAATGCTTATGATTCAAGTATTGAGATAGAGAACGGCGTCATTGAAGGAGAAAATAGGGGTATTTATGCTGGTGAAACAGAGATTATTATCCGAGGTGGAGAGATTTCCGGTATAATGCCGGGAAGCACCGGAGTGGAATTATATTTTAGTGGTAATACTCTGCAATTATACGCAGGAATCGTCAGGGGTGACCTATATGGTCTTCAATTCAGCAGCGGAGATTATATTTTATACAACGGCACAGTCACCGCCACCGGTGGAAGCTCAAATCATAGTATTTCCACCTATGGCACTCCCCCCATAAATCTTACCCATTATAGTGCCGTAAATTATAGCGGCACCCAGCTCACCGATCTTGGTAATTACAAATACCTTCAGTCCTTTAGAGTGAGCCCTATCACTGTGGAATTGGAATTAGGAGGAAGCAAGGCTGTGGCATTTGCAGTAGAGGGACAGCGACTTAACGGCGACGATATTACCCTTCAGGATATACTAGGGGCATCCGGTACTTTAAGTAATGCCTCCTATACCGTATCCGGCAACACCGTTACCTTTACTCCCTCTGTAATAGGTAAAGCTACGCTGGTCATCACCGACAACATCACCTTTAACGGAATCTGGGATATTGATGTTGAGGTTGCGGCAGTAGCCGGCAGTTTGACCATAACTACTCCAAGCTTGCCTTCTGGACAGGTAGGTCAATCCTATCACCAAGCCCTTACAGTCACAGGAGGAACAGCACCCTATAGGTGGAATGCTACCGGATTACCCAGCGGTCTTAGCATCAGCTCCAGCGGCATCATCAGCGGGACACCTTCGGGGGTGGGAACAAGTACTGTTACCGCCAGTGTCTATGATGATACAGATCATAGTACCAGCAAAGCTTTTAATCTTACTGTGAATCAGGCTCCCTCCAGTGGAGGCGGAGGCGGTGGAGGCGGGGCATCCCCTCTGTCTATTGACAAGAGAAATCCCCCGGAAGGCACCGTAGGCAGTACCTATTCCCACAGCTTTAAAGCCACCGGCGGAAGGCAGCCCTATTCCTATAAGGTGAGTGCAGGCAGCCTACCGGAGGGCCTGAAGCTTGATGAAAACGGCATCCTAAGGGGCATACCTACAGCGGAAGGCAGCTATAAATATACCATAATAGTGACTGACAGTAACAATAGGACCACCAGCTACAGCTTTACACAGGTCATTAAGGATAGCCCAAAAGATGATGAGGAAGCTCCTACGCTGGAGATCATTCTAACCATTGATCGTATAGAGGCCACTGTAGATAGCAAACCTTACCTCCTTGATGCAGCACCGTATATCCAGGCAGTATCTAACAGAACCCTGGTACCTCTACGATTTATCAGTGAAGCTCTGGGATCTGAAGTTCAATGGAATCCTGAAACAAAGCAGATAACTATCACGGAAGGGGATAGAGAAATCGTCCTCACCATTGGTTCCAGGATAGTTTTTGTTGATGGTGAAATAATTGCCATTGACTGTGAGCCGGCAATAATGCCTCCAGGTCGCACCTTTGTGCCTCTGCGATTTATCAGCGAAACATTAGGTGCTGAAGTAAATTATGATAATATTACTAGGGTAATTACCATCATTAAAGCTAAAATAGAGTAAATCCAATGGGTTTATAGAGTAAAAAAATAGATGGAATTAAATAACTTTGTCTTCAGTCTAAAAAGATATATTACACATGTATAATCGAGTAGGAGGTAGATAATTATTTTATCTACCGACCTCTCACACCACCGTACGTACGGATACGTATACGTATACGGCGGTTCCACTATGACAATCTAATTTCCCAAGCCAGGGGGACCCAAGCCACGGGGACGTTTTGTTTGTCATCAAAAACCCTTAATTTTACTCTATATGCCTCTTCCTGCTTTTAGCTCCTTTGATGATTGTCTATTGCTTGCTTTCATTTTTATATTCTTACTTTTATATTCTCATTTTTAAATCCTAGATATTACCCTCCAATAGCTCCTCCATGTTTACTGCATTTTTTGCCTCATCTGGAATTGCAATTTTATCAACAGCTCCAAAATTACTGTAATAGATTTCTGATTCATGTATTGTTATTCTAGTGGACTCACCAATGTCTGTAAAATGAATATATAACAACCCAATACAACAAAAAATATTTTCTCATTAAGCTCTTCATAACCAATCTCCTTTTGCCTATTTCAGCTTTTAATCAGCATTTAATT
>NZ_FOHU01000046.1 GCF_900111615.1 Natronincola peptidivorans | reverse complement strand
ACCGTTCTATCGACGCTTGGACACCAAATCCAGTATTAACAGAGGAAGGGTTGGACAGATTACAGGATGTTATGACAGAGGCTGGGGAGTTAAGCGAAAGAGTACCTTATGATGCAATTGTTGTAACAGAATTTGCTGAAGCTGCTATGGCAACGATCCAATAATGGTTTTCAAAAAAATGATCCACCTATTTTTATCATAGGTGGATCATTTGGATTATATGAACATTTATTAGATTCCTTAAGATATTAAATGTCCAAATCTTAATTTGTATTTTAAAATTATGTTCTTTGTCAATCAATACTATAGATATCAGAGAACTCAATTTTTATTTTTTCTATATTGTATTCTGTAGAAGCAATTTCATCCTTAGCTAGCTGTTCTCCATCTACTAACCGAATGGGTAGTTGAATGACAAACTCTGAGCCATGACCAACCTTGCTTTTAGCAGAGATTACCCCTCCATGTGCTTCCACTAAAGCCTCCACTAAGGATAGTCCAATCCCACTTCCCTCAGCTCTCCTAGTTAGCAAGTCATCTACCCTCTTAAAACGGCTAAAAACCTCCGCAAGCATATCTTCAGGAATGCCTACACCTGTATCTTTAACAGATATAAAAATACTCTCTTCATCGCTAATTATACTGACCTCAACAATGCCACCACTACCTGTAAATTTAATGGCATTAGAAAGCAGATTTAGCATGATTCTTTCTATTTGATCAGGATCGAAAGCAGTAATTATTTCTTCTGATTCTGTATCAAATACTAAGCTAATTCCTTTAGTATTTGCGTAGGTGCTTATAGATAAGGTGATATTCTCCACTATACTAACGATATTATTGTTGCTAAATTGCAACTGCATATAATCAGAGTCTAGTTTAGTAATGTCAATAAGGTTATTAATTAGTCTTAGTAGTCTGTAACAATTCTGCTTCATGGTAGCTATATATCTATCTAAAGATTTATTGTCTTTCAAAGAAAAATCTTCATTCTTTAGGCGAGTAACACTGATCAATTGAATTGTACCTAATATAATATTTAACGGAGTTTTTAGTTCATGTGATATATTCGAAAAAAAATCAGTTTTCAGTCTATCCAGTTCTTCTGCTTTTTTCCTCATAAATTCATGTTCATTCACCTTTTGTTGTAATTTTTGGGTTTCCATTCGTTCTGAAATATCTCGTAAAACTGTTATAAACATTGGCCTGTTGTCTTCAAAATATATAGTAGAAGTTGCTTCTATGTCTATCTCTGCTCCTGTACTCTTTAGGGCTTTTAGTTCTAAGAAAGTTTTACTTCTCTCTCCCTTTATTTCACGGGAGATTATATCCTTCACAACATTATGATAGTTTTTGTGAATAAAATTAAGTAAGTCTTTACCTATGAGTTTAGATGCTTTTTCAATCCCGAGAAGTTCTGCACTTGACGCATTGGAATAGACGATTTTAAAGTTATCATGAAGAAAAACGCCATCTGGAAGGATATCTACTAAGCTTCTGAATCTTTCTTCACTTCTTCTAATAGCTTCTTCTGCCTGAATTTTCAAAGTAACATCTTTGAAAAACCATACTTTTCCTCGATTTTCTTCATTTATATTTAAAGGCGAGAAAGATCGTTCAAGAATTTTCCCATCTTTAAAATACATATAGTCTATATGAGAACAGTAACTATCAATAATCTTATGGATTTTAGGCAACATATCTTCTGACTCAATAACTCGTGCTTTAAGATAATCTGCTAATATAAAAGCATCTTCTTCATCCTCTAATTCAGGTGGTATTCCCCATATTTCATTTAGCTTGTTGTTCTTGTAAACAAACTTTGAATCTTGGTTTGTCACACAAATACCACATTCGGATGAATCTAGAATAGCCTTTAATATGTTTTCTTTCTCAATTAAATCTAATTCTAAACCCTTTCTTCTATTTATTTCTTCGTGTAGAACAGTATTGGCACTATCTAAACTTTTAGATTTAAGCTCCAATTGTAGATTTAATTCCCTCAGCTTATAATAGGGTTTTTGTAGTTCCCTATCAATAAAGGCTTTATATAAAAAATAAAAGGAAAAAACTTTTAAGATATGACCTATTACAAAAGCAGGGTTATTTACCTCCGTAAAACTTAGAAACAGGGTTTCTGAAATAATTGTTGTGATAAGAGAAAGTAATAAGTTTAAGTACTCCTGCCAAACTATATATTGTCTGTTTTTCACTAACAAGAAAGTAGATGTTATGAAAATTCCTATTAAGATTACCTCATGCAAAGCTTTCACTAGAGTAGTACCACTATCCGGTTCAAAAAATACAGGAAAATTTCCCCAAATGAAGATACTCATGAAGGCAGCTAATCCAGCTATCGAATAGATACCTGCTAAAAGTTTAGTGGATAATTTTTTGCTTCCAGAAAAAAGAATAGTTACAATAAGCATTGTAAAAGCTTCATAGTATCGTGCTACAATCCATAGTTGAGTGCAGATGTTTGTGTTAGCAGAAGAAAGAATAGCTAGCCCTTCAAAAGCAAAGGTATGAAGAAGATCAAAAACAATGACAAAACCATAGCCTATACCTATAAAAAAACTAATTTGACTGGCACCAACCTTATAGGCATTAATAGATATAAATACAATACCAACAGCAACAAAGATAGCAAACAGCTCCGCTAGTGTATGAAACAATAATAAGTTTCTCTTGCTAATGTATCCTCCAATATAAAAAAAAAGTCCTATGCATAATGCGTAGATAAGTACTTGAACTCTTTTATTTATCAATTCTCCAATCATCTAAAGTCCTCCTAAAATTGTATCAATAAAATGATATCGATTAATTATAATCATGAAATTTATCCTTTCATAATATAAAAATTATGTTACAATGGTTTGCTTCATTATATAATATAAATTACTCTAATTTATCCTTAAGAAATTAATATACTCTCTGCTAACTCTATTGTTTATTTTTTATCAATTAAGTACATTTACCTATATTCTGCATTTTTGTAATAAATCCTTTTAAAAAATTGCTATACAGTATATTTTTCTTAGATATATTGGTTAATGTTGTAGACAGATACCGTTCTATCGACGCTTGGACACCAAATCCAGTATTAACAGAGGAAGGGTTGGACAGATTACAGGATGTTATGACAGAGGCTGGGGAGTT
>NZ_FOHU01000006.1 GCF_900111615.1 Natronincola peptidivorans | reverse complement strand
ATGTCGTGACAATAGCGAAGGGGTCACACCTGTTCCCATCCCGAACACAGAAGTTAAGCCCTTCAGCGCTGATGGTACTTGGCGGGAAGCTGCCTGGGAGAGTAGGTCGTTGCGACATAGAAAAAACTTCTACAACAACATGTAGAAGTTTTTTTAGTTTTTGTCTTGCGCTAAAAGGGCTTAAATAAATTAAGGAGGATTAAGCAGATGGCCGAAATCTGTGATTTCGAGGCAGTCGCTTAGTTAAAAATGCAGTAATTCTTATCATTGCTTTTAAAATGATAGAAAAGAATGGAAGAATTTTTAAAAACCTTGTGAATCACAAGGTTTTTAACTAAGTGACTGACACAAAAGTTGAAAACCACAACTGGCACTCTGTGAAAGCGATTAACACAAAATCACAGATTTTGGTTACCTGCTTTTAGTCATCTACTTAACCGCTGATGGGCCTGGTTGGGAAACTGCCTGGGAGAGCATGTGGTTGCGACATGAAAACTTCTGCATCCTTCGCAGAAATCTTGTTAGTTTGACTAAAAAAAACAAGCCACTGTGGGTTTAAGAGAGTTTGTGTGGAATTACAAACAAAGACAAAACTGCTAATAATATTGTTAATATAGAGGCAAAGATATAACAAATAATGCCATTAAAAAAACACTATAAGCGAGTAAATATAAAAGTTACATTAATGATATATCATTAACAAAAATACAAAAATCAGTCCCTGAATAGAGGATAGTTGCAAAAAGAAAAAAGATAGAAAAAATTCAAAAAAATATAGACTTGTGTGAAAATTTGTTATATAATGTTTAAAACATGAAAAAACACTTATAAAACCTCAGCACTTATGTTATAATTTGCTGACATCTTATAAAAAGCTCACAAAACATCAAGTTTTTCAAGGTTTGTCATGGTAACGACTACCATTGAGCCGTTGAAGAATAAACTTGCTCAACGATATAGGAAAACGATACTATTATGATTTAAAAATTGTGTGAACACATAAGTATATTTGATTAAGACAGCTATTACAATAGATTGAAGCAAAAGGGGGAAAGTGTATAGGAATTAGTGAAGCAGCAAATTTAAAGCAAACAAAGCTTAACAGTAAAAAATAGCTACGAACTAGTTATTTTTAGAGATTTAATCAAAGATTATCAAGGTGTAGAAATATGAGGCAATGCTATTTTCAACGAAAAGGGAGAAACCCTTGTACTAACGAAAAAAGGCGCTGAAAAGACGATTTTAGCAGGAGTTGTTATAGGTGTTTTAATACCTGAAGAAATGAAAATAATGAATTTTGCATGACAGTAAAGGGGGTAATATTGATGGAAGAAGTAAAAACAATACAATGGAATAATGAGAAACTTATTTTGCTAGATCAGACCAAAATCCCCAATGAAGTAGTATATGAAGCCTTCGAGAAAGTAGAGGATGTATGGGATGCCATACAGGATATGAAGGTTAGGGGAGCGCCAGCTATTGGTGTAACAGCGGCTTATGGTCTCTATATTGGGATTCGTGAGGAGGGTGAGGAGGATAAAAATGCTTTTTTCAAAGCATTAGAAGAAAAGTCTCGTTATCTGGGAACTTCTAGGCCTACTGCTGTTAACTTGTTTTGGGCTTTAGAACGAATGGAAAATAAAGCCAAGGAATTAAAGGATTTAACGATAAAAGAAATTAAAGAGAAACTGCTAGAGGAAGCTATTCTTATTCATAAAGAAGATGAAGAAATCAATAGAAGGATTGGAGAGAACTTATTAACCTTATTAAAGGATGGTATGGGAGTGCTAACCCATTGTAATGCTGGAGCCTTAGCTACAACAAAATATGGTACAGCCTTGGCACCCTTCTATCTTGCTAAAGAAAAAGGCTGGGATATCAAGGTTTATGCTGATGAAACAAGACCGAGACTTCAGGGAGCATCTCTTACTGCTTTTGAATTATACCATGCCGGTGTCGATGTAACTTTAATTACTGATAATATGGCAGCTATGGTGATGTCTCAAGGGAAAGTACAGGCTGCTATTGTTGGCTGTGACAGAATTGCAGCAAATGGCGATACAGCCAATAAAATTGGGACATTAGGAGTGTCTATTTTAGCAAAACATTATAACATACCTTTATATATTGCTGCACCTACTCCTACTATTGATTTAAGAACACCTACAGGAGAAGGAATCCCTATTGAGGAAAGAGATGCAGAAGAAATAACCTGTAGATTTGGTGTATTGACAGCGCCTAAGGGAGTTAAAACCTATAATCCAGGATTTGATGTTACTCCCCATGAAAACATAACGGCCATTGTAACAGAAAAGGGGATTGTGTATCCACCATTTGAAGAAAATCTTAAAAAACTATTTGAACAAGAATAATAGAGAGATACGACGGAGACACCATTGATTTACAAAACTAAGTAGGATACACTGATATTGTTTGTTATTATTTATAAAAAACAATGTTATGAGGTGAAAAACATGGCGATATCTCCCTATGTAAGAAGACAAAAAATCATTAGTTTATTGCATGAAGGTAATTTTGTTGAAATAGCTTACTTAAGTAACTATTTTGATGTTTCAGAAATGACAATTCGTAGAGACTTAGAGAAATTAGAGGAAGATGGAGAAATTATTCGTTTGCATGGCGGCGCAAAGCTCAATACTAAAAGCATCTATGAAGCTACGTTAGAAGAACGAAGAATTAAGAACATTTTAGAAAAACAAGCAGTGGCTAGAAAAGCTGCAGAGTTAGTGGAGGATGGAGACGTTATTGCTTTAGATGCCAGCTCTACAGCGTTGGAGGTTAGTAAACAGATTAAGGGCAAAAAAAAGTTAGTGGTGGTTACCAATAACATTAGTGTTGCAAAAGAACTATCGGAATGTAAGGATCATACCATTATTTTATTGGGGGGTATTGTAAGAAAGAAGTCTCTTTCTTTGATAGGACCCTATGTGAAAAATATGCTATCTTCTATTTATATAGATAAGGCATTTATTTCTAGTAAGGCATTGGCATTCAAAAGTGGTTTGACGGATGCTACCATTGATGAAGGGGAAGTAAAAAAGGCCATGATAAAGAATTCAAAAAATGTGTACATTATTGTAGATCATACAAAAATAAATGAAACTGCTTTTTTTCAGGTGTGTGACTACAGAGAGATGAACAAAATTATTACCGATGATTTAGGTGTTTTGACAAAGGAGCAAGAAAACTGTTTGCAAGAATTTAGAAATGAAGGGATAGAAGTAGTCATTGGAAGCTAGGCTACAAAGCTATCAAAATGGAATAGAAAAAATACCTATCTATCAAGGGGCAGGACAGAAGAAAGTTGCTTAATTACCTTGAACTATCAGTAATTTAAAGATATAGATAACGCAGAGATTATAGAAAAGTGGTGAAGAAGATGTTGGCCATCGAAAGAAGACAGCAGATTCTAGAGAGGTTGTATGAAAAGAAAAGTGTAACTGTTTCTGAGTTAAGTAAAAAATATGATGTATCAGAAGAGACCATCAGAAGAGACCTACAAAAACTTGAAGAAGAGGGTATTGCAAACAGAACCTATGGTGGTGCTTATTTAAATGGTGGAGTTCATTATGATTTGCCTATTGAAATCAGGGAGACGGCTTATGTTAAAGCTAAGGAATTGATTGGAGTTAAGTGTGCCAGCCTTATTAACAGTGGCGACACAATCATTTTAGACTCTAGTACAACGTCCTTACATATAGCAGAGCACATAAAAAGGAAAAGTAATATTACCGTCATTACCAACGCTATTAAGGTAGCTTCAAAATTAGCTGAATGTGAAAACATAAAAGTGCTATCAACTGGTGGGATTCTAAGAGCTAATGCCCTGTCTTATGTAGGACATATAGCAGAGAGAATGTTAAAGGATTTCTATGTTGACAAGGCATTTGTATCCTGTGGCGGGATACATTTAGAGAGGGGTATTTTAGACTCCAATGAATTAGAGGCAGAGATTAGAAAAGTTATGCTAAAGCAGGCACAAAAAAAGGTTCTTATAGCTGACAATACAAAGTTTGACAAGACTTCTTTTATAAAGATTACAGATTTTGATGAAATAGATATGGTAATTACGGACAAAAAACTATCGGATGATTGGAAAGCAAAGTTTGATAAAGTTGCAATAGAATATTGCTATTGTGAAAACTAGAGAAAATAATATTGTTACTTCATGAGGAACGAAACAAAAAAAGATAAAGAAGCACACATTATACCAATAACAGAAGATAATGAGTCTACTAAAAAGGCAGGTTAACATAAATGCCATAATAAATAATACACAAATCTATTTAAATTAAAGGGAGGGGTTTCAATGAAAAAAGTATTGTTATTGATTCTTGTAATGGCCTTGATATTAAGTGGCTGTGGCGCAGGATCTACACCTAGTGGGGGAGACAGTCAGACAGAAGGTGGGGACATTCTAGATCTTGAAGGAGTACCAGAGGCAATAGCTTCTAAAGAAGGTGGGTTCAGAGTAGCTGTTGTAAGAAACTTACCATCTGATGATCATACTGTACAATTTTTAGATGGTGCAAGAAGTGAAGGAGAGGCATTTGGATTTACAGTTGACACATTTATTGCAGATAATGATGACGCTAGATTTCAAGAACTAGTAGATCAGGCGATTCAAAGAGGATACGATGGAATGATTATCTCCCATGGTAAGGCAGACTATTCCTATGACATGCTTAAACCTGCTGTTGATAGAGGAATGCAAGTTGTAACCTTTGATACTGTTATAGAGAAGGATGGAGCAACGCTTCCAGAGATTACAACAACCTTCCAAGACGATTTTGAATTAGCAGAGTTATCATTAGGAGAAATCGCTAAACTATCTGAGGGCGGAGAGCCTGTAAGAGTTATAAAGCTTTGGTTTGGACCTGGTGTTCCACCGCTTGATAGAAGAGAAACTGTTTACAGAAGATATGAAGAAGAAAACAAGATAGAAACATTAGAGGTTGTAGGACCTTCAAATTTCCAAGATGTACAGGGTGACATTGCTGCAAGAATAGGTGCTTTATTAGCAAGATATCCAGAAGGAACTGTAGATGCTATCTGGGGATCATGGGATGAAATGGCAAAGGGAGCTCATATAGCTCTTCAGGATGCTGGACGTACAGATATTCCAATTATATCTATAGACATATCTAACCAAGACATGAACATGATGAGAGAAGAAAACAGCACATGGCTATCTACTGCTGCTGTTGACCCTAGACTTATTGGTCTTGTAAATATGAGATTACTTGCAAAACAATTTGCTGGTGAAGAAACTCCTGATAATTATGATCTTGAAGCTAAATTAATTAAACTAGAAGATCTTAGACCAGATACAAATATGGAAAACCTTAATGAAGTTATTGATGGATGGGGTATATCTGATGCATTTAATGAACCATGGATGGATATATTACGTCAACACTTTGGAAAATAAATAGCAATTAAAAGATAGCATAAATAAAGAGAGGGTGCATCACTCTAAGCCCTCTCTTTTCTTTAAAAATACTTTAATGGATGGTGTAAACTTAGAAAAACAGTTCACTCTAACAGTTTCACATTATTTGCTTAGGAGAATGGGGTGGTGAAGTATGGAGGAAGGAAAGATACGAAAACTGGAGATGAAGGATATTTCTATAGAGTTTCCTGGCGTTAAAGCTCTTTCTAATGTGGATTTCATCTTGGATACAGGAAGCGTTCACGCTTTAATTGGGGCTAATGGTGCTGGAAAATCAACCTTGATGAAAATTCTTGCAGGAGCCTATGACCATTATACAGGCGATATCCTTATTGATAATAATATGAAGGAAATTCGTACACCTAAGGATGCAAAGGAGTTGGGTATTGGTATCGTTTATCAAGAGGTAGATACCGCTCTTATACCTTATCTTAGTGTAGCAGAAAATATTATGCTGGATGTTATTGTAAATGAAATGAAGGGAGAGCACTTCATAAACTGGACCTCTATTCATGCGGAGGCAAGAAAAGTATTGGAACGCCTTTCAATTAAAATCGATACGAGAAAACTAGTCCAAGATCTTACCCTTGCCCACAAACAAATGGTGTTAATTGCAAGGGCTATAGCAGAGGAATCAAAATATCTTATTCTCGATGAGCCAACAGCTCCTCTCAGCAATACGGAAACACAGGATCTTTTTAATGTAGTCAAGGATCTTGCTTATAATCATAATGTAGGAGTTGTTTTTATTTCCCATCGGTTACCAGAAATATTTGAAATTTGTCAAGAAATTACTATTCTAAAGGATGGTCAATTGGTAACTAGAAGAGGTTTAGAAGGACTTACCCCTAACCAGGTTGTTGAATTAATGTTAGGTCGAAAATTTGAAGAAAGCTATAAAAAGAATGATGCTCCAATTGGTGAGAAAATTTTCGAGGTAAAAGATTTAAGTGAAAAAGAAGGCGCTGTAAAAAAAATAAACCTATATGTACGGGCAGGAGAAACTATAGGTATAGCAGGACTTGTAGGAGCAGGAAAAACAGAGCTATGTAAAACCATATTTGGGGGCATGCCTATTGAGGGTGGAGAAATCCTTTTAAATGGAAAACCACTAAACATTAAAACCCCTTATCATGCTGTGAAGCAGGGGATTGCTTTAGTTCCAGAGGAAAGACGTAAGGAAGGTGTATTAGTGGAGGAACCAGTATATAGCAACCTCACAGCAGCCTGTTTATCAAGTTTTTGTGGACTTCTTGACTTTCTTAAGCCTCATGATGAATATAAAGCTTCTAGAAAAATGATTGATGAATTAGGTATTAAAACTCCAAGTGAAAAGCAAAAGGTCGCTTATCTATCAGGAGGAAATCAACAAAAAGTGGCTGTGGGCAAATGGCTGATGGCGGATGCCGATATCTATATTTTTGATGAACCCACTAAAGGTGTTGATGTCGGTGCAAAGCGAGATATTTTTGAGCTAATTGGCAGATTAGCCCATATGGGTAAAGGAATAATTTATGCTTCCTGTGAATTCTCGGAAATTTTGGGAATTAGTGATAGAACTTATGTAATGTATGATGGGGAAATTGCTAAAGAGTTGGTAACAGCTGAAACAAATGAAGAAGAACTACTATATTTTTCTACAGGAGGTAAGTAAAATATGGGCGATAATACAGAAGGTTTAAAACAAAGTGAAAATTCCCAGCAAATTAACCGAAAATCGATGATAATAGACTTTATTACGAAATGGGGCACATTAATAACCATCGGATTATTAATCCTTGTGTTTTCAATATTGATGCCGCCATTTATTTCAGCATCTAATATTGTTACTATATTAAGAAGTATATCAATAGTAACAGTAATTGCTATTGGAATTACTGTATCTTTAACTGTAAATGGGTTTGATTTGTCAGTAGGATCTGTTTCAACCTTTTCAGTTGCCTTAGTTGTATCCATGTTTGTCTGGTATGATATGTCAACTATACCAGCAATACTAATAGCTCTGCTGGTATCAGTGGTGGTAGTAGCAAGCTTAAATGCATTTTTAATTGTAAAAGTAAAAATACCTGATATGCTGGCAACCCTTTCCATGCTATTTATTATTGAAGGTGTTGCTATGACCTATACTGGGGGAGGATCCATTAGCCAAGGTATGCCTAGATTAGATGGGACACCAACAATAGGACGATTGACCCCTGCCTTCAGGATGATTGGGCAGGCACCCTATATCATCATCATCATGCTTGTTGTAGTTATATCAGTACACATCTTTTTAAACTATACGAAGCATGGAAGATATATGTATGTTGTAGGAGGAAATCAAGAAGCTGCTCGTTTGTCAGGTATTCCTGTTAACAGATACCGTGCTCTTGCTTATTATCTTGCAACGTTTTTAGCAGCCCTAGGAGGAATCATGCTGGCGGCTCGGATTGGATCTGCCCAAATCAATGCTGGAGCTGGCTACCTTATGCCAGCAGTGGCAGCTTCCTTTATTGGAATTTCTGTAGGAGGAGCAGGCAAGCCCAATGCATTAGGGACCTTTGTAGGAGCAGTGCTGGTAGGCGTACTGGAAAATGGTTTGGTTATGTTATCGGTGCCTTATTATTCTCTTAACATTGTAAAGGGTGCAGTACTAGCCTTAGCTTTAGCATCCACCTATTTAAGAAAAAAATAATAACAAAGCAGCAATAAGGTTATTTTTAAGAAGGAGGTTAATTTCATGTCAAAATTTGACACTTATTTTTTAATGAACCCTGAAGATGTCAGTGAATATGCTAAGGAAAAGCTGGATTTATTTGATGATAAAGCAGAATTGGTATGTAAAGAGATTGGAGATGGCAACATCAATTATGTATTTCGTGTATGGGAAAAAAACTCTGATACATCAGTAATTATCAAGCAAGCGGGAGATACTGCAAGAATTTCAGATGATTTCAAGCTTTCTACGGATAGAACCAGAATAGAAGCAGAGATATTGGTATTGGAAGGAAAATTGGCTCCTGGATTAGTTCCTGTTGTTTACAAATATGATGACATTATGAATTGCTGTGCTATGGAGGATTTATCGGATCACGAAATCATGCGAAGTGCCTTGATGAAACATGAAAAGTTTCCTGGTTTTGCTGAGGATATTACTACCTTTATGGTAAACACTTTGCTGTTGACAACAGATGTAGTGCTGGACCATAAAGAGAAGAAAGCCATGGTAAAAAGCTTCATTAATCCACAGCTATGCGAGATTTCAGAGGACTTAGTTTATACAGAGCCGTTTAATGATTATCAAGGAAGAAACGGTGTGTTTCCACCAAACCTAGAATGGGTTACGAAGGAATTGTATGAAGACAAAGCCCTCCGCATGGAAGCAGCAAAACTAAAATTTGATTTTATGACAAATGCTCAAGCTTTGATTCATGGAGATTTACACACGGGGTCTATTTTTATAAAGAAGGATTCCACGAAGGTAATTGATCCAGAGTTTGCATTTTATGGGCCAATTGGCTATGATGTTGGTAATGTTGTAGCAAACCTTATGTTTGCTTGGGCAAACGGCGATGCCACCATAGAGAATCCCACAGAGAAAGAAAGATACTTATCTTGGCTTGAGGAAACGATTCTTCAAGTAATAGATCTTTTTAAAGAAAAGTTCTTGAAATCCTGGAAAGAAAATGCAACAGAAGTTTTTGCTAAAGAAGAGGGCTTTGATAAATGGTATTTAGGAACTGTTATTCATGATACAGCAGCAGTGACAGGACTGGAGCTATGTAGACGTATTGTTGGATTGGCTCAAGTTAAAGATATCACCTCTATTGAGGATGAAAAGGCTAGAGTAAGAGCCGAAAGGATATGCTTAACAGCTGCGAAGAAATACATTAAGAACAGAGAAGGGTATCGTACAGGAGAAGATTTTCTAAATACATTAAAAGAAGCTGTTCAACAGCATTCTTAGACCCAATTAGGCTGATGAGCTTTCATCAGCCTTTTAACCATTGAGCTATTGACACTCTATGATTTCTACCTGATGTTCAGTTAAAAAAGCTTTCCATTCTTGATCTAAAGCGGTATCTACCAAAAGTGTATTAATATCGTGAAAAAAACAAATGTTGGTAAAAGAGGTTTTATTAAATTTTGTGTGATCTACTACTAAATAAACATGATTGGATCTTTTGATAGCCAGTTGACGAACCTCTGCCTGTTGTTCATTAGAATCTGTAACTGCAAAATCCATGCTGATGGAACGACAAGATATAAAGGCTTTATCAACATAGTAGTGCTGCATACTATTGATGGTATTTCTACCTAAAAAAGACATGGATTGAGGATCTAAAATACCGCCAATTACCATTAATCGAATAGACTCAGATTCTGATAGACTATTGGCTATTTTTAGAGAATTGGTGATAACAGTTACTCTTTTTGAGCGAATCTTAGATGATATAGCAAGCGAAGTGGTGGAAGCATCTAAAAAAATTGAATCACCATGATTAATGAGATCAGCACATTTAGTAGCAATTTTTTCTTTGTTGTCTACAAACAATGATTCACGGATATTGACATTAATATCATTCTGAACGCCATCTTGGATATAGGCACCCCCATAAGTTTTCACAAGAATCCCCTCATCCTCAAGGGCCTTCAGATCTCTTCGGATGGTTTCTTCTGTGACAGAGAATTTTTTTGATAATTCTGATACCATGACACTCTTTTTTTCTAGGATAATATCTTTTATTTTTTCTTTTCGAGTTACGGCAAGCATACATTTACCTCCTTCTATGAAACCATAGTTACTTTGGATTATGTGGAGTTTTTTTTATTATATACCATCAAAACCAAAAAAACAAATACTTAATAAAGAGCGGTGTTATAGTAGACAGCAAAAATCAGAAGAATCATGATGTATACCATAAAACTCATAAATTAGGCGTAGAGCTATTAAAGGTCAAATTTTGATATAAAAAAGTCTTCCTTTGGAAGATTCATTGGTTGACTTTTTTGAAACCAATAACGAAAATTATAACTTACCCACAGATTCAAATGTTTATAATTTCCTATTGGGTATAAAAAAATAGAATAGGGGGAAAGAGCGTGGAACAAATACATCCTTTATTAAAAAGTCTTATTGATGCTGCTCCATTATTTAGCCGCATGAGAAAAAATGGATATATGATAGGTATAACTGATCTTGAGAAAACATTAAGATTCTTTCCTAATGATGTCATCGATCTTAATATTGCACCAAATAATATGCTTCCACCAGAAGATCCCATGCTTGAGGTGATGAAGACAGGTAAGCAAATAGAAGTAAAGGTATCGGAAGAGCTTTATGGAATTCCATTCAAGGCAGCATATGCTCCTGTTTATGATGAGAATAGAAACATCATAGGAGGTCTTGCAGTAGGACAAGAATTAGAAATAGAAGAAAATGTTATAAAGATCGCTGACAAATTAGCAGAAAGCATAGAAGAGATAAATCGTTCATTAAGCAATATATCCAACGGCACAGAAAAACAAGTGGATATTAGCAAACAAATGGTGGATACTGTGTTAACGGCTACAGAAAAATACAACGAAACTGATCAAGTGATTAACTTCATTAATTCGGTGGCAAATCAAACAAACCTTCTTTCCTTGAATGCTCGAATAGAAGCTGCAAGAGCTGGAGAAGCCGGGAAAGGATTTGCAGTTGTTGCTAATGAGGTTGGAAAACTTAGTGCAAATAGTGCAGATGCTGCAAAGAGTATAGGGGATATCATCCTTGAGTTAAAAGAATCAAATGAAACCACAAAAAAGCTGGTGGAAGAAAATAGGAATATATCTTCTAATCAAGCAATAGCAATAGAAAACATATCAAATATTGCAAATCAGCTGGAAGACATTATCTCTCATTTAACGGAAATCGCTTCAAAGCTATAAAATAAAAGGACTTGCTGTTTTATACCCTGACAAGAGAAAGGAAAGATTAATAAAATGGAAATTAAACAGCTAAACATACTGGCAGTAGGAGACCCTGCTGTATATGGATATGTGGAAGAGAAATTTCAGATTATTTCTCAGTATGAAAAACGCAATAATCTGAAGGTACATTTTCACATAGTAGAATGGGAGAAATATTACGATACCATGATGCAGGCCTTTGAAGGGAAAGAAAACTATGATGTTGTTATGGTGGCAGGTCATCTTTGGTTGAAGGATTTTGCAAGTAAAGGATATTTGGCTCCAGTAAAGTATCCTGATAACGATGATTATCATAAGGAGGATATCCTGCCTGTTATTAGAGAGGAAATGGAGCTTGAAGGAAAACCGTATCTTTATCCCTCTTTTTGTGATGGTCATATTGTCCTCTATAGAAAATCTATTCTAAAAGAAAGGATAGGGTATTTACCTAACAAAGTTATTTCAACAGATGAACTTATAAATATAGTACAACAATGCGATGGTTTGAAAGAAATGAAAGGCTTTGCTTTAAAGGCTCATCCCAGTGAAATTTTTCTAGACTTTTTACCTTATCTTAGAGCTGAAGGAATAGATGCTTTTGATGAGAACACCTGTAAACCAACCTTTAATAATGAAAAAGGGGAAAGGGCATTAGAGAAGTATATTTCTCTTAAAAAGTACGCTCCTTCAGATACCAATAGCTATGGCAACGATGAAGTAAAAAAAGCATTTCAAAACTTAGAAGCTGTAGTTGCTGTTACTTGGGGAGGACAACTAGGATTTGTTCTAAATGAAGGATGTAAGGATATAGAGGATATAGGATTTGCAGCCTTAGAGACAGGGTGGAATGTGACATGGAGCTTTGGTATTAATCATTCTTCTAGCAACTGGGAAGCTGCCAATGAATTCCTACAGTATATCTCCTCTAAAGAAATTGATAGAAGGATAGGGGGATATGCAGGAGCACCAGTGAGGCGATCAACCTATAAAGTGGATAGGCACCTTTACAATTGGTACGATGTGCTTTTAGAAATGATAGAAAATTATGCTAAGCCTCTCCCTCAAATGAATAATTCTGGCAATATTTTTGGTGTGCTTTATGATTGCACAAACCAAGCATTTAATAATCAGTGCAGCATAAAAGAAGCTCTAGATAAAGCAGAGAAACAGATACAGACCTTAATAAAATCAGACATAGATTAAGAACTAAAAAAAGGTACTTAAAACCAAATGATTACTGGGAAAAAACCAACACAACAAAAACCACAAAACACAAAATAAAAAACCAAAAAAGTCAACATTTCTTGTTGACTTTTTTGGTTGTAGTTGATAATATTAAATTAAAAACATAATAATCAATCAATTTAATCAATCCATTATCCTTTGAAAAGACTACAGAACAATGCCATAACAAAAATACAGCTTATACATAAAGAAAACAAAAAAACAGAAACAAAATCAATATAACCTTAGGTTGATGAAGGGGGGAAGATTATGGTATTACAGGACAAGGATTTACAGTCTATACAGGAAGTAAGAAATCTAATTGGAAGGGCAAAAGAGGCTCAAAGAGAGCTGTCAACCTTTAGTCAGGAAAAAATAGACAGCATTATAAAAAGCATGGCTAAGGCAGCAGAGGAAGCATCAAAAAGCTTGGCAAAGAAGGCGGCAGAGGAAACGGGTTTTGGCAAGTATGAAGATAAAATCATTAAAAATCTTTTTGCCAGTAAAGCCGTTTATGAGTATATAAAGGATATGAAAACGGTGGGGATACTAAAAGAAGACAAGGAAAAGAGGTTGATGGAAATAGCATCTCCTGTGGGGGTCATTGCAGCTTTGATTCCTTCCACCAACCCTACCTCAACCACCATCTATAAAAGCTTAAGTGCCTTAAAGGCAGGAAATGCGGTTATATTTAGCCCTCATCCTTCTGCAAAGAATTGCACTTACGAAACTGCTAAGCTTCTCCAGGAGACTGCATCAAGAAATGGCGCACCTGATGGTCTGATAGGCTGCATGACCATTCCCACGATGGAGGGAAGTAAAGAGCTAATGACCCATAAAGATGTGTCCTTGATTTTGGCTACCGGTGGCTCTGCAATGGTAAAAGCTGCTTACAGCTCGGGAACACCGGCACTAGGAGTAGGACCAGGCAATGTACCAGCCTTTATAGAAAAAACAGCCAAAATACCAGCAGCTGTAAGGAGAATTATCACCAGTAAAACCTTTGACAATGGAACCATTTGTGCTTCAGAGCAGGCTGTGGTTACAGAAACTGCTATTGCCAACCAGGTGAGGGAAGAGTTTATGAGACAAGGGGGTTACTTTGCGAAAGAGGAAGAGGCTGCAAAGCTGGCAAAAACCATACAAAATCCATGGGGTGGATTAAATCCTAAAATCGTAGGACAGCCTGCTGTAAAAATTGCAGCAATGGCAGGAATACAAGTCCCCTCAAACACAAAAGTAATACTATGCAACGAAAAGGGAGTAGGAAAAGATTATCCCTTCTCCATGGAGAAATTATCACCAATCCTAGCCTTTTATACAAAGGATGATTGGCATGAAGCCTGTGAGCTTTGTATTGAATTATTAAAGTATGGAGGTCTGGGTCATTCTTTAGTCATCCATTCGGAAAATGAAGAGATCATTCGAGAATTTGCATTAAAAAAACCAGTCTTTAGAATTATGGTGAACACACCATCCTCTCATGGGGCTATTGGTGCAACCACCAGCTTGGCACCATCCTTAACCTTAGGATGCGGCAGTCTTGGTGGAAGTGCTACCTCTGATAATGTAAGTCCTCTACACCTCATCAATATTAAACGCTTGGCCTATGGTGTAAAGGAAGCAGATGAGCTGGGGGATGAAGCAATCCAACCAAAGCAAACAGGTGATATTGACATAGACACAATTACCCAATTGGTATTACAGGAATTAAAAAACCTAAATATATAAATTAACTATGATAAGGAGGAATTTTAAATGGCAACTTTAAATGCATTAGGCATGATTGAAACAAAAGGATTGGTAGGAGCAATAGAAGCAGCAGATGCTATGGTAAAGGCAGCAAATGTTACCCTAGTAGGCAAGGAGCAAGTAGGTGGAGGTTTAGTAACAGTTATGGTTAGAGGTGATGTAGGGGCAGTAAAGGCAGCTACAGAAGCAGGGGCAGCAGCAGCAGAAAGAGTTGGAGAGCTAATCTCTGTACATGTTATACCAAGACCTCATGGAGATGTGGAAATTATTCTTCCTCAAACACAAAAAACTGGAAAGTAAACACTCAACAAAGCCCGGGCTGATTTAAGCCCGGGAATTAGTGCAACTAAGCAAGCTCAGTGAAGGGAGGATATCTATGGGAGATCCTATGATTGATCATATCGTTGAGAGGGTTATGCAAAAGATTATGGAGGATGTACTGATACCTGTGGAGGTTTCAGCAAGACATATCCATTTAAGTAAAGAAGATATGCAGGTACTTTTTGGTGAAGAATATGTAATGACGAAAAAGAAGGACTTATCTCAACTGGGACAATGTCAGTATCAAGAACGTGTTACTTTGATAGGTCCAAAGGGTGTTATTGAAAAGGTAGCTGTTTTAGGACCTGCTAGAGAAAAGACGCAGGTGGAAATATCAAAAACCGATGCGGTTAAGCTGGGAATCAATCCTCCTGTTAGGGAATCAGGAGACCTAAAGGGAAGCGGCGACATCTTTATTGCTACTGACAAGTCTGTGATAAAGGCGAAGGAGTCAGTGATTCTTGCTAAAAGACATATTCACATGACGACGGAGGATGCCAAAAAGCTTCAAGTAATGGACAAACAAATTGTAAAGGTTAAGCTCCTTACTGAAAGGCCCATTATCTTAGAGGATGTAGTGGTTAGAGTAAGTGATAAATACGCTTTAAACCTGCATATTGATTTTGATGAAGCAAATGCAGCATTATGCACCAGTGGTACCCTGGGCAAGATGATTATTGAATAGTGGGGTATACAAGCATCTGTATAGTATTTAGAGGTATAAAAACATGCAATAAATGAATTGCTACACAGTCTGATGGAAAAGAAAGAAAGAAAGCCACCATAAAGGATGTGTTCTAACGTGGATATGGAAAAATTAGTAGAAACCGTTACACTGCAAGTGTTTAAAGCTTTGACAGAAACCCCTCCTCCATTGGAACAGAGGGGGAAAAAGATATTAATTCTAGAAAAAGATGGCAACAGCTTGTGGCAGGCTATTGCTAAGGAAATAGTATCACCAACAGATAAGGTAGAAGATATAAACAGTCTTGAAAGGGAAAAAGACTTAGAAAAATATGACTATATTATCCTCCCGTCTTTAACGGTAAAAAGACTTACAAATATAGCAACAGGCATTAGAAATGACCACATAGAAGAAGGTGTTTCCGATGTGCTGCTGCTGGGAAAAAGGATTTATCTTTTACAGGAGGGTATTGAGTATAGAAGGTATAAAAAAACTGCCAATAAGAGCTACTATCTTATGGTAGAGGAGTATGAGAAAAGATTAATGAATTTTGGTATTAAAATCGTTAATAAAATAGAGTTGTATGAAACCATTAAATTTGGAGAGCTGGAGGGCAACCCCCTAAAAGCATCTCTTGATAGCAAAGACAAAAAAATTATTACAGAAACCGAAGTAAAGCAAGGTATTCAAGAAGGATTTAATAGGATAAAGGTAAATGAAAAAACCATTATAACCCCTTTAGCCCATGATCTCATTAGAGCAAATAAGATAGAAGTAGTTACAGAAAAGTAATTATCTTAAGCAAACAGGATCAAAAAGGATGTGATAAGTATGGATCCATTAGAGTTGATAAAGGCTGCCGGTGTAGTAGGTGCCGGAGGTGCTGGATTTCCTACACATATAAAGTTAAACTGTCAAGTAAAATACTTTATTGTCAACGGAGTAGAGTGTGAACCCCTTTTAAAAACCGACCAGTATTTAATGAAGGAAAAAAGCAAAGAATTGCTTTTAGGGATAGAAGCTATAGGGAAGCTAGTAAAGGCAGAGGAAGTCATATTAGGAGTTAAAAAGAAAAACATTGAAATTCTTGATATTTTGGAAAAAGCCAATAAAGAACTAAAAACCTCCGTAAAAATCCATTATTTAAGCAACTTTTTTCCAGCTGGAGATGAACAAATACTGGTTTATGAAGTAACGGGAAAAGTTATTCCACCTGGAGGTCTGCCTCTTCACGTAGGTGCCGTAGTGGCTAATGTAGGAACCATTGTCAACTGTCATGAAGCCATACAAGGAAAGGCTGTCACAAACAAGGTGGTTACTGTACTGGGTGAGGTCAACAACCCTACCTTGCTGCAGGTACCAATTGGCACACCTGTTACTGAGTGTATTCAGGCGGCTGGAGGCCCCAAGATTTCTGATTACTACTGCATTATGGGTGGTCCCATGATGGGCCAGATCATTAACCAAGAAGAAATAGAAAAAAGAGTTATCACCAAAACCGACGGGGCTATTATATTACTACCTAAAAACCATTACATTGCACTGAGAGACAGTACCCCCATCAAGCATATTATCAATCAAGCTAAGTCCGCTTGTATACAATGCAGATACTGTACGGATATGTGTCCTAGGTATTTAATAGGTCATCCGTTAAGACCCCATAAGGTTATGGGCAACATAGGAAGAGGAATCAATGATGAAGAAATAATGAAGGAAGCTCTTATCTGCTGCGAATGTGGAGTATGTGAGCTATATGCTTGTCCTATGGGATTATCACCAAGAAAAGTCAATGTTTATATAAAGGAAACCTATCGTCAGCAAGGTATAAGATATCAAGCTGAAGAAACAGACCTCAAGCCTATGAATATGAGGGAATACCGCAAAATTCCTACCGATAGACTGATCTCTAGATTAAATTTAACCAAATACAACCAGCAAAAGATAGAGGACTTAAAGAAAGTAACCCTTAACCAAGTGAGCATACCCTTGAGACAGCATATCGGTGAAATAGCAAAGCCCATGGTAGCTGTTGGAGATATAGTGACAGAAGGACAGATGATTGGGCAGGTGGAGGAAGGCAAACTAGGTGCTAATGTTCATGCCAGTATTTCTGGAAAAATTGTTAACATCACAGATCATATCCTGATTGTAAGAGGGGATGGTGAAACAGGACAATGATTAGAACCATAGGATTAATAGAATTAAACAGTATTGCCAAAGGCATAGAAGCAACTGACAAAATGGTTAAGGCAGCAGAGGTGGAGTTGTTATTTTCCAAGGCTGTATGTCCAGGTAAATTTATTGTATCCATAACGGGAGATGTGGCAGCGGTGAAGGCGGCTGTTGAGATAGGTGTCTCTGAAGGAGAGCATTATGTAGTAGATCATCTTATGCTGCCTAATGTAGCGGAAGAAGTTATTTGTGCTATCAATGGTGTTTCATCAGTAGAAAATGTCAATGCCTTGGGAGTAATGGAGTTCTTTAGCATAGCAGCAGCAATGGTGGCGGCAGATAGGGCTGTAAAAACAGCAGCAGTTGACTTATTGGAAGTACGACTTGGCATAGGGATTGGGGGAAAATCCTTCATCACCCTAACTGGAGACGTAAGCTCAGTAACAGCAGCGGTTGATGCGGCAGTGATAGAGGCTGGAGAAAATGGCATGCTAGTGGAAAAGGCAGTCATTCCTTCACCAACAAAGGAATTATTTGATAATTTATTATAAAAATTTTTAATACAAGGAGGTACACCATGAATAATTCTTATTCATCCTTTCAAATAAAAAAACAGATTTGTGATATAGGTCGTCGGATGTATGATAGAGAATTTGTTGCAGCTAACGATGGAAATATATCTGTAAGGGTTTCAGAAAATGAGGTTTGGACCACCCCAACGGGAGTAAGCAAAGGGTTTATGACCCCTGATATGATGGTGAAGGTAGATTTAAATGGAAAAGTACTGCAGGGAACCCATAAGCCTTCCTCAGAGCTAAAAATGCATCTAAAGGTATACAAGGAAAAACCAGAGGTGAAGGCAGTGGTTCATGCACATCCTTTAACAGCAACAGCTTTAGCTACAGCAGGAATTCCACTGGATAGAGCATTGCTGCCAGAGGCGGTGATTACCTTAGGGATTGTTCCTATATCCCAATATGCTACACCTTCTACAGATGAGGTTCCTGAATCCATAGCGGCTTATATCAAAGACTATAATGCAGTTCTATTGGCCAATCATGGCGCTTTAACCTGGGGTAGAGATATTTTTGAAGCTTATTACAGAATGGAGACGGTAGAGTTTTATTCCAAAATCATCTTGACAACACAGCTAATTGGTCATGCAAATGAGTTACCCTGTAACAAGGTTGGAGACCTACTGAAGATAAGAGAAAAAATGGGGATTACAGGCATTACTCCTTCTGCTAACTGCAGCATTGAACCAGAGGAGCCTAAAGAGGTAAAAGCATCCCCTCAGGATATGGAATATATAGCCCAAAAAGTTACGGAGGCTGTTCTCAAAAAGTTAAATCTAGGATAGGAGGGAAGTAGCCTATGTCTATTACAGAAAAGGATCTTGAAAAAATTGTAAGCCAGGTTGTAAAAAACATAGAAGGTGCAATTACCAATAAAAACATTGAAATACCCAAAAATTTAGCACCTATAAAAATAAATGACCATCATCTTAAAGGGGTTTTTGAAGAAATAGAGGCGGCAATTAAAGCTACCTCAGAAGCTCAGAAACAACTGATGCTGGAGTATAGGATAGAGGATAGACAACGTTTTATCCAGGCCATTAGAAAAAAAGCTTTAGAAAATGCAGAAAAAATGTCCCAAATGGGCCTTGAAGAAACAGGGATGGGAAATCTAAAGGATAAGATTATAAAGCATAAGGTAGTGGCGGAGCTTACTCCTGGGACAGAAATCCTGAAAACGGATGCTTACTCAGGGGATCATGGACTAACCATAGAGGAAATGGCTCCCTTTGGAGTCATAGGAGCTATTACACCTTCAACCAACCCCTCAGAAACCATTATCAGTAACAGTATAGCTATGTTGGCGGGAGGAAATGCAGTTGTCTTCAACCCTCATCCCGGTGCTAAAAACACCAGCACTTTTGCTGTTGACATGATTAATAGAGCCATCATAGAAGAGGGTGGCCCAGAAAACCTTGTTACAACCATCTTTAATCCTACATTAGATACGGTGGAAGCCATAATTCATCACCCTGAAGTCAAGCTATTATGTGGAACTGGTGGTTCTCAGCTGGTGAAAAAGCTGTTATCCTCTGGCAAAAAAGCTATAGGGGCTGGAGCTGGAAATCCCCCTGTGATTGTAGATGATACCGCTGACATCCCTAAGGCTGCAAAGGCTGTATTAGATGGTGCCACCTTTGATAACAATATACCGTGTATAGCAGAAAAAGAAGTATTTGTTCTAGAAGCAGTAGCAGATGATCTTATTTACCATATGCTGAAAAATGGCGCTGTTATGCTGGATAGACAGCAAACGGAAGCTGTGATGAAGACCGTATTAACGGAAAAAGAAGATTTAAAAGCAGCCAGCTGCAGTGGTGAGAAGCCAAGAAAAACCTATGGAGCTTCAAAAGAATGGGTAGGGAAGGATGCTAAGTTGATTCTAAAGGAAATAGGTGTAGCCTATAAGGAGGATACCCGTTGTGTCATCTGCGAAGTAGAAGGAGATCATCCTTTTGTTATGACAGAAATGATGATGCCAGTACTACCTATCGTGAGGGTAGAATCTATTGAAGAAGCTATTGAACTGGCAAAAAAGGCAGAAGGTGGCAATGGACATTCCGCCATTATGCACTCAAAAAACATTGATAACCTTACAAGGTTTGCAAAAGAAATTGGCACAACGATATTTGTAAAAAATGCACCCTCCTATGCAGGCATTGGCGTAGGTGGTGAGGGCTTCTGCAGCTTTACTATTGCAGGGCCTACAGGAGAGGGAGTTACCAACGCTAGAAGCTTTACCCGTAAAAGAAGATGTGTATTGGCAGAAGGCTTTAAAATTGTGTAGCATTGTCAAGATAGGAGGTAAATCATGGAGAAAAACTATGCAGTAGGAATGGTAGAAGTACAAGGATTTACTACAGCCATCTTGGCAGGAGATGCTGCAGCAAAGGCAGGAGATATTACCATTATAGCCTTTGACTGCAATAAACCAGAGGGAGGGGACAAAGTACCCATACCCTTGCTGCTGCAGCTGAAGTTTGTAGGTGGAGTTTCTGATGTGGAGGCTGCTGTAGAAGCAGCTAGAACAGCGGCGTTAAAAATAAATAAAGAAGAAGATATTATTACCCATGTGATTCCTAGGTCCTATGAGGACACCATGAAACTAGTAGAGGTAAGTAAAATAGAGATTAAAGGAGGAAATGATGATGAGTGAAGCACTAGGTATGATAGAAACTAAAGGATTGACAGCTGCAATAGAAGCAGGAGATGCTATGCTGAAGGCGGCTAATGTAACCCTTGTTGGAACAGAAAAAATAGGATCAGGATTGGTATCCGTTTTAGTTAGAGGAGATGTAGGAGCTGTGAAGGCTGCTACAGAAGCAGGGGCAGAGGCAGCGCAAAGATTAGGAGAACTGGTTGCTGTACATGTTATTCCGAGACCCCATAATGACTTAGAAAAAATGCTGCCTAAAATATAATCCATGAAGAATGTCAAGAATAAGGAGGACTGCTGCTATGACACAGGCCATTGGCATCATTGAAATACAAAGTTTAACTGCTGCATTAGAAGCATTGGACTCCATGCTGAAGGCAGCAGATATAAAGTACCTTACCAGTGAAAAGAAACTAGGCGGCAGGTTAGTCACCATTATTGTAGAAGGTAGTGTTTCTGACGTAATAGCAGCTATCGAGGCCGGCAAAGCTAAAGGTGGAGCTATTGGAAAGGTAGTTGCTGCAGAATGTATAGCAGCACCCCACCAGGAAATTATGAAATTTTTAAAGCCTCAGGAAACCCGAGGCAACCTCAAAAAGGGGGCAGAAAAGTGATTTTAGGAAAAGTTATTGGAACGGTGGTATCCACTAGAAAAAATGATAAGCTAAGGGGTAGTAAATTTTCTATCGTGAAGCCTTTAGACCTACATGGTCCTCAGCAAAGCCTTGTTGCAGTTGATAATATAGGAGCTGGAATAGGAGAAATTGTCCTAATGGTGACTGGCAGCGCTGCAAGAATTGCTGTAGATAACTTAGATGCCCCTGTAGATGCGGCAGTGATAGGCATTGTAGATAGTGAGGATTATATAGATATTGCAGAAGTATAAAAACCTTCAGGAAGGAGGGTGCTAGGTGACCGAACGAATCATTGTGGTAGGTGGAGTTGCTGCTGGTATGAGTGCAGCTTCTAAGGCAAGAAGAATAGATCCAAAGGTGGAAATAACCGTATATGAAGCAGGAGACCAAGTTTCCTATGGAGCTTGTGGATTACCATACTTTATTTCCAACTTAAACAACGACTATAAGAAGATGATCATTAGAACGGCGGATGATTTTATTCATAAACAAAACATAGATGTTAAACTAAAGCATAAAGTGGTGAAGGTTTTTCCTAAGGACAAAAGTTTATTGGTTAGAAATATTTTGTCAGGACAGGTTTTTATTGATCATTATGATAAACTGATTATTGCCACCGGGGCAGCTCCCATTATGCCTCCGTGGCCTGGAAGAGAGTTAAAAAATGTCTTTACATTAAAAACCATTCAGGATGCTATTGATATAAAAGAGGCTGTTATGCAAAGGGATGTCAAAAACGTTGCTATTATAGGCGCTGGTTATATAGGCATGGAGCTGGTGGAGTCAATGATTTACCTAGGAAAAAAGGTAACAGTAATAGATCGTTCTCCTAGAGTAATGAATACCTTTGACAAAGAAATCAGTGACCTGGTCTTAAAGGAATCTGAAAAGCATAATGTGGCCATCTATAACAATGAAACAGTAGAGGCACTGATAGGAAGCCATAGGGTAGAAGGTATCAAGACGGATAGAGCTGTTTATGAAGCTGATGCTGTTGTAGTATGCGTTGGTGTGAAGCCTAGTACAGAATTGATGAAGGGGACAGGGGTAAAGCTATTTCCTAATGATGCTATTGTGGTGGATCAAGAGCTTAAAACAAATCTAGAGGATATCTATGCCGCTGGAGACTGTGCCACCATATACCATCAGGTGCTTAAAAAGGATAGCTATATACCCTTAGGAACCAATGCCAATAAACAAGGAAAAGTTTTAGGTGAAAATATTCTAGGAAGCCACAAAAAGTTTCCGGGCGTCATAGGAACGGCTGTTTGCAAAGTATTAGATATCACCATCGCTAGAACAGGGATTTCTGAGGAAGAAGCTCAGCATCATCATATTCCTTATAAAACACATTTCGTAAAAGCCAGCAGTCATGCATCCTACTACCCTGAAGCAACACCAATCTATGTTAAATTAATTTATGACCCTGTCACTAGAAAGCTTTTAGGAGCTCAAATGGCAGGAGAAAAAGGTATAGCTATCCGCATAGATGTCTTTGCAACTGCCATACAAAACCAAATGGTATTGGAAGATATAGGGATGCTAGACCTATGCTATGCTCCACCCTTTGCAACTGTTTGGGATGCTATCCAGGTTGCAGCTAACTCAGCCAAATAATGAGATAAAAATTCAGGGGGTGAAAAAATGTTCCTGCAGAAGGGAAAGCTAGTTTCTATAGAGGATGCAGTACAATTAATAAAAGACCAGGACACAATCGCTTTAGGCGGTAATGTTCTTCATAGAAGTCCCCATGCCTTTGTCCGAGAAATGGCAAGGCAGGGACGTAAAAACATAAAGGCTGTCAAAACAGCTGGGGCCCATGATATAGATCTTCTATGTGCATTTGATGTAATTCAAGAGGTTTCAGCCGGTTTTATCAGCTATGAAACAGAGTATGGTTTAGCTCAGCATTTCAGAAAAGCTGTAGAAGGTGGAAGAGTAGAAGCAAAAGAACATGCCTGTTATACTGTCATTGCTGGACTAAGGGCTTCTGTTTATGGTGTACCCTTTATGCCTGTTAGAGGAATGGTGGGCAGCGATTTAATAAGTGCCAGAGGCTTTAAAACTGTGGAAGACCCCTATACTGGTGAAACAGTTGTAGCCGTTGAAAGAATCCGTCCTGACTGGGCAATCCTTCATGTTCAACAGGCGGATATAGAAGGAAATGCAAAAATAATAGGCCCTAAATACGAAGATGTTTTGATGTCGAGGGCTGCGAAAAATGTGATTATCACTGCTGAAAGAATTGTAAATAGTGAAACGCTAGAAAAGCTTCCTGAGCTTACAGATGTTCCAGGATTTTTGGTAAAAGCAGTGGTTCATGTGCCAGGCGGAGGAAAACCAGGGACCTGTGCAGGAATGTATGATCTAGATAAAGCTTCACTGGATAAATTTAAGCAATTGAAAACAGAGGAAGAACTAAGGGACTATTTAGATAGCTTTAAATCTAAGGACCGAAAAAGGTTTTAGGAAAAAGAGAGGTGATCTCATGAAATATGAACCATCTGATATGATGACTATAGCAATTGCCAGACTGTTGAAAAATGATGAAACAGTTTTTCATGGAGTAGCATCTCCGGTACCAATGGTCTCTATTTTGTTGGCAAAGGAGCTCCATGCCCCAAACCTCATTTACTTAAACATTGCTGGGGGTGTAGATGCAAAGCCCTATAAGCTGCCAAAATCTACTGATGCGCCAGAATTGCTAAAGGGAACAAGAGCAATTTTTAAACTAGAAGAGATTTTTGATTTATCTGCAAGAGGTGGACTAGACGTGGCTTTTTTAAGCGGTGTACAAATAGATAAGCTGGGAAGGGTTAACTCCAGTGTTATAGGAGAGTACCATAAACCTAAGGTTCGGCTGCCTGGAGGAGCTGGAAGTGCTTGTTTAATTCCTACAACAAAAAAAGCAATTCTGTGGCGTACAAAGCATGACAAAAAAGTGTTTGTAGAGAGCTGTGACTTTGTTACCACCCAAGGGAATGTCCATAGGGTAGTAACACCTTTGTGCATCTTTAAAAAAGATGAAAGGGGACTGATTTTAGAATCTATTCACCCTTATACGACACTGGAAGAGGTACAGGAGAACACAGGATTTCCACTTGTTTATGATAGCATCAGCTATACCCCGGAACCCACACAACAGGAATTAAGAGCACTTGAGAATGTGGATCCTTCTAGGATTAGAGATATAGAATTTGTTTAATCTTTTAGCACTACTAAAATTGATAAATCCCCCCCTATTGATATAAAAGCAATCCACTTCATTATACTGAAAATATAATAGGTGGATTGTTTTGCTTAAAAAAAAGTCAGGAGGCATGTTATGATAGATTTAAAGGGAAAAAATGCAATCATTACAGGAGCTAGCAGAGGGATTGGAAAAGCCATAGCTACTGCCCTAGCAAAGGAGGGAGTAAACCTTATGCTGGTTAGCAGATCCTTAAAGGATTTAAAGAAGGTAAAAGAAGATTTACAGCAATACGCTATCAAAATTCATTTAATCAATGAAGACTTAATCCATTCGGATGCTCCAGAAAAAATCATCAAAGCAGGGGCAGAAAACTTAGGCGCTTTAGATATACTGATTAACAACGCAGGGTTGGCCATGTCAAAAAAATTAGTAGATACTTCAATAGAAGAGTGGGAAGCCCATATGGCAGTTAATGCCAGAGCACCTTTTCTACTATCTACTGCTGCAATACCTTACCTTAAAAAATCATCTACAGCTGTTATTATCAATATCGCCTCTGTTGTGGGGAGTAAGGGCTATGTTAATCAAGGAGCCTATACAGCATCAAAGCATGCATTAATGGGGATGACGAAGGTATTGGCCCAGGAAGTATATGCTGAGGGTATAAGAGTACATGCCATTTCACCTGGGGGTGTAGCTACAGATATGTTAACGGCAGTAAAGCCGGAATTAGATACAGAGGGACTAATCTCTCCTGAAGAAATTGCGGATATTGTAGTATTCCTTATAAAGTATAGAGGCAATGCAGTCATCGACGAAATTGCCCTTCATCGAGCTACAAAACCTCCATGGCAATAAAAAACTCCCTATATAATTTGTAGTAAAGATTTTACATCGTAGGGGTTGGTCTCTGTGCCAACCCGAGCTTGGAAACCTGCCCCTACAAAACATGCAATTTGCTTAATGCAATATATATTAAGAAAAAAAGAAAGAAAAATATAGAATATATGGAAGATTTGTTACTTTTTGTTGAAGATATTTTGGTCTATTGATACAATAGAGATATCGAGGAACGGATACTATAGGTTTTTTAAATTGTATGAATAGTTTAGTAAATATAACATAAAGCCTAGGGGGAAAAGAAATGATTTCTACCAACAAAAAAGAAATTAAAAAGCTAACAAATGTTGTTTCTGAGATTGCAGAGGGTAATTTAACTTCAAAAGTAAACATTCAAGGAACCAATAATGTAAAAGAACTTGGAAATACAATCAATACCCTGTTATCTAATGTAAAAAACCTTATAGGCAAGGTTTCGGTATCCAATGAAAAGACTGTTACCTTTGCGCAGGACCTGCAAGAAAATACAGGCTACATATATGATGCTTCTCAAGAGATAGCGAACTCTATTATGGATATAGCCAATGAAGCCTCTTATCAAAATGAAGCCCTTACCAATGCAAAAGAATTTACAGAAAGGATACATCAAGACATTTTAAATATCCTACATGAATCAGAAGAAACAAAAAAAATGTCTAGCAGCATGATCCATACCGTTAAGGAAAGCATGGAAATTTTCGAAAAAACCCTAGAGACACTGAACAAAAATTCTAACTGGATTATGAATCTAGTGGAGGATATGAAGGGATTAGAAGAAAATGCAGGGAAGATACAAAAAATCACAACAGTCGTTTCCAATATTAGTGAGAATACCAATCTATTGGCTTTGAATGCTTCCATTGAAGCTGCCAGAGCTGGAGAGGCAGGAAAGGGCTTTGCGGTAGTAGCAGGAGAGGTAAGAAAATTAGCAGAGCAATCCTCCCAGTCTGCTAGGGAAATAGAAGAAACAGTCAATGGTATTACTGGAAACATAAAAACAATCACAGAAGATATTGATAGAGAAACTCAGGACATGCAGCAAAACATTGAAATGATAGATAAAAGTAAGGACCAGTTTAGAAACATTGTTGAATCTACTGAAAATACATCAAAGGCAATTGATAAAATATATCTACTGGCTCAAAATGAAGCAGGCTTAGTAAAGGAAGCCAATAAAACAATAGAAGAAATTGCAGCTGCTACAGAAAAAGCCGTTTCCTTTACCCAAGAGGCAGTAGCTTCAACAGAAGAGCAATCGGCTTCCTTAAGTGTAATGTTTGAATCAATAAAGCAGTTAAGCCAAATGGCAGAGGAAGTACAACAAATTGTAGGAAGCTTTGTTCAAAAAGTCACTCTTACTGAAGAGGTAAGAAAAAAACTAGAAGAAGGGAAAAAAATAGTGGAGAAACTGGCCACGCATCAAAACCTGATGAAGGCTCAGGAGAAAGAATTAGCTTCCATCATAGGAGAATATTGTAAAAAGTTTATTGATTTTGATATATTAGGTGTTATTGACCAAGCAGGGGATACAAAGATGCTGATATCAAAAGAATTAAAAATATTAAAAAATCAAAACTTTTCCTTCCGACCTTTTTTTAAGGAAGCTATGAGTGGAAAAGCAATCATATCAGAACCCTATATTTCTGTATATACAAGCACTTATTGTGTTACAATTGCCGTACCTATCCAAGACAATGCAGGTGCGGTGGAAGGATTAGTGATAGCAAATCTATCGATAGAAAACTAAGAGAAAGGAACAGCCTACTTCAAAAGCTGTTCCTTTTAAAGTATAAAAAAAGCTTTTATTAGCAAATAATAAGATGTTAAAGTTTACAAAATTAAAAAGCCCACAGACACTTTACATACGCTAGAGGGGTATGGTATATTAAAAGAAGAAGGGAGGCATATGCAATGGAAAGAAATGATAAAAATCCCACAGAGCAATCAGCAAAAGTACAAAAATCCTTAATTGATAGACTGAATAGAGTAGAAGGACAGATTAGAGGTATAAAAAAAATGATAGAAAAAGGGACCTATTGTGATGACGTGATTAACCAAATAGAAGCCTCTCGATCGGCTTTAAGCGCAATAGAGTTGATTCTATTAGAAAGTCATTTTAAGCATTGTGTTGTACAGCAACTAAAAAATGGAGAAGATGAAGTAGTGGAAGAAATATTAAAAACCATAAAGAAACTTATTCACTAAAAAATAGGAGGTACTAGGATGAAAAAGAAAATTACCATTGAAGGAATGAGCTGCGGTCATTGTGTAGCCCATGTAGAAAAGGCATTAAAAGCAATAGAGGAAGTAATAGAGGTGCAGGTAAATTTAGCAGAAAAAAATGCGATTGTAGAGCTAAATGGAGATGTAGCTGATGCAAAATTAACAGAAATAATCGAAGATGCTGGATATGATGTAGTAGCAATAGAAAATCAATAAAAAAAGGAGATCGCTTTTGATCTCCTTCTTAATTTTGGTTCATCATTTCACGATATTTTGCTACATTGGTTAAATGCTCACTATAGGTTTTGCTAAAAACATGTCCATTTTCTCCCAATACATAGTAAAGATAACTATGCTGTTCTGGGTATAAAGCAGCTTCTACAGAAGCCCTTGATGGAGCAGCTATAGGACCAGGGGGCAGACCTTCTACTTTATAGGTATTAAAAGGAGAAGGATCCTCTAGATGAGAGTAAAGAACACGCGTGATATGCTCCTTGCCTTCACCAATACCATAAATCACCGTTGCATCAATTTGAAGCAGCATGCCTCGGGTCAATCTATTATAGATAACCCCTGCAATGGTGGCTCTTTCATTATCATGATAAGCTTCTCTTTCAATCAGAGAGGCAATGGTCAAAACTTCATGAAGGGACAAATCCATTTCCTCTGCCTTTGCCATGTATTCCTCTGTAAAAACCCTTTCCATGGTGGCAGCTAAGGTGGTGACGATCTCCATCATACTTTGTTTATCACTAAAGTGATAAGTGTCAGGGTATAAATAGCCTTCCATTTCAAAGAAAAGCTTGGAGGTATCAAAGTCATAGCCCTTATCTTGAAAATACTGTCTTGTAGCTTCAAGGAAGTCTTCAGCTGTGCCAATGCCGGCAGCCTCCATTCTATTAGCTATTTGATACAGGGTAAAACCTTCAGGAATAGTTACCACAATAGGCACCTCTTGGTTTCCTTTTTGAAGCAAATCAAAAATTTCTTCTAAGGTAAGATCAGGGGCGATAACATAAGTGCCAGGTCTGATGTTTCTATCAATACCCTCTACCTGAGATCTATATTTAAACCATAATTTACTTTTAATAACACCTTCTTCATATAAAAGCTCAGAGACGGCGTTTACAGAAGCGCCTTGCGGTATAGTAATCTCTACAGCTTCTTCATTCGTAGTTACAGATAAATAAGATGGTAAGTATAAGTAAGCTCCAATAGCTATCAAAAGCAATAGAATCATAAGATACATTATCTTTTTCAAAACAAAACCCCCTTTAAGTTACAAAATAGGCTATATTTCATCATAGTCTATCTTTTATTTTATCATTTTATTAAACAAAATGCATTAGCAGATTTATTTCCCAAAAAAACTTTCATGAAAAACAGGTATTTAAGGAAAAATGATAGAAAGATAAGAATAGAATAATGTAGAGGATGATAGGTATGGAAGAAAGATATTTAAAACAAATAAATTTTGAAGGAATAGGAATAGAAGGACAAAAACTACTAAAAAATGCTAAGGTGCTGCTGGTAGGATGCGGTGCATTGGGTACGGTAGCTGCCAATAGCTTAGCTAGAGCAGGGGTTGGATATTTAAGAATTGTAGATAGAGATTTTGTAGAATTGAGTAATCTTCATAGACAAACTCTATTTGACGAAGAGGATATAAAAAATAATATACCAAAGGCAGAAGCAGCTGCCAGAAAACTAAGAAAAATCAATTCTGATATAGAGATAGACAGCATGATTAAAGACGTCAATAGTGTCACCGTCGAAAAAATGGTAGAGGACATAGATCTCATCATAGACTGCACAGATAATTTCAAAACCAGGTACCTTATCAATGATGTGGCCTTTTCAAAAAACATTCCATGGATTTATGGAGGTGCTATAGGCAGTGCGGGAAATGTGAAGTTTTTTCTTCCTGAAGACGGAGTTTGTTTAAGGTGCATGATGGAAGTACCTCCTCCTGCAGGAAGCACCCCTACCTGTGATACTAGTGGAGTCATTAACACCATCACTGGAATAGTTGCAATGATGCAGGTGAATGAAGCAATAAAATATTTGACCAATAATACAGCGGCGATAGAGAAAAAATTAGTTTTTATTGATTTATGGGAAAATGTTATAGAAAAAATAGAGCTTACTCAAAGAGAAAGCTGTCCCTGCTGCATAGAAAAATCCTTTATTTATTTACAGGATAAGCGCCCGGAGGCTGTACATATCTGTGGAAACAATAGTATTCAGGTAGACTTCCAAGAAAAAATCAACAACATAGAGACGATATATAAAAGGCTAAAAGATGCAGGAATAGAAGTAAAGCTGACCCCCTTCCTATTAAGTATAAAAGCAGACGGATATCAGATAAAGGTTTTTGATGATGGAAGAGCCATTATAAAAAATGCAAAAACTGTTGAAGAGGCGAAAACTATTTATGCAAAATATATTGGGTATTAAATTTATAGCATGAAAGGATTAGAATAATGGCAAAAAAGAGGGTTTTTGCAGCAAAAGCAGCAGGTGTTTTATTATTTTTAGCAATAGCTTGGTATCTTTATTACTATAGAAACATAAACATACAATGGGATGTGGAAAAGCTGCAACAAATTGTGGAAGGGTTTGGCATTTGGGGAGTCATAGTTTTTGTAGGCATTGCCGCTATTCGGCCATTTTTGTTTTTTCCAAATGCTCTCATCTTTGTTGCAGGAGGGATGTTATATAGCACGATGTTTGGAAGCTTAGCAGCTATAGTGGGAACTATGACAGCCTTTTCCCTATGCTATTGGTTAGGCAATAGATTTCAACATTTTTTTATGAAGCTGGCAGCAGAAAAGCATGTAATAAAGCTAAAAAATCTTAAGGATAGAGAGATTATAAGGACCTTTTTTGTGATGCGGGTGACGCCAGCATTTCCTATTGACCCTATAAGCTATGGTGCTGGGGTGACAGGAATACCCTTTGAGAAATATTTTATAGGAAGCTTAGTGGGAATAAGTCCAAAAATTTTTATCTATACCTTCTTAGGAGACAGTATTGACAATGTTCTTTCTATAAGGACCTTATTAGCACTTATTTTATTAATGCTGCTGGCCATTATTCCCGTAATCCTCAATAAAAAAGGAAGTTAATGTTTCTATTGAAACAGGAGGAAAACTTTGATAAGATGTTTATAATTAAATAAAATGGTTTTGTAGGAAAAAAATAGAAAAAATTCATAATATTTTAGGTGTTTCATGGGAAACTTAAATGGGAAAGCGGTGAAAATCCGCTGCAGCCCCCGCTACTGTAAGTGAGGATGAAATCGACAAACAGCCACTGAACCTATTTCGGGAAGGTGTCGAGAGTAAGAGGATTCACAAGTCAGGAGACCTGCCTAAAGTAAAGCAACAGCCTTCGGAGGGAAGGAATGTTTGTAGTGCTGAAAACACCAATATGTCAACAGATATATGTTAGCACATACAAATCTCCATTCATCCGATTGGAGATTTTTTTATTATTACAAGGAGGACGAAAGATGAAAAAAGCGTTATTTGTATTAGCTCATGGTAGTAAGGCCAAGGAAGCGGACGAGACAGTGGAGGCCATTGTAGAAATGTTAAAAGCCAAGGACATAGAGGAATTTCCCTTCATTGGCTATGGTTCTTTGCAGATTTCAACCCCCAGCTTTGAAGAAGGGATAGAGGACTTAGTAAAAAAAGGGGTTGAGGAAATCGTAATTGTCCCTATGTTTCTTTTTAAAGGAAACCATATTAAATTGGACATACCAGAAGAACTGGAAAAACTAGAGAAGAAATATCCCCAGATAAGGTTTGTTATGGGAAAACACATAGGAGCTGATAGCAGAATTGCAGATATTGTTGAAGAGAGAGGAAAAGAGGCTCTTGTCTCAGCACTTTAGCCTATACTTAGAAGGTGAGAAGAAATGAAATTAGCAGCATTTGGTATTACCCATAAAAATTCCACCATAGCCCTTAGAGAAAAGGTTGCATTTTCAAAAAGCAAGCTGCAAAAGGCCTATAACCTATTAAAAGAAGATGCTTTTATCGAAGAAGCAGTAATCCTATCTACCTGCAACCGTAGTGAGATCATAGCTGTGATAAAGGATACCGGCATAGGAGAGGCATGGCTCAAAAGCTTTTATATAAACTTCTTTGACTTAGAAGAGAAAGAGATAGAGGGTCGTTATCTATATAGATGTAAGAAGGAAGTGGTTACTTATCTTTATGAGGTTTGCTGTGGGTTGGACTCCTTGGTGTTAGGAGAAGATCAAATATTGGGACAGGTAAAGGAGGCCCACCAAAAAGCTTTGGAGTTAAAGGCCAGTGGGAAGATACTAAATAAATTATTTTTAGAGGCAGTAACAACTGCTAAAGAAATTAAAACCAAGACCAGTATTTCTGAAAACCCTTTATCCATTAGCTATATTGCTGTAAAGCAGGTGGAAAAACAACTGGGGGATTTAAGGAATAAGCGTGTTTTAATTATAGGGTTTGGGGAAATGAGCAGACTAGCGGTGGAGCATCTTTTAGACAAAGGGATACAAGCAGTGTACATATGCAATAGAAGAAAAGAAAGCTTAGTGCATTTAATGAATCAGCGTAAACAGATCCACTATATTGATTTTGATAAAAAATATCAGCTTTTGGACAAAATAGATATCATCATTAGTGCCACGGGAGCCCCTCACTACATTTATTATAAAGAGGAGTTCGGCAGATATTATGATAGAAGGAAACCAATATGCATTGTAGACATTGCCTTACCAAGAGATATTGACCCTGCTATTGGAGAAATTCCAGGCATAAGCCTATTTGATATAGATCAATTAAAGAATATTGCCGATGAAAACCTAGATGCTAGAAAAAGCTTAATTATTGAAATCAAAAAGGATATTCAAGCTGCTATAAAAAATTATGAAGGTTGGTATCAATGCCTTCCTGTTTACCCCAAGATTGAAGCCATAAATAACTATAGTCAGCAGCTGACGGACGAGGAATTGGACAAAATGTTTAAAAAGCTTTCTCATATCCCTCAAAAAGATAAAGAAACAATAGAGATTCTTGTGAGAAGTCTTGTAAAAAAAATGTGGAAAAAACCTATTCTTCAGTTAAAGGATGCCGGCGCAAAAGGCAAAGGAGAGGAAATGGCATCCTTTGTAGATGAGTTTTTAGGATTATAAAACTAAGCTAGCAAGTATATACCTATACAATATTATTAAATTTGATTTTGTGAGGAGGCTGGAAATGTCTCTATACTATCCCATAATGCTTAATATCAAGGGAAAGTCCTGCACGGTGGTGGGGGGAGGCCTAGTAGCTGAAAGAAAGGTAAAGGCTTTATTGGAGCATGGTGCTATTGTTAAGGTTATTAGTCCCCAACTAACAGAAGGATTAAAGAGCCTAGTAAAAAAAGGCAAGCTCCAATACGAAAAAAAGCCCTATGAAACCGGGGACTTAACGGGAAGCTGCTTGGTTTATGCCGTTACTGACGATAAAAGCATAAATAAGAAGTGTAAAGAAGAAGCAGAGGCGAAACAAATCTTAATCAATATAGGGGATGCCCCAGATAGTTCGGATTTTATTCTGCCGGCTGCTGTAAAACGAGGCAGCCTTACTATTGCTATCTCTACAGAGGGGAAAAGCCCTGCATTATCTCGAAGAATAAAGGAGCAAATAGAGGACACCTATACAGAAGATTATGGAGAGATATTAGATACTCTGGGAGAGATCAGAGAGAAGGCTTTAGAGGAGATTGCTTCCATAGAAGATCGAAAAAAGCTTTTTCATCAGCTGGTACAGGAGTTTTTTTATAAAGCCCCAATAGAAATAGAAACCAAATTACTAAAAGAGGCCATGTGGGAAATGTATCGTAGGTATTGCACCAAGCCAAATGATAAAAAAGGCGTGATGAGATGAGAAAAATAAAGGTAGGCTCTAGGGCTAGTCAGCTAGCTCTGGTACAGGCGGAAATCATTATAGAAATGCTTCAGAAAAGCTTTCCTCAATATGAATATGAAATTATTAAAATTAAAACTAAAGGAGACAAGATTTTGGACCAAACCTTAAGCAAGATTGGCGGGAAAGGTCTTTTTGTCAAGGAAATCCAAACAGCACTGCTGGAGGAAGAAATTGATTTAGCGGTACACAGCATGAAGGATATGCCAGCAGAGTCTCCAGAGGGGTTGGTTTTAGGGGCCATTACCGAAAGAGAAGATCCGAGAGATGTTTTAATTATGAAGGAAAAATGCAGCCTACAGGAGCTTCCCCAAAAATCTGCTGTTGGCACCAGCAGCTTAAGAAGAAAAATACAGCTCTTAAGTCTAAGGAAGGACTTGCAGATGAGGGATATCAGAGGAAATGTTGGCACTAGATTGGAGAAGCTCCACACAGAGGGTTTAGATGCTGTAATTCTGGCGGCAGCAGGACTAAAAAGACTAGGATATCAAGAGGAGGACTTCTATTACTTAGATACAACTACCTTTACTCCAGCTGTAGGCCAAGGGGCCCTGGGCTGTGAGATGAGGAAAAAGGATAAAGAAGTCTATGAAATGCTAAAGAAAATTAATCACAAGGAAACCTATAACTGCGTCATGGCAGAGCGAACCTTTCTAAAGCTTTTAGAGGGAGGATGTCATGTGCCCATTGGAGCCTATGGGCAAAAGATAGAAGGGGAATTATGGATTAACGGGATGGTAGCCTCCGCCGATGGAGAAACCATACTGCGACATACAGAAAAGGGAAGCTTTGAGAACTATCTTGAGGTAGGAACAAAGCTGGCTAAGGAAATGATTAAGCTAGGAGCAAAAGAGCTTTTGTAATGTGAATAGGTGAAACTTAGCCACGTGTGTTTGAAAATTTTAGATACAGACTATACACATGGCAGTTCAAAAAGAAAGGAGGGATTCTGTGAAGAAACCCTATGTTTATTTGGTAGGGGCTGGACCCGGGCAGGAAGATCTGATTACGGTGAAGGGCTTAAAGTGCATAGAGAAGGCAGAGGTTATTCTCTATGACCGATTGGCCAACGAAAGCCTTTTAAAGCACAAAAGGCCAGAAGCAGAAGTGATAGATGTAGGCAAGGCACCAGACCATCATGCTTATACACAAGAGGAAATCAATCAACTATTGGTTACAAAGGCCAAGGAAGGAAAGATTGTTACTAGATTGAAGGGGGGAGACCCCTTTGTATTTGGCAGGGGGGGCGAGGAGGCTTTGACTTTATACGAAGCCGATATTCCCTTTGAAATCGTACCAGGGATTACATCAGCTATAGCAGTTCCCGCTTATGGAGGTATTCCTGTAACCCATCGTGGTATAAGTACCTCCTTTCATGTTATTACAGGACATGAAGACCCTACCAAGGCAGAAGCCTCTGTCAACTATGAAGCCTTGGCAAAGCTGGAGGGAACCCTGATATTTTTAATGGGGGTAAGCCACCTGAAGGAAATTACAGAAAAGCTAATGGCCTATGGAAAGGATAAAAACACGCCAGCTGCTTTGATTCATAGAGGAACAACCGCTAGACAAAAAACTGTTACAGGGACCCTGGGAACCATTGTAGATATAGTGGATGCCAATAAAATAAAACCACCCTCCATTATTATTATTGGAGAAGTAGTGAAGCTAAGACAATCATTAAACTGGGTAGAAAAGCTTCCGCTACAGGGAAAAAGAATCCTAGTTACCAGAACAAGACAGCAGGCCAGTGATTTATCTCGAAAGCTGAAGGAGCTAGGGGGAGAGGTAATAGAATTTCCCACCATACAAATCCAAGCACCGGAGGATTTTGCTGATATCGATGAAAAACTTAGAAACTTAAAGAAATTTCAGCATATTATTTTTACAAGCGTCAACGGTGTAAAGGCATTTTTTGAAAGACTAAAGGTGATAAAAACAGATATCCGCTCTATCGGCACAGCGCGGATTCATGCCATTGGCTCTGTTACCAAGAAGGCCCTAGAGGATAAGGGGATTTTGGTGGATATAATCCCTGAAGTTTTTACAGCAGAAGGCGTGCTGGAGGCTGTTAAGGAGATAATTCAATCAGGAGACAGAGTGCTATTACCACGAGCAGATATTGCCAGACAGGCTTTAATTGATGGTTTAAAGGAGATGGGGGCTGAGGTAGAAGTAATGGATATCTATAAAACCACTATACCCACCTGCAGGAGGCAGGACTTAGTAGAAATATTAAGGAACTCTGTAGATTATATTACCTTTACCAGCTCCTCCACAGCAAGAAATTTTATGGAAATACTAACCCCAGAAAATCATCAGTTGATAGAAAACAGTAAAATAGCCGTGATTGGACCTATTACAAAGAAAACAGCAATGGAGCTTGGAGTAAAGGTAGATATAGAGGCAGAGGAATACACCATTGATGGTTTAGTAAAAAGTATAAAGGGGGAAAAGGATCTTGAAGGATTTTAAAAGATCTAGAAGGTTGAGAAGCAGTGCTGAAATTAGAGGTTTAGTGAGGGAAACCAATGTACATATCTCTGACTTAATCTATCCCATGTTTGTGGTACCTGGAAAAAACATAAAAAGAGAAATACCCAATATGCCAGAGCAATACCATTATTCTGTTGATCAGCTGAAGGAAGCTGTAAAGGAAGTGATAGAGCTGGGAATCAAGGCCATCGTGTTTTTTGGGTTGCCAGAGAATAAGGATGAAGATGCTTCAGAAGCCTATGCAATGGATGGTATTGTTCAACTGGCAGTAAAGGAAGTAAAAAAATACTATCCTGGTATCTTGGTCATCACGGATGTTTGTCTCTGTCAATATACCAGTCATGGCCATTGCGGCGTTGTAAAGGGAGGGGTTGTTATCAACGACGAAAGCATTGATAAGCTGGCAGCAGTAGCCTTATCCCATGCTATGGCAGGGGCTGATATGGTGGCGCCCTCTGATATGATGGATGGGAGGGTAGGAAGGATTAGAGAAATCCTAGATAAAAACAATTTCAAGCATATTCCCATTATGAGCTATAGTGTAAAGTATGCTTCAGCCTTCTATGGACCCTTTAGAAGTGCTGCCAACTGCGCACCACAGTTTGGAGACAGAAAAACCTATCAAATGGATCCCGCCAATCGACTGGAGGCTATCAGACAGGTGGAAGCAGACCTAGAGGAGGGAGCAGATATCATTATGGTAAAGCCTGCCCTTGCTTATTTAGATGTTATTCGAGAGGTAAAGAATGGGTTTTCTGCACCGATAGCTGCTTACCAGGTAAGCGGTGAGTACGCTATGATCAAGATTGCCGCAAGGGAAGGATTAATCAAAGAAGAGGAAAGCATGGTGGAGGCATTGGCTGCCATAAAGCGTGCAGGTGCCGATATGATTTTAACCTACTTTGCCAAGGATATGGCTAGATGGATTAGGAGGAATCAGTAATGATGATGGAAAGGTCTAAAAAGCTTTTTGAAGAAGCAAAAACTGTTATGCCAGGAGGAGTAAACAGTCCAGTAAGAGCATTTTCTTCAGTAAAAATGGAGCCTCTTTTCTTTAAAAAGGGAGAAGGAACCTATCTTTATGATGAGGACGGAAATAAGTACATTGACTATGTAGGCTCATGGGGACCTCTTATCCTGGGACATTGTCATCCAGAGGTGGTAAAAAACCTTAAGGAGGTTGTGGAACTGGGTACCAGCTTTGGTGCACCTACAGAAATCGAAACCAGAATGGCACAACTGATTGTAGAGTCTATACCTTCTATAGAGATGATTAGAATGGTGAATTCCGGTACAGAAGCCACCATGACGGCCCTTCGTTTAGCAAGAGGCTATACCGGCAGAAGTAAGATTGTAAAGTTTAATGGAAACTATCATGGACATTCTGACAGTCTACTGATCAAAGCAGGATCAGGAGCTTTGACCCATGGAGTACCCAACAGCCCCGGGGTACCAGAGGATGTTGTTAGGAATACCATTGATGCTAGATTTAATGACATAGAAAATGTAGAAGAGATTTTTAAAGCCTATGGCGACGAGATCGCTGCCGTTATTGTAGAGCCGGTGGCAGGAAACATGGGGGTTGTTCCCATGACGCAGGCTTTTGCCGACAGATTGCGAAGCATCACAGAGGAATATGGCAGTGTCTTAATCTTTGATGAGGTAATGACAGGCTTTCGAGTAGCTTTTAAAGGTGCCCAAAGCCTCTATAACATCACGCCGGATCTTACCTGCTACAGCAAGGTTATCGGTGGAGGATTACCGGTGGGAGCTTTTGGCGGCAAAAAGGAAATTATGTCTCAAATGTCACCAATAGGCCCGGTTTATCAAGCAGGAACTCTTTCCGGCAATCCCTTGGCCATGATGGCAGGCTATACAACCCTAAAGATTTTGAGGGATAATCCTGAGATCTACCAAGAGCTAGAGAAGAAAGCAGAGTTGCTGGAGAAGGGATTAAAGAAGCATGCAGCAGCATTAGGAGTAAAGGCTTCCTTCAACAGAGTAGGGGCGATGCTATGTATGTTCTTTACAGATAAAAAAGTGGAAGATTTTGAAGCAGCTGTAACCTCTGACACAGAAAAATATGCCGTCTATTTCAAAGAAATGCTGAAGAGAGGGGTTTACTTAGCACCTTCACAATTTGAAGCAACCTTTATTAACGCCGCTATGACAGAGGAAGACATAGAAAAAACCCTAGAGGCTGCCTACCATGCATTAGAGGAAGTAAAGAGGCTAGGGTAGTATGAAAACAGCAAAAGGCTTTTTATTAGCAGGAACCCAAAGTGGTGTTGGAAAAACTACAATTTCTACTGGTATCATGGGGGCCCTGAAGAAAAGAGGCTATAGGGTAAAACCGTTTAAGGTTGGGCCGGACTACATAGACCCTCAGTTTCATCGTTTTATTACCGATAATCCTTCCAGGAACCTAGACAGCTATATGCTTAAGGAGAAAACCATAAAAAGGATATTTACCCAGAATATAACTGAGGAAGATCTTGCGGTGGTGGAGGGGGTGATGGGCCTCTACGACGGCTATGGCACAGAAAAGGACCAAGGAAGCTCTGCTCATGTTGCGAAAATCCTTGACTTGCCAGTGGTGCTAGTGATAGATGGCAGCGGTACCTCCACCAGCGGAGCTGCTATGGTACTAGGCTATAAGCTTTATGACGCAAAGGTAAATATACAAGGAATTATTATCAATAATCTTTCCGGTGAAAGGCATTATCTTCTTCTAAAGGAAGCTATCGAGAGAGATACCGGGATAAAATGTATTGGATATCTGAAGAAAAACAAAAATATTCAATTGAAAAGCAGACATTTAGGCTTGATTCCCTGTGGAGAAGTGCCAGCGCTGCAGGAAAAGGTAGATGAGGTGGTGGCTATGATAGAAGAAACCATAGACCTAGAAGCCTTAGTAAGACTAAGTGGAAAGATAGCTGTAGAAAGCTATTTAGAAGAAGGAAGTAAGCCTTTAGAAAGAAAAATCACCATCGCTTTTGCCTATGATGATGCCTTTAATTTCTACTACCAGGACAATTTAGATTTACTAAAAGAATTGGGCTGCCACCTCATATCCTTTAGTCCTTTAAAGGATAAGGAACTTCCGGAGGAAATAGACGGTATCTACATAGGGGGAGGCTTTCCAGAGGTTTTTGCTAAGGAGCTGGAAGAAAATAAAAGCATGCGAAGGGATATTTATCAAAAAGCCTTAGAGGGAGTACCCATTTACGGTGAATGCGGAGGATTTATGTATTTAACCAAGGGAATTAAGACCTTTGATGGAGAGTATCATGAAATGGCAGGGATTTTTGATGCTGCATCAGAAATGACCAACCGACTGCAGCGATTTGGTTACTGTGAGGTAGAGATCAAAGAAAGCAGTAGCTTCTTTGAGAGGCCTTTTAAAATAAAAGGCCATGAATTTCATCGAGGAATAATAAAAAGCAATAACAACAACTCTAGCTACCATGTAAAAAAAACAAGAAAAGGGGAGATCCAGGATAGTTGGGACTGCGGCTTAGAAAAATACAACTGCTTAGGCGCTTTTCCCCACATACACTTTTACAGCAACCCTTCCTTTGTAAAAGGCTTTCTTGAAAGGTGTCAAAGCTATAAATTATTTCGGCAGAGGAAAAGATAACATACCTTATAAGGGTTGACACTGCCTCTGGCAAGGTTTGATTAGAGTATTGTTCTTCAACAAAAATTATAAAAAAGGAATAGGGGGATTTCTATGTTTCAACAGGAGGTAAAAAAGATTTATAATGTCAGAACCATAACCAAAATAGCCATGCTGATTGCCATAAGTATGATTGGAGCTATGATTAAGATTCAAGGAAGTATAGCCTTTGACTCTATGGCAGGTTTTTATGCAGCCATTGCCATCAGCCCATTAGCCGGCGGCCTTGTGGGGCTTCTAGGACATTTATTATCAGCGGCTACTGCAGGCTTTCCCATGACATTACCAATGCATCTTATTGTAGCTATTGAAATGTTTTTATTTGTCTATATTTTTGGATGGCTATATAATAAAGCATCCAGTTGGATGGCTGTGTTGGTGGCAACATTATTAAATGGACCCGTAGCAGCTTTGATCGTTGTACCTACTTCCATCATGCTAGGGCTGCCCTTTAGTGGATGGCCGTTATTTACAGTGATTTGGATACCTTTAACCATAGCTTCCTTTTTAAATATTTCTTTAGCGACTATGATTCATAAAAACATTTCAAAGGGCATTAAAAATGAGGGTTAAAAGATTTAGGGATCTTACCCTTATTGAAGAAACACCCAATAAGCTTTTGGTAATCGCCTGTGATTCCTGTGGAGCTGTTGGAAATAAGGAAAGGGATATCGTGAAGGTACCCCCTGAGGTGGTAGGCTATTATACAGCTAGGGTTGCCTTAATGGAGGTTTTATCAGTAGGAGCGGAGATAATAACAGTCATAGACACCCTGTCAGTGGAGATGGAACCTACTGGAAAAGGAATCATCAAGGGAATAGAAGCTTTATTAAAAGAAGCTTCCATTGATACAGTTTTTCTCAATGGCAGTACTGAGGAGAATTTTGCCACCTGTCAAACGGCTATGGGCATTACAGTAATAGGAGCAGTAGAAAAAGAGAAGTTAAAAGCAAACACCTCAAAACAGGGTGATATTGTAGCTCTATTAGGAGCCCCAAAGCTGGGGAATGAAATAAGCTACCCGACAGATGAAGAAATCTGCAGCATAGGGGATATAAAAAAGCTGAGTTCCTTAAAAGAAGTAAAGGAAATCTACCCTGTGGGATCAAAGGGGATCCTGTATGAGGCTGATTATTTAGCCAAAAGCAATAAATGCTCCTTTAAAAAGAAGGAGAACCATCAAATAGATATTAATAAATCTGCAGGACCTGCAACGGTTGTTATTTTTACGATAGAAGCTGATAAGCTTTCTTTTGTTGAAGAGAAGCTGAAAAGATCGCTGCAGATAATTGGAGAATTAATTGAGGGGGAAAGACAATGAAAAAGAAGCAATTGTTTTCAGCATTTACCTTGGCGGGGGTACTTGCTATTTTGCCAACACCGGTCTTTGCCATGCACATTTCTGAGGGCTTTCTATCACTAAAATGGGTGATTGCCTGGTGGATAGCACTTCTGCCTTTCTTATACTTTAGCACAAAAAGACTCAAAGCCACCTTGGAGGAGCATCCTAACTGCAAGATTTTGTTAGCTGTTATAGGTGCCACAACCTTTGTATTATCTACACTGACCCTCCCTTCCTTTACAGGCAGCTCATCCCATCCAGCAGCAGTGGCTTTAGGGGCAATTATGTTTGGACCTACCATGATGGTTTTGATATATTTTATTGTACTAACCTTTCATGCTCTTTTGCTGAGCCATGGAGGTATTACAACCCTGGGTGCCAATGCTTTTTCTATGGCGGTTGTGGGGCCCTTTGTTACCTATGGAGTCTATAAGCTGTTAAAACACTTGAAAGCTCCAACTTGGGCAAGTGTGTTTGTAGCCACAGCTATAGGAAGCTTGTCCATCTATATCACAACCTCCATCCAGCTATCCTTTGCCTATGGGGATGCTGCTACGGGCTTTTTAGGCTCCTTTATGAAGTTTATGAGTATTTTTGCCATCACACAGATACCTTTAGCTATTGTAGAAGGCGTATTAACGGTAGTGGTCTTTAAAGTGATCTTTAATTACAATAAACAGAAATTAGAGGAGTTATCCTTTATGTAAGAGGTCAAAAGCTTATACAGATAGACTTCGCAAACTAACCACCTTCAAACATGCCAATTTCTTAAGGCATTTATCATATCCATAGGCTTGGATATCCATAGATAAGACAGCACAATCAATAACGAACCACAAAATAGAGGGGGTAAAGCCGTGTTTATCATAGACCAAATAGCCTACAACAGCAACTTAAGAGAAATGCATCCTTCAGAAAAGTTCTTTTTTTCAATAGCCACCATGACGATGGTCTTTATCAGCAACGCCCCCCTTATCGCTTCTATTGTGTTTCTTATGATGACCTTTCTATTGCTTTACAAAGGAAGAGTTCCTTTTACGCTATTAATGAAGCTTTATCTATTGCCCTGTGCTTTTGTACTACTAGGCATGGTAGCAATTATCTTTAGCCTAGAGGTAGAAGGTGGACTTCGTTTAACTTTGGCAGAGAATGCTTTTCAACAAGGATTTCTCTTGATTACAAGATCCTTTGCCTCTATATCCTGTCTGTATTTTTTAGTGCTGACGACACCCATCACAGAGATAATTTATGTATTGGAAAAGCTAAGGGTACCTATCTTAATAAGAGAAATGATGTTTTTTATTTATAGATTTATTTTTATTTTTATAAAAATAGCCGCTGATATCCATACATCTCAAAGGATTAGAGGAGGCTATGCCAATATAAAAAACAGCTACTATGCATTGTCACAGTTGATCTCAGTATTGTTTTTAAAGGCACAGCATCATGGGGAGCTTACCTACACCGCCCTCGTATCTAGGGGCTATACCGGAGAAATAAGAACAGTGGCACCTCCCTATAAAAAATGCAAAAAAAATTGGATTAAGATTGCTATAGCGGAAGGATTTTTAATAGGGATTTTTCTATGGAAAGGACAGTATTATGGATAATATCATCATAGAGTTTAAAAATGTACATTACCAATATCCCGATGGAACAAAGGCTCTAAAGGGGATAAATATAAAAATCCCTAAGGGCAAAAAAATTGTGTTTTTGGGACCCAACGGCTGTGGAAAATCAACAACCTTTCTTCAAATGAATGGTGTTTTGAGGCCCACTGAAGGAGATATCTACTATAAAGGACAGCTGGTTTCCAATAAAAAGAAGCCAAAAAAGGATTTATGGAAAGAGGTAGGCTTTGTATTTCAAGATCCGGAGATACAGCTTTTTTCTGCTAATGTCTATGAAGAAATATCCTTTGGTCCTAAAAATCTAGGCCTCTCCCATGAAGAGATTAGAGAAAGAGTAGAAGAGGCTATGAAGGACACCAATGTCACAGACCTTCAGCAGAAGCCAGTACATTATCTAAGTGGAGGAGAAAAAAAGAGAGTATCTATTGCAGATATCCTAGCCATGGATACAGAGGTGATTCTCTTTGATGAACCAACCACATCCTTAGATCCCAAGCATATAGAAGCCTTAATGAAAATACTTGAAGAATTACATGAGGGAGGAAAAACCCTAATCATTTCTACCCATGATGTAAACCTAGCCTATGGCTGGGGAGATTACTTTTACATCATGAAAGAGGGAGCAGTTTTATTAGAAGGAGACCATCAAGAAGTTTTTAAACAAAAAGAGCTGCTACAGAAAGCACATCTAGAAATCCCATGGATTTTAGAAATTTATCAATATTTATTAGACAATAACAAGACAAAAGTATTGCAGCCTCCAAGAAATAAAGAAGAATTATTAAGCTACCTATAGACAATAGAGGGGTTGATGTTATGATTCAAGGAATTTGTCCTGCCTCCTGCGGTGAGCTGCTGCAGGGGTATATGTTAGGAGGAGAAAAGCTAATCTCCTATAGCATTAATTTGTTTAGCACCGTAACCATTATAGAGAAAACTCAGGTAGACAAAAATAGTATTTCACAGAACCACGAAAAAGCCTACAGAATGCTGGAAAGCCTCTTTAGGCATTATGGGTATCATAAAGAAGACTACAAAGACATCGTCTTAAAGATAGATTCCCCTATCCCTATTGGGAAGGGAATGGCCAGCAGTACTGCAGATTTAGCTGCCACTGCTGTAGCTGGTGCCAAGTATTTGAAGAAAACCATTACCCAAGAAGAAATAGCAAAGCTTTGTATAGCAATTGAGCCTACTGATAGCACAATTTTTTCTCATTTAACCCTTTTTGACCACCTGAAGGGAACCTTTAAAAAGCAGTATCACAGCCTGCCGGCATGCAAGGTACTGCTGCTGGAGGGAAAAGAAATTATTGATACCATAAGCTTTAGAAAAACAGATAGAAGGTCTCTTTTAAAAAAAGCAGAAGCCTCATTAGGGGAAGCCCTCTCACTTTTTGAAAAGGGAATAAAAGCACGGGATTTAAAGGAGATAGGCAAAGCCGCTACCATCAGTGCTTTTGCAAATCAAAGCATTCTCCATAAAGAAGACCTTGAGGAAATCCATGAACTGAGTCAAAGGCTAGGAGCCTATGGCATCAATGTAGCCCATAGCGGCTCCGTAATGGGAGTGCTGTACAATGATGGAGATTTTGATAGGGAAGGATTTTACCATGGGCTTCTGGAAAAAAAGCTGATGAAGAACTATTTGTCCATTTCCAGCTATGACATTATCTCTGGCGGAGCTAGGCTAGCTAATTAGTAAGTATTACCAGTGCATCCATACACAACCTAAAAACGAGGAGAGAAAACCATGGAATATATCAAAGACCCAAGGGATATTGAAAAAAATAGCTTTGAAATCATAACCCAAGAGCTGGGGGAGAAAACCTTTCCTGAAAGAGAAGGAAAGATTATTAAAAGAATGATTCATACAACAGCTGATTTCCAGTATGCCGATATCACCAAAATCAGCAAAGGAGCCATAGACAGTGGATTAGCAGCCTTAAAAGAAGGCTGTAGTATCTATACAGATACAAGGATGTCTATGGCGGGCATTAACAAAAGAGCTTTAAAACAGATGAACTGTGAAATTTACTGTCTGGTAGACGATCCAGAAGTGGCAAAGGAAGCAAAGGAAAGAGGCCTTACCAGGTCAATGGTGGCAATGGAAAAGGCAGCCAAGGAAGAAAAGACTAAAATCTTTGTCATCGGCAACGCCCCTACTGCATTATTTCAATTATGTCAGTACATCGACGAAGGAAAAAAGCTGCCAAGCTTAGTTGTGGGGGTACCGGTAGGATTTGTAGGAGCCCGTGAATCAAAGGATGAGCTGATAAGGAGAAATGTGCCCTACATAACCACCTTAGGAAGAAAAGGCGGCAGCACAGTAGCTGCAGCCATTGTAAACGCTCTTTTATACATGAATCTGTAGGAGAATTGCTATCATGGATAAATATATGATTAAAAATGGAAAACGTCTGCAATATGGCTACACTACAGGGTCCTGTGCAGCTGCCGCCTCCAAAGCAGCAGCTAATATGCTTATGACAGGGGAGCCTTTAGAGGAGATTACCATAGCTACACCAAAGGGTTGGGACCTAAAGCTGAGGGTAATAGATCCAAAAATAGAAGGCCCTTGGGCTTCCTGCAGCATCAAAAAGGATGCAGGGGACGATCCAGATGTTACCCATGGCCTCCTAATCTATAGCAAAGTAAAGTGGCGACAAGACAATAAGATCAATATTCAGGGAGGCAGAGGGGTAGGGAGAGTAACAAAAAAAGGCCTGCCGGCAGCTGTAGGAAAGGCTGCCATCAATCCTATTCCTCTCCAAATGATAGAAAAGGAAGTAAGAGAGATGATTGGTTATGAAAAAGGCCTAGACATAGAAATCTTTGTTCCCAAGGGTGAAGAAATTGCAAAAAAAACCTTTAATCCCCGTTTAGGAATAGAAGGCGGGATCTCTATATTGGGGACCTCTGGCATCGTAGAGCCTATGTCAGAGGAGGCCTGGAAGGATTCCTTGGGACTAGAAATAGCTATGCTAAAAGAAGAAGGAATAGATAAACTGATTTTTGTTCCAGGAAATTATGGGAGAGATCTGGTAAAAAACACCTATCAATTTCAGGACAAATATATCATAAAAACTAGTAATTTTATAGGTTTTATGCTGGACAAGGCTGTTGAACATGGAATCAAGCAAATCCTATTAGTAGGACATCTTGGGAAGCTGGCAAAGGTTGCAGGAGGTATTTTCCATACCCATAGCAGAGTAGCAGACGGCAGGAGAGAAATCCTGGCGGCTTATTTAGCCTTACTAGGGGCTTCTCCTCATGAGGTAAAGACCGTATTGACCAGCAATACAACAGAGGAGGCAGTCTCCTATATCCGACAAATTAAAAAAGAAAAAATATTTCCTATACTAGCCCAAAAAATCACGGAGAAGACAAGGGAAAGAACAGAAGAAAAGGTACAAATAGGTAGTGTGATTTTCACCATGGAGGAAGGGATACTGGCTATTTGTCCCGAAGGGAAAAAACTGCTGGAGGGATGTAAGGAATGGAAAAAATAACTGTGATTGGAGTAGGCCCAGGACATAAGGATTATGTACTGCCGGTGGCATACAAGGCGGTGGAAGCCAGCGACATCTTAATAGGAGGAAGAAGAAACCTAGAGATTTTTCAGGACTACACAGGAGAAACCTATGTCATCTCAAAGGATTTAGAGAAGGTAATGAATTATATAAAGACCCATAGAAAAAGCAAAAAAATAGCTATTGTTCTTTCTGGAGATACTGGATTTTACAGTATGCTCATCTACTTAAAAAAGCACTTTTGTGATGAGGATTTAGAGGTGATTCCAGGAATAAGCTCCCTACAGTATTTGTTTGCTAGGATAAAAGAAACCTGGCAAGGGGTACCTCTGATGAGCCTTCATGGAAGGGAAGAGAACTATATAGAAAAGTTGAAAACCTATAAAAAGGTAGGATTATTAACAGATTCCCAGCATAAACCAGAAGCCATAGCGGAGGCTTTAATAAAAGCAAAGTTAGATAAAGCAATTATGATTGTGGGAGAAAATCTTTCCTATGAAGAAGAAAGGATTATTAAGGGAGAACCAAAAGAAATTATGGAAAAGGCTCCCTATCAAATGTCAGTGGTGGTGATTACCTATGAATAAAAAATGGAATTATAGCAGCTTTGGCATTCCCGACAGTTATTTTGTAAGGGGAAAGGCTCCTATGACAAAGGAGGAAGTGAGGGCTGTTGTGATGGGAAAGCTTCGACTACAGGAGGAGCATATCTTTGTAGATGTAGGTGCTGGAACAGGATCAGTATCTATAGAGGCCGCTTTAAAGCTCTCAAAGGGAAAGGTGTATGCCATAGAGTATAAGGAGGAAGCCTTAGAGCTTTTAGAAATAAACAAAAATACTTTTGAAATAAATAATCTAAACATCATGAGGGGTAGAGCAGAAATAGAACTAAAAAAAATAGCATCCTTTGACAGAATTTTTGTTGGGGGCAGCAGTGGTGCCCTACCAGAGGTACTGGACTATGCCCACCAGCACCTTACTCCAGAAGGAAGAATTGTCATCACTGCCGTCACTATTGAAACTCTAAACCAAGGATTACAGGGACTAAAAACCAAAGGATTTCAAGAGATAGAAGTGATTTCTGTAGGGATCTCAAAAGGACGTTTCACAGGAAACTATACCCTAATGGAGGCGCAAAATAGTGTCTATGTAATTTCAGGCATGAAGAAATAAGCAAATTTAAAGGCTTATATATGGATATACAAGTTGAAAGCTATCATTATTACAATCCATCATCGTATAACTAATTATGGTAAATAGAAAAATGTATATTTTAATTTCTGAGCTTGGATATCAATATAATGAAAAGCACGATAAAGCAGGATAAACTTGAGGGGGTTGTTGAAGATGAAGGGAAAGCTATATGGCATAGGGGTAGGACCGGGAGACCCTGAACTGTTAACCCTAAAAGCAGTGAAGCTGTTGGGGGAAGCAGATATGATTGTTTGTCCTAAGGGAAAAAAAGAAGAAGACAGTATTGCTCTACAGATTGCAAAAGGGCATATCCACCCTAACGCAGAAATAAAGCCCCTAGTGTTTCCCATGGTTTATTGTAAAGAAACCCTAGAAAATCATTGGAAGGAGAATATCAGCATTATATCTGATGCTTTAGATAGAGGTAAAAAAGTAGTGTTTCTAACCCTAGGAGATGCTTTGCTATACAGTACGTATATCTATATTGTAAAAGTGCTAAAGGAAAAAGATTATTCCATCGAAACGATACCAGGTATCACCTCCTTTAGTGCCGCTGCCAGCAGAGTAAATCTTCCCTTGGCAGAAGGAGATGAAGCCTTAACCATTCTTCCTCTTATCAAGGAGAAGGAAAAAGTAGAAAGAGCATTGACCAATAATGACAATTTAGTAGTGCTGAAGGTATCTCATGATCCAAAGGGTTTAGCATCCAAACTAAAGGCGCATGGACTAGAGAAGAGCTTTGTCATGATTTCTAAATGCGGCCACAGTGACGAGCAGGTGACTACAGATATAAAGGTACTTGAAGAAGGAAGGGTACCCTATCTATCTACTGTTATCATAAAAAAAGGAGGGAAGCTCCGTGGCTAAGGTTTATTTTATAGGAGCAGGACCAGGTGATCCAGAGCTAATCACCTTAAAGGGTCATAAAAAAATTCAAGAAGCAGATGTCATTATCTATGCTGGTTCCTTAGTGAATCCACAGGTGATTGCCGATAGAAAAGAAAATGCAGCAGTCTATAACAGCGCCTCCATGACCCTGACGGAGGTAATAGAGGTAATGAAAAAAGCTTCAAGAGAAGCAAAAACTATTGCAAGGGTCCATACAGGGGATCCAAGTATTTATGGGGCTATTAGAGAGCAAATGGATGCATTAATAGAGCTGTCTATAGATTATGAAGTGATACCTGGAGTCAGCTCTTTTGTGGCTTCGGCAGCTCAGCTAAAAAAAGAATTTACCCTGCCAGAGGTATCACAAACCGTGATCCTTACAAGGATGGAAGGAAGAACCCCTGTGCCGCCTAAAGAGAGCCTTTCTTCTCTAGCGGAGCACCAAGCCTCTATGGCAATTTTTTTATCCGTCCAAATGATAGACAAGGTGGTAGAGCAGCTGATAACCAGCTATCCTCCTGAAACACCAGTAGCAGTTGTCCAAAAAGCCACCTGGGAGGATGAAAAAATAGTAGAGGGGACCCTAAAAAACATCGCAGAAAGGGTAAAAGAAGCAGATATTAAAAAAACTGCACAAATCCTAGTGGGGGATTTTCTAGGGAACCAATATGCCCTCTCCAAGCTGTATGATGAAAATTTCACCCATGAATATAGAAAGGGAAAGAATAAATGAAAACAGCTATTTTAACGGTAACACAGGGAGGAAAGCAGCTGGGACTGCAGATAAAGAAACAGCTGCCACAGGCTCAGCTGTATGTACTGCCAAAATTTCATCATGAAGATTATGAAAAAGAAGCTGTCCTTCCTATAGAGCCAGATCTAAAAGCAGTGGTGAAGAAAATATTTTCTCAGGTAGATTATTTAATTTTTATTATGGCGGCTGGCATTGTGGTTCGATGTATTGCCCCCTATATAAAGCATAAAAGCCAGGACCCTGGGGTGCTGGTAATGGATGAAAAGGGACAGCATGTCATCAGTCTATTGTCGGGACATATGGGAGGTGCTAACGAATTCACCTTAAAAATAGCCGCAATCGTAGGAGGAAACCCAGTAATTACCACTGCCTCTGATGTGCAAAATACCATGGCAGTAGATACTCTGGCACAAAGATTAAACTGTAGACTCAAGGATTGGCAGATGGCAAAAAAAATAACCGCAGCCATTGTAAACAATGAAAAAATCGGGGTTTATTCAGAAATTCCTATCAATATAGAGCTACCCTCTCAGTATCATCTAGTAAAAAATTTAGCAGATCTTTCTCATGAACCCTATGGCATCTATATTGGAAACAAGGACGTAGAAGACCTAAAAGAAAACTGGCTGCAGCTGTATCCTCAGAATCTAGTCTTAGGAATAGGCTGTAGAAAGGACACAACCAAAGAGGTGCTTTTAACAGAGATAAAAACAGCTTTACAAAAGATAGAAAAAAGCATAGAAAGCATAAAAAAAATAACCACAGTGGATATAAAAGCAGAAGAAAAAGGATTAAAGGAGACGGCTATCGCCTTAGAGGTACCACTAGAGATATTTTCGAGGGAAAAGCTATTAGAAATAGAAACCCTTTTTGACAGCTCTCCCTTTGTAAAAGAAACCATCGGAGTGGGGGCAGTCAGCGAACCTTGTGCCTACCTAGGCAGTCAGGGAGGGAAAATGCTTTTAAAGAAACAGAAAAATCAAGGAGTAACCATTTCCATAGCAGAGAATAATGACTTGTAATTTTGCAATACACATCCATAAAGAAAGGAAGGGCAAAGGATGAAAAAAATCGTTGTGGTAGGCATTGGTCCAGGTGATGAAGCCTATATGACACCTGCCGCCAGAGAAGCAATAATATCCAGTGATGTGATCATAGGCTACAAAACCTACATAGATTTAATTTCCCACCTTATAACCGATAAAAAGGTAGTGGACAGTGGCATGAAAAGAGAAATAGAAAGATGCAATCTAGCCCTAGATTTTGCAGAGGAAGGGGCTGCTGTTGCATTGGTCAGCAGCGGAGATCCTGGGATCTATGGGATGGCAGGAGCTATGCTGGAGGTAAAGACACAAAGAGACAGCAAGGTAGAGATTGAAGTGATTCCAGGGGTGACTGCCGTCAGTGCAGCAGCAGCAGTTTTAGGAGCTCCACTAATGCATGATTTTGCTGTCATCAGCTTAAGTGATCTATTGACAGATTGGAAGGTTATCAAAAAACGTCTCCAGTTAGCAGCAGAAGGAGATTTTGTTATAGCTCTCTATAACCCCAAAAGCAAAGGAAGGGTAACACAAATAGAGGAAGCTAGAGAAATATTGCTGCACTATAGAGAAAAAGAGACGCCAGTAGGGCTTGTCCGAAATGCAAAAAGAGCTGAAGAAGCAGCTGTGGTTACCACACTTAAAGAAATGCTGCAGCATCCTATTGACATGTTGACGGTGGTGATCATCGGGAATAGCAATACTTTTGTAGAAAACGGAAAAATCATTACCCCAAGAGGCTACCAGCTATGATTCTGGCACTTTGTGGAACCTCCGAAGGAAGAGAGTTAATAGAAAAGCTGTCAAAAAAACAGCTGCAGGTATTGGCAACGGTAACCACAGCCTATGGTGGAAAGCTATTGAAGATTGATTTGCCAGTAGAGGTGCTGGAGGATAAGCTGGACAAAGAAAAAATGACAGCCCTTATTGAAGAAAAAAAAATAACCATGATTGTGGATGTTACCCATCCCTTTGCAGAAAACATTTCAAAACTAGCACTAGAGATTTCTAAAGAAAAAGCACTGTCTTATTTTCGTTATGAAAGGCAGGAAACAATAAAAGAGAAATATCAGTCAGAGAGTATTCTTATAGCAGAGGATTTTCATCATGCAGCAGATTTAGCAAAGGATTTTGATGGAAAAATATTTTTAACCATAGGAAGCAACCAACTGCCAATCTTTCTAGAAAAAATAGAGGCTAATAGGCTGGTGGCAAGAGTCCTGCCTTTATGGGAAATCATAAAAAACTGTGAAGCCTATGGTTTTACCCCGGATAATCTTATTGCCATGAAGGGACCCTTTAACAAAGAAATTAATCAACAAATGTTTCAAAGCTATGGTGCCTCCGTCGTGGTAACAAAGGACAGCGGTAGTGCTGGAGGAACCGGAGAAAAAATAGCTGCTGCAGAAGCACTAAAAATCCCTGTTATTCTACTAAAAAGACCGTCTATTTCCTATGGAGAAACCTATAATAATCTAGATAACTTGGTGAATAAAATAGCTTCTTTTTATGAAAAATAATGAAAAGGTAAGAAATATAAAAGGAGGCAGTATCCCATGAATCAAGAGATTATCAAAGATATGGGGAACATGAACTATGCTGATTTATCTAAGGAGCAGTTAAAAAAACTCATGGCAATAGAGGACGAAATTAATAGTAATCGACAAGAAAAGGTCTTTTTAATGGCATTTCAAAACAAAAATCAATAAGAGAGTAGCCTAAAAGGATGTGGAAACACATCCTTTAGCTTGTAGACAAACCCTAACATTTTTAAAGCTACGTAAATCCGCTCAGGACCAGGGCAGGAATGAGCTTAAAGATAATCAGGAGTTTTCAAAACTCGCTTCGCTCAAACAGTTGAAAACTCTTATCTAATTATCTTACGCTCTTTTATTTTAACTTCGCTAATCATTTACTTAAGCTATAAAAATCGGGTTTGTAAGTAAGTTTCATACCTTGTCTTCAGTCTGAAGGATGTGGAGACACATCCTTTTTACAAAGATACATTTTCTTTTTAGGACAAATTTCCTACCAAGCAAAAGTAGGATTATGAAAAACTATGTAGAATAATAAACCAGAAGATCAATTTATGAAGAAATATTTTATCAATAGAAGGATTTTCTACAAAGGATGACGAAAAATACCATAAGTCCACTTTTGAGGAGAAGAGAAAATGTATAATTATATTATAAGCATTGCCTTTTTAGGCATCACTGTAATTCCTATTTTTATATTATTTTTAACCTTTATCAAGGAACTTGGAGAAGACCTAAGAAGAGGAACAGTTATGGTGAGGGAAAAAGGTCTTTATGAAAACAGTGTAGAAATAGCTGGAGAAAATTATCATGAAAAAATTAGAAGGGTAAAATAGTCTTGAATCTATAAAATCACAAAAAGACTATTTTATTTTTTTTTGCAGGTTTTCTACTGAATTCCATTAACAATGTACTAGTATGCTGAATAAAATAATTAGTAGAAGGCTACAATCATAATAATTAATTATCTTAATAAGGCTGGTGAGTTTCATGAGTGAAGAATTAAAATGCTGTATTTGCAATAACGAAACCAGTATAGGAATTGTTTTGTTGAACCAGTACATATGTAGAAGTTGTGAAAAAGAACTGATATATACTCCAATGAACCAATTAAAATATGAAGCATATAAAAGAAAAATAAGAGACATTTGGAAGCAATCCGTACAGATCGTTTAATGAATAATAATGAAGAAAATAAAGGGACAAAAATCAGTCCCTTTATTTATTTGTTAAAAACTATTTGTTTGAATGCTTTCTAAATTTTCTTTCCATATTCTTACGAAGAACTTCTTTTCTTTGGCTCTTTACCTCATCAATAGAAACATCTAACATGGTGGATATTTCCATATCCGATTTCCGGTTACGATAGGCTGTTACAAATTTTTGCAAATTAGTTATTTTATCATTCAAACAGGCCACCACCTTTAATGATTTTTGTGGCTAATTATTATAGACACACACGGTCTACAATACTAGTATTTCTAAATAATAAAAGTTTTATACCTTAAAGGAAAAAAGGGAGTTTTTATCGAATACTAGTAGCATAGAAAAGAAAATAAATTTCAAAGAACCTGAGGGTTTATAAAGAAAAAAAGGAGGAGAATTATGAAAGAAACTCCACTTTTAGACAGACTTTTACAACTGCAAAATGAAAAACTTATATCCTTTCATATGCCAGGACACAAAAATGGAAAAATATTCAACAAATATAATTATAAAAACTTTAAAGACTGTTTAACCAATATTGATACAACAGAAATCCTTGGAACAGATAACCTACATAAGGCAAAGGAAGTTATAAAAAAAGCTCAAGAAAGAGCAAGTGAAGCCTTTAAAAGCGAAGAAACCTATTTTCTAGTAAACGGCAGCACCTCAGGAATCTATAGCATGGTGATGGCTGCTACCTCCCCGGGGGATAAAATTATTGTTGGACGAAATTGTCACCAATCCGTCATCAATATTACGATTTTAGGAGACTTAGCTCCTGTTTATCTATATCCAGAAATGGATCTTCAACAAGGAATCGCTTTAGGGATTTCTCCTGAAGAGGTAGAAAGAAGTCTGAAGGAGCACCCAGATGCAAAGGCTGTTGTAATCACTTACCCAACCTATCATGGTCTTGCCAGTGATTTAAAAAGAATAGCAGAGATTGTACATCAGCATGGGAAAATGCTATTGGTGGATGAAGCCCACGGCGCCCATCTAGGATTAAGTGATAAGCTGCCTATGACAGCGCTAGAATGCGGTGCAGATGCTGTGGTACAAAGCATCCACAAAACCCTTCCAGCTTTTACCCAAAGCTCTATGCTGCATGTACAGGGAAATAGAATCGACAGAGAAAAATTAAAGTTTATGCTGCGATTACATCAAACCACCAGTCCCTCCTATATCCTAATGGCCTCCCTAGATTTGGCCACAACCATTTATAGAGATCATGGGAAACTGCTGATGGAGGAGCTGCTTCACAATATTGAAGCATTTAAAGAAAAAATGAAAAACATTCCAAAAGTCACGGTTTTAGGTAGTGAAAGGATTGGCAGTCACTTTATCAAGTCTATGGATACTACTAGGCTATGGATGAGTATGTATCAGAACAAAATCAACGGCTATCAGCTGGAAAACAGACTAAGAAAAGAGTTCGGTATCCAGATGGAGCTGTCCAATCTATATGGTGTGCTGGGAATGACCTCCATTGGTAACGATAAAGAGGATTTTGAAAAGCTATACGAAGCTATGGCAGCTCTTTCCAAAGAGAAGGGCAGTGATGAAATAGGAGGAATGCCGTTTTTTTCCTATGCTATACCCAAGAGAGCTTTTACACCAAAGGAAGCCCTATATAAGAAAAAGAAAAAAGTGAAGCTGAAGGAAAGTATAGGACATATCAGCGGTGAATACTTAATTCCTTATCCCCCTGGAATTCCGATATTAATCCCAGGAGAAGTCATAGAGGAGGAAATGGTTACCTATGTGAAAACGATGGTGGTAAGAGGTATGGAGGTAACGGGACTGAAGGACCAAAGCTGTGAAAGGATTGAAATTATCGAATAAAATCTATACAATATAGATAGGGCACAGTAGACATATGTTTTAGAAGTACAGATTTACAATAATGAAGCTACGCATAACGGATGAATGGGGTGGAGAGATGACGAAGGGTTTATTTATATCAATTGAAGGCTTAGATGGAGCAGGAAAAAGCACCCAAATAAATTTTATGAAAAGATTTCTAGAGGATAAGGGTTTGGAGGTGTTGATTACACGAGAGCCGGGAGGCACCATCATTGGGGAAAAAATCAGAGAGATTATTCTAGATAAACAACACCAGGAAATGGCGGATACTACAGAAGCATTACTGTACGCTGCCGCCAGAGCACAGCATGTAAAGGAATTTATACTTCCAGCTCTAAGAGAAGGAAAGGTAGTGCTTTGTGATCGGTTTGTGGATTCCAGTATTGCCTACCAAGGTGGAGGCAGGAGGCTAGGTCAGGAAGAAGTAAAAGCCATCAACGATTTTGCTACCCAGAGATTGGAGCCAAATCTAACCATGTTCTTTGATATTTCTCCTGAAACCAGTTTAAAACGGATTGATGTAAAGGATATAGATCGATTAGAGCAAGAAAAAATAGAGTTTCATAGAACCGTCTACAACACCTACTTAGATTTAGCAAAAAAATATCCAGAAAGAATGAGAATAGTAAAAGCTGATAAAGGTATTGAAGAAATCAAACAAGAGGTAGAAGTCATATTAAAAGAATTGATAGAGAAAATATCCTTAAAATCAATATAAACTATAGCGAATCTATACTATATGAAAAGCTCTTCTTGATATGATTTGTCAAGAGGAGCTTTTAGTAGTTTTTTTCATTTGCTTTATAAAGCTGATCACTAGTAAAAGGATAGGAATCATGATTTGAAAGGGAATAGAATAATAGGGCCATACCGCAATTGCCCATCGAAGCATTTCAGCAATATTGGTGTAAATCCACATGGATGAACCAATGATGACCACACCTATAGGATAGACAAACACCCGATGGTCATTGGATTTTGTCAGCTGTGCTAGCCCCATGGCTGCTACAAGATAGCAGACACACATCTTAATTCCTCCAGTAATATAAAAAACAACTCCGATTAGAGGGTCTAAATTAAGGTTGGGAATTCTTTTGGTGGTAAGGTGTGGAGGGAATACTTTCCTTTCGATCCCGGACCCACCCAAAACCATAACCTCCCTAAAGTTTGCCAGCAGTAACAAAGCTCCTGCTAGTAAAAAGGCTGTAACAAAGCTTTTTTTAAGTGCCTTCCCTTCATTTACATAAGGAAAAATCATTAAAAAGACTACGGTTTCTCCAAAGGGAAAAGTCAGGACGGAAAAAGAAGCCTCCAGAACTGGGGTCATGCCATTTTCTAAAAAAGGCAACAGGTTATTGAGTTCCATGTGAGGTGTCAGCAGCAAAGTAACCCCTAGATTAAAAGCAAGGGTGAAAGGAACAACCAACTCACCCATACGACTGGTTACCTCTAAGCCGCTTTTTACAGAGTAGGCAACAATGGAGGTGCTTAATACTGCCATAAACCACATTGGGGTTTCTGGTAAGCTAATGGTTATAGTATATTCTGTGAAATTTCTCAAAACTAAAGTTCCTAGATGGAGAAAATACCAAATATAAAGTATAGAAAGAGTGTTTCCCAACCATTTTCCCAGCAGGATTTGATGGATTTCCACCAAGGTTTTGCCAGGATGTCTTTGATAGAGGACAAGATAAATAGAAAACAAAAGAAAGCCTCCCATCCAACCCAGGATATAGGCAAGCCAAGCGTCTTGCTTTGCCTGAACGCCAGGAATGATAATCACCGTACTACCGATAATAAATCCAATCAGGAGGATGGTAAACTGATAGGGAGATATTTGTACCTGCTTCCCCATAAATCATCACCTCTTTAAAATAAGATTTAATGCTTTTTCTATATAAACCGCTGGAGAAGCTACAGGAAGATCCTCTATAAGAATATAGAAGATAGCTATACCCATTAGTAACAAAAAAGAATAGGCGAAAGCCACCAATGGATTTTTTCTTTTTATCAGAAAAGGCAAATCAAATAAGGTAAAAGCCAAGATAATTAGAAGGACAACAATAAACATAAAGATAATAATCACCTCTTATTCACTTGAGGAGGGGGCAAATATTTGGCCTGTTCCCCTAATTTTTGTTTCAACCTTTATTTCTACTGGACATTTGGTAAAGATTTCATCCCAATCCTCTTCAATTTCCTTCCAAAGCTGAGGATATTTTTTGTGGATTAGCGTTCCAAAGCCAAAGAAATCTACCTTAAACTGATTTTGTGCAATATCAAAAACATCAGTAACCTCATGGGTAATCAGCTTTTCCTTTTCCTTTTCTAGGTATCTAATCCCTGCTACATCAGTTTGATCATAGGGACCCTGCTTTCCCCCTATATTACCTTCTTCTTTAATGACTACCTTTAAAAGAATTTCATTATCAATAATCGCTACATCCATTTTAGATTGGGTTCTAATAGTTTCTAAGGATACTAGCTTTTCGGGATCTTCTTTATGAGGAACCACTAAGATAAGACTATCTAGCTCGTCCACTACCCACAAATACCCTCGGGTCTCATAAGAATTTAAAAAACCAACTAGTCGCTCCCCAGAAAAAACTGCTGCCCCTTGAACACGAAGTCCTTTTACATGTTGAGGAACATCAACGCCTCTTTTAGCAATAAGCCCCATAACTAAATGGTTTCCAAGGCTATTGTATTCTTCAAAAAGATCTAGGAGGATCATATTTCTTGAAAAACCCACAGCATCATTATTTCTTATCATGTTAACAATATGGACTGCCGGCAGGGCTTCATAAATACTACCTATTTCTAAAAGCTCTTTGGCTGACATGTCTTTGGTGACAACTGGAACAGCCTGTCTCCTAAACTCATGGTCCCGCTCAAGAAAATCAATAATTTTTTGAATCCCATCCTTTGCAACACTTTCACCAAAGACGATCAGCTGTATATGGCCGATATAGATTTTATGACTGGAGACAGTGGTAAGTTTTCTTATGGCTTCAAAAAATGTGGAACCTACCTCTGTATAAGTAACGGTGGCATTTCCTTCAGCTCCATCTTGCCCTAATTTTCTAGGGATCACTGTCTGAACCGTCAGCTGGATTTCTTTCTCTTCTGTCATATCAATCCCAAAGGCAAGGGCAATCACCATATCATTAATCTCTCTATTGTTCCAGCAACCGGAAAGAGTGATTATTTGTAAAAGCACCAACACCAGTAAAATTATCTTTTTCATAGATTCATTCTCTCCTTGAAAGTTATCTTCTTTTAATCAAAAGGGTCCATAGAGGAGCTCGGATAAAAGTATCCTCTAAATCTTCAACAGATGTTGGTGCAAAAGGAGACAAATAGGGTACTCCAAAAGATCTTAGATTACACATATAGACAAATATGAAAAGAAGTCCAAAGGCAATGCCATAGAAGCCTACAATGCTAGCCAGCACCAATAGTAAAATCCTAATGAGAAAAATAGAATTTTGAAGGCCAGGAACCACAAAGCTGGTGATGGCAGTAAGGGCAACTACAATGATCATTAAGGGACTGGCAACCCCTGCCTCCACCACCGCCTGTCCAAGGACGATAGCCCCTACGACACTGATGGCCTGTCCCACTGCAGTAGGCATACGTATGCCTGCCTCATTAATGAGCTTAAAAATAACAATCATTAGCAGAGCCTCTGTTAAAGAAGATATAGGGATAGGTTCTCTAGCCGACATAATCGATAAAAACAACTTAAAAGGTATAATTTCATGGTGAAAGGTTTGTACACCAACATAAATAGCAGGCAGCGTGCTTGTTATAACCAAGGCCATGAGTCGGAAAAGCCTTATGGTACTGGCAAAGACCCATTTCATATAATAATCCTCGCTGGTTTGTAGATGTTCCACCAGTAGGTGGGGAACCGTCAAAACAAAGGGAGTGCCGTCGCATAGAACGGCTATTCGACCCTCAAAAATCTTTCCCACCACCACATCTGGTTTTTCTGTAGTACCTATCGCAGGGAAGGTACAAAAAGGCTGATCATCAATAAACTCTTCAATATATCCAGACTCTAAAACCACATCAATATTGATTTTTTCAATACGATTCTTTAGCTCTTCAACAATTTTAGGGTTAGCAATCCCATCTATATAACAAATAGCTAATTTAGTTTTAGAATAAATACCTCTAGTAATATACTCAAACTTTAGCTTAGGACTTTTTACTTTTCGACGGATTAAGGTGATATTGGTGATAAGGTCTTCATTAAATCCCTCTCTAGGGCCTCTGATGACGGTTTCTGCTGAAGGCTCTGTAACCCCCCTTGTCTCCCAATGGGCAGCGGAAATAACAATAGCAGAAGGAGAGCCATCTACTACAATGACAGTCCCACCCTTTAACAGTTCATCTACTACTTGGTTTAAGTAGCCTACTAAAAAGGTATTTACCGAAGTAATGATTTCTTCCACCAATACAACAGCAATAGTTCTAGAGGTTTTAACACCAAGGAATGAAGAAATATCCTGGCTCATTAAGGGCTTCAAGACATTTAGCTCCATCGCATCTGTATCAACCAAACCATCTATGTAGCAGATAAAAGCCTTATTCCTAGGAAAGGTTCTAATTTTAAAGGGCCTTATGATCAAACCCTCACTATGATGAAAAATCTCCTCAAGACGTTTTTTTGCAGCTTCTATATCTAAATCAAGCTTTTCCTCTACATCCTTAGGAATAGGGGTAAGGCTATGGCGATTGACGGGTGAATATTTAAGATATCTCATGATACCAATTATTTTCCTAAACATACGGCTTCCTCCAGAAGGTCAGTAATATAAGATGTTCTATTTAGGTTGTCTAGAATAAAGAAAGGCTATACCATTTTTTATAATAAAAACATACTATGATATAATATAATGAAGATATCCCATAAAAAGCATGTATTAAGGCTGTTTTGTGATATAATTAGAAAAATAGCTCTTTATAATAGGGCCCATACACGGAAGGAGAAAATATTAGAGGGGGTTAAGTCTATGAAATTAGTAATAGCGATTGTGCATGATGAGGATGCAGGAAACTTAATAGAGGATCTAACCAACAACAACTATCGGATTACAAAACTGGCTACTACTGGAGGTTTTTTAAGAGCAGGCAACACCACCTTATTGGTAGGGGTAGAAGACGAAGAAGTAGACAAGGTAATTGGAATTATAAAAAACAATTGTGAATCCAGAAAGGAAATTGCTACTTCGCCAGCACCGGTTTCTGGCACCACAGGGGTTTTTATTCCCTATCCTATTGAAGTAACTGTAGGAGGAGCAACAGTTTTTGTAGTAGATGTTGAAAAATACGTAAAGCTATAAGAGAGAGTGATGATGGATATGGCCTTTGAAGCTATTCTAGGACAAGAAAGACTAATAGAAAACTTAAAAAAAGCTTTAAACCGACAGCAGATAAGTCATGCCTATTTATTGGAGGGGGAAAAAGGATTAGGAAAACGAAAAGTTGCTTATGAGATTGCCAAAGGCATATGCTGTAGAGGGGAAGAAAAAAGACCCTGTAATGAATGTACTAGCTGTAAAAAACTACAGCATGGAAATCATCCAGAAGTAAAATGGCTTCAAGAGGAAACCTCCATCAAAATTGAAAGCATACGACAAATACAAAAAAATCTTCAAATGAAGCCGTACGAAGGCTCCAAAAAGGTATACATTATTTGTGATGCAGAAAAAATGACCATCCAAGCACAAAATGCCCTACTAAAAACATTGGAGGAGCCACCAGAATATGCCACCATTCTTTTGCTTACCACCAATGCCGTTGGCTTATTACCTACAATAACCTCAAGGTGTCAGCGATTGAAGCTGCTGCCGGTATCTATGGAAAAAATACAAAACTATTTAGTAGGAGAAAAAGGAATTACCCTAGAGGAAGCCAAGGTAATGGCCGCCTTTTCTAATGGTGCTATTGGGAAGGCTTTACAATTGATGGAGGATGAAGCCTTTAAAAATAGAAGGAAAGAAACCATAAGAATGACAAGGGATATCATGGACAAAAATACTATACAGCTTTTAGAAACCATGAATTTTTTTAACCAGGAAAAGGACAATATCGAAGAAATACTAGAAATCATGATGGGTTGGTATAGGGACCTATTGATTTATAAGGATACTAAAAAAAAGGAATATACCATCAATATAGATGAAATCCAAGAAATCTTTTATCAAGCTGATAAGCTTATACTAAAAAATATTAAGGAAATGATTTTGATTATTGAAAGAACGAAAAATAACTTTAGAAGCAATGTAAATTTTCAATTGAACCTAGAGGTAATGCTTTTAGATTTAAAACAGAAGGCAAAAATTTGACAATGGTATAACTGTACAAAGTTTGATACAATGGAGAAAGGTTAATATTAAAGAAGAAGAACTACGTCTGAGGCCGTTGACTTTCAGCAAACTTGCTTCAGCTTTTATATAGAACTAGGAGGAATGATGAATGGTAACAGTAGTAGGTATACGGTTTAAAAAAGCCGGCAAAATATATTACTTTAATCCAGGGGAAATCCCTGTAAAGAAAGACCAACACGTTATAGTAGAAACCGCTAGAGGTGTGGAATTTGGAGAGGTAGTTGTAGGTCCAAAGGAGGTTGCAGAGGAGCATATCGTAGCTCCCTTGAAGGATGTTATAAGGATAGTGACAAAAGAAGATCAGGAAAGACATGCAGAAAACAAACAAAAAGAAAAGGACGCTCTAGAGATTTGTCTAGAAAAAATAGAAAGTCATGAATTAGAAATGAAGCTAATTGATGTGGAATACACCTTTGATAATAATAAAGTCATTTTCTATTTTACTGCCGACGGTAGAGTAGATTTTAGAGAACTGGTAAAGGATCTAGCTGCCATTTTTAAAACACGTATTGAACTAAGACAAATTGGTGTGAGGGATGAAGCAAAAATGCTGGGAGGTATCGGTACCTGTGGGAAACCCCTATGCTGCTCCAGTTGGTTAGGAGATTTTGAACCAGTATCCATCAAAATGGCAAAAGAGCAAAGTCTATCCTTAAATCCAACCAAAATCTCTGGCATTTGCGGAAGATTGTTTTGTTGTTTAAAATACGAGCATGATATGTATCAAGAAATCCTTGATAAACTGCCGGGAATAGGTTCCGTCGTACAAACGCCTTATGGAGAAGGTACAGTTATTGAAACCAATGTTATATTAGAAAGAGTTAAGGTAAAAATTAAAAACCAAAAGGATAATACTGAAGAATTGAAAATTTGTAGTATGACAGAGGTTACAAAGATTAAAGAAAAACGAAGTCTTAAGGAACAGCTGGAAACCAAGGCAGTAATAGATGAAGGCCTGTCAGAAGATGAATTAAAGCAACTGGAAGACTAATAATCCTGTAAAGGAGTGTTTCCTATGAAGATAAAAAATATAAAATTTATGGGACTCCTACTATTAAGCCTCATGGTCCTCTTACTGATAGGATGTAGAGGAGGAGCACAGGATCCCATAGAAGAGACAACCCCTCCAGCACAGGAGGAGGTAGAAGAAAGTCCTGTAGAGGAGCCAGTAGAAGAAGGGATGATAGAAGCTTCTGTAGAGGCTGTGTTAAAGCAGCAAGAGAATAAACCAGCAATTTTGTCTTTTTGGGTATCCTGGAATGAAGATTCTAAACAACAATTGGACATACTAGAAAATGTATACAAGCTTTTAGAAGAAGAGGTAACCTTTATAGGGATTCATGCCACTGCCTTTGATACAGTATCTCAGGAGGAGATAACCAACTATATTGAGGAACAGAATTACTCCTTCCCAATATTTTTAGATGAAGACAATCAATATACAGAAGCTTATTTTGTAGGAAGTCTTCCCACTACTGTTTTCTTAGGTGAAGGGGAAAAGATGGAAAAATCCTATACAATACTGATAGAGGAAGATGAAATTCTAGACCAAATAGAATTCATGCTGGAAGAACTTTTCTAGCAAAATGAGGTGAAGCTTTACAACCATGAAAGAATTATTAAAGGATCAGGAACGAATTGATGACTTGCAAATAAATGGGTTGCAAATTATCCAAAACCCCCAGGGATTTTGCTTTGGTATAGATGCGGTGTTATTGTCAAACTTTATAACACTAAAGAAAAATGCCAAAGTGGTAGACTTAGGTACGGGCACAGGGATTATTCCCATCCTCTTGGCAGGGAAAAGTACCACAAGTCATATAACGGCATTAGAAATACAGCCAGAAGTAGCTGATATGGCGAAACGGAGTGTACTGCTAAACCAATTGGAGAATAGGATAAAAATAATACAGATGGATCTTAAAAGAGCTGTTGATGTTTTACCCATCAACAGCTTTGATGTAGTAACATCCAATCCCCCGTATATGCATCCAAAGGGACTGCTAAACCCTGAGGCTGGCAAATCCATATCAAGGCATGAGGTAAAGTGCACATTAGAGGATGTTATTGCAGCAGCCTCTCGATTATTAAAGCATCTAGGAAAGTTTTATATGGTGCATCGTCCTCAAAGGTTGGCAGATATTATGTACTATTGTAGAAAATATAAGCTGGAGCCAAAGGAACTACAGTTTATTCATCCCACCTATAAGAAAAAACCAAACCTTTTATTACTGGAATGCAGAAAGGCAGCCATGCCAGAGTTGAAAATTAAAGATCCACTATATGTATACAAGGAAACAGGAAAATATACGGAAGAAATCTATCAAATTTATGGCAGAAAACTGGTGGAGGAAGGGGAGGAGAATACTGAGTAAAGGAAAACTATACATATGTCCTACTCCCATTGGCAACTTAGAAGATATTACCCTTAGAGCCTTAAGAATTTTAAAAGAGGTAGATTCCATAGCAGCAGAAGATACTCGACATACCCTTAAACTCTTGCGGCATTATGAGATTCAAAAACCATTAACCAGCTATCATGAACACAACGAGACAACTAAAAGTCAACACTTGATGGATAAGCTGCTTAGGGGAGAAACCATTGCCCTAGTTTCTGATGCAGGTATGCCGGGGATCTCAGATCCGGGAGAGCTATTGATTAAGAAATGCATAAAAGCAGGGATTGCAGTTGAGGTGCTGCCAGGGGCAAGTGCTGCTATTTTAGCTTTAGTAGCATCAGGATTAGATACAAAGCATTTTAGTTTTGAAGGGTTTTTACATCGTGACAAAAAAAAGAAAAAAGAAAGATTGGAAAAAATAAAAGGGGAAGACAGAACCCTTGTATTTTATGAAGCTCCCCATCGAATAAAGGAAACTCTGAAGGTAATGATAGAGCTTCTGGGCAATCGAAAAGCCGTAGTTGCAAGAGAGCTAACCAAAAAATACGAAGAATTTATTCGAGGAAGCCTACAGGAAATCCATCAACACTTTCAGGAGAATCCTCCAAAGGGAGAAATGGTTTTATTATGCGAAGGAATTAGTCCTCAAGAAGAAGAAGATAGAAAAAAGGAAGCCTTTGAAGCCATCACCATAAAAGAACATATCCTATCCTTTATGGAGGAAGGATTAGAAAAAAAAGAAGCTATCAAGAAAGTTGCTAAGCTTCGAAAGATTCCCAAATCCGACGTATATAAAGAAGCCATAGATCTATAAAAAATCCATGGCTTTTCTTTATTTTCCTCTATGTTTTGCAGCTATTTTACTAGCTCATCAACACATTCACTACAAATATTCTTTGTTTTATAGACAACTACATTCTTAGCATTTCCACAGAAAATGCAGGCTGGCTCATATTTTTTTAATAATATGCTTTCACCGTCAACATAAATTTCTAGAGCATCTTTTTCAGCAATGTTTAAGGTACGTCTTAACTCGATGGGTAAAACAATTCTTCCTAGCTCATCTACCTTCCTTACAATACCTGTTGATTTCAAAATTTTTGTCCTCCTTTAGCTCATAATCAATAATGGTTTTCATATACAAAATTCGACAATGCCTTATAAAAATAGTACCAAATATACCATAAAAAGTCAAATGAATTTTCACGATTCATTGTTAACAAATTAACAAAGGTTGGCTCTTTTGCCATTTTGCTATATACTAGGTAAAAACTACAAGTTATTTTTACAAAAAAATTCCCTATATAATTTATAGTAAAGATTTTACATTGTAGGGGTTGGTCTCTGTGCTAACCCGGACAGGCTTGGAAACCTGCCCTTACAAAACATGTAATTTATCTAATGCAATATATATAGTAGTTTTTTTCAAAGAAAAGTAAATGCTAAATAGTGGGCTAGAAAATAAACTGAGGAGTTGATAAAATGAATACCGTTATTGCTGACATGATTCACTTGAGTAAAAATCTGGAGGTAGAGATATATTTAGTAGGAGGCATGATACGGGATTTATTATTAAATAGGGTTTCAAAGGATCTTGACTTAGTAGTGATAGATCATCATAGAGCCTTTGCTGAAAAAGCAGCAGAAAAGCTTCAAGGAACCTTTGTAGAGCTTGATAGAGAGAGGGAAACCTATAGAGTCGTATTAAAAAACGGTATCATCTTGGATTTCAGCAAAATACGAGGCAAGACTATTGAAGAAGACCTCTATGAAAGGGATTTCACCATCAATGCAATGGCGTATAACCTAAAGGAAGGCTGGCCATTAGAAGAAGAAAAAGTGATAGATCCTTTTAACGGAAGAGAAGGATTACATAGTAAAAAGATAAGACATTTACAAGGGAAAGCTTTTCAAGAGGACCCATTAAGAATGCTGAGGGCTGTCCGGTTTATGTCTCAGCTAGAGTTTGAATTAGAAGAGGAGACAAAGGAGTTAATTCGAAGTCACAGAAATGGAATAACCACTGTGGCAGGAGAGCGGATTGCTGAGGAACTATTTAAGATATTAAATGAAAAAAAGACCCATCATTATTTTAGTATCATGGACAAAGAACTAAAGCTGCTAGAAAAAATTTTTCCTGAAGTAAGAGAGATGAAGGAAGTGGGGGAATGCAAGTATCACCTGCTGGACAGCTGGAATCATTCCATCTATACCATGAAGGTGGTAGAAAGCTATATCTATGCAGAGGGGTTTTTTGAGGACCATATAAGAGAAGCCTATGAGGTCCATTGTGATGAGATAGTAGCCGGCAATCATAGTCGATTACAGCTGCTGAAGCTGGGAGCACTTTTCCATGATGTAGGAAAGCCTTCAGCCCAAAGGGTAGACGACACAGGAAGAGTACGCTTTAAGGGCCATGAAATAACAGGTGCAGAGATTATAAAAGAATATGGTAACAAGCTGAAGCTTAGCCTCAAGGAGAAGGAAATACTGTATAAATACATCTTTCTTCATATGTGGCCTTTGGAGCTGTACAAGAAAAATGATGTTAGCGGCAAAACACTATATACATTGTTTCAAAAGACGGGAAAGGAAACCTTAGAAATTCTTTTGATTGCCCTAGCAGATATTGTAGCCACTAGAAGAATATTAGATCCTCAGGAGGAAATGGGGATGTTTAAGGTCCATATAGAATATATTGCCAACAACTATCTTACCCGTTATAGACCTATAGAGGAAATTTCCAGCATGATAAAAGGTGAAGAGATCATGGCGCTCCTTGATATTCCAGAGGGAAAAAAGGTAGGAGAAGTACTGGAAGACATAAAAAAAGCTATTTATTTTGGAGAAATTGCCCCAAATAAAGAAGCCGTCATTCAATATCTAAAGAAAGTATATTAAAGCTTTTAAGTACAGAAGCTTAAAAACCCAGTAGCCGGAGAGTGTAGACAACTACACAGCATGGCACTGGGTTTTTTAAGTAAAAAACATAAAAATTTTTCAACAGGCTTAGGGTCTAATGAAGGCCCCTTGGCTGCCTGAAGAGTCTCCTCTAAAGGGAGTTCTTTTCTTTATATGCATTAAGCATCTCATTTTTTAAATCCCAAAGCTTCTGTGAAAGGTCCACCTTATAAAGGTGAGGACGGTTAAAGCGCTTATATTCTGGCCAAAGGGTCTGTAACTCTTTAGCTGTATAGGCTTTGATTTCAGCCACAGTTTTTCTAGGATAAACCAGCTTACCTTCCTCATAAATAGGTACCAGCATCTCCCTTATTTTATAACGGTTGAAGGTTTTCTTTTTCCAGGTATATATAGGATGAAAAATAGTAAGAGGCTGCGTAGTATCAATCACCTCATCATCCAGCATAATCAAGTCAGCCTGAGCATTATTGTTATGAGCATCATAAATGCGTACCACTTTTTTATAGCCAGGATTGGTAATTTTTTCAGGGTTTTCAGAAATTTTAATTTTAGGAATCAAGCCTCCATTTTTTTCAATGGCTGCCAGCTTATAAACCCCTCCTAAAGCAGGAGAATCACTGGAGGTAATAAGATTGGTTCCTACACCCCAGCCATTAATAGCGGCCCTTTGAATCTTTAAACTATAAATCGTTTCCTCTTCTAAATCACTAGAGGCTACAATAGATACATCATGAAAGCCAGCAGCATCCAACTGTTTTCGGGCCTCCTTAGAAAGATAAGCGATATCTCCTGAATCAATCCGTATCCCTTTTGGTTGATAGCCCTTTTCCTTTAATTCTTGAAAGACCTTGATGGCATTAGGAACACCACTTTTTAATGTATCATAGGTATCCACCAGCAAAAGACATCTATCAGGGTAGATAGCTGCATAAGCCTGAAAAGCCTCAAGCTCTGAATCAAAGGTCTGAATCCAGCTGTGGGCCTGGGTCCCTACCACCGGAATATCAAACATTTTTCCTGCCAAAACATTAGAGGTAGAAGTACATCCACCGATGACGGCAGCCCGTGCTCCATAGATACCAGCATCAGGTCCCTGGGCCCGTCTTAAACCAAACTCCATCACGGGATCTCCATCTGCTGCTTCACAAATTCTGGAAGCTTTGGTAGCGATCAGGGATTGGAAGTTTAAAATATTTAAAAGGGCAGTTTCAATTAACTGTGCTTCAAAGCATCTAGCCTTTACCCGTAAAATCGGTTCATGTGGAAACATAATAGAGCCTTCTGGTGCCCCGTAAATCGTTCCAGAAAATTTAAAGCCTTTAAGGGCGTTGAGAAACTCTTCATCAAAATTCAACCCTCTTAAGTACTGCAGATCCTCCTCTGTAAAGCTAAGGTTTTCAAGATAATCTATTACTTGTTCTATACCAGCAACAATCGTGTAGCTGTTATTAGAAGGATTCTTTCTAAAAAAATAATCAAAAACAACAATATCCTCATCAAGCTTGTGCTTTAGGTAACCATTCATCATGGTTAACTGATAAAAATCTGTTAGTAAAGCGAGGTTTCTCATTTTATTTCCTTCCTTATCTTAAAGTATTTGGTGAGAAAAGAAGTTTTTCTTCCAAGCCTATTATAACAGATTTTTGTCAATAAAAGAAAAATTTAAACAGGGTGGGAGGTCAATTATGTTTTTTTAAAGCGAAGAGCAGTTAAAGATAAATGCTGATATTTGATTAAGCCCATACCATTGAACTTAGATCATCCTCAGCATAAGAAAGTCATATAGGAAAAGCCATCTATCATACTATTGTAATGCATGAACAAATCTCACTGCCTGTAGAATCAATCCTTAAAACTTCTATAGGTATGAAAAAGAAAAGAGGATAAAAATGAGTATCATATGGTTTAGTATGATTATTTTTGGTATGATAGTAGCCATCTTTAATGGGAAAATAGAGATTATCAATGACGTTATTTTACAGGATGCCCAGGAGGCGGTAATTTTTGCTATCGGTCTTACTGGTATTATGGCAGTTTGGCTGGGGCTTATGAACATTGCCAAGAAATCAGGCCTGATAAAAGCCTTTGCCCTCATCATGCAGCCCGTCACCAAGCTCCTTTTTCCTAAGGTGCCGGCAGATCATCCTGCCATTAGTGCTATCATGATGAATATGGTAGCAAATATGTTTGGTGCAGGGAATTCAGCCACTGCATTAGGTATCAAGGCAATGGAGGAGCTGCAAACCCTAAATAAAGACAAAAAAGCAGCCACAAATGCCATGTGCATGTTCTTGGTCATCAACATGTCCTCAATACAGTTAATTCCCTTAACGGTATTAAAGCTAAGAGGAGATGCTGGATCTGCAGCACCTACAGAAATTATAGCCACCTCCTTTGTAGCCACGGCAGTATCTACTGCTGTAGGAATATTTGTATGCAAGGTATTGGAGGGGAGAGAAGGATGATTTATATATTGACGATTATTTCCGTAGCGGCTATTCCCATCATGATATCTGTTATCTTAATACATGGCATGATAAAAAAAGTCAACCTCTATGATGCCTTTGTAGAGGGAGCAAGTGAAGGATTCAAAACCGCTGTCAGAATTATGCCCTATTTAATAGCCATCTTTCTTGCCATCGGAGTTATGAGAAAATCAGGGGCTATGGAGCTTATCATCAGCTTCATGAAAGCCCCCATGACCCTTTTAGGTATTCCCCCAGAGGTACTGCCCCTAGCAATAATGCGACCCATATCCGGAAGTGGGGCCCTTGGGGTGCTGCAGGATATCCTGACTCATTACGGTCCAGATTCCTTTGTAGGCAGGGTAGCCTCTACTATGATGGGGTCAGCAGAAACCATCTTTTATACGATGGCAGTATACTTTGGAGCAGTAGGAATCAAGTACTCCAGACATACGGTACCAGCAGCCCTAATAGCACATTTTGCTGCTATGATTGCATCTGTGGTAATTTGTAGAATAGTATTTCTTTAGGTGCCAGGCACCTAACTTATTAACTTATTATTTATTTCTATCATAAAACCGGTTCTATATATTGACAGAAGCCGAATAATTTTATATATTAATGTGTAACATAAGAAAAACAAAAGTAATGATGGGAAGAGTAGGTAAAAGGATTTAGTATTGATAATCAGGTGCCAGGCACCTAACTTATTAACTTATTGAAGTTTAATGGATTATCAATAGCAGAGAGCCGGGATAGGTGAAAGCCGGTACTAAAGATATTTATCGAAGATGGCCCCTGAACTTCTTGGCTGAGGTCTAGCAGTACTAGGCTTAGGTCATGACGGAATTGTAGCCGTTATACTACAGGGTGATTGATTTCACTTACAGAGTTTGTTGCTGCGAAGCAATGATAAACTAGGGTGGTAACATGAGTTAAAACTCGTCCCTATACCAATAATACGGTATAGGGATTTTTTATTTTTTAATCAGCAATAATAATAAAATAAACAAGTATGAAGGAGGAAAAAAAGTATGAGTAAAGGCACCTATTATTTAACGACACCTATCTATTATCCCAGTGCAAAGCTGCATATTGGTCATACCTATACAACGGTAGCATCAGATGCATTAGCAAGATTTAAAAGGTTTACGGGATATGATGTACACTTTTTAACAGGGACAGATGAGCATGGAGAAAAAATCCAAAAAGCTGCTGAAGCAAAGGGGATGGCCCCAAAGGAGTATGTAGATGGAATCGTAAAAGACATAAAGAACATATGGAAAAAAATGGATATATCCTATGATGATTTTATCCGTACCACAGATGAACGCCATGTAAAAGCAGTACAATATATTTTTCAAAAGCTCTATGATAAAGGAGATATCTACAAAAGTGAATACGAAGGCTGGTATTGTACACCCTGTGAGTCTTTTTGGACAGAAACTCAGCTGAAGGAAGGAAAGCTTTGTCCTGATTGCAATAGACCGGCTGAGCTAGCCAAGGAAGAGGCTTATTTCTTCAAGCTGTCAAAATACCAGGACCGATTGATTCAATACTTTCAAGACCATCCAGAGATATGCCTTCCTGAGTCCAGAAAGAATGAAATGATCAATAACTTTCTTAAACCAGGACTAGAGGATTTAGCTGTATCCAGAACCAGCTTTGACTGGGGGATTCCTGTGCCCTTTGATGAAAAGCATGTTATCTATGTATGGGTAGATGCATTATCCAATTATATCACAGCCCTAGGCTATAGCTCTGATAACCAGGAGAAATATGAGAAATACTGGCCTGCCAATGTACATATTATGGCAAAGGAAATCATCCGATTCCATACAATTATTTGGCCAGCGATGCTGATGGCTTTAGATGAGCCATTGCCGAAAATGGTCTATGGCCACGGCTGGATTATGTTTGGTGACGATAAAATGTCAAAATCCAAAGGGAATATTGTTTATCCTGAGCCCCTTATCGAAAGATATGGACTGGATGCATTAAAATATTTCCTACTAAGAGAATTTACCTTTGGCTATGATGGCACCTACACCAATAGAGCCTTTGTCAGCCGATTTAATGCTGATCTGTCCAATGATCTAGGAAACCTAGTCAGTAGAACCATTACCATGATTGAAAAGTATAACGGCGGTATTATCCCAGAAGCAACAGTTCCAGGAGAATTTGATGAAGATTTAAAGGAAACAGTGACTGCAGCAGCTGATAAGCTAGAGAAGGCCATCGATAAGCTTCAATTCCACGAAGGCTTGGAGGAAATCTGGAAGGTTATCCGTCGGGTGAATAAATACATCGATGAAACTACCCCTTGGATTCTAGCAAAGGATGAAGCAAATCAAGGGAGACTCAATACAGTATTATACAATCTAGCCGACAGTATTAGGATTATCTCTGTACTGTTAAAGCCTATCATGGGACAGACCACAGCAAAGATATGGACACAGATGGGAATTGACGAAGGGCAAGGTACGGATTGGGAGGCGGCATCTGTTTTTGGCAAGCTTCCAAAGGGTATCAAAGTAAAAAGAGGAGAAATCCTATTCCCAAGGCTAGATATAGAAAAAGAAGTTGAGGAGCTTCAACAAATTAATGAAGCTTATTTCAAAAAAATCAATGGTGTACCAGAAGAAGAAGAGGCTGTAACTATCCAGCCAAAGGAGGAAATTACCATTGATGACTTTGATAAGCTGGAGCTAAGAGCAGTAAAGGTAATCAAAGCAGAGAAGCATCCTAAGGCGGATAAGCTATTGGTGCTTCAGCTCCAGGTAGGAAGTGAAACAAGACAGGTGGTCTCCGGTATTGCAGAGAACTATCAACCGGAGGACTTGGTTGGGAAAACCGTCATTTTAATAGCCAACCTAAAGCCTGTAAAACTAAGAGGTGTAGAATCTCAAGGAATGATACTAGCCGCCGCCAATGATAAAAAGCTGGTATTGGCCACAACAGATGGAGAGATACCTGCAGGTACCTTAATAAGTTAAAGGGAGGCAAAACAATGCTTTTTGATAGTCATGCCCATTTAGATGACAGTCGATTTGATAAAGATAGAGACGAAATACTAAAAAGGGCAAAGGAAAATGGGGTAGAGTTTATTCTTAATCCCGGAGCAGATCTCAACACCTCTATCAAGGCAGTAAACCTAGCAGAAAAGTATTCCATGATGTATGCTGCAGTAGGGGTACATCCCCATGATGTGAAGGACATGGATGAGGATACAGTAACCATCATCAAATCCTTTACCAACAAAGAAAAAGTGGTAGCCATTGGAGAAATCGGCTTAGATTTTCACTATGATCATTCTCCTAGAGAAGATCAAAGAAAATGGTTTCGAAGGCAAATCCAACTGGCACAAGAGGTAAAGCTGCCCATCATTGTTCATGACCGAGAGGCCCATGGAGAGGTGTTTGATATATTGGAGGAATATAAAGCAGGAGAATTGGGCTGTGTCATGCATTGTTACTCTGGCAGCGTAGAGCTGGCAAAGGAATATATAAAAAGAGGGATCTATATTTCCTTAGCAGGACCCATTACCTTCAAAAATGCAAAAAAAACCTATGAAGTAGCCAAGGAGATTCCACTAGAATGGCTGCTAATAGAGACGGATTGTCCCTACCTAGCGCCAGTGCCCTATAGAGGCAAAAGGAACGAACCAGCCTATGTTCGACATGTTGCTGAGACCATTGCAGAAGCAAAAGGGATTTCTTTTGAGAAAGTAGCACAGCAAACCAAGGAAAACACCAAAAAACTCTTTCATATTCAATAAATAATCCAGTAGAAGCTGAAGAAAAAAATCATCAGTTTCTGCTGTTTTTTTGTGTAAAGCAATATCAACAAGGAGAAAATATGTTTTTAAAAGAGATATTTTAGAGCAAAAAATAGAAAAACCATGAAAAGAAGATTTTTACTAAAATTGATAAAAAGTCAAAAAATTGGTACAATAAGGCATAGTGATAATTTTCTATGGATTTACCATATACGAAATACGAAAATAATTTTTATAGAACAATACAGAGGAGAGGATGTTTATGAGAAAAACGAAAAAGCCTATGATACTAAGTATATTATTAATCTTTTCTATGACTATGACGGCTTTTGCTGACACCCATGGAAAGCCCGTCAATCGTGTAGAATTTATAAAGGCACTGTTGGATCTAAGAAATATTAACATAGAAGCAACCAATACCTCTTCCTTTAAAGATGTAACAAATCCAGAGGAGATACCTTATGTAGAAGCTGCTGTAAAGCAGAGAATCGCATCCGGGTATCGGAACAGCTTTTACCCAGCAGATACTGTAACAAAGGAGCAAGCAGTAACTATGGTATTAAAAAGCTTTGGAGAATTAGATATGACAAAAAAAGTGCCAGCACATAAAGCTGTTGAATACACAGACTTTCAGGATAGAGATGCCATTTCTAGCTGGGCAAAGGCCTATATAGCTTATGGAGCAAAAGAAGGTATTATTGATGGAGATAAAGAGATTTTTAACCCTCAAGGGCCTGTCACCATAAAAGATTTAGAAGACATGATGCTAAAGGCCACAGAGGTATTTACTAGAGAAGGGTTAACGGCAGGGGACATGCTGGAAAAAACAGAAGATAAGCTGGCGGCACTTAAAGCCCTAAAGTATAACCTAAAAATGACTATGGAATCTCATGTAATAGACAAATCTCAAGAAAATTATGAGGTTTTTATGACAATGGAAATGCTTCAAGAAGCTTCGATGGATCAAGAAAAGGATAAAAACCATGTAATAAGTACCACCAAGGTAAAGACAGAAGGAGAAGAAATAGAGGCTGTGACAGAAATGGTCATAGGCAACCACGAGATGTACGTTAAACTACCAGAAACCAACAAATGGATGAAGCAGGATATTAATCCAATGATGAAGGAAATAGAGGTATTGATGGGAACCAGTATCGAAGGAGGTACAGGGATATCTAAACAGCAAATACAGCTATTTGGAATGACAGCTGCCTATCTACCAGAGGAAAAAATTGATGGAGAAGATTATTATGTTATCCTGTTTACTGTTGATAAAGAATCCGTAAAAGCGGCAATGGATGAAATCATTAAGAAAATTTTACCCCTTACGCTACAGATGAAGGAAACACAGGAAATAACCCAGCAGGAGGAAGCTGAAAAGCGGCAGCAAATAGAAGAAATGCTAAAAAGTCTACTCAGCGGCATGGATTTGGAAGTAGAATATAAATATTATATTAACAAGGCAACAAAGGAGTTAGAAAAGATAGAGGTTGACCAAACCATTCATAGAGTATCAGGAATCGTAGAAAATCATACCACCAGTGTTGGAACTTTTACGTATTTTGATTTTAATGAACCATTAACCCTTCCAAACATCAAAGAAAAAGATGTTTTGAAGGAATTTCAACTACACTAAGGCTGAAAGGCATAGGACGTATAGTGAAAAGCAATATTGAGATAAAAAGAAAAATTCAGTAAAAACACCAACTGGATTTTTCTTTTTATTTTGCGATATTTCCCGGGAAATCGACACAAAGCTTCACAGGAAAAATAACAAAACAGAATGCATACATAGGACAAAGCAAAGGGAAAGGAATAAAAGGCAAATTTGTTGGATATAATTTTAACAGTTCAATATTTTCAAATAATTCCATTTAATGGGTAAAAGTATTGACAAATATTTAATGGTAACATACAATGTTGTAAGCTTATTCCCTAGGCAAGCAGTTAACTAATTTTATGCGGGTGGTTAATTGTTTAAAAAACTGCTTTATTTCCTCTCTCAATAAAAAGAGAAAATCATTTAAGGAAATAAGGTAAAAAAACAGGAGGAATATGTATGGATAGTTTTTTCAGCAGTAAAGGCTTTTTAAAGGGAGCTAGTAAAAAAAGTCTTATTGCTATTTTCTTAGTAGCTATTTTTGCAGTGGGTGTTAGCGGGATGGCTATGAGGAAAGATGTAGTACTTGTATATGACGGTAATGAGGTGAAGGTTTCCACCTTTGCCGGGACAGTTGAAGCTCTATTGATCAAGGAAGGAATAGAAATTGAAGAAGAGGATAGAGTAACACCAGAGCCTCAGGAAAGGCTGCAGGACGGAACTAGAGTAATCGTCCATAGAGCCTTTGAAATCAAACTGGTTGATGGAGAAGAAGAAGAAATCATTAAGACAGCAGAGAGAAAAGTAGAAGACTTGTTAAATATATTAGAGATAAAATTAGGGGAAGAGGACAAGATAGAGCCTCATCTACAGGCAGCTATTCATCCTGGAGAGGTTGTAAAGATCGTAAGGGTAACCAAAGAGGTTGTTACAGAGGATCAAGAAATCCCCTTCCAAACTACCATGAAATATAATGATGACATGGATTATGGTAAAATCAACAGACTGCAAGAAGGAAGAACAGGCTTTAAAGAAATTGAATTACAGGTTACTTATGAAAATGGAGTAGAGGTGGCAAGAGAAGTAATAGGGGAAAAGATAATACAAGAAGCCACTAATGAAATTGTTGAAAAAGGAACAGCTAGAATGCTATTAACCTCTAGGGGAGACACTAGAAGGTATAAGGATGTTGTTGTGATGGAGGCTTCAGCCTACACGGCTGGATACGAGAGCACAGGAAAAAAACCTGGAGATCCTTTTTATGGTATCACCCGCAGCGGAACCCAAGTTAGACCTGGTGTTGTAGCAGTAGATCCTAGAGTAATACCACTTGGAACAAAACTCTATATAGAATCTATGGACAGAACAGCAAGCTATGGTATGGCCAGTGCAGAGGATACAGGAGGCTCCATTATAGGGAATAAAATTGATCTTTACTTTGAAGATCGCGATGCTGCCTTACGTTTTGGCAGAAGAAATGTAAAAGTGTATATTTTGGAGTAAGCATTTAATAGCGGAGAAATTTTTTCTCCGCTACAATTAATTTTTAGAGGATAAACCCTTGAATTACATAAAGAAATAGAATAAATTATAAGTATTGCAGAGTGAAAAAAGCTTTATGAAAACTGTAACTAGATCCATTAAAGGATGAGGGTCTAATGACATACATCAATAGCGTGTTGAAGGAGATTGAGGATGATTAAAGAAATAATTGTAGTAGAAGGTAAAGATGATGTAGCAGCAATAAAAAAAGCGGTGGATGCAGAAATGATTACAACAGGGGGATTTGCATTACCTCCCTCTGTAATAGAAAGGATAAAAACTGCCGCTGAAAAAAGAGGGGTTATCATATTTACTGACCCAGACTTTGCAGGAGAAAAAATAAGAAAAATTATTGCTTCCAAGGTTCCCAACTGCAAGCATGCTTTTCTTCCCAAAGAAAAGGCCACAAAAAACGGAGATATAGGTATCGAAAATGCTTCCCCAGAAAACATTTTACTTGCATTAAAAAATGCCCGCAGTCAAACAATAGAAAAAAGACAAGAATTCACACAAAAAGATCTAATAAGTCATCAGCTTATGGGAAATCACCAGGCGGCTGAAAGACGAGATCATTTAGGGAAAATTCTGGGGATAGGCTATGGTAATGCAAAGCAGTTTTTAAACCGATTAAATCATTATGACGTTACAAGGGAAGAATGGCAGGATGCTTTAAAAAGATTAGAGGGGTAGGAGAACCTATGGATAAAATCGCATCACCAAAAAAAACAAAAGAAATTATTGAAGAATATCAATTTAAGTTTTCTAAAAGCTTAGGACAAAATTTTTTGATTGATAAAAACATTCTAGAAAAAATTGTTGAAGCAGCAGAAATCACAAAAGAAGACTGGGTGATAGAAGTAGGACCTGGTATAGGCAGCCTAACTCAACATATCGCAGAAAAGGCCGGTAAGGTAGTGGCGGTGGAAATTGATAGAAATCTTATTCCCATTCTAGAAAAAACCCTAGAAGCCTATAACAATACAGAAGTGATTCACGAAGATATTTTAAAAGTAAATCTACACGAGGTCATTGAAGAGAAATTTGGGAAAAAAAAGATAAAAGTAATTGGAAATCTGCCCTATTACGTAACAACAGCTATTATCATGAAATTTTTAGAAGAAAAGGTGCCTATGACTTCTATGACAGTCATGATCCAGCAAGAGGTGGCCCAAAGGATGCAGGCAAGCCCATCCACTAAAGACTATGGCTCCCTCTCTATTGCAGTGCAATACTATTGTCAACCCAAAATCCTATTGAAGGTGCCGCCAGCTGTTTTTATGCCAAGACCAAAGGTGGACTCAACCGTCATACGCCTTGATGTTCTGGAGAAACCTCGGGTGCAGGTGGAAAACGAAAAACTTTTTTTCCAAATAATCAGAGATGCCTTTGGCAAACGAAGAAAGACCTTGGTCAATGCTTTGAGCACAGGAAACTTAAGCCTTAACAAAGAAGATATAAGAAAAGCCATGGAAATTGCGGGAATAGAAGAAAAGAGAAGGGGAGAAACCCTATCTATTGAAGAATTTGCTAAACTGGCAAATCATCTGGCAAAAGAAATGTAAATGGTATTTAATAGCAACTATTCCGTTCCTCTTACATATATTAATAAAAAGGTCAAAGAATCCTATTAATATATAAAAGGAGGTTGGACGGTGAAAAGACGCTATCGAAGATATTTTGTTATATTAGAAGAAGAAGACAAAGGCTTTAGCATTTCAAAATCAGAAGGACCAAAGGGATATGGCAAAATAGAAGTAAGAAATGATCATGGTACACTATCATTACATTGTCAAAATCTAAAACAGTTGGATGAAAAAAAAGAACGATACCGTTTGTATCTAATTCATACAAAGGATACAGAGGAGCCCGTTATCGTAGATGTAGGACCTCTACAGGTGGATAAACATGGAAAAGGAGAAGCTGTCTGGGAGTTTAATGCAGAAAATGTAAAGGGCTTTAGAAAAGCAATAGAAGTTTTTGACGTATTGGTTCTAGCGGTGGAGCCTTTAGAAGAGTCCCAAAGGATTATAGCACCTTTGGTAGGTTATATACATAAAGAAAAAACAAGATGGAAGCCCTTGCTGCAAAAGAAATTATTTATTACTACTAAAGAAGAAGAAAAGCCGGAACAGAAGCAGGAAGCGGTTGCGCCGAAGGAAGAGAAAAAGCTAGAGAAGAAGCAGGAGGCGGTTGCGCCGAAGGAAGAGAAAAAGCTAGAGAAGAAGCAGGAGGCAGCAGTACCGAAGGAAGAGAAAAAGCCGGAGAAGAAGCAGGAGGCAGCAGCACCCAAGGAAGAAAAGCCTACTAGCTCTTATAGCTTTGAAAAAGACTGGGATACAGTAGAAAAGGCTAATCCAGCTCAACAATATATTGAAAGCACCTTGAAGATATTTCCAAAGGTAGAACCATTTGATCGAAACCTAGAAAACTATGAATGGTGGCAAATCCAATATAATGCTCAGACTCTTTATAGAACCTATATGCCCTTTATTGCTCATATTGAAACCATGATCAATCCTTATTATTATCATTATCCCTACTACCAGGCTTCAGAGTATCAAAGGCAGCTATATGGGTATCAGCACTATGTTTTTGGCATTTGCTACGATGAAAAGAAAAGAGCAAAATATTATGTTTATGGCATTCCAGGGAAGAAAACCAGTGCAGAACAGCCATATAAAGGAAAAACAGGCTTTGTATATTGGCATCCTTCTCATTATCAACAATTTAACCAAGAAGGCTTTGGTTACTGGCTGATGCATATTGACGCAGAAACTGGCAAAGTAGTAGAGCCTTTAGAGGCAACAAAGGCTTCAACATAAAAAATAAAAAATAGTAGCGGGGTTAAAGCTCCGCTATCTATTGATTTTTGTTTATAAGCCTCATGCTATTGAAAATCTAAAGAGGAAAAGGAAAAAGAGAGGGGTTTCCATGTTAAATACCTATTTATTATTTATGATGAGTGCAGTTTTAGTCATTATTTCTGGTACAAAAATATCACAATATGGAGATGTCATTGCCGCCAAAACCAAACTGGGACATGGTTTGGTGGGAGGCATTCTTATAGCAGCAGCTACCTCCCTGCCGGAGTTTGTAACCAGCATCACCTCAGCATTAATCGATGCACCTGATATTGCTATTGGCAATGTCTATGGAAGTAATACCTTCAATATCATGATTCTAGCTTTAGTTGATATTTTGCATGGACATGGGCCTCTTACAGTAAAGGTAAAAATGAATCATATACTAGCAGGAATGCTAGGAGTGCTATTATCAGCATTGGGAGCTTTAGCCATCCTGATGACACAAATAGGCAGGATAGATCTTGAAATAGGCTGGGTTAGTATAAGCAGCATCATGATTTTTGCTATCTATATTTATGGATCAGTGCTAATTATTCGTTATGAAAACAAAAAAGCTCATCCGGAGGGCCCAGAAGATGTAGAGCAGGTAGATAAAGACAGTCTACCTTTGAATAAAGCCATCATAGGATTTGGACTGGCCTGCACCATTATTATCTGGGCAGGCATGACCCTATCCCAAACAGGAGATACGATAGCAATGCAGACGGGCTTAGGACATACCTTTGTAGGAACACTATTGATAGCCGCCACCACCTCCCTGCCAGAGCTGGTAGCTTCAATTGCTGCCATTAAAATTGGTGCCTATGACATGGCGGTTGGCAATGTTTTTGGCAGCAATATTTTCAACATGCTGATTATAGTGGTAACAGACATGGTATACTATAAAGGCTCTATTTTTGCTGTCATCAATATAGATCACACCATAACAGCGATGGCAGGCATCGTATTGAGCTGCATCGCTGTGATAGGATTATTCTATCGTTCTAACAGAACCTTTTTTAAGGTGGGCTGGGACTCTATATTTATCTTAGCCTTTTACTTATTATCTATTTATCTAATCTTTGTTTCCTAAAGAAGCTCAATCATTATGTAGAACGGGCTTTGTAATCTCATAAGGCCATTTTTGATAGCCCCCTACCAAGGAGTAGACTCTAGGGTACCCAGAATCACCTAGAAGCTTAGAGGCTTTTTGACTATCCTTTCCATTAGCACAATACACAAGATAGACATGATTTTCATCTAAAAACTCCCTATGGGACTTTAACTCCTTTAAAGGAATAAGAGAGGCATTTTCTAAATGCCCCTTATTGTACTCCTCCTCATTGCGCACATCTAATACAACTACATGTGCATTATTATCAATGAGGTCCTTTGCCTCCTCTGGTAGAAGGTTTCCATAGGTATATTTGATCGTAGAGTAGTTACTCACTGTTTTATCTCGGGTAAAAAACCAAAATAATAAGCCAACCAGCAGAACCACTATAAGGGCCAACGCAATATAGAGGCTTCTTCTCTTAATTACAAAAATCTGCATTATTTCACCCCTCATCTAATGAAAGTGTCTATTATTAATATATTTAAAGAAGGTATGCTTTAGTACAATATTACAATTTTTCTATGATTTTAGCGATGACAGCAATAGATATCTTTTCACTGATAACGATATACTTTATCTCTAAATGAACCTGTCGGTCTCCTATGTCAAGAATACGATCATCCAAAATCTTGTAAATCATTTCTCCATCTATACGCCATAGCTCCATACCAACCAAATCTGACATGTAAAAATGAATAGACTTCTCTATTTCATCCTGCACCAAAGGATTACCTTCAAATGCTATATCAATAACCAAATCCTTTACAATAGAGGCCTTCTGCTGCTCCATGCTTTCTGTTAAACGCTCCAGTTTAATTTCTCTGTCCAACAGCTGGTTGGTCAACTGGTTTTGAATCCGATATAATCGGTCTATCGTATGCATATGTACCACATTCATAACAGTCAAGCCTAGGATAAAGCCGATACTAAAGACAGCTATAAACCTCCCCCATGTTTTCATAGTTTCCCACTACCCTCTAAATAGTAAATAAGTCTATAGGCGATATGAGCTCCTGCTAAAGCACTTAAAATATAGATCATCTGTTTTACTAACCCTCTGATTTCTCCATTAAAAAGACCTGTTTCCAAAACCTTAAAAGAAGGAAAAGTACCTCCCAACGCCACCACAATGGCCCAAATCTTAAACCGTTCACATAAATCTATCATGGTTTTCAAAGGAGGATGACCAACTAGGGCTGCTGCCACACCTCCCAATAAACAGCCCCCCAACAATACCCCAAGAGATATAAAGAAATTATAGATAATATTTTGATAAAAAGTAAGCATTTACACTCCACCTCGTTTAGTCACTTTCACAAACCTTTTTTAATTATATGACAAGGGGTAGCACATATTTCATAAAATGCATAATATGTATCGAAAAAAGAAAGGAGGATAGAACTATGTATCATAATCCAACCCATAACCCTTATCATAATCCCTATCATACCCCTTACGAATATCCCTACTGGGGCATTCCTAGGGACTATATGGATCATTATGATAATCACAGGTATTTGACAGATATGTATCCAGATATTTATCGCAGAGTATATCCAAGAGTACAAGAAGTATGCCATCGCCATGATGTGCCCAGCAATAGGAGAATGTATCCTCAAGTAGACCCTGCATTTTTAGAACAAATGGTAGATGAAGTCTATGGTTTATGCACACAGGAAGTAGATGCAGAACAGTTTGGGCGAAGTGGAATTTTTGGAGATTTAATCAGCATTTTGATTATAAGAGAGCTGTTAGGAAGACGTCGTAGAAGGCCAGTATATGGTCACCCAGGCTATGGTAGACCAGGTGTTGGCTATCCAGGAATAGGATTTTAGTCGACAGGAAGAAGGCGATTGAAAGCGGTACTAGATTATTAGCGGAGAAAAATATTTTCTCCGCTAATATTTTTTTGCTCCAAACAATAGAAAGAAGAAAACAGAAAAATAGAGATAAGCCTTTAAATAAAGGACTATACCCAAAAATTACCTAAGGAAATAGTTCATTTATGTAACAGAGATACTGCCAAAAACACAGACCTTAATCTGAAAATTAGAAGGATTTAAAATATTTTTTAATTATTAAAAACATTTGACAAATCAAAAAAATGTTTATATACTAATCATACGGCATTTTTCGACATTTATAATTTATTCATTTATTAAGGAGGTAAAAAAGTGAGTACAAAAACAATGAGTACGAAAAAACGCGGAATTTTCAATAAGTTCTTAGATGTAGTTGAAGTAGTAGGAAACAGACTTCCACATCCAGTGACTTTATTCGCTATCTTCAGTTTAGCTGTTATTATTATCTCGGCTATAGCGGAAGCAGCTGGAGTACACGTAGTATTTGAAAGAATTATCATTGGAACTGGAGAAACTGAAACGGCTACTGTTGAAGCTGTGAGTTTATTAACAGTAGAGGGTATTAGAAGAATCTTTTCTAATGCAGTTACCAACTTTACAAGCTTTGCTCCATTAGGAACAGTGCTTGTGGCTATGCTAGGGGTTGGGGTTGCTGAAGGTACTGGATTGGTACAAGCAGGACTAAGAAAGCTAGTATTAAGTACACCTCAAAAACTAATTACAGCTGTAGTTGTTTTTGCAGGGGTTATGTCAAATATAGCATCAGATGCTGGGTATGTTGTATTGGTACCATTAGGTGCATTGGTATTCTTAAGCTTTGGTAGACATCCATTGGCGGGTCTAGCAGCAGCCTTTGCAGGAGTATCTGGTGGTTTCAGTGCTAACTTAATGGTAGGTACACTGGATCCATTACTAGGGGGTATCTCCCAACAAGCGGCACAAATGTATGTACCAGGGTATGAGGTACAGCCGACAGCCAACCTTTACTTTATGATTGCGTCAACCTTCTTGATCACGATTATCGGTACAATTGTTACAGAGAAAATCGTTGAACCGAGATTAGGGGTATACAAAGGTGAGGAAGTAGCTAAGATTGATAAGGTTTCCAAAGAGGAATCTAGAGGACTATTATTTGCAGGACTTGCATTCTTAGGCTTTGTAGCAGTGATGCTATTCTTAACAGTTCCTCAAAACGCTATTCTAAGAGCGGATAGTGGAGAATTATTATCAGGATCAGCCTTTATGGCTGGATTAGTTCCAATCATTGCATTATTCTTTATGATACCAGGTATTGCTTATGGTATCGGTGCTGGAACAGTAAAAAATGATAAAGATATTGCTGGTTTTATGGGCAAAGCTATGTCAACCATGGGAGGCTATTTAGTACTTGCCTTCGTTGCCGCACAGTTTGTAAGCTACTTTAACTGGACAAACCTAGGTACTATCCTAGCGGTTAAAGGTGCTGATTTCTTACAAGCAACAGGTATGACAGGTATTCCAATGCTAATAGGATTTATCTTTGTATCAGGATTTATTAACCTATTTATCGGAAGTGCTTCAGCAAAATGGGCCATTATGGCACCAGTATTTGTACCAATGCTAATGGCGGTTGGTTATTCACCAGAGTTTACACAATTAGCCTACAGAATTGGTGATTCAACAACAAATATTATTACACCATTAATGTCCTACTTTGCAGTAATCGTAGCATTTGCTCAAAAATATGATAAAGAAACAGGTATCGGTACGATTATTTCTACCATGGTACCGTACTCCTTATTATTTATGATAGGATGGATTATTCTGTTTGCAGCATGGTTCTTCTTAGGATGGCCATTAGGACCAGATGCACATATCTTAATGTAATTTTAATAGAAAATCACACAAAGCAGAGAACTTTTTTACTTAAAAAATTTCTCTGCTTTTTCTTCTATTTCAACAGAGAAAAGCTTGTTACCTTATAGCTGCAAGTATATGATATAATTATGAAGGGATTAACAAATACTACATAATAGAGATCACCAGCTTAAGCAAAAATCAACATAGGAGGGAGTAATCACATGGTTAACCAAGAACGATTGATACAAGAATTTCTTGAGCTAGTACAGATTGATAGTCATTCTGGAAAGGAAGGAAAAATTGCTAAAGTATTAAAGGAAAAGCTTGAAAATCTAGGTTTAGAGGTAATAGTAGATAATGCTGGAGAAAAGGTTGGGGGAGAAACAGGAAACCTTATTGCAAAGCTAAAGGGTACAACGGCCTCAGGAGAAACGATTTTATTTAGCTGTCATATGGATACAGTGAAGCCTGGTGAAGGCGTAAAACCTGTTATAAAAGAGGATGTTATTTATAGTGATGGCACCACTATCTTAGGTGGAGACAACAAAGCTGGGATTGCTGCTGTACTGGAAGGCATTAGAGTAATCAAAGAAAACAATATTCCTCATGGGGACATTGAAGTTGCCTTCAGCATTTGGGAAGAAGGAGGATTATTTGGTGCTAAGTATTTGGACTATGGTAAAATAAATGCAAAATATGGGTTTGTGCTTGATAGTGGAGGCTCTCCAGGAGAGATCATTACTACAGGCCCGTGTCAAGACAAGGTAAATGCCAAAATATTTGGTAAGCCAGCCCATGCAGGCGTAGCTCCAGAGGAAGGGATCAGTGCTATCATGATCGCTGCAAGAGCGATTGAAAACATGAAGCTTTTAAGAATAGATGAAGAAACAACTGCAAATGTTGGAGTAATCACCGGCGGTGAAGCCACCAACATTGTGACCCCTATGGTAGAAATAAAAGCAGAGTCTAGAAGTCTTCGTGAAGATAAACTAGATGCACAAACTGCTCATATGGTGGAAGCCTTTGAGAAGGCAGCAGCAGATTTTGGTGGAAAGGTAGAAATGGATGTAGAAAGAATGTATCCACCCTTTAACATTGCCGAAGGAGAAGAAATCATTACGAAGGTACAGGAAGCCTTTTCCCAGATAGGGTTGGAGAGCTATACAGCTGCCACTGGAGGAGGAAGTGACACCAATATATTAAACGGCAATGGCATCAAAGCCGTTAACCTTGGTATCGGAGAGAAAAAACCCCATACCTTAGAAGAGCATATCCATATTAAGGATTTAGTAAATAGTGCTAAAATGGTGGCAGAAATCGTAAAGGTATTTGCATAAAAGGAGCTTTCATTGAGAGACAAAGAAAAAAACCATACAAGACTTCAAAGGAGTCTTTGTATGGTCTTTTCCTTTAAGGGGAAAGTTAATCTTAATACAAAGAACATGAGGTGACCTTCATGACAAGATTAAATCAAACACAAACACCTATATTTACAGGATTGAAGGATTATCATAGACGCAATATCGTTCCGTTTGATGTACCTGGTCATAAGCATGGACGAGGATTAAGAGAATTTACTGAACACGTAGGCAGCACTATGATGGAAATAGATGTAAACTCAATGAAATGTCTAGACAACATATGTAACCCTATTGGGGTGATTCGTGAGGCAGAAGAGCTGGCGGCAGAAGCCTTTCATGCAGACAATGGATTTTTTCTAGTCAATGGGACGACCTCAGGCATTCAAGCTATGGTAATGAGTGCCTGCAGACCTGGGGAAAAGATCATTCTATCCCGTAATGCACATAAATCCTCTATATCCGCCATCATTTTAAGCGGTGCTATTCCTATCTATGTACAGCCTAAAATCAATGAGAGCTTAGGAATCGCTATGGGAATCACTGTAGAGGATTTAGAAAAAACAATAGCCAGTCATCCTGATGCAAAAGCAGTGATGGTGATCAACCCCACCTATTATGGAGCTACCTCCGACTTAAAAGAAATTGTTTCCTTGGTTCATCGACATGGGATGTTGGTATTAGCAGACGAAGCCCATGGAGCTCATTTTAGCTTCCATGAGGACTTGCCCATTAGTGCCATGGAGGCAGGGGCAGATATGAGTGCTGTAAGTACACACAAAACAGGAGGCTCCCTGACCCAGAGCTCTCTTTTGCTATTGAGAGGAGATAGGATATCTCCTACTACTGTTAAAAAAAATTTGAACCTAACCCAAACCACCAGTGCATCCTATTTATTAATGGCCAGTATTGATGTGGCCAGAAAACAGCTGGCGGTTCATGGTAAAGAAATGCTAGAGCGGATAATAGGTCTAGGTAGAGACGCCAGAAAACAAATTAATGAAATAGATGGTTTGTATGTATTTGGAAAGGAATTGATAGGAACACCAGGGGTATTTGGATTTGACGAAACCAAGCTAGGCATATCGGCTGCGGGTATAGGATTAACAGGATTTGAATTATACGATCTCTTAAGGGATCAATACAACATTCAAATAGAGTTGGCGGACTACTACAATATTTTGGCCATCCTTAGTTTGGGAGATGGAGAGGATCAAATAGAGACATTGGTAACAGCTTTAAAAGATATTGCAAAAAACCATAGCACCTCAAAAATCATTAAAATAAAAAATAGTGTATTAAAAAACCCTGAGGTAATTGTATCTCCAAGAGATGCCTATTATAGCAACACAAAAATTGCACGATTAGAAGAGGCGGCAGGAGAAATAAGCGGAGAGGCTGTTATGGCTTACCCTCCAGGCATCCCCATCATAGCACCAGGAGAAAGAGTCACCCAAGAGATAGTAGATTATATTTTTATGTTAAAGAGGGAAGGCAGTCTACTACAAGGTACAGAGGACCCATATGTCAATTTTTTAAAAGTATTAGGCCAGAGACGGTAGCATTAGTCTGTGGTCTATTTTTATGGGACGCATCTCCGTCCCTTGTCCCTGTGCAGGAAAATATGTCTAAATGGATTGAACTGTAGATTTTCCTGTTGCAATCTGATATAATCAAATGCAGATATATTACTTATTGTTAACGAAAAGTGGGGAAGTGAACATAATGAAAGTTTTCATGAAAATATTTACAATAGCCTTTATTAGCTTTGTCATATTATTTAGCGGGATGTTTTTTGCCTTCAATACCTTTATGAAGGACAGTCATCCCAATGCTGCTGTTCCTGTTGAAAGAGTAGATGATGATGATCACTTCGCTGATACAGAGCCAGTTATAAGGGACCAGCTGCTACAGGCGTTTTATGAGAGTAATCGAATCAACTTTATTATGCTGGGGTTGGATGGTATGCTGTCGGATACCATGATGATGGTGTCCTTTGATCCAGATAGCAAAAAACTAGATATTGTTTCAATACCAAGAGATACATATTATCCCAGGGTAGGCTATGATGGCCCAGGGAAAAAGAAAATCAATGCAGCTTATGGAGATCACGGAGCAACAGGGGTAAAAACAGTGGTCAGTGATCTATTGCTGGATGTACCAATACATCACTACGTTACTGTCAATTATAGAGGAGCCGCCTCAATCGTAAATGCTATTGGAGGCGTACCTGTTACCATTCCTCACCCAGGAATGTACTATAGGGATGATTATGATACCCCTCCTCTTGTTATCAATTTTCCACCCGGACCCCGTGTCTTAAATGGAGAGGATGCTGTAAAATTCTTGAGATATCGTCAAGCCACCCCTGGAAGCGGAGGCCTAGATAGAAATGGAGACCTAGGAAGAATCAGAGCACAGCAGGAGTTTATGAAATCAGCCATACAAAAAGCCATGAGCCTAGGAAACCTGCCAGGCCTTGCCTCCAACACCTTAAAATTTGTAAGAACAGATATGGAGCTGCAAGAGGTTATGCGCCATGCCACCAGTGCCATCGGTCTAAATCTAGAAAGGGTAAATATGCATATGCTGCCGGGAGAAGCTAGGTATCAAGGGGGCGTGTCCTATTACTTCCATGATGCCTCAGCCGTCCGACGATTGTTGCTGGATATATATGAAGTACCACCAGATGAAGAAGAAATAGAAGAAACCAATTAAAAGCGGGGAATACTCCGTTTTTTTTTGTCAATTTCTTTATAAACCTTCTTAATTTTTATTTTTTATCATACTTTGGTATAATAAGGGACATAGGATAAGGAGGTACGCCTATGAAAAGAATAGGGCTGATTGTACTGGCAACCATGGTAGGACTTTTGATTTTTGTTAGCTGCAGAAAGGAAGAAAAAGCTGTAAATGATAATGATATAGAGGTGAACTCTATTTACATCTATATGGAAGAAGAAGATTTACAAGAGCTCTACAGTAGAGACCCTTTTTCTGATGATAGAATAGATGCTTTCGCAAGAATCTCAGAGGAAGAGATGGATTTACAGCCTATAGAAATCCGTTTTCGAGGTCATAGCACTCGGATGCTGCCTAAAAAATCCTTTAACATACGATTTGAAGAAGGACAGGAACTACTATTTGGCAGCGATCGTATGAACCTGAACGGGTCTTATACAGATCCCTCACAGATGAGGGAAAAGCTCTCTATGGATATGTTTCATCATATTGGGCTTCCAGCTCCCAGGACAAAATATTTCAATTTATATATGAATGATATCTATGAAGGACTATTTATCCATGTAGAAAGAATAGACGAAAATGTATTGGCCAACATGGGTGTTAACCAGGAAGGGACTTTGATTAGAGACCGTTTTGTAAGAAACCAAGATGAAGAAGAGATAGATAGAGGCTCTCTTTTCGGCTACGATATCGCCAGTGTAGAAGACCCCATAACCCTATTGGAGGAAAATCTAGATTATCGGGGAACTCCCAGCTGGGAGGCTGTTATTGATCTGACAAAATGGGTCTATGATACCCCTGCCGGAGATGATTTTTATCATGGATTTCTAGAACATTTCTATTGGCAGCAGTATATTGATTGGCTGGCAATACACATATTGATAGGAGACATAGATTCCTATGGAGATGATTACTGGCTCTACAAGGACCATGAGAATCCTCAGGAAAAATGGAGAATAATCCCTTGGGATAAAGATTTGACCTTCGGCTCCACCTATCGTCCAGAGGAATACGTAGACAACCATTTTTTCGCCTATGAATATCATATGACAAGATATAATTATAGTAGAAATGAGATCTTTAACAAATTTATGGAAACACCTGCATTGAGAGAGAAGCTTTTTCAGCGAATGGATTATTTAATGAAAGAGGTTTTTCATCTAGGCTATTTTGAAGCTGAGGTGGAGAACACAAAACGATTGATTGAAGAAAGCGCAAATAAAGCACCTGGTGCAAATGCATTTTTACTACATCCCCAAAATCACCATGGAGAACTAGGATACTATGCGTATCACCTAGAAACTCTTTTGGACTTTATAGAGCTGAGATATCAATACTTGCAGCAGCATATGCTTCAGCATCAAGAAATAAAGCGCTATGAAGCAAAGGTTGATTTATCAAAATATAGGGAAGGTGACACCCTGTATTTCACAGATAATAATGGATGGACCATGGCAAAGCTGCTGATAGAGGAGATCAACCAAATCGGCAGCATAGAAATGAAGGTGAGAGAAGAGGAAGGGATACAGGGAATCAACAGGATATGGGAAATAAATGCCGGTAATGCCAGTGTAGCAGGAGAAATAACTCTATACTACAGAAATGATGTTGCTCACTTTGGAAGAGCCAATTGGTATGAAGAGGATACAGCAGTAGGGAATCAGTGGGATCTAATCATTGCTCAATACAATAGCGGAGAAATGGAGACCTTACCCTCTAGAGTGAATCCCTATTCCAACAAAGTTTCAGCAAAAGCAGCTATAAGCAATGCTATGGAACTGGTAATCACCTATCCATAAACCTTGATAGCTCTACCGATAGAATCCTAAGCTACGGAATAAAAAACTGACGATTAAAAAAAGCCTTGGATTTTTAAGCTCCAAGGCTTTTTAGATGGTTCAAAATGTCTTTGTGATTGCTTTACTCCATTTTATTCAGTAAAGCTTCTGCAATTCTATAAACATCTCCTGCCCCCATGGTTAAAACCAAATCACCCGGCTGCAGGTTTCGATAGATATAATCAGCGATATGCTCAAATCCCTCCATATAAAGGGCATTTAGATTTGGATCCATCAGCTCCACCAGCTTTTTACTGGTGACTTCACCATCATCCGGTTCTCTAGCAGCATAGATATCTGTGATGATGATATGATCTGCTGCATCAAAGGCCTTAGCAAAATCCTTCAATAATGCCTTTGTGCGGCTAAAGGTATGAGGCTGAAAGATAGCCCAAATCTTCTTGTGAGGATACTGCATTGCCGCTTCAAGGGTTGCCTTTATTTCCACGGGATGATGAGCATAATCATCGATAACCCTAGCTCCCTTTACCTCTCCTAAGACATCAAAACGACGATGTATTCCCTTATAACGATGAATATTTTTTTCTGTAGTCCGGGGATTTATTCCTAGGATATGGGAAGCTGCAATAGCTGCAAGGGCATTATAAACATTGTGGAGACCGGGAACACTTAAACAAAAATCTCCAAAAGACGTTCCCTTATAAGTAACCTTAAAGGAAGGATGGCCCTCTTCATTAAAAACAATGCCTGTTGCCATAAAATCTGCAACTGTTTCTATGCCATAGGTAACTAAATTGCAGGAGGCATCCTCATAGATATCCCTAACCTGGGGATCATCATTACAGGCAATTAAAAAACCTTCCTTAGGAATTAATCTAGCAAATTTTCTAAAGGCATTTTTAATATGATCAATATCCTTATAATAATCTAGATGGTCCTCATCAATATTCAAAATAATCCCGATAAAAGGGAAAAACTTTAAAAAGCTCTCCACATATTCACAAGCCTCTGTAATAAAATGCTGGCTTTTACCGATTTTGATATTTCCTCCAATGTTATCCAATTCTCCCCCCACCAATATGGTAGGATCTAAATCAGCATATTCCATCAATAAAGATAACAGAGAAGTAGTAGTGGTTTTTCCATGACTTCCTGCAACTGCAACAGCCTTTTGATACCTTTTCATAATCTGTCCCAGCATTTCCGCCCGATCCACCTGAGGAATACCTAATTCCTTTGCTTGAATCCTCTCAGGATTAAACTCTCTAATTGCAGCACTATAGACAACTAAGTCAGGATTTTTAATATTTTCTTTAGCATGCCCTATAAATATATCTGCTCCATGATTTCTTAATTTATCTAAAAGTTTTGAGTCTTTAATATCTGAACCTGACACATGATAGCCGTGGCTTAAAAGCACTTCTGCAATAGCGCTCATACTAATGCCACCAATTCCAATCAAATGGATGTGATGGATTTTATGCTCATTCAAATCAAAAGCAATCACAACCTTCGCTCCTTTACAAATAAGTTATTTTCTACCATATAGTGTTGCCATAATACTTGATTTATAAAACAATTTCCATTTCGTTAAATTTCTTCCTTACTATTAATACGAAACTCTGTTCAATATAATAACATAAAATGTAATAACATGCACATTAAATTTATATCTTTGTCTTTTAGAATCTTTTGGAATAGACTTGTATTTACGATAAAAAACGAATAAAATGTATATAATATATAAAAAAGATTCATACCAGGAGGAATTATATTTATGGAAAAACTAAAAAGAAACGAAAGAATTGCTGCCATGATGAAAATCCTCGGCGATCAGCCCAATAAAATATTTACACTAAATTATTTTACTGAAAAATTTTCTGCTGCAAAATCCACCATCAGTGAAGATATTATGGTGGTAAAGCAATCAATGGAGAAAATGAAGCTAGGAAAAATACTAACCATTTCTGGAGCTGCAGGAGGAGTAAAATATATTCCCTTTACTACTGAAAATCAAAACAAAGAAATACTAGAAGGGATTAGTCAGCAGCTATCGCAAGGTGAGAGAATCTTGCCGGGAGGCTTCCTTTATATGACAGATGTTATCTATGCACCTCAAAAGCTTCATCAGCTGGGGGAGGTTTTTGCCAGTCAATTTGAATATAAAGACATAAATTATATCATTACTGTAGAAACAAAAGGAATTCCGTTAGCACTGATGGTGGCAAAGGCTATGAACCTGCCGCTGGTAATCCTCAGAAGAGACAGCAAGGTGACGGAAGGCTCCACTGTTAGTATTAACTATGTTTCGGGATCTACAGGACAAATCCAGAAGATGTCTTTATCTAGGAGAGCTATAAAACCAAACTCTAAGGTCATCATTATAGATGATTTTATGAAGGCTGGTGGTACCGCCAAAGGAATGGTGGATATGATGAAGGAGTTTGATACACAGGTGGAGGGCATCGGTGTTTTAATAGCAACAAAGGAGCCGGAGGAAAAATTGGTTCAAGGATATATACCTCTATTAATCCTAGAAAAAGTGAAGCAAAAAGAAGGATTGATCCATATTTATCCTAATGAAAAGCTAGTATAAAATGCAAAAACTATAAATAAATTAATAAATTTACAAAATTATGAAATTTTTATCAATATTAAAGAAGGAAAACGAGATTTTATGGAGAATAAAGGTTACATCGGCAATTATATTCTTATTTACTCAGCCTAGTATTGTCAGAACGGAAGGTGGTGAAGGACAGATGGAAGTAACAGATGTAAGAATTAGAAAAGTAGCAGCAGAGGGCAAGATGAAGGCAATCGTTTCTGTTACCTTTGATAATGAATTTGTTGTACATGACATCAAAATTATTGAAGGACAAAATGGATTGTTTATTGCAATGCCAAGTAGGAAAATGGGGGAAGGGGATTTTAGAGACATAGCACATCCGATCAACTCTGATACTAGAACTAAAATCCAAGAGGCTATATTCACAGAATACGAAAAAGTAAACGAAGAATCAGAAGAAGAAGCAGTGGAAACTATTAGCCAAGCAAGCGAAGCATAATGCCGAGGGGAAGCCTTGTAGTAATAAGGCTTCTTTTTTTTGGACAGGCATACAATATTTACGGCCTATATCGACAGATTGTGAAAAAAAGGTTTATTATTTATTTAAAATATAATAAACTATTAAAGGGAAATACTAAGTAAATGAAAAATGAAAATTTTTCAATTTCGCCTAAAGGGCGTAATAGGTGGTGAAAAAATGAAATTACAGACAGTGATATTAGCAGCTGGTGCAGGAACCCGAATGAAATCCAAGCTTCCTAAAGTACTACATAGGGTTTGTGGTGAACCAATGTTACACCATGTGATAAATGTAGCCCGTCAGTCGGATATCCAAGAATGTATTGTAGTCATTGGACACGGGGCAGACCAAGTAAAGGAAAGCTTAGACAAAGATGTAAAAACAGTTTTACAAAACCAACAATTAGGCACAGGACATGCAGTAAAGGTTGCTTATGATATACTGATTGAAGAAGGGATAATACTTGTTTTATATGGAGATGCTCCCCTGATCACAGAAGAAGCCCTAAGAGAGCTAATGGCTTATCATGAAAATGGAAGCTATAGCGCTACGGTGCTAACAGCTGAATTAGAAGATCCTCACGGGTATGGACGAATTCTGAGAACACCCGACAACCAGTTTGAAGCCATTGTAGAGGAAAAGGATGCCACAAAGGAAGAAAAGCAAATAAAAGAAATAAACTCAGGCCTATATTGCTTTGATGCAAAAGCATTAAAGGAAGCCTTACCTAGGATTACAAATAACAACAAGCAGCAGGAATATTATTTAACAGATGCGTTAACCATCATAAAGGAGATGAAAGGACAGGTAGGGGTATATAAAACCAAGGATTATGAAGATATTATGGCGGTTAATTCTAGAGAACAGCTGGCGCAGGTAGAAGAAATCATGCGACGAAGAATTGCTGAAAAGCATATGAGAGATGGCGTCACCATCATCAACCCTAATCATACTTATATAGAAAGAACAGTGAAGATAGCAAGAGATACTATTCTTTATCCAGGTGTTATCCTAAAAGGAAAAACCGTGATAGGAGAAGATTGCAGCATCGGTGCCAACAGCATCATAGAAAACAGCAGGATAGGGAATCAAGTAGAAATCCAGAATTCCACTATCCTAGATAGCACCGTTGAAGAGTCAACAAAAATAGGACCATATGCCTATATCAGACCCAACAGCCATATAGGAAAGCATGTTAAAATTGGAGATTTTGTAGAAGTAAAGAATGCTACCATAGGAGACCACTCAAAGGCCTCCCATCTTGCCTATATCGGTGATGCAGAGATAGGCAAAGAGGTGAATATCGGCTGTGGTGTTGTATTTGTTAACTACGATGGAAAAAACAAGCATAAAACCATCGTTAAAGATTATGCCTTTATTGGCAGCAATGCCAATTTAATAGCACCAGTAGTAGTAGAAGAATCTGGTTATGTGGCCAGTGGATCTACCATAACAAAAACTGTACCAAAGGGGGCTTTGGCAGTAGCTAGAGGTCGCCAGGAAACAAAGGAAGGCTGGGTACAGCGAAAGGGTTTACTAAAAATAAAGGAGGAGTAACAAAAGATGAATACCAGTGGTAATGAGATAAAAATATTTACTGGCAATGCCAATCCTGAATTAGCAAAGGAGATTGCAAAAGAGGTAGGAGTATCTATCGGGAACTGTGAGGTAGGTACCTTTAGTGATGGAGAAATAGCAGTCAATATCAATGAAACCGTAAGAGGTGCAGATGTTTTTGTTGTACAGCCCACCCATCCACCAGTAAATGATCATTTAATGGAGCTTTTGATTCTAATCGATGCTTTTAAAAGGGCTTCAGCAGGCAGGATTACAGCAGTATTACCCTATTATGGCTATGCTCGCCAAGATAGAAAGGCAAAGGCAAGAGATCCAATTACAGCAAAGCTAGTGGCAGATTTGCTTACAGTGGCAGGTGCCGATAGAGTATTGGCAATGGATTTACATGCACCCCAGATTCAAGGGTATTTTAACATACCAGTGGATCATTTACTAGGTGTACCGATTCTTGCAAAATACTTCTTGAACAAAAACCTTCAAGACTTAGTGGTAGTTTCTCCTGACCTAGGGAGTGTTACAAGGGCTAGAAGCTTTGCTAATCATCTAGAGGCCCCTATTGCCATCATCGATAAGCGCAGACCGAAGGCCAATGTATCGGAAGTTATGAACATTATTGGTGAAGTAGAAGGTAAAAACGTAATTCTAATCGATGATATGATTGATACCGCTGGTACCATTGCACAGGCTGCCGATGCCTTAAAGGAATTTGGTGCAAAAGACGTATATGCTTGTTGCTCTCATCCATTACTTTCCGGCCCAGCAGTTGAAAGAATACAAAACTCTGCTATTAAAGAATTGATTGTAACCAATACCATCAAATTACCAGAGGATAGAATAACGGAGAAAATCCAAGTGATGTCCGTAGCATCATTATTTGCAGAAGCCATTCAAAGAATTTATAAAAATATTTCCGTGAGCAGATTATTTGACTAATCGCCACCCTTAACCGAAGGCATACTTGATGATTACAAGTTTTAGATTTTCATTGAAAGATTGTAGAGGTGTAACCTATGTACATAATTGTTGGACTGGGGAATCCAGGCAAAAGATATGATGGTACCCGCCATAACGTAGGCTTTGATACCATCGATTTGCTGGCCCATCGCAATAATTTAAAGGTAAATAAGCTAAAACATAAAGCACTTTATGGAGAAGGCTTTTGGAGCGGAGAAAAAATAATCCTAGCCAAACCCCAAACCTTTATGAATCTAAGTGGGGAAAGTGTAAGGGATATGGTGGAGTTTTATAAAATAGACACAGAGAAGCTGATCGTTATATACGATGATATAGATTTAGAGGCAGGGGTTTTAAGAATCCGTCATAAAGGCAGTGCAGGCACCCACAACGGTATGAAATCCATTATCTATCAGCTGCAGGAGGATGATTTTCCAAGGGTGAGAATAGGCATAGGGAAACCAGCCTTCGCCAATCTAGCCAGCTATGTAACAGGAGGTTTTTCAAAGGAAGAAATCCCCATCATGAGAGAAACAGTAACAAAAGCTGCTTTGGCAGTAGAAGCCATAGTAAAAGAAGGCATAGATAAAGCCATGAACCAATATAATACAAAAAAGGACCCAGAAAAAGAAACAAAAGACCAATAACACTAACTAAAGGGACAAGACAGAAACAAGGAAGAGGTAAAATACAGACAGAAGAGAAGCAGGAGAGAGGGAGAAAGACAGGAGAGGCAAAAGTGTGAGGGACATGGAGAAGAGAGAGGGACTTGGGGACGGGGTTCTGTCCTGACGCCTTTTGGAGGGACCGAACCCTGTCCCCATGTCCTGAAGGAAGGAAAGCCAGTAACCCCATGTCCTGAAGGAAAGCCAGCCAGTAATCCCTATGTCCTGAAGCCAAGCCTCTCCCCAAACCCAGGAAAGACAAAAAAGGAGCAACCCTATGATAGTGAACATCATCATGGCAGGCATATTGGCAGCTGCATTTGCTTATTTATGTAATAAAATTATCTTAAAAGCCTTTAAAGAAGAAGGACTAACGATTTTAGTACCATTACTGGAGGAAATGGCAAAAACCACCTTTGCCCTTCTCCTAAAAACCAATATAATAGGATCCCATTTCATCTTTGGTTGTATTGAGGGTATTTATGATATATTTACTTCATCGAAAAAAATCGGAAAGTGGGCTGCTGTGGCTAGCATTTTAAGCCATAGCTTTTTTGGCATTGTTACTTATTTCACATACAAAAAGACAAATATTCCCCTCATTGCTATTATCGTAGCATGGATTTTTCATAGCGGATGGAACTGGTACGTAACAAAAAAATTGTAAGGAGCAGGTGCAAAGGATGGAAAAGAATATATTATTGTCGCCAATGCAGCATTCAATGCAGTATATACAACTGATGCAGGCATTAAAGGAAAAGAAAACACCTATAGGACTATATGGTCTCAATGACTCTCAAAAATCCCATATTACCTATGGTATTTACCAAAGCCTGAAACAACAGGTGTGCATCCTAACCTATAGCGAGTTAGAAGCCCAACAGATTTATCAGGACCTAAAATTTTATCTACAGGAAAAGGTGCTGTTTTTCCCCACCAAGGACATTGTCTTCTATGACATGGAGGCCACCAGCGAAGAAGCAAATGAAGAAAGAATCAAAACCTTGGATAAGCTGCTAGAGGGCGGAGATCAAGTGGTGGTGGCTTCTATAGAGGCACTATTATTAAAGCTGACTCCCTTGGAAATCTATAAAAAGTGCCAAGTGATCTTTAAGCTAGGGGAAAGGGTCAACTTAAACCAAATAACAGAAACCTTTATTATGCAGGGCTATGAGAGAACAGAAAGAGTAGATTCCAAAGGCCAGTTTAGTATCCGGGGAGGGATTATTGATATCTTTCCTCCAGCAGAAGAAAAGCCTTTAAGGGTGGAGCTCTTTGATGACGAAATAGATTCCATTCGATGCTTTGAAGTAGAAACACAAAAATCCATTGAAAAGCTGCAGGAGATAAAAATCTTCCCAGCTACAGAAATCATTATTGAAACAGAAAATCATGGGAAAACCATTTCAAAAATACAACAGGAATTAAAAGGCAGCTTAAGAAAGCTTGAGGCACCAACAGCAGAAAAGCTAAAGAGGAAAATAGCAGAGATAGTAGAAAAACTAGAAAACCAGGGGAATTTTAAAGGGATACAAAAATTTCTGCCCTATATCTATGACAAGGATACCTCCTTGATGGACTATCTACAGCAGGAGGCAGTGATCATTATTGATGAGCCGGATCGAGGTAAGGATAAAATAAAAGGCTTCCATGAAGAATTCCGTGAAAGCTTTAAAACCCTGCTAGAAAGAGGAGAGGTTTTACCAAACCAAATACAGCTTTTGTTCACCTACGAAGAAATAATAAAAACCTTAAAGCAATACAAACTGGTGACCTCCAGCCTTTTACCAAGAAACCATCCAGATTTTCCACCGGAAGAAATCATCAGCTTTACTGCTAGAACTGTACAGACCTTTCAAGGAAAAATTACTCATCTGGTGGAGGAGATCAAAGGCTTAAAGGGAAAAGGCTATACCATCCTTTTGCTGCCCACCACAAAGGAAAAATCCTTAAAATTACTGGAAATCTTAAAGGAAGAAGAGATTCCGGTAAATTATGCTGTAAAGGATACAAACGGACTAGCAGCTAATCAGGTTACCATCCTACAGGGAAATCTTCATCGAGGCTTTGAATACCTAGATATTAAATTTATTGTCATGACGGATTATGAAATCTATGGGGTTCACAAAAAGAAAAAGCAAAAACCCAAAAGAAAGGATGCAGCCCCTATAAAATCCTTTATTGACTTACAGGTAGGGGATCATGTGGTCCACGAAGGCCATGGTATTGGTAAATATGTAGGTATTGAGGAGCTAAAGGTAGACGGAATAAAAAAAGACTACTTAAAAATTCGTTACTCCGGTGAGGATAACCTCTATGTGCCTACAGATCAAATGGATTTAATCCAAAAATATATAGGGGCCGACGATAAAACCCCAAAGCTCAACAAGCTAGGGGGCACAGAATGGGTTAAAGCAAAGGCAAAAGCAAAAAAAGCCATCGAGGATATGGCTCAGCAGCTATTGAAGCTCTATGCAGAAAGAGAAGAGAGCAAAGGCTATAGTTTTTCTGTTGATACCGAATGGCAGAAGCAATTTGAATACCTATTTCCCTATGAAGAAACACCAGACCAATTGAAGGCTATTGAAGAAGTAAAAAAAGACATGGAAAAAGAAAGACCTATGGATAGATTATTGTGCGGTGATGTGGGCTATGGGAAAACGGAGGTAGCCATAAGGGGTGCCTTTAAAGCCGTCATGGATGGAAAGCAGGTGGCTATCTTAGTACCTACCACCATACTAGCGCAACAGCATTACAATAACTTCAAAGAACGATTTTCCGGATTCCCAGTAACAGTAGAAATGCTGAGCCGATTTAGAACCCCAAGTCAGCAAAAACAAACCTTAGAGAATCTACGGACGGGCAATGTAGACATCCTGATAGGAACCCATCGTTTACTTTCCAAGGATGTGGTTTTTAAGGACCTAGGATTTTTAATCGTAGATGAAGAGCAACGATTTGGTGTTAAACATAAAGAAATATTAAAGCAGCTAAAAAAATCTGTAGACGTATTGACTTTAACCGCCACACCCATCCCCAGAACCCTCCATATGTCCATGGTAGGCATAAGGGACATGAGCCTTATAGAGGATCCACCGGAGGAAAGATATCCAGTACAAACCTATGTAGCCGCCTATAACGAGGCTCTGATAGCAGATGCTATGATAAAAGAAATCGCTAGGGGTGGACAGATTTATTATGTCTACAACCGTGTACAGGGAATCCACCAAGTGGCTACAAGGCTAGCTTCCCTAGTGCCTCAGGCTAGGATAGCAGTGGGGCATGGACAAATGAGCGAAAGACAGCTGGAGAAGCTGATGCTGGAATATTACCAGGGAGAGTATGATGTTTTGGTATGTACCACCATTATTGAAACAGGGTTAGACATTGCCAATGTCAATACCATCATCATACAGGATGCCGACAGACTAGGGCTGTCTCAGCTATACCAGCTGCGAGGAAGAGTGGGAAGATCCAACCGTCAAGGCTACGCCTATCTACTCTATGAAAGAGATAAGATTCTCTCGGAGGTGGCAGAGAAAAGACTAAAGGCTATTAAGGAGTTTACTGAATTTGGTTCAGGCTTCAAAATCGCTATGCGGGATTTAGAGATCAGAGGAGCAGGAAACCTTTTAGGCTCAGAACAGCATGGTCATATGGCATCTATAGGCTACGACCTATATGTGAAGCTACTGGGGGAAACCTTAGGAGAGCTAAAGGGGCAAGTGGTAGAAAAATATGAGGATACCATGATGGAGCTAAATGTAGACGCCTATATTGCTGAAAAATATATTGCTAACCAAAGTCATAAAATAGAAATCTATAAAAAGATAGCTTCTATTCGAAACCAAGAGGATATGTATGCTATAGAAGAAGAAATCGAAGACCGCTTTGGGGACTTGCCTGAGAGTGTGAGAAACCTGCTACTGATTTCCTATATAAAAGCAATGGCCAAAAACCTAAAGGTGGAAGCTATTACTCAAAAACAAAGCAATATACGTATCCAGTTTAAGGATGCAACAGTGCTGAAGCCAGAAAACATCGCAGAAGTGATGGAGCAATACCATAGAAAAATAGCCATTCATGGAGGGAATCCTCCCCATTTTGTCTACAAAATACAAAACAAGGATCAATACAGAATCTTGATGGATATAAAAGATATAATAGAAAAAATTAGTGGTTTCAAAAAAACAACAATTCAGATATAATAGATGTAGACTGAATAGGAGTTGATGAATAATGAAGGATATAAAAAACAGAAAAAAAATCATTTTTACGATGACTATACTGTTAATAATAACATTATTTTTTACCGCTTGCTCTAGCTCTACAAAAATGCCAGAGGATGCAGCTGCGGTAGTCAATGGTGCCAGCATAACAACAGCAGAATTCAATAAAACCTTAGCGCTGCAAAGGATGAGCTATGAAGCTCAGTTTGGTCCAGATATCTTTGCAATGGATACAGGAACGGGAATGACACTTTTAGAGTCTGTAAAAAAGAGTGTATTGGACAAACTGGTATTAGATGAAGTCATTCTACAGGAAGCTGAAAAAAATGATATTACCATAACAGAGGAAGAAATAGAAGCGGCATATGAGCCTTATCTAATGTTTAAGAATGAAAATGAAGCCTTTCAACAATTTACTGAGGAAAATGAAATAGACGAGGCCTTTATTAAGCAGCAGATCAGAAAAGATATTTTGATTCATAAATATAGAGATTATTATATAGAAAAGCTAGAGATTTCAGAGGAAGCAGCTAAGGCTTACTATGATGAGAATCCAGACTTTTTTGCAAAAGAGGAAGTACATGCAAGACATATTTTAGTAAGAGCAGGCACAGAAAATGCTGAAGCAAAGGCACAGGAAATCCTAAGTCAAATAGACAATCGCGAAGATTTTATTGCCTTAGCAGATATGTATTTACAAACACAGCAAGAAGGCATTATTGTTGAAGACCTAGGCTATTTTGGTAGAGGAGAGATGGTACCAGAATTTGACGAAGCTGCATTTGCCCTAGAGGCAGGAGAAATCAGCGGGATTGTAGAAACCATGTTTGGTTACCACATTATTTTAGTAAAAGACAACATCAATGAAATAGAAGAATTTGAAGATATAAAAATCTATCTAATCGAGTACTTAAAGGATCAAGACTTCCAAAATCATATTGAAGAATTGATGGAAGAAGCTACAATTGAATTAAGAGAAGAGTTATAAGCAGGGAAAATCCCTGCTTTTTTCTTTGTTTTAAATTAAGTTGATTCTGTCATCCAAAAACACCTTAAAGGATTTAAAATAGTGGAAATTGAAGAAGAATATAGATCTTAAGCAAACAAGTCCTTATTGAAAAGTAAAATAGTTCCAATGAATAAAAAACAAAGATTGGTAAAATACTATGAATACGCTAAAATTTTACTTAAATATAGGAGGGAAACGTATTGAAGGCTACAGGAATAGTAAGACGCATAGATGATTTAGGCAGAGTAGTGATCCCTAAAGAAATAAGAAGAACCCTTAGAATAAGGGAAGGAGACCCTCTTGAGATATTTACAGATAGAGAAGGCGAGGTTATCCTTAAAAAGTACTCACCTATAGGAGAACTTAGTGAATTCGCAACAGAATATGCAGAATCACTACAGGAAGCCTTAGGGCATATTGCAATTATAACCGATAGAGATACAATAATAGCTATAGCAGGTCATTCCAAGAAGGAGTACTTAGAAAAGAGAGTAAGCAAAGGGTTGGAAAGAATGATGGAGGAAAGAGAAACCGCTTTACTAAATGAAGGGGATCAAATGTTGCCAATAGCCTCCGATGAAGGGGATGAAGGAAGCTATACTGCACAAGTAATAGCACCTATCGTTACCCAAGGAGACCCTATAGGTACTGTAATTATTTGCTCTAAAACCAAAGGCTCCAATATGGGAGAGGTTGAGAAAAAAATAGCATCAACTGCAGCCTCTTTTTTGGCAAAACAAATGGAACAATAATAAAAAACTAAGTATAAATAAGGAAAAAAGTAGCTCCAATAGTGGGGCTATTTTTTTGCCCAGAAGTTTGTTATAATACATAAGAAGTCAAGCAGAGCATGGGGTAACATAATCTGTTGCCCTCAGGGTATCTATCTTGACGCAGCCTGGGCTTACATTTGTCAGGTCCAGTGAAGGCAATTAATGAGGGAATGTGAACCAGGGGATACTAAACAGAGAAACAAGTTATAATTTAACCCGTTAAAGGAAAGCATTAAATAGAGACAGGCACTAAACAAGTGGAGGAATCATCATGAAGAAAGATAACTTTTTAAAAGGAGCAGTTATTTTAGGAGCTGCCGGAATGATTGTAAAAGTAATGGGGGCATTTTTCAGAATCCCATTAGGAAATATTATTGAGTCAGAGGGTTTAGGATACTATCAAGTAGGCTATACAGTTTTTAATTTTTTATTAGCCTTTACAGCCGCTGGTTTTCCAACGGCTATTTCCAAGCTGGTATCAGAAAAAAGGGCAAAGGAAGATTATCATGGTGCCCACAAGGTATTTAAAACATCTTTTTACCTGCTGGTAGGATTAGGAGCGGCGGGCTCTATTATCCTGGCACTAATAACCTCCTTCCTAGTAAACAATGTATTTAAAAGTCCAAACGCCTATTATGCAGTCCTAGCACTATCACCAGCAGTATTCTTTGTTGCGGTGCTAGCCTCCTTTAGAGGTTATTTTCAAGGCATGAGGGATATGGTTCCTACAGCTACATCTCAAGTGGTAGAGCAGGCAGCAAGGGTAGTATTTGGGTTATCCCTAGCGATTTTTCTCCTAAGTAGAATGGATGTAACCTATGCCGCCGCTGGAGCCTCCTTTGGTGCTGCCATAGGAGCCGCAGCAGCCTTGGTAATCATGCTCTTTCTTTACAATAAAAAGAAAAGTAGGATTGTTCCAGCAGGGATAAAGGCTGGAGCATTTCAGGAAGAGACATCAAAAGAAATCATCAATAATCTATTAAAAATTGCTATACCTATTGCCATAGGAGCATCTGTAATGCCCCTAATCAATATTTTAGATACCTTTGTAGTACTGAGACGATTACAGGCCATAGGCTTCAGCTATCAAGAAGCCAACAGCCTATACGGACAACTGCAAGGGATGGCCAATACTTTGGTAAACCTGCCACAGGTATTGACCGTTGCATTAGCAGTCAGTATTGTTCCCGTTATATCCGAATCAGTGGCAACCAATGATTGGGAGGCTGTAAGAAATGACGCAAAATCCGCATTAAGAGTAGCCCTATTGATTGGATTACCAGCCTCAACAGGCCTAGCGGTGTTATCTACACCTATCATGACAATGCTTTTTCCTAGAGAGACTGGCAGCATAGGGCAGATACTACTGTTTTTAGCCTTTGCAGTAACCTTTTTAGCACCATTGCAGGCCTTGACAGGAGTACTACAGGGGTTGGGAAAACCTGATGTTCCTGTAAGAAACCTCATGATTGGTGCAGCAGTTAAATTTGTAGTTACCTATATACTAACGGGAATTCCATCATTAAACGTAAAAGGTGCCGCTCTTGGTACCGTCGTTGCTTACCTGGTAGCTTTTATACTAAACTTTCTAGCAGTGAAAAAAGCAACAGAGGTTACCTTTGAAGCTCGACAGTTTATTTTCAAGCCTATCATATCAGTAGCCACTATGGGCTTGGTAGTATATATTTTCTATAGACAGCTCTATCCCTTCCTAGGCAACAGCTTATCCACAGTGATCTCCATCGGTATAGGAGCAGCTGTTTACGGTATCATGCTGCTAAAAACACAAACCATCATCAGAGAAGACTTTGACCTATTGCCGGGAGGCGGCAAGCTTCTAAAGCTGCTAAACAAAACCAAGCTCATAAAATAAGGACAGAAAACCAGGGACAGGGGACGGAGATGCGTCCCTGTTTTTTTAAAATCAGGATTGCAGCAAACTGGTTCAGGACATGGGAATGTGAGGGACCTGGGGACGGGGTGCTGTCCTGACGCCTTTTGGAGGGACTGTACCCTGTCCGAGGCCACTGAAAAAAGCGGAGTCATGGGGACTGGTCATATGTCTTGTTGGCGAAGCCAGCAACCGCAGGGAAGACAGAGGACCTGTCCCCGTGGCGTAGCGAGAGAAGCAACAAAAAATCCTAAACTTAAATGAAATTATTATATCAGTTTAAATATCTAAATAGCTAAAACTAGACCTAAAAAAGGAGTGAAAAAAATTGCCTAAACTAACCATCGTTGGACTTGGACCAGGTGCCAAAGAAGACCTGACCCTTGCCACATTAGCCGCTATGAAGGACCATAAAGAAATATATCTAAGGACAGAAAAGCACCCTGTGGTAGCTTATCTTAAAGAGGAAGGCATCAATTATAAATCCTTTGATGCTATTTATGAAGAAAAAGAAGATTTTCAAGAGGTTTACCACCATATAGCAGATACCCTTATAGAGAAGGCAAAAAAAGAAAATGTATTGTATGCTGTTCCAGGACATCCCTATGTGGCAGAAAACACAGTACAGCTCCTAATAGAGGGCTGTAAGAGAGCGGGAATAGATAAAAAGGTATATCCCGCCATGAGCTTTGTAGATGCCATGTTTATGGCGCTGGAGATCGATCCTATCGATGGCTTTAAACTTTTAGACGGCTTACAGCTAGACAAACAACAACCTGACCCCAGCATTGCAAATATTATTACCCAGGTTTACGACCCTTTTATTGCCTCTGAGGTAAAATTAAGACTGATGGACTATTACCATGATGAGCAGGAGATAATTGTGGCAAAAAACGCTGGAATTCCAACGCTTGAGAGGGTTGAAAGGATGCCGCTGTATATGCTGGACAGATTGGAATGGGTGGATTATCTTACAAGTATTTATATTCCAAGCATTGACATACATCAAAAAAAATACTATAATGTGAATAATTTAGTGGAAATAATGGAAATATTAAGAAGTAAAGAAGGCTGTCCTTGGGATATCAAGCAAACCCACGATAGTCTGAAGCCTTACCTCATCGAAGAAAGCTATGAAGTATTAGAGGCCATCGATCAAAAAGACGATGAGCTGCTAGAAGAAGAACTGGGAGATTTGCTGCTGCAGGTTATTTTTCATTGTCAGATAGCAAAGGAAAGAAACGCATTTGAAATAAAAGATGTTGTACAGGTGCTTTGCGAAAAATTAGTATTTCGACATCCTCATGTTTTCAAAGAGGTGAAGGCTGATACTTCAGATGAGGCAGTAGTAACATGGGAACAACAAAAGCGTCAAGAGAAACAAATTAAGAGTATAGCAAATTCTATGGAGATGATTCCTAAAGAGTTACCAGCACTAATGAAAGCCGAAAAGATTCAAAAAAAAGCAGCAGATGTTGGATTTGACTGGGACAAGCTACAGGATGTTGTCAACAAAGTAACAGAGGAGCTTCAAGAGACCCTTGAGGCCAAGGCAACAGAAGACCCTTTGCAAATCAAAGAAGAGGCAGGAGATTTACTTTTTGCAGTAGTCAATCTAATAAGGTTCTTAAAGGTAAATCCAGAGGATGCCTTAAATACCACTTGCACTAAATTTATTCGTAGATTTCAATACATAGAAGAGAAGGCAGCCAAAGCAAAATTGGATTTAAAAGAAATGACATTAGAAGAAATGGACCTTTTCTGGGAGGAATCCAAGAAAAAAATGTAAAAAATACTGGTAAATTCTTAAAAAAAGAAGGATTTTAAAAACTTACAGAGAATATGCTATACGTACTTAAAAATATGAAGGAGGTATTTTAAGTGAATAAAGCTGAATTAGTTGCAAAAATTGCAGAGAAAAGCCAATTAACCAAAAAGGATGCAGAATTATCATTAAATGCATTCATGGAGAGTGTTGAAGAAGCACTTGTGGGTGGAGACAAGGTTCAATTAGTAGGTTTCGGAACCTTTGATGTAAGAGAAAGAAAGCCAAGACAAGGAAGAAACCCAAGAAACCCAGAGCAAGTAATCGACATCCCAGCTTCTAAAGCACCTGTTTTCAAAGCTGGCAAAACTCTAAAAGAAAAAATTAACGACTAATAAAAATCAGGGATAAACCCTGATTTTTATTTTTCACAAACTAAAACGGTGCCAGGCACCTAACTTATTAACTTATTTAAGGTAAGCAGAAAGGAGAAATAAATGCGCTTAGACAAATACTTAAAAGTAGCAAGAATCATAAAAAGAAGGACCGTCGCCAAAGAAGCCTGCGATAAAGGCAGAGTCTTTGTCAATGGCAGTACAGCAAAAGCAGGAACAGAAGTAGAGATAGGAGATAAGCTGGAAATCCACTTTGGAGATAGACCTCTAAAGGTGGAGGTAACCCAGATCTCAGAACATGTAAAAAAAGAAGAAGCTAAAGAAATGTTCCGTTTAATTGAGTAAAATTTGCATAGGAATTCTTTTCATTTCAAATAATACAAGTAAATAAGCTTGATAAAAGCTTTTTATGAATGAATAAACTTGTATGCGAGGAGGATTCCTATGAGAAGATTAAAAAAATATGGCATATTGCTTCTGGTGGTACTACTAATCATATCCTTAGCCGGCTGCCGAGCGGCAAGACGTCCAGAGGGACCAGAGGGACCACAGGGTACAGTGGAGGATGGTCCTGAAATCCCTGAAGGCATCACCCAAGGTGAAGGACAGGAGCCTAGGCTGACGGTACATATTGTAGAAGAGGGTGAAAACAGAGAAATGGCCTTTGAAGAATATCTACAGGGTGTACTGGCGGGAGAGATGCAAAACGATTGGCCAGAGGAAGCACTACAGGCACAAGCGATTTTGGCCCGAACCTTTGTGATGGAATTCGTAGCCAACCTAGGAGGCTCTAAATACGAAGGAGCACATGTTTCTACAGATATTGAAGAAGCACAGGCCTGGAACTCTGAAGAAATAAATGACAGGATTGTAGAGGCAGTAAATGCCACTAGAGGACAGGTGGCACTTCACAACAATGATTATATAAAAGCATGGTTTCACGCCCATGCAGCAGGACAAACAGCTGGTGCTGTTGAAGGATTAGCCCTAGATGGGGAAGACCCTCCCTATATCCAGCCTGTAGAGTCGCCGGACTCACCAGAGGCACCAGAGGATGATGTCAACTGGAGTGATACTTTTACAAAGCAAGAAATCATGGAAGCAGTACAATCAACAGCAGGTCAAGAAACAGGAGATTTTGATACCATCGAGATAACAGAAACAGGTCCTTCAGGCAGAGCAGTACAGCTGCAAATCGGAGAGGCTACTGTATCAGCCCCAGCCTTTAGATTAGCCTTAGACAGCACAAGAATGAAATCTACTATGCTAGAGAATGTTTCCATTGAAGGAGACCAAGTAACCATGTCCGGCACTGGCTATGGTCATGGTGTAGGCATGAGTCAATGGGGCGCCTATCAAATGGCACAGGATGGAAGCAGTGCAGAGGAGATTGTAAAACACTACTTCAAGGATGTAGAAATCGTAAAGCTTTGGGATTAGAGGGAAACAGAAGAATGAAAAATGAAGAATGAAGAATGAAAAATGAAGAATGAAGAATAGAAAATATAAAAAGTACAGCACCGTTGGGATATGTTCCGTGGTGCTGTTTGCTTTTTAAGGCTGACGGATGAAACGTCCCCGTGGCTGCGTCCCCGTGGCTGATAGCATATTATATAAAAAAGTTATAATATACCCGTTTAATTAATAAACATATAGTAAGTAGCTTTAACTTTTCATTTTACATTTTTCATTTTTGAAAAGCTCAGCTTTTCAAACCTATAAGGCGGGTGATATTTTGGAGGAAAGAAGAAATAATCGGTTGAGAGGGCATAGTGTTATATTAGAAAACAGAGAAAAGCTATCCATATCTGGTGTAGAGCATGTAAACAACTTTAATAGCGAATTGGTTGTAGTAGAAACCATAGCAGGGGTAATCACCATAAAAGGAGAGGATTTAGACGTAAACAAGCTAAATATTGAGGATGGAAACGTAGCTATCAATGGCACTATACATTCCATGACCTACAGCGATAGAGAAAGCTTTTCATCAAAAAGCTCAGGCTTCTTCAGCAAAATGTTTAAATAGCTGCGGAGAGAAACTACTGAAAAACCCAGTACCCTACGTATTTTTATGTATACGGTGACTGGGTTTTATTGCGCCTTGAAGCTGCCCAGCCTTTACCAACATAAGGCATATAAGATTTTTTATCAACCCTCCTGTTATGTTTTACAGCAATTATTGTCACCAAATCAACAGCAGTTGAATATAATAAATAAGAAGCATACTATTTTCTGCTGCATTACAGGGGAATTCATACTATAGCAACAAATAAATAATTAGGCAGGTGAAAAAATGATTCCTATATCGCAAGAAGCCTATATTTTGTTAGCCACCATTTATGGAGGTATATTGATCGGCTTTATTTATGATTTATATAAAATATTTAGAAAGATTTTCAATCCTAAGAAGATAGCTACCTTGATACAGGATTTCCTTTTTTGGCTGATTATCTCTGTCGTGGCTTTTTATGTGTTGATTGTCAGTAACCAAGGAGCTCTACGCTTCTATAACTTTCTAGGTTTTGTCATAGGTGCAGCAACCTACACCTTCTTTTTAAGCGAGATTGTAACCAATGCAATTCTTTTTGTATTGAGAATCCTAAGAAGCTTTTTTCTAGACTTATATCAATTAATAAAATATCCTTTTGTTGTAGGATTATGTCTAATAGAGGTGCCCTATTCCTATTGCAAAAGTAAGACAAAGCCTATATACTATAAAACAAGAAGGTATTTTAAGCTGCCGGGTAGAATTATAAAGAGCAGCAAAAAAAATATAAACAACTATTTCAAGAAAAAGTAGACTGCTAAATCCATCACCACAGAAGAAAATGCAAGGGAGGCAACCACATGCAAAAGAAAAAGAGAACAAACACATCAAAAAGAATATGGATGGGTATTCTCTCTATTGTAGCACTGTATGTTGTTATCACCTTCTATCAGCAGCAACAGGAAATGAAGCAATTATCACAGCAGGAGGAAGCTTATCTACAGCAAATAGAAAGAATTCAGGAGGATATCGATGCGCTGCAGCAGCAGTTAGACAAAAGTGACGATGATGAATACATAGAAAGAATTGCTAGGCAACAGTTAAAGATGATAGGATCAGATGAGATGTTGATCATTGATATAGGGGAGTAAAAAATATTTGTCCCCTCTACTTGAGGGATTACATAGAATCTGATATAATGGAGAAGGTAAATTAATAATATATATTTATATAGCAAATTAATTGCTCAAGGAGGAATATTAATTTTATGCTGGCAGAGGAAGGTAAGATCTTAGAAGGCACAGTATCTGGCATTACAAACTTTGGTGCCTTTATTGATCTGGGAGATGGAAAGACAGGACTAGTACACATTTCAGAGGTTGCCGATGATTATGTGAAAAACATTCATGATTATTTAAAGGATAAGCAGAAGGTGAAAGTAAAAGTACTTTCTATAGGCAAAGACGGAAAAATAAGTCTGTCTATCCGACAAGCAACGGTACAGCCTAAAAAATCTGTAAAACCTGCAGAGGTAGATTGGAGTGTAAAAGATTCTGATTCTGTAAAGCTTTCTTTAGACGACAAACTTAGTAAGTTTATGAAGGAAAGCGAAGAAAAGATGCAGGTGCTGAAGGCGAAAAGTAAGCCTAGCAATCGTAGAGGTAATGGCTTTAGAAATAAGATGTAAAAATAACATATAAAAGCAATAAGCCAGGGGAAAACCACCTGGCTTTTTTATCGCGATAAAGTTCTTAGCAAGGAGGACCATTCATGAAAAAATACGCCGTCATTGATATAGGCACCAACTCTATGCGACTACTATTAGCAGAGGTAGAGGGAGCCTCTATCCTCCACAGAAAAAAAGAAATCAACACCACAAGGATTGGACAATCCGTAGATGCAGGAGGAGCTATCACTCAGGAAGGGATAGAAAAAAACCTTTCTGCCCTTCAGGTATTTGCAGAAAAAGCAAAAGCCTACGGCGCAGAAGCCATCTATGCCATAGCCACCAGTGCTGTCAGGGATGCAAAAAATGGCAAAGCCTTTGTGAAATCAGCCCTTGAGAAAACCGGCATAAAGATAGAAGTCATCACTGGTGAAGAAGAAGCAGAGCTAGGCTTCAAAGGTGTCCTTATGGGAGGCATAGAATCTGCTGCAGAAATCCTGGTAATCGACATCGGCGGCGGCAGCACAGAGTTTATCCTAGGCAGTAGAGGAGGCCTCCAGGAGGTCATTAGTGAAAATGTGGGGGCCGTCAGAATTACAGAACGGATAGGGGAAGAAGAAGACAAGCTGCATAAAGCAGTAGAAGAAATCCTACATAATACTCTCCACAGATTGAAAAACAAAGAAATCCACCAGCTTATCGGCACAGGGGGTACCATCACTACCCTAGCTGCCCTACATCAAGCCCTAGACCCCTATGATACCGACAGAGTCCACAACTACAGTCTTACTATAAAGGACATAGAAGCAATAAAAGATCAGCTGATCAGCCTGACAATAGAAGAAAGAAGAAAACTAAAGGGCATCCACCCCAAAAGAGCAGACATTATTATCGCAGGTGTGATGATTCTCTATGTAGTGATGAAGGCTTTAGACATCACCACCATCACCGTCAGCGAATACGATAACCTTGAGGGAGTATTGTATAATAAGCTGCAATCTACTATTCTATAGAAAAAAAATAATACTTATTCCAAAAAACGTTCCACAGGAAGTACAACCCTTCGGCAAAATAAGAAGCACCTTTCACCCAAAACACAATATATGGTATGTGATATATGTATTACCTACCATATATTTGATTTTTTTTGTCAAAAAGCCCCCGTTGCTTGTCTAAAAGTAATTAGGACCTATCTCCTATTCTTGACAAATCTTTCAGGATTCTTCTGTTAAAATCTCCTTAAAGATGAAAAACAATGGGGGGATAAAACATGGCAGAAAAACCAACAGTATTTCCAATGCAGTTCAACAGAGAAAAAAAATCTGTAATAACATTATTAAACAAAAAAATGATAATCTTAAGTATCGTTGCTTTTTTATTAGGAAGAGCAGGAATCTTACAGGGCCTAACACCTTTTGGAATAGGATATTTTGCGGCACTGAACTATAAAGAGAGAAAATATGCATCCATAGGACTAACAACCGCTATAGGGATCATCACGGCTCAAGGTCTTGGCGGCAGTCTACCCTATGTCATAACCATAGGGATTGTATTTCTATTGTTCCATTATGTAATGAATCTGAGAAAAATGAGCACCCTTAAGGCCGCTTTTATCACGGGCTTTACTTATTTTACAGTAGCCATGCTGGCCTCCAGCTTTGGCACCTTTTATCTCTATGATGTGATGATGATCGCTTTTGAATCCTTGGTCATCTTTGTGACGCTATACATCTCCTCCTATGCCCTACCTATTATTGTAGAAAAGAAAAATAGGAGAATACTATCCACAGAAGAAATCATATGTGTGGCTATCTTGACAGCAGTGGCATTATCAGGGATCAATGAAGTTTTTATCTTTGATCTATCCCTGAGAAACAGCCTAGCGATTTTGCTAACCATCCTATTTGCCTACAATGGAGGTACCGCCATAGGAGCCTCTATAGGAATTACCCTAGGTCTCATCACCAGTATGTCTATGCCAGGAACTCCACCAGTTATCATTGGTATCTTTGGATTCTCAGGATTACTGGCAGGTATTTTTAAGGACATGGGAAAAATCGGCAGCGGCCTTGGATTCTTGATGGGAAATGTTATATTGACCTTTTATATAAGCGGATATTATGAAGTGTTTATACAATTTAGAGAAGTATTTTTCGCCTTTGGCTTATTCTTGTTGCTACCCTCCAGTTGGATACAGCAGCTGGAAAAGTTCTGCAACAACCCTAGAAGTATTGTGTACTCAGATCAGACCCATAGTGAGAGAATGAAAAAACGAACCTTTGAAAGGCTGATGGAATTTTCCACTGTATTTCACCAACTGGCAGGAACCTTTGAAAAAATTTCTGACAAGTACGAGATTTTTGAAAGAGAGGATCTTACCAATCTGATACAAGAGATGGCAAACCATGTCTGCAGCAGCTGTGGTATGAGAAGAAGCTGCTGGGAAAAGAACTTCACCTGTACCTACCAAGCAATGGCAGATGTGATGGTATTGATAGAGACTCGAGAAAATCTTAAGCCGGAGGATTTACCAGAGGAGCTAAAAAGACGCTGTATTCATCCAAAAAAAGTCCTTGAAAAAATGACCCATCTCTATGAGCTAAGCCACCTAGACATGACATGGAAACAGCGGTTTGTAGAGGGAAGGAACCTAGTAGGCCAACAGCTGAAGGGGGTTTCACAGGTTATAGGACAGCTGGCACAGGAGGTAAACGGTAATACCACCTTTGATGTAGAGCTGGAAAATGATTTATACGTAGCCTTAGACAAAGCAGGCTTAACAGCAAAAAATCTTACCGTCACTAAACATCAGGGAGGCTATTTAGAAATCACAGTAGAAAAAAATCCTTGTTACCATAGAGAAAGCTGCAGCAACAGCTTTGCCCCTGTCATATCAGAGGCAGTAGGTATAAAATTTATAAAAAAACCAGGAGCCTGTATCAATAAAAGGGAAGGAGATGGCTGTAGCTTTACCCTAGTAGAAGCCAATCGCTATATCGCCGTCACAAAGGTGGCAAGTCTAACCAAGGAAGGAAATAAATTATCAGGAGATACCCATAGCTTTATGGAGATTATGGAAAATCAGTATCTGATGGCCATCAGTGATGGTATGGGGACGGGAGAAAAAGCCCATCGACAATCCAGCGCCACCATCAGCATGCTGGAAAAAATGATGGAAGCCGGATTTGATAGAGAAGTAGCCATCAAAACCATTAATTCCATGCTGATGCTAAAATCATCAGAGGAAATCTTCTCCAGTCTAGATATGGCCCTGTTGGATTTATGTAAAGGAACCATAGATTTTGTAAAAATAGGATCAGCCCCAAGCTATATAAAGAAAAGCAAAGGAATGGTAGAAGGGATACACTCCTCAACCCTGCCTATTGGCATATTGAGCGATATCCAGTTTAATGAAAGCATGAAAAAAATAGAGGAGGGAGATTTCGTCATCATGGTGTCGGATGGGATTTTAGAGGCCAACAAAGAAGAAGGAGAGGAGTGGCTCCCCAGCTATATAGATACCCTCACCACTAGAAACCCACAAGCCCTAGCAGATAAAATCCTAGAAAAAGCCCTAAGCTACACCAATAACCGAGCAGTAGACGACATGACAGTACTGGTAACCAAAATCATCACCTAACAAAAAACAGGGACAGGGGACGGAGATGCGTCCCCTGTCCCTGTGGCGTAGCGGGGCATAGGCTCATTACTTATAATCCTGAAAACCTTCCCTAAAGGCATCCAGCATAGCATCACTTTCGTCCAGTCGATAGATACGGGCAGGGTTTCTATCACTATCCCAATCAGTACCGCTCCACCAAATGGCTATCTTGATTCTCTCATAGTTCCTCATGTACTGGAACATTTCCTCTATCCATGCGATTTTATCTCCTCCGATAGAGCTGGCACCAAACTCTGTGATCATCAATGGCTGTTGGAATAGGGCAGCATACTCCTGGTAAAGATCATCATAGATCTCTCTAAAGCCTCTCCAAACCTCCCCAGGATAATAGGTTCCTGTATTGTATCCTGTCAAACCAATGATATCTACATATCTATCACCGGGATAATAGGTGAGGTAGTGATTTACCATAAACCCAGGATAAGAAAGGTCGTGGGGGTTCCAAACCCATAGGACATTGTCCACTTTATTTTCTTCAAAAATACCATAAACATATTTCCAAACCTCATTATAGAGGGTGGAATCCTTGGAGGAAAAATAACCAGAATAAGGACACCAATCTCCATTCATTTCATTGTTCAGTCGGAAGAGGATAGGATGCCCATAGGCCTTTATGTCCTGAGCTAAGCGTTGGAAATAGTCCTCATAATCTCCCCTTAATATTTTATAGGTAATACCGGTATTATCTCCTCTAGTATACATGGTTTGCAGAGTAAACAACACAAGCCTGTTGTTTTCATAAGCATTGCTCATGGCCTCCATCGGAAAATCTCCATCAGAGAAATGATGGTAACGAACGATAACATCAAAGTCATAATCCATTCTTTTTTCTAGTGCATGTAAACCAGAAAAGGAAGAAGGAGCTACAGGCTCAAAAATTCCCCATGTTAAAGAAGCATCCGGCGCAAAATAATGCTGATATATTCTTTGGGTTTCTTCATTGATGTTTCTTGGGGTACTATTAAAAACCACATTGTTATGTAAAGATCCCTTTTGTTCAATCAACTGAAAGCTTCTAAAGATCTCCATATACTCCTGTTGATTTTCAAAGGGGGTTGCTGACTTTATGATGATGGTATAAACCTCATGGTTGTTTTTGATAATTTCCGCTGAAGCATAATAAGGCTTGTCATCCTTCACCTTTTCCAAAGGAGGTCTACTCCACTGCAGGATATGCGCATCCATTCCTCTTGCCTTGATATAGGATTGATGCTGCTTAGTATGGTCAAGGGTATTTAATAGAAACCTGTTGCTGTAGTTGATATAAGCCCTAGCAGAATGAACGGTACCAGCAAAATTGTCATAATAAATCTCTATTTCCTTATCATCACTAAAAAACCTAGTTCTTACCTCTGCCAACTTTATATCAAGGTTCATATTGTTCCAAACCTTTAAGGCATAGCCGCCAGAATGGTTATAATACCAATTATGTATTGCATCATGGGCTCTAATTTCCTGAATATTATCCTCTGATGTGAAGGATGCATCCTCCACGATCCTTCCATTTCGAATAAAGGTATTGTAGGTACCAGCACTGACGACACTCATGGTGGATACAAATAATAATAAAAGCATAAGACTGAATATCCATATTCTCTTGAACTGCATTATGATTCCCCCTCCGCTACTGTTGTGATAGTTGATCAATTTATTATAGCATATCTTACCAAAAAATAGACAAAAACAGACAAAATAAGCCATGGAGGAAATATTTACCTCCATGGCTTTATATGAGGAAGAAACGAAATTATCTAATAATCAACGGTTTTCACCAAAATAGAAGAATAAGCTTTATCCACCGCTTCCCCAACAACATCCACCTGCCAGAAGTCAGCAACAACCTTTAAAGCATCCTCAACAAAGACTTCAAACTCTGGTGGATAGCCATCAGCATCACTGATATTTCTCCACTCACTTTCCTGTTGGAAGAAATCTCCCTCCAGCTTTACATCAAAGGTATTGGCATCCTTCTCCCAAATCCTATAGGTGAAACTAAAGGTATTGCCCCCAGCGGTGAATTCTTTATGGTGTCTATTGAGATGTTTTTCCATATCAACCAGTAGATCATAGGAGCGGATACTGCCTTTTTCTATACTGAAACGGAAAACCTGATCATTAAGGTAGGTATCAACCACCCTGCCATTGACGGTGATGCCATCATATAAATCATATATTTCTTCCTTGATCTCCTTGATAAACTCTAGCTTATCATATAGGTCCCATCTATAAAAGCTATCATTGGTACAAGTGATATTTAGATCCACATCCCTACGATTGACTACCACCTCATAGCGGAAGTTTACACCTCTATATCTTCTCAAATAGCGCTCCAGCTCCCTCTCCAGCCTTCTAGCATCTACCCGTTGCGTGGTGGTGGTTTGATTGCCATGCTCTTCAAAATCAAAGGTTAAACGGTCTCTCTCCATCTCAAAGGTGATTAAAGTAAAATCATGATTGCCAAGAGGCTCTGGTCGAATACTGCCGCTAATCCGTGCATTAGGATCATATAATTCTCGAATAGCATCCAGCATACCATCAACCCATCGTTCAATTGTAGAGCTTCTAATACCGTCAAATACAGCATAATCCTCGATTGGATAGGTAATCCTTAAACGATAATTATCACCACTGGAGCGAGTAAGGCGAATATAGGTTTCAATCCCTTCAAAAATCTCGAAATAATCTCGCAAATAAGATTCCATTCTAGAAACAGAAAGGATGCTTCTATAGGGTAGAGAAGAATCAAGCTCTCTTTCCAGCTGTTTTTGCATAATCTCTATTTGTGTCAGCAGCTGCTCTCTCTCCTGCTCCCTTCCCTGCAGCAGTCTATTGCCTACGAGCCTAGAATTTCTGCTGTGGAAATTGTTGTCCATGATCTTCAATACATTTTCCTTAGGAAGATACTCATACACCCAATAAAGTGCATCTCCTAGATCCGTCATAGGCATATAAATCTCATCCTCCAGCATAAAAGGCTCCTTTAGCATCCTAAAGGGTATGCCATCGATCTCCAGCTGTATATTGTTAAACCATGCATTTAGATTTCTACGAACCACAGGGTTTTGCTCCACCAGCTTTATTTCTCTGGTGCTGCTGGCTGTGGAGGTTTCTCTAACCTCATAATCATAAAAATCTACCCTTCTATTCATAAAGTGAAAGCGAAGAACCTCTTCATCCTTGTCGCTGTCAATAATCTTGCCATAGGCATCCAAACGGCCATCAAAGCCCCAGACTTCTCTTTCCAAACGATTCAAGAAATTTCGCCGGGTAGAGCTGCTCCAATCATAAAAATCCTTATCATCAAAATAAACAAGTAAATCAATATCATAACGATTGGTATTTACTTTATATTCAAAGTCTACACCATTATAGGAGGATAGATTTTTTTCCAAACGCTCCACCAGCTTACTGGCATTGATACTGATACGTCGTCGGTCATCATCAGCATAATAATAACTGGAGCTAAAGCGCAGGCGGTCTCCATCCGTTTCAAAGGAGATATAGGTTCGATAGGAGGAAGAACTATCCCTCATATGACCATCGATCCTAGCTCTATCGTCAAAAAGCTCCCTCACCACAAAGAGAATATCCTCCATCCATTCCTCAATGATTCTTCTGGAGAGGCCCTCAAAATCTTCTCTGTCTCTGCTGGGGAAGGTGATATATAAACGATAACGACTATCTCGATAGTTGCGAAAACTAATGTTCATAGAGATGCCATGAAGCTCTCCAAAATAATCCTTTAAGTAAGCCTCCATCTCCTCATCAGAATTGATCACGCGATAAGGTAAGCCTATTCTATCCTCAACAGCTTTATCTTTTTGCTGAAGCTGCCTAGACAAAACATTGATTTCATAATCCCGCTGAAGAAGATTTGCTGCAAAGGATCTAGTGGAAGCATCCTCTAAAATACCTCCAGTGTTGATTTTTACGGTATTCTTAGCTTCATCATATTGGGTATCCAAGTAAAGCAATTGAGACAGGTTTTTGATAGGCACATAAACCTCATCATCATAGACCAAAGGTTCCCGAAACAATCCTAAAGGAGTATTATTGACAGAAACCTGTATATCACTAAACTCTCCTGTGATATTTCTCCTATAGCCCTGACCAAAAGCAGTAGTCGTCATAGACAAGAACAATAGAAAACATAACAAAAGACATATCCTTTTCCTCATTTCGACAGCACTCCCTTTTCTTTTGTCTTAATACTATTATATCGGAGAATTTATGGAAAAACTATAGACTTTTACCACAACATGGCATCTACATATTTTTCATTTATGTTGCAATTATATGGCGTAGCGCTGTATACGGCAAATTTTTCATTTATATTACATTTTTATGGAAAGGCAGGAAACTATAGCTAATACATAGAATAATGGTAAAATATACTATGAAGTATTATGTAAATATAATGGAGAATTTTGCCGATATAAGAATATAAAGGTAGAGAGACGGGGGGGACGACAAAATGCGAAGAAGAATAGCAATTGTTTTAGTGTTTCTTATGATGTTTAATGTGTTAGCGGCAGGACTAGGAGAGTTATACGCTTATGGCCAAGAGCCTATACCTGTGATCCCGCAAGTCATCAGGGTAGACTTTAAAGAAATTGTAGAGGTAAATGCCCAAGGAAATAAAGTAACACAGTCTGTTGTTGTGTTTAATGGCATGGACCTTTCTCGAGTACAGGAGATTGTTGTATATGAAAAAATTGGAGATCAGCTGCATGCTCGTAAGGCATTGGCACCTTTTAATGTTATTAGAAGCAATGAGATCCATTATAGGCCAGAAAGTGTTGGACAAACGCCTAAGGATATCTTTGGACTTCAAGGAACAAGTGATACTTTAGAAGTGCAATTTAGAATCAGAACACAGGAGGGACTTTATCCCGAAGGAGATACCATATTCCATATTCCTTTAGAAAGCCAAATAATGCGTGTAGATACCATCAATGGACTTAGTCACCACAACTGGCCTATTACTGTCATTCAAGAGGAAGAGGGAACCTTCACTCTAGAAGGGTCTAACTTTAGACCTAACGATTATGAACTGTCTGTTTCTCAAGGAGATTTTGCTAACGTCACCCCATATTCTTTGATAGATTCAAATAACAGAAATAGAGTAAGTGTAGAGATAGGAAATGCGCCCCATGGGGCAAATCAGAATCTTATCTTTAAAAGAGATACGGGTCCTAATGTGGCTTTATACTATACTGTAAGAGAAGCCATCAACATTGTGAGACCGCTTGACTTAGGAGATAATGTAACCATTACGCCACTACAAGGAACTAGAGGGGCCATTATGCGGATAATGGCAGACAATCACCATTTCTTTAACGATGCAGCGTTAAAGGTATTTATTGGTGGTATGGAGGCTCCAAGAAATGTCAGCCCATTTAATAAAAACGGGATTTTTGAATATGCTGACGGAGAAAAAATTGGAATAGAGGTAATCGTACCAAATTTAGGAACTGTACCTTTAGACAATCTTCCAATCGAGATTACCCTTGAAGGAGGAGATACCTACTCACATGATAAAAGGTTTAAGTATTTTCCTGTATCCGAGACTAGACTGCAGGTAGTGGATGTAAATCCAGAGGAAGGCTTTACTAACACAAACAATATTATTGAGCTGCTTAGATTAAGAAATGCTGTTGAAGTTAAAAACATCCCAGATGAGTATCAACTGCAGTTTAAAAAGTCAGAAGAAGAAGGTAAAGAACATGAATACAAAATAGAGATAGGAAAATACAATGATTTTCAACCATCATTAGAGGCTTTTGGTGAGGATGCAAGAGCCATCTTTATCCGATATGAGTTAGCCAATAATCAATTCATAGAGAGAAAAATAAATATAGATATAGGTTTACCAGTTAATATAACTAGGATAACCAACAGTCAGGATATCAAGGCGGAGTTCTTTAATAGTGGAAATCCATATTTTGAAAACTTTAGGGCAACAACCCAACAGGTTCATGATATAGGACCACAACCCATCTATGTTCGAACAGAAACCGTACTTTTTGATGGAGGACAAAGTGCTAACCCTTTGTACAATATCGTGGAAGAAGCTCCATATCCAGGAGATTCCCCTGTACCATACACTTATAAACCAGATCAAAATGCTCCACAAATTCAAAACATCACCCCTGATAAAGGACCTCATGATCAAGAAATCTCTGCCACCATTACTGGAACAAATTTCCGAGTAGAGAGTATAGGTCAAAACAAATTCTATCCTACCATAATCATTGGAAGTGATGTTTTAGGATATAAAGTAATAAAGAAGGAAGGGGCATACCTTAGTGAGTATGGTGATGGTACAAACCTAGGAGAGTCTGTAGGAGCCTTTGACTTTGTAGTACTAGACAATAATGGAAATATTGTAGATGGTGAGGCTAGAAAGATTGGTACCCAGATCAAGTTTACTATCCCAGCCAAAATGCTTGAGAATTTTGAAGGAATATGGAATGCAACAGTAACCGTATACAATCCTAACCCTACAGGAGGTTTAGGGGGTAGAAATACATGGACAAATCACTTCCAATACATCTTCCCTGATAGCAGTGTATTGATACCACAAATTAATTCTGTTGAACCGGATCGAGTAGCAGTTGGCAGCAATGCAGCTGTTACAGTAAGAGGAAGATATTTTCAAAATGAAACCATGGTTACCATCGACGGAGAAGTAATACCCAACCCGCAAATTGACGTAGCAAGAGGGATCATTACCTTCAATGCTCCCGATGGAAGACCAGGAAAAACAAAACTGCAGGTAATCAATCCTGATGGTGGATTTGCTTCCCATGATTTCGAGTATATTAGAACCTTTAGTCAGCCGTATATCGAAAGCATTATTCCAAATTTTGGAGGGAAGGGAAGTCTAGTAATTATTAAAGGAAACAACTTTTATCCCCCAGACTCTGAGGGACAAAACGATGATTATAAGATAGGAACAAGAGTATACATCGATGGTAGAGACATAAATTATGAGAGCTTGACAGACTATCAAACCCTAACATTAAGAGATTTTAAAAATCCATACGATGAAGCTGCAGACGCACCTTTAATACTGGGACCCGATGGAGAGCCCTTGGAAACCTACGGCAGCCATGTGGCAGTAGTAGACCATGAAACCATCTATCTTATTGTACCAGATCCTGAAGGTCAGAAAAATTATCCAACCAATCGAATGCTGCAGTTGAGAGTGGTGAACCCTGATCTAGGAAGCTATACTGTACAAAATGGTTTTAGAATCATCAATGTAGCAAGGAACCCTGAGATAGAAGAGATTTCTCCTAACCTTGGAGATTATCGAGGGGGTAATATCGTTGAGATCAGTGGGGACTATTTCCTAGAGAATGTAAGAGTTTACTTTGGTACCCAAGAGGCACAGGTTTATCGCAGAAGAAATAATGGTACCGCCTTATGGGTATATGTACCTCCCTATGGAGGCCAGCTGAAGGAGAAAAACAGAGCAACAGTGCCGGTAACAGTACAGAACTCTAACGGTAGCTCTGTTACCAAATATGATGGATACAACTATGTTAACCCTGGCTATGATGCCAAAATCACCAATATAAGTCCTAATACAGGAAATACTGCTGGAGGAGATCGAATTCTTATTTCAGGAGAAAACTTTAGATCTGTAACAGGAGCAGTATACGAAGGCGGGATGCAAAAGCCAGCGGTCTACTTTGGCGGTATCAAGGTAGATCCTCAGGATGTAACCTTTAACCTGCCGCCAAAGGAAACCTATGCACCCATAGAAACAACAGATTTAATCATTGTAGAAAACACACCACCGAATCCCCCTGGTAGAGTAGATGTAACGGTTATTAACTATGATGGTGCCATCGCTACCTTAAGGAACGGGTTTGAATATCGTACAAAAGTACCGGCCATTACCCAAGTTCTTCCTAACCAAGGAACTGTCTATGGCGGAGATGAGATTACTATTATAGGTAGAGATTTTGTAGAGAGAGGACTCTATGTAACCTTTGGTGAAGAAGAGGGCAGGAGAGATGTTCTCTCAGGACAAACCACTGTAACGGTAGGAGATATCATTGTCCACTACAATGCATATGCACAAGAAGATAATATCAAAATGTACTATAAACAGATGACAGCAGATAATGAACTAAAGGGCTATGTAGAAGGAGTAAATGAGAGGGTTTCTGGCTTTAATCTTCTTGAGGAAGAAGGCTTTGAAATCGTACGGATTTCTTGGAAAGATATTGCAAAAGACTTTGATGATGATAGCATTAGTCATTTGGCGGATGAAAATATCAAAATAGAAGTAAAAGACAGTAATCTAATTGTCACCAGGAGACTGGGAGTTATTCAAAGAGTGGAGGAAGACAAAAGGATTACCATAAAGACTCCTCCTGGTCAATCTATAGGCGGTAAGGTATTAACAGTATACAACTCTGATGGAGCAAAGGCTACATCGAATTTCACCTATACAAGTCCCTATAGACCTCCAGTAATCAATAGGATCATTCCTACTGTAGACGTAGAAGCGGTTAATATAGAAGGAATACTAAGGGATATAAGCTTAGCAACAGGACCACCAGCTGGCGGTTCAATCCTAATCATCGAGGGAAGAAATTTTAGAGCAGGAGTAAGGGTTTATATAGGAGATACCCAAGCCATTATAAGAAGCAGAGGATTAAATGATGATGAATTAATCGTAGAAGTACCAGCAGCAGCTACAGGTGCTGTAGGGCCTTACCTACAATTTCTTGTAATTAATGAAGATGGTGGTCAGGGTTATGGCCATGTTGTGCCAGAGGGCAGCAACAGACGACCCTACTATTTCCAATATATAGTCGAGGGCAGCAGCCCTATCATCAGCCTTTTGAACCCAGAAAAAGGACCTACCTCCGGTGGAACAAGAGTTACCATCAAAGGGAATGAGTTTAAAGACGAAGATTCCCTAGGAGCGCCAAGGGATGTAGCTGTGTTCATCGGTGGCATGCCAATACCGCAAATAGATGTCACCTATGTTGACTACAACACCATAGAGGTAATAGTTCCCTCAGGCAGAGTGGGTACCCAGACAGTAGAAGTTGTCAACTACGATTATGGTCGAGCTATAGGAAGAGATGCATTTACTTACATCAGTCAACCGAGGATTATCTCAGTAAATCCAGCCAAGCTCTTTAGTAATGATACCCAAACAGAGGTTACTGTTAGCGGACAAATGTTCCAGTCAGGGGCAAAGGTAATCCTAGGGGGAGAAGTTATTAGAGAGGAAGATATTGCAGCAGGGATGGAAGTGAGAGGTACAGGTATCAGAGGAGTAGACGATGAGGGCAATAACAGAAATGTTGCTGTTGTAGGAGGCATAGAAGCCGCCTCCGTTACTGTAGAAAATGAAGAAACCCTAAAGGTGAGATTTCCAGAGGCCTTTGATCTGAAAAACAGTCATATTATTATCTTAAATCCGGATGGTGGTGTATCTGAGCCCTATAGAGACTTTAACCATCAGATCCCAATACCAACAAAACCATTGGTACTAGAAGCCATCCCAGGATTTGAATCTACTGTGCAGCTGATATGGTCAGACTCAGCGCCAGAGGTGCTGAATGCCGCAGACAAATACGAGATTTATGGAAAGAAATCTACTGACAGAAACTATAGCTTTATAGGAGATACCGAAGGAGCAGAGTTTTTAGTCAGAGGTCTAGAGCCAAACACTAGATATGACTTCATGGTAAGGGCATTGAACCGATATGGAAGTGCATTAGAGTTTGCAGAGGTCACCGTCAGAACTCTGAGCCCAAGTGAAGATGACAAACTGAAGGACAAACAAGAAGAGCTGGACAAAGCAGAAGAAAAGCTAAGAAAAGAAGGCAAAGAAGAAATCATAGATGGCACCCTAATCAAAACCATCGGCACCGAACAAATAACCAGCGGTGGAGCACCGTATATCATAGATTTCTCTCTAAGCCAATACAACAATCATGATAAATTTGTAGTGGCCATCCCAGTAGCTATGCTGGCGGATCTAAATAGAAACATTATGATTACTGATGGTAATGCAAACTTCTCCTTTAATGCCAGAAACCTATATACAAGAGAAGTCATCCAAGGAGGAAGCCAAAACAGAGAGGATGCTCATGTAGAAATCACCTTTGAAAAGGTAACAGGACAAACAGCAGAAGGACTTTACAGTGCTATACCAAGAAATCAAAGGAGAGCCTCTGCCATTTACAGCATAGATTTCAATCTACAGGTTGGTAGAAACAGAACAGCCATCCGACAAATGCTGCAGAGTGGCAACGTCCTCATCAACTACGACAGCAGGGCATACCCAAATACCAACAGCAACAGCCTGTTTATAGGAAAGTATGATCCATCAAGACATGAGTTCACAAAACAAAGAGATGGCAACAACACCAGCTTCCAAGAACCAGCAAAGTTCATCCTACTAACAAATAGATAAAAAAATATTGTGGGGACAACGAAGCCATGGGGACTGTCCAGCTGACACATGTTTCCCAATGTGTCGGAGGGACTGTCCCCATGGCGTAGCGAAACCTGCCGCAAGGGACAACAAGGGACATCGGGGACTGGCATCCTGTCCTGACGTTTTTTGGAGGGACTGTGTGCCTGTCCCCAGTGTCCTGCAAACACAGACGGACAAATGTCATCCTGAGCCTCAGCGAAGGATCTAAAAGCTTTTGATTTTGCTTTTAATTTTTTAATATTTAATTTTCCATTTTACATTCTTCATTTTTAATTTAAAAAAGGAGCGATCCCATGAAACCCTCAAAAAAAACCTACATCCTCATACTAACCCTACTCCTGCTGCTACAGCTCTTTCCCCATCAAGTATTTGCCATAGATACCCTGAGTCCTTACCCAGCCTACGAGGGTTTACAGGATGGGGGAGCCCTATACCAAACCATAAGATTTACAGACATCGATGGTCATTGGGCCAGAGCAGCTATTCAGGAAACAGCTGCACTATCCCTCATGAGCGGTACGGGCAACCAAAGATTTCAGCCCAATCAACCCCTTACCCATCTACAGGCATTGACAATCCTGGTAAAGGCCTTGGGACAGGAGGAGGAAGCCCGACGATTAGGAGAAATGCAAACCCCGCCAACGGTAAGAGATATCGTGGTACTAAGTGCAGCCGACAACTGGGGACAGGGCTATCTACAGGTGGCACTACAAAACAACATCGTCACGCCCCAGGAAATGAACCAAATCCTGAACCTGACACCAGTCCAAATGGACAACCTGCAGCAGCAGGTGTCAGAACGGATGGAAGCCTTTGAAGATGGAGAGCTTACTCCAGCAGAAATAACAAATCTTCAAAACCAGATTAGAAACCAACTGGAAACCAACGCCACATGGAACCGACCCATCAGCCGGCAACAGATGGCAGCATGGATAGCAAGAGCGCTAGACCTAGAAGGAATATATGGCGCCAACATGGTAAATGTCCAACGATTTACCGATATGAACCAAATGGATACAGAAAAAATCCCACTGATCGAGGCTATTATACAGAATGGTATTATGTCCGGCACCTCCAACACAACCTTTGCACCACGACAAACCTTAACCAGAGGACAGATGGCACAGATGATGACCAAAGTGCAGGAGGAGCTGCTGGAGGAGAGAGGACTTACCAAAAAAGAAGGAGAAATTGTAACAACAGAAAACATTCAACACCAGGGTGTGACAAAAAGGGTTCTTACCATAAAGAATGATGATAATAGCAATAATCTGATTGTAGTAGAAGCATCAAATAAAGATTTTCCTGTACGAAAAAATGGAAACCTAAGCTTGTCCAACGCCCTCAGTAGAGGAGACTGGATACGCTACTATATAAATGAAGGTAATGAAGTCATCTACGCTGCCGTAGACGATGTCCCCATCAGAGAGATAGAGGGATTTGTTGAAACCACGGATATAGAAAACCGCCAGCTGGTGATGACAGACTTTCAAAATAGAAGACATATCCTAGAGGTGCCTTCCTCTGCAAAGATTCAAGTGAATGGTAGGAGTGTACCCCTAGATGGACTACTATATGGCATGGAGATCAAAGCATCTGTCCATAACAATAGAGCCTCCAGCCTGCAGGGCTACCTAGAGGAGGACCCCGATAGACATGGTTACATTCCTCCCGGCACCCGAGTAAAGGTGGGAGATGTCCTATTTATCGATAGCGACACAGTAGAAATAAGAAGCGCTGGCAACAGAGAAAGATATAGAATCAACACCGGAACTCGAATATTGAGGAATGAAAGACCCTCTCAGCTGTTTGAAGTAAAGGTCGGCGACAGAGTCATGCTTTTCTTCAATGATATCTATAGCCCAGACATCGCCACCATCCGGGTAGAGGACCACGAACGTCATATCGATGGAGTTTATCGAGGACAGATAGAACAGGTGGACCAAAGAAACCGAGAGATTATTTTGAGAAATGTCTCTACCTATCAGCAGGGAAGATGGGTGAGACATCCACAGGATCAGGTGAAGCTGAGGGCAGAGGGAGATCTTCTCTATGAAGGAGGAGAAAAAATCACCCTTAGAGATTTAACCAGCAGAAGAGATCAAGAGGTCTATATAGCACTGGAAAACAGCTATGGAGTGCCTAGAGTGGCAAAGCTGCTGATGAAGCAGGGCTCTACCGTAGCCTACGACAGCACCATCACAGATATACAGTTTGGTACAAGCAGGATGATTGTAGACAATGTCGGTTTTAACTTCCATCCAGGAACCATCGTTATAAAGGACAACCGATTAGTAGACATGCTAAACCTAGATCTGAGACAAACAGTAAACATAGCAGCAGATTTATTAAGAGGCACGAGAAATGCTTCAGTGATTTCCATAGAAGGCACCAGCATGCTGGATGATCGCATCGATGGCACCAGACTAGCCATCTACAGAGGAACCATCCAGGATATCCATCAATATGGTATCACCCTCGGAAGACTTGCTTATCGACTGGACTACCTAAGACTTGAAGATAACAGATGGGTAGAGATGTCTGGAAGCAGAAGAGTGACCCTAACAGAGGATACCTATATCTATGACAGCCAGCTGGAGCTGGAGATAGAAGCAAGCTACTTTATCGATACTCGATTCATAGATCCAGAGGATATCGAAGACGATGAACTGCGTCGACGTATCACGGATAGATTCTATCTAAACAAAGGCGCTTATTTTGTAGTAAAAGAAACCCACGTGGATGGAGAAGTCTACGAAGAAGTGCTAGCACTGAATCTGACACCAGTATCTATCCATGAGGGAGGAAGACTCCACATAGAACACAGCGCTATTGGCAGTATTTCAGAGGTGGATATGGACAATGAAACCATCACCCTAAACAATGTAAGACACTGGAACAGTTTAAATAATCGTTGGGAGACAGTACCAAGAGGAGAAACCATAAATACAGATAAAGCAGTCATCCTCCTAAACGATACCCCAGTAGGCAAAGAAGAACTTCACCGACTGAGAAGAAACGCACAAGCCTACGTAGTAAAGAGCAAAAACGTCTCCACCGGCGACGACGCCTACGTAATCATTGTAGAGCAATAAAAGAATAAAAAACAAATTCATAGAGGGACGTGAGACTAGCGAAGCCAAGGGGACTGTCCAGCTGTCTTGCCGGTAAAACCGGCAACCGAAGGGGTGACAGAGGGACTGTCCCCATGGCGAAGCTACAACGTGGGAACTGGCATCCTGCGGGAAACCGAGGGATAAGTGAGGGACGAGGGGACGTATACATGTCCTGCCGTTCTTTGAAGGGACAGGTGTACGTCCCCGTGTCCTGAACGAAGAAGAGAAACTAAACAAGAGAGGGAATTGGGGACGGGTAATTGTCCTGACGCCTTTTGGAGGGACTAGTACCTGTCCCCGAGTCCTAAACGATGCAGGATACACAATATATGCTGTGAAACGAACAATAAGAAGTTACCAGTAAAGAACACCCAAAAAAGGGGGAAAACAAAATGAAAAAAACCACCCAAACGAAGTCATGGGGACTGTCCATTTGGCACGTGCTTCCCAATGTGCCTAAGGGACTGTCCCCGTGGCGTAGTGTACTAACACTCCTACTAATCCTAACCTTCAGCCTACAAGCCTACGCCCTAGAGATCCCCGGCTACGAAGGCGGAATACAAAACGAAACCACCTATCGAGAGGTAATCTTCCTAACAGGAGAACCCATTATCGTAGAGGGAACTGTATCTGTAAGCGATAGAGGAGATCGTGTCACCTATAACTATAGAAACCTTGTAAACACAGAGAAAAACGTAAGTATCACAAGAAATGTCACACTAGACAAGGAAACCATATCCAACGGCAGCGACCAAAAACAGCAGGCGTTGGTATTAAACCGCTACCGAGAAACCATCACTGTGAATGGTGTACGATACGAAACCAGCGATGCCCAGTACCCATGGAGTAAAGCCCAGATTTTCCATGAAAAACCCGGGGTCACCTATTTTGCCGGTAACTGGGATGGGAGAAAAACCTATACCATCAATAGAAATCAAGGAACAGTAAGGGTAGATACCCAGGGAACAGTAGTGGGCTACGATCACCACTGGGGCGCTACCAATACGCAAACCGTCACACATTTCATTCGTTATGAAAGAGCCTTTAACAACAATGACAACGAAGAAGAAACCCTTTCCTGGGAAGGAACAGCAGAGGTAAGTGTGGTCCACAATAGAACCAAAGACTACCATTACGAAGCCAACACACCCACCCAAATCAGCTTTAGAGGAGGCTACCTCCTAACAGAAAAGGAAGAAAATATCGTAAAATACAGCTACAACCTACCAAGACTAGGAGAGGATGGAGATCTACTCAGGGGCAGAAACTCTGGCAGCAGAAGCTTTAGCCTAGACACCAACCCCATAAACAAAAGACTTACCATCCCAGCCATGAGAGATATTTCAGGACATTGGGCAGAAAAAGACATCCTATTTCTTGCAAGTCTAGAAGCCCTAGCACCACACAATAGTAACTTTGGACCCTCATTACCAATGAGCAGGGGAGAGTTTGCTAGAGCTTTAGCAGTTATCATGGGACTAGAAAAAGAAGAAGAGCAGCCTGCAAGGAGAAGAACAGTACAACTACAAGAGCCAACAACTCTCTTTGTAGATGTCCCTACAGAAAACCCAAACCAAAAATACATCGAAGCAGTATTTGAAAAGGGGATTATGAAGGGAGTAGGAGAGGACCATTTCATGCCAAACCAAAGCATCACTAAAGCGGAAGCAACAGTAGCCATCATCAAAGCACTAGGCTTTGAAGACCTAGCGCCTATCCAGCAATACGCTATGGGCTACAGAGACGACTACGCCATCCCCCTATGGGCAAGAGATGCTATCTATGTAGCAAGAGAGATGGGTCTAGTAGACAGCAACCCCAATGGCTATTTTCAACCCAGCAGAGACCTAACAAAAGCAGAAACAGTAGACATGCTGACAAGACTGGTCCACTACCTACAGTGGGATATAAGATATGATTATAGAGAGAGAATCCTCAACTACTAAAAAATTTATGTATGAAGAAAAATAGATATTGACATAATAACTAAATGTAGGATAAACTATCATATGTTATTATGTAAAAAGATAAATCCGCACCCACAAAGGGTGCCCTCAAGAGGTCACCCCCCTTTAAGGGTGACCCTTCACTTTTTTTGACAATACTTATAAATAGAAACCAACCAAACTGTACACAGAAAGGATGAGATAAATGTCAACAAAATACATCTTTATCACAGGAGGAGTAGTATCCTCCCTAGGCAAAGGCATCACCGCCGCCTCCCTAGGTCAGCTGCTTAAAAGCAGAGGCCTCAAGGTAACCCTGCAAAAATTTGACCCCTACCTAAACATCGACCCCGGCACCATGAGCCCCTATCAGCATGGGGAGGTTTTCGTCACAGAGGATGGAGCAGAGACAGACCTAGACCTAGGTCATTATGAAAGATTTATCGATATCAACCTCAGCAAATACAGCAGTGTAACCTCTGGTAAGATATACTCCACCGTCATCAACAAAGAAAGAAAAGGAGACTACCTAGGAGGAACAGTACAGGTCATTCCCCACATCACCAATGAAATCAAAGACAGAGTCTATCGTGTAGGCAGAGACGGTAACTTTGACGTAGTGATTACAGAGGTAGGAGGCACAGTAGGTGATATCGAAAGCTTACCCTTTCTAGAAGCTATCCGTCAAATCAAATACGAAGTAGGCAGAGAAAATGTCATGTACATCCATGTGACTCTAGTACCCTTCCTAGGAAAGGCAGGAGAACTAAAAACCAAGCCCACACAGCACAGTGTCAAAGAGCTGAGAAGCATTGGTATCCAACCGGATGTGGTGGTTTGCAGGACAGAAAAGCCATTATCTCAGGAAATGAGAGATAAGATTGGTCTCTTCTGCAACCTGGAGCCTGGCCATGTGGTACAAAACATGGATGCAGAGAGCCTATATGAAGTACCCTTACTATTAAAAGAAGAAAAGCTGGATGAGCTAGTAATAAAAAAACTAACCCTTCAAGCCCAAGAAGCTGATCTTGTTCAATGGAAGGAAGTCGTAGCTGGAGATAAAAATCCAAAGGGGAAAGTAAAAATCGCCCTAGTAGGAAAGTACGTAGAGCTAAAAGATGCATACCTTTCAGTATCAGAGTCTCTAACTCACGCTGGCATTCATAATAATGTAAAGGTAGAGATCGACTGGATTCATTCAGAGGATGCGAAGGAAGACAATGTAAAGGAGCTGCTAAGCTGTGCTGATGGTATCCTAGTACCAGGAGGCTTTGGAGACAGAGGTGTGGAAGGTAAAATCAATGCCATCAAATACGCTAGAGAAAACAATGTCCCATTGCTAGGTATCTGTCTAGGGATGCAGCTGGCGGTAATAGAATATGCTAGAAATGTACTAGGACTGATGGATGCTCACAGCTCAGAATTAAATCCTGACACCACTCATCCTGTCATCGATCTAATGCCAGAGCAAAAAGATGTAGAGGACAAAGGCGGAACCATGCGTCTAGGACTGTATCCATGCAAGGTATATGCTGATACAAAAGCAAGAGAGGCCTATGAAGAAGACCTCATCTACGAAAGACATCGTCATCGCTATGAGTACAACAATGAGTATAGAGAGAAACTGACAGAAGCAGGCCTCATCATCAGCGGAATATCCCCTGATGAAAGACTAGTAGAAATGGTAGAGCTAAAAGACCACCCATGGTTCGTAGCAGTCCAGTTCCATCCAGAGTTCAAATCCAGACCAACAAGACCTCACCCACTATTCAGAGACTTCGTAAAAGCAGCTGTTGATCAACAAGCAAAATAAAGAGAAAAAACTTTCAAAAATTGCAGGAATTTTTACAGATACCTAGAATATTATGATAGTGGACAAGAAATAAAAAGCATTAATGTGTTTAAGATAGAGAGTAGCAAAAAGCTGAGAGCAAAGAAAGCAAGCAGAGAGCAAAGAGAGGGACATCAGGGACGGGTAATTGTCCCGACGCTCTTTGGAGGGACTAGTACCTGTCCCTCGTGTCCTGAACGACGAGAGAACAATAACTTAAAGGATTGAAGGGACTAATACCTGTCCCCCTGTCCTGTGACTCAGCGGATAAAGAACCACCAAATCTGACTCTGTAACACAAAACAAAAAAACTGTAACATTTCTGTAATGGTAATTCACCACTTTTATGTGTATAATGGTTTTAGTGGTAGATGACAGACATATTTTACAATTATGTTACAAAATCCCATCAAAAGTTGACCTATTCAGCTCAGGGTGGTATAATCTTACCTACAGGTGGATAAGTGACTTGCATTCACCTACATATTATGTTTAGTTTTTAAAGGTTTCAACCTTTAAAATAAATGCTTTGGGGGTTGAAGAAAAAACAACCAAAAGCAAGAAATCAAAAAACATTATAAAAAATAAAAGGAGGAAGAAAAAGCATGAAGAGAAAATTAGCTTTATTGCTAGCATTAGTAATGGTATTATCTATGATACCAATGATGTCTTTTGCTACTAGCACAAACACAGTAACACGTGTTTTAACAGTAGAAGATGACACATCAATGAAAGATTTTGGGGCTAGTATCCCTGCTCTTGTACTTGAGCCTAAAGATAACACTTGGGATACTACTACAGAAAGCTTTGTTTTAGAATTATCTGAAGACGCGGAGTGGAGATTAGCTCCAGAAACCGGTGGATTGGCTACTAGTGGAACTCTTGCTGCTGGAGCTACACACAATAGTCTTTACGAAGTTGGAACAAGTGTAGGTGCAGGTTTTACAATTGAAAGCATAACAAAGAGAAGAATTAATGTAACGATTAATGGCGCTCAAAATGGAAACAGAATTTTTATCCCATTGAACGCAGACTTAGATGGAGCATCTGGAAACGTAACTGTAACAGTGATTCCTGATGGAAGTGCTGTAAGTCCTGGAACTTACACATTCGCAACTGTAGCAGGTGGAGACACAGTAACAACAATAGATAGCGTAGCAAGAATTGTTGAAGGTGCAACAATTAACACTATCTTAATGGAAGAAACAGTAAGAACAGGTTTTGCAGGAGCTCAAGAGGTGATTTTCGTACTTCCAAACCACTTTAAATTTGATGGAAGCGACTTTACTGTAACTTATGGTGGAGGATATGCTTCAGGTACTGAAACATTCAATATAACATCAAATGCTGCTAATAGAACAGCAGATCCTGTAAGTGGAGAATTTAATGCAAGATTATCTAACGGAGACAGACAATTAACATTCTGGGTAGAGCCATCTATGGTTGCAGGAGTATCACGTGGATGGATCAGAATAAATGGAATTGATGTAAGAGCAAGCAAAGATGCTCCTACTGGTGATGTTATGTTAAGAGTAAGAGGCGATGCGACTAATGAAGAAGTAAAAGCTCTTGACAAAGTTGGTTATGGCATGGAAGTAAGAATTAAAGACGACAAAGATCCAAAAGAAATTTTCGCAGGTAGATATGCGGGAGAGCCTACTGATACAAATATTAATAACGAAGAAGATCATCAACTTGCAAGATTAAGAATTAGAGAAGATTCAGGCGGAGCTTGGTTATCTAACAGATATACTACTATCGAATTCCCATCTTGGGTTAAAGTTATTGGTGTTGACGTAAGAACAGCAGACAAGTTTGATGGTACTAATGGACATAACACTGAAAGCATAGTACAAGCAATAATAATGAACAGTGACAAAGGTGATAGCTCTGTTGAATTTAGACTTGACCCAGATCATAATGAAAGAGCATTATTAGAAGTAGACTTCTACGTATCTGTTAAAGCAGATATGGAAGGTGATATCACAGCAACTATTTCAGGTGCTGGTATTGATACAGAAGAAGTTGTATTAGGTAAAGCAATTGCTCCAGTTAAAGTAGAAGCTAATACAGCTAATGCAAGAATTGGTGTTAAGAACCAAGAGATTGGAACAATTACTATTACAGAATCTAAACCAGGTGCTATTCAGTCAGCTTCAGGTAAAAATATAGTAGAAGTTGAATTAGACACATGGATGCAATGGTCTACTGAACCTACAGTAGAAGTAGATGAAGATAGTGAATTAACAATTGATAAAGATTCTATTGATGTAGATGGTAGAGTATTATCATTCCAAGTAACTGGTTCAAGTATAGATGAGCCTGCTGTTATCACAATTACAGGTGGAAAAGTTGATGTAGACAGATCTACACCAGAAGGTAAGTTTGCTGCTAAAGTAGGTGGGTCAGCATTAGTAAACAATGTAGTTGATAATGATAGCGCTAATGCTAAATTAGAAAATGGTTTCTTCAGACAATCATATGTAGCTTCAGCTGATGTAGTAAATGTTACAACACCAGCTCCTGGAGAAACAATGAACCCAGAAGTATTACTAACAATTGGTTCTACAACGTTCTTTGTAGATGGCGTAGCTGAAACATTACCAGTAGCTCCATACATTGACGCTCAAAACAGAACTATGCTACCAGTAAGTGCTATTGGTAGAATCTTAGGAGCAGAGGTTGATTGGAATGCGGCATCAAGAACTGTTTTAGTAACAAAAGGAAGCGATAGAGTGTTATTAACTATCGGAAGTGATACAATGGTAGTAAATGGTATGAACATTCCTATGAGATCTGAAGCTGTTATCACAGGCGACAGAACTTTCGTACCAGTTAGAGATTTAGGTGTAGCTTTAGGCGTTGCTACTGAGTGGGATGCTGCTACACAAACAGTAACAGTTAAATAATTATCTTAAACAATAGATAAAGTAAAAAGAAGACTCCTTCGGGAGTCTCTTTTTACATAAATAAGAAGAACAGTAAAATAGAAACAAAATATTTATAATTCATATTGAAATGATAAAAGGGAGGGAAAGGAATGGAGTTGCGGAAAGTGAAGTACTTAGCAGCAGGCTTGGTTTTGGGCAGTATACTTACTATGTCTTTAGGTAATATCTATGCAAGTCCCCAAGGGATTGCTGCTTGGATCAATAATGCCTTTCAGTTTCAATTTAATGGTGAAGCAAAAGCGTTGCCAGAAGGGTATAATGTGATTGTCTATGAAGGGAGAAGTTATGTACCGGCTAGGTTTATAGCGGAGAATTTGGGGGCGGCAGTAATATGGGATGACGCAACTAAGACAATTGATATCAAATCGGAAGATAAACAAGATGTAACAATAATTGAAAGTAAAAAAGAAAAGGAAGATACAGAGCAACAAGAAGAGGACAGAAAAATAGAATACCAAAGACTACCAGTAAGTAAAGCTTACAAAGGTATGAATATAACTGCTACTGTTATTGATAGAAATAATACTCAAACAGTTGTATACCTAACGATTGACAATAAAAATTCAGCTCCTCTTCAGTTAATACAACGAGATACTAGAGTTGTAGTAGAAAATAAAGAATACTTTACAAAAGATGTGGGGCCACATAGGTATGATATGGTTTGGTATAATGATATTATTAAGGATAAAGCACAAGAAGGCTATGTAGTTCTACCATCAACTCCAGAAAATGCGAAGAATATGAGTTTATATTTAAATATTTTGAAAAATGATTACTCTCAAGAAAGAATTGAAGTAGTTCTAGACATATTATTAAATAATTAGGAGATGAATATAATGAAAAAATTCACCTTCAAAGCTAAGAATTTGATAGTTGTTATAATCTTACTTGCACTATCTATTAATTTTAGTTATGCACAAGAAATGCATAATAATATTAATGAGATTGAACAACGCATATTAACCTATGAAGAAGCTCTGGAAATGGCTTTGAGAAGAAGTTACACAGCAAGAAATGCTGCTGCGGATGTTGAAAGAAGCCAAGAATTAAGAGATCAATCAGCACAGGATTTAAGATATTCGAGACCAGAAGGACCTGGAAATGATATACAGGATTTAATTGCTAGACAGGAACTACAAATGTATTTAGCAAGAGAAACCAGTCTAGGTATGAGTAAAAGGCAATTGGAGATTATAAATGAAAATATTGGTTTCGAAATAAATAGTATATTTAATGAAATCATTAAAACTGAGAATGAGTTAGAATTATTGGATACTCAGATAAATACAATGGGGAAAAAAATACAAACAATGAACTTAATGGTAAACAATGGACTGAGAAGTAAGTTAGATTATACTACATTAAATAATCAATACCAAGAGGTATTAAAACAACAAGACATTTTAAAAAAGGCTTTGGATAATCAGTACATTAAACTAAACAAGGCAATTGGATTAGATGAGAAAGAAAGACGCTTAATAAGCAAAGAGATAAATTATGAACCTTTAGAAGAATTAGATATTGATTTGCACATAAACAGAATGATTGCACGTGATCCATATATATGGAATTTAGAACAACAGATTAGTCTTTCGCAGAATAGATTAAGCTTATATACCTACAATGCTAACCAAGAGCCTTACAGAGCACTTCAAATAGACAAAACAAAAGCTGAGAACAACGTAAATAGTGCTAAACAAAATTTAAGAGAATCCCTAAGACTACGATATAATCAAATTCAGCAATTAGAAACACAGTATAGAATTCAAGAACTTAAGCTTAAAGAAGCTAATGAAAATTTTACTATTTTAGAGCTAAGATTTGAATTAGGTATGATTACGAAAAATGATTTACTTGAAACAGAAACACAATTAAAATCACTTGAGGTTGCGCTAAAGAACATTATAATACAACATGAAGAATTAAAACAATTAATAGCAAAGCCATATCTTGCTCCAGATTATTTAAACTAGAAATGAATACTTTAGTTTTGTTAGAGTCAATCTCAATTGGCTCTTTTGTTTTGTACTAATTATTTTATTATTTATAATCCAAGCATATTAAATTCCTTCTTGCAACAATAAACAAAATAACTTATCATATTGCTTAAAGAACTCTTTTCAATAGAGGAGGCAGCCATGGAAAAGAAAAAAGCTTATATCATAGTAGGGATACTAATAGTAGCTATATCACTAACTCTTGTTCTTTTACCAACAACAAATCCACAGGATGTACTATATATAAACGAAATCATGTCTTCCAACGGAGAAGCCATTGCAGATACAGACGGAGACTTTTCTGATTGGATTGAGTTATATAATATGGGAGATAAGAGAATTAACCTAAATGGATATTACCTCTCAGATGATCCAAACAACCTGACAAAATGGAGTTTTCCTAGAGTGTTCATAGAGCCAGGAGAGCATTTTCTAATATGGGCCTCAGGCAAGGATAAAGCAGGAAAAAATGGAGACATCCACACAAATTTCAGCATTAGCTCAGGAGGAGAACCAATTGTTTTAACAGCATCTAATGGAAGAACAGTGATAGATAGTGTGGAGGCAGTGTTAATCCCTAGAAACATGTCCTATGGTAGAGCAGCAGATGGAGGAGGGGCATGGAGTTTTTTTGATATGCCTACTCCAGGCACTAGTAACAATGCAGTAGAAGGATACCAATCGGTATTAAAACCACCTACTTTTTCTGAAATTGGGGGATTTTATCAAGAAAATATAAAATTAAATTTAACCAGTGAGGAAGGTGCTATCATCTATTATACTTTAGATGGTTCTGAACCAACCTTTGATTCTAATAGATACGAAGGACCCATAGAGATACAAAAAGATATGGTGGTTGCCAACCAACCTATCCAAACCATAGCAGCTGATACCGGACCTCAATATCCCATATCATTTATACAAACAGCCTCCGATGAACTATACGAAGGCTGGGGCTATCAAAGATATAAATGGTACCCTCCAACGGGAGATTTTATTAAGGCGACTGTAGTGCGAGCAAAAGCTTTTAAAGACGGATCAGTTGCAAGCCCTATCGCCACCCACACTTACTTTATTGATGAGGCCATTCATCATCGATTTGATTTGCCTGTAATCTCTATAACCACTGATATAAATAACCTTTTTGATTACGAAGAAGGGATCTATATCCTAGGCCAGACCTTTGACCAATGGAGAAGTCAAAACCCAGAAGCAAGAGTGCTGGGAAATGCCCCCGCCAACTATCAACTGAGGGGCATAGAATGGGAAAAGCCTATTCATATAGAGTTTTATGAAGCAGATGGCACCCTAGGATTTTCTCAACCAGCTGGTCTAAGGATTCATGGAGGCTTTACTAGAGCATGGGCACAAAAGACCCTTAGGATTTATGCTAGAAACGAATACGATACAGAGGGAACTTTTACCCATGAAATCTTTCCAGGACTACAAAAAGCTGGAGAAGATGGAACTTTGCAGCAGTTTAAACGTCTAATACTTAGAAACTCTGGAAATGATTGGAGCTATACAATGTTTCGTGATGCTTTAATCCAAGAGCTAGTGAAGGATTTTAGGATAGATACACAGGCCTATCGCCCAGCAGTTGTCTATATCAATGGAGAGTATTGGGGAATTCATAACATCCGAGAGCGTTTTGACAACCACTATCTTGAGACAAACTACAACCTAGATGGTAATGAGGTAGCCATCATCGATATAGAGGAGTTGGAGAGCGAAGAAAAAGCTTTAGATGCAGAGCATTATATAGACATACTGAATTTCATCAAGGAAGAGGACATTACTCTAGAGAGAAACTATAATCATGTAAAAACCTTAATTGATATAGAAAGTTTCATCGACTATCAAATCACAGGCATCTATATCGCCAATACCGACTGGCTAGGGAATAACGTACAGTTTTGGCGACTAAAAACAGAGGGATATCAACCGGATGCACCCTATGGTCACGATGGCAGATGGAGATGGATGTTGTTTGACACAGACTATGGCTTTGATTTTCAAAAACAAGGAATGCATACCCATAATACACTAGAGTGGGCTACCACAGATAAAGGCTCTGACAGAAATGCACCTGAATATACATTCTTATTACGCTCCCTACTAGAGAACGAAGAGTTTCAGCATCAGTTTATCAATCGCTTTGCTGATACGATGAACACCAACTTCAGACCAGAAAATGTCATCCATCAGATAGGAAGTATGCAAAATGATCTGCAGCAGGAAATGCAGTACAACATAAAACGCTGGGAAAATTTTGGCAGCCTACAGGAGTGGCAAGGGAATATAGATGTTATGAGAAGCTTTGCAGAAAAGCGACCTAGATTTATGAGACAGTATATTATGGAACAGTTTGGCATCATGAAAACTGTAAACTTTACAATAGGTATAGAGGATATGAATGAGGGTACTGTCAGAATCAATACCATAACGATAGATGAAGAAACCCAAGGATTAGAAAATAACAATCATTGGCAAGGGGAGTATTTTACAGGTATTCCTATAGAGGTTAAAGCCATACCAAAGGAAGGCTATGTATTTGCAGGCTGGGAAGGAAGGGTAGATCAAACACAGACTTTATATATTATCCCATGGGAGGATTTTATTTTACGACCCATCTTTGAAAGAATGTAAACTGTGTTTTTAAAACTAACGTAACCTAGACAGAGGGCGGTAACGTCCTCCTATTAATGAAATGAAAAGCAAGTGTGAGAAAGGTAGATGGCACGTATGATATATAGAATTTCAAACATAAATATGCTATAATTTGTTGGAGAGGTTATTAGAAAAACTGCATACTAATAAGAATAAAAGAATTAATAGATAGTAGCATTTAGATGTTTACTAAGAATTATTAATAATAATTTTGCTCAGGAGGTGAGGGACCATTGGCTAAAGCTAAAAAACGCAGTCAAAAAAGGTCATTAAGAGATAAGATAGAAAGCAAAGACAACATAGCATCTATACTGCCATTAGCCTTTATTCTAATGATAGTACCTTTAATAGTATATTTAAAAGTCGTTCCGCTAGATACAGAGATATATATTTTTTGGACTTCTTTAGAATATAGATTAGAGTTCAATTCATATTATAAAATGATGTGGTTTATCATTGCTACGGTGATTTCTACTATCACATTAATCTTTAAGTTTTTGACAAAAGAAAAAAAATTAAAGAGATCAAATATATACATACCTATTGCTATTTATTCATTATTTGTTATATTATCTACTATATTTTCAGACTATAAAGCAATTGCGGTCTATGGATTTGCTGATCGATTTGAAGGAATGCTAACCATAATTGGATATATGATTATTTTATTTATTACAATAAATCTTGTTGATGGAGAAAAACAGATTAAGGTACTTTTAGCTAGTTTAACGATATCAGCAATAATAATAAGTATTATAGGTGTTTTTCAATTTATAGAAAAAGATATTTTTAATACACTTTGGGGGCAAAAACTGATTTTGCCAAGAGGGTTTCACGATTTAGTTGGGCAAGCATCTTCATCACTAGAACAGGCCACAATATACTCAACCTTGAGTCATTCAAATTACGTTGGTAGTTATATGGCTATGCTGATACCTATAGCAGTATCATTATTTCTCATTTTAGAAAAGAAAACGTGGAAAATTGGAAGTTTAGCCTTTAGTGGTCTACTAGTCCTAAATCTCATAGGCTCACGTTCTAGAGCAGGAATTATAGGTTTAGTATGTGCCTTGATTGTGATTATAATTTTTTTACGACGAGAAATACTAAAGAATTGGAGATATATAGGAGCATTTATTCTTGTTGGAGTTCTCATGTTTACCTCCATGGATTATTTAACAGGTGGTATACTAAAAGGGAAGGTAATGAATCTAACAATAGACGCTCGAATAGAAGCTAATCGAATGGACTTTCAGAATATAGTTATTAATAATAATGAAGTGGATATAATTGCTGAAGATGAAAGTATAAAAATAGTTATTACTGATACAGAAGAATTAGAATTCAGGGACGATAAAGGTAATTATTTAGATGTTATAGACCAAGGACAAAGTATGATAGTTAACAACCCAATATTTGAAAATTACAGATTTAATATACTAAAAGAGAACGGTACTAAAATACTGAGAGTAAGTAACAAAAACATAAACTTGGAATTCTTAATAAATAATAACAAATTTACAATGCTAGATCATAGAAGACAAACAGTTGACCTGGAGGAAGTGCCTAGCTGGGGGTTTGAAGGTAGAGAAAGTCTTGGTTCAGCACGGGGGTATATTTGGTCTAGATCTATTCCTCTACTTAAAGATACTATGATTATAGGCAAAGGACCAGACACATTTGCCTTGTATTTCCCCAATCATGATTATATAGGCAGGTTAAGGGCATACGGGTTTTTGAATGTTGTAGTGGATAAAGCACATAATATGTATCTTCAAACCGCAATAAATACAGGGATCATTTCTTTATTAGCTTTACTAGCAATTTTCAGTTATTATATTTATTCCAGTATCAAAATATACTGGAGAAGGGAATTAAGTGATACCAACACCATAATTGGCATAAGCATATTTTTTGCCATATGTGGATATTTAGCTGCAGGATTATTTAATGATAGCGTCGTTTCGGTAGCTCCTGTCTTTTGGATTTTGTTGGGTATGGGTCAAAGCATTAATATTAGTTTATCCAAGACTACAAATTCTAGCAACTCAATAACAGAATAGTTAAAACTATAAATAATAATGAAATGCTAACCATATATTGCAACTCTAAGCTGCTTAGTAAATCTCTATGATTGGATACTTGGCAGCCATTTTATTACAGCTTTAATTGATTAAAGCTTAAAAGATCTTAATTCGAGGTGAGAAGGATGTTGTTTTATTGGATAAACCAAAATAAAACAGTGAAAGAACTAAGAAAATCTGCTAGTTTAACAGTAAAAGAATTAGCTGAAAAAGTAAACTGGGACACAGTACAAATACAAAAACTAGACAACACCAAGCTGAAAGACCTGCCAGAGGAGATAAAACAGCAACTTATCCCTATATTTAGACAAGATCACTTATAGCAGGAGCAAGGAAAAGCTAGCAGAGAAATGGGGACTGTCCAACTGGCTAGCGTTTCCCAGAGCGGAGTTAAGGGGACTGTCCAACTGACACATGTTTCTCAATGTGTCTGAGGGACTGTCCCCGTGGCGTAACGGAATATAGACACAGCTGCAGATATATTACAATCCACAACAAAAGACCCAAAATGAAAAAAATGCAGATAAATGCAGGATTTTAAGGAAATATATAGAATAGTATATCTATAATTTTTAATAAAAACAAGGGGGATAACAGACAATGAAAAGCCTAAGAAAAATGCTTGTCATAACAATTTCATTACTTATGTTTCTAACCACTGTAACTGCTAGCTTTGCTAACACATCCTTTGCTGATTTGCCGTCAAGTCATTGGGCAACACGACATATCACAAAAATGGCTGAAGAAAGAATCGTTAGCGGGATGACGGAGAACGGACAACTGGTATTCAAACCAGAAAGCCCTGTCAGCAGGGTGCAGGCAGTACACATGATATTTAGAACCCTAAGAGCAACCAATAAACTAAAATCCACTGAAAACTATGTAGATAAATATAGAAACGTATTGGCCTCCTACAACATTCCTGAGTGGGCCTACGAAGCCACAGCCTATGCTTGGGAGTATAATATCCTAGAAGGCAATGACCTAGCTAACCTTATGAGTGGAGAACAACAGGTAAGTGCATCTAGACAGCAGGTGGCAGTATACTTAGGCAAGGCCATAGATCCTAACCCGCAACGCAGCTCTGTATCTCCATTAACCTTTATAGATAGAGAAATGATTCATGCGTCTGCGATGCCTTATGTGGAGTTATTGGTAAAAAACAATATCTTCTCTGGGGACAACACCAATAGATTTAACCCGCAAAACACCATAACCAGAGCTGAGATGGCAACCATATGCTCAAAAGCTTATGATGTGCTGAAAACAGCAGATATCGTAGTAGAGGTGCCGGCGCCAGTACCTGCACCAGTAGAAGAAGAACCTAATATCACAAAAAAGGGTGGCACTCTAGAGCATGTAGTGATAGCCAATCGCACAATCCTTGTAAGGGATGAAGAGGATGTTATGGATTTATATGAAGTACCAAGCAGTGCAGAAATCATCATTGATGGCACAAGTAGATCCATAAATGCTCTAGCCAAAGGACAAAGAGTAAATCTTACCTTTGAAAATAGCAATCGTTTAACAAAAATAGAAGTTAATCCTAAAGAAAACAAAATAGAAGGCTTTATAGATCGAATAATGCTAGGAGACCTATACCATAGAATTGTAGTGGGGGGAAGAACCTATAGAGTCTATGATGATACAGAAATCAAAATCGAGGATAAAACAGCTGCCTTTCGCGATTTAAAGGAAGATGATTCAGTAACCATCAGATATGAAGGGGATAGAGCTATAGAAGTCCTTGTAGATTATGAATATCAAAGCTTTACAGGCATATTAAATAGTGGTGTAAACTTTGGAAGATATCCCTTTAGAATCAGTGTTCGAACTGTGGGCAGTGAAATAAGAGATTTAGAGATTCATGACGATGTTGTTGTTAGAAGAGACAATAGAAGTGCAGATTTAGAAGATTTAGTAAGGGGAGACATTGTTAACATCGAGGTAAGAAGTAGCAAAGTTAGGCGCATAGAAGCTACGGGCATTGATACAAAACAAGAGGATAAAGGAACTATCAAATCAATAACCATCGAGAACCCAATAAGGCTCACCATTACAAATAATAATGATGAAGAGGTAACCTATATCATAGACAATGCGGTATCAGTCTATCTCGACAATGAAAGAGCAGACATCTATGATTTAAGAACAAATTATGAAGTAGAGCTAGAGCTGCAAAATGATAGAGTTATTGAAATAGAAGCCAAGAGGAGAGGCCATAGAAATATCATCAGCGGAGAAATCACCAGGATTCACGAAGGGCTCAATAGAATGATCGTAAGGCCATATGATATTTCCTCAAGGGAAGAAACAGTTACTGTTTACTACAATAGACATACAAAATTTGTTGAGGATACAGGTAGAGAAATAGATATCAGATATCTTGATAGAGATGATGAAGTTATTATCCATGGAAATTATGAAAACAATGAGTTTGTAGCTACAAGGATTATTGTTTTAATGGATTAAAAACATATTTAATTACTTATATCAACTTAATTAAAGTTATTATGGCGGAGAAATAAATTTTCTTCGCCTAAATATTTTATATAGAGATCAGTATAGTTACAATTTATTTATGATATAGAGATTCTACAGATTTTATAGAGATTTTATTGTCTTTGAGGAAAATTTTGTATACAATAGAAGGGGCAAGATAGTAGCTTTATATAATGAATTTAATAAATCTGAGGTGCTACAATGGCAACAAAAAGGATAAAAAAGTTGTATAATAAAGAAGAAAAAAGGTCGGGAATGAAGGTCCAAGTATTGTTTTTATGTATTATAGTTTCATTTCTGCCTTTATTTAGAGGATTATTTTTTGAAAAGGAATTTTATACAGCCAGTATTATGATTGCTTTATTAGCACTAGGAGCCGCTATAAGAAATGTTTTAGAAAAGGAAAAGATGGTATTCTCTACATGGATAGAGTATTTAATCACAGCCATGATGATCCTATATGTTGTGTCATTCCCACTTGCTATTAATAAACACAAAGCAGTTTTTGAAGCCATAAAAAATACCACTTACTTTTTAATCTTTTTTATAACAGTTAGTGAAATAAAAGGAAACAAAGAAATTAGTACTATAAGCTGGTCTATACTGCTTAGTGGTACAATTGTCAGTATTATAGGAATAGGGGCAAGCTTTGGAAGCTTTACATACCAGGATGCCTTTAAGGAGGGAATGATAAGCTCTACCTTTCAATACCACAATACCTTTGGTGCTTTTATGCTAGCCACTTTATTTTTAGCTATGGGAGAAATAACAGCCAATGAAGGGTGGAAAAAATACACTGCTGTAGCTATGGGTTATCTTCTATTTTTTGGACTAATATTTTCTTACTCAAGAGGAGCTTGGCTTTTGTTGCCTGTAGTAGGCTTTATTGCACTAGTTCTTATGAAAAAGCAGACTCTAAAAGACATCATCTTTTCCTTCGTGGGTATTATATTAGCTTTTGGGATAACGACCCCACAGATATATAAAGCGATACAGACATCCAATCAAGCTTTAGGATGGAGCTGGTTACTTATAGGAAGTATAACAACAGTAGGAGTCACTTATCTTTTACATAGATATGTGACCACATTACATGAACAATATATTAACAAAAAATCCTTGATAGTAATTATTAGCATTACTACCATTTTACTTACAATACTATTAACAAACGGACATATGATAAGACTTTTTCCAGAAACCGTATCTTCAAGGTTGGCAACCATAAACTTGAGAACCTTTACTGTTGTTGAAAGAGGCGTTTTTTATCAAGATGCTTTAAAAGTCGTGAAAGACTATCCTATTTTAGGTACAGGCGGTGGAGGTTGGGCTGCTCTATACGGCCAATATAAAACCTATGATTATACTACAACAGAAGTGCATAACAATATCATGCAGAGTTGGATAGAGTCAGGTACCATTGGTTTATTTCTGCTACTAGGTATTTATGCATGTTTCTTATGGATTAGCTATAAAACAATAAAAAATATAGAGGATCAAAGGCTTTCAAACAAACTAACCGGAATCATATGTGCAGTACTGGCAATGATGCTTCATAATACCATTGACTTCAATATGTCGTTGGGAGCCTATGCTGTTATTTTTTGGCTATTAATAGCCATAGTAACAGCTGCCTATAAAAATTACATCCCACAACCATCAAAAACAAACATTACACGAAGCCTTCCTAAAACAGCCATAATTGCTTTGTCTATAGTAGTATTGCTACTATCAGGTGCCTTTAGATTAGGAATAAAAAATGCAACAACAGCCATAGCACTAGCAGAAGAAGGAGACTATTACAAGTCAATGGAACACCTGGAAAAGGCCTCAAGACAATACCTGTACAATGCTACATACCATCTTGATTTAGCTCAACTACAATTACTTATTGGATTAAATGCACCAGATGAAGCGCTAATAGAAAAATCCAAGAAAAATGTAGAGAAAGCTTTAAGTAGAGATAGTAATAGCATGGCGGTATTGCAAAACGCAATAAATTATTATACAACAATAGGAGAATATGCTAGAGCAGTAGAATTAGTAGAAAAATATCTTGAAAGCCATAGCTTAAGTGATCATACTTACAACTTTTCTATTGACTTCTATTATGCTGTAGGTAGCATTATGATGGACACAGGAGAGACTACTGAGGCTGAAATGTATTTTGAAAGAGTACTAGAGCTAGAGCAGAGGATAGAGGAGATAAACAAAGAGCTTCTTCACACCAAAGAAACAGTACTAAGGGACGTAAGTGACGCACCTGAGTGGTATGTCAAACAGCGTTTTCATATCAATTTAGATCAAAATACAATAGAAAAAATCAATATTGCTAAGGAAAGATTACAGCAGGAGGATTAATATAAAGTTTTTCCTTTAAATCCATAAAGTAACACAATAAATAACATTTTACAACAGGATTCTTTATGATAAAGTAGAATAAGTAATAATGATGAAGTTTATTACCAAATAGATAGTTGATGTAAAAAGGGGGAAGCAAGATGAAAGGGATCATATTAGCGGGAGGATCCGGTACTAGACTGTATCCTGTAACCCGTTCCATATCAAAACAGCTACTGCCTATATATGATAAACCAATGATTTATTATCCACTATCAGTATTGATGCTGGCAGGGATAAAGGATATATTGATAATATCCTCACCTAGAGATATAGGCTCCTATGAAGAACTATTGGGTAATGGGCAACATATGGGAATCAACATCTCCTATGCCATCCAAGACAAGCCTAGAGGATTAGCAGATGCCTTTATCGTAGGGGAAGAATTCATAGGTGACGATAATGTTGCCCTAATCCTAGGAGACAACATTTTTTATGGCCAAGGCTTTACACAGATATTAGAAAGGGCTGTGAATCGCAAAGATGGGGCCACTATATTTGGCTACTACGTGAATAATCCTATTGAGTTTGGTGTAGTAGAATTTGATGCAGATAATAATGTCATCTCTATAGAAGAAAAACCTAAAAAGCCTAAATCAAACTATGCAGTACCAGGGCTATACTTTTATGATAATGAAGTAGTAGATATTGCAAAAAATGTAAAACCATCAGCTAGAGGTGAGATCGAAATCACCTCCATAAACAATGAATACCTAAGAAGAGGCAAGCTAAAAGTGGAACTGTTTGGAAGAGGGATGGCATGGCTAGATACAGGAACCCATAGTGGACTACTAGAGGCTAGTAACTTTGTAGAAGCCATCCAAAAGAGACAAGGGCTTTACATAGCATGTATTGAGGAGATCGCCTACAGAAAAGGTTACACTACAAAAAAAGAGCTTCTAAAAACAGCAAAAGAACTAGAAAAAACAGACTATGGACAATATTTATATAGTTTGATACAGGATGCAGAAGTAGACCCTGTAGAAGAAAAATTAGTAGGAAGTGTATAGGAGGACCTATGGGAAAATTTAACTTTATCGAAACAGATATAAAAGGCTTATATATTATCGAGCCTACTGTGTTTGGAGACAATAGAGGCTATTTTATGGAGACCTATAACTATCAGGATTTTAAAAATGCTGGATTAGACATGGTATTTGTACAGGATAATGAGTCAAAATCAAAACAAGGTGTCCTTAGAGGACTGCACTTTCAATATAAACATCCGCAAGGTAAACTCGTACGTGTAACAAAAGGAGAAGTCTTTGATGTTGTAGTAGATATTAGAAAGAATTCACCAACCTATGGTAAATGGTATGGGGCAATTCTATCGGAGGAGAACAAAAGACAATTCTATGTCTCTGAAGGCTTTGCCCATGGATTTGTGGTTCTGTCAGAAGAAGCAGAGTTTGTCTATAAATGTACTGATTATTACCATCCAGAAGACGAAGGTGGAATCCTATGGAATGACCCAGATATAGCGATAGAATGGCCGATAGAAAATCTAAAAGAGATTATGTTATCTGAAAAAGACAAGCAATGGAAATCCTTAAAGGAAACTTTGAAGTAAACGGGGGATAAGAAGATGAAAAAGCTATTAGTAACCGGTGGAGCAGGCTTCATTGGCAGCAATTTTATTATACATATGCTAAAAAAATATAATGATTATAAGATAGTCAACTTAGATGCATTGACATACGCAGGAAATCTAGAAAACCTAAAGGCTATAGAAGACAACGATAGATATACATTTGTAAAAGGAGATATCGCTGACAGAGAATTGGTAAATAAGCTTTTTGCAGACTATCAATTTGACTATGTCATCAACTTTGCCGCTGAAAGCCATGTAGATAGAAGTATAGAAGATCCAGAGATTTTCTTGAGAACAAACATTATGGGTACACAAGTACTGCTTGATGCTGCAAAAAACACATGGACACTAGGAAAGGATGATACTGGATACCCCATCTATAGAGAGGGCGTAAAATATCTACAGGTATCAACGGATGAAGTATATGGAGCATTAGGAGCAACTGGTTTGTTTACAGAGGAAACTCCATTAGCCCCAAATAGTCCATACTCAGCCAGCAAGGCCAGTGCTGATATGATCGTCAGAGCCTATAATGAAACCTATAAAATGCCGACAAATACTACAAGATGCTCAAATAACTATGGGCCATATCAATTCCCAGAAAAGCTAATTCCACTGATGATAGCAAACACATTGGCAGAAAAGAGTCTACCAGTTTATGGAGACGGTATGCAGGTAAGAGATTGGTTGCATGTAAAAGATCATTGTATCGCCATAGAAACAGTCCTTCATAAAGGAAAGCTTGGTGAAGTATATAACATCGGTGGCAACAATGAAAAAGCCAATATTCAAATCGTAAAACTAATTATCAATAGATTAGAGAAAACAGAGGACCTAATCACCTATGTAAAGGACAGGCTAGGCCACGATAGGAGATATGCTATTGACAATACAAAAATTACTACAGAATTAAGTTGGGAGCCAGAATATACCTTTGAAGAAGGCATAGAAGAAACGATACAATGGTATTTAGATAATAAAAGCTGGTGGGAGAAGATTATTAGTGGTGAGTATATGGAGTATTATGATAGGATGTATGGAGATAGAGCAAATTAGGGGAGAAGTGCAGTGTTAAATAAACTTAAAGAATTTATATACTTTATTAGAGACCTTTTTCATAATAGGGAATTAATTTTAGATTTAGCAAAAAATGACTTTAAAGTAAGGTATGCTGGTTCGTATTTTGGAATAGTATGGGGATTTGTACAACCAATAATAACTATCTTTATCTTTTGGTTTGTTTTTCAAGTAGGCTTTAAATCACAACCAGTATCGGATGTGCCATTTATTTTGTGGCTTATATGTGGAATGATACCTTGGTTTTTCTTTAGTGAAGCATGGAATAGTGCTACCGGTTGTTTATATGAGTATAGTTATCTTGTAAAGAAAGTTGTTTTCAGAGTAAGCGTGTTACCGATTGTCAAAATAGTATCCGCTCTCTTTATTCACCTGTTTTTTATTGGGTTTCTATTTTTAATGTTTGGACTGTATGGATTTCCTTTACATATAGTCAACTTACAAGTGATTTACTATTTATTTTCCACCATAATGGTTGTGATAGCCCTATCTTGGTTTACTTCTGCCTTAGCGGTTTTTTTAAAAGATATGACACAAATTATGGCGATAATAATTCAACTGGGTTTTTGGCTAACTCCGATATTTTGGAATTATGAAATACTTCCTCCAAAATACATGTTTCTATTTAAGGTGAATCCAATGTTCTATATAGTACAAGGATATAGAGATACATTTATAAATCATGTTTGGTTTTGGGAAAGATATAATCAAACAATGTATTTTTGGGTAGTAACAGCAATAATTTTTATATTAGGAGCGCTATTTTTTAGAAGAGTACGTCCTCACTTTTCAGATGTATTGTAAAGGAGATAACTATGGACATTGCAATTGAAGTGAAAAACTTGTCGAAAATATATAGATTATATGAAAAACCTATTGATCGATTAAAAGAAGGTATTAATCCTCTTAGAAAAAAATATCATAAAGACTTTTACGCCCTTAAAGATGTTAGTTTTAATATAAAAAAAGGTGAGACACTAGGCATTCTTGGAAAGAATGGTTCTGGCAAATCAACTATTTTAAAAATAATTACTGGAGTACTTTCACCAACCTTAGGTGAAGTAAAAGCAAATGGAAAGATAGCTGCATTATTAGAATTAGGAGCAGGTTTTAATCCTGATTATACAGGAATAGAGAATATTTACTTAAATGGAAGAATGATGGGTTACACAAAAGAAGAAATGGACGGAAAAATCAATAACATTTTAGAATTTGCAGATATAGGAGATTTTGCATATCAGCCAGTAAAAATATATTCCAGTGGTATGTTTGCACGATTAGCTTTTGCTGTTTCCATTAATGTAGATCCAGATATTCTAATAGTAGATGAAGCGTTAAGTGTTGGAGATGTAGCCTTTCAAACAAAATGCTACAAAAAATTCAAGGAATTTCAAGAACTAGGAAAAACTATATTGTTTGTAAGTCATTCAATGGACAGCATCTTAAAATATTGTACTAGCGCTATAGTTTTAAATGAAGGAGTAAAAGTAGAGGAAGGAACTCCTAAAACTATGGTGGATGTTTATAAAAAGCTATTATCAAATTGCTATGAAAATAAAGAAATAAAAGGAAAAGATTTACTAATTCATCAAGAAACTTACTGGAAAGAGCAATTTACTATTAATAAGGAAATGTTAGAATATGGAGATAAGAAAGCAGAAATAATTGACTTTGGAATTTTTAGCGAAGAAGGAATACCATATACTACTTTTTTGCATAATGAAGAAGTAACTGTAAAAATGAAAGTGAAATTTTATGAAAGTATTGAAGAACCCATATTTGCCTTTTCAATTAAAGATATTAAAGGCAATGAAATCTGTGGAACAAATACGTATATAGAAAATATTGATACTGAGGTATGTAATAAAGGACGGGAAATAGTTATTTCCTTTCAACAAAAATTAAGATTACAAGTAGGAAATTATTCTCTATCTTTTGGGTGTACTAAATATAAAGAGGATTACTTGCATATTTTCCATAGACTATACGATGCTTTTTTCATAGAAGTAGTAGCTACAAAAAAAATATTTGGCATTTATGACATAGAATCAAAAGTATCATTAAAAAAAATGGAGGATAGTCATGATTAGAAAGCTAACAAAGAAAAACTTAGCAATTAGTTGCTTTGTTATATATATGATTGTTATTCTTTCTTTACATTTATATAATAGTAATAATATAGCTTTACTTAATAGCAATACAGGTGAAAGTAGAAATATAGAAATTGATGACTTTCAAAATAAAGAATTACTGTTAAATATTGAACGATATTATGAAAGCGATGAAATTGTAGTTATTAAAGGGTGGGCATTGCTTGAAGGAATCTCATCAAGCAATACTAAAACTTATTTAACGCTTACTAATGATGACAATAATTATGTATTTCCTGTATTTATAGAAGAGAGAAAAGATGTAACGAAACATTTAGGTCATGAAGCAAATTACGATGATTCAGGGTTCCAAATTATAATTGATAAGCAAGAATTGTCTGAGGGTATGTATGATCTAAAACTCAAGATAGAAACAAAAGAAATATCTTTAAATAAAGTAGTATTCGTTAAAAGTAGAAATCAAGATATTTAGTCAAATTTACCAATGAGGAAATTAAGAATAAAAGTTGATAAAATAATCTTTGTGCAATTTTATAGATGTAAGATGCTTTTTATTAATTATAATATTTTGACAACAATTAATATGGCACCGAAATAACGCAGCATTCCAGTAAACAAGTTTCGAAAGAGTTGATAATGATTTTTAGATACAAGAAAAGTTCACCATATAGGAGTTTACACTCCTAGCTCAGCAGCAAGAAAAGAAATGGGATTTACAAAAAGTAAAAACTAAGGAGGTTAGGATATATCTATTAAGATATATCAATGCTATGATTCAGAAAATAGGAAATGTTATATTAAACTTAAAACATTATTCAGGAAAAGACCATTATTCAGATGGAGACATAGAAAATGAGCTATTAGATATTGTGAAGAATCATAGTGATTTCACTGAGATTTTAAAGAATGACATTAGATGGCCTGTTTATTATCACTTAACACCAATTCGGAGAAACTTATTAGAATGGTATAATTTTGATAATAGTAAAAGTTTGCTAGAAATAGGTGCAGGATGTGGAGCGTTAACGGGATTATTCTGTGAAAAGTGTGCTGATGTAACTGCTGTAGAGCTTTCAAAAAGACGAGCAGAAATCATAGCCTATAGAAATAAAGAGAAATCAAACTTAGACATAGTTGTAGGAAATTTAAATGAAATAGAACTACAAAAAAAATATGATTATATTACCTTAATAGGAGTTCTGGAATATGCTGCACTATATACCAAAACACCATCTCCCTATGAAGATTTTTTAAAAAATATTAAGAGTATGTTAAAGAAGGATGGAGAGCTTATTATAGGCATTGAAAATAAATTTGGCTTAAAATATTGGTCAGGGTCACCAGAAGACCACACAGGCCGCTTATTTGATGGGTTAGAAGGATATTTGACTGAAGATAGTGGTGTTAGAACCTTTAGCAAACAAGAATTAGAAGAGCTACTAAAAAGTATAGGGTTTAATATTTTGCAGTTTTACTATCCAATGCCAGATTATAAAATCCCTGTACAAATATTTTCAGAAAGTTTTTTGCCTACAATTGGACAAATAGATTCATTTATTCCTAGCTATTCTCAAGAAAGACTACAACTATTTAATGAAAAACTTGTATATGATAACATAATAAAAAATGGACTATTCGATTTTTTTGCTAACTCATTCCTGATATTATGTAAATATAATGGAGATGAAAAAAATGCAAATTCTATACGCTAAGTACAATAGGGAGCGATTACCAAAATTTCAATTAGAAACAATCATTTATAAAGATGGTAAAACAAAGAAGGTAAAAAAGAAAGCGCTAACAAACGAAGCTGGGGAACATATCAAAGCAATCTTTAACAATTATTTGCTACTAAGCAAGAACTATAAGCATATTAAAGTAGCTGAAGCTAGATTGCAAAATGACGAAGTGATATTTGAATATATATCAGGAAATACGCTAGAACAGCTGATGATTACAGCTATTAGCAATAGGAATAAGGATGGTTTTTTTTCTTTGATAAATAGATACTTGCAATATGTAAAGACTTTTTCAGCAGATAATTCACATAAATATAGTTTAGATGATAAATTTCAGTTCTCAGATACTAATCAAGAATGGACAGATTTATTTTTTCTTGATAGTACGAATTTCACAAATTTAGACATTACATTTGATAATTTAATCCAAGATTTAGAGAAAGAATTTATAATTATTGATTATGAGTGGATTTTCCCATTTAATTTACCAATGGAGTATGTGGTGTTTAGAGCTATTAATAATTTCTACATGAAACATCACCAATATTTGGAATCTTTTATAGAGATAAATGAAATATATAAATATTGTGAAATAGACTTAGAAGATATAAAACGATATAATCTTATAGAAATAAAATTCCAAAATTATGTATCAGGTGAAAAAAAGAAACATATTACAAATGATAAATTTCAACATGAAGTTATTAACATTAGAAATGTTTTACATGAAACAAGTCTTAAAAAAACTACTAAGCTTTATATTGATTTAGGAAATGGTTATTGCGAAAGCAACAGCATAATTTGTAAAACACAACATGAACACAGATTGTTTGAAGTGTGTTTCAATCTTTTAACTTATTCTAAGAAATTGATTCAATCAATAAGATGGGATCCAATCGAAGATAGATTATGCAAAGTAAAGATTAATAGTATCTGGTATGTAGATTGTTTAGGAGAAAAAAACTATATTGATATAGATAACATTTATACTAATGAAAGTATAATAGAAAATGAATTCTTTGTATTTAAAACTTTTGATCCGATGGTTTTTTTCGAAAATATAAATGATAATTTATTATCCTTCCATATATCTGGCGAATGGGAAATTTTGAGTAATTACGAATTTGAAAAAAGATACTTGATAAAGATCTTGCAGGAAAGAGAAAACTTAGAGGAAAGAGTTTTAAACAAAAAAAATAAAATAAGACAATTACAAGATGATTATGTAGATCAAAGCTATGAGATGAAGCAGTTGCAAGATGATTATGCAGATCAAAGCTATGAGATGAAGCAGTTGCAAGATGATTATGCAAATCAAAGCTATGAGATGAAACAATTAAAAGCTCAGATTAGTATTATGCAAAGAAACCTAGATGAATTGAAAAGTGAATTTCACCAGCAAGACAAAGATTTAATAGAGCAAAAAAAATATTCTAATTTGCTAGGAGAGGAAATCAATATGTTGAAGAATTCCAATTCATGGAAGATCACAGCACCTCTCCGAAAAGCAAAAAAGGTCTATGAAAAAATTATGTATAAAAAGTAACTAAAGGGAAATAAGGGGGATAATCGTTTTGAGTAATACAACAAGTGATATTATCATACCAGTTTATAATGCCTATGATGATTTAGTAGAATGTGTAGAATCTGTATTTAAAAACACATCTGATGATGAGTATCGATTGATACTAATTAATGACAAGAGTACAGACGCAAAGATAAATATTTATTTAGACAAACTTAAAAAGATGAAAAGAAAGAATTTAATTATACTTAGCAATGAAGAAAATCTTGGATTTGTTAAAACTGTTAATAAAGGCATGAAATATTCAAACCATGATGTTGTGCTTTTAAATAGTGATACTATAGTAACAGAGAACTGGTTAAGAAAACTAAAAAAAGCAGCATATATAGATAAAACAATTGCTACAGTTACACCGCTTACAAATAATGGTACTATATGTTCAGTGCCTAACTTTTGTCAAGACAATGAGATACCGAAGGATTTTACATTAGATCAATATGCAAAAATGATTGAAGAAATTAGCTTTAAAAAATATCCTATAATTCCTACAGCAGTAGGATTTTGTATGTATATAAAACGAATTGTTATAAATGAAATAGGATTTTTTGATGAGGATAACTTTGGAAAAGGTTATGGAGAAGAAAATGATTTTTGCTGTAGAGCTATAGAACATGGGTATATTAACGTTTTAAGTGATGATACTTTTATATATCATAAAGGAAGTATGTCATTTAAAGATGACAAAAATAAATATATTCGAAACAATCTAAAAGTCTTGGAAAATAAGTATAGCTATTATTTTCCAAATGTTAATAATTTTATTAATAGAAATCCATTAAAAGAAATTCAAGAGAACATAAAACTGCATATAAAATTAAATAATGGTAAAAGAAATATATTATATATCCTACACAATGATTTTTTAAAAGGAATAAATCATCCTGTAGGAGGAACGGAATTTCATGTTAAGGATTTAGTAGAAAGCATAAATGATTTAAATAAGTATGTTATGGTAGTTACTGATAATGAAATAATACTTTCAGCCTTTATAAATGATGACACCTTAAGATTTAATTATACTTTAGAAGAGCAAATTACTGATACAACCTTCTATTCATATAGATATTCTAAAATATTAGAACAAATATTAAAAGCATTCAATATAGATGTTATTCATATTCAGCACTTTAAAAAGAATACGTTAGATATTCCAAAAATTGCAAAAAAATTCAATCTGCCAGTAACTGTCACATTACATGATTTTTATGCAATATGTCCCACTATAAACCTATTAGACGCTAATGGAGTATATTGTAAAGATACTAGAAACGAAGAAATGTGCAAAGTTTGCATAAAGAAGAAATTAGGATTTGATACAGATTTTTTAAAAACATGGAATGAAAATGTAAAGAAGTTCCTGTCAGAATGTGATGTGATTTTTACACCATCAGAATCTGCTAAAAAGATAATTGAAGATTATTATGGAAACTTAAATATTAAGGTAATTGAGCATGGAGTAAGAGAATGTCATATCGAGAAAAAGTCACCTGACAAAGAAAATAAGTTTAAAATTGCCTTTATTGGAGGATTAGCTCCATATAAGGGAAGTGGTATTATCCATAGTTTGATTACTAACAACAAACAAAAAGATATAGAATGGTATTTATTGGGAAACTTAGGGGATCAAAGACTTAATTTGTTACAAAGAAGTGACTTGGTCAAATATGGAAGGTATAATCGTGAAGACATTTGTAATATTTTAATAAACCTAGAAATAGACCTTGTATGTAATCTTGCTATTTGGCCAGAAACTTATTCTTACACTTTGACTGAAGCATGGCAAGCACAAATTCCAGTCTTAGCTACAGATGTAGGTGCAATAGGTGATAGAATAAGAACAACAAATGGAGGTTGGCTAGTCGCTTTAAATACTAAAGAGCAAGATATTTTAGAAAAAATATATTCTATTAAAAGTGATTCGAAGGAATATAACGAAAAGCTAAAATGTGTAACAAACATAAAATTTCCATCTAAGGACAGTATGTCTAAAATCTACACTAAAGAATATGAAAGTCTTATAATAAAACTACCTCGTCTAGACAATGGGCCATTAGTTGATAGTAATTCTATTTATAAAGCATATAAGCTAGGAAGTATACTCGATGGAGAAAACGATGAGATAAGCATAGAAGTGGCCAATAAAATAAGAGATTTAGAGAGTGAAATTAAAATTATGCGGAATACGCTAGGATGGAAATTAATGAATAAAATGCGTTCTAAGTATCCTAATTTAATAAGGATATTCAAAAAAGGTGTGTATTTAATATTACCTAAATACTATAAAAAAGGTTAAAAAACAATACAAAAGAAACTACAGCAAATGCTATGCAACTGAAGGAAATAGATATCACAACAAGTTTAGCTCTAAAGTAGAAATAAACAAAAAAGTAATAATCTAGTTAGTATTAGGGTTTAAGCTTTTAAGAAGTTCAGAACAAACAAGGAAAATATGAGGTGAAAATATTGAAAAAAGAAATAATACTACATCCTGTGTTATTTGCAATATATCCTATTGTATTTCTATATTCATATAATATAAATCAAGTAACCATAAGTCAATTAGTACTACCGCTTGGTCTATCGGCTATGATGTCTTTTATCATTTGGATGTGCATGGGACGCTTAACTAAAGATTTGTACAAGGCAGGATTAATCACAACTATGTTCTGCGGGTTATTTTATGGATATGGTTATTTATATAATGTACTAGAGAACACGAAGTTTTATTATGCTAAACATATTTATCTGATACCTTTTGTGATTTTGCTATGGGGATATGGTTCGTTTTTTATCAGTTTAATAAAACGGGTAGAGGTACTAAGATCCCTAAATAAAATTTTAAATATTATAGCTTTAGTATTGGTAAGTATTAATGTATTAAGCATTGTAGCTTTCGAGGTGCAGGGTGTTATAACTTCTAATACAAATAATTATCAAGAACAAGAAACTTTAATAGATAGTACTTCAAGTAATAATAATTTGCCGGATATTTATTTTATTTTACCAGATGAATATGCTAGTATAGACACAATAAATGAGATATATGGATATGACAACCATGAATTTGTGAGTTTTTTGGAGGAAACTGGGTTTTATATTGCTAACAATAGTCAAAGTAAGTATCCGTCAACAATATTATCATTATCTTCGATATTAAACATGGATTATATTGATGATGTGGCAGACCCTACTAGCTTAATAACAAATAGTCCTGTGCAAACATTCTTAGAGGAAAAAGGGTATAAGACATATTGGTTTGGCAATAGGTATTATATTAATAGGTTTAATATAGAGGCTGATAAATACTTTAATTTCTTTGAAGAGGAAAGTACTTATTATGTTGATGAATTTCATATGTTTGTACTAAACTCTACTATACTAAACCCCTTTCACGAATTATTAAGCCATGAAAAATATGATAGGGATAGTCATAGAGCCTCTGTTCAATATAAAAAAGATAATTTTTTAGCAGTGCTTGATATAGAAGAACCTAAATTTGTGCTTCTGCATTTTTTAATTCCACATGACCCCTTTATTTTTGGTGAAAATGGAGAAGTAATAGATTATGAAAACCAATATAACTGGGCAGATAAAGAGTACTATTTGGGGCAATTTAAGTATACTTCTAAAGTAATGCAAGAATTGATAACACATATTTTAGAAAAACAGAATAAACGAGATTCAATTATTATAGTACTGTCAGATCATGGACCACGTGGTGGCATTAAGAGAGACATAACAATACCAACAGTTCACCATCACAAAGTATTTTCAGCATTTTACTTCCCGAATGAAGGTGATAGCATGCTCTATGATGATATCACTCCTACTAATGTTTTTAGAGTACTCTTCAATCAATACTTTGGATCAGAATTTGAATTGCTAGAGGACTTTGATTACGAAAAGAACAAGTAAATTCTAATAAAGGAATGATTTACTAATGAAGATTGATATAAAAAATAAAAAGCTGATAATACATGCCTGTATATTGTCTACTTTCATTTTATACTTTATTTTTGCAGAGACAATATTTAACTCTATTATTAAGGTGGAAGAAGAAGCTACATTACAAAGAAACATTGACTTAATTGAAGAAACAAATAATGTGCGATATTCTATTGATGCAGTTAGGCAAACTAATAGAAGGGGAAAAGACTTAATTGAATTATCTGGGTGGGCTTTTTCAGCAGGTCAAGATACACATAATAGCAGAATATACATTTTATTAGAATCAAAAACAAATCAATATATTTTTAATGCCTTCCCACGAAAAAAGCCAGATGTAACTGCTTATTTTAGAGGAGAGTATAATTTTAACTTAGATGATTCAGGATTTTACACATTAATACCACAATTTAAAATAAAGGACGGAGTATATAACATTGGCTTATATATAGAAAAGGATAATGAAAAATATTTGATGTACACAGATACGTATTTGACAAAGGCTAAAAGAGGAGTTATACCAAATGCAATTTCGGAGAAAAAAGATTTCACTCTTATTGAGAAAAAAGAACTTTTTAAATACAACATAGAATCTATTGAAAAAGAACATATTCAGGATATAGATCTGCTATATATAAAAGGTTGGGCATTTATTGAAGAAGAATATGAAGTGGGAGATAATATATACATTGTACTTAAATCAAATGATAATATACTTATTTTCGATGCTTACAGAATGGCCAGGAGAGATGTGGGAACTCACTTTGACGATTCAAGTTTAGATAATGCAGGGTTTTATGCATACATTCCTAAAGAGTTTGTACAAGAAGAGAAATATGAAATCGGCATATCTATTGAAAAAAATGGAAACAGGATTTTGCAGTTTACGGGTGAGTACTTTGGAAAATAAACCAATGAAAAGCCACTGATAACATATAGGAGTAAGGCTACTAGATAAAACAGAGGACATCATAATGTCAGCAAAGCAAAAAAAACGGAATTAAATTAAAATGAATAGTTTTTGTTGTTGGCTACATAAAAGAAGATTTAATAAAGCAATAAAACTTCATATATAGATTGCATAGCTAACTAAAACAATTTATAGTTATGAAAAATGTGTAACCCAATAAAGTTATAAAATACTACTATGAGATGTAAATACATGATAAGGAGCAATAATAATAACATGATAACAGTAATAGTTGTAAATTATCATAAAGATAAGTTACTATACAAGTGCATAGAATCACTTCAAAAACAAAGCATCTCAAGAGACCAGTATGAAATTATTATTATAGATAATGATTCTAGAGGGGGGATAATAAATCACATTAAAAATGAGATGAAGTCAAGTGCTAAAATAGAAACATTAAAGCACAATGCTGGTTTCACAGGAGGCAATATAGAAGGGCTTAGGCACGCTAAGGGTGATTATATTATACTTTTAAACAATGACACAGAAGTAGAGGATAATTGGCTAGAGAATCTCATAAAGCCCTTTGCAAAAGATCCACAAATAGGAATCTGTGCATCAAAGATGATTATCTATGGTACAGAGAAAATCGATAGTGCTGGTGACGGTTGTACTAATACAGCTAGAGGATACAAGATAGGGGAAGGAAGACACTTTTCCCAGCATAATGAAAGTAAATATGTATTTGGCGCCTGTGGAGGAGCAGTGGCTTATCGCAGAGAAATGCTGGATGAGACTGGGTTCTTAGATGATGATTTTTTCTTGATACATGAGGATACCGACATGAATTTCAGGGCTCAGTTAATGGGTTGGAAGTGTATGTTTGTCCACGATGCTGTGGTATATCACAAGGTTAGATCAACAATAGGAGAAATGAGTAATTTGGCAGTATACTATTCTGTCAGGAATGCTGAATATGTATGGTTAAAGAATATGCCTTTAGGTTTAATCATAAAATACCTTCCACACAAGATTATACAAGAGTTTGGTGGCATAGCCTATTTTTGTATTAAGAATAAAAAGTACAAGCCCTATTTTGAAGCTAAGCTTGATATAATTAAGAACATACCTAAATGCTTAAAGAAGAGGAAAGAGATTCAGGGAAAGAAGAGGGTTTCAAATCAATATATTGATGGTTTATTGACAAATATCTTAAGTAAAGAAATTATAACGTCAAAGTTGAAAAAGTTTAAAGACACTTCAAAATCTAAAGGCGCTCTGTAAGTTAACAATACTTTATTTTTATCTCCATTCTGTCTATTCAAGGATTTTTATGTTTTGCAGTTTTTGATTTCTTGAAAAATGGTTAATATTGAATTAAATATTGATCTAAGGCTCAATTATAGTTGAAATAAAAGAAGAAACTTAGAGAAAATTACAATTTGTTGTTGAAAAAAAGTAGAAAGACGACAAGCAGAATGATAAAATGGACATATAGTACATTGTTTTTTTACAAAAACCATATGGGTTTAGGAATACAATTATTTAATGGGATATTGATGCAATAAAATGAAGAAGAGGAGATTTCATAAAATGGACGTAGTAGAATTAGTAAAACAGCTAAAAGGTTTAAATGTTGATTTTTTTTCTGGGGTACCAGATTCTCAGCTTAAACCACTATGTAATTACTTAATGAATAGTTATGGAATATCAAACAACCATATAATTGCAGCTAACGAAGGAAACGCTGTTGCTTTAGCAGCAGGCTATCATTTGTCTACTGGTAAAATCCCATGTGTATATCTTCAAAATAGCGGCCTTGGGAACATTATCAATCCAGTAGCTTCTTTACTAAACAAAAAAGTCTATGGCATACCCTGCGTCTTTGTTGTAGGATGGCGAGGGGAGCCGGATGTACATGATGAACCACAGCATGTCTTTCAAGGAGAAATTACATTAAAAACATTAGAAGTGATGGACATTGACTATATGATTATCGATAAAAACACTACTGAAGAAGAACTCCACATTAAAATGAAAAAATTCAAGCTGATGCTTGATTCAGGTAAAAGTGTTGCCTTTGTTGTAAAAAAAGGTGGACTTTCTTATGATGAAAAAGTCAAACATAAAAATGAAAATACAACCCTTAGAGAAGAAATCATTCGTCAAATTACCAATGCAGCAGAAGAAGACATTATTGTTTCAACTACCGGCAAAACATCTCGAGAACTATTTGAAATAAGAGAGCAGAATAATCAGTCCCACAAATATGATTTTCTAACAGTTGGCTCCATGGGACACAGCTCCTCCATTGCTTTAGGCATAGCACTGAACAAACCCAATACAAGAGTATGGTGTATAGATGGAGATGGAGCAGCCTTGATGCATATGGGATCTATGGCAGTTATAGGAGCAAAATCACCTGATAACTATATCCATGTCATTATAAATAATGGAGCCCATGAATCTGTAGGTGGACAGCCTACTGTTGCTGATGACATCAATTTTGGACAGATCGCATTAGGCTGTGGGTATAAGGCCGCATATCATGCTAAAGATCTTAATCAGTTGCAGGATGTTTTATGTGAAATCCAAGGAAAAAAAGGGCCTATCTTCATAGAAATAAAATCTGCCATAGGCTCAAGGGATGATCTTGGACGACCAACCACAACCCCAACTGAAAACAAAACAGCCTTTATGACATACCTTAGGGAGTGTAACTAATGAAGGCTTTAATACTTAATTCAGGTATGGGGAAAAGAATGGGAACCCTGACAAGGGAGCATCCCAAGTGTATGACAGAGATTGAGGGACAAGAAACCATTCTTAGTCGCCAACTGAAACTTTTACAGCAATGCGGGGTAACTGAAGTAATAATAACGACAGGGATCTTTGATGAAATACTAATAGATTACTGTAATTCACTTAACCTATCATTGCAGTATACCTTTGTTAAAAATCCAGTTTATGATAAAACAAATTACATTTATTCAATCTATCTAGCAAGGAATCATCTTGATGACGATATTGTACTGATGCATGGTGATTTGGTATTTGAACTTGGAATCTTAAAGAATATACTTTATCACAACTACAGTTGTATGACAGTAAGTTCAACCATTTCATTACCCCAAAAAGATTTTAAAGCTGTTGTTAAAAATAGCTTAATAGAAAAGATTGGCATTGAGTTTTTCACCAATGCGGTAGCTGCACAACCACTATATAAATTGAATAAAGAAGATTGGACAATATGGTTAAATCGTATTATAGATTATTGTGAAAATGGACAAGTATCCTGTTATGCTGAAAATGCTTTTAATGAAGTATCCAATAGATGTCATATTTATCCCGTGGATTTTAGTGATCGTCTTTGTGCAGAAATAGATACACCAGAAGATTTAGCGTTAATCAAGAAAAAAATATCAGAATAACCCTCATAAGTTTAAGAAGAAGTATGGAATAAAACACCGAGACTTATGAAAAATGAAATTACAATACATCGACTATTATGTAATTCTAAATATATAATCGTTTCAGCCTTAATTTTTATGCTGTTACATATAATGAGGTTCTAAACTATTACAGAAAAAAGGGAGGACGTATTAATGACCAAAAACAATAAATCTGTTTATATGAGTTTTAGTACAGATGTAATCCATGGAGGTCACACATCTATTATCCAAAAGGCGGCTGAGCTTGGTGAATTGACTATTGGCATGTTGACGGATGAAGTGGTGGCCAGCTATCGTCGGTTTCCAGTTTTGAAATATGATGAAAGAGTAAAAATAATGGAAAGCATCAAAGGAGTAAGCAAAGTTGTTCCCCAAAAGACATTAAGCTATGCAGAAAACTTACGCTTACTGAAGCCTGATTATGTTGTTCACGGTGACAACTGGGTAACAGGATTTCAAAAGTCTATTAGAGAAGAAGTAATAGAAGTATTAAAAGAATACGGTGGAGAGCTTATAGAATATCCGTATACCATAAATGAAGAATATCAGAAGTTGGAACTCAGCCAGAGAGAGCAGCTTGCCATGCCAGATGTACGTAGGGGAAGATTGAAGCAGCTACTTGAAATGAAACAAACAGTGAGTGTTATAGAAGCTCATAGCGGCATTACAGGGTTGATTGCTGAAAAGACAACTGTTTTACAAGACGGAAAAACCTATCAGTTTGATGCTATGTGGTGTTCAAGCCTGTGTGACTCAACAGCCAAGGGCAAACCAGATATTGAACTGCTAGATATGTCCACTCGGTTCCGCACAATAGATGAAATCATGGATGTTACCACAAAGCCTATTATTATTGATGCTGATACGGGAGGATTGATTGAGCATTTTGTTTACAATATACGTACCCTAGAACGCATGGGAGTTTCAGCTGCAATCATCGAAGATAAAACTGGGCTTAAGAAAAATTCCCTTTTTGGTACAGATGTTGAACAAACTCAAGACAGTATTGAAAACTTTAGTGCAAAACTCTCAGCTGGAAAAGCAGCGCTAAAAACAAACGATTTTTTCTTAATCGCAAGAATTGAAAGCTTAATTTTAGAAAAAGGCATGGAGGATGCTTTAACCAGAGCCTTTGCCTATGTCAATGCCGGAGCTAATGGCATCATGATTCACTCAAGAAAGAAAGATCCTGCAGAAATATTCGAATTCTGTGAAAAGTTTAGAGCAAAAGATTCTTCTACACCATTAGTGGTTGTTCCTACTTCATTTAATACTGTGACTGAAGATGAATTTGCCAAACGGGGTGTTAATATTGTCATCTATGCAAATCAATTGACCCGTAGTGGTTTTCCTGCTATGCAAAAAATAGCAGAAACTATATTGACACATCATAGGGCGAAAGAAGCTGATGATATGTGTATGCCTATTAAAGAAATTCTTACGTTGATTCCTGAGGACTATTAAGCATAAAGAAGAACTTGACAAGACATATAAAATAAAAAAGCCTAATAAAGGGAGATAGTAATGAATTATAAATCATTCTGTAATACTGAAATTGTATTTTCAAATAAAGAAGAACTGCAGGAAAAACTTCTTTTTGCCAGTGCAGTTAATGTAGTACTGGTGATGAGTGAATCATCGGCATTACGATGGAATATGATGCCCTTTATTGAGAAGTTGCAGGACAAATGTCAAGCACTAAATGGCACAGTTACTTGGATAAAGACTGTGGCGGCAAATCCAATCCAAAGAGACGTCATTAAATCCTTGCAACAGATTGGCAATAAAAAGATAGATTTGATCATTGCCTTCGGTGGTGGAAGCAGTATTGACCTAGGAAAAGCAATAAGTGCATTTCACAATACAGAAAAAAATAACCAATATACAATAAACGAGATTACCGATAGCATAAAAAACAAGAATTATATGGAGGGTGAGTTCATTGATATCATTGCTGTGCCCTCCACAGCTGGCACCGGATCTGAAGTGACACAGTGGGCTACAATTTGGGATGAGGATAAAACTGGCAAATTCTCTATTGACCATCCTAGGCTTAAGCCTAAGATGGCAATGATCGTACCTGAACTAACAGTATCCGTTCCTAAGGAGATGACCCTCTCCACAGGACTGGATGCTATGTGCCAAGCGATTGAAGCCTATTGGTCTAAGCATACCACTCCAGTTGTTCAAGAAATCGCATATCGAGCGATTGAACTAGTAATAATGAATCTTAGAAAAGCAGTAGATAAACCCGATGATATTCATGTGAGAGAAAAACTCTGCAGAGCTTCAGTGCTGGCAGGGCTAGCCTTCTCACAAACCAGAACAACTGCTTGTCACTCCATATCTTATCCTTTAACCCTGCTTTATGGAGTGCCTCATGGGTTGGCGGCATCCATTACTTTAGATGCAGTCGGCCAGATAAACAAAGATAATTTCCCAAATGACCAACAGCTCTTTAAGTTATTTAATGAATATGGGGGGATTATGAATTGGATTGATATGGCATGTGAAGGGGTAATCAATATGAGGTTGTCTGCATTTGGAATAAAAGAAAAAGATATTCCATTAATTGTTGAGGATGCCTTTACAGGCGGCAGGATGGATAATAACCCTGTTGATCTGAGTAGAGATGATGTGGTAAACATACTTGAATCTGTTAGGTAAAATTGAAAAAATATATCTCTTAGCACGAGGGGGGGTGGCTATGAATATGAAGAGCATGATTAGTAATAAGGATAGGTTTATATTAGTTGTATTGTTTTGTTTATTTCTAACTCAACCTGCATATGCATATCTGGATGCTGGAACTGTTACTATTGTTTTGCAAGCCGTTGTAGGTGCAATTGTAGGGCTATTAGTGGCTATAAAGCTGTATTGGCATAAATTGAAAAATCTATTTACTAAAAAGGGATAAGTACAATATAACTATAAGAAATATGGGGATTGGCTGTAAACAAATCAGAAGTTAGCCATTTCCCATATTATTATATTTTATAATCAATTAGATGTTGAGTTAAATAGGTACAAGATTTAATCCTACTAAAGGAGGGGTAATTCTTGAGTGTAATTACTGGAATTAAACTTTTAATTGAAGAATTAAAATCAAAGAAAAAATTTTTTTCAAAAGATAATAAAAGGAACAGAGAAGTAGTTTTTTATTCGGAAAGCAAAATCTATTATTTATACTATGAAGGTTTAATAAAAACAATTCTTGAAAAATCAGACCTAAGTATATCTTATATTACTTCTGATCCTAATGATCCTGTTTTTGAACAACAAACTGAAAGGTTTAAGGTGTTTTTCATAAACAAATTATTAGCATTTACAACGCCCTTTATAGATTCAAAGGTTTTTATTTTGACAATGCCAGACATTGAACAGTTTCACATAAAAAGATCTATCAATGATGTTAATCATATATATGTGTTTCATGCTGTTGTAAGCGCTCATATGATGTATAGAAAGGGAGCGTTTGATCACTATGACACTATTTTTTGTGTTGGGCCTCACCATATAGAAGAAATCAGACAGACAGAAAAAGTTTATAACCTTGAAAGAAAAAAAGAGTTGGTAGAAGTGGGTTATCCTTGGATAGAAAAAGTTCATGAGCGGTATGAAAATTATAAACTTAGTCATTCTTTAAATAACAATGAAAAGATAATATTGATAGCACCTTCTTGGCATGAACAAAATATAATTGAGACCTGTGGGGAAGATGTGATAAAGCTACTATTGGAAAAAAAGTATCAAGTAGTGCTTAGACCCCATCCAGAGATTATTAAGAGGAATTATAATAGAGTTCAGCAATTAATCAATCTATTTGGGAATGATAAAAATTTTCAAATGGAATTAAACCTTACTTCAGATGAAAACTTTTATAAAGCAGATCTATTGATAACTGATTGGTCAGGAATTGCATATGAGTACGCGTGGGGAACTGAAAGGCCCGTTGTATTTATCAATACTCCAAAAAAAGTAAACAATCAGGATTATCAAGAACTAAAATTAGAGCCACTTGAAATAAAAGCAAGAAAAGAGATTGGGATAGAAGTACAGTTAGATGATATTCATGAAATTGACCAGTATGTTGAGGAGCTTATTTCAAACAAAAGCAAGTATGTAGAAAATATAGTTAGAGATAGGGAAAAGTATATCTTCAACTGGGGAAATGCATCGGAGGTAGGTGCTGATTACATTATTGATTACTGTAAGAATAAATTGTAAAACATACAGATAAAGAAAGCCCTTTTCTCTTTTAAATATATTTTTTATAAAAACAGATATTTAATAATGAGAAAATAGGTTTAAAATTTACAAGAAATTGTTATGATCTACAATAAAAAACCAAGAATAATAATTAGGAGACTTTCCAATGGATTTATCCATCATAATCATAAATTATAATACCAAAGAACTGACAAAACAGACGCTACAATCTATATTTGATAAGAAGTATGACTTTACCTATGAAGTATTCGTGGTAGATAATGCTTCTATTGATGATAGTGTCGATATGATTAAAACAGAGTTTCCACAAGTGAAATTGGTTGAAAACAGTGAAAATCTTGGTTTTTCTAAGGCAAACAATTTAGCTATCAAGGCTTCAACAGGAAGGCTTATTCTATTATTGAACTCAGACACCTTAGTGTTAGAGGATTGTCTAGAAAAATGTGTTGTTTATATGGAAAACCATGAAACCATTGGAGCTTTGGGCTGTAAAGTAATGCTATCGAATGGTATGTTAGACCATGCCTGTAAAAGAGGTTTTCCCACTCCTGATGCTGCACTTTATTATATGCTAAAGCTAGACAAGCTATTTCCTGATTCTAGAAGATTTGGTCAATATGATTTAACTTACTTATGTGAAAATGAGATGAACGAAGTAGATGTTTTGACAGGAGCATTTATGATGGTGAGAAGAGAGGTTATTGATGAAGTAGACCTATTGGATGAGAATTTTTTCATGTATGGGGAGGATATTGACTGGTGTTATCGAATAAAACGAGCGGGATGGAGGATTGTCTATTATCCTGAAGCTAAGATTATTCATTACAAAGGTGGTAGCAATAAAAAGAAAAAAACAAAGATTGTTTATGAATTTCATAGAGCCATGTACTTATTTTATAAAAAGCACTATAATGAAAAATATAATACCTTAGTTAAAGGATTAGTATATATGGGTATTGGAGTAAAGCTGATGGTTTCAGTTTTTATCAATCTACTTAAAAAAAGGGGCGGAGATTATGATCAAGGAAAATCAAAAGATACTAAATAGACTTTTAATCATATTTGACGCTGTATCTATAATGCTTTCTTTAATAATCGCTTGGTGGATTCGATTTAGAAGTGGATGGATCTATGTTGAGTCAGCCCACTTATCTTTAAGAGAGTATGTGATTCCAGTTGTGGTCATTATCCCAGTCTATATTATCATTTATAGTTTTTTTCGATTATACTCACCGTTTCGTTTTAAAAACATCTTTGAGGAACTCTTTAATATAGTGAAATCAAATGCACTAGGATTATTGATACTGGTATCAATGCTTTATTTATTAAAAGAGATTGATTACTCTAGATATCTTCTTTTTATTTTTTCAATATGCAGTGTATTGCTAACAACTATTGAAAGGATAACCATAAGATTAATACTACGTAGACTCAGAAAGAAAGGCTATAACCTGAAGCATGTTTTGATTGTTGGTTTTAGTGATCTGACTATAGAATTTATAAGGAGCATAGAAAGAAATAAGCATTGGGGTTATAATATTGTAGGGATACTAGACGATAATAAAAAGCTTGGCTATAAGGTGAAGGAAAAAGAAGTGATTGGAAAAAATTATGATTTGGAATATTATCTAGACAATAAGAATATCGATGAGGTATTTATTACACTTGATATAAAGGAATATGAAAAGCTTCAATGGGTGATTGGTATCTGTGAAAAAAGCGGGGTTAGGACGCAGATTATTCCTGACTACTACAAGTATATCCCCTCTAAGCCCTATGTGGAAGAAGTAGATGGCTTGCCTATCATCAATATTAGACATGTTCCTCTAGATCATATTATCTATAAAGCCTTTAAGAGAGCTGTAGATATCATTGGTGCTTTTGTTGCCTTAGTACTTTTTTCACCCATCATGCTTTTTACCTTCATGATGATAAAAACAACTTCTCCTGGACCTGTTTTCTTTAAACAAGAAAGAGTGGGATTAAATAGGAAAAGCTTCAATATGTATAAGTTTCGTTCTATGCATGTTCAGATAGATGAAGAAGAAAAAGTACAATGGACAACAAAGGATGATCCCAGACGGACTAAATTTGGAACCTTTATTCGTAAAACCAGTATAGATGAGCTGCCTCAGTTGTTTAATGTTCTAAAGGGAGATATGAGTTTAATAGGGCCGAGGCCAGAAAGGCCATATTTTGTAGAAAAGTTCAAGGAAGAAATCCCTAAGTATATGATCAAGCATCAGGTGAGACCAGGGATTACAGGCTGGGCTCAGGTCAATGGCTGGAGGGGTGATACCTCCATAAAGAAAAGGATTGAGTGTGATTTATACTATATAGAAAACTGGAGCTTGTTGTTGGATGTAAAAATACTATGGTTTACCATATTTAGAGGCTTTATTAATAAAAATGCGTATTAGTAATAAAAAAAGGAGGGTCCTAAAATGAAGGTCATGGTTACAGGAGCAAAAGGCCAGTTAGGAGTAGATTTAGTAAACAAATTAAGTCTAAAGCATGACATAATGGCTGCGGATAAGGAAGACTTAGATATTATCGATTTAGATCAAGTAATGAAGGCGGTAAGAAACCTTAAGCCAGATGTTATTATAAATGCTGCTGCTTATACCAATGTAGATGGAGCAGAAACAGAAGTGGATTTAGCCTATAGGATTAACTGTGTAGGGGCTAAGAACCTAGCCATCGCAGCTTTAGAGTATGGAGGAAGGCTTCTGCATATTTCTACAGATTTTATATTTGATGGCAGGAAGAATACACCCTATACTGAGTTTGATGCTACAAATCCCCTCAGTGTTTATGGAAAATCTAAGCTGGCGGGGGAAACCTGTATAAAAGAGATATGTAATCGACATTACATCCTGCGAACTGCTTGGCTATATGGAGAGCATGGAAATAATTTTGTAAAAACCATGCTAAGGCTAGCAGAAAATAATAAAACCTTGAAAGTAGTAGATGACCAAATAGGCAGTCCTACCTATACAAAAGACTTGGTGAAGGTAATAGAAAAAATGATTACAACGGATGCCTATGGAACCTACCATGCTTCTAATGCTGGAGCCTGCAGCTGGAATGAATTTGCAAAAAAGATATTTCAAATGAAGGAGATCAAGGATATAGAAGTATTACCTATCACCTCTGAGGAGTTCAATCGACCCGCAGTAAGACCCAAGTATTCTGTAATGGAAAATTATATGTTGAAGCTACAGCTAGACTATGAGATGAGGCACTGGGAAGAAGGGTTAAAAGAGTATTTTAATAACCAATAGTATTATATTAAAAACACAAAAAATTTAGGTTATTCTTTATAGAAAAATCATAAGATATATAATTGAGGAAGATGAGGAGAAGCAATAATGGATAAAAACAAAATCCTTAAAATAAGTATGATATCTATACTTACTATTATGTTGATGGTAGGTGTGTTTGGGTTTAACAAATATAATACCATGAAAAATCCTCATCAAGCCTTTGAAGAAGATTTGAAACGACAGGAAGATACTACAGGAGAAGATGATGGGGATGCTATGGAGGAGTCAGTTCTTGGAAAGAATGTTCTTAATCTACTTTTTTTAGGGGTAGATAGTACAGAGACTCGGGAAACAAGGGAGATGGGCTACCGAAGTGATACCATCATGCTGGTATCCATGAACCTAGATACAAAAAAAGTAAGGCTGTTATCTATACCCAGGGATAGCTATACGGAGGTACCAGGCAGTAGAAGAAAGGATAAGATCAATCATGCCATGGCCTTTGGGGGAGGTCCTAAGCGTAATGGGAATCAGTATGCAGTAGAGGCAGTGGAGGGATTGCTGGGTATTGATGTACATTATTATGTAACTATGGATTTAGATGCTGTCAAGGATGTTGTGGATACAATTGGCGATGTCACAATAGAAGTAGAGCGGAGTATGGAGTATGATGGAAAGAGACTGGCAAAGGGAGTCCAGACCCTTAATGGCCAGCAGGCCTTAGTGTATCTTTCCAATCGTAATGCACCTACAGGAGATTTCGCAAGGATACAGCAGCAACAAAATTTTATGATGGCTTTGTTTCAGCAGACAAAGGAAAAGGGAAAAATCACTGATATACTGCCTTTATACTTAAGGATGCAAAATAAGATATTTACTGATTTGAATATAGAACAGATAGGTGCTTTAGTGTTATTTTTAAAGGATTTAAATCCTAAGGATATAGAGACCTTTACTTTAAGAGGAAATCATATGTTCATAGAGGATATCTATTATCTAGACATTGATGGAGAGTATATGGAAAAAATCCTTAATACCTTCTTTTCATAAGCCGGTGCCTAGCACCTAACCTATTATATCAAAGGACCAGTTAGATAAATCTAAACACAGTTATAGAGACCCATAGCGTAGAAGGATTGTTCCTAATTCGCTAGGGTCTTTTCTTATTGACTAGCATTCATAGGTACGGATGTATAATAAAACTAAGGCAAAAGAAAAATTGTAGATTTGAGAGGAAAAAAATAGAATAATGTAGAATATAAGCAAAGCAGACTTATTACACCACAAAAATCAGATAGTGTAAAGTAGGTTATGAAAACTAAGAAACAAAATTTTACAACATGATTTGTGGGGGGAGTACCTTCTTAAAAGAAGAAAACATCAAAAAAATAGATTGATGATACCACAAATAATGCTCTGGAACCCACAGCATTGATGGTGAAACGATGAAGTTTAGCAAAAGTGCAAAGGCACATTTAAGGGGAAGGTTGGTTTTGTTGTGAGAGGATGGTTTGTTGCCCTAAGTAGATCAGTAGCTGCCATTTGCCCGGCATATTATCGGCATTTGTCAGCATATCGACTTCGTTTAAAGGACGCTTCCACTCATGAAGCTTGTGAGGACGAAGAAAGT
>NZ_FOHU01000048.1 GCF_900111615.1 Natronincola peptidivorans | reverse complement strand
GCCTCATCTGGAATTGCAATTTTATCAACAGCTCCAAAATTACTGTAATAGATTTCTGATTCATGTATTGTTATTCTAGTGGACTCACCAATGTCTGTAAAATGAATATATAACAACCCAATACAACAAAAAATATTTTCTCATTAAGCTCTTCATAACCAATCTCCTTTTGCCTATTTCAGCTTTTAATCAGCATTTAATTTGCGGGGACATATGGAGGTCAGACTAAAATTATTTACTTATGCCTTTCCTTCCCCTCTTTAATTGCCTCAAGTAGAGGCCGCCAATGATTGTCCATAATTCAATAACCTATAGTATAAAACCATTTTTTCTTTATATCAAGTTATTATATATATATTTGTTTTATGTTTTTCTTAATATAACAGATTTTCCCTATTGTAATTTTTTACTAAACCCTTTCTCTCCTCATTAGTCCCTGGGTTATAAAAGTATGCAAAATGTGAAAAAACGCTAAAATATCTGGAATTATAAGGAGGAATATGTCGACTGGTGTCGAATATTGTTGTGATGTGCTGATGCTTTGTATGTGAATACATATTTTATAATGCTAACATTTAACACTATAACCCGCAACAGATTTTTTCATATAAAAATTCAGTACAGCTTGGGTATAAAAGTATACAAAAATGTGAGGAGGCGCTAAAATGGAACTCAAGTTAAAGAATGCACAAGATGAAAACCTGAATTTGGAGGGTTTGGATTTGCGAGAAGTCATAGATATAGACTTTCTCCAAAAATTTCAGGATGACTTTGCCATCGGCATGGGCTTAGCTAGCGTTACAGTAGATACTAAAGGTAATCCTATTACTAAGCCAAGTAGTTATACCAGATTTTGCATGGATTTTACCCATTCTACTGAGATAGGAGATCGTAGATGTGCAGAATCACACAAAAAGGGTGGAGAAGAGGCTGCTAAAACTGGAAAACCTGTTGTTTATGAATGTCATGCAGGATTGATAGATTTTGCAGCCCCAATTATGCTGGAAGGAAAGTTGATAGGTACAATCCTAGGAGGACAAGTTCTAACCTCTCCTCCTGAAGAAAATAAATATAGAAAAATAGCTGGCGAAATTGGTGTTGATGAGGATGCCTATGTTGAGTCTGTAAAAGAGATAACGACTCTATCGAAGGAAAGAATTCAAGCTGCAGCTGATGTATTATATATTGTTGCTAATAGTATGTCTAAATCATGGTACCATCAATACAAATTAAGCAAGGCAGCTAATATCCTAACTGATAGTCTGGGTCAGATTTCAGCCACAATGGAACAAATGGCTGCATCAGCAATAGAAGTAAGCAGTAATCAGAATCAACTAAATAAAGAAATTGCTCAGGTAAATAGTATGTCTGAACAGATTAATGAAGTGGTAGATTTCATTAGAGAAATTGCTGACGAGACAAGACTTCTCGGTCTAAATGCTGCGATTGAAGCTGCAAGAGCTGGCGAAGCAGGACTTGGGTTTGGAGTAGTAGCTCAGGAAATTCGTAAATTGTCTAGTGATTCTAAACAAACTGTCTCTAAAATAAGGGATTTTATTAATCAGATTCAGGAATCCGTTGGAAATACTGTAAAAATGGGTGATTCGACGATGACAGTTACTGAACAACAGGCAGCAGCTGTTCAAGAAGTAACAGCTAGCATTGAAGAAATTACGAGCCTTGCAGAACAATTATCAGAGTTGGCTGATGAACATTAAACTAACGGTTAGTATTTTATCTCTTAATAAAGAGACTATACAAATTGGAGGTGAATCAAATGACTAATATGCAATTAATTGTGTTTAATCTTGAAGAACAGCACTATGGAGTAGAGATTGACTATGTAAATGGCATAAACAAGGTGAAGGATTTCAAAATAATAAAAATCCCCAACTGTCCAGACTATATTGAGGGAATGATTAATCTGCGAGGAAAAGTAATTCCTTTGTATAATCTAAGAAAACGTTTTTTTAATCAAGATTCTATTTGCCAAGATAATGAAATTCTTATAGTCTTTATGAGGAATACTCTGGTGGGGCTTATTGTCGATGAGGTTTTTGACATAATAAAGCTTGAAGAGGAGGATATAGAGTCTGCTGTTAATCTTTTCACCAATGTAGATGGTAGGTTTATAGATAGCATAGGAAAAAAAGATGATAATATGATTATAATTTTAGATGTTAAAAGCATTTTATCTCTTGTTGAGCAACAAGTGCCACCCGACTCACTAGAGGAGTAATATAAATATATTTTAATGGATGTTAAAATCACGCACCCGCATTCTAGAGAATATAAACATATATCACTTTATATCTCTAGGAGGTGCCTGATGTAACTTGTATACTATAGCAAATTTATAGCCCTCCCCATTAACAGTTTGAATAGAGACTGGTTTTGGGGTTTTTTTATTCTTTTCTAATGTTGCTAATATGATCCACTACCTTTTGGGGATCCTCTGGGTATCAATGTCCCCAAGGGACTTTTATTCGGGTCTTGTACCAGTAAAGGGCATCGGAGCCTACCATAGAATTATATGGTAGACCTCTCCTACTCTAACTAAAATAGAGTAAATCCAATGGGTTTATGGAGTAAAAAAATAGATGGAATTAAATAACTTTGTCTTCAGTCTAAAAAGATATATTGCACATGTATAATCGAGTAGGAGGTAGATAATTATTTTATCTACCGACCTCTCACACCACCGTACGTACGGATACGTATACGGCGGTTCCACTATGACAATCTAATTTTCCAAGCCACGGGGAAGCCACGGGGACGTCAGGCCGCGCCAAAAATCCAATAAATGGATAAGGTAATCTTGATATAGCATGCATAGAATCGCCCATAATAGTAGTAAGGAGGG
>NZ_FOHU01000040.1 GCF_900111615.1 Natronincola peptidivorans | reverse complement strand
AAGGAAGCGATAATCTTGCATTTGAAACTTTAGAATTCTAGGGAGCTTATCAATCTTTAACTTCTGGTACTTAGGACTATTAGAGTCTTCAAAATTCAATTGGCGTAAAGGGATGTTTCTAGAGACAAAGATTAAAAGTGTATAAAGTTCTTTTTGTAGATATTGAATATATAGTACTAAATAAGATATAATGGAGTTCACAATGACCACCCTTTCTTTATTAATTGTGAGCTGGGAACTTCAATTATATCAAGAAATGGGGGGGCATTGTTTTTTTATACAAAAAAACTTTGAAACCTTTAAAATATAATGATTAGTTAGTAAAAAAAGAGTGTCAAACTTGACACTACGAAAAATTATAGGGGGAGTACAACATGAAAGATTCAAAAAATAAGATATTAGTGATTAATCCAGGTGCAACCTCAACGAAAATAGCTGTATATCAAGACATGGAGCTGTTATTCAAAAAGACAGTGGAACACTCTGTTCAAGATCTTCAAGAATTTTCTAGGGTATTTGACCAATACCAATATCGCTTGGATTTAGTGTTGCAATCCCTTAAAGATGAAAATACTAACATAAATACGTTACAAGCAATTGTTGGCCGAGGAGGGCTGCTAAAGCCTCTGGCAGGTGGAACCTATCAAGTAAATAAAAAAATGATTGAGGATTTAGAAAAGGCAGAACAAGGAGAGCATGCTTCAAATCTAGGTGCAGTAATGGCATGGAATTTAGCTAGTCAATTAGATATACCTGCTTTTATTGTAGATCCTGTATCCGTTGATGAAATGGAGCCAGTGGCAAGAATTTCTGGATTGGCTGACCTAAAAAGAATTAGCTTATCTCATGCATTAAATATGAAAGCTGTTGCTCGTAAGGTTGCTAAAGAAATGGGTAAAAAATATGAAGAAGTCAATCTAGTAGTTGTTCATTTAGGCACAGGGGTTTCTGTTACGCCCCATAAAAAAGGAAAAATGATCGATGTAAATAATGCTAAAGCAGAAGGACCCTTTTCTCCAGATCGGTGTGGGGGACTTCCTGCAGATCAGCTAGTAAAGCTATGCTTTTCTGGAAAGTATACCTATGAAGAGTTAAAAGAGAAACTGGGAAGCAAAGGCGGACTTTACTCTTACTTTGGCACCATGGATGTACGTGAAGTAGAAACAATGGCAAAGTATGGGGATAAGGAAGCAGATATCGTACTAGATGCTTTAGCCTATCAAGTGGGCAAGGAAATTGGTGCTATGTCTACTGTATTAATGGGTGAGGTAGATAGAATCATCTTAACGGGTGGTATTGCTTACTCAAAAAGAATTGTAGAAGATATTATAGAACGAGTGAAATTCATTGCTCCTGTTGAGGTAGTGCCAGGTGAAGAAGAACTTGAATCTTTAGCCTTAGGGGCTTTAAGAATTATGCAAGGACAGGAGAAAGCTGCAATATACAATTAAACTGCATAGCAAAAGATTAATAGTAAGTATTAGCTAGTTTAAATAAGGATAGTAAAAATCTGATTTTTCAAGGAGGGATTCTATGTATCGAAATTATAAGGAAGTTTTAGAAAAAGCAAAAAGCTTAGGTCCAGTAACTATTAGTGTTGCAGTGGCTCAAGATAAGGATGTACTAGAAGCCATAAGATATGCTAAGGAGGCAGGCTTGGCAAAGGCTGTTTTAGTTGGAGATGAAACACTAATAAAGCCTCTATTAGAAGAAATTGGGTTATCAAAGGATACAAAGATCGTACATGAAGCAGATCCGATTAAGGCCGCTTTAACTGCAGTATCCTTGGTTAAAAAAGGTGAAGCACAAGTATTAATGAAGGGACTTGTTAATAGTAGTGATTTTCTCAAGGCTGTACTAGACCCTGAAGTAGGCTTGAGAACAGGACGTTTATTAAGCCATTTAGCAGTCTTTGAAATACCTGGACAGGATAGACTGATTTATATTACGGATGGGGGTATGAATATTGCTCCAAATCTGGAGGAGAAGAAAGATATATTAACAAATGCTATTTTAGCTTTACAAGCGATAGGCATAAAAAAACCAAATGCGGCTGTATTAACTGCCAATGAAGCAGTACACCCTAAGATGCAGGCTACTGTTGATGCTAAAGCATTAGCTGATATGAGTGATGAAGGATTGCTCCCAGAAGCAACTGTAGAAGGTCCCATTGCTTTTGATGTAGCCATCAGCGAAGAAGCAGCTGAGCATAAAGGTCTAAAGAGTAAGATTGCTGGTAAGGCTGACTTGTTTTTAGTACCAACGATTGAGACAGGTAATGTCCTAGGTAAGGCCTTAATCTATTGTGCAAAAGCAAAAATGGCAGGCTTGATATTAGGGGCTACCCATCCAATTGTTATGACATCAAGAGCAGAGACAGCAGAAGGAAAGCTAAATTCGATAGCGTTAGCATGCTTGGCAAAAGGCAACTAAATCAAAAGGGGGGATTATTGTGGCAAAGGTTGATATATTAGAAAAGTATTGCAAAAGCTGTGGTCTTTGTATAGAGGTATGTCCCAAAAAGATTTTAGAAATTGGAGATAAAACCAATGCAAAGGGGTACTTTACAGTGATTTGTAAGGATCAAGATAAATGTATTGGATGTGCTTTATGTGCAACGGTTTGTCCGGATGTAGCAATAGAGGTTTATAAATAGAGGATAGGAAGGAGCTGAGACGACAAATGGAAAAAGTACTATTAAAGGGTAATGAAATCATTGGTGAAGCAGCTATTCGTTCAGGATGTAGATTGTTTTTTGGATATCCTATTACACCATCTACAGAGGTAGTAGAATATCTATCTAAGCATTTTCCTAAACATGGAGGTACAGTACTACAGGCAGAGGATGAGATAGGAGCCATAAACATGTGCTATGGTGCTGCTACTACAGGTTCAAGAGTTATGACAGCATCATCAGGTCCTGGAATTAGTTTGAAGCAGGAAGGACTTTCCTTTAGTGCAGCAGCAGAGCTTCCAATGGTAATTGTAAATGTAAATCGTTGTGGTCCTGGACTAGGTGGATTAGGACCAGCTCAATCTGATTATTTTCAATCAGTAAAAGGTGGAGGCCATGGTGATTATCGCTTAATCGTATTGGCGCCTTCTAAAGCACAGGAGCTTTATGATTATACAATGGAGGCATTTGACTTAGCTGATAAGCATCGTAATCCAGTATTAATATTAACAGATGGTTTCTTAGGTCAAACAATGGAGCCTGTAGTGCTAAAGGATAGACCTAAAGCACCTGAAATTGATAGAAGCTGGACTGTTGGAGGATGTAAGGGCAGAGAAAAACGCATCGTAGCTAGTTATTCTCTAACCAATGAAATCGGTGAAGCTAACAACCTTCGTTGGGAAGCGAAGTATAAGGATATACAAGAAAAAGAACAGCGATGGGAAGAATTTCACACAGAGGATGCAGAATATCTGCTAGTAAGCTATGGAACTACTGGAAGAATATGCAAAAGCACTGTTTTGAATGCTCGTAAGAAAGGGATCAAACTAGGCTTAATTCGTCCAATTACCCTATGGCCGTTCCCTGAAAAGGCATTTGTTCCTCACAAAGATAGAGTAAAAGGTATAGTAACAGTTGAGCTAAATACTGGGCAGATGATAGAGGATGTGAAGTTAGCTGTGGAATGCAAGATGCCAGTTGAGCTTTATCGAAGACAGGGTGGTATGCTGCCAACAGAGCATGAGATTTTGGACTATCTTGAAGATAGATTTAACTTATCAGCAGTAGAGGAGGTGTAGGTGATGGAAAAAGTATTTGCTAGAACAAAAGGATTGACAGATGTTTCTTTTTCATTTTGCCCAGGCTGTACCCATGGAACAATCATGAGATTAATTGCTGAGGTGCTTGAAGAGCTAGATATCATAGAGGAGACAATAGGAATTTCTCCTGTAGGTTGTGCAGGATTTTGCCAGGACTTTTTTAGCTGTGACTTTGTAGGTGCTCCACATGGTAGAGCACAGGCAGTTGGGATAGGCGTAAAAAGAGCTTTGCCTGACAAAAATGTATTTACCTACCAAGGAGATGGAGATATTGCAGCCATAGGAACTCAGCATGCTATTCATGCAGCTGCAAGAGGAGAAAAAATCACTTCCATTATGGTAAACAACGCCATCTATGGAATGACTGGAGGACAGATGGCTCCTACTACCCTAGAAGGAATGAAAACATCTACTAGTCCTTATGGAAGAAACGTTAGCGTTGATGGACTACCTATGGACTTTCCAAAGCTTATTGCCAATCTGGAAGGAGCTGTATATGTAGCCTCTGTTTCAGTGGATTCACCTAAAAATATTGCCCAGGCGAAAAAAGCTATAAAAAAGGCCTTTCAGGTTCAGCAAGCTGGCCTGGGATTTGCGTTAGTAAGTGTTTTATCAACCTGTCCTACCAATTGGGGACTATCACCTGTAGATAGCTTAAAATGGCTGCGAGAAAACATGATGCCAGTCTATGAAATGGGTGAATTAAAGGTGACGGAGGAGGTAAAAAGCTTATGATGGATAAAGTGATCCTTGCAGGATTTGGTGGTCAAGGGGTAATGTTTTTAGGAAAGGTTTTAGCTTATGCGGGCATGGGTGCTGATTTAGAGCTTTGTTGGATTCCATCCTATGGTCCAGAAATGCGTGGAGGGACAGCCAATTGTTCGGTAATATTGTCCGATGAGGAAATATATTCTCATGTTATAGATTATGCTGATGCAGCTATTGTTTTAAATAAACCAGCCTATGATAAATTTGCACCTCGCATAAAATCAGGAGGGGTATTAGTAGTAAATTCTTCTTTAGCTAAGCTGGATAATGTAAGAGATGATATAAAAATTATTGAGATTCCTGCCACTGATATTGCTAATGAGATAGGTAATACCAGTATTGCTAACATGGTTTGTCTAGGAGCATTATTACCAAATCTAAAATTAGTTGATTTAGAGAAAGTAGAGAAAGCTATGAATGAATTAACCAAGAAAAAACCAGAGTTGCTTGAAGGTAATTTAACTGCTATTCAAAAAGGGATATCTTTCGTAAAAGCCTAGAACAGTAGGCCATTGTGAGATTACTGAAAACTACTGTAAAATAGTAGAGTTATGGGGATTGGTGATATGTCTTGTTGTCAAAACCAGCAACTGCAGAGAAGATAGAGGACATGTCCTCGTAAAACAACGAGAATTGCTATTGTTTTAACAATTAAGACCATTATCTTTGAAAGCAAAAGAAAATTTAGACTATTGAGATTGCTAACTCAATAGTCTTTTTTTTGATTTTATTATAGTATTTAAAGATAGGATTAGGACGCTTGTGATTATCCTTTAACAATATTATAATATAGGTACATGTTTTTCTTGACCAAGAGGGGGATTTATGATGGAAAAGATAGGCAAAAAAAGAATAGGTTTATTTCTGGGGTACATAGTAATTATCATTATTTTTTTAAATGCAAGAACCCACTTTACTGCTAATAAACGACTGGAAAATAGAATGATGAATGATTTTGAAGCTTTTGGAACTGCTTTGGAATCATTGAATGAGGCTATAACAAAAATATTGATATTAGATGATTATAATTTTGATAAAGACAGAGAGTTTATCAACACAAATGCATTGATTAACTTTCGCAGTTCAAAATATAGAGCTGCTGATATAAAAAAAGCCAATTCCTTTTATGAGTATCCATTCATTTATTCAGATGCAAACACTATCATTAGAAATATATTAGCAGATAAAACATTAAGCATATCACAGAAGGAATATCTGAAGGCTTTATATGACTATAATGAAGAATTAATAAAGGCATATAAAGAGATATGGGGAGTCTTATACTATGAATGGGATTTTGATAAAAGAAGAGAATTAGAAAAACAAATAGCAGATATTTATATAGATTATTCAGAAAACGCTGAGGTATTATTAAATACTTCTCAATATGACTTTTTGAAAGACTATAAAGGTGATTTTCCAGAAGCAGATTTTAAAAAAGCAAAAGCCTTTTCTGAAGAGGTTTTTTCAAAGCTAGTAGAAAATGAATCCCTAGAATATAATAATAGAGAGGATAAATATGCAGACAAATATATTTTTAGAACTTACCTAGAAAGAGATTTTGGTGTTCGTTCAATAAACATAGATACAGAGTATACAGTAGAATATGATAAAAAAACAAATGAAGTAGTTGTGCAAGCGGTTAGTTTTACAGTGCCAGTTAATATTAGACATACTGAAAGAGAACTAGATGCTATGGCAAATGATATAGTAGCAAAGTTTGATAAGAATGTATGGATGTATGATAAAAAAATCGATTATGATGATGAAGATAAAATTAGGAGCATCGCCTATAGCTACATTGGAAAGACAGATGAAGTATATGATGAAACAAAAAAAATAGAGGTGAGATTAGAGGTACATGGATTAATAAGTAAATTTCAAATAAGGTATCCTTATGATGAAGAAATTGTGTTGCCTACAATGAGTGAAGAAGATATCCTTCAGAGAATAAATAAAGAAGGAGAAATAATAGAAATTCTTATCATTAGAAATGTAGAAGGGAAAATGAAATATGAAGTACATTTTAAATATGGGAGTACTATCTATGGGGCTGTTTTTGATGGAGAAGATGGAGAGCTAAATTATTTTGGAAGAAATATTAGAGATTATAATTAGAATGATTTTGGGGAAAATTCCAGTGGGAAAATAATGAGAAAACATTTTGAAAGCTCATCATCATAAAATAAGCGGGTGGATTTGATGGAAGTAATAAAAGATATAAAAGTTGAAATCAACAAAGCAAAAGTTTTTCAAGTAATCAGTTTAAAAGAAAATAGTCCTGCTTATAAGGAATCCAATGAGCTTTATAATGCTTTAGTAAAAGAGATAAGATCAGGGATATTTCCAAAAGTTATTTATTCTTTTAGTGATAAGTTAGAGGAAAAGATTGCTAAGGGCTATGACCATAGTGAGAAATCAATGTATGTGATAATTACTCTAGGCCGAGAAATAACAGATATAATAGATAATTGTTTTAAAGAAAACCTTTATTTAAAAGGATTTCTTGCTAATACTATGGCAGATACTATGCTTTTTCAATTAGCAAAGATAGCTGATCAATATATTTATGATATTGCAAAAAAACAGTATGTGAATCTAACACAGAAGCTATCTCCTGGTGACAATATTCCGATAGAGCTTCAAAAAATGATTTTACAAAAAATAGATCCAACAGGTCAATTGGATATTAGTATTACCGATGGATATATGTTAAACCCACAAAAATCTAGTAGTTGGATGTATGGCGTATATACAAATCAACCTCTAGTGATAAAAAGCGAACATCCTTGTTATGAATGTCAAAACAAAAACTGTTTATGGAGACAAGAATAAAATGAAATTATCTATTAAAAATCAACCTAATAATCAAGAATTAATAATTATGCCTGACCAATCCATATTGAATCTGTTACAGGAGAAGAATATCTATATATCTGCTCTCTGTGGTGGTAGGGGTACATGTGGAAAATGCAAAATAAAGATTCTTAAAGGGGAACTACCAGTTACATCTAGAGATGAAGAATATTTTTCAAAAAAAGAATTAGAGCAAGGTTATAGACTTGCATGTTCAGCTTTTCCTGAAAACGACTTAGAAATCATTATTGATGCACTAGAAGAGGATTTTGCTATTATCACAGGATTTCAGGTAGAGGACAGAACCATAGATAATGGATTTGAAACTAGATCTATTGATATAAAGGATGTGGATTGGCAAAACATCAAGAGTATTGATTTAGCTATTCAATCTAAATTAGATAAACCCTATCAATTTTCCTACAAGGCTCTGAAGCAATTATCTTTTTTACAAAATACTTACATTGAAACTACAAATGAAGATGATAGACAGCCATTACATCTACTAATTAGGGATACAATGATCCTAGATGTATTTTATAAAGAAAGCTTTAAAATCTATGGTGTTGCCATTGATATAGGCACTACCACCTTAGGATTTCATCTCATTGATTTGGAAAACGGACAAGTTATAAAAACTTATGCAAGTACAAATTCTCAAAGAATTTATAGTGCTGATGTAATATCAAGAATTCAAAGTGCAGCATCAGGAAATTTAGAAGCATTAAGCAGTAGTATTAAAAAGGATATTTTAAAAGCAATAGAAGCTTTACTTGTGACTACAGGTATTGATAAAAGATTTGTTTATTCTATTGCTATTGCAGGGAATACTACCATGCTTCATCTTTTACTAGGGCTTTCCACAGAGGCATTAGGACAATTTCCTTTTACCACAACAACCTTAAGTTTAACAGAATATCCTTCTTATTATGTTTTTGAAAACACTTATTTAGACTGCAACGTGACATTACTTCCTGGGATAGATGCCTATGTAGGTGCAGATATAGTAGCAGGTATTCTTCATCATGAAATGTTTAATACAGACAAGGTAAATATGTTAATTGATCTAGGTACAAATGGAGAAATTGTGATAGGAAATAAAGATCAACTAATCACTACTGCCACGGCAGCAGGCCCTGCTTTAGAGGGAGGTAATATCTCTTGTGGAACAGGAAGTGTTGCAGGGGCTATAGCTTCTGTGAAATTCAATAAAGTAGAAGGAAGATTTGAGTACAAGGTTATTGGAGAACAGAAACCAATAGGATTATGTGGCTCGGGCATTATTGATGCTATAGCTGAAGGGTTAAAGCATGAATGGATAGATGCTACAGGACGATTATCAGAAAGCTTTACTAATGGAGAAATTGCTATATGTACTGATAAAAACGGGATTTCCATAAAGCTTACGCAAAAAGATATAAGGGAAATACAGTTAGCAAAATCAGCATTAAAGTCTGGTATAGAATGCCTAGCAAAACAGTATGGAGTCAGTTATGAATCTATAAATAATGTCTATTTAGCTGGAGGCTTTGGAAGTAATATTGATTTAGAAAATGCAGTCAGAATAGGATTAATACCAAAAGAACTAATGAATAAGGTAATAATTAGTGGAAACACCTGCCTGGGTGGCGTTACAAAATATCTGTTGCATAAAAGCTGTAAAAATGAATTAGAAAGAGTACTTAAAATAACAGAAGCCATTAACCTTTCTAACAGTCAAGATTTTAATGATTTATTTATTAAGAATATGTTTTATTAAAATTGCTTTGATAGTGTAAAGTAGGTTATGAAAACTAAGAAACAAAATTTTACAACATGATTTGTGGGGGGAGTACCTTCTTAAAAGAAGAAAACATCAAAAAAATAGATTGATGATACCACAAATAATGCTCTGGAACCCACAGCATTGATGGTGAAACGATGAAGTTTAGCAAAAGTGCAAAGGCACATTTAAGGGGAAGGTTGGTTTTGTTGTGAGAGGATGGTTTGTTGCCCTAAGTAGATCAGTAGCTGCCATTTGCCCGGCATATTATCGGCATTTGTCAGCATATCGACTTCGTTTAAAGGACGCTTCCACTCAT
>NZ_FOHU01000003.1 GCF_900111615.1 Natronincola peptidivorans | reverse complement strand
AATCCAGAAGGAAGCGATAATCTTGCATTTGAAACTTTAGAATTCTAGGGAGCTTATCAATCTTTAACTTCTGGTACTTAGGACTATTAGAGTCTTCAAAATTCAATTGGCGTAAAGGGATGTTTCTAGAGACAAAGATTAAAAGTGTATAAAGTTCTTTTTGTAGATATTGAATATATAGTACTAAATAAGATATAATGGAGTTCACAATGACCACCCTTTCTTTATTAATTGTGAGCTGGGAACTTCAATTATATCAAGAAATGGGGGGGCATTGTTTTTTTATACAAAAAAACTTTGAAACCTTTAAAATATAATGATTAGTTAGTAAAAAAAGAGTGTCAAACTTGACACTACGAACTATATAAAAGGGGTCTTTATATGAATTACTATTCAGCACCAATAGCTAGATTGATAGATGAATTTACAAAACTTCCCGGCATAGGTAGAAAAACTGCCCAAAGACTGGCTTTTCATGTAATAGGCATGCCACATGAAGAGGTTTCAGTACTGGCGGAGACGATTATTGAAGCAAAGAAAAGTGTAAAGTATTGCAGTATATGTACCAATCTTACAGATAGAGAAACCTGTAATATTTGCAATGATAAAAAAAGAGATATGACGGTTATTTGTGTTGTTGAGGACCCTCGAGATGTTGTGGCAATGGAAAAAACAAAGGAGTTTCATGGTTATTATCATGTTCTCCATGGCGTTATTTCTCCTCTAGAGGGGATAGGCCCTGAGGAAATAAGAATTAAAGAGCTGCTGACAAGATTAGCTGAAAATGAAGTAAAGGAAGTAATCTTGGCAACGAACCCTAATATTGAAGGAGAAGCTACTGCTATGTACATTGCAAAGCTTTTGAAACCACTAGGAATAAAAGTGTCAAGAATAGCTTATGGGATTCCTGTCGGCGGAGATTTGGAATATGCAGATGAAATAACCCTTTCTAAAGCAATGGAGGGAAGAAGAGAGTTATAAAAGAAAGAATATACCTGTAAAGCATAATAACGTTTACATAAATAATAAACAGGTAAATAAAATAAACATTTATAAAAAAACATAGTTTAAGGAAAAAGCAATTATCCTTAAACTATGTTTTTTTGTTTTGCATAAGGCAAGTTCATTGAAAAATCAACTTGTATTAGCATTGAACCTTTTTAATCCGCATAGTATAAAGTAAGAGAGATTAAGAATTTAGCTTTAATGGGAAGAGGTATAAATATAGAAAAAAATGGACAATATTACAAATAAAAGAGACCTAATATAGAGGGAGGTTTTTACCCGCTAAACGGTAACCGAATTTATTTCTAGGATGTAGTGCTTGACCTATCGCTGGATAAGCGGAAGCTTTAGCAATACACCGAAGGGGGGTTGTGGTATTGAAAGATGAGAAAGAAATGCAAAAAAAAGAAAATATGCTAGAAGGAATTACAGAGGTTTTTAATGAATTACGTAGTAAAATACAACATATGCAAGAGCCGGAAAAAGATGAAAATCAAAAATTTGTTGAAATTATAAATCAAGCGCGAGCTGAATGGGAAAGTGCTGAAAAAACCTTTCATACTGTAGCAGATCCAGATTTGATAGATTATGCTATTTACAATGTTGAAGCAACAAAAGCAAGGTATATATATTTAATAAAACAAGCAAAGGAAATGGGGATAAAAACTAACTTTTATTAGGAAGGCTCGTCATATTATCTATACAGAATTTATATAATATAAGGAGTAGTATATAGTGCTACTCCTTCATACGTTTTATTGAAGAGAAAAAAGAAGATAACTTATATTTTTTGCAAGGTGAAGCTTAGGAATCTATTGCAATGCTACTCAGAGTGTTAGATAATAGATGATAAAACAAGGTAAATTAATAGTATAGTAAAGGTGGGGAGCGATTATGGGTTTTGAATTAAGTGTTATACTAGCGTATGCTTTTGGATTAATATTATTGTATATTGTAGGGTGGATATTGTTAATACCACTGAAATTTATCATAAGACTAATTTGGAACGGCATTATTGGAGGAATTATGCTTTTGTTAGTAAATCTAATCGGAGGTATTTGGGGCATATCCATCGTTATCAATCCAATCAGTGCTATAATGGCAGGGTTCCTAGGGGTGCCGGGGGTTATACTGTTATTGTTGCTGCAATATATTCTATAAAAAACTTTTTATCTACTAAAAACAAAAGATGCTGGGAGGGTTTTTGGGCAAAAACATATCAATGTTTTACAAAATAGTATATAATATTATATGAATTAAGGGTAGTTCATATAATAATGTTCATAAGAGGAAAGGTGAGTACTATGAAAATTGGTCTTAGGACCATAAAGACGGGTATTGCTGTTACCCTGTCACTTCTAGTCTCTAATATACTAGGGATAGAAAGCCCTTTTTATGCAGCTATTGCTGCCATTATTGTGATGCAGCCTACTGTATCCGATTCTTGGAAAATTGGGGTTAATCGACTGCTGGGAACCATGATTGGTGCAGCTGTTGGAGTGGCTTTTGTTAGTATTTCTCCTGGTAATCCATTACTAGGAGGGGTTGGTGTAATTGTTCTTATTCTTGCTACAAACAAGTTAAATTGGAAAGAGTCCATATCTATGGGAGGCGTTGTATTTGTTGGCATATTTATAAATGCTGAAGGGGGATATTTAAATTATGCACTCCATAGACTATTAGACACATCCGTAGGCATAATTGTTGCGGTAGTGGTAAACTATACAATCTATCCACCTACTTTTGATGATAAGGTTGTTGATGAAACAAAGCAGATTTCTAAAAACATTTTAAACTACTATGTAAAAACACTGGAAATGCTTCTACTAGAAGATGAAGAAAACATTGATCTACTACAGGAACAGATACTAGAAATAGAAAAGGAATTAGAGCTATCAGAGGAACTGTTGGCTTTAAAGAAAAAGGAAGAACGGATTATGTTTCAAGGAGGTATAACCTATAAGGAAATGGTTATGACTTTGAATCTAGAAAAAGAAACCTTTCAACATCTTCGAAATATGCAAAATGTTTTACAGAAAGGGATTCATAAGGAAGTTGTAAATATTGTTTTAGAGGATATTTACAAGGTTAAATGTGCTATAAAGCAACTACAGCATAAAGAAAAAGATCTTTGTGAGCTATACAAAGAAAATGATGAAAAAGAAACCATAAACCTTAACTACATTATAAAAGATATAAAAAAGGCTAAAATTCATTTAAAAAATAATGAAACCATCAATGATTATCCTACAGAGGAAGTAGTAAAAATGCTGGTGTTTTTATATAATCTTGAAGAAGCATTACTAAAATTTAATATGGTCATCAGCTGTTAAGCATCGAACTTTTCGAGTGCTTCTTTTTTTCATGAGTTAAAATAATAGGATAGACAAAGGAAAATAAGTATTTAAATAGAATATGTTTATAACACATAGGAAACTATCTAATATATAAAAATATAAACAGGTGAAAATACTATTGAAATCAGCCCATAAGAAAACCAACAAATAGCATCTTAGCTAGAAAGTGTTATAACGAAAAAAAGGGGGGAGAAAAAATGCTTCAAAACAATAAAACCAATAATGATATTGGTAAAAACTTAAAAGTAATAGAATTTTTAAAGTGCGAGCTTTTAAACACAGTAGCTCTATTATTTGAAACCATGATGAAGGGTTTAAAAAATAGCCAAGAGCTAGTGTTGGAGTGTTTGGTAAACCTCCTACTAGTAACCTATACATTAGGTAAAAGAGCAGGCTTTGACTATGAACTTTTAGATAGGAAGCTAGAGGAAAAAATAAAAGTCAGTATATTAGAAGAACATCATTTAGAGAAATGGTATGGAGATTTATCTAGTCTTAATGAGCATATAAACAATCATGGGAAGTGAATAAATCAGCGGGAGTGATTTTGACATGCATGCTAGCAGCAGCAAAAAAGCATTGATAGAAGCAGCGTTAACGGCAACTATTACCACTTTTTTTGTAATAGCAACTTTATATATTTCTATTTTATCTATTTTATTGGTTGTGTTACCGATGCCTTTTATTATCTTATCAGTACGACATGGTACAAGATATACGGTTTTGTCCTTGATCATTTCAAGCTTACTTATTGGATTTCTAACAAATATTTTATATACAATTTTTGTTTTTATTATTTTTAGTCCTATTGCTTTAGCGATGGGATATGCCATAAGAAGAAGAAAGAAACCCTATGAGGTGATAGGCTTTGGAACAGCTGCTTCAGTGTTGGCTATTTTTTTTCTATTGCAAATAATAGCTATTGCTGCTGGGATAAATATCACTGACGAAATAGCGAATATGACAAGGGAAGCCATTGACCATCAAATGGAAATGCTAAGAACTTTGAATCTAGATGTGGTAGATGTTAAAGAGTCGTTGAATTATCTAATGATGATAATACCGGCATTAGTTATTATTCATTCTATGATAGGTGCCTTCATCAACTATTACTTGACTGCAGCAGTTATCAATCGATTTAACTTTATAGACCATCAACTAGGTGAATTTAGTGAATTCAAGCTTCCTGGAAACATTGTTTTAGGGTCATTCATTATTTTTGTATTATCACTAACAACTAGATACATAGAAGGTATACAGCATACCAGCTTAATAGCCAATGTCACAATAATTTTCCTGGTGATTTTTTTTCTACAGGGACTAACCTTCATAAGCTATTTACTTAAAAAAACAAAGGTACCAAGGTTTATTAGAATAATACTTGTTTTGTCACTAATTATTATTAGTCCTCTAATGACGATAGTAGCTTTTTTAGGGCTGTTGGATGCAATATTAGATATAAGAAAGCTTAAAAAAAAGAAATAACCATACTTTTGTGGGAGGCAAACACACATGAGGAACTCTAGATTTTTTAAAATGTTGGTACCGGACACGCGAATATATCTATTTATCATCACTGTATTGATTATCGTTATTTCCATCTATAATCATATTATAGGAATTGTGGGTATATTTTTGTTAACCTATTTAATTTACTATAATTTAAAGACTACCAACATCAGAAGAGAAGAATGGACCCAGTACATAGAAGGTTTATCATCGGATATTGATTCTGCCACAAAACAATCTATATTAAACATGCCAATTCCCCTAACAATGGTGGAGATTGATGGCACCATTAAGTGGTACAATAGAAAATTTTTAGAGGTGGTAGGAACTCAGGGTATATTAGAAAAAGATATTGATGATATTGTGCCTAGCTTCGATTTACAGAGTATTCTCAAGGAGGATACAGAGAAAACAAAAAAGGCAAAAATCCAGGATAGGAGCTTTAGGGTTTTATATAATGTTATTAAGACAGGAAAAAGTTATGATACCAGCTATGTCATTATGCTATACTGGGTTGAAGATACAAAGTATCAGCTTTTAAAGAAAAAGCATAATGAAGAAAAGCTTGTAACTGCACTAATACAAATAGATAATTTTGATGAAGTAATGCAAACAACCGAAGATGCCAATAAGCCTTTGGTGATAGCGGAAATTGATCATAAACTAAACCTCTGGGTAAACAAAGGTAAAGGGTTTATGCGGAAATATGCTGATGATAAATTTTTAGCAGTTTTTGACAAAGAGGATTTAGAGAAACTAGAGATAAAAAGGTTTGATATTTTAGATGAAGTTAGGGAAATAAATGTAGGAAATAAAATACCTATAACCCTAAGTGTAGGTATAGGAACAGATGGAAAAACCCCAATGGAGACCTTTGAATTTGCCAATGGAGCTAAGGATTTAGCTTTAGGTAGAGGCGGGGATCAAGCAGCCGTTAAAAAGAATGACAAAATCAGTTTCTACGGAGGAAAAACCAAAGCAGTAGAAAAACGTACCAAGGTAAAAGCCCGGGTTATAGCTTATGCTTTAAGAGAGTTAATAGAACAATCCAGCGGTGTCATTGTTATGGGACATAAGCACGCAGACTTAGATGCTTTAGGAGCGGCATTAGGGATCTATAGAGCTGCAAAAAATAGAGATAAGGATGCTAGTATTGTTTTAAGCGGTAATAATCCTTCTATAGGATGTCTATATGAAAAAATAATAAGTAGAGAAGAGTACAAAAAAAACATTATCACCTGTGAAGAAGCAAAAACAAAGATGGATGACAACACCTTAGTAGTGGTGGTGGATACCCATAGACCCAATTTCACTGAATGTCCTGAGCTTTTAGAAAAAACGGATAATGTGGTAGTAATCGATCATCACAGAAGAGGAACAGAGTTTATTGAAAATACAGTGTTAACCTATCATGAAACCTATGTATCCTCCACCAGTGAAATGGTAACAGAAATTCTTTTTTATATGGAGGAAAAGGTAAAAATAGAAATGATCGAGGCAGAAGCACTATTAGCTGGAATTGCCATCGATACAAAAAACTTTACTTTTAAAACAGGGGTAAGAACCTTTGAAGCAGCGGCGTTATTAAGAAGAGCAGGGGCTGATACAACAGCAGTAAAACAATTGTTTCAGGATGATTTAAATACGGTTATCGCTAGAGGAGAAGTAGTAAAAAAGGCAGATATTGTTAGAGACGTTGTTGCCATATCTACTTATGAAGAGGAAATAGAAGCTTCTCCCTTAATAGCTGCTCAAGCGGCGGATGAGTTGTTAAATATAAAAGGAGTTCAAGCCTCCTTTGTTTTAGGAAAAAAAGATGATAAAATGATATATATAAGTGGTAGATCCATGGGAGATATTAATGTACAGGTAATTTTAGAGAAATTAGGAGGGGGAGGCCATTTAACGGTAGCCGGCGCTCAATTGGAGGATATAACCATGGAGGAAGCAAAGAAAAAATTAGAAAATACTATAGAAGAATACTTTGAGGAGGGAAAAGAATAATATGAAGGTTATTCTATTAGAAGATGTAAAGGGACAAGGAAAAAAAGGAGAAGTAGCTAATGTTAGTGATGGCTATGCTAGAAATTACTTATTTCCTAAAAATCTAGCTGTGGAAGCTACTGCTGGAAACATGAAAGTATTGGAAAAGCAAAACCAAGTGAAAAAGCAAAAGAAACAGATACAAATAGAGGAAGCAAAACAATATGCAGCAGAGATTGAAAAATTAACAGTTGAAATAAAGGCCAAAGCAGGAGAAGGTGGAAGACTGTTTGGTTCAGTAACCTCTAAGGATATTTGTGAAACAGCAGAAAAGAAATATAAAATGAAGCTGGATAAGAAAAAAGTTGTTTTACCAGAGCCCATAAGAGAGTTGGGAGTAAAACACCTAGAGGTAAAGGTATATCCTGGAATCGTTGCAAAACTGAAAGTGCAGGTTACAGAGGAGTAGGCTGTTGAAAAATCTTTAGACTGAAAGTAACAAAGATAAGGGCATAAGACCCTCACCTCCAAGGGATGTTGCAGGTGAGGATTTTACCTTGTATAAGGGACTGACACAAAATCATAGATTTTAGACATCTGATTCTTCGATGTTTCGATTTACTGAAACCAGTTCACTGGGAGGAATAAACATGGAGGAAACCAATATATTTAAAGTGCCGCCCCATAGCATAGAAGCAGAGCAATCGGTTTTAGGAGCTATGCTAATGGATAAAGAGTATATCGTAGTGGTTTTAGAAATATTGAAGCCAGAGGATTTTTATAAAGAAGCCCATAGGGAAATATTTGAGGCTGTTTTTGATGTCTTTAATAGAGAAGAACCAGTAGATTTGATTACTTTAACAGAAGAACTAAAAAAGCGAGGAACATTAGACGCTATAGGTGGTATACCCTACATTAATAGCTTATCAGAGGGGGTGCCTATTACTGCTAATGTAAAATATTATGCAGATATTGTGGAAGAAAAGGCAACCTTAAGACGATTAATTAAATCCTCAGAAAATATTATTCATATGAGCTTTAATACAGAAATGCAGGTACCAGAAGTTTTGGAACTAGCTCAAAAACATATCTATGATATCTCTCAAAACCGATATCAAGAAGGGTTCACCCCAATAAAAACAGTACTATCCGATACCTTTGATAAAATTGAGGAGCTATATGAAAACAAAAAAAATATTACTGGATTGACAACAGGATTTATTGATTTAAACAAAAAACTAAGTGGATTTCATAAATCAGATCTAGTACTGGTTGCTGCAAGACCTGCTATGGGAAAATCAGCCTTTGCCTTGAATTTAGCACAAAATGCTGCTATCAAAGCTTCCGCTTCAGTAGTTATTTTTAGCTTAGAGATGTCTAAAGAACAGCTAATGCTAAGGATGCTGGCAGCAGAATCTATGGTAAGCTTAAACAAAATACAGCATGGCAATTTAAACGAAGAGGAATGGACAAAGCTGGCAGGAGCTATGCTGCCCTTGTCACAGGCTAAAATATATTTTGACGATACACCTGGAGTTAGCATTACTGAAATGCGCTCTAAATGTAGAAGACTAAAAATGGAAACAGGCGTTGATTTAGTACTGATAGATTATCTTCAATTAATGCAGGGTGATGGCAGGACAGAAAACCGACAACAAGAAATATCTGCTATATCTAGAAATCTTAAAGTGATGGCAAAGGAATTGGATTGTCCTGTTATTGCATTATCACAGCTATCGCGTGCTCCAGAACTAAGATCCGATCATAGACCAATCTTATCAGATCTAAGAGAATCAGGAGCCATTGAGCAAGATGCAGACTTAGTTATGTTTCTTTACCGAGATGAGTACTATCATCCAGATAGTGATAAGAAAAATACTGCAGAAGTTATTATAGCAAAGCATCGACATGGTGAAACTGGAACTATTGAGTTGCTTTGGTCAGGAGAGCATCAAAAGTTTTTAGATTATGATAAGTATAGGGAATAATAAGAGCTAAAGACGGAGGAGAAGCATGATAATCGCCAGGGGGAAAACAACCTATATAACAGAACTACAGAGAGAACAAGTAGATGCTATGCAGTGGTGGGGGCACCATACAAATCCCTTGTTTGATAGCTACAATTTTCCCATCATGAACACAGTAGAAAGAGAATATTGGTATAGGAACAAAAAATACAGCTTTACCAAAAGATGCTTTGGTGTTTGTAATCTAGAGGATATATTTATAGGATATATTGCATTAAGAAATATACGCTGGGTAAGAAAACATAGTGAACTGGGGATTGTATTTGATCCAAAGCATGTAGGCAAAGGTTATGGTAGTGACAGCTTAAAAAGTTTCTTGGATTACTACTTTCATCATATGAAGATGAAGCAGCTAGGGCTAAAAGTAGCATTATTTAATAAAAGAGCAGAAAAGTGTTATGAAAACAGTGGTTTTCAACTAAAGGAAATGAAATATGATGCTTTTGAAGATCAAAACCTAAGGGTTTTTCAGGAGGATAGCTTAATAGCATATCGTCAATTTTTTCAACAAAGAGGAAAAGAATTGCTATGCAGCTATAAGCATATGTATATTACAAAAGAAATGCATTTAGCAAACAAAACAAATTATCCACACTATACACCGAACACATGTGCATATCCTCGGGAAAATGTGGATAACCAGGAGATTTTTTTAAAAAAATCCACATAATAGTTGATAAAAACCATGAAAAATGGTAACATTAAATAACATCAATAGATTGAAATGAAATTAAAACCAATATAAAGAAGACTTCCCTATAGCAACAAAAAAGTATTGAAGGAAGTTTAAGGAGGAAAAAATATGTTTAAAGTAACAGAAGATATGACCATTATGGAAGTATTACAAAAAGATCGTGAGTCTGCTGCTGTATTTATGAAATATGGATTACATTGTCTAGGTTGTCCAGGTGCTACTATGGAGAGTATAGGCGATGCAGGCAAGGTACATGGAATAGACCCAAGTAAGCTTGTGGAAGACTTAAATAAGTTTTTTGAATCAAAAGCTTAATAAAGAGATAAACTAAAAACCTAGGGATAAAGCCTAGGTTTTTTTATTATTTTCTTTTTTTTAAACAGAACAAAAGATAAGCGAATAATATTTAAATATAAACAAAAATCATTCGAGTTATATTTGACTATATCCATATTTTATGGTAATATTATTAATGATTGTTCGGAATGTGTAGAACATTAAAAAAATACCAATAAATATAGGGGTGGAAAAAATGCCATCAGTTGTTGTTGTAGGAGCCCAATGGGGTGATGAGGGTAAAGGAAAAATTATTGATTACTTAGGAGGCAAAGCCCATGTAGTGGTTAGAGCTCAAGGTGGAAATAATGCAGGACATACAGTAATTGTAGGAGATAAAAAGTATGCCTTTCATTTATTGCCATCAGGCGTTCTGTATAAGGACAAGCTAAATATTATTGGTAATGGTGTTGCATTTGATCCTGAAGGATTTTTAAAGGAAATAGAAACTATAGAAGCCCAAGGTGTTGATACCTCCAATATAAAAATAGATGAAAGGGTGCATGTGATTTTTCCTTACCATAAAAAGATGGATGCATTAGAGGAAGAAGCTAGAGGAGTAGGTGAAATAGGCACAACTAAAAAAGGGATAGGTCCCTGCTATATGGACAAAATTCAACGTTCAGGGATACGATTAGGAGATATGATAGATAAGGAAGATTTTAAGAAAAAGTTATTTCTTCAGGTTGATAAAAAGAATGAAATCATAGAAAAAATCTATGGAAGTAAAGGCTTTAATAAGGAAGAAATGTTTGAAACCTATTGGGGCTATGCAGAAAAGATAAAGAAGTATGTGGATGATACCACCATACTTGTTCATGAAGCCCTAGAATCCGGCAACAAGGTATTGTTTGAAGGAGCGCAAGGAACTTTGCTAGACATTGACTTGGGTACTTATCCTTATGTTACTTCTTCTCATCCTACATCTGGTGGATTTTGTGTGGGAGCTGGAATAGGACCAAACAAATTACAGGAAATTATTGGCGTTGTTAAGGCCTACACAACAAGAGTAGGATTAGGACCCTTTCCCACAGAGGAAGACAATAAAACGGGAGATTTAATTAGAAAAAAAGGAAATGAATTTGGAACCACTACAGGAAGACCTAGAAGGTGTGGTTGGTTTGACGGGGTAATGGTAAAGTATACAGCAAGAGTCAACGGTCTAACAGGGATTTCTTTAATGCTTCTAGATGTATTAAGTGGTTTTGATAAGATTAAAATTTGTACTGGCTATGAGGTTGAAGGAAAAACGATTCAGCATTTTCCTGCCAATATAAAGGTATTAGGAAAAAGCAAACCAATTTATGAAGAAATAGACGGGTGGCAAGAAGATATTACAAAAGTAGAAAGCTATGAGGATTTACCAGAAAATGCAAAGAAATATATAGCTAAAATTGAAGAGTATGTGGGCTTACCAGTGAAAATAGTATCTGTAGGACCTAAAAGGAATCAAACGATAGTAAGAGAAACTATCTTTTAAAAGAAAATTATGAAAAGCTAATAAAATATAAGAAAAGTACACTTGATTAGCTTTGAAAATCATCATTTTATTTTTCCACTGTATATGTTGAAGCAACTGATTTTTTGTTCCTCCAATCCAATACGATTTTTTAACAAGCTACAGCTGCCAACTTTTTTCGACAAAAAGTGTTGACAGCTCTTTTTTTTTGTATTAATATATATAAATGTGAGTATCTTACGACCCATTAGCTCAGTCGGTAGAGCACCTGACTTTTAATCAGGGTGTCCCGCGTTCGAGTCGCGGATGGGTCACCAATCACAGAGCAAGAAATAGGAAGTCAGCAGAGGTAAAAAGAATTCGGCAATTCTTAGTGAGGGAAACTGGGTTTTGCTGAAGTTATTGGCCCCTTGGTCAAGCGGTTAAGACACCGCCCTTTCACGGCGGTAACAGGGGTTCGATTCCCCTAGGGGTCACCATACATATAAAACACACCTTGTATCTTTAGTGATATAAGGTGTGTTTTTTAGATTATTAAAAAGCCTCAAGATTGTTTATTCCCATCTCAAATCCTTGCCATAAAATTTTAGTATGGTGTACTTTGCAAAGACCCGAGAAAAGATTCTATCATCATAGGTATCCATAATTTCCTTTGGAGTAAAATTCGTAGAAATAATGGTTTTTTTGCTGGTTAAAAGACGACTATTAATGATATTGAAAAGCTCACTATTGGTAAAGGAATTGGTCATTTCTGTACCTAAATCATCGATAATCAAAAGGTCTGCTTCAAATAATAGCTGTGCTTTTTCCTTATCACCATTATTTTGAAAACGAACCTCTTCTAAGATCTCTAATATTTTAAAGGCAGTTTGGTAAATAACAACCTTTCCTTTGTCAAGAAGGGCCTTGGCTATGCAATTGGCTAAAAAGGTTTTACCTAAGCCTGTAGCACCATAAAAAAACAGATTTTCTTCATTGTTACTGTCAAAATTAAAGACAAAGCCTTCACAGATATTTAGAATCTCCATCATATTTTCTCTAGGACTCTTCTCTTGGTTTTCATAAGCTTCATCACTAAATAAATTTATATTAAAAGCATGAAAGTTTTCCTTTTTCAGTACATTAGATAAATTGGACATAGAGTAGGTATGATTAATAAGCTGCTGTTTAAAGCAGCTGCACTTTTCTCCAGCAGGCAAAAAGCCAGTATCTTTACAATTTCTACAGTGATACTGTTCCTCTAAGTACTCTAGAGGAATATTATTTTCTGTTAAGAGGATGGCTTTTTCTTGTCTCAGCTTTTCCAAAGAGGTCTTTAGGTTTATCAATATGTCATGAGGGTTTTCTGATGAATGAAGCAAGGATTTTGACAAGGAAAGACCTACTTGTTTAATTTTTTCATCTATAGTTTTAATCTCTGGTACCTTGGCATAAATCTCTTGAATACGTCTTTCTTGCTGTTGCTTATTGAGATCTTTTTTCTTTTCATATTTTTTTAAGATATCCTTGATTATTGCATTTTTCATAAGGAGTCACTCCTATTACTTGTTTTTTTGGCGATTTAATAATAATTCCTCTAATTCCTTTGCCTCATACTTACTTCCCCTGCTTTCAGACAAATGAAATCTAGTTTTTTTCCGAACGGGTTTCTGAGACGAAGGCTTTTCAGGAGGTGTATCTTTCTTCTTTTCTGTGAGGATAGAAAGATCCTCTATCTTTTTAATGCCTTTTTTATGCCAATCCCCCAAGATACCATCTATGTAATTAATATTGGGGTTAGAGGTCTTGCTACAGTTTTCACAAGCTTTTAAGATGATCTCCATAGAAAACTGATAGGTATCAATCCATTTGTCCATAATGCTTATTTCTGCTTCAGAAGGTTCTCGATAGGCAAAGCCCATAGCCTTAAAGATTCTATCGTATAAGCTATACCTCTCTCCTTGTTTTTCTAAATGAGCCTGAAGCTGCTCCATGGTTGTAATGTTTAAGTCGTACCAGTTTCTAATAACCCCTGCTACATATTTGACGTTTCGCACATTTTTTTTGTGGCGACAGTAGCTATAAGCCTTTACCACCAAGGGAGGATCAATATTATAGTGGTGAAACCATTCTAAGATTTGCATCTTTTCATTTGGAACAAGAGAACGATTAATAATTTTATTTATGTCAATAAACATTTTTTTAATTTCGGGAATTTTATTAGCATCCAAAAGATCTTTAGTAGAACAGCTATAGGTTTCTTCTTCTGTTGTTTCTTGGTTTAAGGCTTGTAGAGATTTATAGTTATTATCTATATATAATTGCCTTATATTAAGGAACTCCACGGTATAATCCCATTCATTATCCTCAGACGGAGAAATCTTTTTTATAATTTTCTTGCTTTCCCAAAAATCCCATGCAGCTAGAACATCTGACAAAGGGATATTTAAATTTTTTGCAATGGTTATATTGTTTATGTTTTTACTAGGGTCTCCATCGCAAGCATATTTATAGCCTAATAAATAGACTTTGACAAAAGTACCATTTGCCATAGGCATATAGACATCAATAAATATATTTTCGATGGGGGTATCCCCTAAATCTATAGAAGTTGTGGTTTTTACAAAACCCATAAGTATCACTCCAAACTATTTGATCGGTAACAACATTATATCATATTTATCCTGTTACATTTTATAGGAAACAAATAATATGAGAAAAGAAATAAAATCAATGAGCATTTAAGAGTATAACTAAATTTCACAATAAATATGAGATTTTTTGTAATAAAATCTAGAATTACAAATAAAATTTTAATAGCTTAAATGAAGAAGGAATAGGGGGTAAAAAAGTGAAAATCAGCAGAAAGCTGAGATTAATGATTATTATTTTTAGTGTTATGATTTTTAGCATATCCATTCAGTATGTTTGGGATCTAACACAAGCAGAAAGGACCATGAGTTCTTATAACAAAGTAGACACCTTAACAGAGTACAATATTACAGTAGAGTTCTTAGAGGATAATATGTTTTTAAAAGGAAGTCAAGAGTTCATTTATACCAATCATCAGAAAGTTCCTTTAAAAAATTTATATTTTCATTTATATCCCAATGCTTTTAAAACAATAGAGAGAGTACCCTTTGAAAAAGAAGAGATACAAAGAGCTTATCCAAATGGGTTTGATACTGGTTATATAGAAATAGCCAGCATTAAAGAAGGAAAAAACACAATAGATTATAAGATAATGGGGGAAGGAGCAACGATTCTAAGGGTAACTCCTGAAAAGTCCTTGGCACCAGGCGAGATGTTACAGTTATTTTTTGACTTTAAGGTAAAGCTTCCTAATACCATAGGAAGAATGGGCTATGGAGAGAATACGGTCAATATTACCAACTGGTTTCCTATCCTAGCAGTATACGATGAAAGAGGATGGAATCTAGATCCTTACTATGCTATAGGTGATCCTTTTTATAGTGAAGTGGCCACCTACAATGTTACTGCTGTTATACCAAAGGAATATCAGCTAGCTGCGACGGGAAATGTTACTAAGATACATGAAAGGAGCAATAAGAAAACTTATAATATAGAAGCAGATTTAGTAAGAAACTTTGTAATGATATTAAGCAAGAATTTTCAAGTGAGGGAGGCAATGCTTGAGAATACAAGGATTTTCTCTTATGCAATAGATGGACTAAAAGGAGAACTGGCACTGCAGTATAGTTTAGATGCATTAAAAATATTTAATTCTCTTTTTGGAAAATACCCCTATGAGCAACTATCGGTTGTGGCCTGTGACTTTTTTGTTGGCGGTATGGAATACCCAAATGTTGTTATGATTAGTCAAAATCTTTATGAAATGAAGGAGGATTTTCCACTAGAATATGTAGTAGCCCATGAGATCGCACATCAATGGTGGTATGGAATTGTAGGAAATAATGAAGTTAGAGAGCCTTGGCTGGATGAAGCGTTAACCGAGTATAGTACTTTGATGTATTTTGAAAAAAAGTATGGAGCCCATATTAAAGAGCAGATTTTTGAAAAAATGATAAAAGCTCAATATGAGAATTATATTGATTTTGAAGCTGACAGAGGAGAAAAAATATTAAGAAGCTTGAGGGAGTTTGACAGCTCCTGGCAGTATAGCAGCATCGTTTATAGTAAGGGTGCTATGTTTATACATGAAATAAGAGAAGAGATGGGAGATGAGGCCTTTATAAAAGCATTGAGGGAGTATTTTGAAGCCTTTAAGTTTAAGAATGCTACCACAGAAGATTTCTATAACATCTGTCAAAAAAACACTGATAAACCTTTAAATAATCTATTTAATCAATGGCTAAATACTGATATGTAATATTTTCCTATTATCTGGGATATAATAATGTAGAAATATATGGAAGAACATAAGTTTGGGCTTGTATAATTAGCAAAAGTTATTATATAATATTTAAAGGTATTATTACAGAAATGTTACAAAAATCTAAATAAAAATTAAAGAAACACATATAATGGGTATAATGCCATAAATTGGGTAGCGCCCCATGAGAGGAGATCTCAAGATGGAAATAAACCAAAGAATTTTAAGGGTTTACAAAGAACTAGTAAATCGAATTACACAACTTTCAGGAAAAAAACTAGATAAAAAAGTTTTTACATATACAGCAGTTGGTTTGGTTTTAATAATTTTGGGAGTCATCTTAAACAGCAGCATAAATGCTTCTTTGAGAGCCTATGAGGTACAAATGGATGGCAGTGTTCTAGCTACTATAAGAAGTGAAGAGGATTTTGAGGAAGCGATAGAAGAAGTGAAGGAAGAAATTTTAGCATTGTATGGACATGAGTTTGTAGTTCCAACAAACATAACTTTAGTAGAAACAAAGGCAAAGCAGGAAGATTTGACGGACATAAACACCATCATCTATAACATAAAAAGACAGTTAGACATGAAGGTGAAGGCAATCTCCATTAAAGTAGATGGACAGGTGGTTGCTTATGTTAAGGATCAAGCAACAGCCGATAAAATATTAGAAGATATTAAAGGTTTATATATTAGTGAAGACAAAGAATATGATTTTATTGGGTTTAGAGAGAATGTTGTATTAGAAGAAGCGGCTGTGGAAATTAAGGATATTCGAAATAAAGAAGATGTTTACCAGTTGATTACTCAAGGAACAGATGAAGAGCAAATTCATGAAGTGGCTGCTGGGGAAAGTGCTTGGGTAATAGCAAGAAAGTATGATTTATCAGTAGAGGATATCGAGGCGGCAAACCCTGGTATTAATCCAGAACGTCTTCAAATAGGACAAAAACTCAGTTTAATTGTACCAAAGCCATATATCACTGTTCAAACAAAAGAATATGTTGAGTTGATAGAGGCTATTCCGTTTGAAACGGAACGTGTAGAAACAGACTCTCTCTATAGAGGAGACCAAAGAATTACAGTTCAGGGAATAGAGGGAGAAAGAGAAATAAAGGGGTATTTGATTAAAGAGAACGGTGTGCTAGCAGATAGAGATATTTTAGAAGAAATCATATTATCTGAACCAAAAACAAGAGTAATCGCAGAGGGGACAAAGCCTAGACCAGCTACTGTAGCTACTGGAACCTTTGCAAACCCAACAAGGGGAAGACTTACCTCAGGATTTGGAACGAGATGGGGAAGAAGACATGAAGGGATTGATTTGGCAGCACCCACAGGAACCTCTATTACTGCTGCGGATGCAGGCAGAGTTTCCTTTGCTGGCTATCAAGGAAGCTATGGAAATCTTGTTATTATTGATCATGAAAATGGCTATCAAACTTATTATGCCCATTGCAGCAGGATTTTGGTAAAAGTAGGTACAAGGGTGTTTAAGGGACAGGAAATAGCTAAGGTAGGAAGCACTGGAAACAGTACAGGCCCACATCTTCATTTCGAGGTAAGAAGAAATGGTGTACCAGTAAATCCTCTACAATTCGTAAGGTATTAAATTTATAAGATAAAAACGAGAGCGACCTTTATTAAAAGGTCGCTTTTAAATGTGGCTCATTATGAAAAGATATAATTAGAGGAACAACACTAAAAAAACAATCAGTATGACAAAAAACCAACCATCAAATATGGAGAATATTCCTCTAGATCCTCTGCTGCCTTCTTTAGGAGATCTATTAGGTGGCTGAGGAGAAGGGTTGGTGGTTCCCATCATTTTTTTTATATCCAGTAATCCTGCTCCTTGAACATCTGGATCATAGCCTAGACCAACACCATGACCCATCATGGTTCTTTTTATCTGAGTAGGTGTAAGATTCGGGTTGTTTTCATATAATAGAGCAGCACAGCCAGCCGCTATAGGAGTGGCCATAGAGGTGCCAGACAGGCTATGGTAGCTATTATCTTTATTACTTAATGAATTAATATTTACACCTGGGGCCAAGATATCTGGTTTGTTGATGTTATCAGGCGTAGGACCTCTACTGGAAAAGTTAGCAATGGTACAATCACTGGGCTTAGCAGCACTACGATCATCACAGGCACCCACCGCTATGATATTTGGACTAATAGCAGGAGAGTTAATAGTAGATTTTTCTGGGCCACTGTTACCAGCAGCAGCTACCACTGTAATACCATGATTTGAAGCTCTATCAACTGCTTTACACAAAGGATCTTCACGGTAGGAGGTTTTTGCTTTGGTACCTAAGGATAAGGTCATAACTTTAATATTATATCTATCCTTGTTTTCTACTACCCATTGTACACCGGCGATTACATCTGAAATGCTGCCACCACCATCTTTATTTAAAACCTTTACGCCAACAATATTGGCATCAGGTGCAATGCCCATATATTTCCCATTCGATGAAAAACCATTTCCAGCTACAATCCCTGCCACATGGGTGCCATGACCATCATCATCATAGGGTGAGGTTTTTTTATCAACAAAGTCTACAAAGCCAACGATACGATTATTAGGAGTAGTTAAATCTGCATGAGGGTATACTCCTGTATCCACTACAGCTACACCAATATCCTTACCTGTAAGACCATGCTCATTAGCATAATCAGACGCTACGGTGACGGAGGCAATATCCATCAGTTTAAAGGCCATGTCATCATAATGGATTTTGCTAACGTATTTTTCTCTTGATACACTTCTCACACCAACAGGTGGGATGTAGGCAGCAACGGCATTGATAAGATGAAGTTTATGCTTTATAGTTCCTCCCAGGTTTTCTACATACTTTTCTAGGTCATCACACTCACAATCATCCCCAGAAATAATTACAGGGATATGTTCACCGTTAGATTTCAACAAATTTTCAATTACAAGATCTTCCACAATATTTGAATAACTAAACACAATATGTCCCCCTTTACGCTATTGATAAATAATTAAGTTCACTGATCAAATCAGCAATCAACATTCCTCTATAAGGAAATCCAACATTCTTTATACTAGATTATGCATATAGCAGGAAAAGGTGATTGTCTGAAAGGAGGAAATACCATTAATTCTCATGGTTCATTCCATAGAAGTTTTAGTTGTTTTATGGTATAATAGTCCTGTCTTACCCCTAAAAAACTAGATTTGTTAACGCTGAAAAGTAAAGGGGGAAGAGGTATGGTCCTAAACAAAAAAAGGAAGGTACCTATTAAAATACTGGTAATAGTAGGTATTATTGTGCTTTCTATAGGTTTGCTTGGTTTTAAAAAACAAGATTATAATGTAAAGGTAGTTTTTCGTCCTATGGTTAGAGCTGTTGAAAGTAGGCTGGTTGGATACAAAACCCAGGGTTATGATTTTGTGACTACTGAGAATTTTATTATTCGATATGAAGAAAACATAGATTTAGAGATAGTAAAAATGATTGCTAGAACAGCAGAAGATAAATATAGAGCAGCAGTAGAGGTTTTTGAATATAAGCCTAAAGAAAAGATCCAGGTGATTTTATATGATAATCCAGAGGTTTTGATGCAAACAACCATGCTTAAAAAAGGATCACCACCTATGGGGGTTTATTATGGAGATACAATTCATATCTTAAATCCCATCCATTGGGTAAAGAATGTGGAAAAGGTTGAAGAATATTTTTACTCTCAGGGACCCTTTCTCCATGAATTAGTGCATTTGTTCACAGACCATATTGCAAAAGGGAATTTTCCTATATGGTTTACTGAAGGGGTTAGTCTTTATTTTGAGTACAAAGTAGATGGTTATGAATGGGGAAAGGAAGTAGTGTTTCAAGAAAATGAATATACGTTGGAGGAGTTAACAGATAACTTCCATGGGCTAAATGAGTATTTGGCTTATACACAGTCATTTAGAAATGTTAAAAACTTCGTTGATGATCATGGGATAGATGCTTTAATGGATATAATTAAGGTTTTAGGGGAAGGCAAAAGTTTACAAGAATTTATTCATCTTTTTTGATCTGTTTATTGGCGGAGAGCATGATTTTCTCCGCTATTTTACTGAAGATAGTGTCAAGATATAAGGAAAAATTTCTAAGCTTTCAATTAAGCAGGAAATAATAGAAAAAAGTAGAATCTTAAACTTATAATAACTGGTGGGGTGATGAAGTATGGAAACAAAAATATTAATCGTGGAAGATGAAAAACCAATAGCGGATATTTTGAAATATAACTTAGAAAAAGAAGGGTACAAAGTAGATATAGCCTACGATGGAGAAGAAGCGCTACATAAAGTGCCGCAATATACGCCTGACCTCATATTATTAGATGTAATGTTACCAAAGATAGATGGGTTCCAAGTGTGTAGAAAGCTTCGAGAAGGTTATTCTACGCCGATTTTAATGTTGACGGCGAAGGAAGAAGAGGTTGACAAAGTGTTGGGCCTAGAAATGGGAGCAGATGATTATATAACCAAGCCCTTTAGTATGAGAGAGCTTCTGGCTAGAGTAAAGGCTAATCTCAGGCGCATGAGTATACCTACTGGAGATAATAAGGCCTCCGTGATCACCTCAGGTGCACTAAGGATAGACTTCAATAAGTATGAGGTAAAGAAAGATGAGGATGTTGTAGAATTAACTTCAAGAGAATTTGAACTCTTAAAATTTCTGGCAGTTCAGGGAGAACAAGTTTTTTCAAGAGAGCAGCTATTAAAGGAAGTATGGGGATATGAATACTACGGAGATATAAGAACAGTAGATGTAACTGTAAGAAGATTGAGAGAAAAAGTAGAAGACAATGCTAGCAGCCCGAAGTATATACTAACCAAAAGAGGAGTAGGTTATTACTTTAGGAGGGCATAACATGTTTAAAAGTATAAGATTTAAGTTTATTACTATTTATTTTTTATTAGTATTTATGGCTATGATCATAGTAGGGGTATTTCTAATACAACAATTTGAACAATATCATCTAGGGGTAGTAAGAGGCAATGTTACACAGATTGCCGGTAGCGTCATGACTACCCTAGAGGATATAGACTGGAAAAATAATAAAGAAGAGATACAAAAAAATATTAGCCCATACGAAAAAATGGGAATGGAAATCTATGTTATTGAAAAAAACAATGATTTTACCATTATTTCCAGCACCAATTTATCCTACTGGAATCGAAATGCTATGTACATACTGGACTCTGATTTGATTCTATCGGCTTTTCACGGTGAAATCAAAGAGAAGGACATTGTTTCTGATCAAGAAGGACAAAGAAGCTCCAAAAACATGGTGTTTCCTTTGTATGACGAACATAGTCGTATTACAGGAGCGTTGTATATAAGACAAAATATTGAGGATATATATGCTACTTTGGATCAATCAAAATTTATTTTGACCAGAGCAATCATTTTAGCGTTGTTTATTACCATTATCTTGGGGTACCTGTTAGCAAAAAGTATTACAGGACCAATAAACGATGTTACAATTAAAGCTGAGAAAATGGCTAAGGGTGACTTTAATCAAGTAGTAGAAGTCAAGTCTGACGATGAAATAGGACAACTAGCAGGGATGTTCAACTATCTAACCGCCCGCTTAAAATCAGCGTTGCAGGAAATGTCTAATGAAAAGAAAAAAATGGATACCATTATTAACAATATGGCGGATGGGTTAATTGCTACAACGGCAGAGGGAATAATTATTCATGCTAACCCTGTAGCATTAGGTATGCTAAACACCAACGAAAAGATATTAACAAAAAAAAGCTTTGATGATGTTTTTTCTCCTTTAAATGATAAGCTTTCTTTAAAGTACCTAGCTAAGGAGAAAAAATGGTATGGAAACGAAATGATTGAGATGGACAAAGGTGTAAAACTAAGAGCAAAATATGCACCTATTGTAAGAGAAGATGGTGAGTTAGAAGGATTAGTTGTATTGCTTCAGGATGTTACAGAGCATGAAAAATTGGAGAACATGCGGAAGGAATTTGTTGCAAATGTTTCTCATGAATTAAAAACACCTTTAACAACTATAAAGAGCTATACAGAAACATTACTAGAAGGTGCAATGGAGAACAAGGAATTAACAGGTCAGTTTTTAACTGTTGTAGAAAGTGAAACGGATCGAATGACACGATTGGTACAGGATTTATTGCAATTATCCAATCTAGATTTCAAACAGGCTCAGTGGAATAAAATGGAGACTAATGTAAACGAAATTGTAGAAAATGCAATATTAAAATTAGATGTATCTGCAAAGAATAAAAAGCAACAGATAGATTATCATACTAGTGAAGAGGATCTCACAGTGTTTGCTGATATAGATAAACTAGAGCAGGTAGTTTTAAATGTCCTCAGTAATGCTATAAAGTATACGGCTGAGGCTGGAAAAATTCATATAGAAACAAAAAATGAGAATGATGTTGTGAAAATAATTATTCATGATAATGGTATAGGTATACCAAGTAAGGATTTACCTAGAATATTTGAAAGATTTTATCGGGTAGATAAAGCAAGAACCAGAGAACTGGGTGGAACTGGTTTGGGATTATCTATTGCTAAACAAATAATGGAAGCCCATGACGGCAAAATTGAATTATTCAGTGGAGAAGGGATAACTGGAACCAAGGCAATCATAACACTACCAGCGGTAGAGAAGGCTTTTGCTTCAGTTTAATCCAATATAGGAAAAAATGTGTAATTTATTTTTAATTCCACTGTAATATGATTGTAACAATATTTCTATATAATGATATTGAATAGAATTAGCTGTTATATGGGAGGTGTCAAAACAATGAAAAAGTTAATAGCCAGTACAGCTGTGCTTTTAATAATAGGAGGTACAAATATAGTTGCCTACGCAAGTCCAACAACAATATTAACAACAACTCCAGGAACCACCACACAAGAAATCAAAGCAGAAGAAGAAGCTAAAGAACAACAGGATACTCTTAAGATTATTACTCCCAATAGAGATGTGGTAGTAAGTGACTCTAATATGGTTTTAGCTTTTACTGCGCCAGAGGGTACAACTGTGACAATAGAGGTATATTATAATACAAGTGTAGCCACCAGTAGACAAAACTATGTAGAGGCTTATGATCCTATTGAAGTAAAGGTAGGAGCATTACAAAGAGGTTGGGCGGAAGTTGAACTAAGAAAAGGTCTAAACAAAATAGACTTTACAGCAGTATACAAAAATGGAATAAGAGATGTCATTAGTAGAATCATTGAGGTAAAGGATATAGATGAAGTAAAAAAACAGGTAGAAAAAGGTATTGCTAACACTTCTTCTACAGATGCAATAAGAAGTATCACAAGTACAGAAAGTAAGCAATAAAATTCGGAGTGGTTAAAATGAATAGGGAACAACTAAAAACCCTTATATTGACCTTATTGATTATTATGAGTGTCGTTTTCACTCAACAAATATGGTTCCATTCCCCTATTGCTATATTGCAATCTGAAGCATCTTCTCAGGAAAGACAGTTGAAAAACATAGAGAAGAAAAAAGAAGTAATTATGCCTAAAAGGGGCATTGTTAGCTTTGGAAATAATTACCACACCATCATTTCTACCGATATAGAAGAGCTTTGGACCGCCTCCAAGGTGATTTTAGAGGATTTTTTCACAGGAGAACCAGAAGTTATTTCTACTACCTATGATAAGTATAGGGAGAACAACAGATTAAAATCGATAGAATTGGAGTTTGGTAAAAATATTTCATCTGTTCTAGTAGGATCTGTTTTTGACACAGTAGATAATAAAATTGTTATGAATATTAAGGAAGTAAAAAAAATATTGATTCCTGCTTTAAACAGAGGGGTTATTTATATTGTTGGAAAAGAGGATCATGTCTATGAAGTAAAGCTAGATAATCATCAGGAGAATAGATTTTTGTTAGCCCTCATAGATGATTTACAAACTGCCAACCATATAAAATACTATCCTCTTTTTGCTGATGTAGATAACTATACTGTAATGCCTTTAAGCTATCAACAGTCAACACCACAGGTTTTTGTAGAAAGCAATATAAATGTTGAGAATGAACAAATGGTTATAGAAGAAGTAAAAAGCTTCTTTAATGAAAGTCTAGACTTTGTCAAGACAATAAGAGAAACCAGTGGAGCCATTGTCTTTATGTATGGATATGGAGAAAAAGGTGTTCGTATTAATAATAGAGGAAGATTAGAATATACTGAAGAAATTAGAAATTTTTCCAGCAGTAATGTAGTAACAGCCCTAGAGATAGCAATTGAGTTTGTTGAGGATCATGGAGGTTTTCCAGAAGATGCGTATTTAAAAGAAATCAGATACGAGGAGAAAAAAGGATATTACTTTGGATTTGGCTATCGTATAGAGGGGTTACCAGTTGCTTTCAACAGTGGTAATTTAGCACACCCTATTGAAATAGAGGTATATGGTGATAAAGTAAGAAGCTACCGTTCATTAATAAGAAAAGGCAAGAACTTGCCAAATGTTTCTCCCACCAACTATACTTTATTACCTCAAAAAATTATTGAAGATCATATAGAATTATTGAAAGCAGATTATTTAGCAGATATAGAGGAAAAAGATCTTTTGGAAGAGAAGGAGATTTTAAATTATATTGAAAGAAATATTGCACAGATGGAATTAGTTTATTATGATACATTAGAAGATGCTAGGATACAATTACTAATTCCTACGTGGAAAATCAAGATAAATAAAAGAGTATATTATTTTAGTAGCTATGATGGAAAATTACTACATAGTGGCCTTGTAAACTAGGAGGCGGTGAGAAGTTCTATGGATTGGTCAAAGGCGAAAAATATCCTAATAGTTGCCTTTATCATAACCAATATCTTTCTTATTTATCACATACAGAAGGATATGTTTGATAAAGGAGAACTACAGCTGATAAGTGATGCTTATATAGAGAATGTAGAAACCTATTTAAAGGATAGAGGTGTGAAGCTAGACATAGATATACCCCGTGAAATTGTATCTCTACCGTCTTTAATGGTGAGATATAGAGCCTTTGAACCTAAAGAGATTGCAGAAAAATTTTTAGGAGAAAATTATGAGGCATTAGAAAACAATGTATTTATTTCTGGTGAAAAGAAGGTTGAAAGTATAAGTAACAAAAAGTTTATTTATAGGAATTTTGCCAAAGAATCTATTAATTATCCACTGGATGAAAAGGAAGCTATTAAAATTAGTGATAGATTTTTAAAGCAGCAAGACTTATTGATAGAAGATTTAGTTTTACAACAGATATATTTTGGTGTTATTGAAGATTATGGAGAGGTACCTTTATACAAATTGGTATACAACCAAAACTATAAAAATATGTTTTTAGCGGAAAGCTATATCCATGTTTATATTCGACATAAAGAAGTAGTAGGGGTAGAAGCTATGCTGTTGGAATACGAAAAAACTGATGGTGATAGGAAAAGAATTATTCCTGCAACAGAAGCTTTGTTAAGAAAAATGAATGATATAATAAAAGAAAGCGAAGGGAATCACGATATAGCCATAACAGAGATGGAAATAGGCTATTACTTTAACACAGAAGATATCAATTTTACCACATGGGATACGATTGAGGCTGGGACGGCTTTTCCCTCGTGGAAAATTGTATTAAGCAATGGGAAGACTTTTTATGTGGAAGCATTATAGAGTGAATATTGTTATAAAAAAAGAGGATTTTTCTAATGAAAGTAGAATGAGTATAATTGATGCTCTTTCTACTTTTTTGATTTAGAGGGTAGTAAAAAGAAAGAGGATAGAGAAGTTACATAATATTTCCATAAAAACAGATGTTATCAAAGGACCATAAAAATGCTATAATGATAAGCAGTTAAGAATTTTTTTAAGCGATTTGAAGATATACAAATAATTCATTGATGGATAAATGTTTTGTTAAATTCATTTAGAAGGTGGTGACTACTGACATTTGTCAGAAACTATATGGAGAAGTTAATCATTGAAGGTGGGAAAAGGTTATCTGGAAAAGTTGAAATTAGTGGATTTAAAAATGCAGCTGTAGCCCTTATACCGGCAGCGGTTTTAGCAGGGGACGTTTGTACTATTGAAAACTTACCAAGTATAAGCGATGTAAAAATATTAGCAAAAATTTTAAGGGGTTTGGGAGCAACGGTGCATCAAAAAAACTCTAAGGTCATAGAAATAGACCCTAGAAATATAAATCATTGCTTTATTGATTATGAGGATGCCAAAGAGCTAAGAGCCTCCTACTATTTTCTAGGGGCAGCTTTAGGCCGTTTTAAAAAGGCAAAAGTAGTATATCCAGGAGGATGCTGTATAGGAAGTAGACCTATAGATCAGCACATAAAAGGTTTTGAAGCCCTAGGAGCACAAGTCAATATTGAACACGGAATTATTTCAGTAGAGGCTGAAAGATTAATAGGAACAGAAATATATCTAGATGTGGTAAGTGTAGGTGCTACCATCAATATTATGCTTGCAGCCACCAAAGCAGAAGGAGTAACCATTATAGAAAATGCAGCAAAAGAACCTCATATTGTAGATGTGGCTAACTTTTTGAACTGTATGGGAGCAAATGTAAGAGGTGCTGGAACGGACACCATAAAAATAGAAGGCGTACAACAACTAAAGGGTTGTCATCATACTGTTATTCCAGATCAAATAGAAGCAGGAACCTACATGATTGCTGCCGCTGCTACAGGCGGTGATGTTTTAATAAGCAACATCATACCTAAACACTTAGAAGCTATTACAGCAAAACTAAGAGAAATGGGTGTAGAGGTTGTTGAAAATGGAGAATCTCTTAGAGTGAAGGCTACCAAACCTTTAAAGAATATCAATGTAAAGACTTTGGTTTATCCAGGCTTTCCAACAGATCTACAACAGCCCATGAGCAGCTTACTGACAATCGCCAGTGGTACAGGTGTTATTACTGAAACTATTTTTGAAGGAAGATTTAAGCATGTGGACGAGCTAAAAAGAATGGGAGCAAATATCAAGGTGGAAGGAAGAGTAGCAGTTATACAAGGAGTAGAAAAGCTGCTGGGGGCAAAGGTTTCTGCATCGGACTTAAGGGCAGGAGCAGCTTTAGTGGTTGCTGCTTTAGCTGCGCAGGGTGAAACAGAAATTGAAAATGTTCATTATATCCATAGAGGTTACACCGGTTTATGTGATAAGCTTACGTCTTTAGGAGCTATAATTAAAAAAACATACTAAATACACACCTCAAAGGTGTGTATTCTATTGGAGGCACATACATGAAGGTACAGTTTTGTTCCTTAGCAAGTGGCAGTAGTGGGAACTGTCATTTTATAAGTAATGGAGAAGAGCATCTATTAGTGGATGCAGGATTAAGCGGGAAAAAAATTCAAAGCAAGCTGCAAGAGATAGGTTTTGAACCCAACAAATTGACAGGAATATTTATTAGCCATGAACATAATGATCATATATGTGGGGCAGGGATTTTGTCTAGAAGATTTGACATACCCATTTATGCCAATGAAGCTACCTGGCAAGCAATGGAAAGCAAATTAGGCAGTATTAAACAAGAGAATATTAAAATTTTTAAGACAGAAACAACCCTTCATGTAGGAAATTTACAAATAACCCCCTATAGTATTTCTCATGATGCGGCGGATCCAGTGGGATTTGTTTTAAAAAATAAGACAGTAAAAATCAGCATTGCTACTGATTTAGGCCATATAAATCAGGGTATACTAGATAAAATAGGGGACTCGCATTTAGTGGTATTAGAATCTAATCATGATGAAGATATGTTAAAGGCAGGGAATTATCCCTATTATTTAAAAAGAAGAATTTTATCGGACCATGGACATTTATCCAATGAGGCAGCTGGAAATGCCATCGTGGATTTAATGAAAATGAATGTAAAGAATATTTTGTTGGCACATTTAAGTAAGGAAAACAACTTTCCAGAGCTAGCAATTATGACGGTAAAAAGCATTTTAGATAGTCATAAAATAAATATAGGGAAGGATATTTCTATTGATTTAGCCCATAGGGATAAAGCAAGTCATCTATATGCTTTTGAGGGATAAGGAGGTTATTTTGATGGATTTTTATAACAACAATTACCAAAATGAAAAAGATGGAGAAAATCAGGAAAATAACAAAGCCACTTGGGAGGATACTAGTATTTATCCAAAAACTGAGTTTAGATCGGAACCACCTCTACCGCCAAACACACCAAGACAAAAAAAGACTTCTAAACTAAGCTACATAGCAGTGGCTTTGCTGGCAGCAATTTTTAGCAGTGTTATTTCTCTAACAGCAGCCTATATGTACTTACCACAACTGCTACAACACAGAGGTATGATTACTATGCCAGCACCAAACATAACCATTGAACCACAGCAAGACTTGACGGTATATACAGCGGTAGCGGAAAAAGCGATGCCCTCTGTTGTTGGGATAACAACTGTAACATTGCAAAGAGATGTTTTCTTTGGCACAAGAAGAGCTTCCGGCCTAGGGACAGGTGTTATTGTTGATGAAAGAGGATACATCTTAACAAACTCCCATGTTGTCGGGGATGGCAATGTTGAAGAGGTTATGGTGCTTTTACATGATGGAAGCAGTGTTAAGGCTGAGGTTTTATGGAATGAAAGAACCTTAGATTTAGCTGTGATTAAAGTAGAAGGAACAAATTTAGTTCCAGCTGAATTAGGAAACAGTGATGATTTAAGGGTGGGAGAAGTTGCTGTAGCTATTGGTAATCCCCTCGGTTTAAATTTTGAGAGAACCTTAACACAGGGGGTTATTAGTGGTCTTAATAGAAGTATACCCTTAGGTCAAGGAGAAACCATTGAAGACTTGATTCAAACAGATGCTTCTATAAATCCTGGCAATAGTGGAGGACCCTTACTAAATGCTTATGGCGAAGTGATAGGTATTAACACAGCTAAGATTCAAACCGGGGAAGGATTAGGCTTTGCAATACCTATAAACACAGCAAAACCTATTGTAGATCAATTTATAGAAAAAGGAGAATTCACAAGGGTACTATTAGGGGTTAGAGGCATTAACGTAGAGTCCTTTGAAGGCTTTACAGGAACTAGACTAAAGGCTGAAGAAGGGGTATATATAGTAGAGGTAGAGGCTAATTCAGTGGCAGAAGCCCATGATATCCGACCAGGAGATGTTATTGTGGGAGTAGGAGGCAACAGTATCGAAACCATGGGACAATTAATCCGAGAGCTTTATCGCTATAGACCGGGAGACAATACTACAATAAGCATTTTAAGAAATGAAAGAGAATTACAAATAGAAGTAGTATTATAATTACAACCCAAGGATGCCTTGGGTTGTTTCACGTGAAAAACAATTGAAACATTAAGAGAACTGGTATATAATGGAATCATAACGAGACAAGGTGCTTTGATTTTGATAGATCTTTATACAAATAAAAGGAGAAACCTTTAGCAAAGATAATCTATCAATGAATGAAGAAACCAATTTAACAGATACTAATAGAAAGTATGATTTAATATAAACAGAGGAATACATTAGCTCAATTGCAACTTAAGTTGTTTTGTGTAGCGACTGAAATAAGGAGCATTAAAATCAGACGCAGAGCACACATGAAATCGGAGCATATTATTTATAAATGGAGTGAAAAGAATGTACGTTGTATGTAATGAGCATTTAGACAACGCCATAGATGATTTTGTAGATGTTTATGAACAACCACCAGATCTCTATGAACTGGGTTCAGTAACCTTTACTGAATGGGATGTTCCCAAAACCTGTGATTTTTGCGACCATTTCCCAAGGTATTTGGTGGTGTAAGGAATAAGGTTAAGAGAGCCAACCATGCAAGCAGGAAGGTTCTTTTTTATTGCCGAGGAAAAACAAGGAAGCGAGTCCTTGGATAGTATAAGAGATCAAACATAGTGGTTAAAGCGTCAGCTTCAACACAAGGAAAGTTCACGCCAATAAAAACATGAGGAACAAAGGAGGACAGGTTTTATGAATATCACCATTATTTCAGTAGGAAAAATAAAAGAGAAATACATAAAACAGGGCATCGATGAATATGCAAAAAGATTATCTAGATACAGCAAGCTAAACATCATCGAGGTGGCAGATGAAAAAGCACCAGAGAACCTAAGTGATACAGAGATGGAGATAGTAAAGAGTAGAGAGGGAGAAAACATCTTAAAACATATCAAAGAAGGAATGTATATCATTGCCTTAGATATCAAAGGAAAAATGCTCTCCTCAGAAGAACTAGCAGAAAAAATGCAAGATTTAGCCATATCAGGCAACAGCAGCATTGCATTTATCATTGGCGGTTCTCTAGGACTCTCAAAAGAAGTGCTAAAAGCATGCAACTACAAACTATCCTTCTCCCCAATGACCTTTCCGCATCAGCTAATGCGATTGATATTGCTAGAGCAGATTTATCGGGGGTTTAGGATTATTAAGGGTGAACCGTATCACAAGTGACGACTGTATTCTAAAATTCTGTAGCACAGGTCAATTAGATAATGATATCTAACGAATGAAATAAGAAAAGAAAGCTCTCTCTTATTTTGCTTACTAATATTAGCGTATTACAGTATAGTAGTTATCAAAGAAATTACTTGACCGGGGTGATGGATCTGTTTTCCGGTACTTATAGGGAAATAAGTGTAAGGAGAGACTGTACTATGAATAATAAGCAAGTTCTGCCGAAAGTAATTAAGCCTAAGTTCATAAAAGGTATTGAAAAAACGTGTATAAAAATTAGTGATGTTGAAGATGAAGCTATTATTAAGAATATTTATATATCAGACTGCGGGATGGAAACACGAGAAGCTAACAAAGTAGCTTTTGAAGGTGTCATTTTTAATAAAGTGGATTTTAAAGGTATCACATTAAATTCATTAGAGCTTACTGATGTAACATTTAAAAACTGTGATTTGTCAAATGTAAATTTTGTTGGAGCAATTATACATAGAACTGAGTTTATCAACTGTAAGCTAATGGGCTTAAACCTCAATGATGCTACACTTCAGAATATTTATATGAATAACTGCAATGGTCAATTTATTCATATGAATTATACTCAAATGAAAAATGTGATCCTATCTGAGTGTATATTTGAAAATGGTAATCTTCAACACAGTAAATTACATAAGGTTGAGTTTAGAAAATGTAATTTTATATTAAGTCAAATGTCTGGAACTAGCATGTCAGGAATAGACTTGAGTAATTCCAATTTTGAAGGAGTTGGTATACGACCTGAAGATATTAGGGGTGCAATTGTTTCTCCTATGCAAGCAGTAGACTTTTCGAAAATATTTGGACTTATTATAAAGGAGTAAAAAAGAGGGTCAGGCTTGAATTATTTACTTACTAATAAATATGATAATGTTGGTGATGCATATGGCAAGGAAACCACAAATCCATTATCCTAGAGCACTATAGTATGTAGCAGTTAGTGGAGATAATGGTGAAAATGTGTTATGTAAAGAAATACATAAAAACGAGTATTCAAAAGATATCAGATATTAGTAAAGCTACAGTTCTTCTAAGTGAGAAGCATTGCAATATAAACAATAAATTGTTGTCGGAAAAGCTTAGCTTATCACCATCAATGATATCAAAAATAAAACCTGCAGACAGTAAAGGAAGATCTTATGTTGAAGAAATAATTAGAAGGCGGGAGGAAGAAGCATAAGTAAATAAGTAAATAATTCAAGCCTGACCCCTGCTTCTTTAGCCTTCTGTTGATGGACGTTACCCTTTTCCATAAGTATTTCGATTATTTTTTTGTCGTCTGGCGTCTTCGCTTGCAACGTGCCAAAGGATATACCCATCAGAGAATTCCTGTTAATTACAGTGTCACTATTAAAGTTTTTTGCTTGTTCAGCTGTAAGACCGCCTTTTTTGCCAAGCTAAGCGCTGCAGTGCGGTAGTTAAAATCCCCATCGTAACCAAGCATTTGTAAAATCATTGAACTATACGCTCTAGCATTCAATACTTGTTTTGGTCCAAAGCTGCCGTCCGGCATAACTTTAACATAACCCTTGTCGATTGCATAAGCTATTTGTTTTTTTGCCCAATGAGTTACATCAGCAGCATCTGTAATCAGCGCAAGCTTTGAATCTACTTCCTCATCCGTTAACGCCAGCGCTTCTTCTTCAACGCCAAAGATCCTCAGCAGCATGACAATCCCCTGCTCTCTGGTAAAAACTCCACCTAGATCAGATTCAAAGGTTGTATCTGATACTCCATTAAACAGAGTTGAGTCATATATTTTTCTGGCTTCTTTCTCGTAAGAATATTGCTTCGGACTTAGCGGTTTAGGAGCTTTTATAACTGTCACGGTGTAGTCTTTTGTAGCACCATTTTCTGCTTGCACCCTTACAACCACACGGTTTTCACCAACCACAAGATTAATTGGAGCTGATACCGTGTTGTTCGCTGTTGCTATCCCGTTAATTCTCAAGCTTGCGCTTGCATCTGCCAGTTCTGCCGTTGCAGTGATATGATGAACAGCCGAGGTGACCGATACGGAGTAATTTGTGATATTAGTGTTAAATTCAGGCGACAGCGACCCTCCGCTTATGGATAGTAATGCCAGATTATTATTACTACTTTCCGAGGGGCTAATGGGTGGCGCTTCTCTTGTCATCGTGATATAGTAATCAGTGCTTAATTCATCAAATTGTGATCTGTGAGATACGGTAATGGTTGTATTCCCTGTAGAAAGATTCACTGAACCACCATCTTCTGTTATAAGTGTATCGTTAACGTACACTTTTCCTTCCTCAGCACTTGCATTGACCGTTATACTGTATACGGATGAAGAAACGGAAGCAGTGTATTGAAAAATAGAAGGGTTAAAAGATGGACTCAATTGCCCGTTGCTTATGGTAAGGGAGCTCAGCCCTTTTATCACTCCTGCAACTATCGCCTCCTGTTTATCCACGATACCTTTTTCGATAAGTATTTCGATTACTTTTTTACTGTCTGGCGCCTTCGTCCTCGCTTGCAACGAGCCAAAGGATATACCGACCAGAGAATCCCTGTTAATTGCAGTGTCACTATTAAACTTTATTGCTTGTGCTGATGTAAGACCGCCTATTTGTGACAAGCTCGTCGCTGCAGTGTTGTAGTCAAAATCCCCATCGTAACCAAGCATTTGTAAAATCATTGAACAATACAGCTTACCATTTAATGCCTGTTTGGGTCTAAAGCTGCCGTCCGGCAACCCTTTAATATATTTCTTGTCAACTGCATAAGCCACTTGTTTTTTTGCCCAAAGACCTACATCAGCAGCATCCGTAAACATCGCGAGCTTTTCATCTGCTTCCGCATCCGTCAACGCCAGCGCTGCTTCTTCAACTCCAAACAGCCTCAGCAGCATGACAACCCCCTTCTCTTTGGTTAAGACTCCACCCAGATCAGGCTCAAAATCTGTATCTGAAACTCCTTTATACAGGGCCAAGTCATATAATATTCTGGCTTCTTGCTCGTAAGAAAACTGCTCCTGTGCCTGGGCAGTAAAACTTGCGAAAAGGTTTGTCAGTAATGCTATAAGGGTAATAAGCGTAACTTGTTTTAAATTTTGTTTCATTGAATATTCACCTCACTTAATTATTTGGTAAGAACTCTTCTCTACAAATTTTGAAATGGTTTTTTTCAATCAACAAATAATTCAAGCCTGACCCCCATACATCCATGGGTATTGGATTGTGGACCTTCAGTACCCGAATAATACTTCTTGTGTTAAGTTATGATGCCTTATTATCGGCAAATTATTGATGATTCTTTAGGTTCAAGAGGAAAAAAAAGGAAATAAAGGAAATAAAGGGGGCGGCACAAAGGAGATGATAAAGAACAGGAAATATCGCTCTGATATTCATCTTTAATCATCTATTGTAGAAATAATGATTTTTAAAAATTAGTTTGCTTTTCATTTTAAAGCGTGATAAGTTCATATTGACCGGTCTAATAATAATTCGAAGGGATTTGATATATAATGAAAACAACTATTGAAATAATTCCACACTATAAAATTGCTTATATTCGGAATACAGGACCATATGGAGTAAACAACGTTCGAACAATGGAAGAACTGAAAACATGGGCTCGAGAGAAATCTTTGCTGAACCATGATTCGATTATTTTGGGGATTGCCCAAGACGACCCATCAGTAACTAAAGCAGAAGAGTGTCGGTATGACACTTGCATTGTTGTTTCTGATGAATACGAGATTGATGACGAGTATGTGCAAGGAGGAGAGACTGCAGGTGGAGAATATGTAGTTTTTGAAATTGAACATACTGCTGAAGCGGTTCAAAAGGCATGGGCAGATATTTTTCCTAAGTTAAACAGGAGTGGCTTCAACATGGATTATTCAAGACCGATAATAGAAAGGTATGCTACCAAGATGATTGCCAATCATAAATGTGAAATATGTATTCCGATATGCTAATGGCTGACTATTAGAGAAAGAAACTTCATAATTTGATTCGAAAAAGTAGTCCTTCAAACGAAGGGCTATTTTTTTTGTATAGATAAGTAGGTTTAACATACAATTATTATCAACAAAACACAACAAAGTGCAATAAAGCACAACAAATCAATTGACCATAGCATAAAAATCAATTATAATTTTGGAATAAGCCATTAAGAAAGGATTACGTGATATGGAAAATAAATTTTATACAGTGGACAAAATTGCTGAATTCCTAGGCATGCATCATAAAACCATTAGAAAATTTATAACTGAAGGTAAACTTGGAGCAAGTAAGGTTGGAAAACAGTGGAGAATTTCAGAACATGATTTAAATGTTTTTATGGAAAAAAACAATGTCAAAAAGGGTAATGGAAAAAATGATAAGGGGCTAAGCTTTGATTACTCTACTGTGGGAGAAGAGGTAGAGACTACACGACAGCGGATATATGTATCATCTGTGATAGACATCAATGAAACCGAAAAGGAGGAATATATAAGAATATCAAATACACTTATAGCAATAGCCAACTGTAAAGACCCAGAGGTCGGTGAATCCACAATTCAAGTAAAATATGATGAGAAAGATAAAAGGCTAAGAGTTATTTTGTGGGGTAGCGTAAAGTTTATTGAAAGCATGTTAAGTTCAATTTCAATGCTTACTGAATAAACAAATATAATTACAAGAATCTATCTAAAAGTATTAATTATAGTATTGAATCAAAAGGATATTCTATTGCTGTATAGATAGGAGGGAAAGAAATGTCCTATGAAGTAGAGACCTATGCCAAGAATCAAATGGTAAAAATTCCAAGGGGAGAAATCGTGCTAAGAGACGATAGAATAAAACATAAATGGAAAGTCGAAATAAAACCTTTTCTTCTCGCCAAATATCCTGTAACCCAGGATCTGTATTATGATATAACACAAAAGGCACCTTCCTCTTCTAAAGGAAATCAAAATCCTGTAGAGAATGTCTCATGGTATGATGCAATTCAATTTTGCAATTTACTATCTCAGAGAGAGGGATTAAGAGAAAGTTACTCCATAAGCAGTAATGGTGAAGATGTTACATGTGATTGGGAATCGGAGGGCTATCGCCTGCCTACCGAAGCAGAGTGGGAATACGGGTGTAGAGCAGGAACGACAGAGGTTATATATGGAGAAATTGATAAGATTGCCTGGTATAAGGAAAATTCTATTGGAAAAACACATGAAGCAGGAAAAAAGGAACCGAATGCATGGGGTCTGTATGACATGTTAGGTAATGTATGGGAGTGGTGTTGGGATGTATATGACGAAAAGGTATATGGTTCCTACAGGATTTTTCGCGGCGGTGGTTGGTCTGATCCAGCCAGAGGTTGCCTTGCTTCGAATCGTCGTCGTAGTCATCCGACGTTTTACATCGATGACCTGGGACTGCGCCTTGCTAAGTCTTTAAAGGAGTTTGATGTCTATTACTAGCAAGATGGACTTCAATAACAATTATATAATTTTAAAGAAAAACCATTCATTGGAGGACTAACATGAAAATAAAAAAAATAAAAGAGAATGGCGTAGATATTGCTATTGTAAGTAGTAACGAAATTATCATCATTGATGTACAGTCGGCACTAGATTTTATTGCAACAGTAAACTATGAGACTGGCTGCGATTCAATAATTTTAAATAAATCAGCAATATATGAGGACTTTTTCAACTTAAAAACACGACTTGCAGGAGAAATTTTGCAAAAGTTCATTAATTATCGCGTGAAAATAGCTATAGTTGGGGACTTTTCTATATATTCAAGCAAGAGTTTAAGAGATTTTATTTATGAGAGTAACAAGGGAATAGATATATTTTTCTTAGCAGATGAAAAAAAGGCTATTGAAAAATTAATACTGGTGAATTCACTATATAGATAAAGACCAGTTTTATTATAATACAAGTCAGGTAAATATATATTTGAGGAGAAATACTATGGAAAAATATACAGGAGAAGAATTGATAGAAGCGCTAAGTGTTGTCTGTTGAATTATCAATAAATGTGAAAAGCACAGTTGAAATTTATGGAGGGTGCATCTCATCACACCCGCTTAAAGAACATAATAAAAGCGATGTATATTTCTAAAACATTAATAACAGATGAAATTAGTAAAAAAGTCTAACTTGCTATTTCGAGTACAAGACATAATCTACTTTTTCTCAAGATATATATTATTGATAAAAACCGCCATTAGAACGATAAGGCGAGCCATACCATAAGTGACTACAGTTTTGTAGCAGTAGTATTTTTAGGATATGAAGTAGCGCAATTATTATAAAGTTGTCCTAATCACCTAAGGGATAAGACCCACAATATAAGCTATACAAAAAAGTGCTACAGATAAAACTATACAATTTGCAACCTGGAGTAATTATGAAAAAAAGCTTTTTTTTATTTATCACTGATGGTTATGATGTTAGTAACTAATTGTAGTAATAACAGTGTTAATAACTTAGAACCAATGATAATGCTTAATGATGCAATATATCTTTCAGTACATGAAGAAGTTAAGGAGAATACTGATTTAATAAGATTCTTTAATGTTTTTCCAATCAATACATTTAATCTAAACATAGGGGGAATAATTAGATAATTGAAGTATTAATTTTAAAGGAGAATTAATGTGAAACAAATAATACAATGGCTAATATTTCTAGCTCCTATTGCATCACTAGTGCTAATTGGAAATAAAACCCTTAAAAGATTTCTTCCAGTTGCATTGTTTGTTACTGTAGTCGTCACTCTTATTTACCAAGCCGCATATCATTATAATTGGTGGAGAGAACCTGGGCTGTTTGAATGGGACAAAGTCGCAAATATTCCTTGGGTATATAGTGCATATTTAGTAGCAACAATATGGATTTTCAAGTTTACCTACGGAAAATTTTTTGTTTATTTGATAACAAACCTAATATTGGATGGTGTATATATATATTTATGGTATCCAATACAACAAAACCTTGGATTAGCTTCAGGTGAAATGTCACCACATATTACATATTTAATGATGATCGGAGTAGCCCTTTTAATATATGTTTTTCAGATTTGGTATGAAAAAAATTTACAAAGTAATCAAGATACTAGCTAAAACTTTCATAATTTCTTCTTAAAACTTACGGGTGCTTATGTTGAAGAAAGAAAAATTAAATAACAGAAGAATGCATTCTTTTTATGTATATTTAAACCCTACAAAAGTAGGGTTTATCTTATATAGTGAAGTAAAAGTATCGGTCAAATTGAACTTTGTATTTGATTTGTTTCGGTGAACCGGAGCATAAATGATAGGGGTTTTGCAATGAAATTATTGAAATTACTGGAGTTTAAGAGGAGTTATATATTTGTTTTTAGTTTTTTAATTATAAGAGGTAAGGAAAATAAGGTATATACTGAGGTGAGTTTATTTGAGTTATAATATGGTTTAGAGACCGTATTACAACTCAAATATAAATATTACAAAGCAACAAAGATAGTGATAATCGAATCCAGATATAGTAAGCAAGGACAGTCCCTGCTTACTATATCTAGAACAAAGAACCCTTTCCTTTTAAGTTGGCATCACATGGACAATTTGTTGTATACGAACATAGAATATCGTGTCACTATCATATGACCTCACAACAACATGATCAGGCATTACATCTGCTATTATACCTTGTAGGTTTCCTCTAACTGTTTCAATCACTACTGATTGGCCTATAATCATCCTTAATGTTTCTACAACGTAAGGATCTACTAATGTAGTATATTGTATTGGCTGTCTATTTTGTATCATAGGCATTTGATATAAGTGATAATTCATTATTCTAACCTCCAAATAAATTAATTTAATGCACTATATTATATTTAATATCTATAGAAAAAGTTATGTTTCAGGAAGAAGAAGGAGAATTTTACACCTATCATATCATACAGCGAGGGAACGATAGAAAAGAAATCTTTTTATCTAATTATGATAAAAGCCGATATATTAAAACCTTTGGAGGGGTTATGGCTTTTGATCTCACAGGGGGGAAACCCAGTGGAAATTTGCCACTGGGTTTTGAAAGAAGCCTAATAACCGCTAGAGTTACTTGACTTAGAACTTATATCCATTTAGAATTAGACTCATATCTTGAGATGACTTGTTTCATCATGTAATCAGGCAATATTGTATTTGATGGGTCTACACCCATTTTTTCTAAAGTACTAGCACCTCTTTCAGTTGTACTAAAGTGTGTATGATTAACTTCAAAAGGTATTCTTGTGTTTATGCCCATCTTTTCCAATACAGATATAACTAGTTTCCGTTGTTCATTGTCAAAACCAAAAGAACCACTTTGTCCATTTGCATACCTAATAAATTTATTTAATGCTGCAGCCATTTTACCTGCGTTAATATAATTATCTTCATTATATAAGCCATCATCTTTACAGAATATATCTACTATGTTGTCTTTAATTCTTATAACCATTCCATTTCCTAAATCAATGTTGGTTCCAGGAATTAAAGAAATACTATTTTCAGTTTTATTGAGACCAAAGCCTTCTTTAACTGTGAATGGAGAAAACAAGTTGTTTCCAAGCATTATGTCTTCGGATGTAGCAGGTAATCGTATAATAGTAAGGTTATATTTTTCAGCAAATTCTTTTGGACTACCTTTTTTTACTTCAAATTGGTCTTCAAAATCTTCATTCAGGTAATTACTAAAATAATTTTCCCAAGTTATTTTAGGCTTCTTGCTATTGTAAGAGTTAGTATAATTGACTGCTGAACTTTGATAGTTATTATCAATAACCATATTCTTCACCTCTATATAGAATTATTATCTATTTATATTATCGGAATATATTTTTATAAATGGTATACTAAAAACAAAAAAAGTAAAAAGTTTAAGGCGAAAAATTTGATATATAGGATACTAGTTTTATGACAAGTGACTTTGAGAAAAATAAGGGACAAGTGGACGGGGTCTGAAAAAAATGACAGTGGGAAATGTCAATACTACTTGTAAAATATATGAAATAATGAGAGTGTTACATGAGAAGACGGTGGATTTTCCAAGCTGTAAATGATTAAATAGTGTTTCAGAGAGGGTATTGGGATAAATTATCTTTCTTGAAACAACATGATCTACCTATTGAATAATTGGGTTTAAAGATGGTAGTGTAAAGTAGCTTATGAAAACTCTAAACAAACAAAAATGCTTCTAACAGAAAGCATAAAAAGACAAAAAAAGATTGGGTAAACATAAAATTCAATGACAAACTAAGAGGCCTGCTAGCTGCCGCCACCCTTGACAGCATGACAAACAATGCTCTGGAATTACAACCGACGGCGAAAGAACTCAAAAGCAGATAGACTTCACCGTCTCATTCACAGTATTGTAGCATTGTTTTTTACATGCCATCAAGGGCAAGTCCTTCGGATGGCTAGGTACCTCAGGTTCAAGAATCTAAAAGCAGACAGAGTTAAACAGCGATGTTTTGCTGCATGTTTAAGATGGTTTGCTGACCAAGAAAAATGAGGAGCTGCCATTTACCAGGCATGTTAGAAGTCTGATCCAGCATATCTACTTGATTTAAAGGACGTCTCCAACGATACAAATCATGAGGACGAAGGAAATTGTAATAGGTAACCCACAGACTAACACCATAGGCAGCACCATCATCACTACCATAACCACAAGTAACACGATAAGAAGCCTTAAAAGTTCTGTCAAGCCTTTCAATTTTCTGCTTTAAAGACCTAAACTCTTTAGAAATAGGGTCATCATTAGTAAGACCAATAACCTGAGTAATATCAAAGAGTTTATCTTCTTGGATAGCAAATTGCTGAGATGCTAAAGGATAAGCACTGTAACCATCAGCAACAAAAGCAGTTTTGGCATAACTAGCAACCATCGCATGAGAAATACTGATATTATGAATCTCTTTAAGAGCTTGAGAAGTTTTTCTTAAAGACAGACCTAGGTTGACATGATAAGTAAGGCAAAGCCCCATGACATGAGGATTTTGCCTCTTAAACTTAAAATTAGTAGCCCAATTAGGTAAGGCATGAAGATGCATTTTAAAAAAGTCCATAGTAAATTCACGATAAATATAGTGAAGCTTGTATTTGTGTTTATCCTCAGGAGCTAAATCCTTAGGTAGCTTTCTGAGATTCGATAAGTAGTAAGAACACTTTTTATTGGTACACTTATGAACCCTAAAGTGCTTACGATCCTTCCTAGGAACAAGAGTATGGGAGCAGTGAGGACACATAAGAACCAAAGGCCTTTTAACAACTTCACCGGTCTTGAAGGTTTGGCCACAGACTTTGCACTGATACCGTCCATTACCACCATTATTGTCATAAAGATAGTGGTGAGGAGCATCACAACGGGCACAAAAAATATTCTCAGGAATAGCTCTACCATTACGACGGTTAACAGGCTTAGTGTCTTTACCATAATGATGCTTATAGTAAGCAAGAAGGAATCGATAATCATGCTTTTCAAACTTTAAGATTCGAGGAAGCTTATCAATCTTGAATTTCTGGCACTCTGGACTTTGAGCATCATTAAAAGCCCATTGTTTAAGGGGAATGTATTTAGCAATAAAAAGAGTAAGGTTAAAAATTTCTTTATGTAAGTATTGAATATATACAAGTAAATAAGTTATAATTGAGTTCACAATGACCAACCTTTCTTTTGAAATTGTTGTTGAGGAACTTCAATTACATCAAGAAATGGGGGCCATTGTTTATTTATATAAAAAAACTTTGAAACCTTTGAAATATAATGATTAGTTAGTAAAAAAAGAGTGTCAAACTTGACACTACGATGTAACTAAGGGTGGTTAACATATGAAAATAGATAGGTTACTTGGAATAGTAACAGTGCTCTTAAATAATGAAAAGACGACAGCAAAAATTTTAGCTGAAAAATTTGAAGTATCTATCCGCACTATCCATAGAGATATAGAGAATTTATGCAAAGCAGGTATTCCCGTAGTGACATATCAAGGCGGTGGTGGCGGAATAAGTATTGCAGAGGGTTATAAGCTAGATAAAAGCATACTATCAACCGATGAACTAGATAATATAATAATCGGTTTAAAAAGCATTGAAAGTATATCAAAGAATTTTAGTATGAACCTTCTTCTAGAGAAGTTAGCATTAAAACAAGAGGACATTATATCTATTAGTAGTAACATCATTATAGATCTAACCTCTTTTCATAAGACAAGTCTTTCACAGAAAATAAGCCTTTTGAGAGATGCCATAAGTAGAAATCAAGAGGTAGAGTTAGATTACTTTTCGTTAAAAGGACCTTCTAGCAGGGAAATTGAACCTTATTTTATTACTTTCAAGTGGTCTGAGTGGTATGTCTTTGGATACTGTAAATTAAGGCAAGATTTTAGGCTTTTTAAACTTAATAGAATTAGTCATTTGAAAACAATCAATAAACAGTTCACTCGTAGGGATATCCCCAGGGAAAAACTTGATCTTGATATCTATTTTGAAAGTGAAGAAAAAACAATTACTATGCTCATCGACCGATCCGTTGAATATCAAATTGTTGATAGCTATGGTGAAGACTCCTATGAAATTACCGAAGATAACCGTATAAAATTTCATCTTGTATACACTAATCATCATTACGCAATGGATTTTATACAAAGCCTGGGTGATAAAGCATATGTGATATCACCACAATCGATAATTGATGAACTGAAAGTTAATGCAAAAAATATTTTAAAAATGTATAAATGAACATGACATACTGTTGTCATATTCGTTTTGGTATGATGTTTAAGTAAAGTGGTGGTTTCATGATGATCTAAGGCTCATTATAAAAAAGATAGGAGATGTAAACATGAAAAAGTATAGAGTGACTAAAAATAGAAAAACCAGTTCGGAAAATCCAATAAGTTTATTTAAGGATGAAAGAGTTATATGCGGCGAGGAGTCCAGTGAAGATAGCGATTGGGCTGGTTGGATATATTGTAAGAGTCAAAATAATGAAGGATGGGTTCCCAAACAAATAATCAATAGAAATGAGGATAGTGGTATTGTACTAGAAGATTATGATGCAAGAGAATTTGATATAGAAGTAGACGAAATTATAATTATGGATAAGGTATTAAATGGTTGGATATGGGGAGCTAAAAAAGATAATCTGGACACAAAGGGATGGGTTCCCCTAAATCATGTAGAAGAAGTTTAAAGCTAGTGCTGTAGAAGTTTTAGGGGCGGTTTTAATAACCCGGCGGCAACTGGGGAAAGGGAGTAGCGACACAATTAATTACATATTATGATCTACTTTTATCCCAAGTTATGTATATTACTAATAAAAACCGCTAATACAACGGTACGGTGAATCGTATCATAAGTAAAGGCGATTTTTTAGGTTATATCGTTCCATATATAACATAGACTAGAAGGATGAAGGGAAAGGAGAAGGCTTTAAATATATAAAGAATCAAATAATTTCAATTATTAAATACTTAAACCTTGAAAAAACAGATAAAGTAGATATAATTTAATTATAAGAAAAAATTAAGTGTTATTACTAAAGTTCTCTACCCCTAGAGTTAGTTTTTATGGCAGGGTTGGGGTGCTGAATTATAAAGGAGGAAGTATGATGATACCAACACCACATATTGAGTCGAGAAATAAGGATGAAATTGCAAAAACTGTTTTAATGCCAGGCGATCCCCTGCGAGCAAAGTTTATAGCAGATACATTTTTAGCTGATGTAAAACAGTTTAATGGCGTTCGAAATGTTTTAGGTTATACTGGAACTTATAATGGAAGAAAAATTTCTGTTATGGCAAGCGGTATGGGAATGCCTAGCATAGGAATTTATTCCTATGAGCTTTACAAATTTTACCACGTAGAAAACATTATTCGAATAGGATCTTGTGGAGGCTACACTCCAGATGCAAAGCTGTATGATGTAATCTTGGCCAAGGATGCCTGGAGTGAATCTAGCTATGCTAAGGTACAAGGCGGCTACGAAAGTGATGTTATTGAAGGAACACCAGAACTAAACCAGAGGCTTATGAGATTTGCAGATGAGCTAGGGATTCCGATGCAGATAGCAAGAATTCATTCTTCTGATGTGTTTTATAGAGAAAATTTTGAAGAGTATAAGAAAATTTATGATAAATATGGCTGTGTAGCTGTAGAAATGGAAGCTTTTGCCCTTTTCCATAATGCAAAGGTGCTTGGAAAAAATGCAGCATGTTTACTTACTGTGTCTGACAATTTGGCAACTCATGAGGCAACCACTTCTGAAGAGCGACAAAATGCTTTCACCAATATGATGAAGATTGCATTGGAAATGGCAGAGTAGAAAAAACATGAAAGAAGTAGGGTTTGTTTGACTTCTAATTACTAGTATTATTTTATAAAAGGTACAGGTTGTGAATAGTAGATCTAAAGATGATGCACTTAGTAAAACTCTATGTAAAACCTGTATATAATTAGGCGACAGCTGAATAGAGGTAAATATCTATGTCGCTTTATAATAGTAAAATTGAATTTAGTCTATTATAAGTAAACCCTATAAGAAATTTATAGTATCATCATTTTTATTAAATGTTTTCAATTATAGTGTACATACCATAATTGGAGGCGATATTATGAATATAAAAACTATAACATTTAAGTTAAAGAACGAACTTGAGGATGTCCCGGAAGCTACAGTGATACGGTGAACCGTGCCATGAGAAAAGGCGGTTTTTTATAAGAGATATTACTGAAATCCAATTAAGACTAACGCATTTCGTGGATGGACACTTTACTCTTTACCCACAAATCCCAAAAATCAAGGGTTTTACAGATTACTGTAGGACCCTTTTTTAGTTAAGCTTGGAAATTTCTATAAAAAGGTAAAAGAAGAATTAAAAACGGAGAATAGGACAGAATTAAAAGCAGAAATAACGGCTGAAAGGAAGACTGAAGCAAAAAAGAAAGAAGAGCTGAAAGAAGGAATCTTAGGTAAATTTATTGAACACTAGAGAAATAATGAATATAATGCTTAGGGATATGGGTGAGTGACATGACATGGAAAAATAGAGATAAATTTGATACAAGATTATATGAGAATCTAAAAAATGATTGCCAAAAATGTTTTGGCCTTTGCTGTGTTGCTTTGTATTTTTCAACTTCAGAAGGTTTTCCAACTGATAAAGAAGCTGGTAAACCTTGTATAAATTTACATCATAACTTTAGCTGTACTATTCACAATAGCCTTATAGAAAAAGGCCTAAAGGGATGCGTAGCTTATGACTGTTTTGGTGCAGGGCAAAAAGCTGCTCAAGTCACATATAATGGAAAGGACTGGCAAGAAGCTCCAGATTCAGCAAGGCAAATGTTTGAAGTGTTTTCCATTATGAGACAACTCCATGAAATGCTATGGTATCTGACAGAAGCAGTTTTGATAAAAGTGAATAGTGCCATGCAGGAGGATATAGCGTGTTTGATAAGGGAAATAGAAGGTCTTACATATCTAAATGCTGATGCTCTTATAGTGCTAGAAATAGATTCGTATAGAGAAAAAGCTAACGACCTTCTCAAAAAGGTTAGTAAACTCGTGAGAATTAAGTTTCCCAGAGATCAAAAAAACACCATAAATTGCAAAAAAACAATTGCTGGAAGACTAAATTTAATTGGTGAAGATTTAAGAAAAATTAACCTTATGGGAGAGGATTTAGCAGGAGCCCTCCTTATTGCAGCAGATCTGAGGGAAAGTGACTTGAGGGGGACTAACCTTATTGGAGCTGATTTAAGAGATGCAGATATCAGAGGGGCAAATCTTACAGAGAGTCTATTTATTACACAAGCTCAAGTTAATACTGCAAAGGGAGATCCTAATACGAGGTTACCAGCATGGATAGATTATCCTAAGGCTTGGTACAAATAATGAAATTCTATTACCTCTTTTATTTTCCACAAATGGGATAGGGTTGATAGTGAAGCTCATCATATGTAAAGGATTTATTCTAGTAAAGGTTAGGAGTAGGTTGGTGTGTCCAATGAAGTTAAGGTTTGCTCTGAAGACAAAATGATAAAAATACCAAGGGGAGATATAATATGGATAAGCTTAATATAACAGGTTGATGGATAAAAATAAATTCTTAGCAATATTTGATTAGCTAAATGAAGGACTAAAAGAAAATCAGCTGCAACTTGAGATAACCATTTATGGTAGATAGAGTATTGTTAAAGGAATTGGTTGAGTTTTTAAAAGAAATTATTTGCTTACATAACGCTCTAATCCGGTGATGTGTATAGTCTAATTATATGCAAGTAATGTTTTCAGAAATAAAAGACATATAAAACATTATGAGTCAGGAGATGACTTAGTGCAATCCCTGACTCACATTAGCATAGGTTACTCAAAATCTATCTGTCAGTTGATTGCAGCTGATTTTTTTATTTAACCTTTTTCAAATAGTGGCGTTACGTCTTCATATAAATTACCTGTGGTTAAAGGTATACGCTTATATTGTTTAAAACCACTAAAATCAATTTCTTTCAAGTCTATTGCCCTTATAGATTGATTTTGATTAGTTCGAAAATAGTAGATTCTATGAACATGGTCTCTAACTACTTCCCAAAGGGTACGTTCTATAATATCTTCACCATTAACCAAAGCTACTCTATTAATCATGTGAAAAGCTTGCTGGACTTCTTCGTTGGCATCTTTACTAATAGGAGAAAACTCTCTAAACATAGATAATCGAACAAAGCGAGAGGGAGGTGTAGAATCTCCTGGAAGCCCTAGCATACCACTACCATGACCAAGTGGAGTCCAAGGTCCGTCAGAGGTTGCATCTTTATAAGTTAGGTTACAATAATTACGCATATTGAGTAAATGCCAGTGCAAAAACGGAGAATTCGTTAAAACAGAAGCTTCTTCATCAAGGTAAATCTTAATCTCTCCATCCTCTGCCTCAAGTACTAAACTTTTGCCTTGTGCATCATGCACAACTAAATGAAGACTGCGTTCATCTGCTACGTATAGCACACTTAGATCACAGACAGTTACACCACTTTCTAAGAATTCTTTTACCTCATTAACATCTTTACAATTTCCCAAAACATATTGTAATAGATAGCCTATGGATATATTTTTTTCTGGACATTTGTCGGGCTCAGGATACCCGCAACCATATAAAGCTAATAAACCTGCCGACAACCCCATTTCATTCATTCCATCAAGATAGATAGGTAAGTTCCAACTATCTATTCCCACAAAGCCATATTTTGTTTTCCATTGCATACCCTGTTTAAGCGGTTGTTTTTCCTTATCTTCCCCATCATAATAACTAAAGACGTGAGTACCTCTAGGAACGACGACGAAGTTTGAGTACATTTCTTCAAACCAATCCATGGTACGGCCAGAAACTCTAGCCTTTTTGTGGCCTTTCAGCATAAATTCACTACAAGCTCCCACCATACTTCTCATGTAACTCCCCCCTAAAACAATCATATTTTTCTAGTTAGATAGCTCGTGTTATTTCACTACACTATATTCAGTATATTTTATTGTGTGCTATTAATTTTTTTTTGAAAATCTACTCCGTAGGAATTTTAGATTTAGCATTCAAAATGTTGAAATCAGGCCTATATTTTCTTTATCTTATGTATTTATTAGTGCAACAACCCTGAATTGGACAAATAAAAGCTCTTCCTATTAGATTTCTAGGGAAGAGCTTTACTATTAAGCATATAAATACTATTTTGTGTAATTATCAAAATAGCCTTGGATATAAACTACAGGAGTTCCCTTATCGCCGCTGCCTGAAGTCAGGTCACAAAGGGATCCTATAAGGTCAGTGAGTCTTCTAGGTGTAGTGCCTTGAGCTGCCATAGCACCAGTAAGGTCGGACTTTTTATTTCTAATATATTCAGAAATGGCTTCCTTAAGTGCATCACCTTTTAAGTGAGCAAAATCATTATCTGCAAGGTATTTAATTTTTACCTCATTAGGGGTACCCTCAAGTCCTGCAGTATAGGCTGGAGACACAACTGGATCAGCCAACTCCCAAATCTTACCCACGGGGTCCTTAAATGCACCATCTCCATAAACCATAACCTCAACAGTTTTGCCGGTAGCTGCTTTGAGCTTAGTCTGAATTGCATCAACAAGAGGCTGGCAATCCCGTGGAAAAAGCTTAACGCTTTCTTCTGTGGATTTATTTGAGCCTAAAAGACCATAAGCTTCATTGTAACCATTACCGTCTATGGAGGTTGACAAGAGATCATCAAGCCCATAAACCTCATTTGCACCATTCGCCTTTAATATTCTTTTGGTTCTAGCTCTAGTATGAATATCACAGGTAAGAATACTTTTTGTATAATTTAATATTGTTTTAGGATTGTTTGAGAAAATCACTTCACACTCAATACCGTATTCTTGAACTAAGGATTTATAGTAATCTACATAATCTACACCAGTAAAAGTATGCTTAATATGCCCAAAATAATTTCTAAACTGTTCCTCTGTAAGGACATCGGTCCATGGATTAATCCCTTTTTCATCTAACATATCTATATCTACTAAATGGTTACCCACTTCATCTGCTGGATAGCTAAGCATTAAAACAATCTTCTTGGCCCCTTTTGCAATACCACGGAGACAAATGGCAAAACGGTTACGACTTAATATAGGAAAAATTACCCCCAATGTATTTTCACCAAATTTTGAAGCCACATCCTTGGCAATAGAGTTAACGCTTGCATAGTTTCCTTGGGCCCGGGCAACCACGGACTCAGTTATAGCAACAATATCTTTATCATTAATATTGAAGCCCTCTGCTTTAGAAGCATTTAATACGGTGTTTACAACAATTTCTGATATGTTATCTCCTTGGTTGATGATGGGCGTACGAAGCCCCCTAGAAACGGTACCTATTATTCTTTCCACCAATAATCTCTCCTTAATTCATCTCTTTTTTTTATAATACATAAGAAATTATGTACCCTCAAAAATTACACAAACTATGAGGGCTATAATGTTTCAACAAAGTCTACCTAATAAATTATATCACAAGCAGCAGCGGTTTTTTATAGTAAAGTTTAATAAGGAAACCATGGCGCTAATACCTCATATGGAATTTTTGTGCCAGTGATGCTTTCCCCGATTTTCACATTAGGCTTAATTTTTCCATGGTAGTCACTTCCTCCTGATGCATAAAGCTTGTGTTTACCACAATATTGAAGAAGATACTTTGTTTTATCTATAGTATGAAGGGAATGGTAACACTCTATACCGTCAAGCACATTTAAAGATACGATTGAATTCAAAAAAGTTTCATGATCATCTACAAAGTAGCCATAAAGATGGGCAAGAAATGCTTTGCCTCCTGCTTTTTTTATAAGTGAAGCAGCCTCCTGTACAGTGAGATAATTTTTCAGTAGATCAAGAAAGAAAGGACTGTTTTCATTATTGACGCAGGTTCTATAAAAGGCATTGAGGCTTTCCCATACTTCTTTAGTAAAATGCTTTTGATTTTCAGGATATTTCCTAAGGTCTGCATGTAGAATCTGTGTTGCAAAATACTTATCAGTATGAATAGATAAATCATCACTATATTTTAGGTTGAGGTTTCTACATACCTCCTTCAATTTTTTAAGGTAAGTATTTTCTCTTTCAAAAAACTTTTCATCTGAGATAATGCCTGTTGAACTTATGGTGTCAAGGTCTATACCATATCCTAATATCTCGATAGGTTTTCCATTGTGAACAACAGAAAACTCACAACCGGGAAGGATAGCACCTTCGAAATAACTGCTTACTTTTATTTCTCGCAATTTTTTGTAAGCACCAATGGAATCATGATCTGTAATAGATATGTATTTTAGACCTGCTTGTTGTGCCTTGATCAGAATATCTTTGGGCTCATCTGAACCATCTGACGAAGTAGTATGAATGTGTAGATCTATCATTTAATGCATCTCCCCATTTCTATTTTTACGATAACGCGATACTTTTCATTTGTAGATAGATTTTTCCTCATGAGACAGGGTACAAATAAGTCTATTCATACCCTGTCATTTATTAACTACTTATAAGCCTTAGTCATAATTTCTATGGTTTCTTCAAGGGATAGAGTATAACAATCTAACTCAAAGAGTCCACCCATGGTGTTATGGGCATTTTCAGCGAGGGAGGGAATTTCTTCCTTTTTAATACCATAATCAGACATTTTAAGATCGCTGACTTGGCAATCCTCCTGAAGCTTTACCAAAGCCTTCACAAAGGACATAGGACGGTCCTCCTCTGGAAGCGTTTCGATGTCAACACCCATAGCCTGTGCCATAGCTGTAAATCGTTCAGGTGCGTTGGAGGCAAAGAAGGTATAATATGCTTCTGAAAGCATGATAAGTCCAGCTCCATGGGGCAGATCAGGATAAAAGGCACTCAGGGCATGCTCCATTGAATGCTCAGAGGTACAGCTGGATGTAGATTCTACAAAGCCGGAAAGGGTATTGGCTAAAGCCACTTGGGTACGAGCTTCAATATTAGTACCGTCCTGAACACATATAGGTAAGTATTTGGCAATTAACTCAATACTTTTTAAAGCATAAGCATCACTAATGGGTGTTGCTATGTTTGCGATATATCCCTCAGTTGCATGAAAAAGTGCGTCAAAGCCTTGGTATGCAGTGAGGTGTTTAGGGACTGTTATCATAAGCTCTGGATCAACTACTGATAAAACAGGAAATGTAGATTCATTGCCAAAGCCGATTTTTTCATTGGTTTCCTCTTTAGTTATCACTGTCCAAGGATCTGCTTCTGTACCTGTTCCAGCCGTAGTAGTGATGGCAACTATAGGAAGAGCGGGGTTTGGTACAGGAAGGCTTTTTCCACTTCCTCCACTGATATAGTCCCAGTAATCTCCAGGATTTTTGGCCATCACAGCGATACTTTTTGCTGAATCAATACTGCTGCCGCCACCGAGACCGATAACAAAGTCACATTTTTCTTCTTTTGCTAAGGCTGCGCCCTCCATAACATGAGCTTTAACAGGATTAGGCAGGATTTTGTCAAAGACAACATAATCGACATCTTGGTTATGTAAAATGGTAATCAGACGGTCTAAATAGCCATTTTTTCTAATGGAACCCCCGGAAGAGATAACAATTAAAGCTTTTTTACCAGGCAATACTTCCTCTGCCAAAGCATTCAATTTACCTGGTCCAAACAGAATTTTTGTTGGCATATAATAGTTAAACTTCATAAAAAGACCTCCTTGTTATTGATTTAATTATTGAAACTGTTACTTAATAGTATAATACTTATAAATATTTGGCAAGCTGAGGTTCCAAAGGGATCGGTACACTTTTTAAACCAATAAGGAAGCTTTGCCTACTACATTGTTGAAAAAAAGCGTGCCTTACATTACTCTAAGCATCTAATATTTTTGCGGGCATATTTTCCTTTAACAGGAAGGAGTAAAAAGCAACGCATGATAAAAAACTACAATAAAACCAAACAAAATACAATAAACATTTTGGGGGAGGGTAGAATTTATAGAGTACAGGTTATATTCAGTTTTTATGCTTATTGAGCAATAAAGGGAAGGATTTGTTTTTCTATCAACTAGGAAAAAGGCTATAGAAAAACTTGTTTTGGTTAACTCACAAAACAGCATACCGTTTTACCGCAGATGCAAATGCTGGAGTAGGAAGAGAATTGTTTTCCTTGTATAAGAGCTTTGTCTTTTATGCTTTTTATAAAATAATTTTTAATAGTACAGGGACAGTAATTAAAGAAAGCAATGTGGTTGCAGATACAACAACAGCTGCATATTCCCTTTCTTTATCAAAACTTTCTGCTAGGATTGAAGTCATAGCGGAGGCAGGCAAGGCAGACATAATAACAACAGTATTCATAGCTTTGGAGGAAGGCGCAATTAACAAGAAGATTACGTATATAATTGAAGGAATAATTATCAACTTAACAGTTATTCCATAATAAATTGTCCAATCCTTTAAATACTTTTTTAGCTTAACATTTGAAAGGATAGCTCCAATAATGATCATAGATAATGGACCTGTGATATTGCCAATAGCTTCTATACTAGATAATAGGGAACTTGGTAATTGAATATTGAAAATCATAATGATAATACCTGCACAGACTGCTAGAATAGAGGGGTTTAGAAGAATCTTTATTAGCTCTTCCTTTAGTTCCCTCCTATTAAAATTACCCTTAAATAATATTAGGCCATATGTCCATAGCAATATTACGAAAAACATATTAAATATAGATCCATACACAACACCTTCAGCACCATATATAGCATACAATATTGGAAATCCAACATAACCTGTATTCATGAATACATTCGCAAAATGCAATATGGTTTTTTTATCATGCTTTACTGGTAATAGCAGCAAATATGAAACAAGGAGGATAATAATATAAGCTATAATAGAATAGTAAAAGGTTTTGATGGCATTTGATTTAATCGTAGGGTCATAAGTATAAATGAAAGAAGAAAGAATCATAAAAGGTAAGGCTATCTGTATAAGAAGATCTGTTAACCCTTTATTCATTTCTGCAGTTATGATTTTTTTCTTACTCCCATAAACCCCCACCAAAATCATAATAAATAAAGAAAGAACACTTTCTAAAATAACGAGCAATTCCAAGAGGGTTCCCTCCTTTTATTTCGATACTAATTATTTTATTCCACAGGGGTTTTTATGTTACAAAACAAAATAATTTTAAGTAGCTTGGTTTATTTATATATAAAGGGTAATTCATTTTCTTAAAACAATCCAAACAAATATAAAAGGATTCTATAAACTACTAGAATCCTTTTACCATATTTCTTTATTGGTTAATAATCATCAGGCTAATAGAACAAGGCTAATAGCCATTACAATCATTCCTAGGATAGTACCATATACAGAGAGATGATGGTCACCATAATCTCTTGCAGCAGGTAATAGTTGATCCAAGGAAATATAAACCATAATCCCTCCTACTGAAGCAAATACAATACCAAAGACAACCTCTGTCATAAAGGGAGCCAAAATTAAGTAACCAATCAATGCTCCTATGGGCTCTGCGATCCCTGAAAGAAAAGAATAGAAAAAGGCTTTAGATCTACTGCCTGTTGCATAATATATGGGAACAGACACTGCGATACCCTCAGGAATATTATGAATAGCAATAGCAATAGCAATGCTGACTCCTAAAGCAGGATCTCTAAGAGTTGATATAAGTGTTGCGAAGCCCTCGGGGAAATTGTGAATAGCTACAGCTAAAGCCGTAAACATCCCCATTCTAAGTAACCGCTTCTCATCCTTACTCTTTTCGTCGGTAGAAGAAGTTGTTTCTTTATGCACATTTTCTTCAAAGGATGGTATTAACTTATCTATTAATCCTATAAAAAACATACCACCAAAAAAAGCAATAACATTGATCAAAGAACCCAGTTTTAAACCTAATTCACCCACAAGAGATTCCTGGGCTTTAAAAAATATTTCTATCATAGAGACGTAGATCATTACCCCTGCAGAGAAACCTAATGATAAAGAAAGAAATTTTTTGTTGGATTTCTTAGTAAACAACGCTATCATACTTCCAACTGTGGTTGAGAGCCCTGCCAGAGCTGTTATTGTAAAAGCAAATAATAAACCTGAAGTTTCCATAGGCAACCCTCCAAATCAACAAATATATTTTTACACGAGAAAAAGATAGTTTCCTTAAGGTAATTTTCAGCATAATACATAATATAAAATAGAGAAAAAATTGCTACTATTTCACAGCACTTTTCTTATAATCTATAGGAAAGTTCTCACTGTACAATAATTAAATTATAGAGAACTTTTGGTATATAGATTTCAACAAAGTCATCCTCTAAAGCTTCCAAAGGAAGAATTTGTTCTAAAGATTCCTTTTACTTTATGACGTAACTAGGGAAGACAAACGCTACATTTCTGTCTTAGATTTCTAACAGCTTATAAAATAGCAGCTGTGATATAATACTATATAGAATGAGTCTATAGGAGGAGTTGGTTATATGAAATCAAAAGCAACAGATATCCTAGATATCGCCACCAGTAAAAGCCTTACTTATCAGCAAAAGCTTTTTAATCTTGCTAATACTGCAGAAAGGCTGCTAGACCCCAGAGAAGTATTAGATTATGATGAAATCGAAATGATGTATATTGAAAAGGAAATGATATGTGATTTAAATGAAGGCTATGTTCCTTATCGACCCCGATATATCGTACCGGATTATTCTGTGTTGCTATCAAAGGGCTGCGATTTTTTAGATCTAAAGCCACCAACAGATTTAGATGAATTATTAGATCATCTGCTGATTCTCTATAGACATATCCCCTCTATCACTTCTTTTCCTGTATTTATTGGGGATCTTGATAGGCTGATTGATCCTTTTGTTACTCATGAGGAAAAGGACTATAAGAAAATTAAAAGGTTTTTAAACCATGTAGATAAATCTATTCCCGACTCCTTCTGTCATGCTAATATTGGTCCAGAAAGGACAAAAGCAGGAGACCTGATCCTAAAGGCGGTTATTGAATTAGAAAATCCTACTCCTAATATGACCATCAGATACGATAAGGATAAAACCCCTAAGAATTTTGCCCTAAAGGCGGTAGAGGCTTGTTTAAAGGTATCAAAGCCTTCCTTCAGCAATGATGCAAAGTATTGCAGAGATATGGGGGAACATCGGATTGTCAGTTGTTATAATGCCCTTCCCCATGGCGGCGGTGCCTATACCCTGCCAAGGCTTAGGTTAGGGACAATTGCAAAAGGAGTACAGTCTCTAGAGGAGCTATTAAAGGATAGGTTGCCTAAGGTAACAAAGGCCATGGCCACTATGATGGATAAACGGATCAAGTTTTTGGTGGAGGAATCAAATTTTTTTCAAACCTCTTTCTTGGTTAGAGAAGGCTATATTCAAAGAGAAAATTTCTCTGCTATGTTTGGCATTGTTGGATTGGCAGATGCAGTGAATCAGTTATTGAAGCTTGAGGGGCGACAGGAGCGGTTTGGCACCTCTAAAAGAGGTGATGAAATTGGCCACAGTATATTAAAACGGATACAAGAAGTCGCTAATAACCATGAAGCCCCTTATTGCGAAAGAACCAATAATCGATATCTTTTACATGCTCAAGTAGGGGCTAACCTCAGTGAGGAGGATACCTGCAATACACCAGCTCATCGGGTTACTGTAGGTGATGAACCAATCCTTCCTCTTCATATAAAACAGGCGATTCCCTTTCATGAGTACTTTATCTCTGGCACAGGTGATCTTTTTGCCTTTGATGAAACCTATCTGGATAAGCCTGAAGCAGTGCTAGATATTATAGAAGGAGCTTTTTCCTTGGGAGGACGATACATTACCACCTATCTACATAACACTGACCTCATAAGGGTAACAGGATATCTTGTAAAAAAGAGTGAAGTAAAAAAGGCAGCAGCTGGCGAAGCGGTTCTTCGAGATACAGATATTTTAGGCTATGGCACCAATAGCATTGCCCATGTTTTTGAAAGAAGATTGAGAAAAGATGAAATATAAGGCAGAAGTAAACAAAATCATCCCATTTTCAAATGTAGATGGCCCCGGCAACCGATTGGCGATTTTTTTTCAAGGCTGCAACATAAACTGTAGCTACTGTCATAACCCTGAAACCATTAACTGCTGCAGCCATTGCGGCACATGTGTAAGCCTTTGTCCAACAAAAGCTATAAAGATGGTGGATGGCAAGGTCATTTATGAGGAAGCTTTATGTATAGGATGTGATCAATGTATAAGAACCTGTGGATTTAATGCTTCTCCTAAAACAAGGGAATATACTGTAGACCAGCTCTATGAAGTGATTGAAGGCTATGCCCCCTTTATCAGAGGCGTTACGGTTTCCGGCGGGGAGCCCACCCAGCAGGCAGCTTTTATTACAGAACTTTTTAAAAGAGTAAAAGGGCTAGGCTTAAGCTGTTTTGTTGATACCAATGGTTTTTTTAATAAAGAAGATATGATTGAACTTATTCAAGTAACGGATCAATTCATGATAGATATTAAGGGGATCAATACACTAGAGACATTATGTGGAAAGAGGAGTAAACAACACCTAGAAAACCTGCAATATCTTCTAAGCATCCAAAAGACTTATGAAGTAAGAACTGTTGTGGCGCTGGAAATGGTAGATATAAAAGAAACACTAACCAGCGTGGCAAGCCTCTTAAAGAACCATCCCTCTGTCACCTATAGGCTTATAAGTCTACATTTAACAGGTCTGATTCCTTTTCAAAAGGAAAATTTAAAAGATAAAGTACCAAGTAAAGCCTATATGGAGGAATTAAAAGCCTATGTGACAGCCTTAGGAGTGAAAAAGGTTGAAATTCAAAGCAATTAAGCATTAATTTTAACCAGTTACAGATTTCACCTTGTTCTTGAATAAATTAGAAAACCTAAGATTATGGAAAAAGAACCGTCTCATTAACAAATAAAAAATTGTCAAGATGTAAATGAAGCGATAAATTACATAAAAAATATATTAGAATCAAAAGATCAAAGGACAATAAAGTATATTAAGATATAATTATAAAAGGAATATCTAAAGGGAGTATGCTGATATTAGATTTCATGGGTTGACAAAAATGAATAGATTCTATATAATTAATTTGAACGTTCAAACAAGGAGTTGGTGATATGGGAGAGAATGAAAAAGACACAAGAGAGAAAATAATTGCTGCTGCCTATGAAGTTTTAGCCAGAGAGGGTTATGAGAAAGCATCTACAAAGGAGATTGCTAAGGAAGCAGGTGTAGCTCAAGGTCTGATAAATTACTACTTTAACAAAAAAGATGATTTGTTTATTGAAGTTTTTAAAAAAGAAAAAGAAAGATATGGAGAATTCTTAGAGAATATAGCCAATGTACCTACTGAAGAGTTAATGGGAAAGATAATGACAGGGCTTGAAGAAAAGGTAATCAATCACTCGGAATGGTACAGATTAAGATATGAGCTATTTGCCCTAGGAATGCGTAATCCCGCTTTCAACACTGAAATAAAAAATTTCATGGAAGAAGGGAGAAGCAATGTAAAGGGTGTTTTAAGTAAGGTGTATCCCAAAATAGATGCTGGAAAGATGGAGACCTTGGCAGCAATTATCATCGTTTGCCTAGATGGCTTGGCACTGCAAAAAACCACTGATTCAGAATTTAATATTGACAAGGCATACTTAGCTTTATTTGAAATGATAGAAGCTATATCTAAATAATTAGAAACAATCTCTTTTTTTTAAAAACTTATTGTTTGAACGTTCAAAAAAACAATAAGGAGGATGTTTATGAAAATTTGTGTTGTAAATGGAAGCCCTAGAAAAAATGGAGCTACGGGGAAAATCCTTCAGGAGATGGTAAGACAGCTAGAGGGAAAAAAAGATGTGGAAATAAAGTGTTTTCATCTGGGAGATTATAGGATGAACTTTTGCAGCGGATGCATGAGATGTAACTATGATGGTAAATGTACTATAAAAAATGATGGAATCCAAGATGCTCTAGAGGAAATTAGTAAAGCAGATGGAATCATCATAGGCAGTCCTACATATGCTTCTAATATAACTGGGCAGCTTAAAACATTTATTGATAGAGGAAACTTTGTAATGTACCAGCAATTTAAAGGGAAATATGCTTTTGCAGTAAGCACCTATGAAAATGCCGAGGGGAAAAAAGTGATTAGCGTACTAAACAAATTATTCTTATTTTCAGGAGCAGTATTAAGTGGAAGCTATCTATCAAAGGTGGCCTTTAATGGAGATCCTTTTAGTAATGAAAAAAAACGCGGACAGCTTGATAGAAAAACAGAAAAGTTATATAAAAAAATTAAGAATAAAACCCAAAAGCCTATTATTCAGTTAATCATACATAGTATTGTTCTAAATCTAGGCATAAAACCTTTTGTTTTTAGAAATAAAGATAAAACAAAGGGACTTTTAGATAGATGGAAGCTTAATGGAACCATATAAAAAGATAATAGAAAAGCAAGAAAACCTTTATTTTAAACTATAATTGATTTATCATGCTTTCAAACTAAAGAAAACGCAGGTGATTTACTTGTCTAGAACACCCCAGCATCTGATAGAAAAAATTAAAACAATACCAGCCAAGCCTGGTGTATATCAAATGAAGGATAAGAATAATAGAAACTATGTATACTTAAAGATAGAGAACAGATGTATTTAGCAATGAAACTTCTTACCAGCTTCTTCAAGCATATTGATAAATACCAATAATTCCTTTCTAGAGGTAACATTAAGCTTAGCATAGATGCGCTTGTTATGTGTTTTTATGGTATTGATACTGAGACATAGTTTTGCTGCGATTTCTTTTGCAGTGTATTGTTGTACATAGAGATTGAAAACTGAGCGTTCTGCTGGAGAAAGTGTTTTCAAATTTTTTAAAAATTCATTAAGAACTACAGAGGAAGGATCTTCCTCACCTTTCTTTTGAAAACTTTCATTTTCTAGAGAAAGAAACTCAATAAGATCATCTATTTCTGGTATTTCAGTTTTAGGTGTTTCTATTAAGCCATTTGACTTAATCATATCAAAACTCTTTTTAATCGGCCGCATGTAGTATTTGCTTAGGAAAAATGAAACAATGATTCCTAAAATCATTAACAGGACAAACTTAAGGGCTAAATTGTAGTTAGCGTTTGCTATAGAGCTTATTATATCCTCTGTTGGCACCATAAGTGCCACAGCCCAATCTTCATGAGAAAAAGCAGAGCCTTTAGGATATAATTCTATAGATGTATGAAATCCTAAAAAAGAGTCTCCTCCTTCTTCTCTATAGGAAAAGAAGGACTTTTTTTGGCTTTCCTTAAAGTGAAGTAACTGATTATCTGCAAAAACATTTCGGGCAGAATAACCACCAGAAAACATTGCTTGAGAGACATCAAAAGTATTTTGAGAAACGGGGGTCAGCATACAGGAAATGCGATTATATATACGATTATCAGGCAGATGAGATAGTTTAAAAAGCATAGCACTCACCTCAAACCCACAGACGCCAAATACATTACCTTTTGAGTCAATAAGAGGAACAGAACAAAGCATAACCTCTTCGCTGGTACCTGGCAGTGTAATTGCAGGATTCCAGTAATAGAGCCTCGATAGGGGCAATGTTTGCTGAGATGCCGCTTCCATAGGAATCCTATAGTAAGAGGCATTAGTAATATCAAATTCCATACTCCATTGGGTATGAAGCGGTATAGTGTTACTACGGCCAATATTGGGGAATCCCCTTAGCAAAACAATCGTGGGGGAAGAGGAGCTTAAAATATTGGGCTCCATATTTTTAATAAAAAGCCCTGCCCTAGAAGCTTCGGCATTTTTTAGCTTTGGATTAACCGTTGCGTCTAAAATGATAAATACACCGCTGCTTTTAGATCTCTGCAGAGAAAATAAAGCACGCTCATACTCACCTGCTATTAACGCTTCAAGTAATTCTGGATGATCTTGCAAATCACTAACCTCAAGCCCTTGCTCCTGTAATCTTTTCTCGATACTCTTTGATAATTCAGTAGCAAGATCTACTGACTCCACTGATAGCTGGCCATATTGATTAGAAATATTGCGCCAGGTAAAGCTGAGCTTATTTTGAATGAGTTCTTCATGAGTATTTAGTTTAGCTGTAAAAGTGCCAGTAAGCAGTAGAATAGCAATTATTCCAAGAAGCATGGTAACTACCAGAACAATTAAAAATAAAAAAAGCCTTGGGCCCATTGATAGTCTCAGTGAGCCTGTTTTTATAAATCGTTGTTTAATTTCACTTAACTTACTTACCCCTAGCAAAGTTATCACACCCATTCGAAAAACATAAAAGTTGATTTTATTATACTTTTGCTTAGCAAAGGTGGCTTCTTTTGGTCAAGAGGTTATTACCAATTTTCAAGAAAAATCTTTTGCCTTTCTTTTATCTTTCCATAAGCCTCAGTGGCATGTAGGTGAGTTATAAGCTCTAGATATTCTTTTCTTGACTCCAGAGTAATATCTAGCAATCTCTCCTCATACTCCCTTTGAAGCCTATCAAAATCGTCAAAATAAGGTGGAATATAAAAATCATACTCATCATGCATCTGAATTGCCGTTATAAGAAGCGCTTTAATATTATCATCTGAAATGCTTTCAATCTCGCTAGTCATCATATCTCCAAAGGCTTCTTTCGTTACCGGAAGATATCCGGTTTTGGATACAAAGCGTAAATTCTGCTTGGGATCAGTAAACCATTTAAGAAAAATACTGGCAGCATATGCTTTTTCTTCGGTGGATTTTATAACACACATACCGCTCCCTCTTTGAATAGCTATTTTCTCACCATCCTTATAAACAGGATAAGGCAAAATGGAATACTCTACGGGTTCTGTTAAATTGTTTTCGTAGGTAATGGTAGGGGGATAAAAGATTACACCTGCTGTGGAACCTAAAGCACATATGATATCGCCTGTTTTTGCAAGGTCAGTGGCATATCCGTCAAAAATAGCAAAATGGCCCTTAACAGCAGGCTCATAATAGGTCTCCCATATCTTAGAAAATGCAGGTGAAGACAGATTCAACTGAGTACCTTTAAAAAGATCTTCTCCTAATTGTTGATAGCCAATCTGGGCGAGGTTAAAAAGAGAGTCAGGCATAAAAAACATTTTGCCCTCGGACCACTCATAATAGCTATCTGCAGCTTTAACAATCCCTTCAAAGCTTTTCAAATCCTCAAAGCTAATGTCGGTATCATTTGAAAACCTGTCAAAGATTGTCTTGTTTACATACAAAACCTCTGTTGATTTTGCACATGGAAAAACAAAGAGTCTATCACCTTTCAATCTTCCCTCTTCTAAAAAGCGTGGAACATAGGCTGTAAGCTCTTTTTCGGTAAAAAATTCACCAATATCTACTAACAAATTCTTTTCAGCTAGTGTAATTGCTGTTTTAGGATAAGCCGTTGTAATGTCCGGCAGTTCTGGTGCACCAGGATCCTGATTAGCGGCCATAATAAGCTTTTCATGGAGAGTTGCAGAACCAGAGATAGAGGTAACACTGAGGATAACTCCTTTTTCTGCTCCAATAGTATCGTTGAATTCGTCTATCATTATGTCCATAGTAGTTTTCATTTGGCCGCCATAATTATGCCAAATAGTTAGAGTGATAGGTTCTTTAGGGTTAAGGACCTTAGTTTTTTGACAGCCTAACAAAAAGCTCAATATTATCAATAATAAAACAATAAAAAATATGTTTAATTTTTTCATCTTCAACCCCCTACATTCACCATTAAATTCAACAATAAGTTTGATAAAGAAACACAAAAAATACCATATATATCCAAGTACAACCAAATCTATTATATCATATAGTATTAGAGAAAAATTGTCGCTATTTGGAAAAATCATTTTACAAATTACGTCTGATTTTTTTCTGTAATCAGTTTAAAGATAATTACAGAAGTAGCATATATAGCTACAATAAGAATGAAGGATTTGACCCCTTTTCATACTTAACCTTAAAAATATCAAAGTTTGATGATATAATAATAAAGATAGGGGTAAAAAAAGTTTTTATTGGAAGTAAAAATAATAAGTATAGTGGGAGGTATTTATGTTTTCACAAATGAGTATTTTTGAAATTTTAATGTTACTTTGCTTTGGAGCAGCATGGCCATTTTCAATTTATAAATCCTATAAGTCAAAGTCAGTAGCAGGAAAAAGTCCATATTTTTTGATGATCTTAATTATGGGCTATTTTTTTGGAATTCTAAATAAAATATTCTATAATTATGATCAAGTAGTTTACTTATACGGACTTAATTTAGTTTTAGTTTCTACTGATCTTAGTTTATACTTTAGGAATATAAGACTACAAAACAGCTTCCAAAAAGAAACTTCCATGTAAACTAGCAGGTGAAAAGCTAAAGAACATAAAAAAAAGTATTCTATGAATCTAAATAAAGCTATAGCTACATTCACTAGTCTACATATAAAAGTTGCAGAAACAATGATATGGAAAGCGTATTTAGAACATAATCTCAGATTAATATTGTAAAGCAAGATTCTAATACAAGGTTAGCTGTATGGATAGATTATGGAAAGTTTTGATACAAGTAATAATTATTTGGAAGAAAACTTTTAAAGTCTTCACAGATGGAGCATACTATATTCAGAATTTAGTAAAGATAGGAGTGAAAAAATGAAAGAAATATTTACAAGAAGAAGTATTAGAAGGTATAAGGATCAACCTGTAGAGTCGGAAAAAATACAGCAAATCCTGCGAGCAGCTATGTATGCACCTTCTGCTGGAAATGAAAAGCCATGGCATTTCGTTATTGTACGAGATCGCAGCAAGCTAAATGAGATTACTAAATTTCATCCCCATACACAAATGTTGAAAGAGGCTCCATTAGCAATTATAGCCTGTGCAGATATTAGCAATGTTAAATATGATGGCGCATTTTGGGTTCAGGATATGGCTGCTTCTATACAGAATATCCTTTTGCAGGGCGAGGCTTTGGGTCTTGGAACCTGTTGGTGCGGAGTATATCCTAAGGAAGAAATTGTAGAAAATGTGTCAAAATTAGTAAAGCTTCCTGCAGAAATCATACCAATAGCCATTATTGCTGTAGGCCACCCAGCAGAGCAAAGAGAAGTAAGAGAAAGATATAATCCCGACAGAGTACATGATGAAACCTGGTAGAAATTTGCTAAATTAAAGAGAAAACTGAAGAATTTGGTACAAAAACTATAACTATGGGATATATTCATGAAAAGGGCTCTAGAAATAAAGGGAACCATGCAGGATGTTAGGAGCTTTGGCATATGCGAATACGAAGAGAATGCAAAAGTTGAAGAGTTTAACGAACAAACCTACCATAATCAAGTCATAGCAATGGAAGTAGATAGTTTTAATCATATACCCAGCGGTATGATTAAAAAGACTATTGATGGTGGAAGGTATGCTGTCTTTACCCATAGAGGAAAAATTGATCTTATAAAAGAAACCTATAATTATATATGGGGAACTTGGGTGCCGTATTCAAAGGTGGAGTTAGATTTTAGGGATGAGTTCGAACTTTATGATGAAGGTTTTAAAGGAAGACAAAACCCTTCATCAACGTTTGATATTTATATTCCTATAAAATAGCCTATTAATGAAATGTCTGCTTTTATTATAAAGGGAAGTCTCAATGACTCTGAAACTTCCCTCCAGCACCGCAAAAAAATATTTTTGGTAGTTTACCTACTTATTTTTTCTGATTTTATAATACTATTCAACAGAACCTCTGATTATTTTATTAAATCTTTTATTTTTGCACTTTTTCTTTCCCTTCATCATAAATCAATGATAAATGTTCATATAAGCTATTGGAAAAATTTGACGATATATCTTTATAGACATTTTTATAGCTGGAGGTAGCTTCCATGGTTATTAAAAATAAGTGTCAATTGGGTAGAGGTATTGAAAAAGAATAGTATAGAGAATATTGCACAAAAAATAGGATGTTCTATTAGAGGAGTTATGATAAGAATTATGAGGTCAGTTAAATAGTCAGGAGTGAAGGATATGAGTATGATGATAAAAAAATTTACACATGATGCACACTATAAGGAAACTAAGGTAGCTTATGAAAAAAGTAAAGAGGAAATACTTAAAACAGCATTTGTAAGTATTAAGGAAACTATAGAAGGAACTAATTTTAAAAGAGAAGAAGAAAGAGAAAACTATGAAAAAAGAATAAGTGAAAAGGTTAAGTTAGGTGAAAAGCTAACACAAGAGGAGATGAGCTATATTCAAAGAACAAATCCCATTATGTATATGCGCGTCAAAAGGATTCAGATGCAGAGAGAAGCATTAGAGAGAAGATTAAAGCGATGCAGGTCAAAAAAAGAAGTAGAACAAGCTTATAACGAAGCCATATCTATGATTCATAAAAAGGATCCAGATAAACAAGTATTGGTGAGTGCTTATAATAATGTTATGAAAGAAGTTAAAAATACAAGAGAATATAAAGTCTTTCCTTTGGAAAGAAAGGATAAGGAAAATGAAAAAAATATTTTTGAAGCTAGTGTAAGAAGAAATAAAGAAACCACTTTTGATGTAACAGTTTAATTTTGATAAGAAACCACCGATACAACGATAAGGTGAACCGTAGCATAAATAAAGGTGGTTAATAAATTATCAATTCTTGAAATTTATGGAAGGATATTGTACCATTATAGGAAAGAGATAGTATAAGTGAATATTCTACCAAATGAGAATAGCGAGAGATATCTTATTAAAGATAGCCGAAGAAGCAATATAAAAAAAGTCAGGTTTTTATAGAATCTTTCAGGCAAAAGGATCGTTATTTGATGGGACTCTGGAGAGATCGAGAAACCGACGCCGAAGGGGCAATACATAGTGTGTGTAAAAACTCTCAGGCAAAAATACAGGGGATATAATGACATAATTTATTAATATGTCATTATATCCCTTTAATTACTAATAATTATGAGAATATTTGAAATACTTTTAAAGATGATGGTTTTTCTATATCTAAGAAAGCATGATTTTTGATTTTCTAGACATAGGGAGTGCAGAGGGGATTCTCTTCGCTGGTTTAAGGTGGGTGCTCAGGCTGCGATAGCAGGTGTCGAAGGGGACTAAGTCCCCCTATAAGCAGGTAGCCTATTTAGCTTGCTAAATTGTGCTGATTGCTTAGTTGTTTCACCCAGCTAAGAAAAAATTGACGAAGTCAAATTTGTTCAATTTGTACTTCTAATACTATTTACAAGGAGGTTTTTGTAGTGGAAGATCCAAAAAAAACAGCATTGTTTTATGCTCATCAAAAATATGGAGGAAAAATTGTTGACTACTCAGGATGGGCACTGCCGGTACAGTTTGAAGGTATAACAGCTGAACACGAGGCTGTAAGAACTGCTGCTGGTTTATTTGATGTATCTCATATGGGAGAGATAGAGGTTAAGGGAGCTCAAGCAGAGGATTATATTCAAAATTTGATTACAAATGATGTATCTAACCTAAAGAATGATCAAGTGATCTATACCTTTATGTGTTATCCCCATGGAGGAATTGTAGATGACCTTTTGGTTTACAAGTTCACAGCCAACCATTTTTTTCTTGTAATTAATGCAGGCAATATAGCAAAAGATTATGAGTGGATGAAGGATAACATTGGTACATATGATGTGGAGGTAAAAAACGTATCAGAAGAAATATCAGAGCTGGCTTTACAAGGCCCCAAGTCCGAAGAAATACTGCAAAAGCTAACAGAAACGGATCTTTCAGAGATAGGATTTTTCTATAACAAAAGAAATGTCAGGATTGCTGGGGTAGATTGTCTGGTTTCCCGTACTGGTTATACAGGAGAGGATGGCTTTGAAATATACTTAGATCATGAAAATGCTGAAATGGTGTGGGATCAATTAATGGAAGCAGGCAAGGAAGAGGGAATAAAGCCTATAGGTCTTGGGGCAAGAGACACTTTAAGATTTGAAGCCAGCTTACCTCTTTATGGTAATGAAATCTCCCAAGAGATTACACCACTGGAGGCAGGATTAGGGTTTTTTGTAAAACTAGACAAACCAGACTTCATTGGAAAAGAAGCATTAGTAAGACAGAAACAAGAAGGGTTAAAAAGAAAAATTGTAGGTTTTGAGATGGAAGAAAACGGCATACCAAGAAGCGGCTATGAAGTAATGTCTGGCGATAAGGTCATAGGCTTTGTAACTACAGGCTATTACTCTCCAACCCTAATGAAAAACATCGGTTTGGCTATGGTGGATATTGAGTACACAGACCTTGATACGCCTATACAGATTAAGATTAGAAAGAGGATTCTAAAGGCTAAGGTAGTCACCAAGAAATTTTATAAAAAGAATTATAAAAAATAACTTTAAGATACAGGATTTAAAAGACGTTTACTTTTAAGCTAATAAGGGAAATTATAAAATAGCTATCATTGAAAAAAGCATATAATTTTCTATTGCTTGAAAAAATAATAAAAATGATGAGGAGGAATAAAAGATGAAAACAGTAGCAGGATTATTATATTCAAAAGAGCATGAGTGGGTGAAGGTGGAGGGTTCAAAGGCCTTTATTGGGGTTACAGATTATGCACAGCATGCCATGGGAGAAATCGTTTTTGTTGAATTACCTGAGGTAGATGATGAATTTAGTATGGGAGACGTTTTCGGAGTAATTGAATCTGTAAAGGCAGCCTCAGAGGTTTACATACCAGTTTCTGGTAAAGTGCTGGAGATTAATGAAGCGTTGGAGGATTCTCCAGAGCTCATCAATGAAGACGCATTTGAAAATTGGATTGTATCAGTAGAGATAACAAATAAATCAGAGCTAGAGGGGCTGATGGGAGAAGAAGAATATCGAGAATTCTGCGAAAAGGAGGAATAATATGCACAGGTATATACCAAATACAGAAGCAGATGTAAAGCTAATGCTGGAAAGTATGGGGGCAAAATCTATAGAGGATTTGTTCCAAGATATACCTAAGGAGCTTCGTCTTAATAGGGAATTGAACCTAGGGGAATCTCTCTCAGAAATGGAATTAGCAAAACATATGAAGGACCTTAGTGGTAAAAATAAAAGCCTTGATGATTTGGTATGTTTTTTAGGGGCTGGAGCCTATGATCATTACATCCCATCTATAGTAAAGCACTTAGCTTTTAGGTCAGAGTTTTATACGGCTTATACCCCTTATCAACCAGAAATTAGTCAAGGAACCCTTCAGGTGATTTTTGAATACCAAACTATGATGTGCAGTTTAACTGGAATGGAAGCAACCAATGCATCTATGTATGATGGTGCTACGGCTTGTGCCGAAGCAGCTACTATGGCTGTGGAAAATACCAAAAGAAAGTCCATCATCGTTTCTAAAACTGTTCATCCAGAAGTAAGAAAGGTATTAAAAAGCTACATGAAGCTTAGAAAAGTAGAAGTAATTGAAGCTGATATGGCTGAGGGTGTTACTGATATTGATCATCTAAAAACATTAGTGGGAAAAAACACAGCAGCGGTTATTATACAAAACCCAAACTTTTTTGGGATCATTGAAGACCTTTCAAGTGTAGAAAAGATCACTCATGAAAACAAAGGGTTATTTATCAACTATGTAGATCCTATTTCTTTAGGAATCTTAAAAACACCTGGTGAGTTAGGGGCAGATATTGTAGTAGGAGAAGGTCAATCTCTGGGCAATCACCTTAACTATGGAGGACCTTACTTAGGGTTCCTAGCAACCACCTCAAAATTATTGAGAAAAATGCCTGGAAGGATTGCAGGGCAGTCAGAAGATGTAGATGGAAATAGAGCATTTGTATTAACATTACAGGCTAGAGAACAGCATATTCGAAGATATAGAGCTTCTTCAAATATTTGTTCCAATCAGGGACTAAATGCCGTCATGGCTACCATCTATTTAATTACTATGGGCAAAAAGGGTTTGCGTGAGGTTGCGAAGCAAAGCATTCAAAAATCTCACTATGCAATGCAACAGATTACAAAGAGTAGCAGCTTTAAGCCTTTGTTTAACAAACCATTCTTTAAAGAATTTGCAGTCACCAGTGAAGCAGACAGCAGTAAAGTTAATCAAGAGCTTCTAAAGCAAGGGATATTAGGAGGCTATGAGCTTGGAAAAGATTATCCTGAGATGAAAAATGGATTGTTATTATGTGTAACAGAGAAGAGAACCAAAGAAGAAATCGATAAATTAGCCCAAGTGATGGAGGTGATATAATGCAGAAATACAACAAGTTAATTTTTGAGGTCTCTAAGGAAGGAAGAACTGCTTATAGCCTTCCAAAATGCGATGTTGATGAAGCGGCATTGGATCAAATGATTCCTAAGGAATTTATCAATGAAGAAGAACTTGATCTGCCAGAAGTAAGTGAGGTAGATGTAGTCAGGCATTTTACACTATTGTCCAACAAAAATTATGGAGTGGATACAGGTTTTTATCCTTTGGGCTCCTGCACTATGAAGTATAATCCTAAGATCAATGAGGATGTAGCAGCACTAGGTGGATTTGCCGGTATTCATCCCTATCAGCCTCAAGAAACAGCACAAGGTGCTCTTCAGCTGATGTATGAGTTAGATAAAATGCTGGCAGAAATATCAGGCATGGAAAGGGTGTCCCTCCAGCCTGCTGCAGGATCTCATGGAGAGCTGGCAGGGCTAATGATTATTAAGGCTTATCATGATGATAGAAAAGACTATAAAAGAACAAAGATTATTGTTCCTGACTCTGCCCATGGAACAAATCCAGCTACTGTAGCAGTTGCTAATTTTGATATGGTAGAAGTAAAATCAGATCAAAATGGTGCTGTTGATTTAAATAGCCTTAAAGAAGTTTTAAGTGATGAGATTGCAGGGCTGATGCTAACCAACCCCAGCACCCTGGGACTTTTTGAAGAAAACATCAAAGAAATAGCAGATTTGGTTCATGAAGCAGGAGGACTACTTTACTATGATGGGGCCAATATGAATGCTATTCTTGGTAAAAGCAGACCAGGTGACATGGGATTTGATGTAATGCATTTTAACCTCCATAAAACCTTTTCAACCCCTCATGGGGGAGGAGGCCCTGGAAGTGGACCTGTAGGTGTTAGATCAGATCTTGTTAAATTTCTTCCAGTACCTGTAATAGAGAAAAAAGAAGACCAATATGTACTGGATTATGATCGTCCAGATTCCATAGGAAAAATCAAAGCCTTCTATGGTCATTTTGGTGTGATGGTGAGGGCATATGCATATATTCTTACCATGGGAAAAACAGGTCTAACTGAGGTAAGCGAAAAAGCGGTTCTAAATGCAAACTATATCATGAATAAATTGAAGAAGCATTATCATTTACCTATTGATCAAGTATGCAAGCATGAATTTGTCTTAGGGGGTCTTGCAAAAAGCACTCTTGAAGTCTCTACTTTAGATGTTGCAAAGAGATTGCTTGATTATGGCTATCACCCGCCTTCAATTTATTTCCCATTGATAGTAGAACAGGCTATTATGGTGGAGCCAACAGAAACAGAAAACTTACAAACCATTGATGGTTTTATTGAGGTCATGATCCAAATTGCAAAGGAAGCAGATGAAAACCCTCAAATACTAAAAAATGCACCTTATGATACACCAGTAAGAAGAATAGATGAAGTAAAGGCTGCAAGGAACCCAATACTAAAGTGGAAAAGAAGTGAATAATCCTTTTCCATAGCAATACAAGAAAAAACAGAGGAGGTACCCATATGCTATTTGCTCAAGACGGGGACATAAAAAAAGCTTTTATGGATAGTATTCAATCATCCATAGAAGAAAGAAAAGCCAATGCTTGCGCAACCTGAGATGTTGCAAGTGTACTTGCACACGCCTGGGGCGTGAAAGAAATGGTAGACCCAAAGCAATCTGAATCAATCAGAGCCTATATAAAGAGTGTTGAAGGAAGTGAAATCACACTAGATTCTGGAGAAAAAGTAACCATATTAAAGGGCGACGTAAAGGAAAAAAAAGAAGATGCTATATTGATATATAGATATCAGTTAGTGTAAATAGATAGCCGAAAAGCAGATGGACAACAGTATGGTTTACAACCTTTGATTCAGCTGCTTTCACAGAGCATATCTATGATTCTCAGGTAGTACTTTATACAGAGTGAGATGGAGTGCCCCCTACTGAAAAAGTGGGGGGTAGTTCACTAGAGGATTTAAAAGTAGAGATAGGTAAAGGGGATAGGGAGATGAGGTTAAATCTACTGTTTCTAGGAAAATGCCACTATGATGAGGCTCTAAAAATACAATATGATATTTTGGAAAAGAGGCAGCAAAACATAATAGAAGATACTTTGATCATAGTAGAGCACCCTCCTGTAATTACGCTGGGAAGGCATGCAACAAAAGGAAATATCATGGTTTCAGCAAAATACTTAGAGGATCAAAAGATTCAGCTCTATGAAACCGATCGGGGAGGAGATGTCACCTACCACGGATATGGACAAATCGTAGGATACCCAATTGTTGATTTGAAAAGCAAAAAAATGGGAATTAGGCAGTTTGTAGATAAATTAGAAGAGGTTTTCATTCAGCTGTTGAAGGATAAGTATAACATAACGGCAGAGAGGTCTTTAAAGCATACGGGAGTATGGGTAGAAAATAGTAAAATTGCTGCCGTTGGATTAGCAGTAAAACGAGGGATTACTATGCACGGGTTTGCTTTTAATGTAAATACAAAGCTGGAACATTTTAACCTAATCGTACCCTGTGGAATATCCAATAAAGGTGTTACTTCTATCGAGAATATATTGAAAAAACCTGTAGAATTAAAGAATGTGAATCAATGGATACTAGAGTATTTTTTAAAGATTTTTAACTATGAAGAGTATCAGGAACTTAGCATAAAGGAATCTATTGGGAGGTAAACCCTATGAATATGAAAAGAAAGCCGCAGTGGCTTAGAATAGATCTTAGTAAGGGACGTAGTTTAAATTATGTAAAGGAAATCTTAGAAAAATTTTCTTTAAATACAGTATGTGAAGAAGCCAATTGCCCCAATAGGATGGAGTGCTTCAGCAAAAAAACTGCCACCTTTATGATTTTAGGCAGTGAATGCTCACGCAACTGTAGATTTTGCAATGTATCCCATGGAGAGCTTAAGGAGGTAAATCCAGAAGAACCTGAAAATATTTCAAAGGCAATCTTAGAGTTAAAGTTAAAGCACGTAGTCATAACATCTGTCACTAGGGACGATTTGCCTGAAGGAGGAGCATCTCATTTTGCTGAGGTAGTAAAATGTATTAAAGATAGGGCTGAGGAAGTGGTTGTTGAAGTGTTGATTCCTGACTTTAAGGGAGATGAAGAAGCTTTAAAAATGGTAGTGAAAGCTAAACCTGAAATCATCAATCACAATATTGAAACGGTACCAAGGCTATACCCAGAGGTGCGCTCAATGGCCACATACGAAAGATCACTACAGGTACTGAAAAACGTGAAATTGATGGATGCTGGCATATTAACAAAGTCAGGTATCATGGTAGGTCTTGGGGAGAAGGAAGAAGAAGTGATAGAGGTATTAAAGGATTTAAGAGCAGTAGGCTGTGATTTCTTAACTATTGGCCAATACTTAGCACCTAGTGACCAGCACTATCCAGTAGCTGAATATATAGCACCGGAGATTTTTGAAAGGTATAAAGAAAAAGCCTTGGAACTAGGATTTACCTTTGCAGCATCAGCCCCCCTAGTTAGAAGCTCTTATAATGCAGCTGAAATGCTTGGATAATAGGACTAAGGGATTGCATCTAATCTGCAACCCTATGCACTATTCCAAAGGAAGCTTTGGAAAAAGAAGGCTACGGAGAACATAAAGTATTATTTCAAAAAGAAGAATATGATTTAAACAAGGAAAGGACCAAATGCTGAAAATCAGTGATAGCTTGGGTCCTTTTTTGATTAAAGAACCAGAGAAGGGAGTTCCTCTGTAAGATTAACAACTAAAGAAAAATCAGCATCTTCAAACCCAGTATGAGTTTTAACAGGACCTAGGAAGATTTCCATAATATAGATGCAAAAAAAACCAAACATTGGTACAATAAGATTATTATAATCAATAGAAAAGTATAATCATTTTAAAACTTTGTAGAAGCTATAAATTTTGTAAAGGGCTTTAAAATAATCAACCGATAAATCCTTTCAAGGAATACTTTTTTTAAATGGAAAATACTATAAGAGGAGTTGAAGCATATGATTAGAGTGATAATTGCAGATGATGAAACTCGAATATGCAAGCTTATCATTAAACTTATCCATTGGGATAAGCTAGATATGCTTATAGTGGGAACTGCCAATAATGGTATCGAAGCCCTTGAACTTATTGAAAAAGAAAATCCAGACATCGTTATTACCGACATTAGAATGCCTGGTTATGATGGGCTAGATATGATAGAAAAAGCTAAAAAAATCAATAACACTTTGGAATTTATTATAATAAGTGGATATGGACAATTTGAATATGCCAAGCGAGCAATAGAGTTTGGTGTAAAAGAGTACCTTCTTAAACCCATCAATAAAGAGGACTTATATAAAACCCTGCTTAAAGTAGGGGAACATGTAAAAAAGAATAAGTATCAGAGCAGCTTAGAAAAAGAGTATGAATTAATACTTAAAAATGATGCAAATAGAATAAGAGAATCATTTTTAAGTAATTTCCTATTCTACAATTCAGAGGGCTTTAAAGAATATACCATAAAGGAGATCAATGAAAATCATCATTTCCATTTTCAAGAGGGCTTTTTCAGTATAGCTGCTTTAAAGCTTGATTATAGAAGCAAAGAGGATTTAGGGCATATAAAAACTATGATGAATGAAATAGTGGATATGATTAAATCAAAGCTGCAAAATATTACCTATGAAGTAGATAGTATCAGAAACAAAAACAATTTATATATTGTGATGAATTATAATCAAAAGAAGAAAAAGCAAATGGAGGCAGTTTTTTTACGGGTTTTAGAATATTTCAATCAAAGGATTTCTACTGCTGAGAAGCTTGAAGTTACAGTTGCGTTGGGGGAGGAAGTAAAAGAATTAAAAGATATTGCAGAATCATTTGAATCAGCAAAACTATTAATTGAGGATAGAATACTAAAAGGGACAAGAAAAATAATAAAACTCGATAAAATAAGAACAGATAACACTGAAATAGAAGATGTCTTCAGTAATTTTTCCAAGAAATTTATTAAAGCGGTAGAGGTATTAGATGGAGATGAGGTAAAAAAATTACTGCTTAATTTTAAAAGAGATATCAGCTTTAGAAACATAAGAGGAACTGATTTAAAAAGAATGATCAATGAGATAGGAAGCATTTATTATATAACCATGAAAAATAACAACATGAAAATTGATCATGTTCCTGAGGATTATACTAAACTAAAAATTACAATAGAGGATTGTAATTCTATTGATGGTTTGTTTAATTTAATATTAAATTATATAACCTCTTCCTTAAGTGTTATCTCTGAAAATAAACCTCATAATCATCTTAGACAAATCAGAGAAGCAAAAAAATATATAGAAGAAAATTACATGAAAAATATCACTTTAGAGGATTTAGGTGTACATATAGGATTCAGTCCAAGTTATTTTAGCAGTCTTTTTAAGAAAGAGACAGGAACTTCTTTTATAGAGTACCTCTCTAAGGTAAGGGTTGAAAAGGCAAAAGATTTGTTAAAAGAATCTGATCTAAGGATACAGGATATATGCCTCATGGTGGGATATCATGATGCCAAATACTTTACTAAATCATTTATCAAACATACGGGCTTGAAGCCTAATGAGTATAGAAAAATATTTGCATAGGAGAATGAGATGAAGGAAAAAAGAGGATTTTATTTATTTGATAGAATTTTTATTGTTCTGATGGTTATGATTATTATGCTGCTAATTACTTTTTTACACTTGATATCTAGTTCTATCAGCAAGGGAACCTATGTTTTTTTATTCATATACACAATTATTACAGCAGGGGGTCTATATCTTTCCTATAAATGGATTTATATACCCTATAAAGAAAGCAACAAAGTATTAAGGCTTTTTCACGAAGGATATATATTTAAAGGAGTTTTTGACCTTAGAGTACCCTTCAATCACGAATCGTTACTGGCTTTTCAAAAGTTTAAAGAGATCATTGATACAAAAGAGCTAATTGAAGGCTCTAAAAAGCATGCTGAATACTTAGCTCTTCAGAATCAGATTAATCCTCACTTTCTATACAATACACTGGAAGGAATCAGAAGTGAAGCATTAATCGAAGGGGTAGACAGTATTGCCAATATGACGGAAACTTTGGCAACTTTTTTTAGATATACAATATCAAATGTAGATAGGCTTGTAAGCCTTGAAGATGAAATAGCAAATGTGGAAGACTATTATAAAATACAGAAATTTAGATTTGGTGAAAAGCTAGACTATAGTATACAGATTCAGGCAGATGATCATGAAGAGATACTTAAAGCAAGAATACCGAAGCTGACCCTGCAGCCTATTTTCGAAAATGCTATTTTTCATGGGGTAGAACGGAAAATGGGAATGGGGATATTGACATTAAAGGTTCTAGCAACAAGAAAAAGACTCATTATTACAATATCTGATAATGGTGTAGGTATAGAAGAGGAGAGGGTTAGAACACTAAATGAAAAGCTTAGAGGAGCCTCTCTTGAATATATGAAGGAAGATAAAAATAAAGGCGGTATAGCATTACTTAATGTAAACAATCGGATTAAGCTTATTTTTGGTGATGAATACGGCATTTATGTATATAGCAAAGTAGGAGCAGGAACAGATGTTGAAATAACAATACCTTTAATAATGGATTAATGCTTCCACGTGGCATTATATGAGGATGGGATTATGAGAGAAGAAATATTAAGAATTGAGAATGTAACAAGAAAGATAGAGGGCATTACCTATCTTGATAATATAAACTTCCATGTTTTCAAAGGGGAAATTGTAGGTTTATTACCCTTGAACAATCATGGGAAAAGGCAGCTTATTGAAATCATATCACAAAATGTATCCATTAATTTTGGCAGAATTTATTTTAATGAAAAGCTTGTAAACTATTATGAGCACAGCAGTATGACCAACAATAAAGTTTACTCAATAGACAAAGAGACAAAACTAGTAGAAGATCTCAAGGTAACAGATAATATTAACGTTCTTAATCATACTTTTCATGACTATATAATAAAGGAAAAAAAATTAAAAGAAAAAACGGATGAATTATTAAAACACCTGGGAATAGAAATAGAAACCTACCAATATGTTTCTGAATTATCCCTCTTTGAAAAAACAGTTATTGAACTGATTAAAGCGGTAATAAGTGGTGCACAGTTAATCATACTGAATGAGCTATCTAGCTTTTTAAGTATTGAAGAGCTCTGGGACTTCCAAAAGCTAATTCTATATTATAAAAACCAAGGCATAGCCTTTCTCTATATGGCCAATCACCATGAAGAGGTATTCAAGATATGTGATAGGGCTTGCCTTTTAGAAAACGGAAGAATTATCAAGGTAGTAGATAAAAAAGATTTTTCAGATGAAATATTAAAGCCTTATATTATCTCCTTTGATAACAGCATTGAGTTAAATGAACGAAGCAAAAACAAAGGAATTTTTGAATTAAGAAATTTTGCAACAGAAAACCTGAAGGGCATAAGCTTTTCTGTAAAGCGAAGTGAATGTATAACAATTCTTGATATTAACAATAAGGGCATCCAAGATATCGTTGGAATATTTAGTGGAGGCAATCAACCTATAGGTGGAGATATTCTACTAGATAATCACACTATTGATCCTATCAATGCCAATAATCTATTGTTAAACAAAGTGGTGTTTCTACCTGAAAACCCTGTGAATAAAATATTGTTTTATGATATGTCCTATATAGAAAATCTAACCTTTCTTATGGACCGCAAACTAAATAAAAGTATTATCAATAAAAAGATAATAAAACATATAAAGGAAGAATATAGAGCATTGGTAGGAAAGGATGTAGATGCAAAGGATATTAGAGGGCTTGATGCCAAATCCCTATATGAGCTAGTCTATTTTAGAGTACATATATTTAGCCCAAAAGTCGTTTTTATCATGCAGCCCTTTTCTGACGCAGACATGTATTTAAGAGGAAGAATCATAGAACTGATCAATAAACTAAAGAAAAAAGGTGTTGCCATTATCATTCTTGCTGTAAATATATCTGATACCTTAACAGTTTCTGACAGACTCTTGGTGATGGAGGATGGAAAGTTCCTAAAGAATTATAATAAAGAAAATTTAGCACTTTAAAAAAACATCTAATAAATGTCCCCCTAATTTAAAAGAATCTCTACCATGTTGGTTTTTAAATTATGATATTATTTATCTAAAGAATCGCATGGAGGAAGCTTAATTAGGGGGTTTTTATGGATAATTATATTGTTGAATTAGAAAACGTTTACAAGAATTTCCCAGGAGTAAAAGCTCTTGATAATGTTTCTTTTAAATTAAAATCAGGAGAAGTGCTTGCGTTGCTTGGAGAAAACGGGGCGGGTAAATCCACCCTTATGAAAATATTATCCGGTGTCTATACCAAAGATCAAGGTACGATAAAAATATTTGGAGAGACCATTGATGATATGAATCCAGTTAAAGCTCAGGAGCTAGGTATAGCCATTATTCATCAGGAGCTTAATATGTGTGACCATCTAACAGTTGCACAAAATATTTTTCTAGGCAGAGAAGTAACAAAAAAAGGTGTTTTATCGGATAAAGAAATGAATGATGAGGCTGGCAAGATTCTAGATGGATTAAATATTGATATTAACCCCGAAACAATTGTTGGAGATCTATCTGTATCCAAACAGCAAATGGTTGAAATCGCTAAAGCACTATCTACAAAGGCAAAAATACTTATTATGGATGAGCCTACATCAGCTTTAACATCTAAGGAAATTGATGATTTGTTTGCAATTATTAAAAGATTAAAGAAGGAAGGACATGGCATCGTATATATATCCCATAGACTTGAAGAGCTTCAGTATATTGTTGATAGAGTTATGATTTTAAGGGATGGACAATATATAACCTCCATGGATTATCAAGATACAAGCCTTAGAGAGATTATAGCTTATATGGTGGGGAGAGAAATTACTGAGAAATTCCCGCGAATAGACAAAAAAGTTGAAGAGAAAATACTGGAAGTAAAAAATTTAAATGCAGGGAAAATGGTTAGAGATATCAGTTTTTCCCTTTATAAAGGTGAGATAGTTGGAATAGCTGGATTAATGGGAGCGGGAAGGACAGAAACCACAAGAGCATTATTTGGTGCTGATTCCAAGGAATCCGGAGCAATCATGATTGATGGCGTAGAAGTAGAAATTAACAAGCCCATAGATGCAATAAACTCTGGAATCGTACTAGTACCAGAGGACAGAAAAAAAGATGGACTATGTACAAAGCTTAGTATAAGAGATAATATAGCCCTTCCTAATCTTGATATCATAGCCAATACATTAGGTATTGTGAATAGAAAAAAAGAGGAAGAAATAACAACAAAATCAGTAGATAATCTTAACATTAGATTAGCTAATGCAGAGACAGATGCAGACAGTCTTTCTGGTGGTAATCAACAAAAGGTTGTTGTAGGTAAATGGTTAGTAAGAAATTCCAGAGTTGTTATATTTGATGAGCCTACAAGGGGAATTGATGTGGCTTCAAAGGTTGAAATCTATAATCTCATGAATGAATTAAAAAGTCAGGGAATAGGCGTGCTTTTTGTTTCATCTGAAATGCCAGAGATACTAGGAATCAGTGACAGAATACTGGTTATGGCGGATGGAAGGATCACGAAAGAGCTTGATATTAAAGAGGCTACCCAGGATGTTATTCTTGAATATGCCACCAAATTTGACAAAAAAATAAATGAGCAAATAGAAGCTTGAGAAAGAATGGGGGAGATTATAGTATGGAAAACAAAAAAATACCTAGTAAATTGATGAAGGTTTTTTCTAAAAGAGGAATGGGGCAGGTTGTCACAGTAACAATTGGACTTTTAGTGCTTATTATCGTATTTGGCTTATTAAATCCTAACTTTTTTTCTAATAGAAACATTTCCAACCTATTAAGACAGATTGCGCCTATTATATTAATTGGTATCGGACAGTCCTATGTACTGATCACAGGGAACATTGATTTGTCCATAGGATCGGTTGTAGGAATGAGCTGTATGATTTCAGCTACACTTATGACAAAGGGGATGAACCCTTGGCTTGCAGTAGGGTTTACCTATATAGCAGCACTTGCTATAGGGCTGTTAAACGGACAGCTTATATCAAAAGCCAAGCTTCCAGCTTTTATAGCAACCTTGGGTACTATGACCATAGCAAGAGGTATAGCACAGATTGTTAATAACAACTACAATACTGACTCTATAGGAATAGGAGCGGAAGGATTTAGGAATTTCTTTTATTATGGTAAAACCTTTGGACTATATAATACGATATGGATTGCTCTTGCTATTTGGCTGGTATTTAATTTTATCCTTAGCAGGACTAGAACAGGAAGACATATTTATGCCGTAGGCAGTAATATCCATGCTGCACATCTCTCTGGAGTCAATATAGCTAGTACAATCACCAAAGCTTATCTAGTAAGTGCAGTATGTGCTGCTACTGTAGGCCTTGTGATGACAGCTATTAGTGGTATGGGTACCATGGACGCAGGTACAACCTACGAGCTTTATGCAGTAGCAGCATCGGTTATAGGTGGAGTTAGCACCCTGGGCGGTCAAGGAATACTTCTTGGAACAATTGTTGGCGCCTCCATCTGGGGGGTATTGCAAAATGGACTTCAATTTGCCGGTGCTCCTGTAGCCATAAGAAATATCGTAATAGGAATTATTGTTATTATCTCCGTTCTTCTAGACTTAGTGGTAAGAGCCAATAAAAGCAAAGCTAAAAAAGCAAAAATCAAAGCTTAATGTATTTAGGTTCTTAAAGCGAAAGCTTTAAAATAAAAAATAAAAATGGGGGATTAGGTATGAAGAAAAAAATTATTGGAGTAGTTTTAACCTTAGTGCTTATTATTGGGTTAGTAGGATGTGCAAGCGACACTGGCACAGGCACTGAAGGTAGCGAAGGTGGAAACTATAAGGTCTATCTTATAACCATGGACCAGATGGACCAGCATTGGGTAACTGTTGATGGAGGAGCAAAAAAAGCTGCAGAGGAGCTAGGTAATGTAGACTATGTATGGCTTGCTCCTGATGTAAAAGACGATGCAAAGCAAATCGAAAGTATCAATAATGCTATTGCTGGTGGAGCAGATGCAATACTTCTTGCGGCAAATGGACCAACGGCAGTAACATCAGCCCTTAGAGAGGCAGAGGCAGAAGGAGTAAAAATCGTATATGTTGACTCACCTGCTGACTTTCCAGCGGAGCAAACCTTGGCCACTGATAATGAAGCAGCTGGTACAACTGCAGGGTTGGAAATGATTAAAGCATTAGAAGCTAAGGGTGTAACATCTGGCAAGATTGGTATAGTCAATGTAAACGCATCAACAGCCTCTACTGTAGCAAGAGAAAAAGGCTTTAGGGCAGCATTTGAAGGAAAGGATTTTGAAATTCTTGAGACACAGTATGGAGAAGGAGATGCAGCAAGATCAAAGGATATAGCAGCTAATTATATTACTGAGGGCGTTGTTGGTATATTTGGAGCAAATGAAGGATCTACTGTAGGAGCAGGAAATGCCATTAAAGAAGCAGGTGGAGAAGTTATAGGAGTAGGATTTGATAAATCTGATACCATATTACAATTGATTCAAGAAGGAAATCTATTAGCTACAATGGCACAGAATCCTGATGTTATGGGATATGAAGGTATGAAGACGGCAGTTAAGGTTCTTGAAGGAAACACAGTTGATAAAGACTATGTTGATACAGGAGTTTCTGTTATAAACAAAGATGCTTTATAGAAAAGGATGCATTTAAATAAGAGGTTACCTTGGTAACCTCTTTAAACCTCTATGATGATGAAAAGAATCTATACTGTGGATTTTTTTCATGACCATAGAGTAGGATTAGCAGAGTAAGGGTTTCTAGCCACAACAGCATGGTGAAGTAAAATTTGTTCCATAAGGGTGATATACATTGAAAAATAAAACAGAAGTTATCTTAAATGAATTTAAAGAAAAGTATCCAATGATGGCCTATCTTGAAGGGGAGCTTAGAAGATTAGTAGAGGAAGTGGTAAATAGAATACAACTAGGAGGCAAAATCCTTGTTTGCGGAAATGGTGGAAGCGCCTCAGATAGTGAGCATATCGTAGGGGAACTTTTAAAAGAATTTTATATAAAAAGAGTAGTAGATGAAGATTTTAAAGAAAGACTGAAAGAAGATGTTTCAGAAAAAGATTTTGATTACATAATGGGATGCCTTCAGGGAGCCATACCGGCAGTGTCTCTGGTAGCACAAACAGGATTTCTAACTGCATATGGAAATGATGTAAGCTTTGATATGTCTTATGCTCAGCAGGTTTATGCCTATGGGAAGAAAAATGATGTGCTGATTGGTTTATCTACATCAGGAAATGCAGCCAATACTTGTTATGCTGCAAAGGTAGCCAAGGCGAAGGATGTTTTAGTAGTTTCTCTGACTGGAGAAACAGGAGGAGAACTTAAAAAATTCAGTGATATTTTATTAAATGTACCAGCACAGGAGACATATAAGGTACAGGAATATCATCTCCCATTGTATCATTTTATTTGTAGAGCTTTAGAATTTGAAATGTTTGGAGAAAGCTTATGATTGTGTTAGGATTTGATATAGGAGGAACAAAGTCAGCAGTACTATTGGCAGAAGTATCAAATGACCAGATTCATTTTTTTGATAGAAAGGAAATAAAAACCACAAAAAACTGGAAGCAGATGTTGGAGCATTTAATCGTAGAAGGAAAAAATATCTTAAAAACAAATGGCAAAGAAGATAATGATTTTAAAATTGGTGTTTCCTGTGGTGGACCTCTTGACAACAAAAATGGTATTATACAATCACCACCCAATCTTCCAGGTTGGCATCATGTTCCTATCCTTCACTATATCCATGAAAAGCTAGGTGTTTGGGGAAAACTTCAAAATGATGCAGATGCCTGCGCTCTAGCAGAATGGAAGTATGGGGCAGGAAAAGGGTATGAAAATTTGATTTTTCTTACTTTTGGCACAGGCTTAGGAGCAGGACTGATTTTTAACGGAAAATTATATACTGGTGCCAATAATATGGCTGGGGAAGTAGGCCATATACCTTTACAAGATGATGGACCCATAGGATATGGAAAGCCTGGAAGCTTTGAAGGATTTTGTAGTGGTGGTGGCATTGCAGAAATAGCAAAGCTAAAAGCAAAAGGGCTAGAAGCACAAGGAATAAAAGCATCCTTTGTTAAAGAAAAAATTAATAATATAACAACAAAGGACGTTGCCGAATCTGCCGAAGCAGGAAACAGAGATGCATTAGAGGTATTTAAAATCTCTGGCAAGTATTTTGGGAGGGGATTATCAATCCTCATCGACATTTTAAATCCTGAAATAATCATTGTGGGCAGTATCTATGTACGAGCAGGAAAATTTTTAAAGGAAGAAATGTATAAAGAAATAGAAGTTCAAGCATTGGAATCTTCCAGAAAAGCAGTTAAAATAGTTCCTGCAGAACTAGGTGAAAAAATTGGAGATTATGGGGCAGTAGTAACGGCGCTGCTATAGATTGAGAAAATTAAACTTGAGCTCTGATACCCTAAGGACTACAAATGCATCATTTAGCGTAGGGAAACAGAGCAACAAGCTGTTTTAAGTGAGGAGTGATGAAAATGTTAGGCGCTATTGAAGCAGGTGGAACAAAATTCGTATGTGCAGTAGGAGATGAAGATTTCAAAATAATTGAAAGGGTTTCCTTTGCTACAACCTACCCAGAGGAAACTTTACAAAGGGTTTTCGACTTCTTTGATACATATCCCCAGGTAAAGGCTATAGGCATAGGTTCTTTTGGACCCATTGAGGTAAACAAACAATCACAAAAATATGGCTATATTACTTCCACACCTAAAACAAACTGGAGAAATTTTAACTTCCTTGGGGAGATGAAAAAACAGTATAGTATACCTATTGGATGGACGACTGATGTTAATGCCGCCTGTTTAGGAGAATATAAGGTTGGGAGTGCTGCAGATGATCATAGCTGTATCTATCTAACTGTGGGGACGGGAATAGGTGGAGGAGCTATAGTAAAAGGAGAAATTATAGAAGGTTTTGGCCATACAGAAATGGGACATATCATCATTAGGAGTCATCCTGATGACGACTTTGATGGCTTTTGCCCCTATCACAAAAATTGTCTTGAAGGACTGGCTGCTGGGCCGTCAATTGAAAAGCGATATGGAATAAAAGCAGAGAACTTAGATGCCAACCACAAAATTTGGGAGATTCTTGCTTATTATTTGGCCCAAGCCTTGGTTAACTATACCCTAATATTAAGACCAGAAAAGATTATATTAGGAGGAGGTGTTATGAATCAGGTGAGGATGATGGACTTAGTAAAGAAAGAATTTTCTTTCCTATTGGCAGACTATGTTGAAACACCGGACTTAGATGCATATATCGTAACACCTTCCTTAAGGGATAATGCAGGCATTACCGGTGGTTTAATACTAGCTCGACAGGCTTTATAGAATATAAATGTGCGCTATAGGAATCTAATTTTTTAATACATGTGCCTAGGAGTTAAACATCATAGACACTGTATGTAAATGTACTCCCCCCTTAGCATTTAAAAAATTAGTTGTGAAGCGCACGTCTATATATTTGCAGTAGGAAAGGAATGAAATTGGACTAGATTTCATTCTTTTCTTTTTTAACAATAAGTGAGAAACACATAGCTCAAGCTAAGGGGCATATTTTAATGATATAATTAAGATGGATATAAGAAAGAATCGGGAGAGGAGGATTTCTATGGAAATAATATTTTTAGATAAGATTTTTCATGAAAAGATTTGGGGCGGTAATAGAATCAAAACTCATTTTGGTTACGATATAGATAGTGAAGGTATAGGTGAATGCTGGACAGTAAGTGCTCATCCCAATGGAGATTGTAAGGTTATCTATGGTGAATATAAGGACAAAACATTAAGCTGGCTATGGAAAAACAAAAGACATATTTTCGGCAATATAGAAGGGGATAGATTTCCTTTACTAACAAAAATAATAGACGCTAAGGATGACCTAAGTGTTCAAGTTCATCCTAATGACGACTATGCTGATACATATGAAAATGGTGAGTTTGGGAAAACAGAATGCTGGTATATCATTGACTGTGATGAAGGGGCAGAGTTAATCATAGGTCATCATGCTAATGACAAAAAACAAATGAAAGAAATGATAAAACAAGGTCTCTGGAATGAGCTATTGAAGAAGACACCTATTAAGCCAGGAGATTTTTTCTATATTCCCTCCGGCACCATTCATGCCATTGGAAAGGGAAGCTTGATTTTAGAAATACAGCAGTCCAGCGATATAACCTATAGAGTATATGATTATGATCGTCTAGAAAACGGCCAGCCTAGAGAACTACATATAAACAAAAGTATTGAGGTAGCCACCATACCCCATAAAGATTATAAAATCAGTAGAAGTACTGAGAAAATAGAGAACGGGTACAAGGAAAGTTTGATACAAGAGAAATATTTTTCTGTACACAGATTACAGATAGAGGGTAGATTAACCTATAAGCATAATAATAAATTTAAAATTATAAATGTTTTAAATGGCGTAGGAAGTGTTGATGGAATAGATATTAAAAAAGGTGACCACTTTATCATCCCCTGCGATTATGGTCCCTTAAGCTTACAAGGAGATTTGGAATTAATGGTTTCCCATCTATAGAAGAATATCTTTCTATACAATTTCGCAGCAGGATGATTCTTGGTCCTAAAAGTGGCTAAATAAGAACAAAGAAGATATCAATAGAAATAGAACTGACATCTTCTTTGTTTTGAATTGTAAAGCCTACTGTATAATTGCTCTAGGCTCCTGTATGTATTCCTCGATGATGTCTTGAACATGTGAATCTTTTAAGATCAAGGATATTTCAATCCTTCTATTTTGAGCACGGGCCCTTTCTGATGTTCCACTTACAATAGGACGATACTTCGAATAAGCGCTAGCTACAAAATAGGAGGCATATTTTCTCTCTATAGAGGGATTACTGGACATCAAGTAATTGACAACAGTAGTTGCTCTTTTAGAGGATAACTCTCTGTTATATGCTCCTGTCCCAACATCATCTGTATGACCTTGAATGCTTATTGCATCAATATTTTCTCTAACAGCTGGATCATCTAAAACATTTTCGAAGGCTTCAGAGAGTTTTGTCAAAAGCTCCCTTCCTTCAGACTTAATAGCATAAGAATTAAACTCAAAAACCAAACCTTCATTTATTACGATATTACCGTTATCAGCAATGCTGACCAATTCTTGTCCTGAACGATTGGTTGTCCCCAATTCTTCTTCTATAGAAGTTTTTACTTTTTCTAATACATCTAAACGAAGAACTGCAATACCTTTTAATTTTGCTCTCACTTCTCCTAATTCTCGATTGCTCTCTGCTATTATTTGTCGCTGTTCTTCTATTTGCTCTTCTGATAGTGTCAAAGCAATCTGCCCATCTTCAACTTCAGCCCTGATCTCTTCCAACTGATCCCTCATGAGCCTTAGATGTTGATCAGCTTGGCTAATTTCAGCCTTAGAAGATTCTAGCTGCAATTGAGTATCCATCAATTCTTTTTTTGCAAATTCCAAATTTTTACCAGAAATAATATTTTGTATATAAGCTAAAAGCATTAGCACAAAAAGTATTAAAGAAATGGTGGAAATCATATCAGTGAAAGAAGGCCAGAAATTCTGTTCTCCGCTGCTTCTTTTAAAGTTTCTTTTGCGAAATCTCATAGAAAGGCCCCCTTTTTATTCTTTTTTTCTGCTAAAGGTTAGGGTATCAATTCTTTCATTGATTTCCTTTATACTTTTCTTATGACTAGCAAGATCTTCTGTCAAATCTGCAAACCCAACATTCATGCGATCAACATTGGTTCTAAGATGATAGTTAAACTCTGAAAAATCTCGTGTGTTTTCACTAAATTTTTGTAGAGATTGATCAAATTGATTAATGCTTATAGATAACTCATTAGAGGTTTTTGTCATACTATCTGCCGCAGCCACAAATTGATTGCCCATGGTTTCAGCAACATAGTGAAGGTTTCTTTCTAGTGTGTTACCTATAGACTCGAAGGAATCCTTCCAAACACTTCTCTGTCTTTCATAATCCTGTTCTTTTTCTTTTTTAGTTAGTACAAAGGCTATATTGTTATCTAAGTATTCTTCTATTTGAACCATGACAGATTCTCTAGCATCCTCTACATTAAATATGATGTTTAAAATGGTTAATAAAACAGAACAAGCGATACCAAATAAAGAAGTAATAAAGGCAACGGACATTCCTTTTACAGAATCAATTAATCCTACTATAATATTGTCCATACCTTCTAATACTTCTGCACCTCCACTGATAGAGAGGATCTCTACCAATTTGCCAATAGAAAGGGTTAGCCCATAAAAAGTTCCTAAAAGCCCTAATATGATCATTAACGAGACGGCATTCTTAATAAATCTTTCTGTGAGGTTGAAGCTTCTAAACTCGCTATTAAAGTTTCTTTCAATAATAGCCTGGGTATTGATATCTCTAAAACTTCCTTGCATAGCATTATTATAATCATTAATAATGCTGTTAAAAATAGCGTGGTCAAATTTTCCTTTTGTTCTATTTGCAGGATTATTTACATCATTGCCCATAGACATATATTTTCTTCGAAGGGTAATTGACCCAAATAATGCAGTAAAAAAAATAACTAAAATGCTCACAATGATAAGTACAGCTAGTCCATTAAGTTTGCTTAATAATGGCAACATATTATCTTCCCCCTTTTCAGTAAATAGTTGTATAAAAACAAGCCTATCTATAATTATACCCAATATAGGCAAAAAGCACCAGCTTTTAAGCCAGTAGGTACTTTTCCTTCAAAATATAAAAGATATCTGCATCAACTAAAAACAAAACCAACAACATAAATGGAAAGCATCACGATGTAAGTAAGGGGTAACAAATAAAGATAGTTTTTATAAAGATCCTTTAACTTCACCTGGAAATATTCCAAGGTCAAGACCTGACAAAGGTGTAGCGGCGAAATATAATAAAACATAAAGGAGCTTGTATAGATAAACATAGCATATAAAAGTTTAGTCTCATAGTTGGGGGCTAAAGGCAAAAGCAAAGGAAATAAAATTGCAATACCAGGATTTGTTGAAGCTAATGGGAAGCATATAACAGCACTGGATAATATGATCAAAAGCTCAATAGGCATCCCTTTTTCCAGTAGACTATTTAGAAAGATAATGATTTCATCAATCTCATTCACAGCATTTTTATAAAGCATTATGCCAATGATAGCAATGAGCATAGGTAGTTTAATTCCTTTGTACATGGTAATTAGAGGATGCTGATTGATATTATATTTTCCATCTCTTTTTTTATCATATTGATTGATGACAATACTAATAACGATTCCTACCAAAAGAGAAGCTTGAAAAGAAAGCTTTAAAAGTGCAACCCCCAGCAAGCTTACTAATATAGGAGATGAATAGAGAAGAAATTCCCTTACAGCTTTGATATATTGTTGAATATTTATTTTTTCAGCTTTAGACTCCTTATAATTTCTAAGATAAAACATATAACCAAATATGTATAAAGCTAAAGCAATGGGAAACTGAAGTTTAATAAAGTCAATCACTTTAAAATCCCCTATTTCAGCAGCTAATAGGAGTGTAGGGGCCAGTGGAAAAACAAATAAAAGAGCATGTCTAAAAACCAAATTGATAGCTACTTTTCTGTTGTCGGAGATATGCAGTCTATCTCCTAGACTTCCTACAATGGGACAAGACATTAATGCACCACCAGAAACAAGCAAAGTCCCCATGAGGGCAGGGGCCACTAATATTGTAGCCTTTGCACTGCGCAGCATCCTTTCTAAAGCAATAATCATCCTATCCAAAATTAGATATTTCTCCATTAAATGTGCTAAAACACAAATTAAAGCAATAACAGAAGCCAAGGAAATTGTGGTGGATTCAAAAAGCGTTTGGATAAATATTTGTAAAAACGTTGAAAGACCACGTCCATTTAATAGTACCAGTAAAAAAGATCCAGCTATTAGAGAAAAGCCTATATTTACTTTTCTATTCACTAACAATAGTGTTACAAAAATTGAGGTAAAAAGAGATAAAATCAGCATAGTACAGCACCATCCCTACATATTTTCAGCTACATACTAATATATCATATTTAGCCGTCTCTTTTCTATATTAACCTTATGATGCTAGCATATAAAAGAGACAAAGGGGACAGAAAATCTTAAAATTTAGCAGTAAAGAAAGAGTTATTCAAGTGAGTTTATGTGATGGAAAGGGAGAAGAGATTTAAAAAAACTGAGTATATATTAGTTTTAGTATAGAAAAAGACCACACTGAGCTACAGTATGGTCTTAAACAAATGAACATAATGAATTGAGCTTGTTTCAATAAAAAGTTAATTAATTTCCTATTGTAGCTTTGATTTTCCTTGATAGATGAGACCATCTGATTCTTTTATTTGTTGATGGATTTACCTGGAGTATCTATATCCTCACCACTATATTTTGCAAACCTTCCTAAAGCCTTGGAATTCACCGGATCCTTTCTATCCCATGGCCAGCCTCCAAAGCTGGTAGCCTTGTAATCCTTGTAGGCTTGTTGAATTTCTTCCATAGTATTCATGACAAAGGGACCATAGTTTACAACAGGTTCATTGATGGGTTCCCCTTCAAGCAGCAGCAAAAAGCTATCTTCATTGCCATTTAGCACCTTGATTTCTTCATTACCAGCCAGCTTCAAGCTGCTATTAGATTTAATAGAGGTGCTATCTATTGATATGCTGGAACCTTTATAAAAATAAAGATTTCTATTTAAGGTAGGAGACACGCTGGGCAGGGTAAAGCTTGCACCTGGTTCCAGATGAATGGTCCAGATACCCACATGATTAGTCCTGTTATTGGCCCATGAATTGGGATTTGGGTCTAAGCTTTTAATGTCCTTGTAGGATCCTGCAATGACATTGATAATAGCTTTGTTCCCAGATTCGTCTACCTCTTCTACCACAGGAATATCTTCAGCCCACAGCATTTTATAATAGCAGTCAACAAATTTATCCTTACTTGGTGAGTTTAACCAAACCTGGAACAGCTCCATGGTATTTTCTTTATCATCATGTACTAAAGGAAACATCTCTGCATGCTGTATACCGCTTCCTGCTGTCATCCATTGCACATCGCCGGCACCATATCTTCCTGTTGCGCCAATAGAATCAGAATGATCCACATAGCCCTGTAGAACGATGGTGATTGTTTCAAAGCCTCTATGGGGATGAACAGGAAATCCCGGCACTTCTTTTCCATAATACATTTTCCAATCATCACTAAAGTCAAAGTCTTCTCCTATGTTTTTCCCTTTTAAGTCTGTCTTAGAGACTCCCTGATGACCATTACCTTTAGGATAATAGTCAAGATGATGCATCCTTGCAATAAAAGGGTCACCTGGATCCTCTCTGAACTTAAAATCCTTCACGCTAATTATGCTTTTCCCCACATTTACACCCCATTCTTTTAAAATTTAAGTCTTCCTATAACAATTATACCTAAAAGGAGAAAATTTAAACTCCCATCAAAACTTCAACAGTCCTAAATAAGAATAAACTCCTTTAAAATAATTCAACAGAGTAGTATTGTATAAATTTACTTGCAAATATTTAGGGAGTCATACGGATAGCCAATAATTGTGTACACAGTCTGTAGCAGCAGATTTAGGATTAGAGTAAAGGGTTTTGGGGAATTTATATAGTAGGATGTTGATTATATAATGCCATTTAAAATGAGAGGTGAATAGAGGATGAATAAAGACACTATAACAGAAAAAGCCACCTTTGCAGGAGGATGCTTCTGGTGCATGGTGAAACCCTTTGATGAAATGCCAGGGATTTATAGTGTAGTATCAGGGTATTCAGGAGGGCATAAAGAAAACCCATCCTATGAAGAAGTGATCTCAGGCACTACTGGCCATCGTGAAGTAGTGCAAATCACCTTTGACCCAACAGTTTTTCCTTATGAAAAGCTATTAGATATATTTTGGAAAAGCATTGACCCCACGGATGAAGGAGGACAATTTCATGATCGAGGGGAGCAATATAAAACCGCTATATACTATCATAATGAAAAACAAAAGCATTTAGCAGAAGAATCTAAAGAAAAGCTTGAAAAAAGCAAGAAATTCCATAAACCCATTGTCACAGACATTTTCCCAGCGAAAAACTTTTACCCAGCAGAGGAAAAGCATCAGGATTATTATAAAAAAAATGCTTTTCACTATAACTATTATTATCAAGGGTCTGGGCGAAAAGGCTTTATTGAAAGCAAGTGGCGGGTAGAAAAAAATACTAAAGAATTAAAAGAGAAATTAACGACGTTACAGTATGAGGTAACACAAAACAACGCTACTGAGAGACCTTTTGATAATGATTTTTATGATAATAAAAAAGAAGGAATCTATGTAGATATCGTATCAGGTGAGCCACTTTTTAGTTCCAAGGATCAATACGATGCTGGTTGTGGATGGCCAAGCTTCTCAAAACCATTACAGTATCAACACATTGATCAGAAGCTAGATGAAAGCCATGGAATGATAAGGACAGAGGTGCGGAGTAGATATGGTGATTCCCATCTAGGGCATGTTTTTGATGATGGTCCTAAAGAAAAAGGAGGATTAAGATATTGTATCAATTCCGCTGCACTACGTTTTATTCCTAAGGAAGATTTAGATAGGGAAGGCTATGGGGAATATAAAACGTTGTTTACAGAAGAAGACACCAATTTACAAGCAAAGCAGTGATTTAAAAATGATTCCATAAAACAACAAAACTACGTCCCTGAATCCTAGGAATACTAATCTTATACAAAAAATAAAGCACCTTGGAGGAACCTGATAGGATTTGGATATACAATAATTCAATGAAGGGAAGTTTCAATGATCTTGAAACTTCCCTCCAGAACTGCAAAAACTTTGTTTGAAAACTTGCTTACTTATCTTTTCCAATCCTATAGGTTTTTTGAGTGTTCTTCCTTTAGCAGTTTTATTTGATGAAGATGATTTAAAAGATGAAGATAAAAATCTGATTTCTTTTGAACACTTATAATTAACTCTTCAAGCTGCTTATTCTCATTCTTTGATTTATCAACAAGGTTTGTAAGATTGGAGGTAATATCGTGTATACCTTTTAAGTTTTCTTCCTGTGAATGATGCACTTCTTCAACATGGGCATTAATATCATTTTCTGATTTAATAATATTATCTAATAGAACCTCTGATTGTTTTATTAAATCCTTTGTTTTTAACACTTCCTCCTTTCCTTCATTTGATCTACTGTTCAACAAGTTCATCATATCTGTCATTTCTCGTAATGTAGCAATAATATCCTCTGAATTTTTCTCTGTATCATTAGAAAGCTTCTTTATTTCTTGCGCAACGATAGCAAAGCTCTTCCCTGCCTCTCCAGCCCTAGCAGCTTCTATGGATGCATTTAAAGAAAGCAAATTAGTTTGATTGGAGATACCTTTAATCACCGTTGTAAATTTTTCGATATTATTGTAGAGAGAACTCATTTGCTTAAACAAATCAAAAATATGTTGAAAAGCATCTGCAACAGTCTCCACTTGAAAAGATAATTGGTGCATTCCTTCTTTGGCGTTATTAATTTCTAAGGAAGAGGAAGAGAGGCTCTTGACTACATTAGTTACTAAGTCCCTAGTTCGTTCACTATTTTTAGATAGCAGGTAGAGATGCTCCTCCACTTCTGCAATCTGTTCTGTTGTATATCCTGTACCCTCTAATAGGGTGTTGAAGCTATGGGTCATGTTTCCTTCTTCTCTTGATAATGTTAATAATTGTTTTTCCATCTGGCTATTTAATTCAAATATTTCATTTTCATATTGAAAAGACAGGTTTGCTTCCTTCTCTACAGGGATAACCTGTTCAACTTCTTTTTTTGTAATTGATCTAGCAAATTTAAACATAATCAAACCCCCTTTTATTCAACTAGCAGCATTACCATTGTTTGATTTGAATGATTCTTATAATATTGTTCACCATAGCTTATGAAGCCAGTAGTGTTACTACAAAAGTTTGTTATGTTTCTATCTATATCTTTCCATAAATCTTCTTGTTGAAATTTTAAACTTCTTAGAATACAGTTTATTACGAAAACAAAGCTAGGCTTTATTGTGGCAGCAGATAGTGTGTTTTTTATTGCATTTATGGGATCTATAGGTTCAAGCACATGAACAAATGTATTAGGCATTAGCTGACAGTAAAAGGTGATAGATTTATCACTATTTACCTTCATTGGGGAAGCAATAAATATATCTTCTTCATAAATTTTGCCTAAGGGATGATTCATAAAATGATTTGGCAAATCAGCTTCCTCTACTCCTAACATTCGTGCATATTCTGTGCTTGCAGGAGCATTATTAAATTTTTTTACAACCCTACTTATAGGATCAGCATCTGTAACCAACAATCTTTTACCGCTAGGAACATAGATATTTTCTTTGAGAATCTCAGTTCTTTTTTGAGGGTTAAAAAACAATGCAACACTATGCACTTTTTTTCCTCCAATATAGATTACCGTCTCATCAAACTTTAGGCTATCCCCTGCACTTCCTCCAATTATTTTGAAGTGATTGTCCATAAAAAATAGAGTTGTGATGATACTTTCTTCCATGCCAGACAATCCATCACAGAGCAAAAGTAGAAAAGCATCCTTATTACTCTTCACCTTATTATAACTGGCTTTTAAATTTTCTAGGCTTTTTACAGGAGGGTATAGAAGCTCAACAATATGGCATTCATCTTTATTGTATGCAAACCCTGTAATAGCTCCCTCCCTAAAACCCTTATCGGTGTATTCACCTGAAGTTGAACAAAGAATAACATTACTTTCAATGCTTTGGGATAATGCTTTAATGTTTTCAACAGTACTAAATAATACATATCCCTTGTTTTTGTCCTTTTTAGTATACTGAGTTGCTTCTTGAACTGAAGAAAAAACAAATGCTTTCATATAATCGCCACCCTTCTTCATTATGTATAGAACAAATACTAAAATTAACCAGTTACCTATATTATAGCATGTCCATGATAGAATAAGAAGGCAAAAAGGCAAACGTTATCATTATTAAATATAGGTTTTCACTAATTATTTGAACAAATCACAAATTTTTACATAGGTTTTGTTTTTCTTTGGAACAAAGAAATAAATCAAGTAAATGGCGGAAAAATATAAGAAAACATAGACAAAAAAGAAAAAGGTCATTATAATTTCAGTATAAACCACTATAGAGAAGCGGTCTTTAAGAAGGAGAGACCTCTTCTAACTATAAATAAGTGCCAGGATAAGGATGATTTTAATGGAACTAAAGAAAATTATCTCTAGCGTACAAAACATATGTGAAGCTATAGCCAGTGTAATTAAGGTAGATGTAACGATTGTAGATAATCACCTTCAACGGATTGCTGGGACAGGAAGATATCAGGACAGCATAGGGAGAAAAGTCGATGAAAATTCTGCCTTTGGTGCGGCAGTAAAATTAGGAGAGAATTTTATTATAGAGAATCCTCGGCAGCATGAAATATGCTTAAGATGTGACGATATTCAAGTCTGTAAAGAATATGCGGAGGTATGCTGTCCTATAAAGGTAGAAGAGGAGATTGTGGGGGTTATTGGACTTATAGCCTTTGATGAAGAACAGAAAAAGGCTATTGTCTATAATCAATATAATCTTATGAGATTTTTAAACAAGATGGCAGATTTAATTTCTACCAAGTTGGTTGAGATGGAAAACACAGATAAAATAAAAGCATTAGCAAAAGAATTAGAAGTAGTATTGGATTCTGTAGACAGGGGTATTATAGCAGCGGATAATGAGGGGAAAATTTTACGTTATAATAAAAAAGCACTACAGCTGCTGAAGGTGCAAACAGAAGATATCTATTCCATGAATATAAAGGAGATTACTGGAGAAGCTAGCTTTTCCTCCCTCTTGAAAAAAAACTATCCCTTAAAAAACAGACAATTTTTTTATAGGGGAAAAAAGCATAGCTTTAGAGGGATTTATGATGCTAAACCCATAAGCCTAGAAGAAAAGCCTGTGGGATTTGTCTTTACCTTCAGCAATATCTCAGATGTATTGAATACAGTCAATGATCTTACTACGGGGACTATCATTACTGGATTTGACAATATTATTGGAAAAAACGATAAATTTAATAATGTAAAAATTGAAGCAAAAAAGGCAGCAAACTCTACCTCCACTATATTAATTCAAGGAGAAAGCGGGACAGGCAAAGAGTTGTTTGCTAGAGCCATACACTATGAGAGCCACAGGAGAAAAGAACCTTTTATACCCATAAACTGTGGTGCTATCCCGGAACAGCTGCTGGAAAGTGAATTGTTTGGGTATGAAGAAGGGGCCTTCACAGGAGCCAGAAAAGGAGGTAAAGAAGGAAAGTTTCAATTAGCAAACAAAGGAACACTTTTTCTTGATGAAATTGGAGACATGCCTTTACATCTTCAAAGTAAACTTCTTAGGGTGCTACAGGAGAAGATGATTGAAAAGGTGGGAGGCAAGGACTATATACCAATTGATGTAAGAGTCATTGCTGCTACAAATCAGGATTTAGAGGAAAAGGTGCTAGAGAAATCCTTCCGTGAGGATCTGTTTTATCGAATAAATGTTATCCCTATCAACATTCCCCCTTTACGACAAAGAGGTGAAGACATTCTTATTCTAATAGAGTATTTACTGGATAAGTGCAACAAAAAGCTTGGGAAACAGGTAGAAGCCATAGATCTACAGACAATAGATATTTTAAAAGGCTATAGCTGGCCTGGAAATGTAAGGGAGTTAGAAAATACAATTGAATATGCAGTTAATATGTGTAATGAACAAGTAATTAAGGCCATGCATTTGCCCAATAGATTAACCAAAAAAACTATAGCATTTGAAACCACAAATCCTCGAAAAATTCTACCAATAAAAGAAGTGGAAAAAATAGAAATCACGAAAGCTATTCATCTTTATAAAAATGACAGCAAGGCTATTACAAAAGCAGCTAAAGCCTTAGGGATAGGAAGAGCTACATTATATAGAAAGCTAAAAGAATATGATATAGAAACAGTCTCAAAATGATACGATTTCTCCTTTTGAGACTGTTTTTCAGCATTGCATTCTCATTATGAGACAGAATCTCCAAATAATAGTTGTTTTCTAAGGGCCACAATTGGCATGATAATTGCTTCTCATTAGAGATAAATAAAAATCATCATGAAATTGGGGTGCATAAAAATGGAACTAAAAGAGTTAATTATAGATACATTAAAAGAAGAAGTGGTGCCAGCCATGGGATGCACAGAGCCTGTGACGGTAGCATTAGCCTGTGCAAAGGCTAGAGAGTTAACAAGTTCTACAAATATCAAAATGGTAGAAGTGTTGGTTTCACCTAACATTTATAAAAATGGAGTTGCTGTAGGGGTACCTCATACAGGAGAGGTGGGGCTTGATATTGCTGCTAGCTTAGGAATTGTATGGGGTGAAAGCAGAAAAGGACTGCAAGTGTTGGAGGGAGCAAAAGCAAGGGATGTGGAGAAGGCTAAGAATCTGCTGAAGCAGGGAAAAATTTCTGTGGGAATAGAGGATACAAAGGAAAAGGTTTGTATCAAAGTAAAACTATATACAGATGAAGAAGTGATAAAGGTTGTTATAGCAGGAAGACATGATGAATTTGTTTATTTAGAAAAAGCAGGAAAGGTACTATTAAATAAGGATAGAGAAACCACACAAAAAGAAGATAAGAAAAGACTTCTATGGAATTTAAAAATAGAGGATATAATAAGAGCTATAGAAGAAATAGAGTATGAAAAGCTTCTATTCCTATTGGAAGGCATGGAAATGAATGAAAAAATAGCCCTAGCTGGATTAGAGAAAGAAGTAGGCATGGGTGTAGGAAAAACGATTTATAACAATATAAAAAAAGGTATTCTATCGGATGATTTAATGAACCATTCTATGATGTTGACGGCTGCAGCTGCAGATGCTAGAATGTCAGGAATAACAATGCCGGTAATGAGCAGTAATGGAAGCGGTAATAATGGACTAACAGCTGTATTACCAATTATAGCCTATAGCAAAAAATATCCTGCTGGAGAAGAAAAGTTGGCTAGGGCATTGGCAATTAGTCACATGATCAATGGCTATATTAAACATTATATAGGAAGGCTTTCAGTACTATGCGGTTGCGCTGTTTCTGCCGCTACTGGAGGAGCAGTAGCTATAACATGGTTAATGGGTGGAGATTACACGCAAATGGATGGAGTGATAAAAAACATGCTGGCAAATATCACCGGCATGGTTTGTGATGGTGCAAAGGCAGGATGCGCATTGAAGCTTTCATCCTCTGCATCTGCTGCGATTCAGGCAACGATACTGGCAATAAATAATCAAATTGTACCTGCTGGAGATGGAATTATTGCTGAGACAGCAGAAGCTACAATAAAGAATTTAAAAATATTATGTGATGAAGGAATGAAGCTTACCGATAGTGTGATTATAGGAATGATGGGAAAAGAAAGCTACTCCAAGGTGGCCCATTAATATTAATGCTTCTTTATTAGTAAATCACTGATTTAGTTAGCTTATTTAACAAACACAACAGGTATAAAAAATGGTAGAAATATAAAGGCCTCTTTTTATTCTTTTTTTCTGCTAAAGGGTAGGGTATCAATTCTTTTATTGATTTCCTTTATACTATTCTTATGACTAGCAAGGTCTTCTGTCAAATCTGCGAAACCAACGTTCATACCATCAATATTGGTTTGGAGATGATAGTTAAATTCTGAGAAATCTTTTGTGTTTTCACTAATCTTTTGCAAAGACTGATTAAATTGATTAATAATAATAGACAACTCATTTGATGTTTTTGTCATACTCTCTGCTGCTGCCACAGTCTGAGTTTAGTGAGTGAAATTTATATTTATTTCAAAGATTTTCTCTATGAAAATACAGATGCAAAAAATATTAAATATGATACAATAAGTTTAGCATAAGACTATATTCTATAATTCAGAGGCAGTCGAGATAGAACAAAAATTTTTTTTAGAATAGAAATGAAAGAATATGTTAGGCGCTATTGAAGCTGGCGGAACTAATTTTTTTTATACATATACTGATTTAAAGACCATAGGAATAGATTCTTTTTTCCTTAGGGATATAAATAAGAAATTCTCTTTTTCGGATTAAAGAGTAAAGACAAGCAATGTAAAAAGTTAATATATTATCAAAATCAATGAAATTTCAGAAAGGAAATGAATGAAATGAAAAGCAAAAGAATAATGAAAGAAATCTTCGATTGGGGAAGGACCCTTATTTTTGCTGTGCTGCTCTCGATACTAATCAGTGGATTTATTGTGCAGCCGTCTATAATCAGTGAAGCTTCCATGGAGCCAACCTTAGTAGGTCAGGATTCTTTTCATGATGATAAGGTTGGAGATCGTGTGATGATTTTTAAAAGTGTCTATATATTAGGTAATGCACCTAAATATGGTGATATCGTCATTATTGACAGCAGGGTTGACAGAGAGAGAACTTTTATGGATGAGATTATTGATAATCCCTTAATAAAAAGAATCATGAGGGAAAATAATGATAGACACTTTTGGATAAAAAGAGTCATCGGGGAAGCTGGAGATTTTTTGGAGTTTAAAGAAGGAACTGTATATCGTAATGACGCAGCCCTAGTAGAAGACTATATCAAAGAAGCTATGATCGGTGATTTTGAATCAGTATTGGTACCAGAAAATCATGTTTTTGTTATGGGAGATAATAGAAACATGAGTAGAGATAGCAGAGAAATTGGTCCTGTTCCTACGGAAAATGTAGTAGGAAAAGTTCTTTTTAGGTTCTATCCCTTTGATAAAATAAGTAAATATTAACATGGAGAGCTTGCTTAATTGTATAAGGCAGAACAAAAGACTATACCCATAGAGGGATAGTCTTTTGTTTAAATTCACTGAAATTATTAGAAGTAGCAAACAGATTTACTTGGACATAGCAAAAAAAACATAGCCATACTCAGAGAAACATTTATAGTACAAATCAATTTCTGCTTGTAGTGTATCAATAACCTCTTTTGCAACTTCATTGTCTTTATATTTTTCTCGCATGATATGGAGATTATTTTGTAAAGGAGAAAAATAATGCTCCGTCCAATCAGTAACAGGGGTAGTAAAATGAGATTGATAATGATAGCCTGCAGCTTTAATTTGCTGTATTTTATTTTCTAGGGTATCAATCTCTGGGTATTCCTTCTGCCAAAAATCATAGGCCTCCTTTGATGGATGGTCAGTAAGCCAGATGACTTCACTGCAAATAAGATATCCATCCTTCTTAAGAAACCTCTTCCAATCTCTAAGAGCCTTTTCAAATCCAGCGATATAAATAGCACCTTCAGACCAGATGAGGTGGAAGGAATCTTCCTCAAAATCCATTTCAAACATAGAAAGACACTTCCCTATTACCCTGTCAGAGAATCCATATCTCTTTGCCGATTGATTAAGGCTTTCGATATAAGGCGCATGGTTATCTATTGCAACAATAGAGGCATTGGGCAATGCTCCTGCCAGCAACAGGGTATGAATACCATTACCACAGCCAACATCTAAAATTCTAATAGGCTCTTCTGCCTTATCAAACATAGCGATAGCCTTTAACGTTGATTCTTTGCTACCAGGACCAAGCCTGGTTAAGCCATCAAAGGCTTCAAAAAAATATTTTTCCATTTTATAACCCTCCAGTTAATTAGTTTTTACTGGAATGGCAGGAGGGCAGACATAAAAGATTATATAGCAAATCCCTCCTGCCTTAATACCGACTCATTTTTACTATGTATCAACATAAAATACACCCTTTCTAGTATTGTTAATATTTAGTATATCCTATGACAAAGGTACTGTCTATATTAGGTTTGTAAGGACTAGAATACTATCTAATCTACTGGGAAGGGATAAGTGTGTGACAAGGGGACAGGTATATTGTCCCAAATATAGTTAAATTATTTTAACAGAACCACTTCTTAAACCGAAAAAACCGCAGTTACAACGATAAGGTGAACCGTACCATAAAGGACAAAATTCTATTAATATTCCAAAAGCAGACCGAGGAGTAATAAAATCCCTCGGTTTAAACATGTATAGAATAAATTTATTATAGTGACACTTCTTATCTCAAGTTACGAAGGTGGATCAGATCATCAACAGTAAGAGCCACTGAAAGTCAATAACCTGCTGAAAAGGGTAAAGGCTTTAAATCAGGCAGTTCAGTATCAGGAGGATGGAAGCTTACCAGTGGGTATAATTGCAAACGCCACTGCAGCTTTAGGTATTAGTTTAGCTAGTGAAACAAGAAATTTGATTGGCAAAAATGTAGCAGATAAAGATGGTAGGATGCATGAAGGTAGTATAAATAGCCCTATTCCAGTATTAGGCTTATCTAAAGAAGAGATTTTTAGCTTTCAGATGAAGATAAAAAAATGAGGACATAACTAAGAAAGTTAATCGATAATGATTATTATTATCTTAATGGGGTAGATAATAACTAAGGAAACTTTAGAAATAAACCTTAGGAGGTAGAGAAAATGAAACACACATTACCAAATTTAGAATACGCCTATGATGCTTTAGAGCCTTTTATTGATAAAGAAACTATGGAGATACATCACTCAAAGCATCATCAAGCCTATGTTAATAATTTAAACTCAGCCCTTGAGGGGCATGAGGACTTCAAGGAGAAGGAAATAGAAGAGCTTATTGGTCTCTTGGAGGACCTGCCTCAAGAAATATATTGGGCTGTGAGAAATAATGGGGGAGGCCATTACAATCATAGTTTATTTTGGAAGCTTTTATCGGTTAATGGTGGTGGGGAACCTAAAGGACAGTTATTGGAAGCAATTAACAAAAGCTTTGGCAACTTTGAAGCTTTTAAGGAGACCTTTAACAAAGCAGCTGCAACTCGTTTTGGAAGCGGTTGGGCATGGCTAATCATCAACAAAGATAATCAATTGGAGGTAACTTCAACTCCTAATCAGGATAACCCATTTATGGAGGGTAATAGAATTCTTCTAGGGCTGGATGTTTGGGAGCATGCTTATTATCTAAAATACCAAAATAAAAGGCCCGATTATATTCAAGCATGGTGGAATCTAGTTAATTGGGATTATGTGAGCAAACAATATAGCAGCCTGGTATAGACTTCTATTCCTATAAATTTGTAAACACATTAAAACTAAAAAAAGAGATCTCAGTAATAAAGTGCCTTTAGTTAAGTAGATGATAGGCATCTTGTTGCTTATGAGATCTCTTTTTAAATTTAACCTACAGACAAAACAATTCCCTGAGCTGCTAATAACAATAATCTGGGCGCCATAACGATCCCTAATAACAGTTCTAAGGAAGACCTTGCATTAACAAAAGTAAAATATATTAGAAATAATGTAAAATATATTTGACATATTATAAAACAAGAAGAAGGTTAATTAGCTTTGATGTATCATGTGGATAGTATTAAAGTATCTTTAAATGGGAGGCTTCTTCTTCAAAGAATAAATAATAGTTTACAAATAAAAAAACCCTTAGAAAACACCAAAAATAAGTGCTTCTAAGGGATTTTCTTTAAGCTATTATAGTTTCTAAATATTCATCATAGGTCATTCTCACATCAGTCATTGAGGTAGGTGTAATTTCTATAATTCGATTGGCAATGGTTTGAATAAATTGATGGTCATGAGAGGTAAAAAGGACGTTGCTTGGATAATCCCTTAAGCTATTATTTAAAGCTGTAATAGACTCTAGGTCAAGATGGTTGGTAGGTTGATCTAAAACCAAAACATTGGCATTAGAGAGCATCATCTTGGAAAGCATACATCGAACCCTTTCTCCTCCTGACAGCACCTTCAGCTGTTTCAAAGCCTCATCCCCTGAAAAGAGCATTTTCCCTAAAAATCCTCGAATATATATCTCAGATTTTTCATCAGAAAATTGCCTTAGCCAGTCTACCAAATGAAGGTCAACGTTATTAAAATAGCTAGAGTTATCTTTGGGAAAATAGGACTTTGTAATGGTGACACCCCACTTGTAATAACCACTATCTGGCTCTAGCTCCCCAGTCAGAATTTTTAGCAGGGTCATATTCACAAGCTCATTAGAGCCTACAAAGGCAATCTTGTCGCCCTTATGAACAGTAAAGCTCACATTATTTAATAGTTTCTCCCCATCAATGGTTTTAGATAGCCCCTCTACTATAAGTATGTCATTACCTACCTCCCGTGCTGGCTTAAAGTGTACATAGGGATATCTACGAGTAGAAGGTTGAATATCATCAATAGTAATTTTTTCTAGGATTTTTTTACGAGAGGTAGCTTGCTTAGATTTTGATGCATTAGCACTAAAGCGAGCAATAAAATCCTGCAGTTGCTTAATTTTTTCTTCTTTTTTTCGATTTTGATCCTTCATCATTTGTTGAGCCAATTGACTGGATTCGTACCAAAAATCATAATTTCCAGCATATAGCTTAATTTTACCGAAATCTACATCAGCCATATGGGTGCAGATTTTATTTAAAAAATGTCTATCATGAGAAACCAAGATAACAATACCATCAAATTCGATTAAAAATTCCTCTAACCAACGGACAGATTTAATGTCTAAGTGGTTGGTAGGCTCATCCAGAATCAAAATCCCTGGCTTACCAAACAAAGCTTGAGCAAGGAGCACCTTGACTTTTTCAGAACCTTGCAAATCAGCCATCTTCTTGCAGTGCAAGTCTGTAGTGATTCCTAGTCCTTGAAGTAAAGAAGAGGCATCGGATTCTGCTTCCCATCCGTTCAATTCACTAAACTCTGCCTCAAGCTCAGCGGCCTTCATGCCATCTTCATCAGTAAATTCTTCCTTTGAGTAAAGGGCATCCTTTTCTTTAATGATTTCATTGAGTCTAAGATTACCCATAATCACTGTTTCAAGGACTTCAACATCCTCATATTGATAGTGATCCTGCTTTAAAACAGATACCCTTATTCCGGAGGGGATATGAACATCTCCAGTATTTGCCTCTATTTCACCAGATAGTATTTTCAGAAAAGTACTTTTTCCAGCTCCATTGGCGCCAATGACACCATAGCAATTTCCAGGGGTAAATTTTAAATGAACATCTTCAAAAAGCTTCTGTTCACCATAACTTAAGCTTAAATTTGCAACACTTATCACAACATTACCTTCCTCTACTAATAAATTCAAAAGCTTCGGCTATTATAACATAAATCCAATAGAATTACATCTGAAAAGCAGTAATTGGAGAAAATCTTGTAGAATTCCTTTGATTATAAGAAGGAGAATTTCTTATCCCCATAGAAAATAATGAATAACTATGGATAGAGTAAAGGATGGGTAACGGATGAACCTGTATGTTAAGTTGATTAATGAAGTAATAGACTATATCGAAGATAATATTCATAAAAAAATACCTCTTGAGGATATAGCGAAGCATTTCTGTGTATCGAAGTATCATTTTAATAGAATGTTTAAAACCGTCTCAGGAAGGACATTAAAGCAGTATATACTAGGGAGGAAGCTTTCTGAAGCTCTGAAGGATTTAAACAATAAAGATATATCCATAATAGAGGCGGCCTATAGCTTTGGGTTTGAGTACCCAGAAGTTTTCAGCCGAGCCTTTAAAAAGCAGTTTGGTGTTCCTCCTTCTGTATGTAAGGAGGTAAAGCTGGATGATGGTATAGTGGAAAGGGTCGTGGTTGTTGAGAGAGAAATAAATAATTACAAAGGCACTTTAACATTGAAAGGAAGCTGTACATATCTAAATGAACTGCAACTTCAAGGCATCTTCTTGGAGGTAGATGTCAATAAGGAGGAGTTCAAAACCTTGATGCAATCTAATGCAGAGAGGTTTTTAGCAGCTACAAAAGGAAATACAGGACTTTATCAGGAGAGATTTTATACTGTAGTAAACTGCCACCAAGAGGATAATGGTGAATATACGGTTTTTTATGGTATGGAAGGAAAAAGTCAAGAAGAAAGCTTTAAAAAACGCATTATACCTCAGGGTTGGTATGTAAGCTTTATCTACAATGGAGATATGTTTGACATCAGAGAAACCTTTATCGATGATCTCTATCGATGGATTATGGTAAAGGAGATAGAGCTTAACCCCAATGGGGTGGGCATGCTGAATATATTTGAAAAGAATTATCTAGAAACCAAAGAAGTTCAAATCCTTGTGCCGATAAAAAACCAATATAGACAGCAAGAAAGGTCATGAAGGAATCCTGAAAAAAATCTAATATAGATAGAGAAGGAAGGTTTTGAAAATATCTATATTTACTTTTGAGGGGAGAGAATTTCATGAAGAGTTTGAAAGGAAAGGTGGCCATTGTCACTGGAGGCAGCAGAGGTATTGGAAAGGGTGTTGCCCTTGGACTTGGAGAATTAGGTGCTATTGTCTATGTAACGGGAAGGACTGAGACTGGTGAAGGACTGCCAGATTTTCTAAAGGATACCAATATCTATAAAACAGCGGAGGAAATCACTGGGCTGGGTGGGGTAGGAATACCCTATAAATGTGACCATGCTAAGGATGAGGAAGTAGAGCTTTTGTTTAAGAAGGTTGTTGAGAAAGAGGGAAGAATCGATATATTGGTGAATAATGCATGGGGCGGAGGGGCCCATGTAATGGGAGGGTATTTTTTTAATACACCCTTTTGGCAGCAACCAGTGTCCTTACTGGAGGATCAATACACTGTAGGTCTCCGCTCCAATTATGTTGCCAGTAAATTTGCAGCTGAGGTGATGACAAAGCAAAAGCAGGGATTGATTATCAATATATCCTTCTTTGGAGGAAGGCGGTACTGGAACAATGTTGCCTATGGCGTATGCAAGGCAGCGGTAGATAAATTGTCTGCTGACACTGCCCATGAGCTGAAGGATTATGGCGTCTCAGTTTTTTCTTTATACCCAGGGAATGTCAGTACAGAAGGCATGCTTGAATATGCCAAATATGACAAAGGGATTGACATAGAAAAAATGGAATCCCCTCAGTTTATCGGGAGATGTATAGCAGCCTTAGCAACAGATGAGAAGGCTATCAAGGATACAGGAAAAATTTTGATTGCGGCAGAGGTGGCAAAAGCTTACGACGTTATTGATATCGATGGCAAACAGCCAGAATCCTTAAGGCAACAGCTGTGGTAAAGCTATTGTAATAATTTGAAATATATGTTAAGATATACAAGAAAACCAAAACCAGCCAGTACAGGAGGACCATATCATGAATATGAAGAAGTATGTATCCAATGTACCGGCAAATGGCCGTGGCCTGAGCTCCAGCAATGACCAATGCTTAAATAATCGGTGAGCGTTGCCCGGAGCTGCTGTCAGTTAGTAGCCGATGCCGGAAATAAAAAGCCAAAAAGATGGGAATCTATTAATTTAGGTAGATAAATATTGTTACTCTGTTGAAAAATATTGTTCCAAAGAGTCTTTTTGTTATGCTTTCAAATCTAGGCTTTAACTGACCATCAGGTATATCCCTTGTATGTATGTACCTGTATTTAACATGCTGATATCCCTACTACTGCATTTTTGATAGATAGGATATTTGTTGAAATGAAGCTGTGGACACAATCACTGTCGGCGGCTTTTTCTATTTATTCTGTATTAGGAATATTCTCCCTTTGGGTAAAAAAAGACCGCAGTAAGCTGAGGTCTTTTATTTTTTACTGAAAAACCTATTAACCAATGGAGCTTAAGGGAGGAATAAAAAATGAGTTTATTAGCACTTGAAAATATAATGAAGGAATATAGGAATCAATTGGTATTGAATGATGTGAATTTAAGAATTGAAAGGGGAGAACGGCTAGCCTTGGTGGGTCCTAATGGTGCAGGAAAAACCACATTGCTTAAAATTGCTATGGGACTTGAAGAAAGTGATAGAGGGCGTGTAACCATAGCAAGGGGCATCAAGGTAGGGTATCTTAGTCAGGAGCTGGAGGTTGTTGAATCCACGGCTAAAAGAAGCGGTGAAGTCCTTCATTATGAGAAAGTTTATCAGCTTGAAAAGAAGCTGAGGGAAATGGAAAAACAAATGGAGGAGGAAGGAACTAAAGCAAATGCTGCTTCCCATAAGATTTTAATGGCGAAGTATTCTAAACTTCTTTTGAGATATGAAGCTATGGATGGCTATATAATTGAAACAAAAATAAAGAAAATACTTCTTGGTCTGGGATTACGACAGGAAACCTTAAGCACTCCTCTTGACAAGCTAAGCGGTGGAGAAAGAATGCGGGTGACGGTTGCCAAGATGCTTTTAGAGGAGCCTGATTTGTTAATCCTGGATGAACCAACAAATCACCTGGATATCGATGCAATAGAATGGTTTGAAGGCTTTCTGAAAAAATTCCAAGGGGGAATCCTTTTTGTATCCCATGATAGATATTTTCTTAATAAGGTAGCAACAAGAATTGCAGAGCTGGAGAAAGGCAGTATTTGTGTAAGAAGCGGTAATTATGCAAATTATATAGAGCATAAAAATCAGCTAAGTCACTTTGTATTAAAGGAGCAAAAACGTTTAAAATGGACAATAAGAAATACCCATGAAAAAGTACAGGGCTTTAAGAGCAAAGGTAAGGTCAAGGCATCAAAAAGTAAAGAAAAAGAAATAGAAAAGCTGAAGAGAGAATTAGCAATCAGTCTTAATGAAAGGAAAAAGCAAGAGCATCTCTACAAGGCAGATGGACCAAAGATAAGCTTTAAGAAAATCAAACACCTTAGTAAGGATATAGCCTGGGCAGATAACCTCAGAAAAAGCTTTGGTGATGTAGCCTTGTTTTCCGGCGCTAGCTTCCATATAAGAGGTGGAGAAAGAGTAGGGATTATTGGTCCTAATGGCTGTGGAAAATCAACCCTAATCAATATGCTTCTAGGAAAAGACAAAGAATACGAAGGCTTTCTTAGACTTGGGGAATGGGTTAGATACTCCTACATGGGGCAGGAGGTATTATTTCAGAATGGAGATATGACAATCCTTCAATTGATTCTTTCTAAAAAGGAAATGAGGGAGAAGGGAGCTAAAGAATACCTGGCTGGGTTTCAGTTTTATGGGGATGAGGTGGATAAAAGGATAAAAGTCTTAAGCGGCGGCGAAAGGGTAAGACTCTATCTTGCATGTATGATGCTGGAGAATGCAGACTGTTTGATTCTAGATGAACCTACAAATCATCTTGATATGCAGGCTAGAGATGCGGTTGAAAAGGCCTTAAAGGAATTCAAAGGAACCATTATAACCATCACCCATGATAGATATTATCTGACCCATTGTGTCAGCAAAATACTGGAGATAGAAGGTGGCGGCATCAACACCTATGAAGGAAACTATGATTTTTATAAGGAGACTAAATATGGCAGTGATGAGGATGGGACAGAAGAAAAGAAGGCCGTAACATCCAAAACTCTAAGTAAAAAAGCCAGCAGTAAAAGACACAGTAGTGCTGAAGCTTTAAGTCCACAAAGGACTAGACAGGAAATAGAAGAAGAAATCATAATCCTTGAAGATAAAATGAAAGCAATAGAAACTTCCTTAAACAAATCAACACCTTCGGAAACCTATGAAGAATATAACCGGTTATTGAAAAAGGTTGAGGATTTGTATAGTAAATGGCATGACTTGATTATATGATTTGTTACTTCTATCAATGGGTAGTATCCTATGGTAAAATATTCTATATACACTTAGAAAAGCCATAGAGGGATAAAAGGGATTAAACGATAAGTTTTTTTTCAAAGGAGAGCCGAGATGAAACAAAATGAGTATATGATGAGAATTAATCAAGCCATTAATTATATTCATGAGCATATCGATAAAAATCTTACGGTAGAGGATATAGCGCAGCGCTGTTGTTTTTCTAAATACTACTTTAATAGGATATTCAAGTCGATGGTAGGGGAAAGCATCTATTCCTTTGTCAAAAGACTAAAGCTGGAAAATGCAGCCTTCAAGCTAAGAACAAGCCATCGGAAAACCTTAACAGAAATTGGCTTTGAAATAGGCTATAGTCCTTCTAACTTTGCAACCGTCTTTAAAGAATACTTTGGAATGAGCCCATCGGATTACCGCAGATATAATAATGTACCAATAAAAGATTCCTATAAAGAAATTATTGAGCATATTGCTAGCTTCAAAAAGCAAGAGGATTTCTTTCAAAGAGTTCAATCCAAGATTACAATAAAGAAATTGCCAGAGATGATTTTAGAATATCAACGATTCATAGGTAATTACTATGACATGAGCACTGCTTGGGAAAGCTTTTGCAGGGAGATGGAGAAAAAATATCCTTTAGAAGAAAATAAAATCTATTGTGGCATTTCCTATGATGATCCATTGATTGCCGACGAAAATAAATGTATCTATGACATGTGTGTGAAGGTAAATAAAGTGACAGGCATAAATACCCATAGGATACCAGCAACAACATACGCATGTTATTACTATAATGACAGCATTGAAAATCTAGGGAAGGCCTATAATGAGATTTTTGCTCTATGGCTGCCGTATAGCAAATATAGTATTGATAATAGACCACCAATAGAAATATATCTATCCCCACAGGATGAAGAAAACAAAATGAAAATAGATTTAAGTATACCAATAATAGAAGGTTAATGATGTGCACCGGAATAAAAATTCCGGTGCTTTTCATGTTTGCCGGGCATAAGAGACCAGATGTAAATTAAAGCTTTCGTCTATCTACTTATGGCACGAATTCAGAAGTTTTTTTCCATGAGAAGCTGTAGAATGAGAAGAAAATGAATGAGAGGAGACTTCAACATGAATACAAACATAAATAAAGACAATGTTCTTAAAACCTTTTTAAAGTACTCTATTCCCTGTGTCATCGGTATGTTCCTTACCTCCTTTATTACAGTGGTGGATGGCATGTTTATTGGATGGAAGATAGGAGAAAGAGGACTTGCAGCAGTAAATTTGACCTTGCCAATATTATATTTACTGCTAGGGATCACCATCATGGTAGGGGTTGGAGGATCTACTCTAGCTTTGCAGAGCTTAGGGGAAAAGAATCAAGCCAATGCCAATCAACGGTTTACCCTTACCTTAGTACTAAATGTAGTAGTGAACATGGTGATAATCATTATTGTAGGGTTAGCTATGAACAAAATTTTATATTTCCTTAATGCTAGAAATGAGCTTTATTACTATGTTAAGGATTATTTAGGAACAATGATTTTCTTTTATATCTTTATGATGATGAATATCACCCTAGCCATGTTTATAAGAGGAGAAGGGAAACCGCAGCTATCCTTACTATTTGGTATAGTAGCCAACGTCCTGAACATTTTCCTTGATTATCTGCTTATTATAAGGATGGATCTAGGCATGAGGGGAGCAGCCCTAGCATCAGGGTTATCTGTATTGCTTGCTTTTACACTAGGGGCCTTGTATTTTTTAACAGGAAAATCTCTATTTAAGCTAACGAAGATAACCTTTAATACAGAGGATATAAAAAACACACTCTACAATGGTTCTTCAGAGTTTATTGGACAGATGGCATTGGCCATAACCACCTATCTATTTAACTTTGTCATTATCAGAAGAATTGGAGTAAACGGGGTTGCGGCGTTAACTATTGTTGGCTATATTTCAATGATTCAATACATGATCTTGACAGGAATTGCCCAAGGGATTCATCCTCTCATCAGCTACAGCTTTGGAGCTAAGGATAGGGATACAATTTTTAAGGTACTGTCTATAGGGAGCAAAGCAGTGTTTGTGGTAGGAGCTGTTACCTTGGTTTTATCCTTTGCAGCCACAGAAGGAATTATAAGAGTATTTTCAAGAGGCAACAGTGAGCTAATCAACATTGCTAAATATGGCTTAAGAATCTATTCCATCGCATTTATCATCAATGGATTTAATATTGTTGCTTCCACGTATTTCACCTCTATTGGAGATGCCAAGATATCTGGAATCATTTCTTTACTGAGAAGCCTTGTTTTGATAAGCATGTTTATTTTTACCCTGCCCCACATTATTGGAGATACTGGCATATGGCTGACAACCCCATTGGCAGAGGCTGTAACCTTTGTTGTTTCCTATACTTATATTAGAAAATCTAAGATGTCAGCAGGAGCTACTGTTTTTGGATTTGGAAAATTTATCTGTTAATACAGCCGTTTCACTCCTAAGCAGAAAGAAGGATTACCTAGAGATTTATGGGTCAATTATAGATAAATACAAAAAATAATCACAAAAAAGTTGTACCTTTACGCTATAATAATAGTACAGAAGATATTTTGGATTAAGGTCATTTCAGTTTTAAGAAGGGGAGGAGCAGGATGAGTTTCTTAAATGTTAGGCGATATAAACCTCAGCATCCTATGCTGCAGGAGTTTATAAAATATTTCTGGGCAATAAAGAGCCATGATGAAACTGTGGTGCACCATAAGCTATTGCCTGTCAGCAATATTGATATCATCTTGAATTTTTCTTCCCCTATTAAGTATATAGCAGATGATAATAGGGAAATCATAGCTGATAAGGTGCATTTCAATGGTATCAGGGACAAATACTTAATGATGGATCAAAGAGGACCTCTAGATATTATCGGTATCTCATTTTCTTCCACAGGAGTATATCCCTTCTTAAAAATACCTTTGTCAGAATTTAAAAATAAAACCATAGGCTTGGACTGTCTCATGAAAGATTTTACTTCCAGAATTGAAGAAGTTAGGGGAGTTGATTCTATAAAAGAAAAAATAGATGCTATTGAAAAAGAGTTAGTGAAGATGGTGGATACTGGTCTTATTCCTAAAAAGAAAACAAAGCAAATCCTTCAGCAATTCTATATCAATGATGATGGTGATAGGATTCATGAGTTTTGTCGGCAGTATGGAATCAGCCAGCGACAGCTGGAAAGGTATTTTAGCAAATATATTGGCATAAATCCTAAGCTCTATCAAAGACTTACTAGATTTCAAAAAACCTTCAATACCATGATGCAAAATAAAGACATGGACTTTACCACACTGGCTTACGAAAATGACTATTATGACCAAAACCATTTTATAAAAGAGTTCAAATCCTTTACTGGAGCTACACCAACAGGATTTTTTCATGAGAAAAAATCCGTAAAGGAAATAATGAAAGTTACCTAGATGTCGTGTTTTTACTATCCATAAAGGGAAAGCAATCTTAAAATAATACTGAAGATTAAATACTTTATGGAGGTAGAAAAAATGAAGCAAAAAATTGCCACGGAGATTGTAGAATTTAAATTTAATCCTAACCTGTCTGATGAAGAATGCATTGGCATCGTAGATGAACTGGAAGTAAATTTTCATTCTAAACAAAAAGGTTTTATCGACACAGAATTAGCAAAAGGCAAGGATGGCAAATGGACCATGATACAGCATTGGGCTACTATGGAGGATGTAAAGGTGGTAGTAAAACTGATGATGCAGGAACCCACCACAGAAGCATTTCGTAAAGCCATCGATCCAACCACGGTTAAGATGCAGCTTTTAGAGCAAATCCATACCTGGAGTAAGTAGTAGCAAAGAATAGAAAAAGACTCAAGGAATACCAGTAACTGGTACCCTTGGGTCTTTTTTTAACAAATATATAAAAAAATCCATTGTAATAGTTGACAAACAAGAAAATAGAGAATAAAATGATAGCAAAAGATGTAATATATAAATACAAATTAACTATTACAACTATTACAAAAACACATGGAACTAGGAGGTTTTTTAATGGAAGGAAGAATTGCCTTAGTTGGAAGCTTTGCTACCGACTGGATTAAGTACGATAACTATCAATTCAAAACAACAGAGAAAGGAGAAACCTATATTCTGCCAACAGAGGATGCAGTATTTAGCATGTATAATCCCTTTAATGTAGCAGAGGATTTGCTTCTGGATTTAATACAGATGGGAGATAAAGCTTTAATGCTAGAGGGTCAGGAGAATAGTGAGGAATTAAAAAAGGAGTTATTAATCTTTGCTAAAAAATATGGATTATTTGGTTTCATCAGCTCTAGCGTCTACAATCGCAACGTGATTGGGGAAAGCAGTATGTTGATGATTGAAAACAATCCTATCACGAAAGAAAAGGTGATGGAGGGTAAGGAATACATTTATAAATTTATACCCTTTGTAGAAGACGGTGAAGTTGAATTTCGAGAATACAGAAATTATGTAGATGTAGTAAAAAGAGAGGATGCTCCTAAGTTTTATGGGAAAAGGCCTATTGTTATGGATTTAATATTTTCTAGATTTTATTCTGAAGAAATACATTGGATTCTAGGCTTTGCTAAAATGATTTCTACTCATTTTAATCAATTGCTTATGTATAGAAAGTCTTCCAGTTATCTTACAGAACAGGTTACCATTTTGGCAGGGAAGTTCCGTACAGAAAAGATTGGCTTTACCATCAATCAATTAGATAAGACTATCATTTCCTGGGAGTTTGATTCGCTGAAATCTACTATAGAAACCATCTATGGATTTGCCGTCACCGATGAAACTACCCTAGTAGATCGCTGTAAGCATTGTAATAATGCATTTATTGCAACCAACTTGAGAGCCAAATATTGTAGTCCAGCCTGTAGAAATCGTGCGAATGTCCAAAAAAGCAGAGAAAATGCAGCTAAGAAGTAGGAGGTTGATGTGATGTTAAAGCAAGAAGAAATACATGAAATAGACGGAGTGAAGTATAGTTTATCCATAAAGGGGGAGGGTCAATCTATCGTGTTGCTACATGGAAGCTACGCAAATAAAAAGACCTGGAATTACCAAGTGGAAGATTTTTCACAACAGTACAAGGTCATCAGCTATGACCAGAGGGGTTATGGAAAAACCAATGTTCCAACACGAGAATTCTCCTACTATGAAGATTTAAAAAGTATATTGGATTACTTCAATATAAAAAAGACTATCCTTGTAGCATCCTCCTTTGGAGGGAGTGTGGCCTTAGATTTTACTTTGAAGTATCCAGAATATGTAGAAGCTCTAGTACTAGTTGGATCTGCAGCAAATGGATATAAATATCCAGCAAGGATGATGCTGGAATGTGTATTAGATTATTTTAGAATGAAAATAAAAGGAATAAAATATGCTGCGAAAAAATTTGAAGAAAATAGCTATTGGAACTACTATATTCCTAAAGAACAGCAAAACAGAAAGAAATTTATGGAAATATACAAATCAAATACAGCCTTTTATCAATGGAAGCAGAACTTATATAAGCCTTTGGAGCCTTTAGCTATAAATCAATTAGAAAAAATAAAGGTACCTACATTGATAATAGAAGGAGAGTATGACCAAGACTTTAACAAAAAGGCTAGTGAGTTATTACATAGTAGGATTAAAGGGGCAGAGAGAATAGTGATAAAGAAATGCGGACACTTGCCTTATTTTGAAAAGCCTGAAGAATTTAATAAGATTGTACTGAAATATTTAGAAGAGGTAAGCAAATAGCAGAAAAGCAAAAAAATGGAGGAAATAAACATGGAAAATTTTCATAATAAGGTAGCTGTAATTACGGGGGCTGCCAGTGGTATTGGCAAGAGCATTGCCGAGAGATGTGCAAAAGAGGGGATGAGAATTGTATTGGCGGATATAGAGGAAGAAACCCTTTATAGAACGGAAAGAGACCTAAAGGCAATAGGTGCAGAAACCTTAGCCGTGGTAACGGATGTAGGTAAGGAAAAGGATGTTAATCTGCTGGCAGAAAAAACCCTGCAGGCTTTTGGTGAGGTACATCTATTATTTAATAATGCTGGTGTTGGTGGAGGAACAATGCTATGGGAGAGTACCTTAGCTGATTGGCAATGGGTGATGAATGTAAATCTGTGGGGGGTCATTTATGCAACTAGAAGCTTTGTACCTATTATGCTGAAGCAAAATAATGAGTGTCATATTGTAAATACAGCTTCTCGGGCAGGATTGGAAACGGGCCCATTTAATGGAATCTATCGTGTTACAAAGCATGCAGTGGTCAGTTTTTCAGAGACTCTATATCATGAGTTGAAGACCGTCAATACTAAAATTGGTGTTTCTGTACTCTGCCCTGGATTTGTTAATACACAAATCTGTGATGCACATCGCAATCGGCCAGAGAATCTGGCGAATCCTTTAGAAACTCAAAAAGCTACACCTGAAGGAAAGATGGTGGATCTAATGATAAGGGAAGCCGTAGCAGATGGCATATCTCCAGAGGAAGTAGCAGAAATAACCTTCAGGGCCATTGAAAAGAATCAATTTTATATTCTTACTGATACTGAAGCAAAAGGGGGAGTTAAACATAGAATGGCAGCTATAATCAATGGGGAAAATCCAGCAGCAATAATCCCTGAAGCGTTAAAAGTAAAAATGACAGTTCAATAAAAACCCTTGACCCGACTATAACTTTATAGTTTAAAATACATATAAATCTTAAAGTATAGGAGGGTTTTATCATGAAAGCATTTAAAGCTGAGAAAGAAGTAAGGAGGTTTAATCTTAGATTTAATGCATCTGCAGAGGTGATTTTTCCACTATTATGTCCAGAAAGAGAAAAGGAATGGATACCTGGATGGGAGTATGAAATGATCTATTCCAAATCTGGATTAATTGAAGAGGGCTGTGTTTTTAAAACCTATGAGTATGAAGTGGAGACGATATGGTTAGTGGCGAAGCATGATCAAAATAAGAAGGAAATTTTGTTCATACAGTTTGCTAAGGATTTAATCATAGCAGAGTTTTCTGTAGTCTTATCAGAAAATGAAGCAGAAACAACAGATGCAGCCGTTCAATATATCTATACTCCCCTAAACAAAGAAGGGAAGGAGTACATAGATAGAGAGCTTTCCCAAGAAATCCTTGATGAGGAAATGGGGAAAATGGAAATGGTAATGAATTATTATTTACAGAATAGTTAAGTCAATAATGTACAATAAAGAAATAGAAAATGCCTCCTAAAATCACTTTATGAAGAAGGAGGCATTTTGTTGCAATTTTAACAAATTAAAATCAATAAGGAATTATTGATATAGCTTGTAGACAAACCCTAACATTTTTAAAGCTACGTAAATCCGCTCAGGACCAGGGCAGGAATGAGCTTAAAGATAATCAGGAGTTTTCAAAACTCGCTTCGCTCAAACAGTTGAAAACTCTTATCTGATTATCTTACGCTCTTTTATTTTAACTTCGCTAATCATTTACTTAAGCTATAAAAATCGGGTTTCCAAGTAAGTTTCATACCTTGTCTTCAGTCTGATTCAATAAGAAATGATTGATAATAACTTGCGATTATGATATAATATTGTAAACATTTCAAAAATTAATATCTTACTTCTATTATTTTTTATTATCTATTCTAGATAAGATTAAAAAATCACCTCAAACCTTAAGGTGATTTTTTATGCAGAAAATCAAGTAGACACATTCTATCTACAATCTTCTTTAGCATCGAGAATGCTAACCCTTTAAATATCCTTACAAAACCCCAATATTTTATCAGTAAAAGTATTCCCATATATAGGATACTATTTTTTAAAATGAGTCCTCTTCATGAAAAAAGATGACCACATGTGAGACTGTATCAATAATTCTGTGCATCACAAAAAAAGGAGGTTTTATTAAAATATTATAACAAGAAAGGGAGTGTTGTTAGCTTATGAAAGTAGCTGTTTTAGGATCAGGTAATGGAGGATGTGCTGTTGCGGCAGATTTTGCTTTAAACGGCCATGATGTGTATTTATTTGATTTTGAGGAATTTCATGAGAACATTGATGCCATAAGAAAAAATGGTGGCATACTTGCAGAAGGAGATTTTTCTGGGTTTGCTGAGATAAAATATGCTGGACATGATTTAAAAAAAACAATCACAGGAGCAGATTTGATTATGGTGGTTAGGCCTGCCTTTGGCACAGAGATATTTGCAAAAGCGGCTAAGGACTATATTGAAAAAGGTCAAAAAATCGTGATTTGTCCAGGATCCTGTGGAGGAAGTCTTCTCTTTAAAAAAGCACTAGGGTTAGAGCTAGAAGACGATTCTGTCATTGTAGCAGAAACATCTACACTCCCCTATGCCTGTAGAGTCATTGAAGCAGGAAAAGTATTTACCTATATAAAATTGGTAGGAGGTATTTATTTAGCTGCTATTCCATCAAGGCTTACTAAGGAAGTTTTTGAAGTCCTAAAAGGAGTTTATCCAGGAATAGTCCAAGCTAAAAACGTACTTCAAACAACATTACAAAATGGCAATCCTGTTATCCACCCTGCAGTAACCCTGCTGAATGCTGCATTGGTTGAAAGAAAAAAAGGGGATTTCTATTTTTATGAAGAGGGGATTACCCCTAGTGTCGGTAGATTAATGGAAGCAGTAGATAAAGAAAGGATCGAGATTGGAAAAAGGTTAGAAATAGAAATAGTTCCAAATCCAGTTTTAGGATTAGTTCAAGGATATATGCAGGAAGGTAATTATGATACAGGCTATAGTAAAGGAAAAGGATTTCAAGGAATCAAAGCCCAGAGTAAGCTTGATAACCGATATCTCAACGAAGATGTAGGCTATGGTCTTGTATTTATGTCTGAATTAGCTAAACAAATCGGAGTAGAAACACCCATCATGGATTCAATTATCAACATTGCTTCTGTAATCATAAAGAAGCAATACAGAGAAATGAAAAGTAGAACACCAGAAACACTAGGATTAAGTAAGTATACAGTAGAAGAATTAATCAATGTGTTATAGTCAAAATCAAGTAGCATTTTAGAGGAGGGAAGATTCTTCTTAATTTATATCATTACCTATAAATTTAATAGCAATGATTAAAAGCCATTTTCTTAATGTTAAAGCATTTAGGAAAGTGGCTTTTGTTAATAAAGACTCTTTTGTAAAGGAATACGCTTGTATAAACAAGCTTACTCAAAATGGCAATCCGATAAATTAAGAAGAAAGCAATAGTAGCTTCTAAAGCTATAGTCTAAAAGACCATATTTATATAACAAAAAATATGAAATATATAGAGGAATTTACAATAATTTGAAGAATATTTTAGCAAATATAAGAAGTGTAAATTTTACTTTATAGAGGACCCCATGAGTTAGTACTAGTAAAATAAAAGGAGATGATTTAATTGAACTATTGCATGAAAGTAATTGATAAGTCTGAGATTAAATTGGTAAAGTCATTATGGGAGAAGTTAAATCGATTGCATTTAGAGGATGCTCAATATTTTAAAGAACATTATAAGAATTTCACCTTTGAAAAACGCAGTGAAAAATTTATGGATATAGAGGATAACAATATTCGGATAGAGTTAATTACCGACAACCAAACCCCTGTTGGCTATTGTATTTCTACAATAGAAAAAGGTGTTGGAGAGATAGATTCTATGTTTATTGAAGAAAAGTATAGAAAATATAGATTTGGCAGCAAACTGATAGAGAACAGTCTAAAGTGGCTAAAGGAAAATGATTGTAGCAAAATACAAGTTGCTGTTGCAGAAGGACATGAAGCTGTATTTGGCTTTTATCAAAAACACGGACTTTATCCAAGAATGACCTATCTCCAGCTAAAGGAGTAAAGGGTAAAATCAACTGTAAGGGAGAGATATAGGTGGAGGATGATAGAAGAAACATAGTAAGAGAGGAGTATATAGCTAGAATCAATAGCGTTCAAGACTATATAGAAGCAAATTTTTCAGAGGAATTTTCCTTGAAAAAGCTTGCAGAAATTGCTAATTTTTCTCCATATCATTTTCACAGGATTTTTTCCATCATGACGGGAGAAACCTTGTTTCAATTTATACAAAGAATTCGGCTGGAAAAGGCCGGTTTTTTACTTTTAGCTAACCCTAAAACACCTATTATAGAGATTGCTTTGGAATGCGGTTTTTCAAATCAAGCCTCCTTTGCCAAGGCGTTTAAAAACCATTTTAACATGAATGCCAGCAAATTCAGAGAAGAAAGATTACAAGAAATAGAACTGAAGTCTACGCCAGAAAGCAATATGGGAAAAGTGTTCTGTCAAGGAATAAATTATAATGGCACTATAAAAGGAAAACAGTGTTGTATAACAGAGGTAACTCTAGATACTTCTTTTTCAGTTGAAGTAAAAGAAATACCTGATATGGAGGTGGTGTATATCCGTCATACTGGCCCCTATAAACAGGATGCAGCATTATTTCATGCACTTTTTGAGAAATTATATCATTGGGGGGCAGAAAGAGGCTTGATGGAGGCTGATGAAATCAAATGGCTTACTCTATTTCATGATAAGCTGGATTTAACAGAGGATCATAAGCTGAGAATTAGTATTTGTATGACGGTGTCCAAAGGGGTTAAGGTGGATGGTGAGGTTGGCAGGACCACCATTCCAGGAGGCAAATATGCTGTAGGACATTTTCAATTACAGGAGGACCAATACCAGAATGCATGGAAGGCTTTATGCGGCCAATGGTTGCCAGAAAGCGGTTATCAGCCTGACGATCGTCTGTGTTTTGAGCTGTATCCAAAACATACCTCAGGAGATTTAGAAAATAGTCAGTACGTAGATATTTATATTCCAATTAAGCCTTTATAACATCACTGTTTGAAGTTCCTTATGATACATAAGGAATTATTATTGAGGAGGAAAAGCATGAAAAAAGAAAGTCGTATGGAAAACAAAACCTTTCAATTGTTTCCTATTGGAAAGCTAAAGGTAGAAGGAGGATGTACTACTGTACATATTATGTCGGAGTATAGGCCCGCATTACAGCATTTAGAGTTTTTTAGCCATGTAATTGTGTTTATGAAACCCAACGGAAAAAATACATTTCCTCATTGCCCTGAGGATCTTCAAAGGGTTGTTGAGGAGAGCCTTCAACTAATGGTTCAATTAAGAAATAACGAGGTTGATGTGATAGTAGCAAAAGTACTGAAGGTAAACATGAAAAAAGGGATTGTTGAGCTGGATTATGGAGCTACAGAGGATGATACGGTAGTATTTGATTTAAAGCCATATTTTCCATGTGAGGATAGGGTAAAGGATGTCAAAGCACCTAATTTCATGAAGCAGTGGCCTGAATGGCGGTTTGATGTAAATAAAGATTGTAAAGAAGTAGAGAATACTAAGGATATATTTATGAATATACAATTGGAGGATAAACATTTACTCCATCCCATAGGTAAGGTCAAAAAAATCAATGGAGAATGCTTCCTTCAGTTAAAGAATTTAAATACAGATTTTTTTAAAACCATAAAAGAGTTTTCTCATATTAAGATTTTGTGGTGGTTTGACAGGTTTGATAAAAGTAATTTTAGAAAAGTTACTCAGGGGAATCCGCCCTACGAAAATGCTCCTAGAACAGGTATATTTGCAACCAGATCTCCTGTCCGTCCCAATCCTATAGCCATGACAACTGCAAGGATTTTGGATATAGACGTTAAGAATAGAGAGATCAAGGTAAGTGAGCTTGATGCCTTTGATAAAACCTCTGTTGTGGAGGTCATCCCATACATCCCTGCCCTTGACAGGGTAAATAAATATGATGTGCCTAAATGGTTAAAGCATTGGCCTGAATGGCTTGATGACAGAGAGGGAGGCTTTAATAGAGGAGAGATTGAGATGGTAGACGGTGACATCCAAGCCATCAAGAAGTATCTTGAGGCAGAAAAAGAAGAAGCAGAAGAAATAATTAATTTATTTCAAAAAGAAGAAAACTCTAAAATCCATTCAAATGAAATTATTGTAAGGGGTGCTAGACAAAACAATCTAAAGAATGTAAGCTGTACCATCCCTAAAAATAAAATAACTGTGGTAACGGGGGTAAGCGGCAGTGGAAAATCAAGCCTAGCCTTTGATACCATTTATGCAGAAAGTCAAAGACGTTTTATGGACAGCATAACTGCTTCCAGAGGGGCTTTTTATGGGCAAATGGCAAAATCAGATTTTGACCAAATAACAGGTCTTCCTCCAGCGGTGGCTATAGAACAAAAAAATGTAGGGAGAAATCCAAGGTCAACCGTTGGAACATTGACAGACATTTATGATTATCTGAGGCTGCTTTTTTCAAAAATAGGAACAAGACATTGTCCAGATTGTGGTAGAGGCGTTACTCCGTTAAAGACTGCTGAGATAGTAAAGCTTCTTGAATTGCTTAAACCAGGAACTATTTTTAGTATTAAGCCATTTGATGGAAAAGAAGCATTGGATGAATTTATAGCATTACCTCAGGAGAGTCCGGATAGAAACCTATACAGAAAAAGATTGAAGGATACAGTTGAAGCTGCGCTGGCGCTAGGGAATGGAGGCATTATTGTAACTATTGATGAAACAGAAGGATTTTTATTCCAAACAAGGGAGATGTGCTATCACTGCAAAAAAATCTTTTTTCAGCTTTCCTCCTCCACCTTTAGCTTTAATAACCCTGATAGCATGTGTCCAGTATGCAGAGGGCTTGGTATACAGCTTGAGATAGACACTGACTTGATTGTATCCAAGCCGGAGGCATCTATACTTGATGGTGCCTCAAACTGGTGGGGAGATTTAAGAAAATTTAGAAAAAAACCCAATGCCAACTGGATGAAGGGTGAGATATTGGCCCTTGCAGAAGTAATGAAGGTGAATCTGGAGCTGCCCTGGGAGGCATTACCTGAAGATTTTAAGCATCAGGCTATCTATGGTTCTGATGGTAAAGAAGTAAAATTTACCTACGAAAACACCAATGGCAGGAAGGGAGAAATAGTAAGGCCGGTGGAAGGGGCATATAACATAATACTTCGTTTGTTTAAGGAAAACAGTGGGGATACTGCCACAAGGCTGACTACTGCATTTATGCGGGAACAAACCTGTACTGCATGCAATGGAGAAAGATTGGCTCCAGAGGGACGCTTGGTTACCATCGGAAAAACAAGGTTTCCTGAAACTACAGGAATGACTATTGAAGGATTAAAGGAATGGATTAAGGATTTACCTAAAAATCTGGCAAAAGAAGAATTAGAACTATCTATTGAAATAATAAAGGAGCTATATAAAAGGTTGGATGGTTTAGTAGAGGCCGGTGTTTCTTATCTTAGCCTTGATAGGCCAGTACCAACACTGTCGGGGGGAGAATTGCAAAGGCTAAGACTTACTGCTCAGCTAAACAGCAATATCACAAGCATCCTGTATGTGCTGGATGAGCCCTCCACGGGTCTCCATCCCAAGGACCATCGTCGGTTGATTAAAATGCTGCAGCATATAAGAGACGAAGGAAATACTGTTCTTGTGGTTGAACATGATGCGGATACCATGCTGGCTGCCGATAAAATAATTGATATAGGACCGGGAGCAGGTCTTCATGGAGGAACTATTATCGCGGAGGGGACACCAGAAGAAATGATACAAAATCTCCATACAGAAACAGGAAAATACCTTGCGGGGATTAATGATACTAAAGATGCAAGTAAAAGAAGTAGAAAGAAGCCTTATGGATGGATCGAGGTACGAGGTGCCAGATGCAATAATCTTAAGTCTATAGATGCAGCATTTCCTCTAGGTGTATTCACTTGTATCACAGGGGTAAGCGGCTCAGGAAAAAGCAGTTTAGTTTCTAAAACCTTGTATCCAGCGCTGGCCAAATATCTGGGAAGCTCTGATGATATTCCTGGAGAGCATGATACTATAGAAGGACTTGAAATGGTAGATAAGGTTATTAGTATATCTCAGAAGCCAATAGGAAGGACACCTCGCTCAAATCCTGCAACCTATACTGGTGTGTTTGATCATATAAGAAGTTTATTTACCACAACGGAGGAAGCACAAAAGAGAGGATTTAAACAAAATCGTTTCAGCTTCAACAGCAAGGAAGGACAATGTCAGGCATGTAAAGGAGAAGGAAGGAAATGTATCGAGATGCATTTTATGCCGGATCTATGGGTAGAATGCTCAGTTTGTCAAGGAAAAAGATTTAATGAAGAGACCTTAGAAATAGTTTACAATGGGAAAACAATAGCAGGTGTTTTAGAAATGAGCATTGATGAGGCGCTGGATTTTTTTATAAATGACAAAAAAATATCTATCATACTACAAACCCTTTCTGATGTAGGTCTAGGGTATATCAAGCTGGGGCAAAGTGCTTTAACATTATCAGGTGGAGAAGCTCAACGAATAAAGCTGGCAAAGGAATTATGCAAAACAGATACCGGTAAAACAATATATCTTCTAGATGAGCCTACAACAGGTCTACACTTCTCAGATGTGAAAAATCTACTAAGCATATTACAGCGTATCACAGATAGTGGGAATACAGTAATTGTGATAGAACATAATCCCCAAGTAATGATTCATGCTGATTGGATGATTGATCTAGGGCCAGAAGGTGGAGACCAGGGAGGAACTATTATTGCTGAAGGCACTCCAGAGGAAGTAGCGGAGATAGAAAACAGCTACACAGGTAAGGTGCTGAAACAAATCCTTGATGGGTCAATATAGGGCAGTAGAAATAGACAATAGCCATAACCTAAAGCTATGTTAAAACGCTAATGCTATATACCAATTTATAGACATAGGGTTCTAAAGCTAAATGCTAATAGGCATGGTTTACTATTCCACTCCAAATTATAGGCTGTAAATGTAGCTCTCAATATATTAAAATTTAGGGTGTATGTTTAAAAAGATTACAGATAAATTTTAATAAATTTATAAAAAATGATAAACTAATAAAAAGAAGAAATTTTTCTACCTAGGATAGCGGAGAGGAGTAGGGCTGATGTCTCATAAGAAGGTATATGGATTAATAAGGGTGGGCATTGCAGTACCCAAACTAAAGGTAGGGAATCCTATCTTTAATGGTAAGGAAATTGAAAGGATTGCTAAAACAGCTGCAACAAAACATAACATAAAGGTTTTAGTATTTCCAGAGCTAAGCATATCAGCATATACTTGTGGAGATTTATTTCAACAGACTACATTGCTAAAAGCCTGTGAAGATACATTAAAGAGACTTATGAATAATACCAAAACATTAGATATGATCATAGCAGTGGGGATGCCTATTAAAGCTGATAATCAATTGTTTAATTGTGCTGTTTTATTCCATAAAGGAAGGATTTTAGGGGTAGTTCCAAAAACCTTCGTGCCAAATTATAACGAGTTTTATGAAAAAAGATGGTTTGCCTCTGGAAAGGAAAGAATCAGCAATCGCATTGATTTATGTGGTGAGACGGTGGTCTTTTCAGATAATCTATTATTGAAAGATACTGATTCAGAGCTATGTATAGCAGCGGAAATCTGTGAGGATTTATGGAATCCAATACCTCCCAGCAGTAGACATGCCATGTATGGGGCCAATTTAATTCTAAATCTATCTGCCAGCAATGAAGTTGTAGGCAAGTATGAGTATAGAAAGGAATTGGTAAAGCAACAATCCGCTAGATGCATAGCAAGCTATTTATATGTTTCTGCAGGACAAAATGAGTCTACAACAGATGTTGTCTTCAGCGGTCATGGAATGATAGCAGAAAATGGTGCTATCATGGAGGAGACAAGATTTGCTGATGAAGGCATTTTCTTATTCCATGATATTGATATTGAAAAGCTTATGAACGACAGACGTAAAAACAATAGCTTCATGGGAAAAAACACAGAAGCAGCTGCCTATGAAAAAATATCCTTTTCCTTTACTGATGTAGAAATAGAAGAAATAAAAAGAAAAATAGATCCCTATCCGTTTGTACCTGCCTCTAAGGAAAAAAGAACAGAAAGGTGCAAAGAAATCTTTACTATACAGTCCATAGGGTTAGCGGAAAGATTATCAAAAACAGGCATTCAGAAGGTGGTTATTGGAATCTCTGGCGGCCTGGATTCTACCCTTGCTTTATTGGTATCTATAGAAGCTTTTGATCACCTAAAAATTTCAAGAGAAAATATCATCGGAATAACTATGCCAGGCTTTGGTACAACAGGGAGAACCTATAACAATGCATTGCTGCTAATGAAGGAATTGGGGATTACAGTAAAAGAGATATCCATAAAGGAGGCTTGTATCCAACACTTCAAAGACATTGGACATGATATGCTGGTACATGATGTAACCTATGAAAATGTTCAGGCTAGAGAAAGAACACAGATTCTTATGGATATTGCCAATAAAGAAGGTGGATTAGTGGTGGGTACGGGAGATTTATCAGAGCTAGCACTAGGATGGTGCACCTATAATGGAGACCATATGAGTATGTACGGGATTAATGCTAGTATTCCTAAAACATTAGTAAGGTTTTTGGTAGAATGGTATGCCGATAAAGAAGGAGATACACTCATTGCAAAGACATTAAAGGATATAACCAATACTCCTGTAAGTCCTGAATTATTACCTCCTGATAAAGAGGGGAAAATAGAGCAAAAAACCGAAGAAATTATTGGTTGCTATGACCTACATGATTTTTTCCTTTTTAATATGCTCCGGCACGGGTTTAGTCCATCAAAAATTTTCTCTCTCGCCACAATAGCCTTTCAAGGGAAATGGAAGGAAGAAGAAATATTACAGTGGTTAAAAGTATTTTACAAAAGATTTTTTACCCAGCAGTTCAAACGGAGCTGTCTACCAGATGGACCTAAAGTAGGTTCTATTTGCCTATCCCCTAGAGGAGATTGGAGGATGCCAAGTGATGCCTCCTATGAAATCTGGTTGGATGAATTGAATAACATAGTATGCTAAAGCCAAAAGCTACTTATCAAATAAAGATAAGTAGCTGAGGTTGCCGATTCTTGTGAGACAAGAACAGTAAGAAAAAAGCTATCCTTAACTAAATAATCATTTATGTAGCTCTTGTGAAGCCCAAAGGATCTAATCCTTCATAGCAACAAATAAGTTAACAGCAACAAATAATAAAAGCCCTCATAAGCTTGAGAGAATTCTTTATATAAAAAGGATTCTTTTTTTGTGGCTTTTATATTGGCATAAAAATTGCTTTAGAATAAGTGGGTAATTTAAGTTGCTTTTTTATAAGAAGTGAAAGTAAGGGATATAGAAATTCTCTAAATCAACAAGTAAGCTAGAAGAACTACATCGATATTTATAACGTAAATCTAAAGAAAAAACTATTTTGATGTGTCAAAACACACAATTGGATGTGATAAATAACACAGGTATAAAAAGTATTTTCAGGAGGTGAGAGTTAAATAAGGCAGCAAGCCTGGAAGATATACAATAATAAAAAATTAGATGAATCTATAGAGTTGGAGGAGAAAAAATGTCAAAAAAAATACCTAATAAGAAAGAGCAGTTCACTCAGCCATCAAAAAGCAAAAGCCCTTTGATTGTAGGGGCTTTAGGAGTGGTATTGGTAGCAGCCATGCTGTTTATGTTTTTTGGTTCAAATGATGGCCAAGAGGAAGGGAATTACTTTGGTGATTCTGTAGCCTCATCCCGATCTTATATAGGAGAATTTATTTCAATGACACAAGTGGAGCCTATCATAGAGGACGGAAAAATTAAAATAGCTTTAGAGGAGATAGACCAAAACAATATTGTTTCCTTTGAAGTAGAAAACAATGAAAATCAGTTGGTGCCGCTAATGGCGTATATCACGCCTTCAGGGCGACTTTTTGCTGGCAGCAGCATGTGTGAGCCCTGCCGTGGTCGAACCTTTTCCCTTGCAGGAGAAACTCTTGTATGTGATGCTTGTCGCACCACCTATGACATTGAGGATCATGAATTCCTTTCAGGTTCCAAAGCCTGCGGATCCTATCCTCCTGTTTATATGAATCCACAGATAGAGGATGGCATGGTGATGATTGATTTGGAGGATGTATTAACTTGGAGAAGCCGTGCTTAGCGGTGAACTTTTACTTGCGAAGGGGGAAAAACAATTATGGGTGAAGATAGATGGGGTACGGAACAACAAAAAAGAAATAATGAAGAAGATAAAGATAAAAAACCTTTTGATATTGAAAAGTATATACAAATTGCCTTGATTATTGGCATTATTCTTATAGCCAGCATGAGATTTGGTCTTTTACCAAGGGCCAATGTTGTAAACAGCACTGGCAATAGTCTCAACCAAATGGCTGTGGAGTATTATCTTGATAAATATGGTCAAGAGGCTGGTGCTGAAGAAATAACCACCAACACAAGAAATTTCGGCTGCCACCGGGAAATTTATGTTTACCGGGATGGAGAGCTAGTGATGAGAATGGGTTATGCCAATGGGAGAATGTATGAAATACAGTAGTATATTACAGTTATGATTGAAGGCGAGGAGTGGACGGATGAATATTTTTCAGATCGCTTTAAATAATTTAAAACGCAGGAAAATAAAGATGCTGTTTTTAATGCTGGGTTTAGTGGTAGGTGTGGCTACTGTTGTAGCGGTTTTAAATATTATTGAAGCTATGCATTTGGATTTAGGAGACAGAATTGATGAATTTGGAGCAAATGCCATCATTCTTCCTGGAACAGAGGGGATGGAGATGCATTATGGCAACGCTACTGTTTCTGACTTAACCTTTGATGTACAACAGCTCACTATGGAGGATATACCCAAAATCTTTTCCTCCTCGGTGGCAGAATACATCAACATTGTATCTCCAAAGTTGGTGGGTGCTGTTGAGGCAGGAGAACAAAACTCCTTGATTGTAGGAATAGAACCTAGACAAGAGTTTATGCAAAAGCCTTGGTTTTCCCTAGCTCAGCAGGCGGATATAGAGCAAGGAGAAACAGTAGGGGATCTTGCTCTGCTGGATATACCACAGGATGGTTTGGTATTAGGAGCTTCTGCTGCTGAAGCCTTGAAGGTACAGGTGGGGGACCAATTGATGATTAACAATAAGCCCTTTGGGGTTTTTGGTATCCTCAATAAGTTGGGAAGCGAAGAGGATGGTTTGATTTATGCCAATTTAACTGTAGTACAGGACTTATTGAATAGACCTGGCGAATTGTCCATGATTGAAGTTTCAGCCTATTGTAATAGCTGTCCCATAGAAGAAGTAGCCATGGGGCTGGATGAAGCTCTACCAAATGGGCGTACAATACCTATGCGGCAGGCAGCTCTATTTCGGGAAGAAACCATTGATCAATTTTCAGCTTTTGGAATTGCACTTTCTGGGGTAGTTCTATTAATTGCAGCCCTAGTGGTATTAACTACCATGCTTTCGTCTATAAATGAAAGAACCAGAGAAATAGGTATTTTTCGTGCAATTGGGTTTCGACGTACCCACATCATAAAAATTATATTTTTAGAGGCGGCAATGATCAGTGTTCTAGGAGGTATAGCTGGCTATTTTTTAGGCAGTCTTACTGCCCGCTATGCGGGTCCTTATCTGGCACAGATTCAAGGGGATATACCATTACAACTACAACTACTTTTACCTGCTATACTCCTCTCAACAGGGCTAGCAATTTTAGCAAGTGCCTATCCTGCACTTAAGGCAGCACGACTTGATCCAGCTGAAGCACTACGCTTTATCTAGCTCCTTAATGAATCTATATTTGCAAATTTATTATATTGATTTTGTGCCTTTTATACTCTTTAAGATAGAGCTTTAGGAGGCATGGGAGTAATAACAACTTTGAAGGAGGCATATGGATGTCTGAAATAATGATTTCCCTGAGGGATATTAAAAAAACATACAGATCTATGGGGGATGAGGTCCAGGCCCTGCGATCTGTAACACTGGATATAGAAAAAGGCGAATCCGTAAGTGTGATGGGACATTCTGGATCAGGAAAAAGCACTTTATTATCTATCATAGGAGCCCTAAATCCACCTACATCTGGGATTATTGAAATTGATGGCATTGATATATATAAGCTATCGCAGGAGAAAAGGGCTGATTTTAGGCGTGAATATTTGGGTTTTGTTTTTCAGCAGTTTCAACTAATCCCTTATCTGACGGCCCATGAGAATGTAATGCTTCCTTTAACTACCACCAAACGTTCAAACAAGGAAAAAAGGGAAATGGCTGAGGAAGTTCTTCATCGAGTGGGTTTAGCCAATAAAATGAAGAGATTGCCTAATCAGCTTTCTGGAGGAGAACAGGAAAGGGTAGCCATTGCTCGGGCTATTGTGAACGAACCACCCCTTATTCTAGCAGATGAGCCCACTGGTAGTCTTGACACAAAAACTGGCGATGAAATTATGGAGCTATTTCAGCAGCTAAACCAGGAAGGCTTAACGGTTCTAATGGTTACCCATAACCCAGATAATACCCGCTATATGAGCAGAACCATTATGATGAAGGATGGAAAACTATCATCCGATGAAGAAGATATAATGTCAGCCATTACAGACAAAAGAAAGTAACGGAGGGATATAATGCAGCTTTATCATATAGCAATAAACAACCTCCGTCGTCGAAAGGCCAAAATGTTTTTTGTTTTGTTAGGTTTAATGATTGGTATTGCCACCATAGTTTCGATTTATGGTGTGGTGGAGGCCATGAAAACAGAGATGACCCGACAGGTTACTGAGTTTGGGGTCAATGTTGTTATTAAACCAGATGCCGGCGGTTTGACTTTTTCCTATGGAGGGATTACCCTTCCAGAGATTATGTACGATGTGGAGCAGTTAACCACAGATGATGTGGAAGCCATTGAGGAGCTTCCCTCTAGAGATATGATAAGGGTTATGGCACCTAAGCTTATTGGATTAAAGGATCACGGTCAACATAAGGTTATTGTTGTGGGAGCTAATTTACAGGAAGAATTTCTGGTGAAGCCCTGGTTGAGGATTAGAGAGGGAGGAAAAAAGAATCAGAGGACAACCCGCTCAGAAGAGAGTGCTTTAGAAACAGAACTCACAGAAAAAACATTAGAAAATGAAGAAAAAAAGATGGATTTTGAGATGATTGATCTTACGAGACAAGAACTAGACAGCCTCAACCTCCTTGATAACCAAATCGTAATGGGATCTGCGGTAGCAGGCACTATTGGCGTTACAGAAGGAGATCAGTTGATACTTTCAGGTAAAGGAATGGTGGTTTACGGGATTTTGATGGAGATTGGCTCTGTAGAAGACCAGCAAATCTTCATGAATCTATCGATGGCCCAGGAATTACTAGATCGTCCTGAGGAAATCACAGTGATTGAAATGGCAGTTGATTATTTTGCTGGATCGGAGGAAGCCTTGCTTTCGGAGATGAATGAAGTTCTTCCCCATGCACTTATTACCAGCTTGCGTCAGGAAACCCTTCGAAGAGATGAGATGCTGACTCGTTTAGTCCGGTTTGGTATAGCTATATCTATACTGGTTCTTCTAGTGGGGATACTGGTAGTAGGTTTAACCATGTCCGCCTCTGTACGAGAACGAACACGAGAGATTGGTATATTTGGTGCTTTAGGCTTTCGCAAGGCTGATATTGTTAAAATAATTATAACGGAGGGTATCCTTATCAGTATGGCGGGAGGATTAATGGGATTCTTTGGAGGAACAGCCATGGCCCGTTATGTTGGGCCCTATGTATCGGGGATGGATATCCAGATGCCTTGGAGAGCTGATCTTTTACTGCTTGCTATAGGGGCAGCAGTTATCATTGGTTTAGTTTCTAGTGTTTACCCAGCTTATCAAGCTGCAAAGCAGGACCCTGTAGAAGCTCTGCGTTTCATCTAGTTTTGTAGAAAATCCATTTAATTCTAGACGTAAAAAAACCCGGACACTGTATCGTATTTGTAGATACGTAATGGTGCCGGGTTTTGCTTTATCTACTGAAGATCAATAAACACATCTACATTATAGTTTGGCATTAAGAAATGATCTGTATTTTCTACAGAAATTCTAATAGGTATTACTGTTTCCCCATTTATCTGAAAAGCCATATTGGAGATAGAAACCACTTTTCCTGTATAATCCCTTCCTCGATCTGCAACGGGAATGATTTTAGCAGATGCTCCTATTTCAACATCTCTAATAAATTCCTCTACGATATTGGCTTCGATAATTAAGCTATCTAGACTAGCAATGGTAAAGGCCTTCAGTGTAGGATCAACAATGTCTCCCAAAGCATATTGGATATCATAGATAACAGCGTCTTGATACTGACATACCACCTGATTTTCTTTCATGTATGCCTTATTTAGCTTATCCTTCATTAAAGCCAGCTGATTTTCAACCTGTGCAACTCGTTCCTTTTGGATACGGAGTTGATCATTCTCAGCCTCCTGCTTTAAGAGAAATTGCTCCTTTTTATATTTAGCTTCCTGAAGCTGGTAGTCAATGTCATCTACAAGCTTCTTTTTTTCTTCTACTTCTCTTCTAATTTTATCAAATTCCTGCTGAGAGATAGCTCCTGCTGTATGTAGTTTCTCATGACCCTGAAGCTCACTAAGATATTGGTCATAAACTGTTTGTGCAAAGCTTAAATCATTTGTCAGCTTTTCAATTTCTAATTCTCTGTTTTCTCTGTAAAGTCCCTGAAGATTTTTCTCGATTTTTTGTTTTTCTAAACCGGCAATCATTAGCTCATTTTCTTTATTGAATATTTCGGATACATATTGAGGAAAGTCTAGGGTGAAGATAGGATCCTGAAAACTTATCTGTTGTCCTTCCTTTACAAAAATCTCTTCTACAGTAGCAGGAAAGTCAATAATAATGTTTTTTGTTTCCTCTGCCTTTACCAAACCAAAGGCCTCTACTGTTTTTAACTCCTGTGATAAATCTACCTCCTCTACATGAGTTTCCTCACCATTACCGCTGCAGCCAGTAACTATAAAGGCCAATGAAATTACTAGTAGAACCAAAATGATATTTCTTGTTGCAATCACTATATCCACACCCTTCCATCTTTAACACTGATTATCCTATCGCCATATTCTGCTGTTTCTTTAGAATGGCTGACTTGTACAATGGTTTTGCCACTTTCTTTATTGATTTTCTGTAGAAGCTTCATTACTTCCTCAGTAGTTTTACTGTCTAGATTTCCTGTAGGCTCATCAGCCAAAAGAATATCAGGATCATTGATAAGGGCCCTAGCAATGGCTACCCTTTGTTGTTGGCCACCCGACAATTCTCTAGGAGTATGACTTTTTCGGTCAGACAGCTCCACGGTTTCAAGAATTTCATCCAATTTTTTACGATAACCTTTTATTTTTTTTCCATCTAAAAGGATAGGAAGTAAGACATTGTCCTCTACTGTTAGATTGGGAATCAGATTATAAAACTGAAAAACAAAGCCTACATCCCTACGGCGCATGATGCTTTGCTCTTTATCTGTCATAGCAGCAATATCTTGTCCTAGAATGTTTATTTTACCAGCGGTAGGTTTATCTAATCCCCCCATCAAATACAGTAATGTACTTTTACCTGAACCAGAGGGACCCATAATGGTAACAAACTCTCCTCTGTTGATGGTAAGATTGATATCCTTTAAAACCTCCACTGGGATTTCACCCAGCATAAAGGTCTTATGCAAATCTATGGTTTCTATTATTGCTTCCATCATTTCACCTCAATCTATTTTACTAATATTTATCATTCATATTTAATGGCTTCAATAATGTTTAGCTTGGAGGTTTTGGATGCTGGGCTAACTGAAGCCAATACTGCGATAATAATACCGCCAATCACTGCATTGATAAAGAAGCTCTTTGCATAATGAATGCCTATGGGGATCTGAATAGCCTTCATCACATAGGGGATGCTGGATAGCATTAATGTCCCACCAATAATTCCTACAACTCCGCCAATCAAACCACCTGTCAGGGATTCCACCAAAATCATTTTTAGTGTTTGCTTTTTACTGAGGCCAACAGACCGAAGGATGGCAATAGAACGCTTTCTTTCAATAAAGCTAATCATATAGTTGTTAAAGACACCAAATATACCGATAAGCATAGCCAAAACTGAAAAAGCTTTTAGAATAAGAAAGATTTGGTTGTTGGATTCAGTATTACGCTGCTCCATATCTGCAACGGTACTACCCCACATACCTCTTCTCATAAATTTTGTTTGTATATCTACTAACACATCATCAGGATTCTTAGAGGTTTTGACATACATAGTATCAAAATAAGGCTGCTGCATATCCATTTTATAATATCTCTCTGAGATGAGGGCATTGCTACCATTCATCATGATAGAATCATGAAACCCAATAACATGATAGCTTCTATTTCCACTTTTCATCTCGAGGGTAATGGTATCTCCTACCTTTAGTCCTAGCCTTTCTTTGGCCATATTGGCCACAATAATATTTCTGCCTTCATCTAGCTGCTGAAGCACTCTATCTGGATCTCCTTCTGTACGGAAAGCCACATAATCTCTATATTTATTGGTATCTATTCCTTGGATATATCGAATTCTATAATCAACATCTGCTACCTTCACACCCTCCCAGGTTTCAAAGGTTCCATAGGTTGCAGCAACACCTTCTACAGCACGAAGGATCTGTTCAGTATTGCGATCCCCTTCATGTACACTCACCATGATGTCGAAGTCCCAGTCATTATAGGCCTGCAATACTTCTATGCTTACACTATGACTAAGGGTATTAATCATCAGCAGAGCAGAGATACCAATAGCCAAAAGAGAAATATTATTGAGTATATTTTTATTATCATTAAGATTTTTAGCCGCTAAAATCCCCTCATTACCAAAAAGAGATTCATAAATTTTTTCCAGAAACTGAAGAAAGCCTTTGGTTATATAGGGAACAAACATAATTACTGCCATTGTTGACAGCAGCATACTTATGGTGCTGGCTGGTAAAGCCATAAATTTGGGACTGATTCTAGGAGCAATAATAGAAAAAAGGATAAAACCAATACCAGCATAAACCTTCCACCTTTTTTTCCTAGTTTTTCCTTCCACCATATTCAACACTAAATCCTTGATAGGTATTTTAGATGTACGGGCAATAGGAATCCATGAACTAATAAAGGCTACCCCTACTGCTAGTAGGAAGGCGGCTATCATATGACCTAAGCCGAACTCCATTGTTACATCCATTCTTCCGCTCCAAGGGTCCGATGCTAAAAGATCTGTCATCAAGTAGAGAATACCTATACCTAAAAGATTTCCCAAAACACCACCTAGCACACCATAGGTCAAACTTTCTCCAATCAGAACAGCATCCGTCATTCTCTTTGTTGCTCCAATGCTTCTAAAGGTACCGATAATAGGAAGCCGCTCTACAGTAATGACCTTAAAGGTAGAATAGATAATAAAGATACTGATAAACAAAACCATGGTAGTCATAAGGAAAAAAGGAACCACAATAACGTTTAAGTATTCTGCTAATTCTTCACTGGAAAAGGGTTCTCCTACTGTGTATCTAGGATAAAGAGAACTCAAGGTATTCTTCACCTTTTCCACCTCAGCCCCTTCCTCCAAAACCACATAGGCTGAATTAACTCTGCTTCTAACATTATATAAAGAGGCCAGAGTATCCTTTGGCATAACAGCTGTCATAGAATCTGATTGAGGATGTATACGGAAAAGGCCTGTTGGCCGTGCAATACCCCATACTACCAACCTTCTATTGGTTCCTCGGATTTCTATGTCAATGGTATCTCCTACATCAAATGCATACTTTTCTGCAAAAACACTGCTGAGAATAATATGATTTCCTTTAAACTCTCGGTCCACAGCATATTTACTAAAGTTAATAGGGTTAAGGACTTCAAGGTCTTCCAAATCAAAGCCTCGAAGATGTAATCTTTGAGATTGGATTTTCGAGGCTTGAGCCTCTGCCTTTGGCAGCATATAATTTCCGCCTACAGATACATCACCTACAATATAAGCCACCCCATCTATAGGTTGCTGTTGAATACTAAAAAAGTCTGAGGGAGATTGCTGGTTAGGATTGATTAATAAATCTGCTTTTCCTGTCTGCATTTTTATTTGAGCCTCATACATACTTGTTATGGTACCAGAGATGGCACTGGAAGCAAAAAATAGTGCAGCGGAAAGGGTAACAGAGATTACAATAATAAAGGTTCTAAATTTTTTTTCAAAAATGTTTTTAATAATGTATTTGATAAGAATACCCACGATTTCACCACCATAGATAAAATAGAACTTCATTCAAACTGAGATTGAACAAGGAGTAAATTGTAATTACTTTTATTTCCAAGCCTAGAGCATAATATTCCAATGATATCCATATTATAAAAAACAACCATTAGAGCTTTATTAAAAAGAGATTAGAGTTTCATTAAAAAAGGCCATAAACCACTGATTTTCAAGTCTTAAGAGGCCCGTCCAGCTGCATACATAATATTGTACTCTTTTCTTACAAATTTGTCTACCAAAATATAGAATTAATACAATATTTTACATAAACCATCCTATGCTGAAAGCAATGAATATAGTAGAAAAAACCTCTTTTAAAGCTTGAAAAGAAAAAGAGAAAATCTAGTATCTAACAGATACCCTTAGGGAAAAATATTGTTAGTATACAAACTTGGTATACAACTATCTTCTTCTATTATGGTAGAATGAAAAGAGCCAAAGATATTTATTATAAAGTAAGCAAGACATAAAAACAAAGAAATAGAAAAACAATAAAAACTTACAATTGAGTGAGAGATAATTCATTTTAAAGTATATGAGGAGATATACATGAGATTAAATAATTATATTAGTTCTACGGGACTTTGTTCTAGAAGAAAAGCCGATGAATTAATTAAAGAAAAAAAAGTAAAGATTAATGGGAAAATTGCAGAATTAGGAGCCATTGTAGGCCCAGAGGATAAAGTTGAAGTAAATAATAAACCTTTAAAACCAAAGAAAAATGAAGTCTATATTGCCTTAAACAAACCTCCAGGGATTACTTGTACAACGGAGAGACATATAAAAGGAAATATTATTGATTTTGTAAATCATCCTGAACGTATCTTCCCAATCGGGAGACTAGACAAAGATTCTGAAGGCTTAATTCTGCTTACCAATGATGGCAGCATTGTTAATGAGATTTTAAGAGAAGAAAATGATCATGAAAAGGATTATATGGTTACAGTGAATAAAGCTCTTACTTCCTCCTTTATAGAAGGCATGGCAAAGGGAGTAAAGATTTATAATCCTGTAAAAAAAAGCTATACCATGACAAAACCATGTAAAGTTATTAAAATCAATAAGCGAACCTTTAAAATCACCTTATCTCAAGGATTAAATCGGCAAATACGAAGAATGTGTGCCCATTTCAACTATGAAGTGGTAAAGCTGCAGAGAATCCGTGTCATGAACATTACCATTAAAGGTTTACCCTCAGGAAGGTGGAGAGATCTAACAAAGGAAGAAGTAAGAGGCATTAGAGCAAAAAATTAAAACATCTGACGGAGGCTTTTCATTTATCATTTCAAAGAAGCATATAAGCCTCCCTAAAAATACCAACACAAAATACTTCTTGTTATGATAAGAGGTATTTTACATTTTGATGGTAATTAGTGAAAATACATCAAAAAAAACACTCACTAGTAGCAGTTAAAGGAGTCCTTCAAAATTGAAAGAGATAAAGAATAATATAGAGGAATTTACAATAATTTAAAGAAACCATTATGATTAGAAAAATCTAAAGGGCTGTTGGAATCCAGTAAATAAGTAAAAAAGATACATACAGTAAATGTATAACCATTAGATAAAATACAATGGGGGGATATAAGTGGACAAGATAAATCTTATAAAGGAAGAAGATCAATCATTAATTGCTAAGGAAAGACGGAAGTATCTTGACTCTCTTCCAGTATTCCAAGAGCTGTTTTTAGAGCTACTGGTGAAAGAAGGAACCTGTTATTTTATTAAAGTAAAAGAACAGATGATAGGTTATGTCATTATCAATAATGAGGACACACATATTTTAGAGTATTATAGTACAAGTAAGAGTATTTTGCATAACAAAAAAATACTTTTAGAAATTACCAAAACACTTAATGTAACAAGTGTATATTGCAAAACCTTTGACTATGAGCTGTTGACAGCCATGAATCTAATAACACAAGAATTTACCATAGATGGTATTTTGTTTAGAGAGCATGTAGAAAAGGAGCAATTATTAGAAAAGCAGTTTAATGAAAGAATTGCTCAAGAATCAGATTTGGAAAGAATACAACAAATTAATGACGACTTTTTTGAAAGTGACGATGAGATGATCTACTATATAAGGAATAAGAATATCTTGTTATTTCAAAACCAGGAAAATCAACTAATAGGCTGTGGTTTATACCAAAACATTGCCTATGATTATGGCTATATGGATATCGGCATGCTGGTGAATCCTGCCTTTCGAAAAAGAGGCTATGGAACCTATATTATAAAAAGGTTGGCGGATATCTGTAAAGAGGAAGGTAAAACACCTATCTGCGGATGCGGCTATGCCAACAAAGCTTCTCTAAAAACCTTGGTAAAGGCAGGCTTTATTCCAGAACATGCATTATTGGAATATAAGCTATAGCAGTGAAGGAGAAATCTAATTAAAAGAAAGGAAGGAAATGACATGAGTGCATATTCTTTTATAGGAAGTGATTATGACCTGCCAGAGGTACATAATACTAAGGAAAAAATGATTACAGTGAAGGAAGCCATAGAACTGGGAATAAAAGCCCACGAATTCATGCCTTGGGAAAAAATGAACCAAGAGGATAAGGTGATGGTTTTTGAAAGCGAAGAGGATTTAGGGGAATTGATGATTACAAAAGGGTATGATGGTGATGAAGATGCAAGACAGCATACACAAAAGCCCTTCATCTATATGGTTGAATTTAGATATACAGATGCTAGAGGAAAGCAATTATTGGAATATCTAAAAGAAAATCTCAGGGAAGGTTATTCTTTAGAGCTGTGGTCAATATGGCTGGGGGATAAAGAAAAAATTACCCCCCTTAGGTGCAGTTATAAGGAACTATCCTTAGACCACATAAAGCAGATGTATGAATGGGGACATGGAAAGGGATTTCAGCCTAGCGGGATGATTATTGAAAAATGAAGCAAATAGATTTATAAAGAGTTCTATATAGGTTCTATTACTAAAACAAATCTGGGGGAAGATAAAATGAAAATAGCATCGGTACTAACAACTTATTCCTTGTTAGCTGTTGTTTTTACTGCACCAGTTTATGGTAACTCCTCATGGATCTGGGTAACTACCAGTCCACGAACCATTTTACCTATTTGTATAGCAGTAACATTACTAATAGAAACCTTTGGTGTAGCTAAGCTTAATTATATTGCTGATATAAAGCAGGTTTTTGTTATAATAACCTTTGCCAATCTATTATCCTTTATAGCACCCTACCTAGTGAGAGGGTATAGATTATATCCTCTCACTGGTTCCATATTTGCAGCATTTGATAGAGGACCCTATTATATGATTTTAGCAGGGTACCTTCTACTAACTTTAATAATTGAGATTCCTGCAGTTTATCTATTGCTAAAAAAATATGTAGAAAACAAAAAAAGACTATTGATAACAATTGCAGGTGTAAATATTTTGACAACAGTACTTGTAGCAATTACTGAACGGATGATAAGCATTGGATACTATGTTTAAGTAATTTCATCAATAGTTTAGAGATACCTAGATAAAATGGAAAATTAATACAAAAAACCCTTGCTACAACAAATACATACTGGCATAATATGAATGAACAACAATGAGTTCATTCATAAAAAGGAGTGATTTTATGCCACGATCTTTTTCAAAAGAAGAGCAAGAAATACTATATAAAAGAATCTTTAAGGTAGGTAGAGATTTTTTCTATAAAAATGGTTTTAAAAAGACCTCCATTAAAGATATTACTAGAGAAGTGGGTATAGCATCAGGGAGCTTTTATCAATTCTTTCACTCAAAGGAAGCATTATTTATGAAAATATACTTTGAAGAAAACTACTTAATTACTAAAGAAATCATGGATACTACGAATTTAACTGGAAATCCAAAGGTAGTTATTAAGGAAATTTTTTTTAGGTTGGCTTCAGAATCAAACCAAGAAACAATATTAGGAAGACATAATCATCAAGAAGAATTTCTAAATATTATAAAGAAGCTAGACACAAGGGAAAAAGATTTGGCAAGAAGGGAAGTATATTGCTTGTTTCTTCCACTACTAGAAAGGTGGCAAAGGGAGGGCTTGATAAAAAAGATTAGCCCAGATTTGATACTGACTTTTTTTGATGCAATCTACTATGTTGAAATGCATCAAGAGGATTTGGGGGCATCTCATTTTCCCATTTTGACAAACTATTTATTTGAATTTGTTCTTGAAGGAATTCTTGAAAAAGGAGAGGAAAACAATGCAGTTTAAAAGAATAGTAATGATGATATTAATATTTTGCTTTGTTGGTTTAACTACATTAACAATACGTTATTCTATAGCAACGACACCTGCTATACATAATGAGAATGGAATTGCCAGTTTAGAAAAGATATCTATAGGTAATGTTGACCAATCGTTGTTGATTAGAGGAAAAGACTTATCGAAGCCTGTGTTGCTTTTTATACATGGGGGACCTGGTTTTGCAGAAATGGTTTTTACTAGACATTTCAATGCAGATCTAGAGGATAATTTTATAGTGATTAATTGGGATCAAAGAGGAGCGGGAAAATCTTTTAACTCTAAGATAGACGAAAAAACAATGACAGCTGATCAAATTTTGGCAGATACATATGAAGTTGTTCAGTATGTAAAGGATAGGTTTCAAAAAGATAAGATATTTATTGCTGGTCATAGCTGGGGTTCTTTTTTGGGATTGACTACAGTGAAGGAGCATCCAAAAGATTTTCATGCTTATATTGGGATAGGACAATTAATTAATGGCAATAAAGGGGAAGCGTTATCCTACAAATGGACGAAAAAAATGGCTGCAGAAGATAACAACAAAAAAGCCATTAAGGAGCTAGAAGCACTGGAGGTAATTGATGGTGTCTACCTACACGGTCACGATGAAAAGCATGTACAAAGAAAATGGTTATGGCATTATAGAGGATTTCTATACAATTTAAATGTTAGCAGTCTGTACTTTAGATTGGCCATTGCGCCAGAATATACAATTCTTGATAAAATCAACTACATTCGAGGGGTAGAGTTTTCAGAGGATTTGATAGGGGAAGAATGGCTAGAAAACCTAAAATTTGACGAGGAAATCAAAAGCTTAGAAGTACCGGTTTTCTTTATGCAGGGCAAGTATGACTTTAATACTCCGTCGGAATTAGTAAAAAAATTCTATGATGCTGTTGATGCTCCAATGAAGGAATACATAGAGTTTGAATACTCAGCTCATTCTCCCAATTTTGAAGAACCAGAGAAATTTAATAAGGTAATGGCTGAAATTGCTGAGATAGTACTAAAACAACAATAAGGAAGTGGAAAAATGAAGACCACCATTTACTATTTTTCAGGAACAGGAAATTCTCTTGCTGCTGCAAAAAAGGTTAGTAGCAGGATTAAAAAGAGTGCAATTATACCTATTTCTAAAGCATTTAGCCAGAAAGAATTTATTGAGAGCAGTGAAACGGTAGGCTTTGTATTTCCCATGTATTATCTTGGCATGCCTGATATCGTCATTAGGTTTATAAAAAAACTAGATATGTCAAAGGTGGCGCATATTTTTACTATTATTACTAGAGGGGTAGACACACCATTTGCTGGTGGCGCTATGGCACAAATAGAAAAGGAGCTTCATGATAAAGGTAAAAGGCTTGATGCAGGTTTTTACTTAACAATGGGAGATAATTTTATTCTATACTGGTGGGATTCCACAGCAGAAGATGTTTTAATGAGACGCCTGAGTGAAATGGAACCTAAGCTTGATAGGATTATCGAGAGTATCATAAATAGAGAAAATACAATAGAAAAAAACATAACAGATAGACTGTTTCCCATAGCAAAACACCTACCATTACTGGGAAGTAACTATTACTTAAGAAACACTTATAAGCAGGATAAATATTTTTATAGTGATGATACCTGCAATGGTTGCGGCATTTGTGAAAAAGTATGTTCTGTAAAGAATATAAAGCTTAAAGCAGGAAAGCCTCAGTGGCTGCACAATAACTGTCAGCAGTGTCTTGCATGCCTCCATTTTTGCCCGTCCACTTCTCTTCAGTTTACTAAAAGATTCATACAATTTGGCAATGACACTCGAAGGATGAAGAGATATCGACATCCACATATATCTGTTAAAGATATGTGTTTGGATTAAGATTGTAAAAAGGAAATTTTGCTTTAGGTTTTTATAGGAATTGATTTGGTATGAAATAAAAATTATTATTTTTCAGAATGCCTCTTAATCACTGATAAAGAGGCATTTTATTTTATAAGAGTTTGACAGAAAAAGCTAAGGCTTAGAAATAATGTATAAGACAGTAAAAATAAAATTATCAAAATATTATGTAATATTATAGAGGAGTTTACATGAATTTGAAGAATTTAGTTAATCAACGAAAAAGTAAAACAGTACTAGTATAGGAATCATTTTTTTAAAATAGAAGCATTTTCGAGAATCAATATGTATACAAGTTTGAAGATATAGTAGGATCGGTTACCTAATGATAGCTTTAAGAAATTTATTAAAGCGGCTTTTAGGGAAGATGGAACAATACGATAGAGGTGTTATATATGATTTCAAGCAGACAAAAAAAAATTTTGGAACAATTAATCCAGCATCAAGATTTCTTTACGGTAGAGCAGTTGGCTAAGCAATATGGAGTATCTCAAAGAACGATACGACATGACCTTTTGTCGCTGGAATCTTGTTTAAAAGAGAAGGAAATAGCATTTATACGTCATCGGAAGCATGGATTGAAGCTAGAGGGAGATAACCTGCAATGGCAAAGGCTGCAAGGATTCCTAGAACAGAAAACTCAATATCTATCTCCAGAGAGTCGATTAAAAGAAATGGCTAAGTTACTGCTAAAAAGCTCAGAAATTGAATTCGAAGGGTTGATGGAGGAATTTAGAATTAGTGATAAAACCCTAATAGGAGACTTAGCAGGATTGAAGAGTTGGTTTCATGTGAAAAACTTAAAGCTAGTACGAGAAAAAGGAAAAGTGAAAATTAATGGGCGGGAGTTGTATAAGCGGGAAGCTTATTTATCTTTAATAAAGGAAGAAGCTACAGAAGAAAAAATACTAGACTATCTATTAAATGATAAATCAAAAGACATGAATGTGTTGCAATTGAAAGAATGGTTTCAGCCTGAAGAAATGCATTATCTGTTTCAAGTAGTATCGGAATTAGAAAAAACTTTATCTATTGGATTTTCAGATAATGGTTATGTAGCATTAATTTTACACATGTTTTTATCTCTAGAACGATTAAAAGCGAAACACTTTGTAGCAATGGACCAGGATCTATTGAAGGAACTGCAAAATAGCAAGGAATTTAAAACGGTTGAAAGCATGGTGAGGACCCGAATAGAGCCTTATTTTAATATTGAATTACCTTTATCGGAAATAGGATATATCACTCAGCACATTTTAACGGCTCAAAAGGATTATCAAAAAGACAAAGAGGATGTAGAATGCTTTCAGTTAGCAAAAAAAATAGTAATGGAGGTAGAAAAAAATTATCATAAACCTTTATTAATGAGCGAGCAAATTATAAATAGCTTAGCTATGCATTTAAAGCCTGCTATTTACCGAGTGAAGTATGATAGAAGGATTTGCAATCCTTTATTTACACAATTACAAAAAGAGTATGGACAGCTATTAGAGGTTGTATTGATAATTACTAATAAAATATTAGAACCCATAGGGATTGAGTTTGATCAGCAGGAAGCCAGCTACATTGCTATGCACATAGGAGCAGGATTACATCAGCAGTTACCTCTCAGCAATCGGAAAGTGGCTATTGTATGCAGTTCAGGATTAGGAACATCGAATATATTGCAAAGAAGATTATTAGATATGTATCCTGATGTTAACATTGTAAAAAAATGCTCCTATAAAGACTTAAAAGACTTAACCTCTAAAGAAGTAGATATAGTTATTTCAACCATTGATATCTTTTATAATCTTACAATTCCTTGGATAAAGGTCTCCCCTCTTTTAAGTCAGGAGGATGAAGAAAAAATAAAGAAAATACTGGGGATGCCAGAAAAAAACGATGCAAGAGAATTAGAAATTATTCACACAGTAAATGAAGTAATAAAAATCATAGAGAAAAATGAAGACATAAAAAACAGAGCCACCCTATCCAAGCATCTGATACAATTTTTCAAAGGAGCACATTCCTATACCGAAAATACTAAACCTTTCTATGGTATTACTCAACTACTACCGGAGAAATCAATAATACTTCAAGCTGAAACTCCTAGTACAGTAGAGAAACTGATTTCATTAGGGACGATCCCCCTAAAGGAAAGAGAGCTTATTGGATTGGAATATGAAGAAAAGCTGATTCACATGATAAACAGCCCTAATCACCATTTTGTTATCTCAAAAGGAATCCTTTTTCCTCATGCTTCCAATGAAACGGGAGTTTGGGGAACTGGCTTCAGCCTGGTAACCTTTAAAAAACCTGTTAGGCTTCAAGAAATTTCTACTCCTATATGGTTAATGATTACCTTAGCAGCTGAGGATAACGAAAAGCATGTAGAAGCTTTAGCTTTACTGATTGATGCTTTGAATGATGAATTCTTCTTGAGAATACTTAAAAAAAGCCATAATTCAAAAGACATATACGACTGGTTTCAAAGAAGAGAGGGAGCGTTACTATGAAAAAAATTCTAGTGGTGTGTACCAGTGGGTTGGGAACTAGTTTAGCCATGAGACTGTCGATTGAAAGATTTATAAGAGAAAGAAATCTTAAGGTAAAGGTAGAGCATGCGGATATGGGGTCTGCTAATTTTATAGAGGCTGATTTAATTATTGGTGCAAAGCAGGTGATTAGTTGTTTATCAAAACAAAATGATATTGAGACTATAGGATTAGAAGACATTGTAAGACGTAGATATATAGAGGAGCAGCTGTTGAATTGTGATACCATCCAAACTTGGCTTAAGGAAAAAGAGGGGTTGCGATGAATTATTCAGATGCAATTAGCAGAGGAGTGTTGGGAGAACCGGCCTTTTTACTTGGAATAATAGCTTTTATAGGATTAGTTATTCAAAGGGAGACAGTCGAAAGAATTATTCAAGGAACGATAAAAACGATTCTAGGGTATATTTTAATCCAAATTGGAGCATCAGCGGCAGGGGTTGCTTTAGGGAATCTATCTTTACTAATACAAAGAGGATTTCAAGTAATTGGAATCATTCCCCACAATGAGGTTGTTGTAGCTTTAGCTCAGATCAATTATGGTAGTTACATTGCTTGGATTATGCTGTTTGGTATGATTGTGCATCTTTTAATTGCTAGATGGAGTCCATTAAAATACGTATTTTTAACTGGACATCATATATTATTTATGGCTTCAATGTTGGCGGCTTTGTTAGCAGTGTATCCATTGGGCAAGTGGGAAATCATTATTATTGGAAGCGGTTTATTGGCGATGGCTATGACTGTAGGGCCAGCTATTACGCAGCCTTTTGTACGAAAAGTAATAAAAAATGATGAAATCGCAGTTGGACATTTTAATAGCTTTGGTTTTGTGATTACGGGAATAATAGCCTCTTGCTTTAAGGAAAAGCAAGGAGAAAAAAGAGAATCACCATTTCCTAGCTTCGCTAAATTACAAGTGCTTTTTCAAGATCATATTATATCTACTACGCTATTTATGTTTACTCTATTCTTATGCGCTAGTTTTTTTGTAGGCTCAGAAAAAGTTACAGAATTATTTTTTAGTAGGCCTCCTCTAGTAATCTCTGTTATTCAAGCCATTTGGTTTGCTGCAGGAGTATATGTGATCCTAATGGGTGTACGTATGCTATTATCAGAAATTGTTCCAGCCTTTCAAGGAATCAGCGAAAAAATTGTTCCTAACGGAATTCCAGCATTAGACTGTCCTATATTGTTCCCCTATGCCCCTATTGCCTCGATTTTTGGATTTTTATTTAGCTTATTAGGAGGTCTGGTGGCTATGGGTGTATTTGTTTTGTTACCCAATCAATATACCATTATCATCCCTGGAATAGTCTCGCATTTTTTTTCAGGCGGTGCTGCCGGGGTAATTGCCTATACTATTGGGAGAAGAAAAGGGTTGGTGGTGGGCACTTTTATCCATGGATTCATCATTACATTCTTACCCTACTTTTTAATTCCCCTTTTATCAGGTTTAGGGTACGTCAGAGCTACTTTTGGGGATTCTGATTTTGCTATTATAGGTTTTTTTGCGAAATGGATATTGCAATATATATTTGGCCTATAGTGATTGAGGGAGATAAATTTGCCACAAAGGCATAAGTAATAAATACGATTTTCTAATTAAGAATAACCATGATCATTAAGATGATTTACAACTGGACAAAAGGCTTCTACAAACTATTAGTATCTCTATTATCATATAGAGATATTTTTTTGCCATTTAAAGTGGCAAAGAGATGGTATGGCATTGCTTTACCATATTCAAGTAAAATGAAATTAGAGAACCTAATAAAAATCAGAATTAATGCATCAATGCTTGAAAACGTATTCAATCAACCAAAATCTGTTTGAAAAAGGAGGAGGAAAAAAGATGTTTAAGAAAATGAGTACTACACTTTCTATTATTTTACTGATTACTTTGATATTGGCATCATGCAGTCCTGCTAATCCCCCAGCAGAGACTGCTGATGCTGCTGAAGAAGCTGCCAAGCAACCTAAGAATTTAGAACTAACCATTTATGCAGGTTTAATGGAAGACCATGCAATTATGGCAACTAGAGAGTTTGAAAAACAGACGGGAGTTAAAACAAACTTTATACGTATGAGTAGCGGGGAAACACTAGCCAGGATTCGTGCAGAAAAAGACAATATGACAGCCAGTATATGGTATGGGGGACCAGTTGATGCCTACATAGCAGCCATAGAAGATGATTTACTTGTACCTTATAAATCACCTAATGCAGCAAACTTCCCTGATAAATATAAAGATTCTGATGGATATTGGACAGGGATTTATTCTGGATATCTTGGTTTTGTTTTAGACAAGGAATGGTTTGAAGAAAATAATTATGATATCCCAACATCCTGGGATGATTTATTGAAGCCGGAGTTTAAAGGTCAAATCGCAACAGCTCATCCAGGCTCCTCTGGCACAGCTTATACTATGCTAGCAACCATCATTCAGTTGAAGGGTGAAGAAGCAGGGTTTGATTACCTACAAAGGTTAAATGGGCAGATTCGACAGTACACAAAATCTGGTACAGCTCCTGGTAGAATGGTTGGATTAAAAGAAATACCAATCGGAATTACCTTCCTACATGATGCTATAAAGTATCGTAAGGAAGGCTTCAAAGACATAATGATTTCAGCACCAGTTGAAGGAACAGGCTACGAAATCGGGGGTGTAGCTATACTGAGAAATGGACCTGACCAGGAAGCAGCAAGAATGTTTGTAGATTGGACACTAACAAAAGAAGTTCAAGAATTAGGAAGTGTAGTAGATTCCTTCCAATTCCTCACCAATCCCGATGCGGTACCACCTGAGGAAGCAATGGAATTAAAGGATACTAAATTAATTGATTATGATTTTGATTGGGCTGGCAAAAACAGAAGAGAGTTAGTGGAAAGATTCAATGATGTAACAAGAACAACACCTCCAACAGACTAAATAAGTTAACCTTGAAATAACATATGAAAGAATCCATGTAGCTTCTGCATGGATTCTTTCATAACACATAGGAAACATTGGCGGAGTCAACTTTGTTCTAAGTAAGAATAAGAAGAAAAGGGGGAAAGTAATGACATCAAAAGCAGCATATCGAAAATTGAAGATAAAAACAGAGCTAGATAATATCAAAAAAAATATGCGAGATCCTTTTTTAACGATTGCAATCATAGGAGTTTTCATTATTGTATTCTTATTTGTATTATATCCTTTAATAAAAATATTAAAGGAAAGTCTTTATCATCAAAACCAATTATCCTTATATCATTATAAAGAAATCCTAAGGCTATCTTCTACAAAAGAGATACTATGGAATACTATTTATCTTGGTTTAATCGTTAGTGTTATATCCACAATAATTGGTTTTTTGTTTGCCTATGCTTCTGCTTATTTAAAAATACGGAGTAAAAAAATGTTCAATGCTATAGCTATATTACCGATGATATCACCACCTTTTGTTATAGCATTGTCTACTATTCTATTGTTTGGTCGTAATGGATTTATTACTAGAGGAATTCTTGGTATGAGAGAGGCTAATGTATATGGGCTGCACGGCCTAGTCTTGGTCCAAACCCTTACATTTTTTCCGGTTGCCTATCTTCTTTTGGTAGGGCTATTGAAAAGTATAGATCCTTCTGTTGAAGAAGCAGCAAGGGATTTAGGGGCATCTAGGGGTGAAGTGTTTAAGTCTATTACTCTGCCACTGATGGTGCCAGGGCTGGCAAATGCTTTTTTGTTAGTATTTATTCAATCCATTGCTGATTTTAGTAATCCAATGGTTATTGGAGGCAACTATACTACCCTAGCTGTTCAGATTTATTTACAGGGAATAGGAAATTATGACATGGGTGGCGGCACAGCCCTAGCCATAATACTTTTGATGATATCTGTTACGGTGTTTATGATCCAAAAGTATTATGTAGGAAAAAAATCCTATATTACAGTCACTGGCAAAGCTTCCCGTGCTAGAGAATTGATAGATACACCTAAAATTACAAAACCTATCTATGCAATCGCTCTTTCCTTAAGTATTTTTGTTGGATTAATGTATGCGCTAGTACCCATTGGAGCGTTTATAAGATTGTGGGGTATAGATTACTCTTTTTCCCTAAATCACTTTAGATATGTTTTCAATTTAGGGATGAAGCCCATAAAAGATACTACCTTCTTATCTTTGATTGCAACCCCTTTAAGTGGAGTGCTGGCAATGATTATAGCATTCTTAATTGTAAGGAAAAATTTCTTTGGTAAAAGCTTTATGGAGGTGACAACCATGCTGGCACTGGCAATTCCTGGAACAGTAATTGGTTTAGGTTATGTTCTTTCCTACAATACAAAGCCCCTTGTACTAACGGGAACAGCAGCTATTCTAATAATTGCTTTTATCATGAGAAGCATGCCCATTGGAATTCGATCGGGTATTGCTGCTTTGCAGCAGATAGATCCGTCTATTGAAGAGGCAGCCAATGTACTGGGAGCTTCTAGTACCAAAGTATTTACCTCTATCACAATACCTATGATAAGGCCAGCTTTTTTTAGTGGACTAGTGTATACCTTTATCAGGAGCATGACCTTAGTCAGCACGGTTATTTTCCTAGTCTCAGCAAGATATAATCTACTGACGGCCTCCGTTATGAGTCAGATAGATGCTGGTAAAATTGGGGTTGCATCAGCCTACTCCACAATTTTAATTTTTATTGTTGCAGTTGTAGTATGGACAATGCAATTTATTATATCAAGACTAGGTATTGATATAAGCGATATAGAAGGTTAGGAGATGATAAGATGAAATCACCAAAGAAGGTTTATCTTGAAAACTTAAATAAAACATTTATAACGACAGGCAACGACAAAGTTGTTGCTGTTAATAATATCAACTTAAAAATTAAGCCAGGTGAATTTGCCACTATGCTGGGACCTTCCGGCTGTGGCAAAACAACCACATTGAGAATGATTGCAGGCTTTGAAATGCCAACCCAAGGCAAAGTCTATATTGGGGAGGAGAATGTAGCCACCAAAACACCTGACAAAAGGGATACAGCTATGGTTTTTCAAAATTACGCGTTATTTCCTCATATGAATGTTTTTAATAATATAGCTTATGGCCTAAAAATTCAAAAACGTCCAAAAAGTGAAATAAAAGAACGTGTTCAAAGAATACTAAAAATGATGAAAATGGAAGACTTTTCAGAGCGGGTACCGGGTCAGATGTCTGGTGGACAGCAGCAAAGGGTTTCTCTAGCCAGAGCTTTAGTTATGGAGCCAGGAGTACTACTCTTTGATGAGCCACTGTCAAACCTAGATGCTAAGCTTAGAATCCATATGCGGGATGAAATCCGAAAAATTCAACAAAATGTAGGAATTACCTCTATCTATGTCACACATGATCAAGAGGAAGCCATGGCCATGTCGGATAAGGTAATTATTATGAATGCTGGTGTGATTGAACAAGAGGGAACACCTCAAGAAATCTATCAAAGGCCTGTTAACGAGTTTGTAGCTAATTTTATAGGGCGTGCCAATATTATAGATGGAGAAATAGAAGGTATCAGCGGAAAGGATGCTATTGTAAATATTCATGGTATTAGCTACAGAACAAAAGCATACAAAAATTTTCAGACAGGACAAAAAATTCGAGCTGTTATTAGACCAGAAGGTGTAATCGTAGGAAAACAGGACTTCATTGTTAAGGTTGAAAAGAGTGTATTCATGGGTCAAAACCAAGAATATGGAGTAGACTTCTTTGGGGCCAACTTAGAAATCAGTGAAAATAACCCCACCGGGAAAACTATTTACAGAGCTGGGGAACAGATGGGAATAGGCTTTGAAGAGAGGGCTTTACATATTCTCTAAAGCCATCTATGAATTAGCTTGTATAAAAAACAACTGGAAGAATACTCAAAGAGGTGAAGAGAGGATTAAAGGCTAAGGTTTTGGAATTAGAAATTATTTGGTGAGGGAGGCGATCTAATGATAAGTATATATGAGCTTATATTAAGACTAGTGCTCTCAGCGATTATTGGCGGACTCATTGGAATGGAGAGGGAAGCCAATAATAGACCAGCTGGACTTCGAACTCATGTATTAGTAACCTTAGGATCCTCACTAATTATGCTATTGTCAACCCATGGGTTTGATACTTTAAGCAATACTGGAGATCCTGCCCGTCTAGCGGCTCAGGTTGTTAGTGGCATAGGATTTTTGGGTGCTGGAACGATTTTGAGAACAGGAAATAGCATAAAGGGCCTAACAACAGCCGCCAGCTTATGGGTATGTGGAGGAATCGGCCTTGCTATTGGAGGAGGGTACTATGTTGGAGGTCTAACCACTGCCGCCATTGTTCTCTTTTCCTTAATGAGTCTGGGGGTACTAGAAAAACGAATATTTACAAAAAAATATAGAGTACTGATTGTGCAGTGCAGAGAAAGAACAGGGTTAATTGGAGATATTGGACAGCTCTTAGGGAGACATAATGTGACGATAAAAGATATTAAAATTTTTAGAGGTACAGATGAATATGATTATGAAGGAAATGAATCTTTTGAAACCATAGATTCAATAGGAGTAGGAAGCATAATTGAGATACACCTTGCGGTAAAGCTGTGCAAAGACTTTAAAAGACAAGATTTTTTTCAGGAAATACATAGGATTCGTGGAATAGAACAAGCGGCATGGAAAAATAATGAATTCTCCTATAACCTTTAGAAGAAAATTAAACATACTCCTACAGGGAAAGACCAAGCGATGGAAGGTTTCTCTGTGCTTTTTTTTCTTGAAGAATAATAATATTACGTTAAAATAAAAATAAGGGGGTGGGACAATGGCAAAAAAATTTGTTCTAATAACAATAGGTTTAATTCTTCTTGTTTCTTCAAGCGGATGTACCCTAGGAAAAGAGGAACCAAAGGTTCTGCGAGTGTACGCTGGATTGTATGAAGATCATGCAATCAAGGCTATAGAAGCATTTGAAAAAGAAACAGGGATTAAAGTGAAATATACTCGACTATCAGGAGGCGAGATATTACACCGACTAAGAGGAGAAAAGGATGATCCACAAGCAAGTATATGGTTTGGAGGACCGGTTGATACATTTATCCACGCAAAGCAAGAGGAATTACTGATGCCATATCTAGCTCCTAATAGAAAATATATTGATGAAATATACAAGGATGATGAAGGATATTGGACGGGGATATACGCTGGATCCCTTGCTATTGTCAGCAACAGATCGTGGCTTCAGCAAAACGGATTAACGGTTCCACAATCATGGGAGGATCTTTTACAATCAGAGTTTAAAGGGATGATTGTCATGCCAAATCCAGCTACATCTGGAACAGGCTATACTATTTTAGCCACTTTAATACAGTTGTATGGTGAAGAAGAAGCCTTTTTATATCTAGAACAATTACATCAGCAGATGGGTTTATATACTACCTCCGGCAGCACCTCAGGACGTTTAGTGGGAATGAGAGATATGGGAGTAGCCATATTATTCGCTCATGACGCAGTAAAGTTTTTTAAAGAGGGTTTTAATGAAATTGTTGTTTCTTTTCCAAAGGAGGGAACCGGCTATGAGATTGGAGCAATTGCTATTATTGATGGTGCACCAGAGCTGGAGGAGGCGAAAAAATTTATAGATTGGTCCTTGACGAAACAAGCACAGGAATTGGGAAAACAAGTGGGGACCTACCACCTGCTTACAAATCGTGAGGCAGTATCACCAGTAGAAGCATTTCCTCTTTCGGAACTGAGCATTGTAAACTATGATCATGAATGGGCTGGAGTTCACCGACAACGTCTACTGGAACGCTGGAAAAAGCAGGTGCTTGCAAAGTAAAAATAGAATACTTCAAAAGTTTTATAGAGTTACCCTTAAAATCTTTTCATAATTAAAAAATTAGCATGCTACCACGTATCAAAGGGACATCTAGTTGTTATATAAAGCAATTGCAGCTACATATAAAAATCAATACTATTTTAAGATACTTCTTATCATTGATAAGAAGTATTTATTTTTTTAAAAAGCTACAATTTTGCATAATATAAAGGCAAAAGCACGTTAAGATTAGTAAGCCATAAGGTTTATTAATATATTGTGTAAATCTGTGCAGGAAAAGCAAGAATAATGAAGAATAGTTTCTTATTGAGACAAGTAAAGGATGCTGGAGGATATGGTGACAGTAAAAACTGAACAAAATAATTCCTCTTAAATTAGGTCTCATTTTATCGCATCTATAGGAGTGAACAAAATGGAAAACAGAAGAAAAAATCTAGATTTATTACAGGGACCCATCGGAAAAACCTTTATTTTACTGGCCATACCTGTACTATTGGCTATGTTTATGCAAACCTTTTTTAATATAGTTGATACTTATTTTGTTTCAAGACTTGGAACAGACGCTATTGCCGCAATGGGATTGACCTTCCCTATTTTTATGCTAAGCATATCCTTGGGCTCTGGAGTATCCATAGGAATAAGCTCTTTAGTAGCCAGGAGCATAGGTGCAGGTGAAGAAGAAAAAAGCTTTTTAGCAGCAGGCAATGGATTACTGCTGGCAGCAGCTATCGGGGTGTTCTTTTTTGTTTTTGGCATAGCTATTGTTGACCCTATGCTAAGATTTATTGGGGCAGAAGGAGAAGTCTTTAGGATGGCAAAAAGCTACATCATAATTGTTACCATTGCTATGCCTATTAAATTCTTATTGGCAGCAGTAGATGGGATTTTTAGAGGAGAAGGTAAAACAAGACTTTCTATGATTGCGTTAGTAAGTGGATCCGTTGTGAATATCGTATTAGATCCTCTACTTATCTTCGGCATAGGACCCTTCCCTAGGTTAGAAGTAGCTGGAGCTGCTATAGCAACGGCCATTGCATGGGGAGTAGGATTAAGTATAGGAATCTTATTTATTATTAAAAACAAGAGCAGTATAAACTTAAAAGCCCATCACTTTCGGTATAAATGGGAATATATTAAAAATATTCTTGTAGTAGGACTACCATCCTCTGTAGCCCAAGGTGCTATTGCTTTTACCATGGTATTTATCAACAGATTTGCCATGGATTTTTCTGAAGAAGCAGTTGCTGCCTATGCCTTAGGCTTTCGAATTGATAGTATAGCTATTTTACCAGGGGTAGCCTTTGCAGGCGCTACCATCGCTATGCTGGGACAAAACTATGGTGCTAAGAACTATCATAGAGTCGAGGGCATCTATAGAAAGGCAACGGTCTTTGGGATGCTGGTGATGGGAGGAATTGCCCTATTGGTCTTCGCTTTTCCTGATCCTTTACTAATGATTTTTTTAGAGGAGTCAGGAACAGGGGCTAGCGAAGTATTAAGACAAGGCAGGAGCTATTTACGGATCATGGCTTTAAGCTATGTGTTTATAGGAATGGGTATGGTAAGCAATGCCTCCTTCCAAGCTGTAGGAAGAGGAATGCCCACTTTTATCACGACAGCTATTCGCTTTTTTATTTTAGCCATCCCTTTAAGCTATACCCTGGCTTATCTTTTTAGGCTTGAAACCATAGGGATATGGCTGGGATTGTCCATATCCAACGTGTTTTTTGGATTTGTATCCAGATATTGGTTTCTGTATTCTTTTTCTAAAGGATATACTCCGACAAAAGAATATGAATAACAAAACCCCTGCATAGAATTTCATGATATTGTGCAAGGGTTTTAGATTCACTTACTAAAAGTATGATGAGCCTCTAAGAAAGCTTTGGAGGCTATTTGATATTCCTCATCACTTTCAATGTTATTAAGTTGCGGCCCTTCAGCAGTCTCTACAAAGCCATAAAGCATAGCAGACTCTGAGTCCTCTGGTAATACAGCAATATACTTTTTATCATTGGCATCAAAAACGTTTAAAACATCGCACTCTAGCTGAGAGTTATCCATCAGAGTTAAGTAAATTTTTTTATGTCCTTCATTTGTGTGTCCTTCATGGTTGCAGCCACACTGATCCATACAATTGCCCATAAATATATTCTCCTTTACTTATTTATTTAACGTTATTTCATTATACCCTAAGACAGTGGATTATATAAGTAATGTAAAAGAATAAAATAAAGAACTACTGTTTGAAGAATATAGTAGTAGTGTTTTTTATTTGAATTTCCAGCCACACCATTTGATTTTTTAAAAAACCCTGATATATAATTAAGATAGTATAAACATATGCTTTTAAAGCTAAATTATAGTATACACGGTCTACGGTTTAGCCAAAATCGTAGGCTCTAAATGTAGCTCATAGCATGCTAAAACCTAGGGGCGTATGACTATATACTGAAAAAAATGATAAAAATACTTTTATGGAGGCTTAAATATGAAACTCATTTCTTGGAACGTCAACGGTTTAAGAGCTTGTGTCGGCAAAGGATTTTTAGACTATTTCAAAGAGGTAGATGCAGATATCTTTTGTCTACAGGAAACCAAGCTGCAGGAGGGACAGATTGATTTAGACCTAGAAGGATATCATCAGTACTGGAACTATGCAGTGAAGAAGGGCTACTCCGGGACAGCTATATTTACAAAGGTGGAGCCTTTATCTGTCCAATATGGTATAGGGATAGAGGAGCATGATCAGGAGGGAAGGGTCATCACCTTAGAATTTGAAGAATTTCACTTAGTGAATGTCTACACCCCAAATGCACAAAGAGGATTAGCAAGACTTGATTATAGAATGACCTGGGAGGATACCTTTAGAAGCTATCTAAGGGAGCTGGATGCTAAAAAACCTGTTATCCTGTGTGGTGACTTAAATGTAGCCCATAAAGAGATTGACCTAAAAAATGCTAAATCTAATCGGAAAAGCGCTGGTTTTACAGATGAAGAGCGAGAAAAAATGACGGATTTATTGGGAAATGGCTTTATAGATTCCTTTCGGTACTTTTATCCAGATAAAGAAGACGCCTATACATGGTGGTCCTACATGGGGAAGGCTAGAGAGAGAAATGTAGGCTGGAGAATTGACTATTTTATTGTATCAGAAAAACTAGAAAATCAAATGAAAAATGCAGAAATTCATCCTCATGTTATGGGAAGTGACCATTGCCCAGTGGTTTTAGAGATAGGTGAATAAGAAAATACAACTTTTAAAATTATTCTCAGTAATACACTAGAGTTCACCTTAAGGAGTAAACGATTTATAAAAATTTCTAGTTGAGTAAAAAAAATTATTTTTATATTGACAAAGCAATTTTTTTATCATAAAATCTATTTAACCAAACGTTTGGTAAATTTTAATTAAGGATGGGTGATATGGCAAAAACAGATGGGGATATTACAAAGGAACGGATCCTACAAGTAGCAGAGGAATTATTTGCGGAGAAGGGGTTTGACGGAACAGGGGTAGATAAAATTGCTAAAAGTGCCGGCATCAATAAAGGCTCTATCTACTATCACTTTAAGGATAAAAACCATATCATAGAGTCTCTTTTTGAAAAAATCATGGATGAGATAGCAGAGCATATTAACTCAGCATCCAATGCCGGGGAAGTAGACCATAATAAACTAAGCCTAGAGGATAAGATTCGATCCGAGATAAGATATATGGATCAAAAGAAAAAAATTATTTCTGTCCTCTTTATGGAAACCCTAAAAAGCGGAAATCCTACCGACAGCCTTATAAGATGTATGGAGATTATTGTGAAGAAGGAATTGAACAGCACTTTAAAAATTGATAAATTAGAAAACTTATCTGAAGATGAATTTCAAAAATATATGATACATGAATTCTTCACTGGTATCATACCAGTAATCTCATTGATTACACTGAAGGATAAATGGTGCAAATATTTTAATTATGACGAGGATAAGCTATTAGAGCATTTTATGGAGGCCTTCATCAATACCCACATAAAATCACATGCAGACTTGTAAATTTTTTTAACCATTTAATTAACCAAACGTTTGGTAAAATATAAAGGAGGAGTCATAATGACAATATTTTTAACTGGAGGTACGGGATTATTAGGCAGTAATATTGTAAAAGAGTTAATAAAAGATGAATATCAAGTGAAGGTCCTGGCTAGATCTCATGCTAAAGGAGAAAGGATTAAAGGAAAAGGTGTAGAGCTTGTGCAAGGTGATCTGAAGGACATAGGAGGATTTGCTGAAGCGTTAGCTGGGTGTGATCTATTGATACACGCTGGAGCATATTTTACAGAGTTTTTTAAGAAGGGAAATGAAGGAAATCCACTCTATAAAATTAACGTCAATGGGACAGAAAAACTGTTTGAAGAAGCCTATAAAAAAGGAATAACGAACATCATCTACATAAGCTCCACTGGTGTATTAGATTCTTCTGGACCTGATATTGTTACTGAAAAGGCTCCTTATGTAGACAATACCAATCCATATTTTGAAAGCAAAATCCAGGCGGAGAAAAAAATCCGTGAGTTTATAGACAGATATCCAGAAATGAGGGTTGTTACTATACTACCTGCCATCATGATGGGACCTGGAGATTATGGACCCACCAGAATGGGAGAATTTGTTTTAAGCTTTTTAAATGAGAAAATGCCAGCTATTCTTCCTGTAAAGGCTGTCATCGTTGATGCCAGGGATGTAGCAAGAGCTGTTGTTTCAGCAATTGATAAGGGAAAAAATGGTGAGAGATATATTGTAGGAGGTAATGTCTATGAAATGAAAGAGATTGTTAGCATGCTATCGGATGTGTCAGGAATACCAATGCCTAAAAAACAGCCCCCTTTTGGAATGGTAATGATTCTTTCAGGAATTATGGCACTAATATCCAAAGTAACTGGTAAATCTTCTCCAATCCCTAGAAGGGATGAATTAAGAAAAATGAGGGTGCAAAAAGGCTATTCCTATGAAAAAGCAAAAAAAGAACTTGGGATTACCTTCCGACCCCTCCAAGAAACAATCACAGACACGGTGAATTGGTTTAGTGAAAATAGATGAGTTTGGTGATAAAAATCAGATGGGTACTGAATTAAAGCCAGTGAGGAGGGATATTTATTAAGCACATACTGCCGCCAACACTATTTATGATTTGTATAGGCCTAATGAGTTTACTGCATTTATTATTTCCTAATATGAGAATGATTTCATTTCCTCTGAATCTGCTGGGGATGTTGCCTATTGCCTTAGGTCTAATCATCACCTTTGCTGGGGCAATAAAGTTTAAGATTGTCGGCACTACGGAAATGACCTTTGATGAACCAGATTTATTGGTAACGGAGGGAATCTATAAAATCTCCAGAAATCCCATGTATTTAGGCTTGGGGTTGATTCTAATAGGTATAGGAACTATCACGGGAAACTCAGCTGCCTTTGCAATCAGCATAGCTTTTTTCACCATCACAGATCAATGGTATATCAGGTACGAGGAAGGGATTCTGGAGAAAAAGTTTGGTGAGGATTATATTACTTATAAGAACAAGGTGAGACGTTGGATTTAACATTTATTGTTATTGAAAAACAAAAAATAATTAGGAGGAAAGAAAATGGCAATAAAAAACCAAGAAAAGACAGTGAAGAGAACCTTTTGGGGGGCAGCGTTATTTTATATATTAATAGCATTTGAATTCTTTTATATGGCAAGCCCCTTTGCAATATATTTTTACTCTGTTTACAGGCCAGCATTAAATTTTTTCAATCAATCTTCAGCGTGGGGCTGGTTAATCAGCTTTTTTATGCCCCATGTGGCTCAAACTTCTTCCACCATTATTAATCTACACAATGTAGTAGGTGCTGTGCTGGCGACAGCAGGATTTTTAGCTTTCTGTATAGGTGCATGTCAGGTTTACTATAATAAGTTGACTAAAAAGGGGGCAGTTACTGGAGGGGTTTATCGATATATAAGACATCCTCAATACGCTGCATTTATTATTTGCAGCTTTGGATTGATGCTGATGTGGCCTCGATACATTGTTTTAATGATGTTTAACACTATGCTGTTTGCTTATTATTTGCTGGCAAGGGTAGAAGAAAAGGAATGCGAAGCTAAGTTTGGTGAGAGTTATATTAATTATAAAAATCAAACAGGTATGTTCTTCCCTTTAAGGATAAGCTTCCTAGAAAAGCTAAAGCCTGCCCCAAAGTCATCTATAGCTAAATTTTTCATGCTGCTGATACTATATATTTGTGTGCAAGCAGCAGGAATCGGTATAGCCAGAGGTTTAGATAATCTTTCTTTAGATAATCTATATACCCACTACTCAGGAAATACAGCCTTTATCTCAATGAATAAAATTGAGGCAGATAAGCTGAAAGGGATTAAGGAGATGGTCACCACAGATGAAGAGGTAAAAGGCATTCTTGAAGCTGCAGGAAACATAGAAACTACAAAATATCTCAACTATGTAATGCCTGCGGAATGGTTTGTACCAGAAATCCCTATGAATGGCATCAATGGCTCTGTGGGACATCGTCACTCATCCAATTATGATACCAATAACTATAAGGTTATTTTTAATAAAGTAGAAGTTCGAGGAAATCAAGATGTCACTGGAAAGGATCTTATTAGGAATGTTGCTAGAAGAGAGCCAATTGTGGAGGTGTGGGTCAATGTAGAGGAAGGCAGCATCACCAAAATAATGGGAATGCCAGAGAGAATCATGTATGACAATATTCCAGTAGCCATCTACTAAGGGATATACTTAATAAGAAAGAGATGTGAATGACATTGAGGGGACAAATGTCTGTATTGAAAAATAAAGTTTTGATAGGAGTAATTGTAGTTTTTATAGGGGTGGTGGGGATTAGCATGAGTATTCGTCCATTGTATAGAGGTCCTATATCTGATCATTTTGATGGAAGTCGTTTTTATTATAAAGAGACCAATACCATTTTAGACATGGTGAAGTGGCTAAGAGAAATGGAGACCGTCCCATGGCCTGATTGGATAGAGGACCCGCCACAGCCGAAGCCAGAGGAATCTGTTGGAAAGGGAGAATTGAAGATTACCTTTATCAATCATGCAACAGTATTAATCCAAATGGATAGTATCAATATTTTGACAGATCCTATTTGGTCAGAAAGGGCTGGGCCCATATCATGGTTAGGGACCAAAAGGGTGCGGGCACCAGGGATAGCATTTGAAGAACTGCCTAAAATAGATGTTGTGTTAATAAGCCATGATCATTACGATCACCTAGATTTAAGAACATTAAATAAGCTTATTGAAGAACACGATCCCCAAATCTTAGTGGGATTAGGAGTAAAGTCAGTGATAGGATCTAGGAGATCTTCAAACATCACTGAGTTAGACTGGTGGCAAGACTATTCTCTTCCAGCAAATGAAATGAAGTTTACCTTTGTTCCTGCCCGCCACAGCTCTGGAAGATTCATCCTAGGAGGAAACCGGACATTATGGGGTGGCTTTGTGATAGAGGGCTCAGAGGGAAATGTTTATTTTGCTGGAGACACTGCCTATGATGAATTTTTACATTTAATCAAGGAGCGGTTTGAAGACTTCCGATTAACTATTTTACCCATTGGCAGTTATGAAAAGAGATGGTATATGATGAACCAGCACATGAATCCAGATGATGCTGTTAAAGCACATTTACTATTGGAATCAAATCAAAGTGCAGGGATGCATTTTGCTACCTTCATAGAACACCCAGAACAGACCATTGATGCCCATGAGAAGGATTTAGCAGAGGCATTAAAAAAATATAATCTTACTGAAGAGAAGTTTTGGATATTGAGTTTTGGAGAAGGAAGGTATGTACCTTAAAGTATGGATTTTTATATAAAAGGTAGGTGTTCAGTTTGATTACATGGATAAAGGAGAGGGCGGAAAGATATAAAAAATATGCTTTAATAATTTTTATAGCCCATATAGTAATACATTTCTTGATCACTCTTATTACTGCTATCATTGTTAGGACATATTATTTTTAAGGCAGAAAAACAGCCATCGGCTGTTTTTTTGCCTTTATCCAAAAATCCCTACCGTTTGGAAAAAGGGTGCAAACCTTACACCATTCCATTCTAAGGAGGTCTGTACATAGCCTAATCCATCGGCATTATACCTGCCAGCTATACTTTGGGTTGCATATAATCCATAGATACCATTCCTTTGAAAATCTACTGGATACAGGCCCCCCAATGGGTTTACCCATCCTTCTATTGGTTCCTTCAGTCTACCATCAGCATCATAGATTTCAGATAGGTATTCTTTACCCTTATACTTAATGTCAATAATATATCTTTTTGAATCATTTCCCTTAACCTCAACCTGATAATGATCGAGGTAGTTTACTTTATAGGTGTATTCCTCATCAAACTTGGTATGATCAAAAATGGTTGTAGGCATATTATTGATAAAGGAATAAATATAATAAAAGGCATAGCCGCCGCTTCCTCCAGAATCAATACTAAGGAGGATTTCACTTATGCCATTTCCGGTAAAATCTCCCAAAAAAATCGTTGGATTATAACCAGCGTTATCCTGTGGAACAATAGGATAAAACATATTGGTTCTTCCATCTTGAATCAACAGAGTAATGTTAGTAACAAAAGGACTTTGCAGTCCATAAGGCTTTTCTCCCGTCAAATAGATATGATCAGGTACAGAATCACCATTGACATCCCCCTGCTGAAAGTCTATTGCATATAGATTCCTTCCGTTCATAGGGCTCAAATGGTAAGATGGATACGGATTCATAGCATCATCTCCTTAAAGGCATTCTCTCTTTATCATCATAATATGATTTATGGGGAGAAGGAGTTACGAAGAATGATAGATGTATTGATGAAAAATATCTGGTACAGGAGAAGGTGATGTAAGGACATTTCTTGCTACAGGAAAAGCCAAGAGAGCTCCTGTAATTGCAGGCATGGCTACTATATTAAGGGGAAAAGTGAGTTCATTTTATAAAGGCTTTATATATCTGGGAGTTATTTTATCTGGATATCTGCATCATCTGCTATTCAATACTTGATGCTTTAAGGAATGGAAAATTGTTAAAAGATCTCTTGCTGACAGAAGAGGGGGTCTTCGCCAGAAGAGATCTTTGTTTATTTATCTATATATTTATAGAGAGGGGGACTTATTTTGTAGCTGCGCTTTCACCTGCAATTTTTCCAAATACGATATTATCCAATGTGTTGTTTCCAAAGATACGACCAGCTCCGTACAATCCTCCAAGAACCTCGCCAGCTCCGTATAATCCTGGAATTGGATTTCCATCTGTGTCAAGGATTTGAGCATTTCTATCGAAGGCCAAACCACCCATGGAATAGTGAGAAGCTACTTCAGCTTTAACACCATAAAAAGGAGCTTTTGTCACTTTACCCATTGTTTTTCTGCCAAACTCATCTTCACCATTGTTGTAAGCTTCTATAGTAGTTGCAAGTGTAGCTGGGTCTAAGCCTAATTCAGCTGCTAACTCTTCAATTGTGTCAGCTTCAATCATTCTAGCATTTCTGATGGCTGCAGCACCATTGCTGGTTTCTGCTACATCTGCATCAAAGATTACAAAGGCAACGCCATCCTCTTGTGCTGCAACATCTGGCACCATATCCCATCTACTAGCTGTTTCATTAGTAAATCTAACTGCTCCTTTATTTACAAGGATACCACCGATTTCTTCATCACTAACCACTGTTTCTCTAATCCAGTATCCTGGAGTAGCTAATGGTCTCATCATGTGGTGTTCCATATCAACTGTACCTGCACCAATTGCAGTTGCCATAATTATACCATCGCCAGTGATACCAGCAGTACTCATTACACCAGTTCCACCTGCATATTTAGGATTGTATTCTCCTATTACATCAGGTGCATTTCCTAATCCACCTGTTGCTAATACTACTGCACTAGCTTTAATTGCGTATTCACCATCTTTATTCTTTACCATAGCACCAACCACTTTGCCATCTTCAAAGATTAACTCAGTAGCTTCGGTACCAAGTTTAATTTCAAGATTGTCAAACCTTTCTGCTTCCTGTCTGTATGCACCGATCATTAGTGAACCAAAGTGACCTTCTACAGGAACAAGGTGATGATCCTCACTGGCATGCATCTTGTACTCTAAACCTAAAGATAATAACCATTCTATAGCATCATTAGCATTTTCTGCCATGACTGTAACTAACTCTAAGTTTGGTAAATCCTTACCTACCTCCATTGTTAAATCAATATGATCTTGAACTGTGAAGGGTCTACCTGCTTCTTCCTGGATTTTTGTACTATTAGCTGCGATACCTGTTGCTGAAATAATCGTGTTTCCACCTAGCATTGGCATTTTTTCTACTAGGATAACATCGGCTCCATTTTCCGCCGCAGTGATAGCTGATACTAAACCTGCTCCACCACCACCAATAACCAATACATCTGTAAGCGTTTCATTTGATGCACCTACAGGCTCTTCCTCCGCTTGAACTGCCGGTTTAGCACAACCAACAAAGATAGAAGCCATAAGTAAAACTACTAACAATAATGCGATTTTCTTTTTCATAGTCAATGATCCTCCCCGAAGATTTATTTTCAATTTGATAAACCCATAACACACTTTGTTATGGATGTAACATAGTTGTTACATTATTATCATACATCAAAAATCACTTGTAGAATATTTGTCAAATGTCCCTTTAAAAGGACAAATGTCCCTTATTTTAGGGACATTTGTTTAGACCAGTATATGGCGGCTTCTGTTCGGTTGCTGACATTGATTTTACGTAAAATTCTACTTACATTGTTTCTTACTGTTTTTTCAGAGATAAATAACGCTTCACCTATCTCTTTATTAGTTTTTCCTTGGCTGACAAGCTCAAGGATGTTTTTTTCCTGAGGTGTCAATATATCATCTGTTGTATTATTTGCTTTAACCACATTTAACACCTTGCCCATGACAGAGGCATCTAAGACGGGCTTACCAGATGCTACATCACGGATGGCATTGATGATGTTTTTACTGTCAATATTCTTTAGCAGATAGCCTTCAGCACCTGCTTTTACAGCCTCTATAACGATGGAATCCTCTGCAAAGGCAGTTAAGATAATGACCTTTGCATCAGGGCACAGCTTTTTTATTTCTCGGCATCCGGCGGCTCCATCCCCATCCGGCAGCTTGATATCTAATAAAATAATATCTGGCATTAGCTCAGACACCTTATCATAGGCTTCCTGCAGGTTTCCAGCTTCTCCGATAACCTCTAATCCAGAATTTCTTTCTATCAATGATCTTATACCGCAGCGGACGATGGCATGATCATCTACTAGGAAAACACTAATGTTTTTCTTTTGCATCTTCAGATTCCTCCCATGGGATAATAACAGATACTAGAGTTCCTTTACTACTGCTTTTAATGATGAACTGACCATTTATTTTTGATGCTCGTTCTCTCATGGTAATTAGACCGTAGTGATGTCCTTCTGGTACCTGATGCTGATCAAAGCCTATACCATTGTCTTTTACTGTAGCAATGATTGTATTTACTGTTGTTTTAATTTCAATCGTTAAATGAGTTGCTTGAGAATGTTTAATTGCGTTACATAAAGCCTCCTGAAGGATATAATAGATCTCAGTGATTTTCTCCTGTGATAAGGATCCTAATGTAATTTCCGGCACATGAAAGCTAAGGTTTATGGGAATAGCACAGGTTTTCTTAAAGTTTTTTACAAGCTTTGAAAGGTTATATTTCAGGTCTTCAATTTCAAAGGACTGTCCTGATACCTGACCAATAAACTCCCGTATTTGCATAATAGCTTCATTTAGATTGGCTTTTATATAATGAAAATTTTCAAGCTGTTTAGGCCTTGTTTCTACCTCCATAAGATTTTCTACTTGTAAACCAGTGGCAAAAAGGTTTTGAATGATGACATCATGGAGCTCCTGGCCTAATTTTTTTCTCTCTTGACTTGCCGCCTGCTGTTTGGTTAATCGCTCAATTCTTTTATCGATTTCCCACTTGAAGATCTTTACTACACCAACAAAAAGAATGGTTATACCGATGGCTGATGCTGCTCTTCCTAGCTCAACAGGAAAGCCAAAAATTCTTAAAAATAGAGCTTTATTTAAATAATTTGCTAAAAAGAAGCCTCTGCTGTCAACTACAGCTCCTGCTAATAATCCATAGAGTGCAAAGAAAAAAGCCATACCATGTAACTTAATAGCCACACTATTTAGATTGATAGCTCTCATAGCGTCAGCATTTTTCTTAAGGGCATAGGCGGAAACAAAGGCTCCTGGAAGGCCGATAAAGTATCTGCTCATGATATCCTCTACAATAACCCAATGAAGGTAGGTAGTATCATAGATAGCGTAAGAGACTAAAAATGCAGCCAACCATATGCTAAAAAGGAGCCAAGGCAATCCTAACAGTATCCTTTTAGTTCTTCCCTTTTTTTCAAGGAGGCTTACACCGAAGGTCCATAGAAAGGCAAAGGAAAGACCATTGGTAAAAGTACCCAGAACCAAAAGAAAGCTTTGATGCTGAAGAAACATTCCAGAAATTCTTGCCATAATAATCCACTCAGTTATACCATGAACTAAACCAAAGTACCCTAGGTAGTGAATGGATTTTAAAAGAGGAAAGCTGGTGTCCTTTGAAGTACTTTGAAGCAGGGCAGCAATCCCCATGGTAAAAAAAGCTAATCCATAGAAAAAAAAGATAATTAGATATTGATTTTGCGTATACAAGTAATCATCACCTTAAATAATTATTGTGTAAGGATATTATATCATAATACAATGAACATATATAAAATCTAAAATAAGGAAGTATATCTAAGCTGCTGAGTTTAACAACAATTTGAACAGACGGTAAAATAATGATACATACTTTTGTAGATTTCTTGCTAAAGGCGGACATCCAGATGCTGTTACTGATTAAATAGCATGAAGGAAAGATAGTAGAAATAAAAACTGGAGAAGGAAAAACCTTCGCTGCAGTAATGCCTGCTTATCTAAATGCTTTCTTCCACTTGGACTTATTTCAGTAGTGACAGTCCTAATCAATTTAGCAGACTGTCCTTGACAAGATTCCCTACTATACTCAGATGACAGCAGTAGCAGAAAGATAAAGATAAAAATGAAAAAGCAACTGCCAGGAAAGCCTGTTGTCTAATTGGAGGGTTCAAAAAAACTTTAATTGGAGGTTTTTTACCAAATTTTTCTATGATATAGTAAAATTGGATGGTACCATTTACAGAAAAGGGTGGTTTGGATGACGATTATTATCAATAGAAACTGCAGCACTCCCATATATTTACAGATAAAAAACCAAATTCAGCAAAGGATTTTGTCTGGAGAGTTATCGGATGATTATGTTTTGCTTTCCGAAAGAAATCTTGCAAAGCAGTTAAAGGTAGATAGAAGCACGGTAGTGAAGGCATATATGGAGCTGAAGGCAGATGGATTGGTAGAATCCTTTGTAGGAAAAGGAACGGTGGTGTTACCTCAGCTTACAAAGGATATGGAATTTGATAAAATCTATACACCTAAAATTCACTGGAATCAAATGATCAATCAGGATACCGACCTAGAGCATCACGATCTTATTGCTAAGATTATGGAGGCAACCCAGTATAGAAAAATTATATCCTTTGCTGGTGGGATACCTGCATCCAATACCTACCCTATAGAAATCTTCAAGAACATTCAAAATCAATGCATGGATAAATATAAAGAAAAGCTCTTTATGCCAACCAGCATTTACGGATGCATGGAGCTGAGAAACAGCATCAAAAACCATCTGGAGAGTAGAGGAATTAACGCCGCTACAAAAGAAATCATGATTACTTCAGGTTCTCAGCAGGGAATCTATTATTTTGCTAAGCTATTTATTGAAGCGGGAGATGTTGTATTAATGGAAGAGCCTACTTATTTGGGTGCAATAGAAATTTTTAAAGCAGCCAAAGGAAAGGTGATTGGTGTACCCATAGATAAAGAAGGGATTAAAACAGATGTACTAGAAAATCTATTGCTCCGCTACAGACCTAAATTCATTTATCTTCAATCTAGCTTTCAAAATCCTTCTGGTGTAACCCTCAGCATGAAAAGAAGAAAAGAATTGTTAAAGCTTGCTTATTTTTATCAGATACCGATTTTAGAGGATGATGGCTATGGTGAAATAAACTTTAGTGAAAATCGTCTTCCTTCCCTAAAGGCATTAGATAAAAGTGATTATGTTGTATATTTAGGAACCTTTTCTAAAGCACTTTCCTTAGGGATGAGGATTGGGTGGGTAGCTGCCAACGAATTTATTATCAACAAATTTAGCAAATTTAAGCAAATAACAGATTTTCACTCCAACACCATGACACAATATATGTTAAGTGAGTTTCTAAATGGAGGGTATTATCAACAGCATATAAAAAAAATTATAGAGGAATATAAAAGCAAACGAGATCTTATGTGTACGGAAATCTTAAAATATAAAGTGGATGGACTACAATTTTCTATACCTGAGGGAGGTTATTTTCTGTGGTGTAAGCTGCCAGAGAATGTAAGACTAACGATATTGATGAATCAGGCAATCAAGGAAGGGGTCATGTTTATGCCTCCGGATCCATTTTATTGCAATGGCTCCATAGGAGACACCTATATTAGGCTAAATTACACTTATCCAACAAGAGAAGAGATTAAAAAAGGGGTAAAAGCCCTAATGGAAGCCATTAAAAAATCAAGAATTACTACCTATGCAGAAGGGAAATCAAGGACTAATGATAGAAATCCCATCATTTAATTTATAGAATAGGGAGAGATTGATATGGAAATGAAGTTTTCAAAAAGAGCGATGGAAGCAAAGGCCTCCGAGGTAAGAGAACTACTTAAACTAACGGACAGGGCTGACGTTATTGCCTTTGGGGGCGGACTGCCTGCAGAGGAGGTTTTTCCTGTAGAGGAAATGATAGAAATATGCAAGGACATACTTATAGAACATGGAACGAGGTCTATGCAATACTCCACCACAGAAGGCAACAACCAGATTAGAAGTCTTATGCAGGAAATTATGAAGGAAAAAGGAATTACTGCAGAGTTAGACAATATCTTAGTTACCTCAGGTTCTCAGCAGGGTTTGGATTTAACTGCTAAGGTTTTTATAGAAGCAGGGGATAAGATTATTTGTGAAAAACCAACCTACATGGCAGCTATCAATGCTTTTAAGCCGTTTTATCCAGATTTTTTGGAGGTGGAGATGGATGAGGAAGGCATTGTCATAGAAGAACTAGAGAAATTGGTAAAGGAAAACCCTGATGTAAAATTTATCTATACCATTCCAGACTATCAAAACCCTACAGGCATCACTATGAGTTTGGAGAGAAGAAAGCAAATGATAGACATTGCCAACAGATATGATGTACTTATCATTGAAGATAACCCCTATAGTGAAATAAGCTTTGCTGGTGAACCCCTGCCTCCAATAAAGAGCTTTGATACTGAGGGAAGAGTCATCTATTTAAGCACCTTCTCAAAACTGGTCTGCCCAGGCTTTAGAATTGGATGGGTCTGTGGAAAACAATCTATTATTAATAAATATGGTTTACTGAAGCAAGGTACAGATCTTCATACCAATATTTTCTCCCAGCTGCAAATACTACACTTCTTTAAAAAGTACAATAGGAAAGAACGAATTGATTATATCAAGGGAATCTATAAAAGAAAAAGAGATGTCATGTTGACGGCCATAGAAAAAGAATTCCCTAAGGAAGTAAGCTATACTACACCTGTAGGCGGTATGTTTGTTTGGATTACTTTGCCGGAAAAGATCAAGGCTAAGAACTTATTAGAAAAAGCTTTGAAGGAAAATGTCGCCTTTGTACCAGGAGATGCCTTTTATGCCAAAAGCCATGTAGAGAATACCATAAGGTTAAATTATTCTGGGGTGGAGGAAGATAAAATTAAAATCGGCATAAAAAAACTAGGGGAAATCATCAGGAATGAAATAAACTTATAAATTAACAGACAAATAGAATCAATTCATGAATGATGCATAGAGGAAAAAGGGAATGTTCATAAAGGCAGCAGCTAAAGAATCTCCATAGATAATGTAATGATAATTTGTTATACTATATATAATGAAGTATTTACCAACAAAGGAGGAGTTATTTTATGGATTATAAAATGCTGCATACCTGTATAAGAGTAATGGACTTAGAAAAGTCCCTAAAATTCTATACAGAGGCACTTGGTTTAGTAGAAACCAAAAGAAAGGATTTCCCTGAAAATGAATTTACTTTGGTGTATTTAAGTGATGCATTAGGCAATTATGAACTGGAGTTAACCTATAATTATAATCCAGATAAACCCTATGAGATAGGAAATGGATTTAGCCATATCGCTGTTACAGTAGATGATTTAGAAGCCTCAAGAGAAAGACATGAAAAAATGGGCTATAAGGTTACAAAGCTTATGGGACTTCCTGGCAGTCCGCCAAGATTTTATTTTGTTACAGATCCAGATGGATATGATGTTGAAGTTATAAGAGCCACATAGAAAGAATGTTGTAGTTTTATATTATTATCATAAAGATTATTGAACTACCTAGCAAAGTTAAAGGCTGGGTAGTTTTTTAATGAAGTTTTTAGATTTTTCTTAAGAAATTTGTAAGAATTCTACCAGTAGATTTTTAAAAACTATATGCTATGATAACTATAAGAGATATCTCGAAAGAATGTAGGAGGAAATAAAGCTATGTACAATATTCTAGTGGTGGATGATGAAAGGGAAATAACAGATGCTATCGAAATCTACCTAAAAAACCAAAATTATTATGTTTTTAAGGCGTATGACGGCCAAGAAGCCTTAGAGATTTTTGAAAGGGAAGATATTCATCTGGTGATTATGGATATTATGATGCCTAGACTGGACGGCACAAACGCTACCCTTAGGATGAGGGAAAAAAGCAATGTCCCCATTATCATGCTGTCAGCAAAATCAGAGGATATGGATAAAATATGGGGACTCAATGTAGGAGCAGATGATTATATCACCAAACCTTTTAATCCTATGGAGCTGTTGGCAAGGGTGAATTCATGTCTTAGAAGATATACAAGTTACTCAAATGCCTTAACATCCAAAGAAAATGTGATAAAAATTGGAGGAATTATCCTAAAGGATGATAGCAAGGAAGTGCTGGTGGACGGTGATGTCATAAAGATTACGCCACTGGAATATAGAATTCTGTATTTACTGATGAGCAATCCCAATAGAGTTTTTTCCATTGAGGAAATTTACGAAAAGGTCTGGAAGGAGCCAGCCTATAACCCGGATACAGTAACAGTGCATATACGAAGGATTCGAGAAAAGATTGAAATCAATCCAAAGGAACCAAAATATTTAAAGGTGGTGTGGGGTATTGGATACAAATTTGAACAACAATCATGATGATGTTAATGAAAGGCAAACAGATACAAATGAGGAAGAAAAGGAAAACAGTCAAGAAATAGAGGTAAATACTAGTAGGTCTGTAGCACAAAATCAGCCTAAAAAGTGGAGAGCATCTTCTCTGGCTATTGTATTTGCCCTATTAATACTTACAGTAGCTTCAGTAGGAAGCTATGCTCCAATAAAAGATTATTATTTTTCTACTGAAAACAATACAATTGATTATACAGAAAGCAATGATTTTTCCTTTGCTTTATCTCGTTTCACAAGGTATTTAAATGAATCCAAGCTTCAAGGGATCGATTGGTATGATCCTAGATATGAAAATGTAGAAAGCATTAAATATTATATAAGTAATTTGGAAAGAGACATTAGCATAAGCAATATACCAGAGGCAACAGAAAACAGGATACAACAGCAGATAAATAATAGTCAGTTCTATCTGTGGGCTGTTTTTGATGAAGAAGGTACTCCAGAAATAGAAACCTCCACAGGAATAAGATTTAACAAAGGCATCTTTGCAGGCAGTTTGTTTTTCTCAAATGAGGAAAAACTCAATTATGCAAATTCACAAATAATTTATATTGTTCCACAGGATTTTCTTGAGCATAGAGACTTTTTCACCTATAGCATGGAACGATATCACGCTATACCAGATTACTTGCTATTGATTGTGGTAATTGGGATTGCTACTATCCTGCTTTTAAGCATAACAGCCTTTAGCTTACCCTATGATGTCCAAAGGAGGGCAGCTGTTTGCAGGCTCTTTAATAAGATGTTTTTAGAATTAAAGCTTCTATTTTGGCTGGGCTTTCCCATGCTATTATTTCTAACAGGAGCAACAAGCCATAACATGGGATTTAATGAAGCAGAAGCTATCTACCATGTTAACCGATATTTTTACCTTTTAGGGATACCGGCAACCTTTATCCTTTACCTGCTGATCTATTTGACCATTGTTTATATTAAATACATTTATTACACTGGTTTTAAGGAAGGCTTTATAAACAATAGCTTTATGGGAAAAAGTATGTTTTATATTATAAGAAAAATAAAAAGAATAATAAAAGAACTCATAATGATTGACATAACAAAGAGTCCTCATAAGAAAATCTTTGTTATACTAGCAGTCAATTTATTAATCCTGTGGATTATTGCTTTGGCTGGAGGTGCTGCCTTTTTATTAGCTGTCGGCTACAGTATCTTCCTATTTCAGCACCTTGTAAAACTGATGAAGCATCTAAAGGCTTTAAATGATGTCAGTGGCCAGCTGGCTGAAGGAGGCTTTGACACTCATTTTCAGGAGGATATGGGAATGTTCACCCCCATAGCTGAAAATCTAGATAATATCAAAGAAGGCTTCCAGCTGGCAGTAGATAAAGAAATAAAGAGCCAAAGAATGAAGGCTGAGTTGATTTCCAATGTTTCTCATGATCTGAAAACTCCTCTAACCTCCATCATAACCTATGTGGATTTGTTGAAGAATGAAGAGATTGCGGTGGAAAAACAAAAAGAATATATAGAGATCCTAGATAGAAAGTCAAAAAGATTAAAGGTACTGATAGAGGATTTATTTGAGGCAAGCAGAGTAAGCAGCGGTAATGTTGAACTAGATTTAGAAAGAGTAGATGTATTGGCCCTTTTTAGACAAACCCTAGGAGAACTGGAAGAAAAAATAGCAGACAGCAATCTTCAAATGAGAATCAATATACCAGAAAACAAGATTATCTGTCGTCTTGATGGCAAGAAAACCTATAGAGTCTTTGAAAATATCATGAACAATATTATAAAATATGCATTGTCTAATTCCAGAGTATATATAGATGTTGAAGAAATTCAAGGGGAAGTAAGCTTTACCTTTAAAAATATTTCTGCCTACGAAATGAACTTTGATGCTGCAGAAATCACAGAGCGCTTTACTAGAGGAGATGCGTCTAGAAATACAGAGGGCTCAGGCTTGGGACTGGCGATAGCTAAAAGTATTACAGAGCTTCAAAAAGGATCCTTACAAATAAGTATAGATGGAGATTTATTTAAGCTGATTGTTAGATTTCCAAAGGAAGAAGAGGAGCATATAAAGGATCAGAGGGTAGATTAAGGCATATATCATGCAACACCGGTTGGCAAAACAATTATAAAATAGAATTTAAAAAACTGTATTTTCCCTCAGGGTTACAACAAAGTTATGCTGAGGGTTTTTCATTCAAACAATTAAAATAGTATAATTACTATTATTTTTTAATAAGAAAGCATTTCAAAATTAGGACTATAGTGCTATAATGAAAGTAGGATATTGACAAAATATGTAGAAAAATGAATTTTTAGTTATGGTTAGTGCTGCAATGATTAAATATAGGAAGGCGTGTTAGGAAACATTTACATACGTATCTAATAGCAAACTATGCGAAAGCATGGGACGCAAAGCCACGGGTCTAAAGCATAGCAATGACAGCCGGGCTGCCTCAGGTGAGTTAAACCTATTGAAAGTAAAAACTGCTATGATGCAGTTTTTTTGTCTAAAAAAGGGGGCACTAGAGTATGATAATTGAAACTAAATCCTCATTACCTTATAAAAAAGGGCTAGCCATCATTTTGTTTATCATTCTTTTTTCATTAGCCTTTATTGCTAGATTGGACAGTCTAGATTTTATTTTTGGTATAACCTTTAGTTTTTTTAGTGTCTTTTTACTTTTGATAGGTGGATTATATGGGTTTCCCTTAGCAATGGGGACAACTATAATCATACACATTGCCTCTATTCTATTTTTTAATTATCCCTTATGGGACATTATATGGATTTTAGAAATTCTCTTTATCGGAGTAATGGCATTTCGTAAAGGAAGAGGTAATATCGTACAATGGAATATGATTTTCTGGATTGTTGGAGGGATACCTTTATCATTTTTATATTATCACAGCTACCATCAACCGTTGTATAATAGTGCCTTGCTTTTTCAAATTTGTCAAAATGCAATCAATGGAGTATTTAATGCTTTGATAGCAGATGTGCTTCTATCTTACTTACCAAACAGAATTTTAGTGAAAAAAGAAAGTGAAGAAAAACCTGTTATAAACCTACGGCAATCTTTCTTTCACTTATCTATTGCAGCAGTGCTTATCCCATTTTTGATGAATTTTGCTGTGAACAGCTGGAACTCATATGAGGCCATAAAAAGAAATGCTCTGCCATTAGCTGTATATAGTGCAAATAGCATTGAAGAAGAGCTAAAACAATGGGATAAGGGAGATATCCTAAGATTAGTGCTTTTAGGAAGGATTCAAATCGGCTATTTAGAGGAACTTATTTATAAGCATACATCTGAAGGATCCTTTGCAATAGTAATCACTGATAAAAATTATAGGGTGCTTGCTTCCAGCGAAAACTCTCTTGAACCTAAGGAAGCCTATGATTGGAAAAAGACAAATGATGTTGAGATAATCTCTACAGATTTTTATCAATCTCTGCCTCCTATAGAAACTGACACTCTACCCATTGCTCGATGGGCAGAGGGGGCCTACATATATGAACGATCAGTACAACCATCCGCCATTAAGATCTTTTTACAATTCCCAATAAAACAATATCAAGAAAGAATTTTTAAGGACTATTTAGACCAATTTCGATTGCTAGTATTTTTTGCTCTATTTTTTGTAATCGTTACCCTTTTTATTAATCGCATCTTAGTTAGAACCATAAACCAACTAGCAACTGTCACCACTGGGCTGCCCAAAAAGTTAAAGAGAATGGAAACAATTCAATGGCCTAATACCAATGTGGGGGAAATGAAATCCTTAATAGAAAATTATAAACATATGGCAATGAATCTAAGGCAAATGTTTTTAGAGAGTGATACTATGAACAATCAGTTAAAAAATCAAGCTAAGATGCTTCGAGCATCTGAGGAAAGCCTTCATAAATTGGCCTACCATGATCCTTTAACCGACTTACCTAATCGATTAAATTTTTATAATTATTTGAGGGAAATAATAAATAAGGAAAGAGAAAACAAAGGTAATGCAGCTGTAATGTTTATTGATATCAACCAGTTTAAACAAATTAATGATACATTAGGGCATGCCGCAGGAGATAAACTATTACAGATTATAGCAAACAGGTTAAGCAGTATAGAAAATGAAAAGGTGAAAATCTTCCGATTAGGAGGAGATGAGTTTGTAATCACCATAATAGCCAGCAACATTGAGGAAGTAGAAAATGTTAGCACTAGATTTGCTGAAGTGTTTTTAGAGCCAATCGAACTAGAAGGGGTTTCCTTATACGTAACCGCCAGTGCTGGCATCAGTATGTATCCCCATGATGGTGATGATGTCGACACATTGGTGACCTATGCAGATATGGCTATGTATACCTCTAAAGATAAAGGTGGAACCCATATTACATATTTCGATGAGAGCATGAGAAATGATTTCTCTGAAAGAATGATGCTGGATAATGGACTTCGAGAGGCCCTAGAAAAAAACCAGTTTGAATTATACTATCAACCTAAAATAGATGCGACTACAGGAAAGATATCTAGTATGGAGGCCCTTATACGGTGGACACATCCTGAACTAGGGATGATACCACCTGCAAAGTTTATTCACTTAGCAGAAGAATCTGGGTTAATATTACAAATTGATGAATGGGTATTATTAGAGGCCTGTCAACAAAATAAAAAATGGCAGGAGGAAGGGTATGTTAAAATTCCTATAGCTGTTAATATATCAGCTAAGCATTTTCAGCAGAGACATCTTGTTGATAAGATACAGTCTACCCTTAATAAATTTGGCTTAGAACCTGAGTATTTACAAATTGAGATAACAGAAAGTGCATTTATTAAGAATTCTCAGGAGGTTATTCTTATAATCCAAGAGCTAAGTAAATTAGGCATAGTGATTTCTCTAGATGACTTTGGCAACGGTTATTCTTCGCTGAACCATTTACTGAAGCTGCCCATTCAGGAAGTAAAATTAGATAGAGAATTTATTAAAAACATAGAAGTAGATGAAAGAAGAGCATCTATGATTAAGTCCGTCATTGAATTAGCCCATAGCCTAAGCCTCAATGTTGTAGCTGAGGGGATAGAAAATAGAGAAGAACTATTTCACCTTCAGCAATTAAGCTGTGACGAATTACAAGGATACCTTTTTAGCAAACCGCTGACCAAAGATGAGTTTGAAAAACTGCTACAGTCTCAAATGAGGTTTGACAATAAAATAAAGGGTGAAAAATTTTAGGCCACTATTTCCTAAATCCTTTAAGAAAGATGTAACCAACCCGTTTCATAGGAGGAGAAGTGATGAAAAGAAAAAACACACTAATGCTAATCATCATCATTGTACTTACTATCAGCACTGGCTGTCAAAAAGTAGAGACAAAAAATATCTCTTCAGAGAAACAGGTATTCAGAGAAAAAAATCAAATAGTGAATGCATCTAACACTGCAGAAGAAATAATAGAGCTAACACTATGGTCTCATTATGGGGGTTGGGAGCTTTATCTTGAAGCCTTTAGAAAAAAACATCCCAACATACATATAAAGACAGTAGTTTTCCCATACAGCGACTATCCTAGCATCCTCATGAATGCTCTGGCTGAAGGGGATACTCCTGATCTCATCGTTTTAGATAGTCCTCACTTTGGAGCATTCAATGGGATGAGGGGGCTGCAGGATTTATTGGAAGAACCCTTTAAGGCAGATAGATACAAAAATGATTTTACAGATGCTTTATGGAAGGTAGGATTATCCTTTGATGAAGAACAGTTATTAGGGATACCATTTAATACATCTCCCAAGGTAACCTATTATCGTACAGATATCATGGAAAGCTATGGATTCCCATCTGAGCCAGACGCATTAGCAGCCTTTATTCAAAATCCACATAATTGGTTAGAAATTGCTAAAAGGTTACAAAAAGAGGATAAATGGATTGTTCAATGGCCCCATGAACCGGTGGAAATCTTAGAATCCCAAATTGGACAATATGATAAAGAGCTAAATCTGCTAAGGGATCAAGAAACCTTTAGTGAGGTTATTAGTATTGCTAAGACTATTCGCCAGCAGAGCTTAGCTTCTCATATCGACATATGGAGCGATGAAGGCAGGCAGGCTATCAAAGAAGATAAGATTGCTATGCTGTATTTAGGTTCATGGGGTGCACAGAGCATAGAAATATGGGCACCTGAGCAAGCAGGAAAGTGGAGAGTGACAGAGCTTCCCTTTGGCGTCAAAGGATGGAGCAACGCTTCCATTATAGCTATTTCTGATTTAAGTGAAAATAAAGAAGCGGCATGGGAGTTTATAGAATTTTTTACCTTTGAAGCATTAGGAGAAAATATGATAGGCTCTGTTGCAGGATATTTGCCCGCAAGGAACCATCCAAATACAATCGACTATACCAATGATTTTTTAGGAGGACAAAAAGAGCAAGCTTTTTATGAAAGGATTCAAAATGAAGTGCAGGAGCATACCTTAACACCTTTAGATGAAAAAGCAAAAGTTATATGGAAAGAAGGCATTTATAGAGGATTGGATTGGGGAATGGCTCCAAAGGAAATCATAGAAAGTATAATAAGACGACTGGAAGCTGAGCTGGGAAGAGATAGGGAGATTTTACTCCAAAGTCTTCAGTAATGATTGTTTAGAAGTGCATAGATGCTATATAATTTGGCTTGCCGAGGAAGAAGATTTTCAAAGCAAGTCTATTTTATCATCTAAGGTGATTACCATAATGAGCGGGGTCATGAACCTCTACTTGTTAACTCTGGGAGTAATCCCTGAGGGGTATTATAGATGGAGAGAGGACTATCAGCATCGTTACATAAATAACACTTGCAAAATAAAATGATTCAGCTAAACTATTATAAAGAGGAATGAAATATAAAGAGGAATGAAAAATATTTAGAGATGAAGCACTGTATCCTCGTAGTAAATTTGGTTGACTTTAGTGGGAATAAAAACTTCCTCTAAATTAAATCAGATTTTATTATAGGAATGACGACAACATTGCTAATCATATAAAGGAGTTGAAGAAAGAATGAGTAAGTATCGAGTTTGGCTGTTATTGGTGTTATGCAATTTATTTTGGGCGGGGAATTATGTTTTTGGCAAATATGTGGTTGCAGAAATGCCTCCCCTTATGATTACCTTCTCAAGGTGGCTGGTAGCATCTGTATTACTATTAATCATTGCCTATTTTTACGAAAAACCTCAATGGAGTTTAGTCCCTAAGGAGTGGATTTCTTTATTAGCTATGGCAGTATTAGGGATGATAGGATATAACACTATACTTTATGCCGCCTTGGAATATACATCTCCAACCAATGCTTCCTTGGTCAGTGCATTAAATCCAGGAATCATCGTGATATTTTCTCTTTATATGCTGAAGGAAAGGATTTCTAAAATTCAAAGCATAGGGCTGGTAGTTTCTTTACTGGGTGTTGTAGTGATTTTGACGGGAGGAAGACTGACACAAATTTTACATGTCAGCTATAATAGAGGGGATTTACTGATGCTGGCGGCTGTTATCATGTGGACCTTTTATTCCATCATAGGGAAAAGAATAAAGAATATACCTCCTATTACAACAACAGCAGTAACGGCATTGATTGCCACCATCATTATGGCACCATTTGCAATAGTGCAAGGAATTAACTATACAGAACTTAGTCCATTAGCCCTGCAGGGAATTGCCTATATGATCATTTTTCCTTCTGTAGGCTCCTTCGTCTTTTGGAATATAGGTGTTCGACAAATTAGCGCCAGCAAAGCAGGCGTCTTTCTAAACCTAATGCCTGTTTTTACAGCTATTATCAGCTGGAGTCTTGGAGAAAGGATTACATTAGCTCAAATTTCTGGAGGAATCCTAGTTTTTATTGGAGTATATTTGACTACTGGAATGCTTGATATAAAGCTGGCAAGTAAGCGGCAGCAAAAAGGAACTGCTTAAACAGCTTTTAAATTATTCCTTTTATACAAAATATAAAGAACCTTTTCCTTATCTGGTTTCTATAATAAAGAAAGAGATTATTAGCATAGTGAACAGTGCTATCGCTGCATTATTTTTTATGGTTGAATCACAGAGAGGAGAAGGAAAAATGGATACTGTTTTAGCAAAAAGACTACAAATACTTTTAAAGAGAAATAAAACCGACAGTCTTACCTTGGATATAGGTTATGGAAAAAGCTGTTGAAATACTTACGGAGTAACATCAGTTATGATGGGAAAGCCTAGAGATAAAGAAGGATTTTATGCGTATGAAATAGAAGGTATAAATATCTATGTAAATAAAAAACTATTTTTTAGTAAAGAAATATTATCTATGTATGTAAATAGTTTATTAGCTGCAGAAAAAGAACCCATTTCATAAAGCTTAGCATGAAATGGGTTCTTTTTCTAAACCAATAGAAATGTACAGGAAAGGAAGAGAAGGCCATGAAAAAGGATTTGACGATAAGGGAGATGCAGCAGCAGGTAGATGAATATATTTCTCAGTTCAAGGAAGGATATTTTAGCCCTTTAGCATTGATGGCTCGATTAACAGAGGAAGCTGGGGAATTGGCAAGAGAAATAAATCACTATTATGGAGAAAAACCCAAAAGAAAGGACGAAGAAGAAAACTCTATTGATATGGAGTTAGCAGACTGTATGTTTATCTTGACCTGCTTCGCCAACTCCTTAGATATTGATTTAGAAAAGGCATTTCATGCAATGATGCATAAATTTAACACAAGAGATGCCAATCGATGGACAAGAAAAGAAGAATAGGGAGAAACATAGCCTTTAAAAGAAAGGAAGAAGGCAGTGAAAATATTAGTAGATGCAGACGGATGTCCTGTAAAGGAAATCGTACTAAAGGTAGCAAAAGAATATAAAATAGAATTAATTATGATAAAAAATATCTGCCACGTATTTGAAGATGATTACGCAAAAATCATCACTGTGGATCAAGGAAGAGACATGGCAGACTTGGTACTTATCAATAACACAGAAAGAGGAGATGTTATTGTTACTCAGGACTATGGAGTAGCAGCCCTAGCCCTTGGGAAAAAGGCAATGGCCATTAATCAAAATGGGTGGATGTACACAGATGAAAATATTGAAGAACTTCTCATGAAAAGACATGTAAACCAGGAAATGAGAAGAAAGCATAAAAAATATACCAAGACGCCAAAAAGAAGTAAAGAAGATAACCTTTTGTTTGAAAAAAAATTTAGAGAATTGGTACAAAAATTTATCAGCAGATAATGATTTTTTTATCAAAGTGAAAAAATCGGAAGAAAAATAAATACATTTAAGGTAAAGCTATAAAAATACTGAAGTATAGCAGTTGACAAGATCAATCCTTTGGTGATATTATTGAGAAAAATTATCAAATATCATACAAAAACAAATAATGGGGAGTGTATTATTGTGAAACATTTATTTAAGAAGACTTTATTTATATTGATGGTAGTAATGCTAATCATCAGCATGACTGCCTGCAGTACAGAAACAACAGCTCCGGAAACACCAGAAGAACCAGAAATTGAGGAGGCATCAGAAACCGTTGAAAAGGGCAGCATGAGGGTTGCTGCTTTAAATGGACCAACAGGAATGGGTATGGTGGGATTAATGGACAGCAGTGAGTCAGGTGAAGCTGGATTAGACTATGAATTTACCTTAATGAGCAGTCCAGATGAGCTAGTGGGAAAAATCATCAATGGGGAAGTAGATGTAGCAGCAGTACCAACCAACCTAGCTTCCGTATTATACAATCGAACAGAAGGACAAGTGCAACTGGCAGCAGTCAACACCTTAGGTGTACTTTATGTATTAGAGGATGGAGACACCATTCATTCTGTTGAAGATCTGAAAGGAAAAACTGTAAATATTAGTGGAAAGGGTGCTACACCAGATTTTGCTTTTCAATACATATTGCAACAAAATCAGTTAGAGGCTGATAAAGATGTTATGCTGGACTTTGCATTACAGCATGCAGATTTAGCTGCAGCGGCTGTAGAAGGAGATGTGACCATAGCTCTATTACCACAGCCTCATGTAACATCTGCATTAATGAGAAATCAAAATCTAAGAATCGCATTAGATATAACAGCGGAATGGAATAAGGTTACCAATAATGAAGGTCAGCTGGCGATGGGAGCTATTATCGTTCAAAAAGAATTTGCAGAGAATAATAAAGCCTTGTTAGATGAATTTCTAAAAGAATATGAGGCATCTGTAAATTTTGTCAATCAAGAAATGGAGGCGGCAGCTGCTTTAATAGAAAAGTATGGTATTTTACCAAATGCAGCTATTGCCAAGAATGCAATTCCTTATTCAAACATTGTATATATCGATGCTCAAGAGGCAAAATCTTTTGTACAGGAATTTTATGAGGTATTGTTTAGCTTTGATCCTAGATCTGTTGGGGGACAATTAGCTGATGACGGATTCTATTACGAAAAATAAGAGAAAGTCTTTAAATAAAATATTCATTTTTATATTTTGGATTGCTGTATGGCAAGGTGCCTATCTTGTCATTCAAAGAGATCTGTATGTACCAGCTCCTTTAGACGTGTTCCTAAGGCTTAAGGAGCTGGTAGTATTAGAGGTTTTTTGGCGATCAGTAGCCTATTCCATATACCGAGTAATCGCAGGACTTATTCTATCCATCGTCTTAGGGGTAGTGATAGGTATTATTTCTAGTTTAAATGATTATGTTTATGACTTAATCAATCCTCTTATGGCAGCCATTAAGTCAACACCAGTATTATCCTTTATCATTATTGCTTTAATCTGGTTTTCATCCTCCAATGTCCCAATTTTTATCTGTTTTCTTATGTGTTTTCCAGTGATTTGGACCAATGTTGTTGCCGGTATTAGAAATGTGGACATAAAGCTATTAGAAATGGCAAAGGTATATCATGTAAAAAAATGGCTGGTTCTTAAAAAAATATATTTACCATCTATTGTTCCATACTTTTCGGCTGCCTGTATTACTTGTTTAGGTTTAGGCTGGAAGGTAAGCGTGGCGGCAGAGGTATTAAGTCATCCTAGAAATGCTATAGGCAGTCACCTTTATAGTGCTAAGGTTTACCTAGATTCTAGTGAATTATTTGCTTGGACCCTGGTAGTTATTCTGCTTAGTATTCTATTTGAAAATATTTTTGCTCGGTTAATAGAAAAATCAACTATGAACAAATCTGCAAAGGCTAAAATCTAGCTTAAAAAGGGTGTGTCAGGATTGGAAATACAGGTGAAAAACCTTCATAAAAACTATGGTGAACTAGAGGTTATTAAAAATTTCAACATGATGATTTCACCTAACAAAATACATTGTATCTTTGGACCATCTGGATGTGGAAAGACAACCTTTATCAATATTGTTGCTAGTCTTATTCCTGCTGATGAAGGAAATATTGAGGGGATGCAGGAGAAAACAGTTTCCTATATTTTTCAGGAGGACCGTTTGTTACCTTGGGCTACTGTTGAAGAAAATATATTGTTTGTTTTAGAAAGCCGTTATGATGAAAAAGAAGCACAGCAGTTAGCAGATAAATATTTATCCTTAGTAGATTTGACCAATTTTAAAAACGCATACCCTAGAGAACTAAGCGGAGGTATGAAGCAAAGGACAGCTATTGCTAGAGCCTTCGCCTATGAGGGAGATGTTTTAGTGATGGATGAACCTTTTAAAGGACTACATCTTGAATTAAAAAAAGATCTCATGGAATACATAATTAACTATGGGTATCGAGAAAATCGATTTTTTCTTTTTATTACCCATGATGTTGATGAGGCTTTGTATATAGCAGATCATATTCACATCTTTCAAGGACCTCCTTTAAGCTTAAAGCAGGAAATTATTGTTGACATTCCTCATGAAGAAAGAAGGAGTCAGAAGGAAAAGCTAAGACAATATAAGGAAATACTCTTACAAAGGAGTAAAGAATAAAAACAAAAGGATTAAAGGAAGTCTTTGTTTGAACAAAAAAATTTCTATAAAGGATATGAATAAGCACCAAAAAAAGGTTGATTCCTAATGAGGCTATTAACCTTTTTTTGGTGAATTAATTTATTGTGTTGAAAGATGGAGGAATATGGATTTTTATGGAGAATAGTAAATAAAAATAAGGATTGACTAATATTTACCAAAGAATACCATGGATGCAAAAAATAAAATAAGGAGGTGCTATTAATATACTCCATGAATAGTTATATATTATTTTTTACTGTCCTATGCTTCTCTTTTCTCATATTTGTTTTCACACTAACCTTCTACTATAACCATTCAAAGCTTCAGAGTATAGGTTATACATTTTTAATTTCATTTTATCTCAGTATTTTTTCTTATATATATTTACAGCAAATTCCATCCTTGGAAATTATCAATTTTATTGAGCTTATGTTGATGGCAACTCTTTTGTTATTTATTACTATGAAAGGCTTTCAAAGATATATCCTATCCTCTAGCCTAATGATTCTTATTATACTTACACTCCTATCTATGTTTTTAGCGAGAGAAGGATTTAATAAAATACTTAACGGTGCAACGATGATCCAAGTGATGCTAATTATGACCATTGTTGCAATCATTTTTCTTTTGTCGAGAAAAAGAAAAAAGGACAGGAGACTTATTTATTGTTTTCTATGGTTTTTAACGGGCTCCTTATTATTGTCAAAGGGTATAGACGGGAGGGTAGGTTTTCTTGGCATAATGATTAAGCTTATTTCCTACTATGGATTCTATCATTATTTTTATAAGGGTGCATACATAGCCTTAGAAAAACAAATGAAGGAAGTAGAAAAGTTAAAAACCTCTTTAAAGCAAACCTATGATGAGGAGGTAAAAAAACAGCTTTTTTATATGGAACTGCAGCAAGAACGATTAATCAGTGCTGCCCACATGGATGCCATGACAGAAACCTATAATAAAAAAGCAATCCTCGATATTTTAGAAGAGCTGCTTTCTTTAAAGAAGGAGCCTATATCTATCATGATGATAGATATAGATTGTTTTAAAAAGATCAATGATTTTCATGGACACGTTGTGGGAGATCAATGCATCAAGGAATTGGTGGCAATTATCCAAAGGAATATAAGAAAGCTAGATTATATCGGTAGATATGGAGGAGACGAGTTTATCGTTATTTTACCAGACGCCAGTGCAATAATAGCCAAAAATATCGCTGAAGATATTAGAGAAAGCATAAGTAGAGAGAGTAATCCCCGTGTGACTATTTCAGTAGGGATAGCCTGTTATCCCCAAGACGGCCAAACACCTTTGGATCTTATTGCTAAGGCAGATAAAGGATTATATACCTCCAAAAGAAAAGGAAAAAACAATGTATCCCATACAACAATGTTTTAATAAAAAAATCTGTTGCACACCATTATAAAGTGTGTACAACAGATTTTTTAATGTCTAGGAAATTATGGTTTTTAATTCTCTAGACATGGGGAGTGCAGAGGGGTTTCCCCCGCTGATTTAAAGGGGGGCTCAGGCTGCGATAGCAGGCGTCGAAGGGGGACTAAGTCCCCTTAGAGAAAACAAATTGACGAAGTCAACTTTGTTCTTATACTACCTTAGTGGTCCAGGTCTCGCAATTCCACACATCTGTAGTAACCTCTCTGTAAAACTCAGGCTCATGACAGATAAGAAGAACACTGCCCTTGTATTCCTTCAAAGCACGTTTTAATTCTTCCTTGGCATCTACATCTAGATGGTTGGTAGGCTCATCAAGGATTAATAAATTGGTTTCTCTATTGATGAGCTTGCATAATCGCACCTTTGCTTGCTCACCACCGCTTAGCACTACTATTTTACTTTCAATATGCTTGGTAGTTAAGCCACATTTAGCAAGAGCAGCACGGATTTCATATTGGGTGTAGGAAGGAAAGTCCTGCCATACTTCATCAATACAGGTATTATAGTTAGCTTCCTTGATTTCTTGTTCAAAGTAGCCAATATGAAGATAATCCCCTAATTCTACAGCACCAGAGATGGAAGGAATTTCTCCTAAAATACTTCTAAGGAGGGTGGTTTTTCCTAATCCATTAGCACCCACTAAAGCAATTTTCTGGCCTCGCTCCATACGAAGGTTTAATGGTTTGGATAAGGCCTCATCATATCCTATAACCAAATCCTTTGTTTGAAATATTAATTTACCAGAGACCCTAGCTCCTTTGAACTCAAATGATGGTTTGGGTTTTTCTCTTGCAAGCTCAATTACATCCATTTTGTCCAGCTTTTTCTGACGGGACATAGCCATATTTCTAGTAGCAACCCTTGCCTTATTTCTAGCAACAAAGTCCTTAAGCTCAGATATTTCCTGTTGTTGTTTTCTATAGGCAGCCTCTAGCTGCTGTTTTTTTGCATCATAAACCTGTAGAAAGTTATCATAATCACCAGGATAACGATTCAATTCCTGGTTTTCCATATGATAAATTAAGTTGATTACACTGTTAAGAAAAGGAATATCGTGAGAAATCAAAATGAAAGCATTTTCATATTCCTGTAGATAACGAGTAAGCCACTGAATATGCTGCTCATCAAGATAGTTGGTGGGCTCATCCAAAAGAAGAATATCAGGTTTTTCTAATAGCAGCTTCCCTAACAGTACCTTAGTACGTTGACCACCACTAAGGTCATGAACATCTTTTTCTAATCCGATTTCCTCCAAGCCTAGGCCTCGAGCTATCTCCTCCACCTTAGCATCTATAACATAAAAGTCGTTATTATCTAAAATGTCTTGGATGGTACCCATATCCTCTAGTAGCTGTTCTAGTCCTTCAGGAGAGGCATCAGCCATTTTATCACATATCTGAGTCATTTCTGTTTCTAAATCAAAAAGATATTGGAAGGCACCCTTTAATGCATCTCGCATGGTCATGCCTTTTTCCAGTATAGTATGCTGATCTAGATAGCCAACCCGTACTCTTTTAGCCCATTGGATTTCTCCTTCATCCGGCTCCAATTTGCCTGTAATCATATTCATGAAGGAAGATTTACCTTCACCATTTGCTCCTATAAGACCAATATGTTCTCCCTTCAATAGTCGAAAAGACACATTATTGAAGATAGCACGATCTCCAAATCCATGGCTTAAATTTTTTACTGTTAAGATACTCATCGTATACTCCTTTCCTTGTTGGCAAAATCCTTAAAATCAATAGCATATAACTATATTTTTATGACCCTTAAGCTCTTAGAAATACTTAAAATATTTGATCTATCTAGTAGTCATATTTTTATATTTTTAAAAACAACATACATTATAGATTATATACGACATAGCTATTGTTTGAAAGAAGTTTTTCATAATAATTTCAGGAAACTTTAGGAGGAAAAATATATTTTTGTATTGAAAGATTTAAAAAAGTTAGAAGAAAATTAATGATAGGATGCAGAAATTTTTTCCATACAAAAGAAGGAACAAATCGAACTGTGTCGAAGAATGATATATGTGTAAATTTAATTAACACTTCAATTAATTTATTGAATAATGATATAATTATATGAAAATGTAAAGGGATACCAAAAGAGGGGTCTTCATGAAAATATCCATTAAAAATAAAATAACAATTGCTATGCTAGTAGTAATACTAACCTCTGTATCCTCATTAGGATTTTTTGCATATAAAAAATCTAAAGAAATATTAATAGAGGATATCAAACATAAAAACTTTACTACCCTAGATAATATCTATAATTATTTTTTCCAAAACTTTATGGAAGGCATGGAGTATACGGTAAATCATTGGGCAGATAATCAATATATTGTCAGCTATAAAAAGAACCCAGGAGACCCAAAGACGGTAAATAAGATGCCGGAGGGTTTGCATGGGATAGCTAATAAGTGGAAGGGAATTGTTGAGGCTAACCCTGATATAGGCTGGATGTATTTTGGTGTTCAAGAAGATGGCTCTTTTCTCATAAGTCCCATAGATCCATCTATAACGGAGTCATACGATCCGAGGGAAAGAGAATGGTATATACAAGCAACAGAAAACCCTGATAGAGTTATTTGGACAGATCCATATGTGGATGCTGGAGAATCTAGTTTAATTGTTGTTACGGTAGCGAAAGCGGTTTTAAAACAGGATGACTTGGTAGGTGTTATTGGTATAGACATAAAGCTTGATAAATTTTCAGAAATAACAAAGAATCTAGTTTTTGGAGATGAAGGCTATTTAATGCTAATTAGTAATGAAGGGGATATTTATGCCCACCCGGATGATGATCTTTTGATGGATACAGCAAAAAATGAAGACTGGTTTCAAGAAATCTTAATGGGGGATTCTGGAACAAAAATGTTCACATCCACTGAAGGGAAAAACAAGATTATAACCTATTTGACAATACCTCAAACCAATTGGAAGCTAGTGGGGATAACAACGGTAGATATAATAGAGATGATTACTCCTATAAAAAATCAAGTGGTGATGATAGCTCTTATAAGTATCGCTATTGCTTTTATCATAGGGTACATACTTTCTCTGATTGTAACAAGGCCTGTAGGAGAAATCATGAAGGTTATTCATAAAATATCCAAAGGGGAAATGGGTGTTCGGGCAGATATACAATCAAGGGATGAGTTTAAGGTATTAGGGAATAAATTTAATGAAATGCTGGTGGAAATAGAGGGACTACTAAAGGAAAGAGACTTAAATGTTAAAAAATTAATAGATAAAAACAAGGAAATTATGGGGCAAAATGATGAGATACTGGCATTTTCGGAGGAAACAGAAGCCCTTAATGAAGAATTAAGCTATCTATTAAATGAAATAAGAAATAATTATCTCTCCACGGTAAAAGCATTGGCTAACTCCATAGAGGCAAAGGACAGCTATACCCGTGGCCATTGCGAGAGAGTGAGAAATATTTCTTTGGCCATTGGAAAGGTCATGGGATTGAATCAAGAAGAAATCAATAATCTGGAGTTTGCCAGTCTTCTTCATGATATAGGGAAAATAGGTATTCCTCTAGAAATTTTAAACAAGGAAGGCTTCATATCAGCTGAAGCACTAGAGACTGTACAAAAACATCCTCAGATTGCTTATAATATATTATCGGATGTAGAATTTTTGAAAGAAAGTAGGGAGATAATCTATCAGCACCATGAGAGGGTTGATGGTAAAGGTTATCCTAGAGGGTTAAAGGGAGAAGAAATCAGCTTGCCAGCCAAGATTTTGGCAGTAGCCGATGCATACGATGCCATGACCAGTACAAGGCCCTACAGGAAGATATCATTAACAAAAGAAGAGGCTTTAGAGGAGCTTGAAGCAGTAAAAGGAAGGCAGCTAGACATTGAAGTAGTAGATACCTTCATCAAGATTTTAAAGGAAAATCAAATAGAGATAGATGCTTAGTGAGTCATAGGGAATGTTTCCTTTTGACTCGCTTTTTCTGTTATGATATATTGGGTTTGTAATAAACAAGAGATTTCCTAGAGGGGCATTATTAAATCACCTACCCCTGATGAAGAAACTAAGGGATTCACACAAAAATAAAAACCATAATCTTTGCTTATATACTTGGTTAATGGAAGTTTAAGTACCACATCTCCAACATAATTTTAGCGACAAATTAAGTATTATATTAAAAGGAGAAGCTATGGATATATATAATGAGCTAAAAAATTTTTTTGGTTATGACACCTTTAAAAAAGGGCAGGAAGAACTGATACAAAGAATACTTGCAGGAGGTGATGTCTTAGGGATTATGCCTACAGGAGGCGGGAAATCTCTTTGCTATCAACTGCCAGCTGTATTACTTGATGGTGTGACTATCGTTATTTCACCGTTAATATCTCTGATGAAGGATCAGGTGGATGGATTGAATGAGATGGGAATAGAAGCCACCTGTATCAATAGTACCCTTCAACAGGATGAGCTGATGGAAAGAATCAGAGAAATAAAAGCCAAGCGATATAAGATAATATTTGCAGCGCCAGAACGACTAAATACTGGTGGTTTTAAGGATATCATTAGAGAGCTGAAGGTATCGTTGGTTGGCATTGATGAAGCACATTGTATCAGTCAGTGGGGACATGACTTTAGGCCCAGTTACCTTGAGATTCCAAAATTTATTAATGGATTACAAAATAGACCTGTGGTGGCGGCATTTACAGCCACCGCCACAAAGGAGATAATTATAGAAATTAAAAGGTTATTAGGACTGAAGCAGCCCCTAGAAATAACTACAGGATTTGATCGACCTAATTTGCTTTATCGTGTAGTTAAAGAAGGAAATAAACTTAATTTCCTAATGAATTATTTAAACAACAACTTTCAAAGGGAATCAGGGATCATTTATTGTGCTACTAGAAAAACAGTTGAGGGATTGGTAACAAAATTACAAGAAAAAGGATTTTCAGTCAGGGGATACCATGGTGGTATGGAGGCAGATCTACGTCAAAGAAATCAAGAGGATTTTATGTTTAACAAAACCCAGATAATTGTTGCTACCAACGCATTTGGCATGGGAATAGACAAACCAGATGTAAGATTCGTTATTCATTATAATATGCCAAAAAACATGGAGGCTTATTATCAAGAGGCAGGTAGAGGAGGAAGGGATGGAGAAAAGAGCCATTGCATACTCATGTACTCGCCATCAGATGTAGTAAAACAAAAACTCATCATGGAAAATGAGCATAGTAACCCTGAAAGACAGGCACTACAATATAAAAACCTGCAGTACCTAATTGACTTCTGTCACACCAATGATTGTCTTAGAAACAAGATATTGGCTTACTTTGGAGAAGAAATAGCTAAGGATCATTGTGATAGTTGCAGCAATTGTTTAGATAAGTCAGAGATGATAGATATTACCGTTGAGGCACAGAAGGTATTATCCTGTATCTACCGAATCCATCAAAGGTATGGCATTAATGTAGTGATACAGGTTTTAAGAGGCTCAAAAAATAAAAAAGTAATGGAATGGGGCTTAGATAGAGTATCTACCTATAGCATAATGAAAAATTATAGTGAAAAGGCTATAAGAGAGATCATTATGACTTTGGCATCTAGAGGCTATATTCATATTACTACAGACAAATTTCCTGTATTAAAGCTAACTGCTGAATGCAGAGGCGTGCTACAGGGAGAGGTGAAGGTTTATCACAAGAAAGAGCTAATGGAAACAACAGCTTCACAGTCAAAAGTACAAAAGAAAAAGGTGATAGAGGATGAATTTGATGAAGGCTTATTTAACCAACTAAAGGAGCTGAGATACAGGATAGCACAGGAAAAAAGCATACCCCCGTTTATGATTTTTCATGACAAAACTTTAAAAGAAATAGCCGCTTACTTACCACAGGAGAAAGAATCTTTCCTTGCCGTCAATGGAGTAGGAGCTAAAAAATATGAGAACTATGGAAAAGACTTTATAGACTTGGTTCAATCCTATTGTGAAGAAAAGAAATAAATCTTTAGGAAATATATTCATAATTCTAATCTAATTCTAATGTTACTCTAAAACCTCTCTAATTTAGATAGCCTATAATAGCATTATAAAAGAAAAATGGAGGGGTAAAAATGGGTATTGATTTAGAGAAGATTGATTTATTAAGAAACAGGGCAAATGTCAGCTATGAAGAGGCAAAAACAGCTTTAGAAAAAAGTGATAATGATTTGGTAGAGGCATTAATTTTACTTGAAAAAGACAACAAAACCAAACCGGATAAAAAGAAGGAGTCAGAAACCTTTGTCAACAATGCTACCAGCTTTATTAAAGATATCATTGAAAAAGGAAATGAGACCAGACTTATCATTAAAAAGGAAGAGCGGAATATTGTTAATTTATCCCTTACTGTAACAGTGATTGGCAGTATTGTGGCTCCAGTTATTCCTTTAGCAGGTATTCCTTTAGCTCTTATCACAAGACATAAAATTAGAATAGAAAAGAAAAATGGAGAAGATATGAAGGTGAATAAAGTATTTGATAAAGTATCCTCCAGTGTAAACTCCATAATGGATGGAACTGAGAAAGATCCCAAGGAAGATTTGTAAGGATTTATACCTTTTGGTTCTTTACAAAACCCAGTCCCTATACGTATTTCTTTTTATACGCTAGGTATGCTGGGTTTTTTAATGCCATAATTCTGAAGATTTTTCTGGTTTTTTTCCTTGAATGGGATGTGTTTTCTTACTATATCCTAGATAGCCAATATATTATATAATAAAGATAATATTGATTGATTATTCCTTTAAAGGGGAGAGAGGAAGAAATGTTTAAAATACTAATCATTGAGGATGAAATAAAGATTGCTCGTTTTTTAGAGCTGGAATTACAGCACGAAGGATACCAAGTAATACAAGCCCATGATGGCAGAGAAGGATTAGAAACAGCCCTTCGTGAAAAGGCGGATTTGATACTATTGGATGTGATGCTGCCAGGGCTAAATGGTATGGAGGTTTGTCGACGGATTCGCCAGACGACAGAGGTACCCATCATTATGCTAACCGCCAAGGATGAAACAATGGATAAAGTAATGGGACTAGACTTGGGAGCGGACGATTATATTACAAAACCCTTTGCCATTGAAGAATTATTGGCACGAATACGTACTGTATTGAAAAGAAATAAGGAAGGGTCACAGCCTGTAGATGTTCTTAAGATAGGGAAGCTAAAGCTAGCCGAGAAACAGCATCTTGTAACCTACAACCAAGATGTTATAGAATTGACAAAAAGAGAATTTGATTTACTATTATACCTAATGGAAAATGAGAATATTGTCCTTTCTAGAGAAAAAATACTAGAAAAGGTATGGGGATATGATTACCTAGGAGATACCAATGTGGTGGATGTGTATATTCGCTACTTAAGAAGTAAGATTGATGAAAAATACAAAACAAAGCTTATCCATACCATTAGAGGGGTGGGATATCTCTTAAGAAATGAGTAAATTACATAATTTTTTTAAGATACTAGGAAAGATATTTTACTATATTTTCTATTTAATCAAAATAATTTTTCAAGGGATGTCCTATATATTTACCAGGATAAAAAAATTATTTCGCTTTTCTATTACCTTCAAAATAACAGTAGTGTATGCATTGATTTTCACCATGTTGCTTTTATTGATTAGTGCTAGCATTTTAGGGATGTCTGGGTATTTTCTTAGACACCAAGCACAACAGGGAATCAGGAAAAATCTAGAGATGGTAAAGACTGTAGTAGCAAGAGATCCATATTTCTATGAAAATCAATTGGTAGAAATAGCTGAAGAGGAAGAGCTAATCATCCGATTTGTGGATAATAGAAATATAGAGATATTTTCTACTGGTGACAGTAGAGATCTAGAGGAGGACACCTCAATATTGCCCCCTTTGAGGCTGAAGGAAACAGTTACAGTAGATGACCAAATTTTATCTATAGAAATCATAAAGCTGTTAAACACAGAAGAGATGTATATGATGATTTTATTTTCAACATTAGCTGTTGTAAATAGTATCGCTGTCATTATCCTCCTTATTTTAGGAAGTAAAGCCTCAAGAAAAATGCTTATGCCTATTCAAAGAATGACCAAAACAGTTAAGCATATTTCTATTCATGAATTAAGTACAAGACTAGATGTGGGAGATTCTCAAGATGAATTAAAGGACTTAGCAGAAACCTTTAATGCAATGCTGGATAGAATTGAAGCATCTTATCAACAACAAAATCAATTTGTCTCAGATGCATCTCATGAGCTTAGGACACCTATATCAGTCCTCCAAGGATATGCAAATCTATTGGATCGATGGGGAAAGGATGATAAGGCTGTATTAGAAGAATCCATAGGAGCCATCAAAAGTGAGTCAGAAAACATGAAGGACTTAACAGAAAAACTGCTTTTCTTAGCAAGAACAGATAAAAATCTTCAAAAGCTAGAGAAAGAAGCCTTTGCTATGCATGAACTTATTGATGAAGTGGTGAGGGAGACAAAGCTGATTGATGCTAAGCATCAGTTTATTGTAGAAGCAAATGAAGAAGCTATTGTTGTTGGTGATAGAAAATCAATTAAGCAACTGTTAAGAATTTTAGTAGATAATAGCATAAAGTTTACTCCAGAGGGAGGAACTATTAAAATCAATCATAGGAAGAAAAAAACCCTAGCTGTTATAGAGGTGGAGGATACTGGTGTAGGTATAGCCCAAGAGGATTTATCTCATATATTTGAGAGATTTTATCGGGCAGATAAATCTAGAACCAAGGCACAGGGAGGTCAAGGACTAGGCCTAGCTATTGCAAAGTGGATTGTAGACAGCCATCATGGTAAAATTCAAGTGGAAAGCAAGCTAGGGGTGGGAACGAAATTTATCGTTAGATTTCCATGAAAAGAATAATAAGAAAAGAAGCTGATTAATTTATAAAGAAAATCCATCTAAGGTAATGCTTGGATGGATTTTTTATATAATAGGGGTTGTAGGGGATGAAATCCTCTGCCCGCATTCAGGAAGGTGCTCAGGCTGCAGAGCAGCCGTCGAAGGAAACCTAGGGTTTCCTATAAGCAGGCATCTAATTTAGCTTGCTAAATTGTGATGATCGCTTAGTTGTTTCACCCAGCGAAAGCATCGAAGATGCTTTTTTTGAGGCAAAATGACGATAGCTGAAAGGATAAAAAATATACTTAACTAGAAGAAAGGAAATAATATTACAAAAAATAAACATGAATATTGAAATGCTATTTCAAATAGAATATAATAAAATTACAGAAAGTTTAAAAAAATAAATAAATTAACTTATATTACTTCAAATGAACTAACACAAGGAGTGGGGGGTACTAATGCATATTGATTTAAATGGATTAACAACAGAGGAAAGAAATGAAAACAGCAAAAACATTGATAGCATGTCCACATTAGAAATGATGGAAGTCATCAATAAAGAGGACAGAATAGTTGTAGTAGCTATTGAAAAACAGCTTTCTAATATAGCTGCGGCTGTAGACGTTATAGCAAAGCAATTAAGAAGGGGAGGTAGATTGATATATATTGGGGCAGGCACCAGTGGCAGAATCGGCATATTGGATGCATCTGAATGTCCACCTACCTATGGTACAGATCCTTCAATGGTACAAGGGCTAATTGCAGGAGGCGCTGAAGCTCTATTTAAAGCAGTAGAAGGAGTTGAAGATAACCAGGAAGAAGGGAAACTGGATTTACAGAAAATTGGTTTTAATAAGGAAGATGTTTTGGTTGGGATAGCTGCCAGTGGTCGAACGCCCTATGTTATTGGGGCTATGAGATATGCTAATAGCATTGAAGGGCAAACGATTTCTGTTACATGTAATACAAAGAGTGAAATGACCAGGATTTCTAAAATTGCTATTACACCAGTGGTAGGGCCAGAGGTTATCACTGGGTCCACTAGAATGAAGGCAGGAACAGCACAAAAAATGGTTCTAAACATGCTATCAACTGGAGCTATGATCAAGTTAGGGAAGGCATATGAAAACTTGATGGTAGATGTAGAGGCAACAAACTTAAAGCTTATTGAACGATGCAAACGAATAGTGACAGAAGCTACTGGTGTTTCTAGAGAGAAGGCAGAAAAGTATTTAGAGGAAACGGATTATGATGTAAAGCTTACGATTTTCTTGATATTATCAAAGATACCACTTATAGAGGAAGCAAAAGAAATACTAGAAAAAAATCATGGGTATGTAAGAAAAGCATTAGAGTCTGTAAAAGAATAATGCAGAACTAACGAAGATAATAATTTTTTAATTATAATACTTTAGTAATACAAAGGATAAATTTTAAGAGGGAATAAATTATTATGAAAAAAGGGGTGTGTACAATGACTAATGTTGCAATAGCTAATAATAAAGAATTAGCTAGCAAAATCGTTGAACTAGTTGGTGGGAAAGATAACATCAAAAGTGCTACTAACTGTATGACAAGGGTATGAATACAAGTAAAAGATTACACTCAAGTAAAAATTGAAGAACTAAGAAAAGTAGAAGGGGTAATGGGCGTAGTAGAGGCAGAAACGTTGCAAGTTGTAGTAGGGCCAGGTAAAGCCAAAAAAGTAGCGGATCTTCTTGTAAGTGAATTTGGAATTCTCCAGGCCTCCACAGTAACGGAAGATTGGGAAAGCAATAAAGAAGCCATAAAAAAAGATCGAAAACAAAGCAAATTAAAAACAGGACTAGAAACAATCGCGGGTATATTTGTGCCTCTTATTCCTGCAATCATTGCTGCTGGTATATTCAATGGATTTAGTAATTTAATTGGTACAATGCAGCAACAGGGTGGGTTACCAGAAGGAAGTCAAATGTGGGATGTAATACGTCTTGTTTTTGCACTTATTGGAACTAGCTTTTTAGGTTATTTTGCTATATTTACTGGTGTAAATGCAGCGAAAAGATTTGGCGCTACCGAAGCCTTTGGTGGAATGATTGGTGCCATGTCTATTGCAGCACAAATTGTAAATATTTCTCAGCTTTTTGGGTTGTATGATGCTGATGTGCCATTAAACTCTATTTTAACAACAGGCAAAGGTGGAATCATAGGCGTTATTATTGGTGTATATATCTTGGCCAAGGTAGAAAAAGCCGTTAGGAAAAGAGTCCCTGATGTATTGGACTTAATTATCACCCCTATCGTTACCCTGCTTACAGTAGCCGTGCTGTTTGTATTTATTATCATGCCAGTATCAGGTGTATTGTCTGATTGGCTAGTAAGTGCCTTAAGTATAATCATTGGATCAGAGAATGCTATTATTAGTATTATTTCGGGATATATATTAGCAGCACTATTCCTACCGATGGTACTGCTAGGGTTACATCATGGTTTAATTCCTATCTATGCAATTCAGTTGGAGGCATTTGGAGGAGTATCTCTATTTCCGGTGTTGGCCATGGCAGGTGCTGGTCAAGTGGGAGCTGCAATAGCCATTTACATGATAAGTAATAAAGTTAAAAATGATAGAATGAAACAAGTCATTGCTGGGGCATTACCAGCAGGGATTCTTGGAATAGGAGAGCCTTTAATCTATGGTGTTACCCTTCCCCTAGGAAAACCATTTATCACTGCAGGATTAGGAGCAGGGTTTGGCGGTGCTTATGTTATGGCTACTAATGTTATGGCAACAGCTTGGGGGCCTTCTGGAGTGGTTGCAATTCCTCTTATGCAGACGGGATCCATGCTAAACTTTATCTTTGGAATTTTAATATCCTATATAGGAGGATTTGCTATCACACGTTTATTTATTAAGGATGAAGATGTAGCAAATGTTTAACAGTATAGAATTACTGTTAGAATATACCTTAAGGATTTAGCAGATTAGAAGAGAAAATAGAAGGGACAAGAATAAAAATGCTTGGGATTTCAGTCTATACAGGAATGGATTATAGCATTGAGGAAAACTTAAATTATATGAGAATGGCTGAAGGCTATGGCATAAAAACTGTGTTTACCTCCCTTCATATCCCGGAAGCCAATGACAAAGTTTATGCTGAAACACATTAAACCAATAAATCTCAGTGAAGGAGAAAGAAAAATATTATCGGGGACACATACAAATCGCATGGATCCAGGAGAATGCATCTGAAGCTGCTTTATTGATTGATGAAATGAAACCAGGAGATGCTTTTAAATTACTAGTAGATGAATAAATCATCAAAATAGGAGGAGAGCTTTTTGAGCTGTATTTTAAAAATAAGAGAAGTCTACCAAGAACTTACACCAACAGAACAAAAAATAGCTAATTATGTAATAGAGCATGGAGACCAGGTATCTGTTTTGTCAGCTGCTGAACTAGGAGAATTAGTTAAAACAAGTCCCCCAAGCATTGTAAGATTTGCTAGAAAGCTAGGATATGCAGGTTTTCAAGAGATGAAGCTTGGTTTAGTAAAAGATGCTGCTTTGCAGCATAAACAACAGGATAAGATATATGAAGCTGTTAGTATCCATGATTCTACAAAAGAGATTATTTATAAAATTGGTAAGGAGAATATGAAGGCTATTGAAGAAACCATGAGTGTTGTAGATGAAACTGAGATGGCAAAAGCTATTGATGCTATGACAAAGGCAAACCATATAAATATTTATGGTGTAGCTGCTTCTGGATTAGTAGGACTGGATTTACAATATAAGCTAATGCGTATTAATAAAAAATCCAGTATGTATATGGATAGCCACACCCAATTGGCTTCAGCTATTCATATGGGCAAAGGAGATGTGGCGGTAGGTATATCCCATAGCGGTAGAACACTAGAGACCTATAAAGCTATAGAAACAGCAAAAAAGCGGGGGGCCACCATCATCTCCATTACCAAATACGGGAAAAATCCTATAAGTGACTTAGCGGATATTAATTTGTTTACCGCCAGTGTAGAAAAAAACCTGCGTACAGGAGCTATTGCCTCTAGAATTGCACAATTATCAATCGTAGATATTCTATTTGTAGGTATAGCCAGAAACAATTTCAACGAAGTATCTAAATATATACAAGCTACTAGAGAGATTGTAGAAGATTTCAAAGTGTGAAAGCAAACAAGGGATGATAACAACTGATGAGGATAGATATAGAAGATAGCTATGAAGCAATACAGTTTAGAGATAAAGGATGATAAAAATGAAGGCATTAATCAATGGAAAAATTCTACTAGAGGATGGTATATATGAAGATAAGGTGCTAATATTTGATGAGAAAATTAGAGGGATTGTGTGCAAAAAGGATTTTAAGGAGAGGAATATAGAAGAGATTATTGATACAGAAGGTAGATATATTTCCCCAGGCTTTATTGATATTCACATTCATGGTTCTGGTGGCAGCGATACGATGGATGGAACAATAGAAGCTTTAAAAGCCATCAGTAGCACCATTGTATCCTACGGAACTACGGGGTTTCTACCAACCACCATGACGATGGATATGCCTTCTATCTATGCTGCCTTAGATACAGTAAAAAAAGCACTGTCCATGGAATGGCAAGGAGCTAAGGTGCTGGGGGCCCATATGGAAGGCCCTTTTATTAATAGTAGGTTTAGAGGAGCTCAGAGAGCAGATTATATCATAACACCCGAATATGACTACATTAAAGATTATATAGATATTATTAAAATAATTACCATTGCACCAGAGATTCAAGGAAGTAGAGACTTTATAGCATCTGTGCAACAGGGATCTAATGCAACATTGGCTATTGGACATACTGCTGCCACCTATGAAGAAGCCATGGAGGCTATAGAAGCTGGAATGTCTCATTGTACCCATCTTTTTAATGCTATGACGCCTCTTCACCATAGAAATCCAGGGGTTGTGGGAGCAGCCTTTAATAGTGATATCACCTGTGAGCTTATTGCAGATAAAATACATGTCCATCCAGAAGTCTTCAAGCTGTTGTTAAAGATAAAAGGTGAGGAGAAATTGATATTAGTAACTGATGCTATGCGAGCTGGGTGTATGAAGGATGGAGCTTATGAACTGGGAGGTCAGCAGGTTCAAGTAAAAGAAGGAAAAGCGCAGCTGACAGATGGTAGTTTGGCTGGAAGTGCTCTAACCTTAAATCAATCAGTTAAGAATTTTATGCTGGCTACTAAATCACCTCTACACCAGGTAATAAAATTGGTTTCTCTAAATCCTGCAAGAGTAATTGGTATGGAAAGGCAAAAGGGTAGTATAGCTATAGGAAAAGATGCAGATATTATTGTATTTGATGATAACATTAAAATAAAAATGGCTTTTGTAGAAGGCTGTAACCAATTAGGAGGTGACTAAATGCTGGGATTATTTAAAAAGAACAAGGACAATTTGTTAATGATAAAGTATCCGATTAAAGGAGAAATGATAGATATTACAGATGTGCCAGACCCTGTGTTTTGTGAAAAAATTGTTGGAGATGGAGTCGCTTTTCAACCGTTAGAAGGGAGGGTAGTCTCCCCTGTAGAAGGAGAAGTTTTACAAATCATGGATACCAAACATGCAATTGGTTTAAAATCTACCATTACTCCTATGGTTATTACGAATATGGAAGAAATTAAATCAATAGAAAAATCAAATGGACAACAGGAAGAGTGGAGTATGAAGGTAGTAAAATAGAAAGGTAGAGATAAAATGTTAGAAAAGAAGATTATTATTCAAAATGAAACTGGAATTCATGCTAGACCTGCTAGTCTAGTTGTGAAGGAAGCACAAAAATATCAATCAGAAATTATTTTGCTAAAAGAAGGTAGTAAATACAACTGCAAAAGCATAATGAATATTATGAGCATGGGAGCTAAAAAAGGTGAGGAAATCCATTTAACGGTAAGTGGGGATGATGAAGAGGAAGCCTTTAGTGCTTTGGTAAACATGCTAGAGAATAGTTTAGATGCATAGGAGGTAATATTATGTTTCGAGGGATAGGCGCTTCCCCAGGAATAGCTATCGGAAAAGCTTTAGTTTATAAAAAAGAAGTACTTAATATAGAAAAAAGAAAGATTGAGAATGCTGAAAAAGAACAAGAAAGGTTTCAAAATGCGATTGAAAGTACGAAGCTTCAACTAGAAGAAATTAAGATTGAAACAGAGGAAAAACTAGGTCTCGATAAAGCTGCTATATTTGAAGCCCACATAATGGTTTTAGATGACCCAGGATTGGTGGAAGAAGTAAATAATAAAATTGAACAAGAAAAAATAAGTGCTGATTATGCAGTTAATGAAGTGATAAAAACCTTTATTGCTATTTTTGAAGGCATGGAGGATGAATACATGAGAGAAAGGGCAGCAGACATAAGGGATGTAGGCACTAGACTATTAAAGAATCTGTTAGGAATAGAAAGTATTAACCTAGCAACCCTCTCGGAAGAAGTAATTTTAGTTGCTCATGACCTAACTCCTTCTGATACAGCTATGATGAACAAGGAGAAGGTGCTAGGATTTATTACTGATATTGGAGGTAAAACGAGTCATACAGCTATAATGGCAAAGTCGCTGGAGGTGCCAGCCATTGTTGGGTTAAATAACATCACTAAAGAAGTAAAAAATGGCGATATCATTGTTTTTGATGGAGAAGCAGGAATAGGATATATTAATCCTGACGTGAAAAAGTCAGAGACCTTTCAAAAGAAACAAAGTAACTTTAAGGCCAGTAGAAGAGAACTCCTTATTCTTAAAGAGAAGCCCACTATCACAGAAGACGGTAGAAGGATAGAACTAGCTGCAAATATTGGAACCCCTAAGGATGTACAGGAAGTATTGAAAAAAGGTGCTGAAGGAATAGGTTTATATCGAACAGAGTTTCTATATATGGATAGAAATTCCTTGCCTTCAGAAGAGGAACAATTTCAAGCCTATAGGGAAGTTCTAGAAAAAATGCAAACCAAGCCAGTGATTATACGCACCCTTGATATCGGAGGCGATAAAGAACTACCCTATCTAAACCTGCCAAAGGAAATGAACCCATTCCTTGGATATCGTGCCATTAGAATATGCTTAGACCAGCCAGAAATATTTAAGATACAATTAAGAGCATTGCTTAGAGCAAGTGTCTATGGAAACCTAAAAATTATGTATCCTATGATATCTTCCGTAGAGGAGGTAAGGGGAGCAAAAGAAATTTTAGATAAGGTAAAGAAAGAACTAGATAGCGAAGGTATAGCCTACAAAACAACAATTCCAGTAGGTATTATGATGGAAATACCTGCTGCAGCTATCATAGGAGATTTACTGATAAAGGAAGTAGATTTTTTTAGCATTGGCACCAATGATCTTATACAATATACAATAGCAGTAGATCGTATGAACGAAAAAATTAGCAGCTTGTATAATCCCTTTCATCCCGCAATCCTAAGAAAAATTAAAATGATAATTGATCATGCTCATGAGGCTGGAAAATGGGTAGGGATGTGTGGAGAAATGGCAGGAGATCTCACAATTATCCCCATTCTTTTAGGGCTAGGCTTAGATGAATTTTCTATGAGTGCTAGCTCCATCCTACCTGCTAGAAGGCTTCTTGGAGAATTATCGTATAAAGAGATGAAAGAAGTAGCAGAAGAAGCATTAACCCTTTCGACAGCAGAAGAAATAAAGAACTATATCTATAGAAAAACATCTGGTAGACAATAAAGAAATAGAACTATAAGGCAAAGGAAAGAAGTGACTTAATAAAGAAAGGCATGGATCGAAGAGGAGAAAAGGGATAGAAAAAGGAGACTTAATTCAAAAAATGGGAAAACTCCTGTTGAATTAAGTCTCCTTATTAGTTGCAATTATTTAGGTGAAATTATTTTCTTCATTTAGAACAAACTATATAAAGAAATTTAAAAAGAAAACAACGATTTAACACAAAAACACTAGGCAAAAACCAAAAAAACTTGTACAATATTCATGAGAATAAAATTAAATATTCGATATAATGCGAACAATACAACCTTAAATAAAAATAAAGATGCGCAATTAGCAGATTATTAAGAGGAGTGAATGGCATTGAAATATGATGTAGTAATCGTAGGAGCAGGACCATCAGGAATCTTTACTGCCTTAGAGCTGGTAAAACAAAAAACTGATAAGAAAATCTTAATTATTGAAAAGGGAAAGCGTATAGATAAAAGACATTGTCCTAAGGAGCAAACAAGAAGTTGTGTTTATTGCAAGCCTTACTGTCATATTACTACTGGGTTTTCGGGTGCCGGTGCTTTTTCTGATGGAAAGCTATCCTTAAGCTATGAAGTAGGTGGAGATTTACCTGCCTTAATAGGCAGCAACAATGCCCAGGAATATATAGATTATACAGATAAAATCTATCTTGAATATGGCGCAGATGAAAAAATAGAAGGATTAGAAAACAATGATGAGATTAAAGAAATAAGAAGGAAGGCAATAGAAGCAGGTCTAAAGCTGGTAGATTGTCCCATAAGACACTTAGGAACAGAGAAAGCTCAAGAAATTTACCTTAAAATACAAAATAGCCTTTTAGATTCGGGAGTAGATATTACATTTGATACAATAGTAAAGGATATTGTTGTAGAAGAAGGCATGGCCAAGGCAGTGGTATTAGCCGATGCGAAAACAAAAAAAGAAGAAAAGGTATTAGAAGCAGAAACGGTAATTATTGCCACAGGTAGAAAGGGTGCTGACTGGCTTCAAGAAATGTGTTTAAAACATGGTATCGATCATGGAGCTGGAACAGTAGATATAGGTGTACGAGTAGAGGTTAGAAATGAAATTATGGAAAAAGTTAACAATGTTCTGTACGAATCAAAGCTGATAGGATATCCCACCCCTTACAAAAATAAAGTAAGAACCTTTTGTCAAAATCCTGGAGGTTTTGTTAGTCAGGAGAACTATGATAATGATTTAGCTATTGTTAATGGACATTCCTATAAGGATAAAAAGTCTCATAATACCAATCTAGCTATATTGAGCTCTCATAACTTTAGTCAACCCTTTAATCAACCAATAGAATATGGTAAAAAAGTAGGAGAGCTAGTAAACATGCTGGGCAATGGAAAAATACTGGTGCAACGATATGGCGATATCTTAGATGGAAAAAGAACTTGGCAGCATGAGCTTCAGCAATCAAATGTCAGTCCTACTTTGCCTGATGCTGTTGCTGGAGATTTAGGCTCCGCCATTCCCTATAGACCCTTAATCAACATCTTAAACTTTATTAAATCAATGGACATTGTTGTACCGGGCTTTGCCAGTAGAGAAACATTGTTGTATGGTCCTGAAATTAAGTTTTATAGTAATAGAATCAATCTAGATGAAAAGCTGAAAACCAATATCAAAGGATTATATTGCCTAGGAGACTCTAGTGGATGGACTAGAGGACTAATGATGGCATCCGTAATGGGTGTATTAATGGCACGTAACCTAGTAGAGGAAGAAAAGTAAAACAAGCACTTTCCAGTGAGCAAGCTATAACTTGGAAGGTGCTTGTTTGTTCTTATGATTTATCTAGGTTTACTAATAAACATCTGTGTAAAAAGCTGACCATATCGATTACTAGGCTTTACTCCAATGCCTATATGAGTAAAATCTGGACTAAGAATATTTTTTCTATGACCACTGGAGTTCATCAGTGCGACATGAGCATCCTCTACAGAAGGATTTCCAGCAAGATTTTCACCGGCGTGAAGATAGTTTATGCCAAAGTTATCCAACATTTCAAAAGGACTTCCATAGGTTGGAGAATAATGACTAAAATAATTATGATCCGCCATATCCTGAGATTTTATTCTAGCAACTCTTGTTAACTCTAAATCTACTTCCAGCGTTGGCAGGTTATTTCTTTGTCTTTCTTCATTTACTAGATTGATCATTTGTTCCTCAACAGCAGTTAGGCCTTCTACACCTGTGGTTCTAGGCGTTTCAGCGATGGTCTCTGGCTGTTGTCTTTCTTCGGCAGCTTCTGGAACAGGAGCTTCTCTCTCAGGTACAGGAGGCTGATCCTCTGGCTGAGGCTCAGGAGTCCGCTCCCTAACTTCTGGAACAGGAGGTTGATCTCCAGCCTGTGGCTGTGGTAATCCCTCTGCGGTTTGAGGCTGTCTACCGGGGTCTATGGGTTGTGAGGAGTCATTAGTACCATCTCTCACGATAGGGGTGGCATCATTAACATCAATACTACCTATTTGATTGTTGTCCAGCTGAACTACAAATCTATCATCTACCTGTCTTAACACCTTGATGATGGCATCCTTATTGAGGACAGCCAAGGTGTCAAAATCATAGCCCAATCCGTCTTTAACCTCTACCTCATCAGCAGTAATCCTACAATACTCTATATCTGCCATTCCAGAGAGGGCGGATTGGTTAGTTTCAGTACCTGTCATGGGACCTCTACAAGAAGCTAAAAAGAAACAAAAAAACAATAAAAGAGCAATCTTTTTTCTCATATGCAACCTCCGTTAATTAAATATTTGCAATATAGATTTAAGTATAGTATTCGTAAATTTCTCATAAATATATAAGCTTTTTTTCTAGCAAAATACTTCAAAAAATACAAAAGCCTGCCATATTGGCAAGCTTTTAAAAATTATTAAATTTATTTAACCTTTACAATCCATCCTTCTGGCTCTTCTACATCACCAAATTGGATGCCATAAAGGGTATTATAAAGTTTTTTAGTAACAGGACCAACCTCTGTTTCGCTATAAAATACATGGAAGTTGTCCTTGTGTTGGATACCACCAATAGGGGTAATAACAGCAGCGGTTCCACATGCACCTGCTTCTTTAAACTCATCTAATCTATCTACCAAGACATCTCTTTCTTCCACCTTCATACCTAGATACTCTTTTGCTAGATACATTAAAGAATACTTCGTTATACTTGGAAGGATGGAAGGGGATACTGGGGTTACAAATGTATCATCCTTTGTAATGCCAAAGAAATTGGCGGCTCCAACCTCTTCAATCTTAGTATGGGTCAATGGATCTAGGTAGATGCAGTCTGCAAAACCTTTTTCAACAGCTAATGCATGAGGGTATAAACTACCAGCGTAGTTTCCACCAACCTTAGCTGCTCCAGTACCATAGGGTGCCGCTCTATCATATTCAGAAATAATAAAGTTCACAGGGGTCATACCACCTTTGAAGTAAGGACCTACCGGTAAACAGAAGACACAAAAAAGATATTCTGGTGCAGGCTTTACACCAATATTATCGCCAATACCTATCATAAAAGGTCTTAGATATAGAGTTGCACCTGTGCCATAGGGTGGCACATAAGCTTCATTAGCTTTAACAACCTGTATACAGGCATCAATAAATTTTTCCTCAGGTATGCCAGGCATCATAATACGTTTACAGCTATCATTCATACGCTTAGCATTTTGATCTGGTCTAAAAAGCTGTATAGAACCATCCTTTGTACGATAAGCCTTTAATCCTTCAAAGCACTGTTGTCCATAATGAAGGGCGGTGGAAGCTTCACTTATACTTATCTGGTTATCCTCCACTAATTTTCCGTCATCCCATTGGCCATCTTTCCATTTGGAGATGTAGCGAAAATCCGTCTTCATGTAGCTAAAACCTAGTTTACTCCAATCAATATTCACATTTTTACTCATGAAATCCCTCCATTTTTAATATTTTTGATTGTTCTTGACTTCTATGTAGTATATATATAATTATAGCATATTACTACTATCATAAATAATACTAATAAAAATCTTTATGGGACAGAAAAAATTTCCACTTTTATCATTCTGTGTAGATTATTAATAATCAAAAAAATGTTATAATAAGATAGTAATGCCAAAAACAGAAAAAATATTTATAAATGCGTTAATCTATTATATAAAAATATGGAGTTGAGTCATATGAAGAAATGTTCTATGTGCAATAAAAATATAGCTGTGGTATTTGCAACAAAGTTTGAAAACGGCAAGTCGGAGATGAAGGGTATTTGTATACCCTGTGCTAAAAAAATGGGTTTACCTGTGATTGATCAGCTTATGCAGCAAACCGGCATGACTGAAGAAGAAATTGAAAATCTATCAGAAGAAATGAATGATAGTGATCAGCTTGTGGATGAAGAGATAAATTTCGATGGCTTAGAGGAGCAAGAAGCCTTAATGAATTTATTTAATAAAAAGGATGCGTCTTTTAAGGAGCAGGAGCAAAAAAAACTCTTTCAAGAAGATGAGAAGCATACCAGTGATCTAAAAGAAGATACAAATAGCAAAAAGAAAAAATCTAAGAAAAAGAAAAAGCATTTAGATACCTATGGAACAAACCTCACAGAAAAAGCCCTAGATAACCAAGTGGATAAAATCATTGGAAGAAATAAAGAAATAGACAGAGTGGTACAAATCTTAAATAGACGAACAAAGAATAATCCGATGCTGATAGGTGAGCCAGGGGTAGGAAAAACTGCTATTGCTGAAGGACTAGCAGTAAGGATAGCAGAAAAACAGGTGCCTGCTAAGCTTTTCAAAACAGAGGTTTATCTATTGGATTTAACTGCTATTGTAGCAGGAACTCAATTCAGAGGACAGTTTGAAGGGCGAATGAAGGCCATTATCAAAGAGGCACAGGATTATGGAGATATCATACTGGTGATTGATGAGGTTCACAACATTATGGGAGCAGGAGAGGTACATGGCGGTGTTATGAATGCTGCAAATATTTTGAAACCAGCTTTAGCTAAAGGAGAAATACAAATTATTGGCGCCACTACCCTAGAAGAATACAGAAAGCATATTGAGAAGGATGCAGCTTTAGAAAGAAGATTTCAACCAGTTTTAGTAGATGAACCAACCATAGAAGAGACAATAGAAATATTGAAGGGTATTAAAGGATATTATGAAGAATACCACAAGGTGAAAATATCTGACACGGTGATAGCTGCAGCAGCAAAGCTGTCAGAAAGATATATTACCGACAGATATTTACCGGATAAAGCCATTGATGTCATTGATGAAGCTGGCTCTAGAGCCAACTTAAAAAATCAAGGGTTGATTGAATTAGAAGACTTAAGAGAAAAACTCATCTTTGTTCAACAAATGAGAGAAAGCTCTGCTGAAGCCAATGATTTTGAAAAGGCTGCTGAATACAAGGTAAAAGAATGTGTCCTTACCGATAAAATAAAGGAGATGCAAGAAAAATGCAGTGACGTAGAAATCCAAGAGGAGGATATCGCTGCTGTTATAGAGGCATGGACCAAAATCCCTGTACAAAAGATTACAGAAAAAGAAGCTAATAAGCTTTTAAACCTAGAAGAGAATTTACATCATAGAATCATAGGACAAAATGAAGCTGTAAAAAGTCTCTCAAGAACTATTCGACGAAACCGTTCAGGCTTTAAGAAAAAGAAAAAGCCGGCCTCCTTTATCTTTGTAGGACCAACTGGGGTAGGGAAGACGGAGTTAGTAAGGGTTTTGACTACAGAGCTTTTCGGGAGCGAAGAAGCGATGATCAGAGTAGATATGTCAGAATACATGGAAAAACACACAGTTTCAAAGTTGATAGGTGCACCTCCAGGATATGTAGGCTATGATCAGGGAGGCCAGCTCACAGAAAAGGTTAGAAGAAAACCATACTCTGTTATTTTATTAGATGAGATGGAAAAAGCCCATCCCGATGTTTTTAATCTACTTCTACAAATTCTGGAGGATGGAAGACTTACCGATAATCAGGGAAGAACTGTTTACTTCGAAAACACAGTGATTATTATGACCTCCAATGCTGGTACCCACTTAAAGTCAAGTGGCATCGGATTTGGTAAGGATAGATATGAAGCTATGGAAGTCCGGATGAAGGAGGTTTTACAAGAAACCTTCAGACCTGAATTTTTAAATAGAATCGACGAAATTATAGTATTCCAACAGCTGACCAAGGAAGAACTGTACAAAATTATTGATATTATGCTGCAGGAGGTACAGGAGGAGGTCAGGGAAAAGGGAATGGATTTGGAGGTTAGCCAAGAGGTAAAGGAATTTATTCTTGAAAAAGGATACGATGAAAAATATGGAGCAAGACCCCTCAGAAGAACCATTCAGAAATATATAGAGGACGAAATTGCAGAGGATTATCTGCAAAACAAATTTACTGAAGGGGACACTATCAAGCTTCAGCTAGAAGGGGATAAGATTATATTACAATAAAATCAAGGAAACGGAAAAAGCTGAGGGATTCTATAGCAACCTCTCAGCTTTTTAATGTGTGCTTCTTTATTAATTTTTAAAACTATGAACAGGGGCAGGAATTCTACCACCTCTTTTTATAAAGTCCTCACTGGAAAACTTACTGACTGCCATGATAGGCGCTGTACCTAATAAGCCGCCGAACTCTGCTTCATCCCCTAAGGTTTTACCATGAACAGGTATGATCCTAACACCAGTTGTTTTATTATTGATTACACCTATAGCAGCTTCATCTGCTATGATGGCGGCTATGGTGGAAGCAGGAGTATCTCCAGGAACCGCCACCATATCAAGTCCTACAGAGCAAACACAGGTCATAGCCTCAAGCTTTTCGAGATTTAAGGAGCCAGCTTTAACTGCTGCAATCATTCCTTCATCCTCACTGACAGGAATAAAAGCACCACTGAGACCTCCTACATGGGAGGAAGCCATAATACCCCCCTTTTTCACAGCGTCATTTAATAGAGCTAAAGCAGCTGTTGTGCCATGACAGCCGCAGCTTTCCAAACCCATTTCCTCCAGAATCCTTGCCACACTGTCACCTATAGCCGGTGTGGGAGCAAGGGATAAATCAACAATACCAAAGGGTACACCCAAGCGGGCAGAGGCTTCATGGGCCACCAGCTGTCCAGCCCTGGTGATTTTAAAGGCAGTTTTCTTAATGGTTTCTGCCATCACATCAAAGCTTTCTCCTTTAACATTTTCAAGGGCACACTTCACTACACCAGGACCACTTATGCCTACATTGATAATACTCTCTGCCTCTCCCACCCCGTGGAAGGCACCAGCCATAAAGGGATTATCCTCTACTGCATTGGCAAATACCACTAGCTTCGCACAGCCAATGCTATCTCTCTCCTTAGTAAGGAAAGCAGTATTTTTTATAATTCTCCCCATGTCTTGGACTGCATCCATATTAATACCGGACTTTGTACAGCCTACATTGATGGAGGAACAGACCTTCTCCGTCAATGCTAATGCCTCCGGTATAGAGTCAAGAAGAATTCTGTCTCCTTTGGAATATCCCTTCTGAACTAAAGCAGAGAATCCACCGATAAAATTCACTCCCACTGCTGAAGCAGCTTCATCTAATGTTTTAGCAAAGGCCACATAGCTTGTATCTTCACTGGCCTGAGCTATTAATGCCATAGGAGTAACAGAGATTCTCTTATTAATAATAGGTATCCCATACTCTGTCTCAATTTCTTCTCCTACCCGGACTAATTTTTCTGCCTGTTTGGTAATTTTATCATAAATTTTTCTTCGGGCTGCTTTTCCAGAAGCATCACAGCAATCTAAAAGTGATATTCCCATAGTAATGGTACGAATATCCAACTTTTCCTTTTCAATCATTTTAATGGTTTCCATGATATTTTGGAAGTTAATCATTCTACTCATCTCCTAACTATTAAATGCTATGCATTGTACTGAACAAATCCTCATGCTGAATTTTAATGGAAACCCCGATTTCCTCACCAGCAGTGGCAAGCTCCTCCTTCAATTGTTTAAAATCAATAGACATTTTTTCTAGGTCTACCAGCATAACCATGGCAAAGTACTCTTGAAGCAAGGTCTGATTAATATCTAAAACATTAACACTATGTTTTTTTAAAACAGTAGTAACACCATGGATAATGCCAATCTTGTCATCTCCTATTACACTAATAAATGCTTTCATCCCATACATCTCCTTTACTAAAATGATTATAAGGACATATTTCTCAAAAAAGCAAAAAGACTAAATAATAGAATCTAGTCTCTGGAAATGAAGGTTTTACAATATAAGAAAACGCTATGCTATTTTCTATACAAAAATAGATAAAATCATAGCTTTAGCTCTATATAGTAAATCCCCTGTCCTTTTACCTGAGAGTTTCACCTGAAAACAGGCTTTCCCCTTCGGTGCTCCTTTGAGTCTCTCCAGAGGCTCCTCCAATAACGGTCTACCATAGGTATTCCACTACCTTCCTCGGATTTTTATGTATTTGTCCCTAATGAATAATCCTTATTTTAACATGTTTTCTTTAGAAAAAGCAATGAAAAATTTAGAAATATTCCAATCTTTACAAAAAACCAAGGATAATTATAATAAAATCAATAAAATCAATAAAATCATGATGCTAGGGGGCCTCAAGGCTGAGAAGGAAAACCCTTGAGGTAGTTTCAGTGAATGAACTGAATCATCACAAGGGTTTTGCTAAATTAGTTAAGTTTCGTTAATGGTTCTAAAGCAGGCCCTTCAATCACGTCTCCCTCAGGGGAAAATCTAGAACCATGGCAGGGACAGTCCCAGGTGGTTTCTGCATCATTCCATTGCAGCTCACAATACATATGAGTACAGGTGGTGTCTACTAGATGGAGTTTACCGTTTTTATCTCGATATGCACCAATCCTTTTCCCATCAACCTCCATTACTTTCCCCTCATTAGGTTGAATCTTTTTTTCTATCTCGGGAGTAGAAGACATCAGCTTACCTGAAACAAAGTTAATAGCTACATCTACATTCTCTTTCACAAAGCTGGCTGCTGCCGTAATGGAGGGGGTAATCCTGGAAGGCTGATACACAGGTGCCCATGGATTCTCTCCCTTGACAATCAAATCCTTAAGTATCATAGCGGAGGCAGTACTATTGGTCATGCCCCATTTATGAAAGGCTGTGGCTACAAAAATGTTTGGTGTGGCAGGGGCTAGCTGGCCAATATAAGGAACCCCATCAGGGGTATGACCATCCTGAGTCGACCACCGATAGAAAATCCTCTCTACCTGGAAGGTCTCATGAGCAAAATCCATTAGGTTTTTGTAATGGGTAGTGGTACTCTTACCATGCGCTGTTTTGTGATGCTCACCACCTACCAGGATAAGTTCTCTATTTTCAAAGCTTTGGCAACGAAGGGAGCGAGCGGGCTCCTCTGCATTGATATACATACCAAGAGGAAACTTTTCTTTAATGATGATGCCTAAAACATAGGATCTTTTAGGGTAAATCCTAGAAAAATATAATCCAGGTTTATCATAGAAAGGATAATGAGATGCTATAATAACATAGGATGAAGTTACTTTATTGCCACCAGCAGTAATAACTGTTGGAGCAGCTCCCTCCTGTATATCCACAGCCTTTGTCTTTTCAAAAATAGCACAGCCATCGCCATGTATTTTTTTAGCTAGAGAAAGCAGGTATTTTCTAGGATGAAATTGAGCCTGTCCATCAAAACGCATAGCGGCTTTAACGGAAAAAGGTAGGGGAATATCTTCTAAATAACTAGCCATTATTCCAAGAGCAGAAGCAGTTTTCGTTTCATCAATAATTTTTTGGACATAGGCATCTGATTGGGTATAGACATAAGCTGGCTGCCAAGAAAAATCACAATCAATATCATTTTCTTCAATTAGCTCCGATATCATCTGTATGGCTGATTCATTTGCCTCGGCATATTGTTTTGCTTTTTCCTCCCCCATTTGCCCTTTGATTTTGTCATAGATAAGACCATGCTGAGAGGTGATTTTAGCGGTGGTGTGGCCTGTAGTACCTTGTAAAATTGCATCAGATTCTAAAACAGCAACCTTTAAGCCCTCTTTCTTAAGCAATAGAGCAGTTGTAATACCCACCATGCCGCCTCCTACTAGGGCTACATCTACATGAATATCCTCCCTGAGGGCAGGAAAATTATAGTTTTCTGTAGAAGCAAGCCAAAAAGATTGGGGCATTACACCTAAAACTTCTTCGTAATTATTGTCCTTCATTATTTAACCTCCTCAATGAATAACTAAAACACTACCTATATTTTGCTTATTTCTTTTGATAAAATACCTTTACAGTAGTATCCTAAAGAAATTTACCATCAACACATAGAAAAAAAATGGATTTTATGATATATTTATTTCAATATAGTGGATAATACATAACAAAACAGAATAGGAAAGGAGAAGAGAATGGAAAACAAGACTACTACTTCAAATTTTATTAAAAACATTGTTATTCAAGATTTAGCTGAAGGAAAGCATAAAGAAATCATTACCCGTTTTCCACCGGAGCCAAATGGATATTTACATATAGGGCATGCGAAGTCCATCGTATTGAACTTTGAACTGGCGGAGCAGTTCAATGGAAAAACCAATCTACGATTTGATGATACAAACCCTACAAAAGAGGATACAGAATATGTTAAGTCTATAAAAGAAGATGTTCAATGGTTAGGCTTTGAATGGGATAATCTTTATTTTGCTTCCGACTATTTTGAAGAAATGTACAATTTTGCCATACGGTTGATTAAAAAGGGAAAAGCGTTTGTATGCGATTTGTCGGCAGAAGAGATAAAGGAATACCGTGGAACATTAAAGGAGCCAGGGAAAGAAAGTCCTTATAGAAATAGAAGTGTAGAAGAGAACCTACAATTATTTCAAGCCATGAGGGAAGGCAAGTTTAAAGATGGTGAAAAGGTACTCAGAGCCAGAATTGATATGACCTCGCCAAATCTAAATATGAGGGACCCTGTGCTCTATAGAATTGTTCATGCCAGTCATCACAATACAGGGGACAAATGGTGCATTTATCCTATGTATGATTATGCCCACCCTTTAGAGGATGCCATAGAAGGTGTGACTCATTCTATTTGCACCATGGAGTTTGAAGACCACAGACCATTATATGACTGGGTGATTCAAGAGTGTGAAACAGAAAGTCAACCGAAACAAATCGAGTTTGCTAGATTAAATCTAACCAATACCGTAATGAGTAAAAGAAAGCTAAAGCAGCTGGTGGATGAAAAGATTGTAGATGGATGGGACGACCCTCGAATCCCCACCATTGCTGGTTTAAGGAGAAGAGGCTATACACCTGAGGCCATCAGAAACTTCTGTAGAGAAATCGGTGTTGCTAAAAGTCATAGTGTTGTAGATGAACAAATGCTGGAGCATTTTATTCGAGAGGATTTGAATGCAAAAGCCCCTAGAACTATGGCTGTATTAAATCCCCTTAAGGTAGTGATAACCAACTATCCAGAAAACCAGATAGAGATGCTGGAAGCAGAAAACAATCCTGATGATGAAAAAATGGGCACCCGTCAAATTCCTTTCTCTAAAGAAATATACATAGAGCAGGAGGATTTCATGGAAAATCCACCGAAAAAGTATTTTAGATTGTTTCCAGGAAATGAAGTAAGATTAAAGCATGCATATTTTATTAAGTGTAATGAAGTGATTAAAGATGATCATGGTGATATAATTGAACTGCGCTGTACCTATGACCCTGAAACAAAAAGTGGCACGGGCTTTACCGGCAGAAAGGTAAAAGGCACTCTCCACTGGGTAGATGCAACACAGGCATTACCTGCAACCTTTAGACTATTTGAACCGTTGATCTTAGATGAGAAACAGGAAGAAGGCGAAAGCTTTTTAGATCAAATCAACCCAAACTCCCTGCAGATATTACAGGGTTTTGTGGAGCCAGATATGAAGGATGCAGAGCCACAGGATAAGTTCCAATTATTTAGACATGGCTATTTTAATGTAGATCCTAAGTATACAACAAAAGAACAACTAGTATTTAATAGAATTGTGTCCTTGAAAAGCTCCTTTAAAATCTAAACCTAATAAAAGAGCATCCTTTTGAAAAATTTCAAAGGAGGCTCTTTTATTTTGAAAACCTTCATAGGTGTATTAGCAAATATTTCTTCTATCAAAGGATTTTAATATTTACTATAATAGTGCTTATAGTGAATCAAAATAAGGGTTTCCATCAATGAGAGGAAGATTAGAGAATGCAGGATAGAAGAAAAAGAGTTTATATAAAAATCACCATCCTTATACTTAGCAGTATTTTAGTGACTACACATATCATAAAAACTACAGCAGCCATGGAGTTAAGCATGAAGGATGATACATATTTCTTACCTGTTAACCAGGCCCACTACGTACTACAGCCCTCTATCCTTGAAACAATAAAAAGAGAAATAATAGAGGATCAAGAAAAAAATGATGCAAAAGAAACTATTTTAGAGGAAATAGAGAAACCTTCAGTAGAAAGTGAGGAGAAGGAGAAAAATCAAATCAATGAGAAACCAATAGTACAACCAGACAATAGCTTGAGAGGCTATCTTAATGATTATGTATTAGAAGTTATAAAAACATATAACTACAGGGAAAGAAGCTACCCCTATTTACTGAACAAGGATTATGACAATTATAATGGTGTTACTGCAACGCTGCATTACAAAAACCAAGTGCTATTAAAGGCTCATCCCAGTGGCAGCAGAGCAAGTCATTGCTCTGGCATTACCTTTGAAGTCTTTTTTAAAGCAATGCAAGAAAGGAATCAACAATTAGGGATTTCTGTGGATGATTTTAATGGTATGACATGGGATGAATTATATGATTTTGTTCTAACCTGGTATGCTGCATTAGGTCCCAAAACTCAAAGCAACATTGCTATCGCTGTAGAAAAGTATGGTATAGGACAGCAGATTAAAAGATTGGAGGATGCAAAACCAGGAGATTTTATTGACATAAGCAGAGAAAACAATACAGGACATACTGCTGTTTTTCTTGGCTGGATAAAGGAAGAAAATCGTATTATAGGTTTTGAATACTGGTCCAGTCAGGATTCAACAAATGGGATCAGCTATCATAAGGAATATTTTAATGTCACTGGTGCCCATGGAAGAAAATATGGAAATGTTCGAATAGATAAGGTATATATTGCAAGAATTCTTCCAGTTTCTCAATATAGAGCCTTTAAATAAGATGTTTTTGCAGGATGACAACTCTATAATAACCTCAGCGTCTAGTAAAACTAGGCGCTTTTAATATATATGGAATTTTTACCAAATCTTTGAAAGTAGTAAGATATTTCAAAATAATGAAGGATATCCTTTATAAAAATAGAAATAGGATAATTATTTATAGTATAATAGACTCATTAAATAATGTAAATTTTAGAGGGATAGGGATATTTTAGAAAAAATTTTATGGGGGGAGAAGAGTAGCATTGAAAAGATATGAGAGAAATATGCAAATGCTGTCTCTGGAGGAAAATGAAAAATTAAAGGAATATAAGGTATGTGTGATTGGTTGTGGAGGTCTTGGAGGGTATGTTATTGAGATGCTGGGGAGGTTAGGAATTGGATTTATTACAGCTGTTGATGGAGATGAATTTGAAGCCTCCAATCTAAACCGACAGTTATTTGCCAATGAGGAGGTTTTAGGAAAAAGCAAAGCCACAACGGCAAAAGAAAGGATGGCTATTGTAAACTCACTTATCCACGTAAATGCAATTACCTCTAGATTGACATCAGAAAATAGTGAAGAAATTTTAACCGGGCACGATATTGTGGTTGATGCTCTAGATAATATTGAAAGCAGGTTTGTTTTACAGGAAGCCTGTGAAAAATTAAAGATACCTATGGTACACGGGGCTATTGCAGGGTGGTATGGACAGATAACAACTATATTTCCTGGAGATAACACTCTACAAAAAATTTATACAAAAAAAGATATGAAGGGAGTAGAAAAGGAGCTGGGAAACCCTTCCTTTACTCCTGCCTTGGTAGCTTCTATTCAGGTGAGTGAAGTAGTAAAATTACTGATAGGTCGTGGAGAATTACTGCGAAATAAGATATTATTTATCAACACATTAGATACAGATTATTATATAGCAGAATTTTAACAAAATTACAGATCAATATACCTTTACTTTTTCTTTACAGAGGAAAACCCAAAATTACTTTCAGCAAAACAAGATAAAGATAAGTATTAGAAATGAGGGGCAGAAAATTTATGAAAATTGATTTTATTGTATGTGAAGATAATCCCAAAACTAGAAGAACTCTTTGTGATTGGCTAAACCCATACATTGATGATGAAAATATACAACTGTTATTAGCTACATCTCAACCAGATGAGGTGCTGGCTGTATTTGAAGATAATGATGCAACAAAGATTTGTTTGCTAGACATTAATTTAAACAAAAGTATTAATGGTGTAGCGTTAGCAGAAAAAATAAAAAATCTAAACATAAACACAAGGATTATATTTATCACTGCTTATGCAGAATGGGCAGTAGAAAGCTTAAACAGAAATATAGAGCCTTTTGCTTACCTAACAAAGCCTTTGGATCGACAGACCTTTGATTGGCATATAAAAAGATTATTGAAAAAGATCCAAGAATTCCATAGATCACATCTCCAAGATAAAGAGAGTCACCTTATAAAGCTAGAGGCCTATGGTAGAGTGCACTATAAAAAAGTAAAAACCATTACCTACATAGAAACCTATCATAAAGAGGGCTATCTGGTGGTCCATACCCTTCAGGGAGAAAAAATCATCCATAAAAGCAGGTTAAATGATATGCTGGATTATCTCAATACCATCTATCCAGATACCTTTATACAGTGCTATAAATCCAACCTAGTGAATTATCATTTCATAGAGGCAATCGATAAAAAGCAAGGAGAAATAATGTTAAAAAATGGAACAAGATTATTTATGTCTAGAAGTAAGGAAGTTCAGGAAAAAATAGAAAGAAAGATAATGGGGGACAGCTATGATCAATATTGATAATCTGCGAAGCGTTATAGCTATTGCCATAGAGGCTTGGATTTATGTTAATGTTGTAAGGTTATTTGTAAATATACCTAGAGGTAGATATGTAAGGCTATACTTTTTGGTCTTGATTTTGATTTCAAGCATTATAGTGATAAGTAACAATCATATGGAATATCTATATTATTTGAAAACCGTTATTGTACTTTTAACCTATGGTATGATCAATAGATTCTTATTAAACATACGTTTTTTTAGAAATATTTTTTTAATATTTTTTTTCGCGGTTATAACCTTATTAGGAAACGTGGTTACTATTTTTATCATGAAGTTTACCTTGGGAGTAACTGTAATAGAAATACAAAATGATACTAGGCTATTCTTTGCTTCAAACTTTGTATTTTTTGGTATTAGTACACTACTGTTATATATTATTAAATATGCATTGTTATACAAAGCCTATGGCAAAGAAATACAGATTAAAAGCACAAATATTGTCTTATATATGGTAACAGTTTTTTCTATGCTATTTATCAATTTATACACCTTTCTCTATCATGTAGGCGAGATGAAGCTATTTATTTCTATAGTACATATTATTTTGATTGTTGCTTATATTGGATTTTCCCTTAACTACACTTTTTTAGAAAATGATTTTTATTATCAAAAGATTCTCTATAAAAATCAGCAGGAGTATCTAGTAGTGATAGAAAATTTATTGAACGGCTATAGAGAGCTGAAGCATGGCTGGAAAAATTATTTGACGGGCTTCTCTGGTTTTATTTATGCAGAGGATAGGGATTGGGATGAGTTGACGGAGTATTATGAGTCGGTGGTGAAGACCACCAAGCATTTGTCCAATGACTCCTTATCCGTCTTAATCAAGCTAAAGAATCATATGCTGCTGGGGATGTTTGTAGAAAAGATTAATGAAGCAGAGACGCGGGGCATCGATGTCCATGTCAATATCATAGGAGAGAAGATCCAGCTGCAGGAGGATTATGACTTTTTAATGGATTTGAGTTTTATCCTAGGGAATTTTTTAGACAATGCCATAAGACATGCTGTGCTTGCTGACATACCTATGCTATGGATCACTATTGATTATCGAGAGGATTATATTGGTTTTATTATAAAAAATACCTATAAGGATACAGATGAAGAAGAGCATCAGCGTTTTGACAGTGGCCATGGTTTAAGACTGGTGGCAGAAAAGATAAAAAAATATCCCTTTATGATCCACAATATGGTGGTGGATGAGGACCTATTTGCTCAGGAGCTAATCATGGAGGGAGGAGAAATCAAAAGTAATAGAGGGTTTGAAGCAAAAAAGGAGGAGGCCTTGTAATGAGCCTACTCCTTTTCTTATTTTTTGTTGTTAATTATGTCTATTCTTCGTCTTCAAGCATAGATTCTGGCATTCTAGCTTCTCTTAATACCCATACTCCACAGGTTGATAGAAGAGTAAATAATAAAGCAAAGCTGCTAACCATACCTGCTAATTGAGTAAGAAATTTATTTTTTTTCATTGGCTTGTTCCTCCTTTTAATTTAAATAGTTTATACATAAAGGGGGCAGTGAACAAACTCTCCCCCAAAACTCCTAAAGTAATAAGGGTGCTGAAGGCATTATTTCTGTTTAAGAAAGTTAATACCATCAGGAGAACCAGTACCACCAGCAGCTTTTTTCTAAGCTTTTTCCTTAGCCTGTCACTTCTTAAGGGGCGGGCTTCTGTATCAGCGGGAGCATATCGATATAGAAGCCCACAGTTAATTCCCCAGATAATCAGCATGAGAGGGTAGGGGAATTGATGGAAAACACCAATAAAAACAATACCAAATAACAGTATAAGGCCACTAACAAAACAGCTTAAATCCGTTTTGAGATGCAGTCCCCAAGCATAGCTTCTTACTACTGAATAACTTACCTGAGTTACAGCATAATAAAGCAGAAAATTATCTATAAACTGATTGACCACAATAGCTAAAGCAATCAAACCACCAAGCTTTGGCAATGTGATAAAGAAGGATGCCAGTCCATATTCAATTCTTTCCAGCTCTTTTTGACTTTTATCAGGTAGGCTGGGACTAATAAAGGAATAAGTTAAATGAGCTGCAGCTCTTTCGGGAAAAGCCATAAGAATCAGTCCTTCACATTTATATTTTTCAAAATCATCGTAAATATTTGTCAGAAATAGATTATTTTTTAACAAAAACGACATCATCTACTATTAAACAGCATAATATAAAACAGTATAAAAACAAATACTGAATAGGGGAAAGCTTATTTTAATCGATATTTATTAAAAAAAAACAGTTTACCGAATAATTCTACAGATTACCGAAGGGATGTCCAACACTTAAGCATTTTTCTACTATAATATAAAGACAGCTGATAAAAATAGGTGTATTATATTATAAAGAAGAATTCATCAATGATATAGTACGAAAAGAAATTATAAAATAAAAATATTTACAATAAAAATAAGGAGTGCTTATTGATGAATGACAAGTACTTAACAGAAAAAACAAGGGACAAAATGGAGAGTTCTTTCTCTAAATCTAGACTGTGTAAAAAACAGCAAGAAAAAGATAGTTATAAAAGAAAAAATCAGAATCAGCTAAGTAGTCCCAGAAGAAGAGTTGCCAATGTGATTTTACCAGATATAGAGTAATGCCTTATAAAAATGTTGGATATGGGGGGAGGCAGTAAAGTTGATAGTAACAAAGGAATTATATCCTATAAATAAAAAAAACCTCAAAAGCCTAGAGGCGATAGATAGTATTTCCTTCTTAAATGCTTTAGAGAAATATATTATTATTATTAACCCTGATTGCCACACCATTGTTTTTGCTAATAATTATGCAAAAAAAATAAATCCACATTTGGAGGGAAATCTTTGCTGGAAAGCATTGGGCTATAGCAAACCTTGTTGTTCAGATAAAAGTTGTAGAGATGAAAAAACCTTTGAGGCAAAGAGAGCCAATGATAGATGGAATGAACATCAGCTTACGAAAATGCATTTAATGGATCAAACACTAATAATAGAAATCATAGAGGATATCACAGAAAGAAAAATGAAGGAAAAAGAAAAGAGCTTAAAGCATACATTGATATCCATGGTGTCTCATGAATTAAGAGCACCTCTTAATGTCATACTTTCTACGATACAGCTATTGGAAACCTTTGATGATAGCTGGAAGGATGGCAAAAATTTCAAACATACACAGCGTATAAAAAAAGCCACCAGCCAAATAAATAAATTATTGAGAGATATATTGCTAGTGGAAAGAGTGGAGGCTGATAAAGTAAAATTCAGCCCACAGCCGATAGATGTTGTAAAGCTTACAAAAGCAACCATAGACCTACTAAAAGAAAGTGATTATTACATGGCAGACATTATATTTACCAGTACAAAGGAGGTCTTCATTAGCAAGGTAGATGAATTTCTACTTACTACTATTCTCACAAACCTTCTGACTAATGCATTAAAATACTCCATCAACGGTGAAGATGTTCAAATAATGCTTGAATTTGATGACGAAAGTATGATGTTTAAAATTATAGACAAAGGGATAGGCATACCAAAGGTTGACCAGAAAAATCTTTTTGAAAGCTTCCATAGAGCTTCAAACGTAGGGAAGATTGTAGGAACAGGACTAGGTTTAACCATAGTAAAGGATTTCATAGATATTCATAAAGGAAGTATAAGCTTCAAAAGCAAAGAAAATGAAGGAACTACCTTTATAGTAAAGATACCTATAGTTCCATAAATAGAAAGGCATAAGAAAAGCATGGATATGATTAGTCCATGATCTAGAGAAGAGAGTTTCTTCTCTTTTTTTTCTTTTCTAATATATTTTCCCGTCAAGAAAAAAGAACCGCAGCACCTCTAAATAAAAACTGAAGAGGTGCTATTCAGCATGTAATAAATAAAAAAATATATAATGAGTTCATTAGAACATAAAGTCTTTATCCATAGGGCCAGCTCCCCAGTAATTTAAATTACAGTTAGCCTTCTGAAATTCATAGCCTATACTAAAGGAAGTGCTCTCACCATCAATATTTTTAACAAGCTTTAGGTTTTTAGTGTAATTTATAGATGGAGACTGTGAAGTTTTGTTTTTTTCAACAGCTTTGATCTTGTTAGATAACATTTTTATCACCTCCTAATCCTAATAAATAGTTGAAAAAAATCGCCCATGAAAATTACTACTGTTTTCAAGGACGAGATATTACCCGCGGTACCACCTTATTTGCATCTGATGAGATGCCGCTTTCTTTGTTTCTAAGAAACCTAAGCCTTTATCGAGGCAAATCGGTATCCACTACTATGATTTCGAAGATACTGCTTAGGAGTGATCAGTAGATTATCTCTAGTATCGGCTTTCAGCCAAGGCCGACTCTCTTTAACTATCAGAATAAAATACCCTTCCCCGTCATTGCTTTAATAAATATTTAAATTATTTAAGGCTAAATTAAAATGTTATTAATAAGTATTATAACAAAATGGAAAAACACTGTCAACACATTTTTCAAAAAAATTTAAGTATTCAGAAAATTATTTTTAGTTAAAAATATGTACTTATACTATATGTAGTTTTGATAATGATATGACCACTACTTTACGCATCATGGTTTTTTCATTCATGCTATAGATATGCTCCTCTCAAAATGAATACACGTAGGAGTGGGCCTGTGGACTCTCTTGAAAACGAGATAAGCATTCAGATCCACCCCTACGATGGAAAAGAACTAGTATTTAAAAGGTACATATCTATATTAAGAAAAGCTACCTGTAATTTCATTGAGATCATAAGGTGTTTCTTGATAGACATAATAATTTAACCAATTGGCAAATAGCAAATTAGCATGACTTCGCCAAGTAACTATAGGTGGTTTGGTTGGGTCATCTCCAGCAAAATAATTTTTAGGCATTTCTATGTCTTTACCAGCACTGACATCTCGATCATACTCTGCCTTTAAAGTTGTAGGGTCATACTCAGAATGACCTGTCACAAAGATCTGTCTACCATCCTTTGTAGCAACAATATAAATACCGCTTTCTTCTGATTCTGATAAAATCTCTAGCTCCGGTACTTTTTCAATATCTTGTCTCCTTACCTCTGTATGTCTTGAATGAGGGGCAGAATAATGATCATCAAAGCCTCTAAGCAGCTTGACATTTTTTTTGTTGACTGTATGAGGAAAGATACCAAACATTTTTGAATCCAATGGGTATTTTGGAACACCAAAATGATGATACAATCCTGCTTGAGCTCCCCAACATATGTGGAAGGTAGAGGTCACATTCTCCAGGGACCAATCCATAATCTTCTTTAGCTCCTCCCAGTAGGTCACTGCTTCAAAGGCTAAGTGTTCAACGGGGGCACCAGTAATGATGAGGCCATCAAATTTTTGATGTTTCACATCATCAAAGGTCTTATAAAAGGTGGTCAAATGTTTTTCAGGTGTATTTTTTGATGTATGACTTTTAGGATGTAAAAGTACGATATCTACCTGTAGAGGGGAGTTCCCCAACATCCGTAGAATTTGAATCTCTGTTGTAATTTTTGTTGGCATCAGGTTTAAAATACCTATTTTAAGCGCTCGAATATCTTGGGTAAGGGCGCGGCTCTGGGTCATAACAAAAATATTTTCTTTGTTTAAAACTTCCGTAGCTGGAAGATTATCAGGAATTTTCACTGGCATTTGAATATTTTCCTCCTTCAAACTGATAGTAAGCATTGAATTACAATCCAGAGGGAAAAAAGCTCCCTCTGGGTTCAGCATTATTTAATTAAATCACAGATTTTTGCAATGCTTGATCCAAATCCTCGATGAGATCTTCAACATCCTCAATCCCTATGGATAGTCTAATCATATCTGGTGTAACACCTGCGGCCTTTTGGGCTTCTTCTGATAACTGTGCATGGGTGGTGCTGGCTGGATGAATCACAAGGGATTTAGCATCTGCAACATTAGCTAATAAGGAGAAGAGTTCTAAACTGTCAATAAACCTTTTACCATTCTCTACCCCACCTTTAATACCAAAAGTAAAGATACAACCTGCTCCTTTAGGGAAATATTTTTGTGCTAATGCATAATATTTATTACCCTCTAGACTAGGATAGTTCACCCAAGTAACCAAAGGATGATTATTTAAGAAATCCACAATTTTCTTTGTGTTCTCTACATGGCGTTCTACACGAAGAGATAAGGTTTCCAATCCTTGTAAAAACAAGAAAGAATTAAAAGGACTTAAGGAAGCACCAGTATCTCTTAAAAGCTGTACTCTTGCCTTAAGGATATAAGCAAGGGGACCAAAGGCTTCAGTGTAGCTGATATTATTATAAGTAGGATCTGGCTCTGTTAATCCGGTAAAATTACCACTTTCTGCCCAGTTAAAGTTGCCAGAGTCAATAATTACTCCACCGATGGAGGTACCATGGCCGCCAATAAACTTTGTGGCAGAATGAACAACAACATCTGCTCCAAATTCAATGGGGCGAAGTAAATAAGGAGTTCCAAAGGTATTATCAACAATAAGAGGTAGATGATTAGCATGAGCAATGTCAGCCACTTCCTCAATATCCACTAGGTTGATACCAGGATTGCCTATGGATTCAATATAAACCGCTTTTGTTTTTTCAGTAATCGCCTTTCTAAAATTCTCTGCATTATCTGGATCTACAAAAACCACCTTGATTCCCAGCTTTGGTAAGGTTGAAGCAAAAAGATTGTAGGTTCCCCCATATAAAGTACTGGCGGCAACAATCTCATCACCGGCTCCAGCAATATTTAATATGGCATAAGTAATAGCAGATTGACCAGAAGCTACAGCTAAAGCGCCAACGCCTCCTTCTAAGGCTGCAATTCTTTGCTCAAAAACATCGGAGGTAGGATTCATAATTCTTGTATAGATATTACCAAATTCCTTTAAACCAAATAAATTTGCTGCATGATCGCTATCCTTAAATACATACGAGCTGGTTTGATAAATGGGTACAGCTCTAGAGCCTGTAGTTGGATCCGGCTCTTGCCCTGCATGAACCTGTAAAGTGTCAAATCTTAGTTTTTTGTTTGTGCTACTCATTTCAACATCTCTCCTTTTTAATTGTTAGCATACACATTGATATACTAAGTGCCAATAACGGATAATAGAACATATAGATTTCTTGAAGCAAAGGATAGATAGGTTCATATAAAAAAGCTCCTCCAAGAGAAAGGAGAAGCTTAAAAGTGTATAGATAGATTATCTATCCTCTCATCTCTTAGGTATAATACCTACAGGATTTAGCACCATACACTTTACTGTGCTGGTTGCCGGGCTTCATTGGGCCAGTCCCTCCGCCACTCTTTATAAGAGTTTACTATAAAGTTTTTTAAACAGCTGTTTAATATATAATATATAATCTAACATCAAAAAAAATGATTGTCAAGGAAAAAATTTAAATTATTTGGAAGACTCTTGCTTGTCAGTCTTCTATAACGATTCCTATAGGGTATAGAAGTATTTGCTAGTAATACTAATGAATTAATTGCTTACACAGAAAAATAACCAGTCAGCAAGGATAGAAAGCTTTAAAGCAATATCAAAGGATTTAGAAAATTTACCATTTTGTGTTATAATAATTTAACTAAGATGAATAAATAATAATTATTAAGGACGCTTCTCTCGATAATCTTAAAATAAATTCCATAAAAAAATCAGCATAATAATTAAAAATATGCATTATTTCCTTAGTATTTCACAGTCAAAGATATGTGGTAAGATTTTTTATGTTAAAAAAGCATAAAAAACTTCATAAACCAATTAAAAATCAACTTTAAAAGTATCAAATAATAGATTTTTCTTTAATTATATAAAATATTTCATAAAAAATTATAAAAAAATGTGGCAAACAATTAACGAATTGAATATATAATATAAAAAGACTGTTAAAGACAAGAAGCACTGGGTAAAAGTATAATACTTATATTTATACAAAAATACATCAATGGAAAAATATATATTTATTCTCGAATAGGTCTATGGGGAGGTGTGGTAGGCTTCATCTGACAACAGTGAAGTAAGAAAGAAAAAGAAAAACTATAAAACCGAAATAAAGGGAGGATATCATGAATATCAATAAGGCTTATGCACAAGCAATAAAGCCAAAACAGACTGAAGATGAATTGGAGGTTGCCAAAGCGACGGTGGAAGACATTGAAGGAATAATAGCAGTTGCAGCTTCAGTGGGAAGTAATAACAAAGACCATAAGCAAGGCTTTCTAATGGATGATTATACAAAGAATAAAGAAAAATACGTTGAAAAATTTAAAGAAGATATTGAAGAATCAAAGCTTTTCTATGTAGTTAGAAAAGGGAAAAAAGTAGTTGGGTTTTTACTAGCCTACACAAAGGACCAATGGATAAATATGGAGCCAAACTGGATTTTTAGCACAATGTGGAAATCTGATTTTGATAAAAAGACTTTAAACAAATTTGTAATATTGGAGAAAATAGCTGTTCGTTCCAATTTAACAGGATCAGGAATAGGAAGCAGGCTATTTAAGAGATTTAGAGAAGACGCTAAAAGAATGGGTATAAAGGATATGTTTTCAGAAACCCTTATTTCTCCAAAACCAAATTTTGCTTCTATGGAATTTGCATTAAAACAACAATATCATTTAGCAGGAATCAGATATGAAAAATTCAACGACAAGGTTCTTACTGACATCGTTTATCATAGAAAATTATAAACATTTAGACAGTTGAAAAGTCTTTAGATTCAAGGTGAAAAAAATTTTGATTTGCCAATGTACACCAGTGTTTTAATTATAAAGGAGTTGCTTTCCAAAAGCTAAGTCAACTGGCATAAAATTAATGACTTAAATCATTAATATAACTACTTGAAAGCCCACAGGCAATAATATAAGAGCGCTGGTTTATGCGAAAAAAAGAATATAGAGATTTTTCAACAGCCTAAAGGCGACCCCATGAGGTCGCCTATTATAATTTATAGATTTACTTTTATTTCGTACTTATCCTTCAATTCTTGTACCTTGTTCAAGTAAAGATTCTGTTGTTTTTGGGATAATAGCTGCTGTGCCAACTGACCTTTTACTTCATCAAAGGATTTCATTTCCTCTGGAGTATGATCAAAAACCTTAATCAAGTGATACCCAAATTGTGTTTTAACAGGCTTACTTATTTCATCCTTTTCCATGCTGAAAACAGCTTCTTCAAATTCAGGTACCATTTGTCCTCTTGAGAAATTTCCTAAACTTCCTCCCTGAGCTTTAGAAGGGCACTTTGAATACTTATTAGCAGCTTCTTCAAAGGAAAGACCTTCTTGTACTTCTACTAATACTTTTTCAGCTTCTTCTTCAGTATCAACTAAAACATGACTAGCCTTTGCAGTAGCAGGACTTTTAAACTGTTCTTTATTTTCTTCAAAGTAATTCTTAGCTTCATCCTCATCAATAGCAGCAGTTTTTACTAAACGACTGATGGCATATTGTTTTAAGAAATTTTCTTCTACTTTATGTAATTCTTTTAGATAAGCCTCATCCTTATCTAGTTGAGAGTCGATTGCATCTAGATAAAAAAGCTCTTGATTTACTAGCTCCTCTAATAATCGCTTTTTACCTTCTTCCGATTGAAATTGAGCAGCCCTTTGAGGGTCTAGGCTTCTTATAAGCAATTGAAGATCTGCTTCTGATATTTCACGGTTACCAACTACAGCTAAAACTTGTTTGTTATCCATTAAATAAACGCTCCTTTTTTATTTTATTCTAAACCATCTTACCAAAAAAAGAGGAATATGTCCAATTAATGTGGAAACATAATCTATACCTCTTATTTAAAAATTAACAATATACAGCAGAAAAAGTATGTGTTAAAAAAGAGTTTTTTTACAATAATAAGAGTATGCAAATTGTTTATTTTTGTTGATACTTATTATGAAGGAGGCGGAAACATTGAAAAAAATATTAGTAACAGGTGCATTGGGACAAATAGGTTCTGAAATAGTAATGAGTATGAGAAAAACCTATGGTGAAGACAATGTAATTGCCAGCAGTAGAAGTAAAGGGAAAAACGATGTTGCTGAAACAGGCATTTTTGAAATTGTAGATGTTACAAAAGCCCAGCAGGTTGCGGATGCTGTAAAGAAGCACAAAATAGACACCATTATTCATTTAGCGGCAATTTTATCCGCTACTGGAGAAAACAATCCAGCAGCAGCCTGGGACGTAAATATGAATGGACTTTATAATGTTCTAGAAGTAGCTAGAGAAAGTCAATGTGCTGTATGTACTCCCAGCTCTATTGCTGTTTTTGGTCCTTCAACACCCAAAGATAACACACCTCAAAATACATTGATGAGACCAACCACCATGTATGGAGTAACAAAAGTGGCGGGAGAGCTTCTCTGTGACTATTATTTCCAAAAATATAATGTTGATACAAGGGGAATGCGTTTTCCAGGATTAATCTCCAATGTAGCCTTACCAGGGGGAGGAACCACAGACTACGCAGTACATATATACTATGAAGCACTTAAAAATAAAAAATACACCTGCTTCCTAGAAAAGGGGACCTATATGGATATGATGTATATGCCAGATGCATTAGATGCAATTGTGCAACTAATGGAGGCAGATCCATCTAAGCTAGTGGACAGAAATGCCTTTAACATTACTGCCATGAGTTTTGATCCAGAAGAAATATCAGCAGAAATTAAAAAGCATATACCTGCATTTGAAATGGATTATGATGTAAACACCAACATCCAAAAAATTGCTGATTCATGGCCTAACTCTCTAGATGACACCGAAGCAAGAAAGCAATGGGGATGGAATCCCAAATATGATTTAGCTGCTATGACAAAAGATATGCTGGACAAGTTAAGCCTAAAGTTAAATATACAATATAAATAGTAGAAAGAATATATAGTTTAAGCCCAGTCTTTTCATAGGAAAGGAAGGGGCTTTTTATTATCTTTGAACCCATATATTTACGGTAGAATTTTATAAACATATGGGTTTTACAGAGGATATAACGTTTAAGTAATTACAATATAAAGGGAATGAAAAATTCCATCTAAAATATAGACTTCCTTAGTTACTAATGATATAGTTAAGGTAAGGTAAAAATGTAGTAACTTGATATCCATCAGGATAAATTTATTTCAACGGTACATATAGGGTAGAATAGGCTACTTGTAGGGAATTTCAAAATAGAAGCGGATGGAAGGGGGAAAAGGTTTTCATTCGCTCAAGATGGAAATTTAAGAAGCTTTTAAAAGGGAAAACTTTTAAGAGCTGTATTGCTATGAAGAATTGTGGGCAATTAGCATAAAATCCTTTTTCAGGGTCTTAACCCTAATCCTGTCAAAGTGAGAAAATGGCCAAAAGTTTTAACGAAAAAAATGTAACACTTAAAAAAAATTTTACTATAAATTTTTAAAATTTTTATATATAATATACTTGTATACAGGATACATTATCCTAAACATGTATAATTATTATATAGTTTCTATGAAATTCAATATAAAAAGGAGGCTATCATCATGACTAGAAAAATGAAAACAATGGATGGAAATGCTGCAGCTGCATATGTTTCCTATGCTTTTACAGATGTAGCAGCAATCTATCCCATCACCCCTTCCTCTAACATGGCTGAAAATGTTGATGAGTGGAGTGCAGACGGTCTTAAAAACATCTTTGGACAAACTGTAAAGGTTGTAGAAATGCAGTCAGAGGCAGGTGCTGCAGGAGCCGTACATGGTTCTTTAGCTGCAGGAGCATTAACAACTACATTTACTGCTTCTCAAGGTTTACTTTTAATGATTCCTAATATGTATAAAATTGCTGGAGAATTATTGCCAGGAGTGTTTCATGTAAGTGCTAGAGCAGTGGCAGGTCATGCCCTATCCATCTTTGGAGATCACTCAGATGTTATGGCCACAAGACAAACTGGATGTGCTATGCTGGCTACTGGCAGTGTACAAGAGGTTATGGACTTAGGTGGTGTAGCTCACTTAGCTGCTATTAAAGGCAGAATGCCATTTGTACATTTCTTTGATGGATTTAGAACATCACATGAAATGCAAAAAATTGAAGTTATTGAATTTGACGAATTTGCTAATCTAGTAGATCAGAATGAAATCAAAGCCTTTAGAGATAGAGCTTTAAGTCCTGAGCATCCTGTACTTAGAGGAACAGCTCAAAACCCTGATGTTTTCTTCCAAGCTAAAGAAGCTGCCAACAAGTATTATGATGCAATTCCTGACATCGTAGCAGATTATATGAAGGAGATCACTAAGCTGACAGGCAGAGAATATAAGCCATTCAATTATTATGGAGCACCAGATGCAGAGCATATTATCATAGCTATGGGTTCTGTAACAGATACAATTGAAGAAACAATCGATTACTTATTAGCACAGGGAGAAAAGGTAGGGGTAATTAAAGTACACCTATATAGGCCTTTCTCAGAAAAATATTTCTTTGATGTATTACCAAAAACAGTAAAAAGAATTGCTGTTCTAGATAGAACAAAAGAGCCAGGTGCTCTTGGAGAGCCATTGTATCAAGATATCAGAACGATGTTCTTCACCAAGGAAGATGCACCAATGATTATTGGTGGAAGATATGGTCTTGGTTCAAAGGATACAGTACCTTCTCAAATCATCGCTGTATATGAGAACCTTAAGGCAGCAGAACCTAAAAATCTTTTCACAGTAGGTATTGTAGATGATGTAACCAATACATCTCTAGAAATTAAAGAAAAGGTTTCAACAGCTCCAGAAGGAACCATTAGATGTAAATTCTGGGGATTAGGTTCCGACGGTACAGTAGGGGCAAACAAAGAAGCTATCAAAATCATTGGAGACGATACAGATATGTATGCACAGGCATATTTCTCCTATGACTCTAAGAAATCCGGTGGTGTTACTATATCCCACTTACGTTTTGGTAAGCAGCCTATTAAGTCTACCTACCTAATTGATGAAGCAGATTTTATTGCTTGTCATAATCAAGCCTATGTAAATCAATACGATTTATTAAAGGGCTTGAAAAAAGGTGGTACCTTCCTACTAAATTGCATGTGGTCACCAGAAGAATTAGAAGAAAAGCTGCCAGCAGCTATGAAAAAATATATTGCTGAAAATAATATTAAATTCTATACCCTTAATGGTACAGAAATCGCTAGAGAAATCGGCTTAGGTGGAAGAATTAACATGGTTATGCAAGCTGCCTTCTTTAAGCTGGCAGAAGTTATTCCTGTAGATGTAGCATTAAAGCATCTAAAAGAAGCTATTGTTAAAGCCTATGGAAGCAAAGGTGAAAAGATTGTTGCCATGAACCAACAGGCAGTTGATCGTGGTGTAGAAGCCCTTGTGAAAATAGATGTACCTGAAAGCTGGAAGGGTGTGGCTGAAGAAGTAGCAGCTGCAGTAGAAGAGCCAGACTTCATTAAAAATATATTAAGACCTATGAACGCGCAAGAGGGAGATAGCTTACCTGTAAGTGCTTTTGCAGGTGCAGAAGATGGAACCTTCCCATTAGGAACAAGCGCCTACGAAAAACGTGGCATTGCTGTAACTGTTCCTGAGTGGATTCCAGAAAATTGTATCCAATGTAATCAATGTTCTTTTGTATGTCCTCACGCTGCAATTAGACCTTTCTTATTAAATGAAGAGGAAGTAAAAAATGCACCAGAAGGATATGCAACATTGAAGGCCATGGGCAAAGAATTCGAGGGATTACAGTATCGTCTACAGGTAGCGCCATTAGATTGTACTGGTTGTGGAAACTGTGCTGATATCTGTCCTTCTAAAAATAAGGCGTTAGAAATGAAGCCTGTTGAGCCACAAATTGTTGAACAAAAAGGAAATTGGGATTACTCCATTACCATTGCAGATAAATCTACTTTAACAAATATCGAAACCTTAAAAGGCAGCCAATTTGCTCAACCACTATTTGAGTTCTCAGGAGCTTGTGCTGGTTGTGGTGAAACACCATATGTTAAGCTAATTACTCAATTATATGGCGATAGAATGATGGTAGCCAACGCTACTGGATGTTCTTCTATCTACGGAGGAAGTGCACCATCTGTACCATATTGTAAGAATCAAGAAGGTAAAGGGCCAGCTTGGGCAAACTCCTTATTTGAAGACAATGCTGAGTATGGTTATGGTATGATGTTGGCTTCAACACAAATCAGAGAAAAAATTGCTGATTTAATGAAGGAAGCTTTAACATTAGATATTAATGCTGAATTAAAAGCAGCCTTCCAAGAATGGCTTGATGGAAAAGATGAAGGTAAAGCTTCTAAAGCTGCAACCTACAAAATCCTTCCATTAATCGAAGCTGAAAAAGACAATGCTGTAATCGCTGAAATCATTGAAAAGAAAGATTATCTAATCAAGCAATCTCAATGGATCTTTGGTGGAGACGGTTGGGCTTATGATATCGGATATGGTGGATTAGACCATGTAATCGCATCTGGTGAAGATGTAAACATTCTTGTAATGGATACAGAGGTATACTCCAATACAGGTGGTCAATCTTCTAAGGCATCTCCAACAGCGGCTATCGCTAAATTTGCAGCGGCTGGTAAGAGAACCAAGAAGAAGGACTTAGGTATGATGGCCATCAGTTATGGTTACGTATATGTAGCACAGGTAGCTATGGGTGCTGATAAGAACCAATTAATGAAGGCCATGAAGGAAGCTGAAGCTTATAAGGGACCTTCCATAGTAATCGCTTATTCACCATGTATCGCTCATGGAATTGGCGCTGGCATGGGTAAAACTCAAGAACAATCCAAGAAGGCAGTAGAGGCTGGATACTGGCATCTATATAGATACAACCCAGAGTTAAAGAAAGAAGGAAAGAATCCATTTGTATTAGATTCTAAAGAACCAAAGACTCCTTTCAGAGACTTCCTAATGAGTGAAGTACGTTATGCTTCCTTATTAAAGACTTTCCCAGAGGTAGCAGAAGCTCTGTTTGCAAAATCAGAGGAAGATGCAAAGGAAAGATACGAAAACTATAAGAAGTTAGCACAATAAAGAAGTTCATGCACTTGGACAATAAATGAATAAAAGGGAAGACGGTATACTGTCTTCCCTTTTATTGATTAACCCCCAAAATATTATTTTAAATTTCCTACAAAATGACATGCAACATATCTTTCTTTACCCATATCCTTTAACTCAGGAGTCTGTTGTTTACAGATATATTGACGATGTCTACATCTACCATAGAATCTACAACCCTCTGGTGGATTAATTGGACTTGGGACATCGCCTTCAAGAATAATCCTTTCTTTCTGTACACCTATTTGAGGTGCAGGAATAGCAGACAATAAAGCCTGAGTATAAGGATGAAGGGGATCTTTAAACATGGTTTTATAATCTGACAATTCCACGATTTTGCCTAGGTACATAACAGCGATTCTATCACTAACATGCTTGATAACACTTAAATCATGGGAGATGAATAAATAAGTTAAACTCAACTCCTTTTGCAGCTGGTCCATTAAGTTCAATATTTGTGCCTGTATAGAGACATCTAAAGCAGATACTGGCTCATCCTGAACGATAAAATCAGGGTTTAAAGCCAATGCTCTGGCAATACCAACTCTTTGACGTCTGCCACCATCTAGCTCATGAGGATAGGTATTTACTAGTCTCTCAGCTAAGCCTACTGTATCCATTAACTCTTTAACTCTTTTATCCATTTCAACTTTCGTTGTATAAACCTTATTGATTTCCAGGGGCTCAGAAATAATTTGAGAAATGCTCATTCTAGGATTTAAAGAGGCAAAGGGATCCTGAAAGACAATTTGCATCTTCTTTCTCATTTCCCGCATTTGCTGCTTATTATATCTCAAGATGTTTTGACCTTCAAACAGAATTTCTCCATTGGTGGGTTCTAAAAGTCGCAGGATGACTCTCCCTGTTGTTGATTTTCCGCAGCCAGATTCACCAACCAAACCTAAGGTTTCTCCTGCCTTTATATAAAAATTAACATCATCCACAGCATGCAGCAATCCTTTTTTCGTTTCAAAATATTTCTTTAGATTTTTTACTTCTATCAATTTCTTTTTCACCTAATACCTCCTTACTATCATCATCTATCACTATATAGAATACAAGAAACAAAATGGTCTTTAGCAATTTCTATAGGCTTGGGTAGTTTTTTTGAGCAGACATTTATTGCTTTCGGACATCTAGGATGAAAGGGGCAACCACTGGGTAGGTTAGTAGGATCTGGCATTAAGCCCTGAATAGGTTTTAGTTTTTCTACATCATCTTCAATATTGGGTATAGAATTAAATAATCCAATGGTATAAGGATGTTTAGGATTAGTAAAGAGGGCTACTTTATCAGTGTATTCTACAACGTTGCCTGCATACATAATAGCAACCTTATCACATATCTCTGCTACAATACCCAAGTCATGGGTAATCATAATCATAGAGGTTTGAAATTCTTCCTTCAAACTTTTCATTAGGTTCAGCACCTGAGCCTGAATAGTTACATCCAGTGCTGTAGTAGGCTCATCAGCAATTAATAGATTAGGGTTACATGCTAATGCAATGGCAATCACAACCCTTTGTCGCATCCCACCACTGAACTGGTGGGGATACTCCTTATGTCTTTCTTCTGGAATTCCAACAGTTTCCAACATGTCTTGAGCCTTAATCATAGCCACTGCTGCACTAACTTTTTGGTGAAGCTTGATTACTTCAGCGACTTGTTCTCCAACCGTCATAACGGGGTTGAGAGAGGTCATAGGATCTTGAAAAATCATAGAAATATTGTTTCCTCTTATTTTTCTAAGCTCAGCAGGAGATTTACCTAATAGGTTTTCACCTTCATAGATAATCTCGCCCCCTATGATTTTTCCAGGGGGATTTGGAACCAACTGCATAATACCTAAAGCTGTAGTCGTTTTTCCAGCGCCGGTTTCCCCTACAAGACCTAAGGTTTCACCTTTACCGATTTCTATGCTCATATTTTCAACCGCATGCACAGTGCCTTCATCAGTAATATAATGGATAGTTAAATTTTTTATTTCCAATAACTTTTGATTTATAGTCATCCTATCACCCCCATTAGTTTTTTAATCTAGGATCTAGTGCATCTCTTAGGCCATCTCCAAAGAGATTTAGACCAAAAATAGTTATCATAATGGCTAGACCAGGGAAAGTTGCAATATGCCAATGATCACGGATGTAATATCTTCCCGCTGATAGCATAGCTCCCCACTCGGGGTTTGGTGGTTGAATACCTAAACCAATGAAGCTTAAACCTGCAGCTGATAATATAGCACTGGCCACTCCAAGAGTTGCCTGTACAATAATTGGCGCCATAGCATTGGGGATAATATGCTTAATGATAATCCTAAAGTCGTCGGCACCGATTGCCCTGGCAGCCTCTATAAACTCTTGATCCTTAATGGTTAACACCGAAGCTCTTACGATACGGGCATAGGAGGGGATAGAGGCTATACCGACAGCTATCATAACATTCACTAAATTAGCTCCTAAAGCAGCTACGATGGAAATAGCCAATAGGATACTGGGAATCGCCAGTAAAATATCCATAAGTCGCATGATCATATTATCTAACCTTTTACCATAGTATCCAGCAACAGCACCTAAAGTTCCTCCTATGACAGCTGCAATACCTACAGCAATGAAGCCTACCTGGAGAGAAATTCTTGATCCATAAATAATCCTACTTAAAATATCCCTACCTAAGTGATCTGTGCCCAAAATATGCTTGCTGCCAGGTGGAATAAATCTTCTATACAAATCTTGATCATCATAGCCCTCAGGGGCAATAAAATCTGCAAAAATGGCAGTAAACACTAAAACACCAATAATGAATAAACCAATCATTGCAGCCTTATTCTGCTTTAGCCTTCTCCACACCTCCATCCATTGGCTTCGCTTCTTTTTAACTATCTTCACATCAGCCATAAAATTACCTCCTTCTATTCTTTGGAGCATCTTTACTTATACTGGGATTTAATTCTTGGGTCAAGGAAGGAATATAATATATCAACCATAAGATTTACAATACTAAAGGTCAAAGCTATAAATAAAACTCCCCCCTGTACTACAGGAAAGTTTCTTGCATTAATGGACTCCACCATTAATCTTCCAACACCAGAAATGCCAAAAATAGATTCAGTAAGTACTGCTCCTCCCAACAAATATCCAAACTGTAGACCAATAACAGTCACAATGGGAATAAGTGCATTTTTAAGAGCATGTCTATTGATAACAACAGACTCCGTCTGCCCCTTTGCTCTAGCAGTTCTAATATAATCCTGACGTATAACCTCCAGCATACTGGAGCGGGTCATACGAGTGATAATAGCAGCAGAACTGGTGCCTAGAGTTAAAGCTGGTAAAATCATTTCTTTGTAGGAAGAAAAACCAGAAGAAGGAAGCCATCCTAAATGAACAGAAAATAACAAAATCAACATGAGGCCTTGCCAGAAGTTTGGCATTGATACCCCTAATAAAGCAGCAACCATAGCAGCATTATCAAAGATTGAATACTGTTTTGTGGCGGAAATGATACCTGTTGGAATTCCCAGTACCACAGCAACTACAATACCCAATGTGGCTAATTTCAATGTATTAGGAAAACGACTTAAGATTTCAATTGTAACTGGACGTTTGGAGGTATAAGAACGACCTATATCTTGATGAATGACTAAATTTTTTACAAATCGACCATATTGAAAGAAAAAAGGATCATTTAAACCTAATTCTTCTCGAAATTTTTCTACTTCCTCTGTTGGTGCCGATTCTCCTAACATAATTCTAGCAGGGTCTCCAGGAGTAATATACATCATCGTAAAGACAATAAAAGATACACCAAGCATGACGGGTATTAGCATAAGCAGTCGACGAAGTATGTATTTATGCATGATAAACCTCCTTTAATAATAAAACAATTTCAAAAAAAGTATTAAGAAATATAGTGTCACATTGTATATGACACTATATTCCATAAATATGCACCCGTTATTTAATAATGGCATCAATAGGCTTTATTCAAAATATACACTCCAAAGCTTATGATGTCCTGCTGGATGGTTCTTAAAGCCCTTTACATTATCTCTGATACCAGTAAGCTCTTCCCCAGTCCATGTAAAAATCCAAGGAGCCTCATCACGGACAATTTCCTGCACCTCTATATAGGCAGCCTCCCTAATGGCAGGGTCAACATTTACCCTTGCTAAATCCAGCAATTCATTTACACGTTCATTGGTATAGAAGGTTCTATTACCGCCATCCCCATGGGTTTTTGAGTGGAATAGGGGATATAAGCCGTAGTCTGGATCACCCGTAACTGTTACCCAGCCAAGGATAAACATATCATGCTCTCCAGCAGCAGTAGCATCCAGATAAGCACCCCAATCCATGATGCTTACCTCTGCTTCGATATTGATGTCTTTTAATTGATTTTGTAAGATTTCAGCGATGTCTATCCGTTGCTGGTTTTGATTGGTCCAAATTTTTGTTTTAAAACCATTTTCTAACCCTGCTTCCTTCATTAACTCTTTAGCTTTTTCAACATCATAACCATAAGGTTTTAAATTTTGGTTGGAAGCCCAAACATTTCCACCTAAAGGTCCCCTTGAAGGTTCGCCAGTACCTAGGTATACAACATCTACAATAAGATCCATATCTACAGCATAATTAATAGCCTGACGCACTCTAACATCATTAAATGGTTCCTTTTCAGCATTAAATCCAACATAGGTGGTAGAAAGGTTCATATCTCTAACCATAGCTAAGTCGGAATGATTGGCTACTCTATCTACATCTGTGCCAATGATATCATAAGCGATATCTATACCCCCAGTTTCTAGCTCGATGGCTCTATTACCATCCTCAGCAATAGCTTTGAAAACTACTTTTTCAATTTTTGCCTTGTTAGCTTCATCATAATAATCTTCAAATATAACTAACTCAACAGTTTCTCCAACAAGCCAGTTGGAAAGCTTGTAAGGGCCAGTACCTACTGGGCTTTGGCTATAATCCTCACCTGCCTCAGTAACAGCCTTCTCATTTAAGATACCGGTAGCTGTATGAGCTAAATGAGCCAGCAATGGTGCAAAAGGTTCATGGGTTGCTATTCTAATAGTATAAGGATCAACTACCACAATACCATCTGGGTTGATGGCTCCTACAATATGTGAGACATGGGAGGAACCAAGAGCTCTGTTTAATGTAAAGGCAACATCATTGGCTGTTAATTCTTCACCGTTATGGAATTTAACGCCTTGCCTTAAGTTGAATTCAAAGGTTAATTCATCAATTGCCTCCCAACTTTCAGCTAAACCAGGCTCTAGCTCCATGCTTTCATTCTGATTAATTAAATTGCTATAGATTTGTCTCATAACTCTAGATGAAGCTTGATCATTGTTTGCATGCGGATCCAGTACCACTGCATCAGAACGTTGCGCCACAATCAATGGTTGCGATTCTGTGGCGGCATCCTGGGATTCACCACCACAACCGGTGACCATCAGCGTAAAAATCATTAGAAAGGATGTCAAAATAATAAAGCTTTTCTTTTTCAACATAAAGATTTCCCCCTTTAAACATTAATCTATTTTCTATAAAAAGATAATAATGTGAAGCTTGTAATATTTTTATGTTTAAAAAGGGTTTTATAGAATAAAAATAATTAACAGATTTTTCTAGTAGGATTGTAAGTACATACATAAAAAAGCCAAGGGCATAAATCCCTTGGCTACTACTAAACTAAATCATTATAAATTTCCTGCAAAATGACATGCAACATATCTTTCGTTACCCATGTCCTTTAACTGAGGAGTCTGTTGTTTACAGATATCCTGACGATGTCTACATCTACCATAAAATCTACAACCCTCTGGTGGATTAATTGGACTTGGGACATCACCCTCTAAAATGATCCTTTCTCTTTTGACACCTATCTCTGGTACGGGAATAGCTGATAATAACGCTTGTGTATAAGGATGAAGAGGGCTTTTAAACATAGATTTATAATCTGAAAGCTCTACAACTTTACCTAAATACATAACAGCAATTCTATCACTTACGTGTTTAACAACACTTAAATCATGAGAGATAAACAAGTAGGTTAAGCCTAACTCCTTTTGCAATCGATCCATTAGGTTTAGAATCTGAGCCTGAATGGATACGTCTAGAGCCGATACTGGCTCATCTTGAACGATAAACTTAGGGTTTAATGCCAAAGCTCTTGCAATACCAATTCTTTGACGTCTACCACCGTCTAACTCATGAGGATAGACATTTACCAACCTCTCAGCTAAACCAACAGTATCCATTAATTCCTTAACCTTTTTATTCATTTCAGCTTTTGATGAATAAACTTTATTGATTTCTAAGGGTTCAGCAATAATTTGAGCAACACTCATCCTTGGATTCAAGGAGGCAAAGGGATCTTGGAATACAATTTGCATTTGCCTTCTCATTTCACGCATTTGCTGCTTGCTGTAATCCAAGATATTTTTGCCTTCAAAGAAAATTTCACCATCGGTAGCCTCTAGAAGTCTTAAAACTACCCTTCCGGTTGTTGATTTTCCGCAGCCGGATTCTCCAACCAAACCTAAGGTTTCCCCTTCATTTATATAAAAGTTAACGCCATCTACAGCGTGTAATAACCCTCTTTTCGTTTCAAAATATTTCTTCAGGTTTTTTACTTCAATTAATTTTTTTGCCATATTTTCACCACCTATCTAATTTACTTTTCGAATAAATGACAAGAAACAAAGTGGCCTTCAGCTACCTCAATAGGCGCTGGCTGTCTTTCAGAACAGACTGCTGTTGCCTTTGGACATCTAGGATGGAAAGGACATCCACTGGGTAAATCAGTGGGATCTGGCATTAGACCTTTAATAGGTTGTAAGGCCTCCATATCCTCTTCGATATTTGGTATAGAATTAAACAATCCGATAGTATAAGGGTGCTTCGGACTAGTAAATAAAGATTCTACGTCAGTATACTCTACAACATTTCCTGCATACATAATAGCAACCTTATCGCATATCTCAGCTACAATACCTAAGTCATGGGTAATCATAATCATAGAAGTTTCAAACTCTTCCTTAAGTTTTTTCATTAAAGTCAATACCTGAGCTTGAATAGTTACATCTAGTGCTGTAGTAGGCTCATCAGCAATCAGGAGATTTGGATTACATGCTAAAGCAATGGCAATAACAACTCTTTGACGCATACCACCACTGAACTGATGGGGATATTCCTTATGTCTTTCTCCAGGAATACCAACGGTTTCTAACATTTCTTGAGCTTTAAGAACAGCCTCTGTTGCATTTACCTTTTGATGCAGCTTAATTACTTCAGCAATCTGCTCTCCTACTGTCATAACAGGGTTTAGAGAGGTCATAGGATCTTGAAAAATCATGGAAATATTGTTTCCCCTAATTTTTCTAAGCTCCGCCGGGGATTTACCTATTAGGTTTTCCCCTTCATAGATGATTTCACCACTTATAATTTTCCCAGGAGGGTTTGGAATCAACTGCATAATACCTAGGGCAGTGGTGGTTTTTCCAGCTCCAGTTTCTCCCACTAAACCTAAGGTTTCCCCTTTACCAATCTCTAAACTCATATTTTCAACGGCACGGACGGTACCATCATCAGTAACATAGTGAATAGTTAAATCCTTTATTTCCAATAACTTTTCTTTTTTACTCACGATTTTCATCCTTCCCAATTAGTTTTTCAATCTAGGATCCAGTGCATCTCTTAAACCGTCTCCCAATAGATTTAAACCAAAGATTGTTATCATAATAGTTAACCCAGGGAAAGTAGCAATATGCCAATAATCACGGATATAATGTCTTCCTGAGGCCAACATACTTCCCCACTCAGGATTTGGAGGCTGAATACCTAATCCAATAAAACTCAATCCGGCTGCTGATAATATAGCGCCAGCTACACCAAGGGTAGCTTGTACAATGATAGGAGCCATAGCGTTAGGAAGAATGTGCTTGATGATAATTCTTAAATCATTGGCCCCTATTGCCTTGGCTGCCTCAACAAACTCTTGGTCCTTAATTGTCAATACCGAAGCTCTAACGATACGGGCATAGGAAGGCATTGAGCTGATACCTACAGCAATCATAACATTGGCTAAACTAGGACCTAGGGCAGCCACAATGGAGATGGCTAAAAGGATACTTGGAATAGCCAATAAGATATCCATAGCCCGCATGATGCCGTTATCCAGCTTTCCACCATAATAACCTGCAATAGCCCCTAAGCTTCCACCGGCTAAGGCAGCAATACCTACGGCAATAAACCCTACCTGTAGAGAAATTCTAGAACCATAAACAATTCTACTAAAGATATCTCTACCTAAATGGTCTGTGCCCATGAAATGCTCAGCACTTGGAGATACAAATCTTCTATCTAAATCTTGATCATCGATTCCTTCTGGTGCAATAAAATCTGCAAAGATGGCAGAGAATATTAAGATAACAATAATTGCTAAACCAACCATAGCAGCCTTACTTTTTTTCAGTCTTAACCAAACTTCAAACCATTGGCTTCTTTTCTTTTTCGCTATTTTTACATCAGCTTGAGGAATTTTTCCATCCATAGCTGGATTTACATTCGCCATAAAGTTACCTCCTTCTATACTTTCTATTCCTTACTTGTATTGAGACTTAATTCGCGGATCAAGGAAGGCATATAATATATCTACGAAAAGGTTCACAACACTAAAGGTTAAAGCAATAAACAATACGCCACCCTGAACCACAGGATAATTCTTTGAGCTAATGGCGTCTACCATCAATCTTCCAAGGCCAGGAACACTAAAGATAGACTCTGTTAATACAGCTCCTCCTAGCAAATAACCAAACTGTAGTCCAACAACAGTAACGATAGGAATAAGTGCATTTTTCAAAGCATGACGGTTCGTAATAACAGATTCCACCTGTCCCTTTGCTCTAGCAGTTCTAATATAGTCCTGTCTTATAACCTCCAGCATACTGGAACGAGTCATACGGGTAATGATAGCTGCCGAACTGGTACCTAAAGTAATGGCTGGCAAAATCATTTCCTTCGGGGTGGAGAATCCTGAAGCAGGAAGCCAACCTAAATAGACGGCGAATAACAGGATTAGCATAATACCTTGCCAAAAGTTTGGCATCGATACCCCTAATAGGGCTCCAACCATAGAAACATTATCAAATGCAGAATACTGTTTTGTAGCTGAAATAATTCCCGTAGGAATACCTATAATTACCGCCACCAGAACCCCTAGAGAAGCCAGCTTTAGTGTAGTAGGGAACCGGCCTAGGATTTCAGTCATTACCGGTACATTGGTTTTATAAGAACGACCTAAATCTTGGTGTACTACTAGGTTATAAATAAATCTTCCATATTGAGTAAAGAAGCCATCGTTCAGTCCTAATTCGCTTCTAAGCTGCTCAACCGCCTCCGGCGCCGCTGTTTCCCCTAGCATCATTCTTGCAGGATCTCCAGGTGTTATATACATCATAGTGAAGACAATGAAGGATACTCCCAGCATAACGGGGATTAACATCAAAAGTCTTCGAAGGATATACTTATGCATAATGGTCCTCCTTTTTCTTAATTTAATAACTATTGTTAAAATTTCGTCATAATGAATATAGTGTCATATGGAAATATGACACTATATTCTGTAGGATTATTGATTTTTCAAAGATAATTGTCTAAGCTTTTATTCGTAAGATACATTCCATAATGTGTGGTGACCTGCAGGATGGTTTTTGAAACCTTTTACATAGCTTTTTACACCAGTAATCTCTTCACCATTCCATGTGAACACCCATGGAGCATCTTCACGGATAATTTCTTGTGCCTCATGATAAATAGCAGCTCTTTCTTCTGGATCAGCTGTTACTCTTCCTAAGTCTAATAACTCATCTACTCTAGGGTTGGTATAGAAAGTTCTGTTACCAGCTGCACCATGAGCATCTGAGTGGAACAGTACATATAAACCGTAATCTGGGTCTCCAGTTACTGTACCCCAACCAAGTACAATCATGTCGTGTTTACCATCTTCTGTATCCTGTAAGAAAACACCCCAGTCTAAAACACGAGTTTCAACTGTAATACCAATTTCACGTAATTGGTTTTGTACCGTTTCCATAACAGCAATTCTTTGTGGATTTTGGTTGGTCCAGATTTCTGTTGAGAAACCGTCCTCATATCCAGCTTCCTTCATTAATTCTTTAGCTTTTTCAACATTATGACCATAAGCTTCAAGGTCTAGGTTAGCACCCCAAACGTTGGCACCTAAAGGCCCTTTAGCTGGTGTACCGATACCATCGTAGGCAGCACCAACAATAGCATCCATGTTTAAAGCATAGTTGATGGCTTGACGCACTCTTACATCATTGAAGGGCTCTTTTTCAGCATTAAAGCCAATGTAAGTTGTAGAGAAGTTCATGTCTCTAATTAAGTTTAAGTTAGCATGTTCTTCAACTCTATTAACATCCATAGCTGGGATATCATAAGCGATATCAATTCCACCAGTTTCTAATTCGATAGTTCTGTTACCAGCTTCAGAGATGGCTCTAAAAACAACCGTTTCAATATTAGCCATTCTTGTTTCATCATGATAGTCTTCAAATTTTATTAATTCAACAAATTCATCTTTTTGCCAGTTTTCAAGCATATAAGGCCCTGTACCTACTGGTTTTTGACCATAGTCAGCCCCAGCTTCTGTAACAGCCTTTTCATTTAAGATACTAGCTGCAGGATGAGCTAAGTGGGCTAAGATTGGTGCAAAAGGCTCTTTTGTAGCAACTCTAACAGTATAGGTATCAACAGCTTCAATGGCATCTGCATCAAGAACACCTACGATAGCAGCTACTCTAGGAGAAACAGCAGCTCTTTTAAAAGTAAAAACTACGTCATCAGCTGTCATTTCTTCACCATTGTGGAATTTAACACCTTCTTTTAGCTGGAACTCATAGGTTCTTTCATCTACTTGTTCCCAGCTTACAGCTAAGCCTGACGCTATTTCCATAGTTTCATCTTGCTCAACAAGCGTTTCATACATTTGTTTCATAACCCTTGCAGAAGCATTATCATTCTCTGCATGTGGATCTAAGGATACAGCATCAGAGGCTTGGGCTACAACCAACTTGTTTGGATCTGCTGGTGTAACGGAAGCTTCATTACTACTGCAACCAACAGCAACTAATGCCAGTACAAGCATTAAACTTACAATAATAACTGTTTTTTTCTTGAACATATTTATTTCCCCCTTTGAATAATCTTTCTTTTTTAAGTTTTTAGGATTCAAGACAATTTCGACAATTTTCGACATTACTGAATAATAAAAAGCACATTGCTATACATCTGTAAAACTAAGGTGTCTTATCCATGGTGTAAACAGAGGCTAGCAATATGCTAACTTAACATAATTTCAGTTAAAAGTAGTCGAAGTCTAGACCTAAAAAGATAAAACTATAAAATCTTGACCATCCTAGAACTTACAAAAAAATTTTAAAACTTATTATATTATTTTAACTACAAAAATATTATACATGATTATTGGGGATAAAAACAAGAAAAAGCTGCAATTTCCTTGAGGTAATAAATGGATATGTAGTATCATTTAATTAATAAGCAACACAATAGAGATAAATAATGAATATAATATAAATAAGGAAATAATGAATGATAGTGATTATTCTAAGATAAGGAAGTGAGGAAACAAATGCTGGGATTAACTTTAGAGGGTGGTGGGGCAAAAGGGGCCTACCAGATTGGAGCATGGCAGGCCTTTAAGGAAATGAATCTTGAATTTCAAGGGATAACAGGGACATCTGTAGGTGCTCTAAATGGGGCCTTGATGGTACAGGAGGATTTTGAGATTGCCTATAAGATATGGAATGATATAGCACCTCATATGGTGATGGATATAGATGATAGAATCTATGAAATGCTTTCAGGAAATCAGCTAAATGCCTCTAATATACATATTATATTTGAAGAAATAAGGAAAATCGTAAAGGGATTTGGACTTGATACAAAGCCTTTAGAGAAACTAATCAAACAAACCCTCAAGGAAGAAAAAATAAGAAAATCAAAGACGGATTTTGGATTTGTTACTGTATCTTTGACGGATTTCAAACCAATGGAGATATTTAAAGAAGAAATACCTTCAGCCAAGATGGCAGATTATCTTATGGCCTCTTCTTATTTACCGATCTTTAAATCAAAAAAGCTAGATGGAAAAAATTTTTTAGATGGAAGCTTCTATAATAATCTACCAATCGATATGTTGTACCATAAAGGCTATAAAGAAATAGTAGCAGTGCGGCTACTAAGTAGAGGACGCATTAAAAAAACAGACTATCCTGATTTAAAAGTAATCTGCATACAGCCTAATCAAGATTTAGGAAATATAATGGATTTTACTAAAAAAAGAGCACAAAGAAATATAAGGCTAGGTTATTTTGATACCATAAAAGTATTTAAAGGATTAAAGGGTAAAAATTATTATATAGAGACAAATATTCAAGAGGAGGAAGCACTGAAATTTCTAATGAACATAAATGAGGAGGCCATTAGAGAATTAGCAGAGCTTTACAGTTTATCACCATCCAAGGCTTCTAATAGGCTTCTATTAGAGGATATTATTCCTAGATGGGTTTCGTTTATGGGGCTTGAAGAAAACGCTTCCTATAAGGATGTTATGATTGGACTTGTAGAAGGCTTAGGACATTATAATCAAATAGATCCTTTCCATATTTATACTTTGTCAGAGCTATTTAAAAAAAGCATGGAAGCCTACAAAAAAAGTCAAAGAAACAATAAAAATAGCAATATGGGCCTGCTTATCAAAGCTGAATTTCTACTAAAGCTAAAGAAAGAAAAGCTGCTGGAGGAAACAATAAAAATTCTATGTAAGCATCATAAAATGAGGTTTGATTAAGTAGGGGCTCTAGTGCTGCACCAAAGTGAAAAAATTAGCAAAGGATTAGTAGATAGAGGGAGGAAGCTTCTATGGAAATTTTAAGAGTATTTGCAACCTTATTTACTATAACAACTATTTTAGTAAGTATATTAATCATATTGGATAATAGGAATCCCTCTAGAACCGTGGCGTGGCTTTTGGCTTTGATTTTTTTACCTGTGGTAGGTATGTTTTTGTATTTATACATTGGTCAAAATCATAGAAAAAAGAAAACCTTTATAAAGAAAAGCAAACAAGATTACAAGATTATTCATCATTTACTGCATCATCAGATAAGCTTTACAGGCTATGGAGAGTTTTTAAAAAAGACTTTTACAGATGCGCGCGGAAAAGTTGCTCCTCTGCTCCTCAGCAACTCAGAAGCACCTGTTACCGTCAACAATGATGCAACTGTATTAATCAATGGCTATGAAACTTTTAGAGAAATGTTGAAGTCTATCGATAGGGCAAAGCATCATATACATCTAGAGTATTTTATTATAAAGGATAGTGATATAGGCAGAAGGTTTCAAAGGGCATTAATAAGAAAGGCAAAGGAAGGAATAGAAGTAAGAGTAATTTATGATGCTGTAGGCTGCTGGCGATTAAGGAAAAACTTTTTTCAACCCTTAATAGAGGCGGGAGTCGAGGTTAAAGCGTTTTTACCAGTAACACTGCCTTTTTTCGGGAGCAGATTGAACTATAGAAATCATAGAAAGATACTAGTTGTAGACGGAAAAGAGGGCTTTGTTGGAGGAGTAAATATTGGTGACGAATATCTTGGAAGAAATAAGAAGATGGGATTCTGGAGAGATACTCATTTGAAGCTGCAGGGAGAAGCGGTATATATGCTACAGGTGATTTTTTTAAGGGATTGGTACTTCGTCAACAAAGAGGAGTTAGAAGATGAAATTTATTTTCCAAAACAAGGGGCCTGTGGTGAAAAAATGGTACAAATTACCTCCAGTGGGCCAGATTCTTATTGGGAATCTATTCACCAGGCATATTTTTCTGCCATTAATACAGCCAATCGGAGTGTTTTTATCACAACCCCGTATTTAGTTCCGGATGAAAGTATCCTAATGGCATTAAAAACTGCCGCTATCAGAGGGGTAGATGTCAGGATTTTGCTGCCTGGGAGACCAGATCATAGAACAGTGTTTTGGGCATCCAAATCCCATTTTAGTGAATTATTAGAGGCGGGAGTAAAAATATATCAGTATCAAAAGGGCTTTGTTCATAGTAAGGTATTTATTATTGATGACAATTTTTCTTCTATAGGAACGGCCAATTTAGACATCAGAAGTCTACAGTTGAACTTTGAGGTAAATGCTTTTATGTATGATGAAGACATGGCAAAAAAATTGAAAAGTATTTATTATAAGGATCTGCAACACAGTAAGGAAGTATTATTGGAGGATTACAAAAAAAGACCCATTTCTCATCGATTTAAAGAATCCGTTGCAAGATTGTTTTCTCCAATACTATAGAGGTAAATGCAATCTGACAGATGCACCTTAGGGATGAGGGCATTAAAAAAACCGCCTTTGATGACGGTTTTTTTGACGCTTATGATCACACTACTCTACAACGATTTCTTGAGTGTTTTCCCAAACACCGTGGATGTTACAGTAGCTAACAGCATGAATAGTTCCGGTTTTGTCTAGTTTCACCTTTGCAGTACCTGATGGCTCAGTAAAATTGCCACCTTCACCATGGGCAGGAAACTTAAATTCTGCTATTTCCACAGGGAACTTTCCTCCCTCTTGAAAACAGAAAACCTTTATCCAGGCTATGTAATGCTCTAATGTATTGGGATGAGGAATTTCATCTCCAATAGATACTCTTAAGTCAAATGTTTCCCCAGCCTTCACCTTTTCAGGTGCATGAATAACAGGAACATGTTTTTCACCTTTCCAATCTCCTGATTGTAAAAATTCACCAAATGATTTCATACCCCAAATTCCTCCTTTTGATTTTAAAATAAATCCTTATCTACACTATTTATAACCAAACTTTTAGAAATATAACCAAAAAATGAAAAAATCTTTTGTTGTATTCGTCTGTATGGCGACATAAATAAGTTTAGCGGATTGAAAAAATTATGGCCAGCTTAGTGAAATAAGCTAGCCATATACTATGGAGAAAGAAATATAGTTATTTAGATTTAAGGGTAATAATCATTTCTTTACCAACGGCTACCTGACGTTTCACTTCAACTCTAGCAGTACCGCCAAAGGTTTTTCTACGGTCTACTGCAAGTCGAGGAGATAGTATAGAGTAAATATCATCTTCAAAGGCAGGACAATACCTTTGCCATTCTTCTATCGAAAGGTCTTCTAGAGATTTGTTTTGCTTTACACAGTATTGGACAATACCACCTACGATTTCATGGGTTTCTCTAAAGGGTACATCCTTTGCCACCAGATATTCAGCTACATCCGTTGCTAACAAAAACCCTTTGTTTAAATGAGGCTCTATGTTTTGCTCTTTCACAATAATACCTTCTATTAGAGGTGTCAGTACATCCAGAATCATATTTATTGTAGTGATGGTATGGAGAACCGGACGTTTGTCTTCTTGAAGGTCTCTATTGTAGGTAAGGGGTAACCCTTTAATATTTATCATTAAATCATATAGACTACTAAGAACACCACTTGTTTTACCTCTAGTTAGCTCTAAAGCATCTGGATTTTTCTTGTTAGGCATCATACTAGAGCCTGTACAAAAAGCGTCCGGAGGTTCTATAAAATCAAACTCTGAGGTACACCACAGGATAAGGTCTTCACTAAGTCCACTGGTATGTAAAACAAAGGTAGAAGCAGCAAATAGAAACTCAAGCAAATAATCTCTATCCGAGACGGTATCTAAACTATTCTCACTATTTACAGCAAAGTTCAATTCTTTTCTAGTAAACTCTCTGTCTAGAGGTAGCGTAGAGCCAGCAAGTGCTCCAGCACCTAGAGGATTTACATCTGTTGTTTTATAGGCAGTTTTAAATCTTTCTAAATCTCTAGTGAATTTCCAAAAATAAGCCATCCAATGATGACCCAAAGACACCGGTTGAGCATGCTGAAGATGGGTGAAACCAGGAACAATGATATCCACATCCTTTTCAGCCCGTTGCAGTAATACTTCTAAAAAAAGTAGCAACTTCGTCTCAATAGCAGTAATGCTTTTTTTCATGAACAATCGATAATCTGTGGCAACCTGATCATTTCTAGAGCGTCCAGTATGAATTTTTGCACCTAGAGGACCTAGCTTTTCAATTAACCTTGCCTCTAGATTCATGTGGACATCCTCTAGAGAAATCTTTGGCTGCAATAAACCTTTTTCAACTTCTTCTTCAATTTCTGATAAAGCATTTATAATTTTATCTAGTTCTTCCTTAGACAAAATCCCGATATGATGAAGCATCCTACCATGGGCTTTACTACCCTCCAAATCTTCTTTATAAAAATGCCAATCAACATCTAGGGATTGACTATATTTTTGCATGATTTCAGCTGGAGAACTGGCAAAGCGACCACTCCAAAGAGCTTTATCTTTAGTATTCATAGAATACACCTCCAAAAGTATATTTATACTAGATAGTACATAATTATTATAGCACATAATGATTAAAGTCAATAGAAAGAAATACTAGCGGGCATAAAAGATATTAAAATAGGTTATTAGTATCATTAATAAAAATACAATGGTTTTTTTAAAAGGCTTATGCTACAATAATGAAAAAGTACTTTAACCATAACCTAACAAAGGGGAGATTGACATGGAAATACAACAGCTGTTTCATATTCAAAAACAGCTAGATGAAACAATATGTAATAATCACAACCTACATAATAAAGACTTAATACCTGCTAAAATTTTGGCATTAGAGGTAGAGCTGGGAGAATTAGCCAATGAAACAAGATGTTTCAAATTCTGGAGCAAAAAAATGGCTTCTCCAAAGGATGTTATATTAGAAGAATACGTGGACTGTTTACATTTTTTACTTAGTATAGGTTTAGATGAAGATTTTCATGAAGCAAAATTTTATATAAAGGAAAATCCCCGGGATTTGATTCAACAGTTTCAAGATGTTTTTAGAAAATGTAGTAATTTTCACCAAAGCCTATCAGAGGAAGCTTATGTTGACTTATTTGAAGGCTTCCTATCCCTAGGAGGAAAGCTGGGCTTTACATGGCAGGAGGTAGAGGAGGCATATTTGAAAAAAAATCAAGTAAATTATCAGAGACAAGAGGAAGGCTACTAAATAATAAATGAAGAAGGATAGAAGATAGATTTTCAACTTATCTTCCATCCTGTTTTTTTAATTACTGATCTAATTCATAAGAAAATGGATATACATCATCAGGTTCTTTATTTAGTTTACTAGCAAAATAATCAGCATCGATTTCTTCTACTACATTGTTTCCTTTGTGTATTTTAACATTCCAGATTTCCTTACCATTTTCTACTAAAAATTCTGCAGGATAGATAGTACCATCAGCTAAAGTAATTTTACCATGTTTCCAAGGCATATTTATCACTCCCTTCTATTCTATTTTTCACCTATTATAAAATGAATATGCTTTATATTTTTAGGAAGTTTTTAGAGTTTTAGATGATTGATTATTAATAGGCTTATTGTTAAAATGAAATAAGCTAAAGTTACACAAGGAAAATACATATTAATAAAACGGAGGAGATAAACTTGACACTATTAAGACAGTTGGCTATTGTTATCGGTATTTGCTTTGCTGGAGAATTAATAAATAAAGCATTCAACATACCTATACCTGGAAATGTTTTAGGAATGATGCTATTATTAATTTTACTAACGACAGGTATAATAAAGCTGGAAATGATTGACGAAATAGCCAAATTTTTATTGGATCATCTTGCTTTCTTCTTTGTGCCGGCGGGTGTAGGCTTGTTAAGCCATTTAGATATTATCAAAGAACAATGGATTCCCATCATAGGGGTGATCCTTATATCTACAGTGATTGTAATGGTGGTAACGGGGCTTACAGTACAATTTCTAATTAGGAGATGGTCAGCGTGATGGAGTTTTTAAACACACCCTACTTTGGAATTGTATTGTCCATATTATTTTTTGAACTAGGGCTATATATTTATAAAAAAAGCAAGTTGTCCTTTTTAAATCCATTACTAATTAGTATTACAGGGGTAGTTATTTTTTTGATGATATTTAATATAGACACTGCTTATTACAATAGGGGGGGAGATTTGATTCTCTTTTTCTTAGGGCCAGCAACGGTGATTCTAGCTGTACCCTTATATAAACAAAGAGCATTATTGAAGGCACACTTTTTGCCTATCCTAATAGGTGTCACTGTTGGCTGTATTACTGCTATCGTCAGTGTGGTTTTGCTGGCGAAAGCATTTGATATTACAGAAATATTAACTGCTTCTCTAGTGCCGAAATCTGTAACTACGCCTATAGGTGTGGAGATATCATCTGCACTAGGGGGAGTACCTGGGATAACGGTTGGTGCCATCATTGTAGCAGGAATCTTTGGCGCAGTTATAGCACCTACTCTTTGCAGAACTTTTAGGATTAAGGATAGAGTAGCTATTGGCATAGCTATAGGAACCGCCGCCCATGCTGCTGGAACTACTAGAGCTATAGAGATGGGGGAAACAGAAGGGGCTATGAGTGGACTGGCCATAGGGATTGCAGGATTGATTACGGTTTTATTGGTACCGGTTATTATTGCTATCCTATAAATAAATCACAAATTTTAGGAATCTTAGGCATTCCTTGTTCTTTATAAAACCAGCACCCTCACGTATATAGGTATACGTTGCAGGTGCTGGTTTTTGTCCTAAATACAATAAGATTTCTCCAACAGCTAGATTAAAGTGAGAGAAGAAGCTTATTTTTCTACTCTACATCTACAATTATTATAAATAGCCTGATCCCCTAAGTCAGAGATACCTTCTGGAGTAAGATTATTTACCCCTTGATTTTTTAACCACCAGCCCTCATAGGATACAAGGATATCATCACCTACGCCGTCATCTAACAGCATCTTTACTTTTAGTTTGCCATTAGCAGAAACAAGGGATACGTCATCACCCTCAACTAGATTCCAATGCTGCATTGTTTTATGATTACAAAAAACTTCTGGAAGCCTATCATTGGCTGTATCCATATAATGCTGAGAATGTAAGGAGGATTTAGGATGCAATGTCAAAAAAGATAATGGAAAATCAGAGTCCTTTTTATTGATTTCAATGACCTCAATAGCAGGATTAATCAATTGGAATTTACCAGAAGCAGTAGCAAACTTCTTATCCTGCCAAGGAATGTCACTGCCTTCTAATTTCATCCTTTTCCCCTTTAGTTCTTCAAGGCTGCATCCTAGTTTTTCAAGTAAAGGCTTTAAGGACCTTCCTAGATATAGCTTAGGATTATTATAGTTCTCTAAAAAATCTTTCATTTTCATATAATGAGCCAATCGGTTAAAGATTTCAAACTCATGCTTTACACTACCAGGTGCATCTAATACTTTTTCCGTATAGGAAAAATGACTATGCCACATAGAGGAAAAGATAAAGTCCTCTTCTTCATAAATACCAGTACAGGGTAGGACATAATCCGCTAATGCTGCTGTATCTGTCATAAAATGATCGATCACTACTTTAAAGGGGATAGAGCTAAAGGCTTTGATTGTTTTTTGTGTATTTGGCATTTGCACTACTAGATTACTCTTTGTGACAAAGATTCCTCTGATTTGTTCTTTATTTCCTAATACATAGTCAGCAAACAAGGGTCGTTTAAAAGAGACAGATGCTGAGGCACTATGGTCATTGGATACATAATCAGCATCAATGTAGCCAGCAATATATTTGTTAGCATAGTTCACACCACCACCGGAGATACCAATATTTCCAGTAACTGCCCCCAGTGCATCAATAAGACGAATGTTATTGCCACCATTTCGATAACGCTGCAGGCCATAGCCTAAAATGATACAGGAGGGCTTATTATCAGCATAAAGAGAGGTCAATTCATAAACTTCTTTCTTTGCAAGACCCGTGGCTTCTATTAGGGCTTGTAACTCCAGCCCATTCAAATACTGTTTATATTCATCAAAGCCGTTGCAATAGTTTTTTATGAAGATTTCATCGTAGGCTTTTTCTTCTAAAATAATTTTTCCCATCGCCATAGCTAGATAGCCATCTGCCTCGGGCTTTACCTGGTAATAGTAGTCAGCAAAGGAGGCAGTAGCAGTTTTAACTGGATCAATTACAATAATCTTTGTTCCCTTTTTTTGTGCTTCCTTCAAAAAAGGAACAAGATGAGCATTGGTAAAGGAAGGATTTCTACCCCAGATGATAAGGGTTTTTGCATGGAGATGATCATAGGGATCATGGCCTAAAGCGTTGCCAAAGTCCATAGTCTGAGCTTCAATCCCGGCACCCCAGCAAAGACTGCCTTTAGGAACTGTAGCGCCGCCGTATGCATTGAAAAAGGCAGTATCTATATTCTTTAACAATCCGCCATGGGCATCTTCTGAATAATGGATAACAGCGGTAGATCCATAGTTATGCTTAATTTCTAAAAGCTTATCACCAATTTCTTTTATGGTGTTTTCCCAGCTAATAGGAACCCATTCACCTCTTACCTTTTTCATAGGAGTGGTGAGACGCTGAGGATGGTTGATTCTCTCCAACAGCTGTAAGCCCTTCTTACAGATAAAGCCCTTTGTGATAGGGTCCTTCTCATCCCCTTTAACATGGAGAATTTTATCATCATCTAATGTTACTTTTATAGAACAAACATCAAAGCAATCTAATGGACACGCGGTTTGTATGGTTTTCATAGTGTCTCCTCCCCAAGATAAATCTATAAAGCTATTATATAACTTAAGGGGTCTAATGAAAAGAGCGATATTAGATGCAACCGGCATCTAACTATTTCCATTAATTTTTCATGAGGACTTCTAATGCCTGTTTGTTCACAATATTGTCCATATAGATAACAGAAACAACCGTTTGACTTTCGCTGCCAATGGTTAAATATTTTGTCTTTAATGCTGCGCTCTTGATTTTCTGGCGTATAAGACCTATGTTGGTATGGACATTTTCAATGAAGCTATCACGAGGCCCCCGAATGAGATTTTCTACAGGGGATTCCTGTACACTTCTGTCATTTCCTTCCGCAGTGCTTAGCAGTAACCCAACATCGGTGTCCTCTATCAGCAAAATAGTATCACCTGATAAAACGGCAGCTACTATCTCTTGAAAACTGTTTACCCTGCCTATAGTATGAGCACTAATGATTTTCTCCATAACATCTATTGTAACTTTTCTTTCCATAGACTTTTCTTTGTTGCTTATGCCATAAAGATTAATTGGTTTAATAATGCTTTCATTAATTTCTTGGATATTAACTAAATTATTTGCATAAATCAATAACACATCAGTACTTTCCTCATCTTTATAGAGGATTGCTTTTCTATAAATGATATCACCACAGTCTTCAAATGTTGTTTCTATATGCTTTCTATTGAATCCAAGATCTTCTGAAAGATAAAGCTGTAAATATTCCCTTTTTGTTTCATCAGATTCATTTATTTTATTAGCTTTAGGAATTGGTTTTGGATGCTTAAAATTGCTCTTTGGAAATTTCAATAAAAAAACCTCCATATCCTTGAATGCAGTTGCTTTTTTAGTATAAGAATATTTTTTTTATTTATACCTATAAAATACCACTATACAAAGCAGGAATAAAAATGAGAAAATTGAATTAATAGATATAAGAGAATTAAAAAAATGGGGTGAGGAGTAAAATGAGAACAAAAGACTATATTGAAAGATCACACCAAAGGTCTATCGGCTTTGGTATAGATCATAATCGAGTATATAGCGCAAAGATTTTACAAGGGGATGAGCTTCAGAAAAAACTGGAGGAAAATAGTGATCTCATTGTGACAACAGAACCCTTTATGAATCAACTATATAACTTTGTTAAAGGTTCCTGCTTTTTTGCTATCTTAACTGATGAAGAAGGATGTATTTTGAATCTAATCGGAGATGAAGATGTACTGGAAGTGGCTTTTAATCTGGAAATGGTGCCGGGAGCTTATATGAATGAGGAGCATATTGGAACCAATGCTATGGGGACAGCTTTGGCGGAGGGAATACCAGTACAGGTTTCAGGAGAAGAGCATTTTATTAAAGCCTACCATCGATGGACTTGTTCGGCAGCCCCCATCAGAAATGCAGAAGGGGATATCATTGGGACCTTAGATCTCACAGGCTATAGTCATCTTGTTCATTCTCATACCTTGGGAATGGTTGTGGCGGCTGTCCATGCAATAGAGCAGATGTTCAGAATAAGGCAAAGCAATATGAAGCTAGAGATAGCTAAAAGATATATGGAAACTATCATTGACTCTATCACAGTGGGAATCTTCACTGTAGGGCCTAAAGGTTATATGAAGACCATCAACAAAACCGCGACTGAAATGCTGGGATATACACAGAAGGAAATCAACGGGATGAAGATAGAGAGTTTAGTAGAAGGCTGGAAGGGAATAAAGGATAATGTAGCAAAGCATGTTACCTACCTTGAGGAAGAAATCTTTATCAAGGGAAGAGAGGAAAAAATTCACTGTGCCCTCAATGCCTATCCCATACTGGGGCCAAACAATAATCCTCAAGGGATTGTTTGCACCATTAAAGAGCAAAAAAAGGCTAGAAAACCAGCTAATAAAAATGCAGGAAAGCAAGCCTTCTATACCTTTGAAAAAATTATTGGTAAAAGTGAAAGGTTTCTGCAGATTTTGGAGTATGCAAAAAAAATCTCCAATAGTCCCTCAACAGTACTCATTACTGGAGAAAGCGGCACTGGAAAAGAAGTTTTTGCCCAATCTATACACAATTATAGTAGTCGTAAGGATGAAAGCTTTGTTGCTATTAACTGTGGAGCTTTACCTAAAAACCTTATTGAATCAGAACTATTTGGATATGAAGAGGGAGCTTTTACAGGAGCGAAAAGAGGAGGACATCCTGGAAAATTTGAGCTAGCAGATGGAGGCACCTTATTCTTGGATGAAATAGGCGAAATGCCCTTAGACATGCAAACCAATCTTCTGAGGGTACTAGAGGAGGGGAAGCTGTTTCGCGTGGGGGGCAATAAAGAAATAGAGGTAGATGTTCGAATTATTGCAGCTACAAACAAGGATTTAAGGCAAGAGGTGGAGCAGGGAAATTTTAGAAGAGATTTATATTACCGATTAAATGTACTGCCCTTAAAGCTATTGCCTCTGAGAGAAAGAAAAGAGGATATCCCTTTATTAATAGATTACTTTATGACCATGAAATCTTTAAAGCTAGGGAAAAGTCCTATAGCCTTATCTAAAGAAACCATAGAAGGCATGCTAGATCTTTCTTGGCAAGGAAATGTCCGAGAAATGGAAAATATGATAGAACAAATCATCAATGCAGAAGGCAACCACTTATGGCAAACGGCAGATACTGGTGAAAGTATAGACAAAACAGAGATTGTCACAAAAGAGGACAGCTTAGAGGAGGTAGAAAGACAGCATATAGAAAAGATATTAATAAAGGTGGAGGGAAATATTAGCTTAGCATCGGAAATATTAGGGATTGGAAGAAATACTTTGTATAGAAAGATAAAAAAATATAACATTGACTGTGTCAAAATAGAACACTGTGCCAAAATAGCACAGTAACAATAAGGAAATGTGCGCCAAAATAGAACAAGCCTTTATGAAATAAAATGTTTTATTTCATAAAGACGAAAAAATATCTTTAGATTTCAACATTCTTATTAAAAAAAATTATTCAATAATAATTGGTACAATAATTGCATTCTATAAAAGTGATGAAAAATTCAAAAAAGTATTAAATTTGAGGAGGAGGTAATTTTATGAACAAATTTATCAGAATAGACATGACCACAAAGAAAGTTGCTGTTGAAAACGTTCCCGAGAAGTATGCAGGACTGGGTGGCCGAGCCCTTACTTCTAATTTCGTAAATGACGAAGTAAAACCTACTTGCCATGCATTAGGGAAGAATAACAAGCTAATTTTCGCACCTGGACTACTAAGTGGTACTACTGCTCCTAACTCTGGACGTATTTCTGTAGGGGCAAAGAGCCCATTAACCGGTACCATCAAAGAAAGTAATGCTGGTGGTTCCTTCTCACAAAAAATGGGTAAAATGGGCATAAAAGCTTTCGTTATTGAAGGAATGCCTGCTGATGACAAGTATTATGTAATCAAAATTGATGTGAATGGTGTTACCATTGATGAGGCTCCAGCTGAAATTCTTGGAGGATGTGGTAACTATGAAGCAATTGAAATATTAAGTGAAAAATATGGTGCAAAAGTAGGTATCGCTCTAGCTGGACCAGCTGGGGAGCATCGTTTACCTTCTGCCAATATTTCCTTCAAAGATCCAGAAGGCAATATCCGTAGTGCTGGACGTGGTGGTTTAGGTGCAGTTATGGGTTCTAAAAAGGTAAAAGCTGTTGTTATTGATGATACTGGTGCAGCTGCAGTTCCTATTGCAGACCCAGAGAAATTTAGAGCAGCATCAAAAGTATTTTCTAAGGCCCTTTTAGATCATCCAGTTTCTGGTCAAGGTTTAGCAGCATATGGTACTGCTGTATTGGTGAATATCCTGAACGAAGCTGGCGGTTTACCAGCTAATAACTTTACTACTGGACGTATAGACCATAACGATAACATCTCAGGTGAAACATTAAATGCTACCATTACAGAGCGTGGTGGTGACGGTAAAGTTTCACATGGTTGTCATGCTGGCTGTATCATGAGGTGTTCTCAATGGTATCCAGATAAGCAAGGTAAAATGATTACAAGTGGTTTTGAGTATGAAACTATCTGGGGTCTTGGTGCTGATGCAGGCATTGAGGATTTAGATGTTATTGCTTATATCGATCGTGAAATGGATGACATAGGTGTTGATAGTATAGAAACTGCTGTTGCTGTAGCTACTGCTATGGAGGGTGGACTGTTACCTTGGGGTGATGGTGAAGCTGTATTAGAGGCTGTTAAGGAAATTCGTACAGCTACTCCATTAGGAAGAATCTTGGGTAGTGGTACTGCTGTTGTAGGCAAAGTTTGTGGTCTATTCAGAGTGCCTGTAGTAAAAGACCAGGGAATTCCTGCTTATGATCCACGTCCAATCAAGGGTATTGGTTTAACCTATGCTACAAGTACGATGGGTGCTGATCATACTGCTGGGTACTGTATTTCTGGCAACATCTTAAAAGTAGGTGGCGATATAGATCCACTTAAGAAGGATGGTCAAATAGAGTATTCTCGTGCTATGCAGATCGGAACAGCAGCTGTTGATAGTACTGGTATGTGCTTGTTCGTATACTTCGGTATTGCTGATAATCCTGGTGGATATCAAGCGTTAATAGACATGATTAATGCTCAATATGGTATAGACTTAACTGCTACTGATGTAGACAAACTTGGTGAATCTGTACTTAAGGTGGAGCGTGCCTTCAATAAAGCGGCTGGCTTTACTAACGCCCATGACCGTCTGCCCGAATTCTTTGAGTATGAGCCATGTCCTCCACATAATGTTGTTTGGGACTTAACTCCTGAAGAAATCGACGAAGTTTATGCTTTTGAAAACGAAGAAGCTTTAAATAGCTAATAATCAAATCCCTGGTTGTATCTTTTGGGATATTGGGTGTCATAACATCTTTGGTAAAATAAAAAGCCGGACTAAGGTCCGGCTTCAAATTTTCTATTTTGATTTTCTACTTTCAATAATTGTTTTTTTAAGTATGAATTTTCTTTAATGTAGAAAGGAATTATAAAGTATAGTATTGAATGAGAGACAAAAGTATTGAAAGGAAGGGTAGATTTATATGGAAGAAGAAAACAAAAAAACTATTGAGGTCAGGGGATTTCTTCATTTAGATGCAGCTTTTCGAAAAAAAAATGGATCCATACCTATAATAATGGAACTGGAGGAGCCCATTACAGGCGTTGCATTGGCTGAAAAACTAGAGGTATCCTTGGATGAAATTGAAGTAATTTTTGTCAATGGTTTTGTTGAAGCTTTAGACTACCTTATCCATCCAGGAGATAGAGTAGCTTTTCTACCACCTGGGTGCCCGGGTCCATATAGGATAGCCTTAGGGTTTTATGGAAAAAATCAAGGTAATGAAGCTAACTTTAAAATAAAGAAGAAGGAATAGTTTTCTGACATCAGGGAGGAAATAGTATGGGGGAGAAAAATTTAAAACCCTAGGTACTGAACTCTTTGCAGTAGGAGAAAAAGTTCAGATTACCAAGGATGGATGTGCGAAGCTACCGTTAGATAGCCCTGAAGAAGAAGAGTATAATGAAATCCGCCAAGAGACAAACTTTCAGAGTGTTTCTAAAAACATTGCGATCCTGCAGGCTATTAGACAACTAAGAAAGGTTAAGAAACCAGAGCTGGGAATCGAGTTCGTGGCCATGAAAAAGAATTATTGCTTGTCCATAAAAATGGAGGTGAAGATGGTGCAGATAAAAGTAAAGCTGTTTGCTACTTTAAGAGAAAATCGTGAAAAAGAGCTAATGATGGACCTTCCGCAAGGTGCTACGCCAAAAGATATTATTGAAGCATTAAATATATCTGAGGAGGAAGCAGCAATAGTATTTCTCAATGGCAAGAGCGTAGGACTAGATAAGGTCTTAGAAGACAATGATACAGTCTCTATTTTTCCTCCAGTGGGTGGGGGATAAACTCTAGACTGTTCAGAATTCTTCAAATTTGAGGCGCAAGAGAACCCAGCGACTGCAGCGTATGCACGTAATACGTAAAGGTGCTGGGTTTTTGAAGTAACGAAGAAAATGGAGGATTTTAAAGAGTCTAACCCACAATATATTGTGGGTAATGAGGATAAAATCACAATATAAAAAAAAGAAATGTGGATAATGATATTTTTCTCAAACACATCTCAACTATATTATTTTTATAGCCGATATAAAAAATAAAGGATGTGTTTAGCCATGATTAAGTCAGTCAATGGTATTCAGCAGGCCCCTATGACACAACAGGTGCACAGGAAAGAAAAAGGAAAAGAAAAGAAAACCCCTGCAAATAAAGAAGTACAAGTTGAAGCTGCAGCTAATGATCAACAGGTAAAAAAGGTAACCTATGATAAACCTAAAGAAGCTTCCCATGAAAAAACTATAGCAGCTTTAAAAAAAGAAAGTGAAAAAGCTTATCAGCAGCTACGTCAGCTGGTGGAACAGCTTTTAAAAAGACAAGGCTACAGCTGGGATAAGATAAAGGAAAAGGATTTTGATGAGCTTCAGATAGATTCTCAAGCTATAGAAGAGGCAGAGGCCCTCATTGCAGAAGATGGATTATTGGGAGCAGAAAAAACCAGTGAGAGAATTGTACAATTTGCTATTGCTATTTCCGGTGGAGACAAGAGCAAATTAGAAGAGCTGAAGGCAGCTATTGATAAAGGCTTTAAAGAAGTAGAAAACATGTTGGGTGGGTTACCAGAGGTTTCTCAAAAAACCTATCAGCTAGTAATGGAAAAGCTAGAGCAATGGTATGAGGGAGATCAAGAAATAGAATAACAAAATAAGTTCTGCGAAAAAAGAAAATCTCCAGAATCCTCTATGGATTCCGGAGATTGTTTTGTTATTTGTTCTTAGAATGAAAAGCTTTATTCAAAAGCAGGATGAAGCCTATAGTATAAAATCCTAAAATAACAATCATCATAACAATAGATTCAGTAGACATGATTTATTCCTCCCTATCATTAGATAGCTTTACAGCCTTTCTGTAATATCTCTACCTTTACCAACCTTATTAGCAAGCCAATTGTTGGTTAACAACCCAAAGACAATCACGATGGCAAATTGGAAAATAACCGTTCCAAAGCTAAAGACCTCAAAAGGCTTCCACCATTCACCAGGATACCATGTAATGGCTTGCCATAGCCACCAACCGGTAATCACAACAAAGAACACAGGGAATAATCGTATACAAGTACTCCACCAGGCACCGATTTTAAAATCCGCCCATTCTGTATTGATAATGGTAGTTCTAGCTTTTTCTAAGCCATATTTCATCAGAGCAAAAGCTACAAATAATCCACTTACTAATAATCCGATACCCCAAACAAAATCTTGGTTGTCCAAGATGTTGAGACTATAGGCAGAAGGAATTCCCAATAGGAAACCAAAAAGAATAATCAACAGCGTGGACTTTTTACGCTCAAAGCCCATATCCATCAAGTTTCTTACACCCACCTCTATCATTGGAAGTAAAGAGGATAGTGCAGCAATAGCCATGGAACCAAAGAAGATAGCTGCTAACCATCTACCGCCAGGCATCTCTGTAAATAATTGTGCTAGATAAATAAAGGTAATACCTGTATTTCCTGAGGCAAGTGCTTGACTTGCAAATTCTTGTGTTGGAGATAAGGCATAGATAGCCGGTAGCACTGTCATACCTGCAATCAAGGCCCCTAGGTTATCTCCAAACCCCATAATTAAGCAGTTGCCACCAATATCCTCTTTTTGCTTTGTATAAACTGCATAGGTAATAATAAATCCCCAGCCAGCCCCCGTAGACCATGCGGCTTGAGTGAAGGCCTCTAACCAAATTCTATAATTTGCCAGCATTTCTAGCCGAGGGTTAAATAAATACTCAAGTCCTTGAGCAGCTCCAGGTAAAGTTAAAGACCTTATAACTGCTGCAATTAACAAGAAAAATAAAGTAGGAATCATGATTTTACTGGCTTTCTCAATGCCATTGGTGACACCTCTATAGATAATAAAACCAGCAAATAACATAGAAACAAAATGAAATGAAATAGTCTCAGCAGGATTTGTTGTGAAGGTGTTCCAAATAGCTTCGGTAGCCACTGTATCCATTCCAGGTTGAAAAGCTCCTGAAAGTGCTAGAGTGAAGTATTTCACACACCAGCCCATAACCACAGAATAATAAAACATAATACCTAAACATACGACTGCAATCCATGTTCCCATCCAAGTGTATTTGCGACCAGCAAAATCACGAAATGCACCAATGGTGCCTAAACCAGTTTTTCTTCCCATAACCATTTCACCCATTAAGAGCGGTATTGCCCATACAAATAGTGCTATGGTCCAAGCGATGATGAAAGGTCCACCTCCATTGGCAGCGGCAACCCTAGGAAATCTCCATATATTTCCTGTACCTATTGCCATACCAATGGAAGCCGCAATAAAGCCCCATCTGCTTCCCCATTGTTCTTTCTTTTGACTCATGGTATGTAACCTCCTTATCAATTTTCAAGCGAAAGTACGAAATTGAGTGCTTTAATTCTTTATATAATAACATATTTTGAAGGACAATGCATAGAAAGTTGCATAAATGCCTACACCTATTATGTGAAAGTACAGCAATTATATGTTGAAATTTAAGACATTAGATAGTATCATAAAAAAAGCATTCAAAAAAGCTGTAGTTAGAGAGTCGGGATGACTTTTTATGCTATATAAGTACAATGTATATGCCAATGTCGGTAGATTAACTAGAATTAATACTGCATAAATAATTAATCTTCCTTGGACTATAAAAAAAGAGTATAATCGTAGAAAAAGGAATAAAATAATAAGGGACCAGCTAAAAAATTATTTCGAAAACTGTTGAAACAAGGTGGGCTTTGTGGTAATATGTTCATTAGGTAAAAACATTTGTATTTATGGAGAAAACAAAATTGTATACAGTATATATAAAGGAAGGGATGACATCATGGAATCTGATGGAAACACCTATTATATTGTTAAGGCAGAAGCATTACCAGAGGTTTTTTTGAAGACGATAGAAGTAAAGGAAAAGTTAAGAAAAGGAGAGATATCTACTATTTATGAAGCAGTAGAAAAGGTAGGAATTAGTAGAAGTGCTTATTATAAGTACAAGGATTACATCTTTCCTCTTTATGAAATGAATACAGGAAGAATGATTACTGTTGCTCTTATGCTGGATCACTCTCCTGGTGTTTTATCAGAGGTGTTAAATGAGATTGCTCAAGCTAAGGCTAGCATTTTGACTATCAATCAAAATATTCCCGTCCATGGTGTTGCTAACGTAACAGTTTCTTTAGAGCTGAAAAACATGATGGTACATGTGGATAAGCTAATACAGATTATAGAAAAGATTCAGGGAGTAAAAAAAGTAAATATATTGGCAAAAGAATAAATGTTGTAGGGGGAAAATAGAAATGAAAAAGATAAAAATAGCGTTATTGGGAATAGGAACTGTAGGTGGAGGAGTTTGGGAAATTCTTCAAACAAACAAGGAAGAGATTTTTAGAAACTCTTCTTGTGAAATAGAAGTAGCTAAAATATTAGTAAAAAATACCGACAAAAAAAGAGACAAAGCCATCCCTCAGAATTTGTTCACCTCAAATTATGAGGATATTGTAAAGGATAAAGAAATACAAATTATTGTAGAGGTAATGGGTGGTATTGAAGAAGCTAGAGATTACATAGTAAGAGGGATTAAAGCAAAGAAGCATATTGTAACCGCTAATAAAGCGTTACTAGCAACCCATGGAGAAGAAATCATTAAGGAAGCAAAGACTGCAGGAGTGGAACTCTATTATGAGGCCAGTGTAGCAGGAGGTATTCCTATTATACATGCATTGAAAGAGAGTTTAGCAGGCAATAAAGTACAGCAGATTATGGGTATTCTCAATGGAACAACCAATTATATTTTAACAAAAATGACCAATGAAAAAGTAGACTTTGATATGGTCTTAAAAGAGGCGCAGGAAAAAGGGTATGCAGAAGCGGATCCTACCGCTGATGTAGAGGGGTATGACGCAGCCCATAAGCTGACAATACTTTCCTCTTTGTCCTTTGGCACATCTGTAAAATTTCATGAAGTCTATAGGGAAGGAATATCTAAAATAACGCCTATTGATATAGAGTATGCCAAGGAATTAGGCTATGTAATAAAGCTATTAGCTATTGGTAAGGGAACAGATGATAGTCTTGAGCTGAGGGTACATCCTACTTTTATTCCTCAAACACATCCCTTGGCGTCAGTCAATGATTCCTTCAATGCTGTATTTGTGAAGGGAAATGCAGTTGGTGATTTAATGTTCTATGGCAGAGGGGCTGGGGATTTACCTACCGGAAGTGCAGTGGTAGGGGATATCATTTCTGTTATAAAAGATATAAATTGTAAAAATGCTGCAGCACATGCTATAGAAGAAAAGTCGAATAGAAATATAAAACCTATGGGAGAAACAGAAGGTGAATACTATATTCGATTGATCGTAAATGATAAACCAGGCGTACTAGGAACAATAGCCAGCCTTTTCGGCAAAAATAATGTAAGTCTATCCTCCGTCATCCAAAAAGGTGAGGGTGTACCTTCTGTATCCTTAGTATTTATTACGCATTTTACCAAAGAAGCAGATGTACAAAGGGCGATAGAGGAAATCATTTCATTAGAAGAAGTAGCAAAGCTGGCAAATCTAATACGAGTAGAAAACGGCCAAAAAAGAATGGGGGCATAATTATGTGGAATGGGATTATTGAAAAATACAAGGATTTTTATGATATAAAGGATGGAGAAGCGGTGGTTACCTTAAATGAAGGAAATACCCCTTTGATTCCAGCAGAAAACATAAGTAACATCCTTGGAGACATTAAGCTTTATTTAAAATATGAGGGGCTAAACACAACGGGTTCCTTTAAAGATAGAGGAATGACCATGGCAGTTTCAAAGGCAGTAGAAGCTGGGAGCAGAGCTATCATCTGTGCATCTACTGGAAACACCTCAGCAGCAGCGGCAGCTTATGCAGCTAAAGCAGGGATAAAGTGCTTTGTATTAATTCCTAATAATAAAATTGCATTAGGAAAACTAGCCCAAGCTATCCTATATGGTGCTGAAATTATTCCTGTAGACGGTAATTTTGATGATGCCTTAAGAATTGTTCGTGAAATAGCTGAAGAAGGTAAGGTTACGTTGGTAAACTCTGTAAATCCATATAGATTATTGGGCCAAAGGTCGGGGGCTTATGAAGTATGCGATCAACTGGAGGGAAAAGTGGATTATTTATCCATCCCTGTAGGAAACGCTGGCAATATATCTGCCTATTGGGCAGGGTTTAAGGATTATTATGCTGCCAAAAAGATTGACAAGTTACCGGTGATGCTAGGCTTCCAAGCGGAAGGAGCAGCACCTATTGTAGAAAACAGGGTTTTTGATGAGCCAGAAACTATTGCTACTGCCATCAGAATAGGAAATCCTGCCAGCTGGGATAAAGCTGTAGCAGCAAGGGATGAGTCAAAGGGTTTAATTGATAAGGTGACAGATGACGAAATACTACAAGCCCAAAAGCTTTTGGCATCCAAAGAAGGCGTTTTTGTTGAACCAGCTTCTGCCGCCAGTCTTGCAGGGGTAATAAAGCTAAGCAAAAAAGGATACTTTGAGAAGGACAAAAATGTTGTATGTGTATTGACAGGGAATGGATTAAAGGATCCTTCTGTTGTTTCACCAGAAAAGGAATTAAAGGTGTATAGTGTAAAAATAGAAGATATTAAAGCAATTATTGATAAAACTTTAGGAAGTGACCAGGATGGTTAGGGTCACTGTACCTGCCACCACTGCAAATATTGGTCCGGGTTTTGACTGCTTAGGCATTGCCCTTTCCCTTTACAACGCAATTGAAGTAGAAGAAACAGATCAAGGACTAATAATAGAAGTAGAGGGTAGAGACAGAGAGAAGATTGAAACAAATGAAAATAATCTTATATATCAAAGTATGTTAAAAACTTTTGAGAGAGTAGACTACCGTCCAAAGGGATTAAAAATAAAGCAATACAACAATATTCCTATGGCCAGAGGATTAGGCAGTAGTGCTGCCTGTATTGTAGGTGGGGTAGTGGCAGCCAATAAGCTTGCTGGGAATCCTTTAAAAAAAGATGAGGTTTTACAGATAGCGGTAGAGATTGAGGGGCATCCTGATAATGTAACACCTGCTTTACTTGGAGGCGTGGTAGTTTCTCATCATGAGAAGGGGAAAACCAACTATGTGAGATTTCCAGTAAAGGAAGTACTCAACTTTATTGTAGCTATTCCAGAAACAGAACTAAGCACCAAGGCTTCAAGAGGCGTTTTACCACAAACAGTACCATTTAAGGATGCAGTAGCCAATGTAGGCAAGTCTTCTTTATTAGTAGCTGCTTTGATGTCAGGAGAATTAGATAAAATCAGCAGTGCTTTAGAGGATCGACTACATCAGCCCTACCGAATAAGTTTAATGGATTCTTTGAACAATATCTTCATTGAAGCAGGGAAAAAGGGAATCAACCAGTTGTTTCTAAGCGGCGCTGGTCCTTCTATTGTATATCTAACCTGGGATCAGGGAGAAAAAGAGAAAGAAGAACAGTTTTATCAATTAGTAGCCAGTATGCCAGAGGAATGGAATATAAAGGTTCTAAAAGGCGATAATATTGGAACAAAATAAATTCAAATAACAAATCCAGCACCTATATGTATAACTAGTTATACCAAGGTGACTGGATTTTGTTAATGTCTAGGAAATTATGGTTTCCGATTTTCTAGACATGGGGAGTGCAGAGGGGTTTCCCCTCGCTGGTTTAAGGGGGGTGCTCAGGCTGCGATAGCAGGCGTCGAAGGGGGACTAAGTCCCCCTATAAGCAGGCAGCCAATTTAGCTTGCTAAATTGTGCTGATCGCTTAGTTGTTTCATCCAGCGAAAACAAATTGACGAAGTCAAATTTGTTCTTTCATCTTCGACTAAATTGGAAAGTTGCAGGGGAAACTATCAACATACAATTTACAGAAGAAGGTGAAAACAGTGAAAAAAAAGAAGGATTATTTTGTTATAATACTTATATTGGTAGTACTAAATATAATAGGATGCAGCAAAGAGCCAGTACAGGAAGAAACTATTGAAGAGCTGCGACAAGTAGAAAAAGTGCAAGGGTTTAGCAGTATAAATGGATATAAAGTACAGGAAGGAAAATTTTTTTTCACAGGTATTAAAAAGAATCAGTGGAATCTTTATAGACTTGATTTAGAAAATGAAGATTTAAAGGCTATTCATCCAGAGGCGGAGAATTATGATGTATATATAGCTTTGGGGGAGGATGCTGCTGTATATATAGATTTAGATGGACAATTATTTTATAGGACTGGAGAAGAAGAAAAAAGAATCGATGATGAAATAATGGGAATTCAAAGGCCGAATCTTTTAGTATCTCCCAGTCAAGAAGGAGTTTTATATACTAAAGGGCCTCTAGAAGAAGCAGATTTATACCTTTATTTTTTTCAGCAAGATGAACCAGTACCTATCAAAAAAAATATTTCGCAGGATGCCTTTAGAACCTTTTCCTTTACAACCCAATGGAGCAATAAAAATAATTACTTTATTTATCACAATCAGGAGATATATAATGATAAAGGAGAGCTTTATACAACTATTGATGCAACCACAGCCCTATGGTCGCCGGATGATAATTATATTGCTTATATCAAAATCCCTGAAGCAGCTCAGGAGAAGGAAATAACCATAGGACATTGGAATACTTATATAGGAGAAGAATTAGCACTGTTAAATGTAGAGGAAAAAAAGGCAAAAACTATCTATGAAAACTCTAAGGGATTGATTGATCCAATAGACAGCCTGCAGTGGAGTAAAAATGCTGCAAAGATAGGCGTTTCTGTTGGTGATATAACAATAACCCCCCATAAAGAATTAGATGAACTAAACTATGAAAAAGTATATGTATATGATGTAGCCGCAGAAGAAGGCATGGAGGTAGAAAACATCCATTTCAATTACTATGAGATTTTATTTGACAATTACCTTTATGCCAGCTCCATAGGAAAAAAAGAAGTACTAGAGCTGGTGGAGATCTATGAAAAGGATAGAAAAAAGTATAATAATCCTGCTCTACTAAACAGCCAAGACATGTTTGTTATATCCCACCAAAAAGAAGGCTATTTATTAGATGGAAGAAAGTTGATTAAGCTTAACCAACAGGGAGAAGAAGAGGTTATTTTTCAAGGCCCCTGGGAGATAAATGAAGTATACTTAGATACAAAAACAAAAACATTTATTATTACCAATGAAGAAATGGAGATGTATCTTTTAAAGAAATAAATTGTATAAGCCTGCTTATGTAGTAGGAAAAAGGGTATTTATTAATAGTAACGCTAAAAAGATAGAGGTGAATAGACAATGGAGTATGAAAAACAGGTAAAACAGATTGCTGCATTTATAAAAAGTGGAGAAAAACCTGAAGAAAGCTTAAAAATTGGAGTAGAGCTGGAACATATTATAGTAAAAAAGGACAGCATGGAATCTGTCACCTACTATGAAGAAGAAGGTATCGAAAGCATATTGAAAAAGCTGATTAAAAAGGGATATGAACCAAAATATGAAGGAGATTATGTAGTGGGCTTAGGAGACCAGGAAGCTGCTATTACATTGGAGCCAGGAGGACAACTGGAGATTAGCATAAAGCCCTGCAGCAGCTTACAGGAAGTAGAAACCATTTATCTTGATTTTTTAAAGAAAATTATCCCTATACTAGAGGAACAAAATCAACTATTAATGGCCATAGGATACCACCCCAAAACCTCTATCAAAGATATACCTTTTAATCCCAAGAAACGTTATGGATATATGGCAGAATATTTTCAAACAAAGGGGATCTATGCTCATAACATGATGAAGGGGACTGCTTCTCTACAGGTAGTAATTGATTACAAAAATGAAGAAGATTTCATAAAGAAATTTCGAGTAGCAAATTTCTTATCACCTCTACTACATTTAATTACTGATAATGCACCAGTCTTTGAAGGGCATTTGTATAAAAAAAACAGTATTAGAAGTACGATTTGGGAAAATACTGATAAGGATAGAAGCAGTATTGTGCCTAACTCCTTAAACAAAACCTTTGGTTATGAAGATTATGCCAAGTATATACTAGATACACCCCCAATATTTATCATGAAGGACGGAGAAGCTGTTAGGACCTATGATAAAAAGGCTGAGGAATTAATCAATGCTGATACTACTGAGAAGGAACTAGACCATATACTATCTATGGTTTTTCCAGACGTAAGAATTAGAACCTATATAGAAATCCGGATGGGAGATGCTCTACCCTATCCACTAAACATGGCTTATGTAGCTCTAATAAAAGGGATTTTTTATAATGATATGGCTTTAAATTATTTATATGAGCTGGCTAAATCTACAGAGGAAGAAAAAGTAAGATGTGCAAAAAAAGCCATAGAGGAAAAAGGCTTTGAAGGAAGATTTAAATGTAAAGCGGTTAAAGATTTTGTACCTATCTTATTTGACCTAGCAAAAAAAGGTTTAGATGAATCAGAGAAGCCGTATCTACTGCCGCTAGAAAAACTAATTATAAACAAGAAAAATCCTGCCCTTGTGATAAAATCAAACATGGCTTCTAAAGGAATGGAAGCTTTTAAATGGTGTGGACTAAATCAATTTGGGAGGGAATAACCCATGACCACCATCAGTGAAGTGTTTTCTCAATATCATAACAATGTTTTAAACAACAAAGAAGCCTACATAAAGGACTATAAAAAAGTTTTTGAAGAAGTAGGGCAATCACCTGCTGAGTACAAGGGTAAACCAGTAGAATTTTTATACCAGCCAATGTTCCTAAGCAAAGAGGATTTTGAAAAATTTCAAGCATTGACAACTATGCTGATGAAGATATTAAGAAAGGTTATTAATCATTATTTAAGCAATGAAGCCTTCAGAAAAAATTTTGAGTTTACACCATTGCTTGAAAAAATGATACTCAAGGACCCAGGCTATGCTATCCCTGTACCTATGGGAAGATTTGATATCTTTTATCATTATAACGGCAGCTTTCAATTTTGCGAACTGAATGCAGATGGCTCCTCCGGAATGGTAGAAGCTAGAGAGCTACAATGGATAATGGAGAGGTCCCTAGCCATAAAAGAATTAAAGAAGGATTATAGCTTTACTACCTTTGAGTTTTTTGATACATGGGTAGATGCATTGCTGAATAACTATAAACAGTTTAAAGGCGGAGAGGAAAAACCTAGACTAGCCATTGTAGATTTCTTTTCTTCAACAGTACCTAGTGAGTTTACAGAGTTTAAGAAGGCCTTTGAGAAAAGAGGATGTCCTACCGTCATAGCGGATATTAGAGATTTACAATATAAAGAAGGTAAACTGTTTTATGGAGACTTTCCTATTGATTGTATTTATCGGAGGGCAGTAACATGGGAAATAATTCATAATGAAACAGCAGTGCAGGATTTTATTGAGGCCTACCTAGATGGAGCAGTATGTGTGGTAGGTCCCATACGCTCTCAAATTATTCACAACAAAAAAATCTTCAGCATTCTGCATGACCCTCTAAAAACGCCATTTTTATCAGAGGAGGAGCGTCGGTTTGTTGAAGAACATATTCCTTACACCACCACCTTTGATGGAGAAAATGTAGAATTGGTTGATTTCACTATTAAAAACAAGGACCAGCTCGTATTAAAACCAACAGATAAGTACGCTTCCTGCGGCGTATATATTGGAAGAGATTTTACCGTAGAGGAATGGAGAAGGATAATAAAAAATGAAGCAAAGGAAGAGTATTTATTACAGCAATTTTGTCAAGTACCCAACATACCAATGGCGATGTTCAAGGATAAGGATGTAGCATTTATTGAAAACAATTATATCATTGGCTTATTTATGTACAATGAAAAGCTACAGGGGATTTATACCCGTACCGGTAGAGAAAATATTATTGGAAGTATTGTAGAATGCTTTACGGTACCAAACTATATCGTAGAAAAAAACACCAACCTATAAGGGTTGGTGTCAGCTTGTAGACAAACCCTAACATTTTTAAAACTACGTAAATCCGCTCAGGACCAGGGCAGGAATGAGCTTAAAGACAATCAGGAGTTTTCAAAACTCGCTACGCTCAAACAGTTGAAAACTCTTATCTGATTATCTTACGCTCTTTTATTTTAACTTCCCTAATCATTTACTTAAGTTTTAAAAATCGGGTTTGTAAGTAAGCTTCATGCTTTGTCTTCAGTCTGACACCAACACACCAACCTATAAGGGTTGGTGTTTTTATGCAATTAAATAACCTCCAGGAAAAATGTAGAAAAAATTGTTTTATAGGCAATACTGATGGATAAAGGAGGTTGTAAATAAAAGATGCAGGATTACCTCACAATTTTCTTGAGAATTATAACGATTTTACCCCTTCTACTATTACTTACCGTATACATTATGGGAAAACGTCCTATTGGAGAACTGCCAGTATTTGATTTTTTGGTGATTATTACCATGGGATCAGTGGTAGGTGCAGATATTGCAGATCCAGATATAGAGCATATGCCTACAATATTTGCTATTATTATTTTAGCCCTTTTGCAAAATATCGTCAGCAGATGGGTGTTGAAGCATAGAAGGTTTGGTAGATTCATCTCCTTTGAACCAACCCTTATTATAGAAAATGGAAGATTTATTGTTAAAAACATAAAGGATATTAAGTATTCTATCGATGAAGTATTAATGATGCTTAGAGAAAAGGACATATTTAATTTTAATGATGTAAAATATGCTATAGTCGAATCAAATGGCAAATTAACCGTATTAAAAAAGACAGAAGTACAACCATTAACTCCAAAGGATATGTCTATTATACCAGAAGAGGAAGGCATACCCACCATTATTGTTCTGGAGGGAAGGATAGATGAAAAAAGCTTAGATATACTAAAACTATCTAGAGAGGATATCATTACGATGATAAAACAACAAGGCTATACAAGTACAAAAGAGATCTTTCTTGCCACCTATTCTACAGAAAAAGGCTTAGTGATTTCACCCTATAAAGGGGAAATACCTCCAATAAACCTGCAGCACTAATTTACTAGATATACCTCCATGATTCGACGATATTTTACCAATAATGATAGCTTGATAGTACAAAATCATGTATAATGGAATGAGACCTAGTACTACACCAAAGGAAGATAGTTACAGTATATTTTAAAAAGAGGGGGATCGTTGTGAAGATACAATGGGATAAGCAGTATTTAAAATATTCTCTATATGCCAGTCTTACAATTATTTTAGCCATTATTTTTTACCAAGTGTTAGACAACCTAAAATCTATATATAGCAGCTTTTCTGGAAGCTTCAGCTGGGTAAGAAGAATATTGAGCCCCTTTATTATAGGAGGATTTATAGCATATATTTTAAACCCTGGTGTGAGATGGTTTGAAAAGAATCTATATAGCCACTCAAAATTTGTTGTGGGTAAATATAAGTTCCATAGAATGATAAGTATTTTAACAGTGTATATACTTCTCATTAGTTTCATTGCTATGTTAATAGTATTTGTAGCACCACAAATCAGCAACAATATAAGAGAAATTGTTAGAAGAGTACCTGAGTATCTCAACATGACCAGTGATTGGCTAGAATACTGGTCAAAGGACTTAGGACTAGAAAGTCAATATAACATTGCAGAATATATCGAGCAAAATGTAAAGGATATTTTTAATCGAACGAGTCAGATATTACAATATTTACTAGAAAACTTTGCTGTTAGTGTTATGAATGTTACCTCGGGAGTCTTAAATTTTCTACTAGGATTAATTATCTCCTTTTATATGCTGACGGACAAAGAATCCTTTAAAGAAGCTTCAGAGAAATTTTTAAGAGCCATCATGAAGGATGAAAAAGTAGATAGAATCAAAGATTTTGGCAGGGATGCAGATGAACTCTTCAGCAAGTTTATCATTGGGAAATCTCTAGATTCCTTTATTATAGGTGTTATTTGTCTAATAGGTTTAAGCATTATGAATATCCGCTATGCTCTACTACTAAGTGCTATTATAGGCATTACCAATATGATTCCTTACTTTGGACCCTTTATTGGAGGTATACCAGCCACCATTATTACCTTTTTTGATAGTCCCATAAAAGCTATCTGGGTGCTTATCTTTATCCTTGCACTACAGCAGTTTGATGGACTGATCTTAGGACCTAAAATATTAGGAGACAGCGTAGGATTAAGACCCTTCTGGATTATATTTGCCATCGTAGTAGGAGGGAAGCTGGCAGGGGTATTAGGAATGTTCCTAGGAGTTCCTATATTTGCCATTTTTAGACTTTTGGTAGTCCGATTCATCGATAGACAGCTAGAGATAAAGAATAATAAAAAGCTTCAAGGCGATAGCAATGGCACGTGATGCAGCGAGATTTAGCACTGCACCCAAGGAATAAATTTTTATAAAACCTAATTGTAAAATAGTTTATAACTATTTTATGATTAGGTTTTTTTATTGTCCAATAGTGACAATTGTCACAAAAAAATATTATTGATAATAATTATCAAAAGGTATATAATAAGAAAGGAATGATAACACTTATCATTTAATACTGATAATTAATGACAACTGAGGGGGAAATTTAATGTTCACAAAGAAAAAAATCTTAGCATTTATCATGATGGGTATCTTGGCAATTACTGCTATTGGCTGCAGTAGCCAGACGGTTGCAGCGCCAGATGAAGAGGGAGTTGGCACAAGTGTAGAGGAAGCAGGCCAGTTAGTGGTTTATTCAGCTAGAAATGAAAGGTTTGTCCAAGCACTACTTGATAAGTTCTCAGAAGAAACAGGAATAGAAGTTTTATCTTTACATGGAGCGAATCCGTTGCAAATTCTTGAGGAAAAAAATAATGTACGAGCAGACATCTTTATCTCAAATGATCTTGGTGCTTTAGGATACCTACATATGGAGGGGTTATTACAAGGATCAAACCCGGAAGGAATTGAAACCATTCCTGTAGACTTTAGAGCTGATGACAATGCATATTTTGCAATTTCAGCTAGGTCTCGTGGTTTTATTTATAACAAGGATCTTATTACCGAAGAAGAAATGCCAAAAAGTATAGAGGATTTATTCGATGCTAATTGGGCAGAAGTAGAAAATGGATATGCAATTACTCGTGGTGGTAATGGTGGCATGATTGGACATGTTTCAGCTCTTAGATATCAGTGGGGTGACGAGAAAACAACTGATTGGATTACTGCAATTAAGGAGAATGCAGCAGGTATTTACGAAGGACATGGTGACATTCGTAGAGCAGTAGGAGCTGGTGAGCATGCCTTCGGTCTTGTGAATAACTACTACTTTCATCAACAATTAGTAGAACCTCAAAACAACAATGTAGCCTTTATTTATCTTGATCAAGGAGAAGGTCAAATGGGAGTCGTTGCTAACGCAGCAGGTGTAGGACTTGTTAAAGGTGGACCTAATGCAGACAACGGAGCTATTTTTCTTGAGTGGTTATTACTGCCTGAAAATCAAGTAGCCTTCGTAGGAGAGTCACTAGAGCAGCTTATTAACTCACAATATGGTGCGGTTTATCCTGCTGAAGTAGAGTCCAAAATTATAAACTTTAGTGATTTAAAAGTTCAAGATATGCCTATCAAAGAGCTTGGTAATTACTTTGAAGACACTAAAGCTCTGATTGAAGATTCAGGATTAGATTTAGACTTAAAATAAGAAAATTTCACTATTATAGGAGATGGCATCATGGGTATCAAGAATATAATACAACTAAATAATAATGCTAAGGTTGGGGAAAGATTTTCTCCAACCCTTCTCCGTTTTTTTAGAAGAAAATGGCTGCATGTATGGAAAAAAAATCCTCCAGGAACAGGACTGCTTGTATTTGGACTTAGTATAGCAATGATTATGTCTATTCCAATTGTTTACGTGGTATGGCGCTCTCTCTTTGCTGGAACAAATCGTTGGCTTCGGCTCCTAGATCAGAGAATTCCAGAACTATTATGGAACACTCTTTCTTTAACAGCTGCTGTCACTACCAGCACCATAATAATTGGCGTTTCCCTTGCATGGATTGTTATTAGGACTGACATACCAGGGAAAAAAATATGGAGGTGGCTATTGGCAATACCACTAACAATACCTCCCTATGTTGGAGCTGTTACCTATATTATCGTTTTTGGTCGCAGTGGATGGGCAAGAGATCTATGGAGGGACACCGCTTGGTTAGTAAATGTTTTTGGAGATTATTCCATTAATATCTATTCCTTTTGGGGGGTATTCTTTGTCTTGACCATGTTTACCTATCCCTATGTATACTTAATAGCCAGTGCTTCTCTTAGGAAAATGAATCGAAACTATGAAGAAGCTGCCTACTCTCAAGGGTTCAGTGCCTCAGAAGTTTTTTGGAAGGTAAATCTACCCCTGATGCGACCTGCAATTGGAGCAGGAGGCATTCTGGTATCCCTTTATGTACTTGGAGACTTCGGTGCAATTGCTACCCTGCGATATGTTACCTTTACTGCCGCTATTTACTTTCAGAGGGCTGCCTTTGATACTGCATCTGCATCTGTATTAAGTTTGGTCCTTATTTTTCTAACTATCATTATACTGTGGATGGAATCAAAGACCAGGAAGAAAAATAAGTATTATCAAACATCAAATACCTATAGAGAACCATTGACTTTAGAATTAGGGAAATGGAAACCCATTGTAGTATTTTATGTCAGCTTAATATTTTTTTTATCTGTATTATTGCCTATTAGCGTTCTTGTTTATTGGTCGAAGATTGGAATCAGTATGGGGGCCCTTGATGGACGATTCTTTGGATTTGCTCTCAATAGTCTTAAAGCTTCTAGCTTTGCGGCATTGATATGTATGCTGTTTGCTATGCCTATTATTTATTTGAAGGCCCGTTATCCATCTATCATCACAAGTTTTATTGATAAGTTAAGCTATGCAGGATATGCCCTGCCTGGAGTTATTGTGGCTTTAGGCTTTGTTTTTATATTTAATAATCATCTACCTATCCTTTATGGTACTTTTTATATAGTAGCATTAGCCTTTGTTGTTCGGTTCTTGCCACAGGCTATGCAGGCAGGGGAAGCTTCTCTAAGCCTCTTATCACCAAGAATAGATGAAGCAGCACGAAGCCTTGGGTACCCGCCATGGAAGGTAATGCTTAAGGTAATTCTTCCTAATATGCTGCCAGGGGTATTGTCTGGGGGTGCACTGGTTTTTGTAAGCTCCATTAAAGAACTTCCAGCTACATTAATGCTGCGGCCACCAGGCTTTGACACCTTAGCAGTTCGTGTTTACTTTGAGGCTGCTGAAGCAGTATATCACCTGGCCGCACCGGCAGCTTTGTTAATTGTTATAGTGTCGATTCTTCCGTTACAGTATATGCTAAAAAAATATTAAGGTGGTGAGAAGTATGTATGATATTCAACTAAAAACAGTTTCAAAGACTTATCTTGGCACCAATGAACCAGCTGTAAAAAATCTTTCCTTAAATGTAGAGAAAGGGTCAATTATTACATTACTTGGACCCAGTGGGTGTGGGAAATCAACAACCCTCCGTTTGATAGCAGGATTCGAAAGAGCAGAAGGTGGAAGCATCTCTCTTGCTGGTAAGATAGTTAGTGATGAAAATACCTGGGTACCACCAGAAAAACGGGGGGTGGGAATGGTTTTTCAAGATTATGCACTATTTCCCCATCTTAATGTTTTTGATAATATAGGATTTGGTTATAAGGAAAAGGACCGTAAAAGCAGAGTAATGGAGGTCCTTGAATTAGTCAACTTAAAAGGGTTTGAAAAACGATATCCCTATGAATTATCAGGGGGACAGCAGCAAAGAGTTGCCTTAGCTAGGGCATTGGCACGGAGACCAGTTGTGGTGCTTTTAGATGAACCCTTTAGTAACTTAGACGCTGATTTAAGGGTGACTATGAGGGTGGAAGTAAAACGAATTCTTAAAGAAGCAGGAGCTACTGCCATCTTTGTTAGTCATGACCAAAAAGACGCCCTGGCAATCTCCGACGTAATTGCAGTAATGAAGGATGGGGTTTTAGAGCAAATTGGTACTCCTAGAGAAATCTATCGATATCCTGAAAACAAATTTGTTGCCTCCTTTATAGGACAATCAAACATCATAAAGGGCAAAATCAGTGACGACGGCTTATCTGTCTTTACCAATACACTAGGCTCGGTTTCCTGCAATCATAGTCACTGTATGTGTGCTGGGGAAGAGGTATGTATCTCTATCCGGCCAGATAGCATAATAAAAGATGCAAATGGACATATGGAAGGTCGAGTTAAAGAATTTACCTACACAGGAGAAACTATTGATGCCGTCATAACCATCACCTCAGCAGGAGAAGAGGTGGATCTCCTAATGCATATTCACCCTGAGGAGAACATAAAAACAGGAGAGATTATCAGATTTAAATTATTGCCCAACTTTGTGGCGGTGGTGAAAAATGAATAAAAGTACCGATTTAGAGGATATGGAAGAAGAAGGGTCCATGAATGATTAAATATGCGAAGGTAATACTCTATCACCTCACATGCTATTTCAAAGTCACTAGTTCAATCTAAGACAGGATCAGCAGCTTTGTAATAGAAAAACAATTAGGATACAATGTACTGGAGTATTAAATTAGAGAGGTGATTTATAAAATGTCAGGTATTGCAGTAATTAGTGGAGAAAACTCTCCCGAAGGAGATTTGATGCCCCAAATATTGAAGCAAATGAACCATAGGGGCCCAGAAGAAGAGAGTATAGTAGAGGAAGAGACCTTTGTACTAGGATATAAGGGACTACCAGTAATGGAAATCAACAGTAAAGGCAAAGCTATATTTACCAACAAAGAGAATACCTATATTGTATGCAATGGTGAAATCTATAACCATAAGGATTTAAGAAAAAAAATGTTGAAAAATCATGACTTTATTAGTGAAGCACAAAACGAAACCATATTATCATTGTATCAGCAATATGGTATAGAGGCATTAAACTTTCTAGATGGAAATTTTGCTTTTATTATTATAGATGAAGGGAAAGACAAGTCAAAATTATTTGCAGCCAGAGATACTCTAGGTGTTAAACCATTATATTTTGGAAAAAAAGGCGGGAAAATATTTTTTGCATCAGAGCTAAAGTCTTTATATAAATTAGTAGATGAGTTAGAAGAATTTCCCCCTGGTCACTATTATACACCAGAGGAAGGCTTTGTAGAATACAATAAAATTTCTTTTCCTAAAAAGAGGATAGCAGAGAAATTAGAAAATAGAGAAGCAGTTTTAGAAAACATAAGAAAACTAACCAATCAAGCCATCAAAAAGACGCTGGAGGCAGATGTACCTGTTGGGCTACTGCTCAGCGGTGGATTAGATAGTAGTCTTATAGCAGCAGTGGCAACAGCGGAAGCTAAAGGTAAAAAATTCAAATCATTTTGTGTAGGCTCAAAGAACTCTAATGATATCCCTAGAGCTAGAGAAGTTGCTAGGCAATTGGGAACAGATCACCATGAATATATCTACAATCAAGAAGAGTTAGTAGAAGCCATACCAAAGATTATCTATTACTTGGAATCCTTTGATCCATCGCTAGTGAGAAGTGCTATCCCATGCTATTTTGTATTTAGATTAGCGGCTCAGCACGTGAAACTAGTATTATCAGGAGAAGGGGCGGATGAATTATTTAATGGTTATGGGTATCTTAAAAATATTAAAGATACTGAAGCCTTAGATAAAGAAGTAATACGAGTACTACAAAGTGTTCATAATATAGGTCTACAAAGAGGAGATAGGATGAGTATGGCTAACTCTGTCGACGTTCGAGCGCCTTTCTTAGATAAAGAACTGATGGATTATGCCCTTAGCATTCCAACAAACTGGAAGATTTATGGTAATGGAGACACCCAGATAGAAAAATGGATTCTTCGAAAAGCCTTTGATGGAAAAATCAATTTGCCCAATGATGTTCTTTGGAGAAATAAAGAAGAATTCTCTGAAGGCAGTGGTGCCAAGGATGAGATGCAAAGCTACTCGGAGCAAGTTATATCAGATGAAACTTTTCAAAAAGAAAAACTAGAAATCTTTCTAAAAGATAAGATAAACATTAGATCCAAAGAAGAATTATACTACTACAAAATTTTTAAAGAAATATATCCACAATCCTATATAACAAAAACTGTTGGCAGATGGGCTACAGTTTAGAGATAGAAAAACTTCCTATTGAACAAGTAGGAAGTTTTTTGTATGGTTTCTGTTCCATGTGAAAAACTAAAGAGAAAAAGGAGGAATTTTTTTGCAACTATGGATACCAGATCGAGTATACTTTGAGCCTTCGGCAAAGGAGACAATGATAGGCAAGAGAGTATTAAAGTTTTGTGATGATAAACAGATCCCTATCTTAGAGACCACCTCACACAATCAAGTTAGAGATTTGCCTGGAAAGGATGAAAAGGCAAAATATGCAGCCGCTAAAAAAACTTTAATTGTAGGCACCAAAAGGAGTATGAAACTAGAAGTATGCAAACCATCTGCCGATTATCAATTTTCCTTGATGACCAACTGCCCCGGCAGCTGTGAATATTGTTACTTATTTACAACCCAGGGAAGCAAGCCTTATGTAAGAATATATGTAAATATCGATGAGTTATTTGAAACTATAGACCAATATATTGAAAAAAAACTTCCTGATACTACTATGTTTGAAGCTGCCAGTACTGGAGATCCTTTAGCAGTGGAGCATATCACCGGCACCTTAAAGGATACCATTGAGCATTTTGGCAAATTAGAGAAGGGAAGATTGAGGCTGGTAACAAAATTCAGCAATGTAGATTCTCTACTGGAGGCTAAGCATAACAAACATACTCGTTTTCGATTTAGTATAAACTCCAGGTATGTTATTAAAAATTTTGAGCATAATGTAGACTCCTTAGAAGATCGATTAGAGGCATCAGAGAAAATAGCTAAAGCGGGCTACCCTTTAGGCTTTATTATTGCTCCTATTATTCTTCATCAGAATTGGAAGGAAGGATATAGGGATTTAATAGAAAGACTGCATCAACGGCTTTCCTTTAAAGAAAAAAGCGTGATTACTTTTGAACTTATTCAGCATCGATTTACAATGAATGCAAAAAAGATAATAGAAGAACGATTCCCCAATACAAATTTAGAAATGGACCCAGACAAAAGATTAAAAAAGTGGGGAAAATACGGAAGAGTTAAATATGTTTATAGTAAAGAGGAAGCATTAGAAGCAAAAGAATATATTGAAAAGCTAATAAAGCAACACTTTCCCTATGGACATATTCAGTACTTTACATAAAGAAAGTAGGTGCATAGGGAAAGTGCAAAAAACTTAAAGTGGATTCTGTTTTGCTCGATAATTTAAATATGCTCCCAATAGAATACAAGCTACTCCAATAAAGCTTAATAAATCAGGAAGTTCTTTCCAAAGAATAATGCCTATAAAGATGGAAAACACTGTATTACCGTAGGAATAAATAGACAAATCTCCTGCCTCTCCATAACGATAGGCATGGGTCATGAAAAACTGAGCAAGAGTAGCAAAAACTCCCACAGAGATTAAGGCTAAAAACTGAAAAAAATTTGGAACTACAAATTCTCCAAATATCATAAAAGGTATTGCAGTCAGAGTAGTTATGCCAGTAAAGTAGAAAATGATAGTCTGAGGAGAATCCGTTAAACGTAGATGGCGGACTGTGGTATAGGCAGCAGCAGCAAAAACTGCTGACAAAAGACCGATAACAGCAGGAAGTACTGTATAATCAAACCCCGGACGAACAATAAACAATACACCAGTAAGAGCAATAAAAATTGCAGCTACCTGCAGCTTTAAGATAATTTCTCCTAAGAATAGAAAGGAAAAAATCAAAACAAAAAAAGGATTCATTTGGTTCAAAACAACTGCATTTGCTAAAGGAAGTCTATCGATGGCATAAAAATAAAAGAAGATTCCTATCAAACCAAAGATGGAACGATATAATAACAGCTTGGTATTATTACCCTTAAAGGATTCCTTAGATTTATAAATAAGATAACCAGAGGTCATGAAGCCTACAAGATTACGGAAAAAAACCTTTTCCATCGTGGGTAGATCTCCAGACAATTTAACTGAGGCTGCCATGAGGGCAAAGAAAAGAGATGTCAAAACCATATATAAGATGCCTTTATTTCTATCTGTCACAAAAACCCTCCTTGTACTGTAAAGAAACTAGGATAATGAATTAATCCTCATTCTATTATATGAAATAACTTTGAAAAAGTATAGGTAAAAAAGAAAAAGAGCTTATGAAAAACATTTACCAAACCATAAAAAACCCAACACCCTTACGTGTGATTGCATACACATTGCGGGTACTGGGTTTCCTTGAACCTTCACCTAATTGTTTTTGAAGCCTTTTGATTTTGTTGATTTAGAAGCTATAGCTTTCTCCCACCTTCATGATTACTACATCAGCACCTAAAACCTTGGATTTAAAGGTTTCTGCAGAGGCGGAAATAACAGGAAAGGTATTATAATGTATAGGAATCACAGTTTTTGGACGAATAAACTCTACAGCCTTGACAGCATCAACAACGTCCATTGTAAAGTTGCCTCCGATAGGGACTAAAGCTAGATCTATTTTTTCTGATGCCAAAAGCTGCATATCCATGGTTAATCCAGTATCCCCTGCATGATAGAGCTTTTTACCATCTGCTTCAATCACAAAGCCACAGGGGTTACCCCCATACAGGATGCCTTCCTCTGTTTCGATACCAGAACCATGAAGGGCCGGGGTCATTTTTATTGTTCCTATGTCTAAAGTGACCCTGCCACCTATATGCATAGGATGAATGTTAACACCTTGGTTTTGCAAATACATACAGATTTCATAATTGGCAATAACGGTAGCACCAGACTTTTTTGCTATTGTAATGGTGCTTCCCATGTGGTCACCATGACCATGGGTAACAAAAATATGTGTAATTTCCTTATCTTGAAAATCAAAAGACTTTACCTCTTCACTAATGAAAGGGTCGATTAAAGCCTTCATAGTAGAAGTCTCTAAGTAAAAAGCAGAATGTCCTAAGTATTGAAGCTTCATGAAATCCCTCCTAAAAAAATCATTATTATTATTATACCAAAGAATAATAAATTTAAGCACTGGAATCTACCAACGCTTCAGTTTTCAAATTTACCCATGATTATTAAGGTAAACATAGTAGGAATTTCACTGAAAAACCTAGGGATGTATCCTATTATTAGACTTTTTCTGAGGCTTTCTGATGAACAGTGCATCTAAAAATTGCAGGTAGCAAACATAGAGTTTATTAATATAATACTAATATACACTGAAACATGAGGTGATTTTTTTGTCCAAGTTAGAGGATTTTCAACGAAATGTTCTTCTCATTATTACTGTTGCTCTGTTATACCTTTTTATCTCAGGCAAAGCTGTAGAAGTATCCTTACCAGAAGCACCAATTATTATCCCATAGGAAATGCAAAGGGGGAGTAGGATGTTTTCCTCGGATCAATTAGATAGTTTGGCTAAGGCAGTAATGAATAAATTAGAAATAGATAAGAAAGCAGTTCGTCATAATTGTGAAGGGGAGAATGAAAAAATAACCTTAACGCCTTCCCAGACACTAGTGATTTTAGCATTATTAGCAGGAACCTTAGAAGTAAGCTCTGTTGTAATTGATAGAAACCAAAACGTAGATATTGTCTTAGCAGGAACTCTTAAAAAAGAAGAAGAAAGCGAAATGGATAAAGTATTATCCCAGATTGGACATGTCCCCTTTGATGAAGTAATGAAGGCGTTGCTAAAGAAGTTCAGATAATAACCTAGTTTCAGCTTATGGAAACTAGGTCATTTTATTAGATGCAGTGCTTCTAGAAGCATAGGAATCACTTGCTTTTTACGGGAAACCACACCATCTACGAAAACCCCCTGCTTATTTTCCACATGAAAGGCAGAAGAAATAAGATGACTGTTTCTACATTGATACAGGATATAAGAGCCTTCCTTCAAGATGTCGGTAATCAATAGTAACGTGATATCATATTGATTGTTTTTATGGGTTTTTTGAATAAACTCTATAAAAGATTCCTTCCGATTAAAGACATCCTCTATATCTAAAGTAAACACTTGACTAATACCAGTTTTGTGCATTGCCAAATTAAACTCCTTAAAATCCTTATAAAAAATTTGTTCAATGCTTTGACCTTCTAAAGAAGTTCCCACCTTAAACATATCCATTGCAAAGGATTCCACATCTAAATCAAGGATTTCCTTTAATTCCTCCACGGCTTTTTTGTCGATAGAGGTGGTGGTAGGAGATTTAAAAAACATAGTATCAGAAATAATACCAGCTAGTAAGACACCAGCAATTTTTTTGTCCAAGTCTATATTATATTCCTTAAACAACCAATAGATAATAGTACAAGTACTTCCTACGGCACTATTTTTAAAATTGATAGGCATGGAGGTAGAGATATCACCCAGCTTATGATGGTCTACTATCTCAAGAATCTCTGATTCCTCTAAGCCTTCTGCACTTTGGGCATACTCATTATGATCCACAAGGATGGTCTTTTTCCTTTGAGGATTAAGAATATGCTTTTTATTAATAAAGCCTAAAAAGGTATTATCATGGTCCAATATAGGATAATTCCTAAAATGCGTATTAATGATTTCCTCTTTAATCTCCTCTAGATAATCATTTTCATGGAAATGAACAATATTTTTTCTTCGCATAATCGTAGATACATAGCTGCATTGATTAATAATTTTTGATACATAATAGGTATCCATAGGTACAGACAGCATGGTCACCCCTTTATCCTGCGCCATATGGATATATTTTTTAGGAATTGTCTTATCACCTGTAACAATAATCAATTGAACCTTAGCTTGTATGGCTTCTTCAATAACATCATAGGTATCTCCTACAATAATAATATCCTCTTCACTTAAAGCTCCTGCAATGGTTTTATAGTAATAGGCAAGAACAGAAAGCTTTCCATCAAAATCCACAGCACTACCGGATAAAACCTTAGCATCTAAACCCTCTATTAAATTGCTTAAAGAGGTTTCCAAGTGATAAAAATCTCCCTTGATTAACCCCATAGCGATATCCTTCATACTGACAATCCCTTGGAGCTTATTTTCCTTATCCACTATAGCTACTGTCTGCAATCCTTGGCTCTCCATTAATCTATAGACCGTTAGGATAGAAGCATCACCCAAAACACCTTTATCAAAGTTATATTGCAGATCTCGAACCTGGACCTTCACGTTATCCAGCAAATGGGGAATAGGTAGCTGAAAGTAATCTAAAACAAAACTTGTTTCCTTATTGATATCCCCTAGAATACAGGGAACTGTTTCTACACCCAATTTGTTTTTCAAATAAGAAAAAGCAATTGCAGATGCAACAGAATCAGTATCAGGGTTTTTATGACCAAAAATAAAAATTGACATAATAATCCTCCTTGTATATTCACAGCTTACTTTCTAAGCGTTATTAAGTATTATACCAAAAAAAACATAAAAAACAATTGGTTTTATGAACTTCAATTATAGATAAGCAATTTTGAGTTTAAATAAATAATACACACGTTACGGTTTCGCCCATGAATAACTCCTACAGCTCACTTGGATGAAAAATCCTACAATCTGCAACCTGGCTACCCTCAAACATACAGATTGCTTAACGTATTTCTCATCTACATTCACTGGGAGTTATGGTCATGTTCTGCAAATGTACCCCTTAGCATTATTTATTTAATCATGGGGTTGCTTATCTATAACATAAGCATAACAATAGGTAACTTTGTCTTAACTATTACTTCTATGGGGATAGAAAGAGATAGAATAATTATCTAGAAAGATAGATTGACTATTTATTGAATAGAAGGGTGGTTTATTATGAGGGAAGCAACAGTACAGACAAAAGTGCTCCTCTTTTTACCATGGTTTTGAAATACTGGTTTTTTTCTGCGTTTATGGGTATATATAAAAAATCTACTGAGAGAAATAAGCAATCACCCAGGTTTTACAAGAATAATTATTATATAAAAATGTTTTAAGACAAGCAAATTTGTGGTATTATAGTATATGTGACTGTAATTATTTATAGGAGGTGGGATCATTTGATAAAACAACAAAAAATAGCTATAATATTGTTGCCTTTACTAGCTATGATTATATTATTTGGAGGCACTACCATCTTCGGTAGCCCAGCTGGTGAGTTTTATGAAGGCTCAGCAGAAGGATACGGCGGAGAAATAAGGGTAAGAGTAGAAGTATTAGAGGAAGAAATTGTAGGAATTGAAATACTAGAAATGAATGAAACCGTAGGACTAGGTGATAATGCAGCAGAGGCTACTATTGAAAAGATTCTTGAGTCACAATCAACTGAAGTAGATGTTGTATCTGGAGCTACTATGTCCAGTAATGCTGTCATGAGAGCTGTTGAGAATGCATTAGGCATTACCTCAGAGGAAGAAGAAGTTGAAAAGGTCTTTGCACCTATAACCATTACCCTAGAGGATGGAGAGTATGAAGGGGTAGCCACAGGATATTATGATGATATCAAGGTACTAGTTGAAGTAACAGATGGAACCATAGCCAATATTGAGCTGGTAGAGATCAATGATACAGAAGGATTTGGAGACACTGCAGCATTAAATACAATAAAAGAAATTCTTTCAACTCAATCGGTAGAAATAGATGCCATCACAGGAGCTACTGCATCAAGTCAAGGAACCATTGAGGCCGTAAAAGCAGCCTTAGGTATGATAGCAGCACCTGTTACCATTACCCTTGAAGACGGAGAGTATGAAGGGGTAGGAACAGGATTTGATGGAGATATCAAGGTTATGGTGGAAGTAGCAGATGGAAGCATAGCCAATATCCAGTTAATAGAAATCAATGATACAGAAGGGTTAGGAGATACTGCAGCCCTAAACACTATAGAAGAAATTCTATCAACCCAATCGGTAGAAATAGATGCCATCACAGGAGCCACTATTTCAAGTCAAGGAACCATAGACGCTGTAAAAGATGCAGTAGGATTATAGATGAACATAGACCTCGGGAAAGATTATCTCGAGGTCTTATTTTGTAATCATTCAATCCTATTCTCATCCTCAAATATAGACGGCTAATAGGCGGACAGCTTTAACAATTCAACCAATATAATCTACAGGAGAAACTGCAGTCATATGTATTTAAATAGTGAAAAGCTAATGCCACAGAATTGCATAAAATTATATAGAGCTTGAAAATATAAAATGGAGCCCTTTATTAAAAGGGCTCCATGAATTATGCTAAGCATAATAGATAACATCATAAAACTATTTTGCAGTATCTACCTGAGCTGCTTCATCCAATTTTTTCACACCAATACCTGTGAAACCAAATACTACGTTAATTACTGGTACCAATAGATTAAAGAATGCATAAGGTGCGTATACAAATGGATGTATGCCTAAAGTACCCATCATAAAGGCACCACAGGTATTCCATGGTATTAATGCAGAGGTTACAGTACCTCCACCCTCAAGTGATCTTGATAAGACTGCTGGATGAATACCTTTTTCTTTATAAGCATCTTTATACATTCTACCAGGAACAACAATAGCGATATATTGCTCTCCAGATAATAGGTTAACTGCAAAACAAGTAAGAACTGTAGCTAAAACTAGTGAGCCAGTTGAGTCAGCGAATTTTAGTATTGCTTCACCAACAGCATGCAGCATACCGGTTTTCTCCATTACACCACCGAAGGCTAGTGCAATCAAGATTAAAGATACTGTCCACATCATACCGTCTAATCCACCACGGCTTAGAAGACTATCCACTAAATCTACACCTGATTCCATTTCAAATCCATAATGAGCAGCTTCAATAACATCTCCGATATGAGCGCCTTGGAAAACCATTGCAAAGATTCCACCTAAAACTGCACCTATTATAAGGCCAGGTAATGCAGGAACCTTCATAACAACAATCAAGATAACCAAAATTGGAGGGATTAATAATAGTGGGGATATAAAGAAGTTACCAGAAATCGCTCCTAGTACTTCATTAATCTGACTTACGTCCAATGCTTGGCCAGCATATCTTGCACCTATAATTCCATAAAGAATAAGAGAAATGATTAGGGCAGGGACGGTGGTGTATAACATACTTCGAATATGGTCAAAAAGATTAGTTCCAGCCATGGCTGGCGCTAGGTTTGTTGTATCAGATAATGGTGACATCTTATCACCAAAGTAAGCTCCAGATACGATGGCTCCCGCCACCATACCAACAGGCATGCCAAGACCCATACCGATACCTAATAAAGCAATACCTACAGTACCAGCAGTAGTCCAAGAACTACCAGTTGATAAAGATACAATAGAACAAATCAAAGCAGTAGCAACTAAGAAAATACCAGGAGATAGAATCTGTAGTCCATAGTAAATCATGGTTGGAACGGTACCACTTAAAATCCATGTACCGATAATACTACCAATCACCATTAAAATTAAGGTTGCCTGCATGGCCATTTTAATGGTATCAATCATACCTTCTTCCAGTTCATTCCATGTAAAGCCCAACATATAGATGCCAACAATAACAGCAACGATGGTGGCGCCGATTAATGGAATGTGGGGATCTTGCCCAAATACAATAATAGAAGTAGATAAAATGAGAACTAGTGCTATAATAGGAATTAGTGCGTGTAGCAAAGTAGCTTGTTTTTTCGGTTTCATACTCATACTTTCTTCCTCCTTATAAAGTTTTTCATAAAATAAAAGCTAAAAAAACATAATAATCCTAAAGTAACCTATATTTTATTATACCACCTCTTTCTTGTATTGGCTTTGAGTTTAACATATTTTGTATAATGATAACATAAAAAATCAGAAAATTCAAATGCCAATCAATTCATCAACAAATACTGATGAAAGAGGCGGCTTGTTTTATATTTATGAGATAAAATCAAGAAAAATGCTTAACTTCATACCATTTTTTGTTAATAAAAACAGAAAAGTGGGTATGATAAAAAATACAAAACAAAAACAGGAAAAAAATAAAATATATGGATATATTCAGGAACTAACAAATTTGTAACAAATACAATTATACAACAAAATGAATAAAAATCCAACTATTTTATTATTGTAAATATTGACTTTTATAAAGAAAAGGAATACAATAAAAGTAATCCACCCCTATGGGATGGGGGTGTAAATTTAGGAGGGATTATCATGAGAATTAGTTTATCGGAAAAAGCAAAAGAAGAGATTCTTAAGCAAAACATAAATCATAAAGCTGTTAGGATTCATACCAATGGTTTTGGCTGAGGTGGTCCTAAGTTTGGTATATCTCTGGATGAGATTAAAGATACTGATGTAGTAAAAGAGATTGAGGGTATGAAGTTTGTAGTGGATGAAGGCCTAGATCAACAGTTTGAAGAAGTAACAGTAGACTATATAAAAAATTGGTTTAATAAGCAGTTTATCGTTTCCCTGAAATATGGCAGCAGCTGCTAGAATCGATAGAATAGAATGAAATAGCTAGCCCTCTTCCTGTTTTAAGGAAGGGGGCTAGCTATTGAGGTTGTTGAAAAAGTCAACAACCTCAAGACTGTTCAAAAATCTTCAGATTCAAGGCGCAAGAAAACCCAGCGACTGTAGCGTATACGTAATACGTAAAGGTGCTGGGTTTTTGAAGTAACGAAGAAGATGGAGGTTTTTCAACAGTCTAAAATAGCTAACCCTCTTCCTGTTTTAAGGAAGGGGGCTAGCTATTCTCCATAATGGAAACGGGAAAGGCTGAGCCGTCCTCTAAAATTTTAAATATTTGAAGCTCCTGCTTTTTAGAATAAAATATTTCTATAAAGCAGATGCTGCAGAAGTATCTAGATTTACTAAGCTTGCCTGTATGCTGATTACCACAAATTGGACATTTCATAGAATCCCCCCTGAAGTATTTATATGGGACTTTTATAATAATATAGAGTATAGAAAATTTTTGATTGTAAAAAAATTTATATATCTCAAAAAGGGTATAACCACCTTCAAATTTAGTTTACCTAATATACAATATACAATTTTTGCTAATTATTATTATATAGTATAAAATATATTTTGACAAGCAAATATTTCTATTCTCAAAATGTTTGTGATTGAAAATGCATTACAAGTCGGTATATAATAAATAGCATAGAAGAAAGGTAGGTTGATAAGATTGAAGGAGGAACAAATTGGAAAACAATTACAAAATTTTTATATAGCCTTTGGGAGTTGGATGCGTTATCAATATAAGCAAGTTAAGGGAGATGTAGGGTTAACCCTATCACAGTTTCAGGTTTTATTTATTATCAGCAAACAAGGCCTATGCAATATGTCTTGTCTTAGTGAAGCTATAGAAGTCAGCAAAGGAACTATGACCTCAGCTCTTAATAAACTGGTGGAAGAGGGCTATGTGGAACGAAGCGCCTCCCTTAAGGATCGAAGGAATGTATATGTCAGCTTAACAGAAGAAGGGAAAGAAAAAGTAACAGAAATAAAGGAAAAATTATTAAATTCCATCACTGGAGTATTAGTAGAGTTAGAGGAGGATAAAAAGAAAGAAGTACAAAAAGGCTTGGAAATCTTAACAGAAATACTTAAAACAAAAAAATAGTCCTTATATTTCTTTACCCCTTAAAAATTTAAGGGGTTATACTATGCAATGAAAGTCTTAGTTATGCACAAGGATTTAGATTATTTCATATTATATACTACAGTATAGATTCAAGTTAAAATAATTTAAATTTGCATAATTCAAAAGAATAAGGGGGTAAAGGAGTTGAAGGAAAGCAATGAAATAATTTATATAAATATATATCATCCCGATGAAAAAAAGATTGCAGAGGAACCATTAGAAGAAATGGTAAAATCGCTGGTGGCTTGGAGTATGCCGCTAACTTTTCATATAGAGGCATTAAAATGCCAGAGCATTATTATGAGAACTATTTTGGCTAAGAAGTTGAAAACATTTGGTGAAGAAGGTATAGAGGTATCGCCAGAAGCAGAAATCTCCTTAGAGGAATTTAATGGCTACCTGTCGTTAGAAGCATATAAGCAAATATGGGGAAATAAATATGATGACTATAAGGCCATTCTAGATGAAGCCATTGATGATACAAAAGGCATTGTGATTTTTTTTAACAATAAACCAATAGATGCTAGATTTCATATGGTTTGTGGTGGTGCTACTGAAAACAGTGAAAATGTTGATGGTAATATTGTGCAATATCTAAGAAAAGTGCTGTGTTGTTACTGTCAAGATGCTCCATATATTCATAGCTATAAGGATATATCCATTGAAGAAATAGAAAAAAAACTAGGAATTCAGTTTGTTAAGGAAAATGCTACAAAAACTATGGAAATAGAGAATGTATTCTACGATATTCACAGAGACGAGGAAGGAAGGATAACAAAGCTAAAGGCTGCAGGAAAAGAATTTCAAGGGAAAGAACTTATGAAGCTTTTACAATTAAACTCAACTCGATTTAGCTGGAAACCAAAAAAAATCAGGTTCTTTACTACTGGTAAAGGAGATGGTGTTGGACTTTGCCAATATGGTGCTAACCAAATGGCAAGGGAAGGAAAAAAAGCATCAGAAATACTAAATTATTATTATACAGGAATAGTTTTAAGAATAATGAAAAAAAACAACATAGAAAAACCATTGAAGGGAAAGACTATAATAATAGACGCAGCACATGGAGGTGAAAAAGGAGAAGATCATATTGGACCTACAGGATTAAGAGAAAAGGACATCAACTTAGATATATGTTGGTATTTAAAGAAAAAAATTGCAAGCCTAGGGGCAACGGTTTATATGACCAGGGAAAATGATGATTATCTTCCCATCACTGAAAGGGCTGCTATAGCAAATAAAATTTTACCAGATTTTTTCATTACGATTCATCAAAACTATTTCAAACACCCTACTATTTCAGGTACAGAGATTTATTATTATCGAGGAGATAAAGAAGCGAATAAACTAGGAAGAGAAATAATAGAAGAAATAACAAAAGAACTGCAGACTGTTAATAGGGGTGTAAAGACAGCGGAATTTTTTTTATTGAGAGATGTAAAGGTAAGTGCTCTTCATATTGAAATCGTGTATATTTCCAATCCCAAAGAAGAAGCTTTGTTAAGAAAAGAAGATTTTAAAGAAAAGGCTGCCGTAGCAATTGCGAAAGGAATCGTTAAATACCATGGCTGTGCTACAGGAGATTATCATTATTTGTAAAAAAAGCAAAACATAAAGGTGTTTTTTTGGAATTTTGTCTCTTAAATTATGGAATAAAAAGAAATATTTTTTAAAAAAATCTTTAAAACACTAATTGACAATCTAGGGTAAAACATTGTATAATATTTTGTTAAAGCAATTGACAACATTTTTGAAATGTGGTATTATATATATTGTTAGAGATGTGAAAGAAGGTGATGGTTTGGCAGATAGAAATACCTTGAATGAAATAAGAAAGAATATCGAAGGTTTTGTAGGACAAAAAGTGACACTAAAGGCCAATAAAGGTCGTAAGAGAACAATGATCCGTGAAGGTATTCTAGAAAACACTTATCCGAGTATATTCGTAGTGAAAATCAACGGAGACTATAATTCCGTTAGGAGAGTGTCCTATAGTTATTCAGATATTCTAACAGAAGCAGTAGAAATCACCATTGGAGCAGACAATCAACAAATAAAAGTTAGTTAACATAAACCACCTTTTTAGGTGGTTTATATTTTTTTTTATTTATATTAAAATAATTCAACAATTCATATTTATTAAATTTTTTAGAGATTTCACTCATACTTATTATTTATAATAAGTATGTCTTTATGAAAGAAAACCCTCCTTCTCCTTATTAAAATACTGCAGCGACAAAAAATATAATAAAAATAAGCTTTGTAGGAGGATGAAACTTTATGCACTCGATGCATAAAGTTTCAAAAAACATTGAAAAATACACACTTGATTTATGTATAAAAGAAGGGTATACTAATAATAATTAATAGGCATTTGGCCTTGTTATTACCATTGGGCAAAAAAGGAGGGAGATCACCAAAATGAAAGAAGGATTTTTTGACATTACTTCCGAAATAGGTAAGCTGGAAGCAGTGCTTTTACACAGACCTGGGAAGGAATTGGAGAGATTAACGCCACAGTATTTACAAGAATTACTATTTGATGATATACCTTGGTTAAAAAAGATGCGGGAGGAGCATAATAATTTTGCAAAAGTAATGAAGGATAGAGACTGTAGTGTATATTACTATGAAAGTCTATTAGAGGAAATTTTACTAGATAGAGAAGTAAGAAGCAGTTTTATCAAGGATATAGTATATAATGGTAATATAGACAATGTAGAGCTAGAAAGAGTATTAATAGAATTTTTACTTGCAAAGGATAGTAAGGAGCTAGTAGAAATCGCCATAGCTGGTCTTCATAAAAGAGATTTCCCTGACATAGATCGAGAATTTCATTTAGTAGATTACATTCGAGTGGATTATCCTTTTTATATTAATCCATTGCCCAATTTATACTTTACCCGTGATATTGGGGCTGTAATTGGACAAGGACTATCTATCAATAAAATGAATACACCTGCCAGAGATAGAGAGACGATGTTTCTAAAATACATTTATCAATATCATCCACTGTTTAAAAATAACGAAAAACCTCTATGGTACGACTATAAAGAAACCCATAGTATAGAGGGTGGGGATATATTGGTTCTAAGTGAAGAGGTAATTGCTATTGGCTGTAGTGAAAGAACTTCTCCAGCAGCGATAGAAACCATCTCTCAAAGACTTTTTCAGCAGGGCAGCATAGAAAAGGTAATAGCTATTGAAATTCCTTTTACTAGAGCTTATATGCATTTAGACACAGTTTTTACAATGGTGGACTATGACAAATTTACTATTTATCCTGGAATTGAAGATATGGTGAAGGCCTATGAATTGACGGTAGGAAAAACCACACCAAAGGTAAGGCCTATGAAGAATCTTAAGGATGCTTTAAAAACTACCTTGAGACTTCCAGATGTACAGCTGATTCAAAGTGGTGGAGGAGACGAGATTACGGCTGCAAGAGAGCAATGGAATGATAGCACCAATACACTAGCTATTGCTCCAGGTGTAGTGATTACCTATGATAGAAATGAAGCCTCAAACGCTACCTTGAGAAAGCATGGCATAGAAGTAATTGAGATAGAAGGCTCTGAGCTGGTAAGAGGTAGGGGAGGACCTAGGTGCATGTCTATGCCTCTAAAAAGACAAAACCAATAACGGAAATTATAGCTCATAAACACCATAGAAACCTACTTATATTTATAGTTTCCGATGGAGTATATAAACCAATATATTTTAAGGAGGAGTTATTGATGCCAGTAAATTTAAAAGGAAGAAGCTTAATAACATTAAAACACTTCACAACAGTAGAAATCCGCTACTTACTAGACTTAGCCAGAGATTTAAAGGCTAAGAAAAGAATGGGGATGAAAGGAAGCTTATTAGAAGGGAAAAATATTGTGCTCTTATTTGAAAAAGCTTCTACTAGAACAAGATGTGCCTTTGAAGTAGCCGCCTTAGATGAAGGGGCTCACATAACCTTTTTAGGCTCCAATGATTCTCAAATGGGGAAAAAGGAATCCTTAGAGGATACAGCGAAGGTACTGGGAAGATATTATGATGGCATTGAATTCCGAGGCTTTAAACAAGAAACAGTGGAACTATTAGCAGAGCATGCGGGTGTGCCTGTATGGAATGGTCTTACAGATCTTTATCATCCAACCCAAATTCTAGCAGACCTATTAACCATCACAGAGCATGTAGCAAAGCCTTTAAACAAAGTGAAATTTGTTTATGTTGGAGATGCAAGGAACAATATGGGTAATTCCTTGATGATAGGTGCAGCCAAAATGGGTATGGACTTTAGGGCAGTAGCTCCTAAGGAATTATTTCCTTCAGAAGAATTAGTTGCTGAAATGAAAGAAGTTGCAAAGGAAACAGGAGGAAGGATTACCCTAACAGAAGACATTGCTGAAGGGGTGAAGGATGCTGATGTTATTTATACAGATGTATGGGTGTCCATGGGAGAGGAAGACCAATTTGAAGCAAGAATCAAGCAATTGCTGCCATACCAAGTAAATATGGAGATGATTCAAAAGACAGGCAATCCAGATGTTATCTTCATGCATTGCCTACCTGCATTCCATGATTTAGAAACAAAGGTTGGAAACGAAATCCATGAGAAATTTGGATTAAAGGAAATGGAAGTAACAGATGAGGTGTTTAGAAGCAAGCACTCAGTTGTCTTTGATGAAGCAGAAAATAGAATGCATACCATAAAAGCAGTGATGGTAGCAACCATATAGGAACTATACTTTATTGTTAAGGAGGACGGAAAATGGTACTGCAGAAAAACAGAATTGTTGTGGCATTAGGAGGTAATGCCCTGCAAGCAGATCCAAAGGATACAAGAGCAGAATCACAGCTCATTACCGCTAAAGAGACGGCAAAGCCTATCGTGGACCTCATAGCAGAAGGTCATGAGGTGATTATAGCCCATGGAAACGGACCCCAAGTAGGGCAATTGATAGCTACCTATGAGGCAGCTGCACAATCCAATGAAAATATACCAGTGATGCCTTTCCCAGAATGTGGTGCCATGAGTCAAGGATACATAGGTTATCATTTACAGCAAGCAATCCGAGAAGAAATGTTCAATAGAGGCTTAGAAAAAAATATTGCTACCATAGTTACACAGGTAGTGGTAGACAAAAAAGATGAAGGGTTTCAAAATCCAACAAAACCAGTAGGCTCCTTCTTTTCTGAAGAAGAAGCTAAGGTATTGATAAAGGAAAAAGGCTATACCATGAAGGAGGATGCAGGAAGAGGTTGGAGGAGAGTTGTAGCTTCCCCAGAGCCTGTAGATGTAGTAGAAGCACCTATAGTAAAAACCTTGGTAGAAGCAGGTCATGTGGTGATTACCGTCGGAGGTGGCGGGGTACCGGTAATAGACGAAGGAAAAGGAATATTAAAGGGTGTTCCAGCGGTTATTGACAAGGACTTTGCATCAGAAAAAATTGCCGAAATGCTGGAGGCAGATTATTTAATTATTTTAACAGCGGTAGAAAAAGTAGCTATTCATTTTAATACACCCCAGCAACAGGAATTATCAGAAATAACCGTTACTGAAGCCAAGCAGTACATAGAGGAGGGGCACTTTGCGCCAGGGTCCATGCTGCCAAAAGTGAAGGCAGCTATGAAATTTGTGGAATCAAAGGCAGGAAGAAGATCACTGATTACCTCCTTGGAAAAAGCTAAGGAAGGTATTGAAGGTAAGACAGGAACCATAATCACACAATAAATCTAAGGGCAGAAGAATAATTCTGCCCTTCAGCATGAAAGTTTCATTTTATTGAAACTTTTTCCAATAAATTACGTCTAATAATAGAGGATAAATCTGCACAAAAATAGTAGAGAGGAAGTGTTTTTATGAGGTTGAAAAAGGCCACATGTGGCCTGCTGGTAGGAGGACTACTTTTATCAAATGCATCTTTTGTTTTAGCAAATCCAACTGCAGTGATGGTACAGTCAGCAAGTGAGGTTTCAACAGTAGCCCATGCAGCCTATGATGATCAGCAGCAGTTTAATGGGAACCTAGAAGAAACAAAGGCGATGGAGTTTGCAAAACAGTATAGCCAACAGTATTTTCAAGTAGATGTTGACGAGGCAGGACAAAACTACCATACCAATATAAACTATCGTGAGGATTGGAACAGAAGAGGAAAGTATGTATGGGAGGTAAGCTTTTCTAGACATGCAGCAAACCAATACTTAAGCATCCATATCACCATCAATGATGAAGATGGAAGCCTTATAGAGATGAGAAAGCATCAAGATCATAGAAATGAAGAAAACCATATTGCTAGATATACTAGAGAAGAAGCAGAGGAAACAGCCTATCAATTTTTATTAAAAATGAATCCTGATCTTCTTAATCAGTTAATCTTGGATCCTAGGCAGCAAAACATACATTACTACAATGGCAACAGCAGTGGGCTTATTCCAACAGAATACAATGTATTTTATATGAGACAGAAAAATGGCATACCAGTTAACTATGACGGGGTACAGATAGGAGTAAATAGCGGCAGTGGCGAGGTTACCTCCTATAGGCTCAACTGGAGTGAAGAAGCAATCCCAGACAAGAGGGTGGTCATCACAGCTGAGGAAGCTGCCGACGTCTTTAAAGAAAATCTAGACTTCACATTAACCTATGTACCTGTAAGAGATAGAAGTAAAGGGTATACAGACATAGTATCAGAAGTAAGACTGGCTTACGCACCTAGATTTGAAGGAGGCGTATGGGTAGATGCCACTAATGGTGAAATGGTCAATTATCCCGGAGCAGCTTCAGGGACAGGAAGAAAGATAGATGTCACAGCCAGGGAAAAGGAAAGCTTTAAAAACCTGAGGGCATCAAGAACAATACATAGCAAGGAAATGGATAGAGAGAAAGCCATCACCGTCATCACCAAAACCTTAGAAAAAATTTATCCTGATGAAGCTATAAAAATAGAAAACATAAGCTACAGCTCTAATGCCATATATGGTGACGGCAATAGAAGAAAAACATGGAGTGCCAGCTTTCAATTTGGCAATGAATCCTATGCCAATGGACACATCACAATAGATGCCATTACTGAGGAAGTCCTGCAGTTAAACTATCATAATTGGCACATGCGGGAAATGCTCATCATGTCAGGAGAAGAGTTTTCACCATCATTGGAATGGGAAGATGCATATTTACAAGCTATTGAATTGCTAAAGGAGTTATACCCAGAAAAACTCAAGAACCTTAATCTTGAGCAAACCTATCATGAAAGTACGCATTATTATAACAACCATAAGATTATTAACCCTGAGTACTACTTTAGCTTTAGCAGAATAGAGAATGAAATAACCTATCCAAACAATAGTATTGATGTTTCTGTTGACAGTTCTGATGGAAGAATGCAGAGAGTACATTATAGATGGAATGATATAGCTTTACCAAAACCACAAAATTTAGTTGCCAAAGAAGAAATGCTAGATGTATTTATGCAGCAATCTGAGGCAAAATTAGCTTACATCTTGATGTCTACTTTAGCAGGAGCTGAGGAAAATGAAATAAAGCTAGTTTATACTACCAGTCCTAAAAATGCCGTACAATACAATTATGTAGATGCCCATACAGGAGTCTTTTTAGACTATAATGGTCAAGAAGTAAAGATGAAGGATGGAGAGCCTATATCCATAGAAGAAAAGCTAAAGGGTCATTGGGCTGAAAGAGAACTAAGGATTATGACAGTCAATGGCGTCATCGATTTAGAAGTGTTTGATTTAAAGGATGAAGTCATTAAGAATGAAATCATTAAAACAATGGTAAAGGCTATGGGTCATTGGTATCCTATGGGAGACGAAGGAGAAGAATTAAAATTCACCGATGTAGCCGCTACAGACGAATACTATGAATACATACGATCGGCAGTAAATCACAAATTTATTGATAATGAAGCCAGAGAGCTTCAAGGCTATCATACTGTATCGAAGGAAGCCTTTGCAGAAATGCTGATTAAAATGACTCCCCTGGAGAAAGCAGCTGCAATTGAAGGGATTTATCAGCTTCCAGTAAAGGATACAGATGAAATCAATCCTGAAAAAATCGGTGCTGTTGCATTGCTATATGGTTTAGATATCCTAAAGGGAGAAGGGGATACCTACCAACCAAAGAAAAAAATCACCCTAGAGGAAGCGGCAACAGCCATTTATCAAACCTTTAACCTCTTTGGTTATAATAGAAGATAGGAAAAATCTAAGGATTAAACTTCATGCATGTCACAAGAAGTGAAAATATTATTTTTTCACTTCTTTTTTTTATGGGATAAACATATATATAGTAAAGAAAAAATCCTGGACATGAAAAGAATTTGACAAACTTTCTAACATATTTTATAGAAAGGCAAATAAGATATAGTAGGAGTTATAATTTCAATTAATGATAAATGAGAGGTGAGAAAAAATGGCGGTTGAGCTAATGAAGGATTTACTGAAGGTAGACAAATTAGTGGGAGAAAATACTGTTCAAGCCATTATAGAAGGGGATATTCTAGCCCCTGATGCAAAGCCGGATATTACAAGAGTCGTGGCGATGGATGGCAATATACAAGTAAATAAACAAGAAACACAGGATAACAAAATCCTAGTGGAAGGAAACCTTCAATTTAAAGTTTTATATGCATCTGATAAAGGGGAAGAACCATTATACAGCATAGATAGCAGTACGGATTTTAAAGAAGTTATAGAGCTGGAAGGAATAACCCCTCAAATGAAAAATGAAGTGACAGCAGAAGTGGAGCATATAGATTATACATTAAACAATGAAAGAAAAATAGGAGTAAAAGCTGTCATCAACATGGCTGGGAAGGTAGCAGAAGAAACACAGGTAGAAATCACAAAAGACTTAGAAGGCATGGAGGATATAGAGGTATTAAAGGAAACACTTCAATATACAGATATCATTGGCACAAATTCCTCTGATACCTTAGTAAAGGATGCCTTTGAGCTAGAGGCAGATCTGCCAGAAATGAAGGAAATATTAAAATGGTACGCTACTCCTGTAGAAAAGGAAACAAAAATTACCGATGGAAAGGTGATTGTAGGAGGAAATCTTATTATAGAGGTATTATACATAGGGGAAGAGGAGGAACAGCCCTTAAACGTAATAAAAAAAGAAATGCCCTTTACCCATTTTATTGAAATCCCTGAAGCCTATAACGACATGGGATATAAGTTGAAAATGAAAACCGAGGAAATCTATACAGATATCAAGGAAAACGCTGATGGAGAAAGAAAAATTCTAGAGGTGGAAGGGATCGTCCATATAGAAGCAACAGTAATGGAAAATCAAAAAAGAGAAGTGGTAGTGGACGCATATTCACCTAGCAAAGGACTGAATCTAGAAAAAAGCCGACTAGAGCTGAAGGAAAATCTCGGGATTCATCGTTCTCAAGTATTATTGAGGGAGACAATAGATTTACCTGCTAACCATCCTCCAATGGCACAGATTTTTTCAATAAACGCAAAGCCCATCGTGACAGATTATAGTATTATTGAAAACAAAGCTATGCTAGAAGGGGTGCTGGAGACGACTATTATCTATACCTCTGAAGAAGGAATACAGCCGATTTACAGCTATATGCAAGAGATTCCATTTAGACATCCTATAGAAATTGATGGACTAACAAGCGAGATGAATGTAGACATTGAGCTGTTAGTACAGGATTTAGATTATGATAGAATCAACGAAGAGCAGGTAGAGGTGAAAATGAATATAGGAACCACCTGCGAAGCCTATAGTATCAAGGCTATTGACGTTATCTCTCACGTGGAGGAGCGAGAGGAAGCAGTGGATATAACCAAACGCCCAAGCTTAACTATCTATTTTTTCCAAGAAGGGGATTCCCTATGGAAAATAGCGAAAAAATACCATACCACTGTACAGGACATTATGACCAACAATGAAATAGAAAATCCTGAGGATATAAAACCAGGAGACCAAATCATTATTGAAAAAATATATAACTTTAAGTTTTAGAGAAAAACCGCAGCCATTAGCTCTGCGGTTTCTTTATTGTGCTGAGATACGGATTTTTCAATTATTTTTGATAAAAGTTTGCAGGAAATCTACTAATTATATATAATATATACAAGTTAGAGTGAATAAACAAAGGAGTCAATTAGACATGAGTAGAATACAATTAAAATCTAGGGCAAAAATTAATCTGTCTCTTGACGTACTTGGAAAAAGATCAGATGGATATCATGAAGTAGAAATGATTATGCAGCAGGTAAACTTATACGATACGATTACATTGGTAGATAGAAGAGATAGGGAAACCATAGAAATCATTACAGATTGTGAGTATATTCCCAAAAACAATGGCAATATAGCCTATAAGGCTGCTGCATTAATAAAAGAAACATTGAATATTCCTTGGGGTATAGACATTATGATTGAGAAACATATACCTGTAGCGGCAGGGTTAGCGGGAGGAAGTTCTAATGCTGCTGCAGTGTTGGTAGGCTTAAATAAATTGTGGCAGTTAAAGCTGACAACAGAGGACTTGATGAGATTGGGAGTAAAAATAGGTGCGGATGTACCTTTTTGTATCATGGGAAATGCTGCAGTAGCAGAGGGTATTGGAGAAAAACTGACGGCAGTAAAGGGACTTGAAAATATATGGATGGTATTGGCCAAGCCCTCCATTTCCGTTTCAACAGCAGAAGTATATACGCAGCTGGATTTGTCAAAAATAGAGAAAAGACCCGATACACAAAAGCTTCTTAAAGCCATGGAGTTAGGAGAGTTGTATACATTATCCCAAAACATGGTAAACGTGCTGGAAACCGTCACAGAAAAAAAGTATCCCATCATAAGACAGTTAAAGAAAAAAATGATAGAGTATCATGCTGTTGGCAGTATGATGTCCGGCAGTGGTCCCACAGTATTTGGTATATTTAAAACCTATGAAAAGGCTAAGGCCGCCTACCGAAATTTAAAAATTATCAATAAACAAACCTATATGGTACAAAGCTATAGTAAGGGGAATAGAGATGAATAATTTAGGGAAATTGCAAATTGAAGAGTACAAGCCTTTAAGGGAAATTGTATTTAAGTATTTGAGAGAATCTATCCTAGAAGGAAGGTTAGAGCCTGGTCGCAGATTGATGGAAATGCAGCTGGCAGAAGAACTAGGGGTAAGTAGAACACCAGTCAGAGAAGCCATTAGAAAGCTGGAGCTGGAGGGCTTGGTGATTATGGTGGCAAGAAAGGGAGCTTATGTTGCGGATGTTTCTGTAAGAGATATGACAGAGGTGTTGGAAATCCGAGGAGCTTTAGAGGGCTTAGCAGCATCCTTAGCAGCAGAAAGGATGACAGACGAAGAGGTGCAGGCCTTGACACAAGTAGCTGATGAATTCAAAAAATGTCATCTAGAAAAGGATATAGAGGGCATGATAGAAAAGGACGTGGAGTTTCATGAGAAAATTTTTGCTGCTACCCGTAACGGAAAGCTCTATCAAATGTCCCAGAGCTTAAGAGAGCAGGTATATCGCTTCCGTGTCCGGTATATTTCTGAGTATAATAAGTCGAAGGAATTAGTCATCCAGCATGAAAAGATTTTGAAGGCTATTGCTGAAAGAAATCCTAAAAAAGCTTATGCCTATGGGCAAGAACATATTGAAAATTTGGCAAATCATATGATGGAGCAGGTAGGCACAGGTGAAAAAGGAAGAAATCTATAGAAACTGAGGGTAGAGGACTTAAGGAGGCCTATAAATGAAAGCCATTATATTGGCGGGTGAAGGCAAGGACAAAAATAGCTTTGATCACAACAAAGCAACTATACCTATTAAGGGTATACCTATGATTCAATATGTGGTGAACTGTATAAAATCCAGCGAATACATAGATAGTTTACTGGTGGTGGGAAATCCTCAGCACCTAGAGCCTATTATTGGAGGAGAGGTAGAGATTATCATACAGCAAAAAGCCTCCATGATGGACAATCTTCTTGAAGCACTAAGCTATGTAAAAGAGGAAGATAAAGTCCTAATAGCTACCTGTGATATACCACTGATTCATAAAGCGGTAGTAAACAACTTTATTGAAACAGCCATGACTAAAGAAGCAGATCTTTGTTATCCTATCGTGGAGAAAAGCTTTTGTGAAGGCTGCTATCCTGATGCCAGAAGGACCTATGTCCCCTTGAAGGAAGGGGTATACACAGGGGGCAACATGATTTTGCTGGCACCTAAAACCATTGACAAAATTGAAGTAATCGCTAGATTATTAATTAGACATAGAAAAAATCCAATAAAAATGAGTCAAGCACTAGGTTTTAGATTTATATTGAAGCTACTACTAAAAAAACTAAGTATCCCAAAGCTAGAAAGACATATACAAAAAAAGTTTAAGATAAAGGTCAAAGCTATCATTAGTCAGAATCCAGAGATAGCCAATGATATCGATACAATAGAGGACATAAAAATACTAGAAAAATACTTATAAAACAGAGATGGATTGAAAGAAATTCATCTCTGTTGTTTTTTTGCATAGAATTTTCCTCAAATGCAAACATTATAACAGTAAGTAATGAAATGGTAAAGGGTGAGAGAATTGCAAATGTTTCTAATGAAGCTAAAGGATATATACAACATATATATGTTGGCTCTGGTACTATTTATAGGTTTATTTTTACTACTTAGAGATGTGCCCCTTTTGAGAAAAAAAAAGCTAAAGCGGGATATGAAAATCGCAAAGTTTTTAGGTTATGCCTATATTATTGGAGGCATTACTTTATTTGTTGCACTAAAACTCTATAGACCGTAGGGGGTGAATCCATTTAATGAAATTTTGGAAAAAGCTATTTGGGAAAAAAGAAAGCAAGAAGGAACAACAGGATACAAAACCCTATAAAAGCCTTGAAAAGAACCTCAAGCTATTTAAAGAGGAGCTTTTGAAGGATTGTGATGATGTAGTTTATAGGGAATTTACTGTTGGGAAGAACGATGCCTATAAAGCTGCTGTTGTATGGATTGATGGTCTGGTGGATAAAGCATTAATCAACAACTTTGTGATGGAAAGCATGATGATAGACGCTAGACTAGTGGAGCCTAAGCCCAGTGCCTTAAAGGACAATCTTGTAGATCTTCTAAAAAACAAAACCCTAGCGGTATCAGAAATAGGAGAAGTAGACACTATCGAGGATGCCTTAGTCAATGTATTTAGTGGAGAGACAGCCCTACTGATCGACGGCTATGAAAAGATTATCATCGTTAATTCTAGGGGATGGGAAAGTAGAGGTATCTCTGAGCCAGAGACGGAGGCCGTCATCCGAGGCCCAAGAGATGGCTTTACTGAAACCATGCGATTTAATACCAGTTTAATCAGAAGAAGGATTAGAGACCATCGTCTAAAGGTAAAGAACTATCGGGTAGGGAAAAGATCCCAAACAGATATTGCTGTGATGTATATGGAGGACATTGCCAACAAAAAGCTCCTACAAGAATTAGATATCAGACTAAATAATGTTGATGTAGATGCTATTCTAGATAGTGGACAGTTGGAGGAATTTATTGAGGATAAATGGCTTTCTTTATTTCCTCAGATTCAAAACACAGAGCGGCCGGATACTGCTGCCTCTGCTATTTTCCATGGACGAGTAGTACTGGTGGTGGACAACACTCCGTTTTCTTTGATTGTGCCTACTACTTTTAATACCTTGATGCAGTCGGCGGAGGACTATTATGAGCGATGGGATATCGCTACCGCCATTAGAGCTCTGAGATACTTTTGCATTCTGATAGCCCTCTATGCACCAGCCCTCTATGTAGGGATCACCTCCTTTCATCCACAGATGATTCCAACGGATTTGGCCTTGGCCCTAGCAGCAACCAGAAGAAGCGTACCCTTTCCAGCTATCGTGGAGGCTTTAATCATGGAGGTAACCATAGAAATCCTAAGGGAAGCAGGGGTCCGTTTGCCCGGCGCTATCGGCTCCACCATTGGTATCGTTGGAGGTTTAGTAATTGGGCAAGCGGCAGTAGAGGCAGGGATTGTAGGTCCGTTGATGGTAATTGTAGTGGCCATTACTGCCATAGCCTCCTTTGCCATCCCCAACTATAACCTAGCTATTAGTTTAAGACTTATACGCTTTGGGTTGCTATTCGCCGCCGCCGCCTTTGGATTGTATGGCATTATGCTGGCAACCCTCATCATACTGATTCACCTTTGTAGCCTAAAGAGCTTCGGTATACCCTATTTAAGCCCTTTTATAGCCTTTGTACAGGATGCCTCAGATTTAAAGGATACCATGGTGAGGGTACCCCACATTATGATGAACAAGAGGGATATCAATGCTCCTAAGGACGAAAAAGGACGATTGGACGACCATCAAGAGGAAAGCTTTGATATAGAAGAGGGGGAAGAGGACTGATGAAAAAGCACATGATTCTATTGGCACTTCTAATGATGACCTCAGCCTTTACCGGCTGTTGGGATGCCATCGAAATTGATCAGCGGGGCTATGTCATGTCTTTAGGGATAGATAAATATGAAATACCCCCTCCAGGTAAATCAGAGGAAGGTAATAGCCCGGAGGAGGAAGCCGCAGTTCCCACCATGGCTCATATCCCTGAGGATAATCCTAGAAATAGATTTTCCTTCACCTATGTTATCCCCAATGTAGAATTTCTAGTAGGAGAATCAGAAAACCCTAATATCCTCTATAATACCGTAGGAGAAAACCTTTATAGTGCCAGTCGCATCTTGACCACCCGTATTAATAAACAAGTTTTTTTCGGGCATATGAAGGTTTTGGTGATAGGAGAAACTGTAGCTAGAGATCCTGATATGCTGCGAGAGGTTCTAGATGCCATCGAAAGGGACCAGTTTATCAGCAGAAGGATTAGTGTAGCCATTGCACCTGATACCGCTAGAGGCGTATTAGAGGTGGAGCCTCTCATTAATCCTATGACGGGACAGTTTATGGCAGATTTATTTCGTAACAAGGACAGATCACCCCGTTCTGGTGGAGGTATTATGGGTGATGTCTTTGAAGAGCTTCACCGATGGGGAAATACTGTGATTCCAAGAGTTATACCAGGTGAGGAAGATATTAAGGTGGCTGGATCTGCTGTGATTAAAAACTATCGACTAATAGGATGGTTAGGGGAGGTAGAAACCAGAGCCCTTGAGATTATCAGGGGAACGGCACGACCGGGAGGTTTGACCGTAAAGCATCAGGGAAAGGATGAAGAGCACATTGTACCCATCGATTTGATTTATTTATCCTCTGAGTTTAAGCTTGATAAGACCAGTGACAAGATAAGGGTTATAAAGGAGGTCAAGACAACTGGAGAGGTGAAACAGTTTATTTTGGATCCCCATCAGGATTTGATGGAGCCTCAGCTGATTAGAGAGCTGGAAGCCTTAGTCTGTGAAAAGATTAAAAAAGAAATGAAGGAAACCATCAGAAAGCTTCAAGAAGAGTTTCAAGTGGATGTTTTAGGTGTAGATCATTATCTCAGCAAGTACCATCCTAAGCTTTGGCCAGAGGTGGAGGAGGATTGGGATGAGGTTTTCCCCCATATAGAGATCAATGTGGATGTAGAAACAAAAATACGCCGGGTGGGACTTACAAAGTAATTAAGAGGAGGGCACCACAGCTATGTTTCCAAATAACGATAAAGTAACTGTTTCTCAAATGGTGACGATAAGCATATTGACCATGGTGGGGATTGGGATTTTGACCTTGCCTCGAGAGCTAATAGGGGAAGCCGGCACCGATGGCTGGATGGTATTGATCCTAGGTGGATTGGGGGCTATAGCTGTATCCTTTACCCATGGTTATATTATAAAGTCCTTTCCGGGAAAAAGCTATTTCGAAATCCTATCCATTACCTTAACTAAGCCTATAGCTTATATCCTTGGTCTATACACTATTATTTACCTCCTGGGGATTATGTCCTATGTAGTCCGAACCTTTGGCATGACAGTCAAGGAGTTTCTCCTTCCTGAGACTCCTCCTGAGTTTGTGATACTGCCTATACTATTGGTATCCGCCTATTTAGTGAGAAAAGGCATAGAGGTTTTAGGAAGAATGGCAGAAATCATCATTGTGCCATTATCAGCTGTGATTGTAATACTGTTTTTCCTATCCTGGCGTAATGCAGAGGTTTCCAATCTGCTACCGGTTTTTCAAACCCCCTCCCTACAGATTATTAAAGCCGTTCCTTTTGCTCTCTTCAGCTTTTTAGGCTTCGAGGTTTTATTGGTTTTTGGTGGATTCATGGATAAACCTAAGAAAGCTACAAGGGTAGGTCCTATAGCAATTTTTTTTGTACTGCTGCTGTATCAGCTTTTAAATGCTTCTGTTTTAACAGTCTTAGGATCACATCAAACAGAACGGCTCATTTGGCCCCTATTGGCCACCTTTAGAACCATTGAGCTTCCAGGAGCCTTTATTGAAAATGTAGAAATTTTCGTCATGGCTGTATGGGTATTCACTGTATTTATGACCATGGTGCCTCTTTATCTAGGAGGATGTCTGTTAATGATGGAATTGGCAGGAGGTAAGGATCATAGCTACTACAGTTTGCTGCCTTTGCCCTTTATAGCTGTCCTCAGTGTATGGGATGACAGTATAGCAGATGTATATGAAAGCTTAGGAAAATTCTCAGATTATACAGCCTATGGTGTGGTGTTGCTGGTACCCTTAGGGATTTTGATAGCTCTATTGGTGAGAAAAAGAAAAAAGAATGAGGATAGAACAGCATAGCATAGGAAATAAAACTATAGGCCTTAAGGAGGAAAAGAATGTATTCCAACAATGATCGTATAACCTATTATCAAATTATTAATATCTTGGTACTAACCTTAATAGGTGTAGGAGTTCTTACCTTGCCCCGGGAGTTGATAGGCATGGCAAAGACTGATGGATGGCTGCTGCTGATTATAGGTGGAACTATCTCCATGGGAATTGCTTATATCCATGGTTATATCATAAAAGCCTTCCCGAGAAAAAAATACTTTGACATCCTTTCCTTGACCCTAACCAAGCCGATAGCCTATCTATTTAGTGTGTTTTTTATTATTTATTTGGTGGGAACCAATGGATTTTTATTAAGGATTTTAGCGGAGGTCATAAAGGTATTTCTCCTTCCAAGAACACCAATAGAAGTGATTTTTATTGGAATGCTTTTTGTGGTGGCTTATTCAGCCCGCCTTGGGATTGAACCCTTAGGGAGAATCACCAATATATTATTTCCTGGACTTATCGTTTTTGTGATAGCTATGTTTGCCCTTACCTTTGCAAATGTAGATTTTACCAATCTACTGCCTATCTTTCAAACACCACCGGACCAAATGCTAAGGGGTCTGAATATTGTTGTTTTCAGTTTTCTAGGATTTGAGCTACTATTGGTCTTTGGGGCCTTTTTAGATAAGCCTCAAAAAGCCCCTAGGATTGGGCCTATAGCAGTTTTTTTGGTATTAATAGTGTATCTTATATTAAATTTATCTGTTTTAGCAAACTTTGGTGTCTATAATACAGAACGTTTAATATGGCCTACTTTGAGTGTATTTGAAACCATCGAGTTTCCTGGAGCCTTTATCGAAAATGTTCAGATTATTATTATGTCCATTTGGGTCTATACTATCTTTATGACCATAGCTCCTATGTATTTGGCAAGCTCTATTCTGATGGGGCAGGTGATGGGAGGAAGGGAACAGAATTATTTTGTTTTACCCTTAGTACCTATTGTGTATTTTGTTGCCCTCTATAGCGACAGTATAGCGGATGTTTATAAAGACTTTGGTACCTTTAGTGACTATACAGTGTACTTTATTGTTTTAGGGATGCCCATTGCCATCTTGATAGGCATGATGGTGAGAAAAATGCTGAAAAATAAGGATAATCAGAGCACCTAGATAAAGGTAAGGAAGGAGGAATTAAGGGTGAGAAAGTCAAAGGTCTTATTCACTTCAACAATCATCGGGATATGCTTTTTACCCATTCTATTTAAAAGAAAATATAGAAAGCAGTCCTTAATTGTTTTTGTCTTCACTGGACTTGCTAATACTTGGATTTCAAATCACCTGATTACCAAAGGATACTTTTCTTTCCCAGTAAGGTATTGGCCTAAAATCTTCAAGAGTAGTGTTGTATATGATTATCTGATAGGACCCTTGATAGCCGTTGCCCATTGTCAAACCTCATTATATTCAAATGCTAAAGGAATAGTAGGACAGGCTATCCTATATAGTATTTTTCAAGCCCTAGTAGAGTACTGGGTATTAGTAAAAACCCATTTAATCAAATATAACAACAAAAAATGGAGTATTTGGCATTCCTTTGTGGGTCTTATCTTATTTAAAGTATTGCTGATTAGAGGAGCATGGACCTTAGTGAATAGAGGAATAATCGCTATAGAGGAAAAATAGCATGTGAAAAGTATCCTGAGGCTGAAAAAACCCCCCCTAAAATATAACAACAGTTGAAAGAAGCTTTTAAGATAAAACAATACCAATGATACTACCTAAGGCTTTACCTGAGGAGAGACATAATCCTATGATCAATCAAAATAACAAAAACACAAGCCGAAGAAAAATAGCCCATTTAAGTACAGTAGGGACAACACAGATCCACCTCAGAAACCCCCGTATCATTGCTTGGTGGTCTGCTGCATTTCCTGGGATGGGACATCTTTTGCTTTCAAAGTATTTAAGAGGATTTCTTTTGTTTGTATGGGAGGTAATTATCAATATGCAGGCCAATATTAATATGGCCATCTATTATTCCTTTATCGGAGAATTCCATCAGGCAAAGGAAGTCCTAAACAAGGAGTGGATGCTGCTGTATATTCCCATCTATATTTTTGCCATTTGGGATAGCTATAGAACGACAGTAGATATGAATAATGTCTATAAGCTGGCATCCAGGGAGGATGCAGAAATAAAAGCCTTCAATATTGGTGCCATGGAAATAAATTACTTAGATAAAAGAAGTCCTGCTAATGCATTTGTATGGTCTGCACTAATGCCGGGAATAGGACAGCTTTATATCCATAGAATCATAACTGCTACCTTTGTTTTAATATGGTGGATTATGGTTATTTATTTGGCTAATCTCTTGCCAGCCATTCACTACTCCTTACTGGGGCAGATTGCAGAGGCAAAGGAGGTTTTGGACATTCATTGGATGATGAACAGTCCCTCTATTTATGGCTTCGCTGTATATGATGCCTATGTCAATACCGTGGAAAACAATAGGCTGTATAATTGGGAGCAATCAAAATTTTTAAAAAGACAATACCAGTTTGAAGGATTCAACATGCCTCTAAAGGATGTAAAATATAGGAGGGATAACATGTACATTATTGCTACCTTTGAGCATAACAATTATTTGGAATTAGCCATTACAGCTGTGGAGATGAAGGGGGTTTTAAAGGAAAGAATTCTAGCTGTGCCCTTAGATAAAAGAGGGGAATCAAGAAGACTATTTGATACCCTCCACTACTCCGATGGATTAAGCCTCCTGGATCTAGGGGCAGCCTTGGGGACCATATTTATGCTTCTAGGAAGTATATACGGATTTATCTTAAGGTGGGGACCTATATGGTGGGGATTAATAGGATTGTTTACTGGATTTTTTTTGGGCTTTATCATTAAATTAGTCACTACAAAGAAGTATGAGAAAAATAGAAGTAATCTACAAAAAACATCAGAAGTAGTCCTGATGATTGAATGTCAGCAGGAGGAATTGGAGAAAATAAAAAACACACTATGGGAAAATCATGCACTTGGTGTTGCTCAATTAGATTTTCATCATACGGCATGAGATTTTTTAAAAGCTCAACAGAAAATTTTCTTACTATCTATTGAAATAAAATAAACAAATAATGAAAATAAGAAATAAATTAAGGAGGCAAAAAAATGCACATAGGAAATAAAAAGCAATTAAATGCAGCAGAAATAGCAGGACTCTGGACCTCTTATGTAAATGACAGCATGGCTGTTTGTACTCTTAAGTACTTCCTTAATAATGTCGAAGATCGAGAGGTAAAGCCTATTGTCAAGTATGCCTTAAATCTATCTGAAGAACATGTGAAGAAGATTACAGAGCATTTTCAGGAGGAAAAGCTGCCTATCCCTCAAGGATTTACAGAAAATGATGTAAACCCAAATGCCCCCAAATTATATACAGATAACTTTTATTTATTTTATTTACGAAACATGGGTAGATTAGGGGTGAATGCATACAGCTTAGCCCTAGGTTTAGCTAATCGATCTGATATAAGGGACTATTTTTCTGGATGCTTAGGCTCCTCAGTAAAGCTGTTAAATAAAGTAACCAATCTTCAGCAGGAAAAGGGTATTTTTGTTAGCGCTCCCTACGTAGAGGTGCCGAAACAGGTAGGCTTCGTGGAGAAGGAGGACTTTATGGACAATATCGTGGGGAAAAAAAGACCTTTGCTTACCATTGAGGCTGCTCATCTTTACGCAAATACCCTTACCAACATCGTAGGAAGGGGACTTCTGACGGGCTTTGGACAGGTCACCAATGCAAAGGAGATAAAGACCTTTATGTTTAGAGGGGTAGATATTGCCAGCAAGCATATAAAAATTTTTACTACTCTATTAGCAGATGAAAACATTCCTGAGCCTTCAACCTCTGATTCTTTTGTCACAGATGGAACCGAGGCACCTTTTTCAGATAAGCTGATGATGTACCATGTGGATTCTTTAAATGCAGCAGGTATAGGAAACTATACGGCAGGGATGATAGCAAGCTTAAGAAAAGATTTACATGTCAACTATGGACGCTTGGTTGCAGAGGTGGGTCAATATGTGGAGGATGGCACAAAGATCATGATCCAGCATGGCTGGATGGAGCAGCCGCCTCAGGTGATAAATCACAAAAATTTATCCCATGTCTAATTAGGTAAATAGCCATGAACCTTGACGACAGAATGGAAAAGCTATTGTGGAGTATTGCCCTTCCAGGCTTTGGCCAGATATTGAATGGGCATCTAGTAAAGGGTTTTGTATTGATTGCTCTAGAGTTTATCATTAATGTACAGGCAAATGTAAATTTAGCCATTATATCGAGTTTTTTAGGGAATACGGGTGTGGCGGTTGAACAAACCAACTACCAATGGTTGATGTTCTATCCCTGTATATATATGTTTGCCATATGGGATGCCTATAAGCACGCAGAGGGACCCAAAGCTCCCAATAGTTTCTTGCCCTTTGTATTGGCAGCTTATTTGGGCACTATAGGGGTGATTTATTCCTCAGTCTTTCAAATAAAAGGGATACTATTAGGTCCCATATGGCTTCCCATTCTTTGCTTGATGATAGGAGCAGCCTTGGGGTTTTTTATTCAGGGGTTGATAGGCAAACAATCCTTTAAAGAATAATTTTTAGTATAAGAGCAAGAAAAGCTATAGCATTGAATTCTAGGGTGCAGGATAGGAGGGCCAATAGAAAAACAGCTACCTAAGAAAAATCGTAGTTGTTTTTTATTTTTTAGAATGAAGGTAAAACAAAAGACAACAACAGTAGTAAATACTGGAGAAGAATCTGTATATTTTTTCCCCTACTTGTACATAATGATAGTAGAACAATCAAATGGAGAAAGAGGGGGAAATTAATATGTATAAAAAGTTTGTAGTAGGGATATTCATCATAGGACTTATAGGGATTCTTGCTATCAATGATAACAAAGCTGAAGAAGCCCCTCAGCTGGAGCGTCTGGGAGAAAACCTAGTAAGATTCCATGTTTTAGCCAATAGCGATGATCCTGAGGATCAGCTGCTGAAGCTAAAGGTAAGAGATAAAATTATTGAAGCTATGGAGGAAGATTTTGCAGTCTCCAGCGGGATAGAGGAATCAAGAAAAATCATTACAAATAATCTAAAAGAGATAGAAACAGCAGCTCAGGAAGAAATATTTGCAAATGGAAAAGATTATAAGGTTTCAGCAGTTTTAGTAGAGGATGTTTTCCCCACAAGGCGTTATGGGGGTACCGTATTCCCTGCTGGTAGATATGAAGCATTAAAGGTAGTGATAGGAGAAGGTACTGGAGAAAATTGGTGGTGTGTGATGTTTCCACCTCTATGCTTTGTAGATGTAAAGCATGGATTAACGGATGAAAGAACGCAGCAGGAGCTAAAGGCAGCATTAACAGAGGAGGAATATAGGATTGTTTATACCTCTGTCAATGATGGAGAATTACCTTTACAGCTAAAATCAAAAATTGTTGAAGTATTTCAAGCATCAAGAGATCAGCTAAGTCGACTAGCGTCGGTTTTTTAACATAATGTAATCATCAATAGCATAAAAAATAGTGGAGAAGATATTTCTCTGCTATTTTTTTTGCAAAGAATTAAAAGTTGAATAATAGTTATCATAAGGGTAGAATATTAATTAGATATGAAGGAAGGTGTAGCTATGGAAAAAATAAATGTGATGGTGGTATTTGGAGGGAAATCAGGAGAACATGAGGTGTCCCTGATGTCTGCTACTTCTATACTAAAGGTAATGGATAGCCAAAAATACAATGTGATGAAGGTAGGGATTACCAAGAAAGGAATATGGAAGCGATATGATGGACCGATAGATAATATTCCTACAGGAGAATGGGAAAATCTTGCCACTGATGAAGAAATCATCTCTCTAGGAAAGGACACCCCTCAAAAAATAGATGTAGTTTTACCAGTACTACATGGACCCTTTGGGGAAGATGGTACCATTCAAGGATTATTGGAGATGTTAGACATTCCCTATGTGGGAGCTGGTGTACTGGCCTCCTCTGTTGGCATGGATAAGGCTATCACAAAAAAATTATGCTCCTCTGAAGAGATACCTCAAGCTCAATATATCCCTATGCTTCACAAGGAATATAAAGAAAAAGAAATAGATTATATAGAAGCCATAGAAGAAAAGCTAGGCTATCCTGTATTTGTAAAGCCTGCTAATCTAGGCTCCAGTGTGGGCATTTCTAAAGCAAAGGATAGACAGCGGCTGATAGAGGCCATAGGATTAGCCTTTCAATACGATAGAAAAATCGTAGTAGAGGAATTTATCAATGGGAGAGAAATTGAATGCTCAGTTTTAGGTAATGATGAACCAAAGGCCTCTTTACCAGCAGAAATTATACCGTCTAATGAGTTTTATGATTATAAAGACAAATATTTTGATGGTACCAGCAGCTTTCAAATACCTGCAGATTTGCCAGAAGAGTTAACGGAGGAAATCAGAGAGCTGTCTTTGCAGGTATATAAATTGTTGGATTGCTGTGGATTGGCAAGGGTAGATTTTTTTGTGGAAAGAGAGACAAACAAAATATATTTTAACGAAATCAATACAATGCCTGGTTTTACCAAAATAAGTATGTACCCCAAGATGTGGGAGGTTACTGGCTTACCCTATGAAGCATTGATTGATGAATTGATTGTATTGGCTATAGAAAGGTTTCAAGAGAGACCTCAAGGACATCAATAGATAAGGATGGATGAGATGAAGGAAAAACGAATGATAAAGGTAATTGGAATTCAAAAAGATGAAAAGGGCCAAGAAAATAAAATTGAATTAATGACAGAAGGCACCTGCTATGAAAAAAAGGATAGCTTATATATTGTCTATGAGGAATCAGAAATCTCCGGCATGGAGGGGGCCACCACTACCCTGAAGATTGATAGAGAAAACAAGGTCTCCATGAGACGCTTCGGCAGCTCGGATTTAAAAATGATTTTTCAAAAAGGGAAGACTTTTACTTCTCAGTATAGCACCCAGTATGGCAAGTTTGACATGGAAATCTTTACAAAAGAACTAGACATACAACTGTGCAGCAGTGCAAAAAAAGGCAGCATTGAAATTCAGTATGACTTATGGATCTCTGGCCTAGCGGATACTACCAATGAACTAAAAATACAGTTGATATAAAAATATGGCTTATCTACAGAGAATAGATAAGCCATATTTTCATTCTATATCTTTACAGCTGCTTACCCCTGCTAGAGAAGTGGCTTTTTTTACTGCTCTTAAAACAGCCTCCTCCATAGCTTTAGCCCCTAAAAGGCCAACCACGCTCACATCCGTCTCTATCCTTCCTGTAGCCAGAGTAAAAATGGTGTCGCCATCCATCATGGTATGAGCTGGACGGATGGTCCTTGCATAGCCGTTATGGGCCATAGAGGCAACCTTATTGGCTTGAGACTTTGTAAGCTTGCCATTGGTAATCACAGCACCGATGGTGGTGTTGCCGGCAAATAGGTTCTTTTTGGCGCTATATTGCTGCAGCATAATTTCTTCTGTATTAGCAAAGCTCTTTTTATCTGGTTTGAGAGCTCCAGCAAGGATTTTTCCAGTTTTAGGATCCATTACATCTCCCAAGCAGTTCACTGCTACTATAGCTCCCACTATTAAATCTCCAGCTTTGACACAGTAGGTACCTAGTCCCCCCTTCATGGCGGAGGCTGCTCCTAAAAATTTTCCAACAGTAGCACCAGTACCGGCTCCCACTGTTCCCTCAATAACAGGCTGACTGCTGGCGCTTTCGCAGGCTTTATAACCCATTTCCTTATTAGGACGAGTCTTGGGGTCTCCTATTGTAAGATCAAATAATACGGCACCAGCTACAATTGGTACAGTGGTTACTCCAACATCAAAGCCAATTTTTTTTTCTTCCAGATACTCCATTACTCCGGCAGCGGCGTCTAAGCCAAAGGCGCTGCCCCCTGCCAAAAGTATGGCGTGGACCTCCTCTACTAAGTTCATAGGATTTAGCAAATCAGTCTCACGGGTACCCGGTGCACCTCCTCGAACATCTACGCCTCCGATGGCACCCTCTTCAGAAATCACCACTGTACACCCAGTGGCTGCATTTAAATCCTGACAATGTCCTATCTTGATTCCCTCTATTGCTGTAATAGAAATTTCCTGCAAAATGAATCCCTCCTTTTCTTTAGCCCATTGTAATTACTTTGATGATGGCGATAACTACGCCGGTAACACCTTCTCCTCCCAACATACCGGAAGAAACAATAACCCCTTTACCACTTTTTTCTGGCTTAACCTTAGAGACAATATAATTCAATAGTCCTCCCATGAATACAGTAGAAGAAATCATCATGGGCAAATAGATGCCAAGACCTAAGGTCATACCTGGAATATTTAATAAGTACAAGGCTGCCCCTAATACCAGACCTATTATAAAGGCAGAGGTATTAGGCAATCCTCCCACCATAGTGGAAACTGCATAGGCTTGAGGTGCCGGCAGATCTGTTCCTGGACCCATAGCGCCATAGGCTCTAAACATAACAAATAATACGATGACTGATACAACTGCCCCAATAATACCCCCAACGGTTTCTGAGATAAGCTGGGCCTTGGGATTGGTTTTTAAGATAAAACCTGATTTAAAGTCGTTTAATACATCACCAGTCAACCCACAGGCTACTGCCACAACAGCGGCTATCAAGAAACCTTCTACACCTACAGTACCAAACAGAGCCTTTACTGATAACAATACTATTATACCAAAAATCTCCATGGGATTGATACCTGTCTGTCCTGTGATGGAGGCGGCCATAGCTGTTGTCAGCCAAACCCCTAAAATAGTGATGATACTAGGAAGTAACCGCATATCTGTTAGGATGGTTAGGAATAAAGCCACCAATGCAAAAACAAAGGGTGCCCATTTTAGACTGATACCACCTTCTTTTGCTGTTTTATTCCTAAGCATAGGGCCATATATTTCCTTCGTCTTTGGAATAATTCCCTTCAATAGGACCCCGATACCTGTTCCCACCATTAGACCGATTCCTAAGCTATCCTTGAAGGCAGTAGCAGCTGCTACATCAGAAAACCATCCTGCTGATACCCCTACCGGGATAATAAAGAAATAGACCAGTGCCGCTCCAAGGAACCAGACCCCTGTAAATAAGGGACCAATGATGTAACCGATGGCAGCAGCCATTGGAGAAATCCAAATGCCAAAGAAAATATTTTTTGCCATTAGTGTGGCAGACATCCATGCCCCAGGAATTAAGCCAAGTCCATCCCTCAGGGCAGTAAAGACGGCAGTAACACCTAAGGTAGAGAATAGGGTTTTTGCCTTTGCTCCTCCTTCATCACCTGCCAAAACAGTTTCAGAGGCGGCGATTCCCATAGGGAAGGGAAGCTTTTCTCCCTCAATAAAATATTTCCGAACTAGTGCTGTAAAAATAACCCCTAATATTGTTCCCGACAAAGTAATAATTAACAGGGTTAAAAATCCTACCTCAGCATTTTCATTCAGCATCCAAATACCTGGAATTGTAAAGGCTAAGCCTCCTGCCACCATACTGCCGGCAGACATGGCTGTATGGGTTACGTTAATTTCATTTAGATTTGTTTTTCCCAGTGCCTTTAATACGGTCATAGACATGACAGCAACAAAGATAGTAGGCCATGGTAATGCCCCCATCCTAAGGGCGACATACATGGAACTGGTGGTGATGATAATAGCCCCGAGAGCACCTATAACTAGTCCGCGGAAAGTAAGTTGTTCCTTAAAGCTTTTTGCATAACGCATCTCCTTCTTAGAGACTTCCATTATTTTAACCTCCGATCTCCTGCACCAGTAGTGACAATAGGTATGTTTTTCATACAGCTTAGGAAGGTACCATCTGTGGCGCCGGGAACACCGTTATAGATAGGATTTTTGCCGGTTGCTATAGTATATGCACAGGAAATAGCTTTTACGATAGCCTCATCCTTTGAGGTTTTTGTCTAGGGTCTTTCTTCAAGTACCTCTATAGAGGCTTGGAAATTTTCATCTATTTTTGCTAAATCATCAAGAATGCTTTGGATTTGCTGTTTTAAAACTTTATGATTCTGTCCTGGAACTGTTGGGATATCCAAGGTAGACTTGAAGGAATTTATTCATAAAACTACAATATTCAGAAGATTAAAAATAAAGCAATGATTACAGGGGCTTCATGTAAGATATTTACCGTTTTTTATTGAAAAATGCAGAATTTATGCTATTGCACTGAAGGGGGATTTCATATAAAATAGAGATGAGGTCTATGTAATATTATCCATTCTTCATCTTTCCACAGGTAATAAAGGAATATTTATTGCATATTTTTAATTAGAAGAACTTATTTGAAAATTTAAACATCATTTATTATAGAAAGGAGGGAAATGACTACCGTCTGGATGAAAGGATAATGACAATAGGACTCATGGTACTTTATTATAGTTAATTGAATAAAGGAGGTTTTATTTTGAAGCTGACAACAAAGATTTTATTAGGTCTTGTAGCTGGTATTGTAGTAGGGCTGCTTTTAGGGGGCGCACCAGAAATAGCCCATACTTATATTGCACCCTTCGGAAGGTTATTTTTAAACCTAATTAACATGATCATTGTTCCATTAGTATTTTCTTCTCTAATCGTAGGTGCTGCCAGTACCGGAGACGTAAAGAAACTTGGAAGAATTGGTGGGAAAACAGTTGGTTTTTACTTAATGACTACAGCTGTGGCTGTAACCATAGGGCTTGTCCTAGGAAATGTAATGCAACCTGGTGCTGGATTGTCCATACCAGTAGACGCCAGCATAGAGGCTGGTCAATCACCGCCATTGGCTGAGACACTACTGAATATTATTCCTAGAAATCCATTTAACGCATTAGTGACTGGGAGTATGCTGCAAATCATTGCTTTCGCACTATTTTTAGGAATAGGTATCACCCTTGTAGGAGAGAAAGGCAAGCCTTTCTTAAGCTTTTTTGACAGTTTAGCGGAGATTATGTACAAAATCACTGCTTTTATTATGAGCCTAGCACCTTATGGTGTATTCGCCTTGATTGTACCAGTTGTTGCAGTCAATGGACCAGCGGTATTACTACCGTTGCTCAAGGTAATTGCAGCAGTATACATAGGAGCAATATTACATGCAGTTATTGTGTACTCCTCTATTGTAAAGATTTTTGGAAAAATAAATCCTTTAAAATTCTTCAAGGGAATTTCTCCTGCCGCCGCAGTAGCTTTCAGTACCTGTAGTAGTGCAGGAACTCTGCCGGTAACAATTAAATCCGCAAGAGATAATTTAGGAGTACCAAATGGCGTAGCCAGCTTTGTATTGCCATTAGGAGCTACCATCAACATGGATGGTACTGCTCTATACCAAGGGGTATGTGCTCTTTTCGTAGCCCAGGTCTATGGTCTTGATTTATCGATTGCACAGCAGGTTAGCATCATTCTAACAGCAACATTAGCTTCTATCGGAACTGCAGGTGTACCAGGGGCAGGCTTTATCATGCTGACGATGGTATTGACCTCAGTAGGTCTTCCATTAGAAGGATCTGCTTTGATTGCTGGGATAGACAGAATACTTGATATGGCTAGAACATCTGTAAATGTAGTAGGAGATGCTGCAGTATCAGTAGCTGTATCCGCTACAGAAAATGAATTAGATGTACCACAGGATGAAGGCATCGGAACTGTATAAAAAATAAAAAAACTGAAGCCCTAGATCTTTTTCTAGGGCTTCAGTTTTTTTTTGGAGAAGTTGCCGTCATTGATTTAAAATAAGAACCTAACTCTTGGCTTTTTTTGTCTCCTTTTTTTGTCTGATACTAAATAAGGCAAAAACAAAGAAGGGAATGAGAAAAAGATTGATAAAGGCAATGTAGGTATAATAGTTTAAGAGCCTTAACAAGACCAAGAGATTATTGGCTGCAAAAAAAGCACAAATACCAACCAAGGCGGCGATAAAGAAGGGAATCCAATTCCCTTTATAGCCCATACTTTTCAGAATGATTAAAAGGCCATAGAAGGTGATGATGTATTTAAGATACCAACCCCCCACCACCTGAAGCATCACAAACAGCTCCCCTGCCTCTAGATAACGGAAATAGGTTACCAGCTGGGTTTGTAACAGGTTGGGATAAACCATCTCGTTCACCACTTCAATGCCAAAGGTCTGAATCAGACCTGTTAAAGTTACCAGCTGCATCTGTATCACAAAAATCAACCCTATAATACTATGCCTTAACAGTTTTTTGGTGGTTTTTATTTCTGTCAAATAGGGAAAAATCAATGTAATACTTCCATAGAGACCCAGGATCTGCAGTATGGATAAAATAAAGCCTCCAGTAATACCATTTTCAAAAATAGGAAACAGATAGGCTGCATGCTTATGCTTTACCGTCAGTATGGCTAGGTTAATGCCAGAAATGGTAACAAGGACAATACCAATCAAAGTAACGATGACAACCGGTGCCAGTCCTCTCCTGACTGTATATAAAGTAGGTACTACAAAAAACAGCAAAAAATACCATATAGGGGTTTCAATCAGCATATTGGTATGCATGGCATTGGCATGGACTGCTGCGCTCTCCACCAAAGTAAAAAATAGAGTTACCAAAAACAAAAAAATCAACAGTGTCCCCAAGCTCTTTCCCAAGGCGGTGGTATAGATTTCATAAAAGCCAGTGCCTTTATGATTCTGATAAACCTTTATACAGAAAATCATATAAAGTAAAATCAATATAGAAGCAATAATCATGGCCACCCAGCTGTCCCGCATACCGTTGATGGTATACACTGTGGGATAGGTTTTTAAGGAAACTACGGTGGTGGCTACAATAAAAAAGGCAAAATGCCTGGAATTAAACTGATCCATAGGAGGAACCCCCCTTCATGAAGGTACTATATATTTTTCTATTATCTACCAAAAGGAAAAAAGATATTCTTAGTAGTTCAATTAATAGTACATATTTCTACACTCCTTTACAGAAAATAAAGCTGGGTGATGCGTATGAGCAAAAAAAAGATACTGCAAAAAAAATACAAGGATAGACTTGAATATATTCAAGAAAAATTAAAAAAAAATCATGATTTGATTATTCGAGAGGTTGATACAGATAAAGGAAAAATACAAATCATTTTTTTAGAAAGCTTAGCTGATTGTGGGAATGTCAGTTTAAATGTGGTAACACCCCTGATAGAAGCAGAGGAAATGAGTGAGGACATAGAGGGGGTTAAGGGAAGGATCTTAACCAACAATAATATTGGAGATGTAAAAAGCCTAGAGGCAGCCCTGATGCATATCTTGTCTGGAGATACCCTCATTTTGTTTGAGTTTATCGATGGCATGATTTTCTCTGAAAGTCGATATACGAAGGCTAGGGCTATTGAGGAGCCCCCTAGTGAAGTGGTAATAAAGGGACCTCGGGAGGGCTTTACTGAAAGCATCATGGATAACATGGCATTGATCCGTAAAAAAATAAGAAATGTAGATTTTAAGATGGAGCGGATTGTTGTAGGGGAAGAAACCAATACTGGGGTCATCATGGCCTACATAGAAGGAAAAGCACCGGAGGAGCTGGTGAATTATATACGAAGCAAGTTAAAAACGGCACAGCAAAAGTATATCATTGAAACAAATTATATAGAGGAGGAACTGAAGTGTAAGGGTACAGCCTTTGATACCATTGGCTATACAGAAAAGCCGGATGTTGCCGTATCAAAAGTGTTGGAGGGAAGGGTGGTAGTTCTAGTAGACAGCAGTCCCTTTGTTCTCACTGCTCCCCATTTTTTTATGGAGGAAATTCATATGGCGGATGATTATTACCTCAATAAATATCCTCAAAATTATTTTCGTCTGATACGATGGGTAGCATTTCTGATTGCCCTTTTGGTACCTGGACTGTATTTAGCTTTAACCACCTATCATTTCAGTCTGATACCTTCGGTTTTTGTTTTCCGTCTGGCGGTGCTGAGGGCAGGGGTACCTTTTCCTACCTTTTTAGAAATCCTCATCATGATGTTTTTCTTTCAGCTATTAAGGGAAGCAGGGGTCCGTCTGCCTCAAGCCATCGGTCCTGCCATCAGCATTGTTGGAGCTTTGATTTTGGGAGATGCTGCCATCCGTTCTGGGATGGCCTCAGAAATCACAGTGCTGGTGGTGGCTTTATCTGCCATATCCTTATTTTTAGTACCAAAGCTCTATGGAGCCACCAGTATATGGACAAATGTCATCCTGATTTTTTCTGGAGTACTGGGATTGCCGGGGTTTTTTATAGGTTTTATTCTTGCATGCTCACATCTGGCAGGCTTAGACAGCTGCGGCTATCCCTACCTTTATCCCTTGGGAAGCATGAGGGATTTTAGCTTCAAGGATCATATTGTAAGGTATGATGTAAGGAAGATATCCAATAATATTTTAAAAAAGGAAGATTCCTAATGAAAAGATTTTTTATTGGCTTATCTCTAGCCATTACTTTATTATTGACCAGCTGCTACAGCTATAACGATATCAACAGAATGCTGTTTCCTATTGCCCTAGTCATTGATATAGATGAAGAAGGAAATGTCCTAGTATCCCAGGAAATCTTTCACTCCTTCCGCAGTCAGCAGGAAAATGCCGAGCAGGGGCAGCGGATTCTCTATAGAAGGAGCGGCAAGTCATTTTTAGATGTGATTAGTAAATTTGAGGAAATGGGCGCACAGCCCTTTAGCTATACCCAAAACAAGATTATTATTTTCACAGAAAGGGCAGCCAAGGAGGGGATCAAAGACTATTTGGATGCTCTTCATCGAAACCAGGATTTTCTTTTAAGGCCCTATGTGGCGGTTTATTATGGAGATGTAGTAGAACTACTGAATATGGAGATAAAGCAAAATGAATACTTGGGCTTATATCTATTTGACTTATTTGATCGACCTGTTGAACGGGTCACCATGCAGCATTTAAAGCTATTTGAGGTATTAAAGAAAAGGAGAATGGGGAAAAATGTTCTGGTGATTACATCAATTACAATAGATAAAAATCCTTTAGAGGACAAAATACGTAAGGATGGGGCAGCAGTTTTTCACAATGATAAATTAGTGGAAAAAATAACAACAGAGGAGATGAAGCCTTACGCCTTTATGGTGGATAGAGCAAGGGCGGGATTCCTGGATGTTCCTCATCCTCATGGTGAGGATAAATTATTAACGGTTCAAATCCTAAAAGGCAATACCGTATCGGATATTCTTTATGAAGATGGAAAAGTCATACTAAGGCAAACCATCAATGTAAGAACCTCTATAGTAGGGACAGAAGCCAGTATTGTATTGGATGAAGAAACTGTCAGAAAAATAGATGCATCCGTACAGAATACCATCAAGAAAAACTGTCATGAGCTTTTTCATAAGTATAAAGAGAAGGGGATTGATATCTTTGATATACAAGAGATGTTTCATAGGAAATATCCCCGATTAGAGGTGGAGAATGCTATAGAGGTGACGGAGTATCATCTGCAAATAGATCATCATATAGAGGGAACGACAAATGTTACCAGCTTTAGATAAAGATAGGCTGCAATTGAGAGGAAGGGATTTCTCTCGATTGCAGCCTAATTTTCTACAGCTAGGAAAATATATGCATTTTAATCTTTGAATCAGTTATAACTTTTTTAACTTTTTACAAAATAAGGTCAGCAATTAGATCTTTGGAAGGAAGACTGTTTATATGCTGCTGATCATTTCTTTAATGACCAGCGTCTTATTTTCTAATAAATCTACTGTATTAGAGGTATTCTTTCTATCCTTATCAATAATTAATCGAATAACAGGTCTAGAGAAAAATCGGCCGTTTACCTTCACTACGACACCAATACTTCCATCACTAAGCTTCACTAGGGTGTTGACGGGATAAGGATTGATATTGAGGATAAAGGCCTTGGTTAAGGTTGGATGAAATAAAGTACCTCCACTTCCCATGATATACTCCAGCACCTCTGAAACCGGCTCTGCCTTTCTATATGGACGGTGGGAGGTCATAGCATCAAAGGTGTCAGCCACAGCAATGATTCGAGAAAATAAATGGGTGTCCTTATAATCAACAGTATCAGGATAGCCTGAGTTGTCATAGCGCTTATGATGCTGTAGAGCGGGTATCCTTATGGTGGGGTTGATATCTTGTTTGGTTTTTAAAAATTCATAGCCCTTGACAGCATGGGTTTCGATTTCCTTAAATTCCTTTTCCGTCAAAGGACTTCTCTTTTTTAAAATATCCTCTGGGACAAACATCATACCGATATCATGAAGGGCCGCCGCCAGTGCCAGTTTATCTAAATCCTGCTTGTTTAACCCCAAAGTAGTACCTAGGACGAGGGAGTGAATCATTACATTAATAGAATGCTCATATATATAACCCTCCACTGTTTTTAAATCCAGCAGCTCAAGGACGATATCGTTTTTAGCAAAAATTTCATCCACAATGGTGGAAATAGTAGCCTTAGCCATGTTTAAATCTTTAGTAAACTCTGAGGAGGTACTATTGGGATTCTTTCCTTCCTCTCTAACGATAGAGGCCAACCTTCGAACATGACCAATAGCCTTTTGCCGCACCTCTGGTTTAATAATGTCCTCAATATCTTGTTGAGAATACTCGTCTTTTATGTAAACTCTACTATAGCCCATGTCTATCAACCTTGCTATTAGTGAAGGTCTTAGACTAACGCCATTAGACAGTAAAATTTTACCATTTTCATTAAAGATGGGTAAAGCCAATATGTGATCTTCTGTAGCATGATATAAATCTATTACTCTCAATTTATCACCTTCTTTAAATTATGATAATGTTTTTGTTTTAATAATACCATATCATATTTTTACTAGACAAGCCACATAAAACAAGTGTTTAATTAATAACAATCATTGGCTTTTTAGCAAGAACTATTATGCTCTTACCTATACTTATGGTCATCATAGCCAAAGCCTTTACCTTGATAATAGGATGATATAGAGGGGCGGTAAAAAATCCACAAACACCTGTGGATAATGTGGTTTCTATTCACAATAATACCCACATGCTTGTACCTTTTAAAATCACATTATCAACAAGATTACCCACATTATCCACATGGAAAGTATATACATATACACAGATAGCACCAAAAAATCTGTATTTTGTTGTAGCATTGTGTAAAAACAAAGAGAAATAAGGAGAAAAAACCGAGGGAGCTTGCAAAACAATACACATAAATCACAATATGATTCAAAGAATAACTAGTAAATAGTTTAAAAAAAGTAAAAAATCCAACTTCATGTATGAAGTTGGATTTTTTGATACATTTTTAATAAAATTCTTCCATTTCTACACCACTATTTTCAGGACTATTTAAATCTAACAATGTGTCTGACCCAGACAGCTTTAGGATAGGTCTATAGATATTTCTTTTTGGAATAAAAACGATTTCTCCAGTTTCTCCATTGTTTAATCTAACCATCTGTCCTACAAAATAATCCCCAATACGATTTAAAAACATATATAGGATATTGGTGTCTAACTTTCCTATAAATTGGGTTTCCATGATTTTGATGGCCTCAAAGGGGGTCTTTTTATCTCTATAGGCTCTCTTTGCTGTTAAAGCGCTATAGATATCAGCGATAGAAATAATACGGGCAAAGAGTGGAATTTTATCTCCCGTAATTCCCATAGGATAGCCGCTTCCATCAATCTTTTCATGATGTAATAAAACAGCTTGCTTCACTCTTTCAGCAATAAAGTCATAGTGTTTAATTAAATCATAGCTGAAAACAACATGCTTTTGCAGCTCTAACCATTCATCATTGGTTAGGCTTGCCTTTTTATTTAATAAAACGGTGGGTATCTGTATTTTCCCAATATCGATTAATAGGGCCGCTAAGGATAAATCCTTTAAATCCTGTGGTTTTAAATCTAACCATTTTCCAATGGAATAAGCAATAAGGGTAACATTATGGGCATGAGCATAAGTGATATCATCTAAATCCTTAATTTTTTGCATTAACTGAAAAATATTGATATCCTCTTTAAAAACCTCAAGGGTTTCTTGGATTTTGTTGACCAAATCATCTTCGTGGAGATTATCTCCATTGATAATCTTTTCAAATTCTTTTTTTAAACTTGCTCGCTTACTGTCAAAATTTTTGACGAAATTTACTATCTTTAGGGCTGTTGGGCTTGTTTCTTCTTCAGTAACAATGTCCTCGTCAATGCTAGATTCGGAAGGTTTTTGTATAAGGACCGTAAAAACACTATGCTGTGAAAGCATGTCAACAAAATGCTCTGGATCGTTAATCACAAAGCCTCTAGGGATCAAAACAACACCTCGATTGTTGAGAATTTCTCTAGCTACAATCATCCCAACTTCTACATCCATAATACTTATTTCTTGAGTTTGAAAAAATTTCATTGTTTTCACAAGCACTCCACCTTTTTATAGATTTATTCGGGTTATACTTTGAGGCAAGTCACTAACAAAGGATTTATAATAATGAAACGATAATAGCAATTCTAATAGCAATTCTAATAGGAGTATTTTGTATATAATGTTTACATATCAAATAGAAATTCGTTTAATAAGTATATTACTACATAGAAAGCCAAATCCCTGCCATAAAACGACAATTTTTCTTGAAATATTCTAAAAAATCTTAAAACCTTGGTTGCTAAGGGGAAATATCCTCTGTTGTTTTCTTTTAACTTTCATCCATTATTTTGATATAATACTTAAGAAGAGGAAATATAACAAAGAGGTGATGGTCTTGAAACAAGAAAAAAAACAAAAGTCAAACAAAACAGAAAAGCGGGTTATGAAGGATAAAAATAGAAATTTAGTGGAATTGTATAATAAAGGGAAAGTACACTATGTGTTGAAGCATGGTGTACTAAGCTGGGGAATTTCCACAGGTATTATTTTTGTAATATTAACCAGTTTATTTCAGTATGGATTTTCCTTTAGGGAAATCACGGATAACTTTTTTACAATAAACTCCCTTTTAGCTATTGCAATTTTTGCTGCAGCAGGCCTTATATGGGGGCAAATTATGTGGAAGGTTATTACCAAACAGGTAGAAGGAATGAATCCAAAAAAGAAAAAGTAATGGATGATTTATAAAGAATAGGAGAGATAAAGTGAGAAAAATAGAATTAATTGCTACAGCAGCCTTTGGCTTAGAGGCAGTAGTAGCGAGAGAAGTAAAGGAATTAGGTTATGAGGATGTTAAGGTTGAGAATGGCAGAGTTACATTTACTGGAGATGAGATGGCGATATGTAGGTGTAACCTGTGGTTAAGAACAGCTGATCGAGTTCTTTTAAAGCTTGGAGAGTTTAAGGCAACCAGCTTTGAAGCGTTATTTGAAAAAACAAAAGCCCTGCCTTGGAGTGATTGGATACCACAGGACGGAATCTTTCCTGTAGAGGGAAAGTCAATTAATTCGCAGCTGGCCAGTGTACCTGACTGTCAGGCTATTGTGAAAAAGGCGGTGGTGGAAAGCTTAAAAAAGAATTATAATACTACATGGTTTAAGGAGGAAAAGGGTCAATATACCATAGAAGTAGCCCTATTAAAGGATATAGCCACTTTAACCATTGATACCAGTGGTGCTGGATTACATAAAAGAGGCTACAGAACCTTATCTAACAAAGCTCCTCTCAAGGAAACTCTTGCAGCAGCATTGATTTTATTAAGCTATTGGAATCCTGACAGAGTATTGATAGATCCGTTATGCGGTTCGGGAACCATCCCGATAGAAGCAGCGTTGATAGGGAAAAACATAGCTCCGGGAATGAATAGAAGCTTTGTGTCGGAGGAATGGGAGGTAATTTCTAAAGAGCTTTGGAGAGACGCTAGAAAGGAAACCCATGATTTAGCTAATTATAATAGACCTTTGAGGATCTATGGATCGGATATAGATGGTGAGGTAATGAGTTTAGCAAGATACCATAGTAAAGAAGCCTTTGTAGAGGAGGAGGTCCATTTTCAAAAACTAGATGTAAAGGATTTAAAATCTAGGTTTGAATATGGCTGTATTATAACCAATCCACCTTATGGTGAGCGATTAGGGGAGAGAAAGGAAGTAGAAAAGCTTTACAAGACAATGGGGAAGGTCTTCAATCAGCTAGACACCTGGTCGCACTATGTTATCACCTCTCACCCTCAATTTGAAGAACTATTTGGTAAAAAGGCCGACAGAAAACGTAAGCTATATAACGGAAGGATACAGTGTAATTACTACCAGTATTACGGACCAAGGCCACCGAAAAATAGTAAATAAAAAGTAGCAGCAAGTTTCCATTTTTTTTGCTGCATCATTTGATTTTTTCTACAACCTCAGACCCTGTGTAAGACACAGGGTTTTTTCAATTGTTTGTAAGTTTCAAGTGATTACGATATAATAGAAATGTGGGTGCTGAAAAATGGGCATAAATAGCTTAAAAATTGGCGGTGATAGGATGAAAAGAATTCTTACAAAAAAAAATATTGAAAAAGTGCTGGACTATATTGGAGAAGGAATTCAAATTGTAGATATTGATGGGAAAATCGTTTACTGCAATTTAGCAGCGGCTAATTTAGACAATCTTAATAGAAATGAAGCCATCGGGAAAAATATATTAGACATTTATCCTTCTCTTACCGAGGCAACCAGTACCTTGATGCAGGTGATTAAATCTGGCCACCCTATTTACAATTTTCAACAAACCTTTTTAAACTATAAGGGCTACAAAATTACCACCATTAATTCCTCTATTCCTATCATAGAGGAAAAAGAAATTCTAGGGGCATTAGAAATTTCTAGGGATATCACACAGGTAAAGGCATTATCAGAAAAGGTTGTAGATTTACAAAAACAGCTATATAACGAAGAAATTGTAAAAAAGCGGGAAAGAAAAGGAACCGCTAAATATACTTTTTCTGATGTTATTGGAGCCAGTAAAGAAATAAAGAGATTAAAGGAAAAAGCACTTAGAGCTGCCCAAAATTTATCTTCTATTATGGTTTATGGCAGTACGGGAACGGGAAAGGAATTAATCGTACAATCTATCCATAATGCCAGCGTGAGGAGTAGTAAGCCCTTTATTGCACAAAATTGTGCAGCCATCCCTGCCTCCCTGCTGGAAAGTATACTGTTTGGTACGTCGAAAGGAAGTTTTACTGGGGCAGATGATCGACCAGGATTATTTGAGCTAGCCAATGGAGGCACTCTGTTTTTAGATGAGATTAACTCCATGCCGATTGAACTTCAATCTAAGCTATTGAGGGTTTTAGAGGAAGGAAACATTCGAAGAGTAGGGGATATAAGAACAAGACCTGTGGATGTAAGGATCATCGCTGCTATGAATATGGATCCCCTAGAGGCGGTGGAGAAGAAGTATTTAAGAAGCGATTTGTTTTACAGATTAAATGTTGTTTCTTTACGGATACCTAATCTAAAGGAAAGAAAAGAAGACGTAGAGGTATTGCTGAATTTCTTTATTAGAAAATTTAATAAAAAGCTGGACAAACAAGTTTTAGGGGTAGAGCCTAGGGTCATGGAGATTTTCCATGGATACCACTGGCCTGGTAATGTAAGAGAGCTAGAAAATGTAATCGAAGGAATGATGAACATACTGGAGGGTCAACTGATTACAGTGGAGGATCTACCCTACTACTTTAAAAGCTATAGCTATGCTTCTGCAGAGGATATAGAGGCCAATAGTATTTCTTTAAAAGAGAGACTAGAAGAAACAGAAAAACAGGTAATTACAGAAATGTTAACCAAAACAAAAGGCAATGTTACCACTACTGCAAAGCTGTTACAAATGCCCAGACAGACCTTGCAGTATAAAATGCAAAAATATCAAATCACTTAATTGCCGATTATTCGGCAATTATTTGTTGCCCTTGCCAGACCCACCTACATTTTTCCCTTTAGACCCGTTGAAAACACAGATAAAAGCAAAATCAATATCGGCTGTATATGTTGGCATGAATATTGCATCAATATAATTGCTATAGAGTTTTTATTGATGAAATAGTGCAATGCTGCTATGAATTAAGTATTTACTTATTTTTTTAATGTGAATAACTTATGAAGCTTTACAAAAGCTTAAAAATATCAAGGGGGAATAAAGATGAAAAAAGGATGTCCATTCGGCACTCACAGAGTAATTGAACCAAAAGGAGTTTTACCACAACCTGCTACAAAGATTGATAACAGCATGGAGATTTATGACAATGAGATACTTATTGATGTAAAGACATTAAATGTTGATTCTGCTAGCTTCACTCAAATAAAAGAAGAAGCTCAAGGAGATATAGAAAAAATTAAAGAGATTATGATGAGCATTGTTGCTGCTAGAGGAAAACACCAAAATCCTGTTACTGGATCCGGTGGTATGCTTATAGGAACTGTTGAAAAAGTTGGACCAGCTTTAGAAGGAAAAACTAATCTAAAGGTGGGAGATAAACTAGCTACCCTTGTTTCTTTATCTTTGACACCTTTGCAAATTGATGAAATCAAAGAAATCCGTAAGGACATAGATCAAGTAGATATAAAGGGAAAAGCTATTTTATTTGAAAGCGGTATTTATGCTGTCATGCCAACAGATATTCCAGAAAACTTAGCATTATCTGTATTAGATGTAGCAGGTGCACCTGCACAAACGGCTAAGCTGGTAAAGCCTAGTGATACAGTTGTTATCATCGGCGGTGGTGGAAAATCTGGAATGCTTTGTCTATATGAAGCAAAAAAACGTGCAGGAATCACAGGTAAGGTTATTTGCTTAGGCCATAGTGAAAAATCAGTAGCTAGAGTAAAAAATATGAATTTAGCGGATGAATACTTTACAGCAGATGCAACCAATGCAGTTGAAGTGATGGAAAAGGTAAAGGAAGCAACCAATGGAGAAATGGCTGATGTTGTCATCAACTGTGTAAATGTACCTAATACAGAAATGGCCAGCATATTAGCAGCTAAAGATGATGGATTGATTTATTTCTTTAGTATGGCAACCAGCTTTACAAAGGCTGCCTTAGGAGCTGAAGGAATTGGTCGTGATACTACCATGATCATAGGCAATGGCTATACAAAAGGACATGGGGAAATTGCACTGCAAATAATGCGAGAAAGTGAGATCTTGAGAAAAACCTACGAAGAATTGTATGCTTAACCATTGTAGAGGAGGAATTAGATGCGTCACTATCGAGATATAGATTTATGGAAAGACGTTTCAGAAAAAGATTGGAGCGATTGGCAGTGGCAGGTGCAAAATAGAATTACCACCTTAGAGGAATTGAAGCAGGTTATCAATGTAACTGAAGAAGAGGAAAAGGGCATATTGAAGTGTCTTGAAACTCTAAGGATGGGTATACCCCCATATTATGCAGCTTTGATGGATGAAAATGATCCTAACTGCCCTGTCAGAAAACAAGCAGTACCTAGAACGGTAGAGTTGACAAAGGGTAGTGCTGATATGGAGGATCCACTGCATGAGGACGAAGATTCTCCAGTGCCAGGACTAACCCATAGATATCCTGACAGGGTACTATTGTTGATTACTGATATGTGTTCTATGTATTGCAGACACTGTACTAGAAGAAGATTTGCTGGTCAAAAAGATACTGGCTTACCTGTAGATAAAATAGATGCGGCTATTGAATACATTAAAAACACACCGCAAGTAAGGGATGTACTATTATCTGGAGGAGACTGCCTACTGGTTTCTGATGAAAGGTTAGAATATATCATTAGTAAATTAAGGGCCATAGAGCATATCGATGTTATTCGCTTAGGCAGTAGAACACCAGTGGTACTACCGCAAAGAATTACACCAGCTTTAGTAAACATGATGAAAAAGTATCATCCTATATGGTTAAATACACATTTTAATCATCCAAAGGAACTGACTAAAGAAGCAAGGGAAGCCCTTACTTTAATGGCAGATGCAGGAATTCCGTTAGGAAACCAATCGGTACTTTTAAGAGGAGTCAATGACTGTGTGCATATTATGAGGGATTTAGTCCACGGGCTGGTGAAAAATAGAGTAAGACCGTACTATATTTATCAGTGTGATCTTTCTATGGGAATTGAGCATTTTAGAACAAGTGTAGCAAAGGGTATAGAAATAATAGAAGGACTTAGGGGTCATACCTCCGGATATGCAGTACCTAATTTTGTGGTAGATGCGCCAGGCGGTGGCGGAAAAATCCCTGTGATGCCAAATTATGTATTATCCCAATCCCATAACAAAGTAGTTCTCAGAAACTATGAGGGGGTTATTACCACCTACACAGAGCCAGCTCCTTATGAGGAAAGCTGCAGCTGTGATGTTTGTACAGGAAAGAAGGCACATAAGCTCCATGGAGTAGCTGGATTACACCAAGGAAATATAACTGCTTTAGAGCCAGCTAACTTAGAAAGACACGAAAGAAGTAAAAAAGAATAGAGTAATAGTAAGGAACCATTTTTGTTAGAGCTTTTAAACAAGGTTTGGTTTAGGTTTTTAGTTATGTATAGCTGGACCTAAACCATAACCTGAGTTTTCAGGTGGGAGGTGTAGAGATGCAATTAATGGATTTGATTCGTTACAAATACAAAACTGTTTCTGTTGTAGGGATGGCGAAAAACGCCGGAAAAACCGTTACCCTAAACAGGTTATTAGAGGAGGCAGCAGAAAAAAACATCATCTTGGGATTAACCTCTACTGGTAGAGACGGAGAAAAACAGGATTTAGTGACAAAGACTGAAAAGCCAACGATTTATGTCATGGAAAACACCATTATTGCAACTACAGAGGACTGTTTATTGAGAAGTGATGCCAAACTGGAAATTTTAGAAGCTACTGATTATGTTACTGCCATGGGTAGAGTGATTATCTGCAAAGTAAAGGCAAGAGGGATGATAGAAATTGCAGGCCCAGATACCAACTCTGAAATAAGAGAAGTGGCCATGAAGATGAGGTTTTACGGAGCGGAGATTGTGCTAATAGATGGTGCTATTAACCGTAAGACAACAGCATCTCCTTCCATTACAGAAGCTACTATATTGGCTACTGGAGCAGTTCTTAGCAGAGATATTGATAAAGTCATAGAAGGAACACAGCACCAAGTACACCTGTTTAACCTACCAACCATTGAGGATGAAACCATGAAGCCTTTGATTGCTAGCTTAATGGAGGATAAATCCTACAGTATTATTGATAAGTCAGGTAATGTTGAAGTGTTAGATATACCAACTGCTATTAACAATGGAACTACTATAGGGAGAGCTTTAACAGAGGAAAGTGCCTATGTTATTCTATCTGGTAGTTTAGTGAAGAAAACATTGGAGGATATATTGACGGTAACAGAGCTTTATAAAAATGTTACTTTTATAGTAAGGGATGCAACAAAGATATTTATAGGTGCAAAGGATTGGAACTTTTTTATAAGAAGGGGCTTTAAAATAAAGGTAGTAGACAAAATAAACACTTTGGTGGCTACCTTGAATCCATATGCACCTCAAGGCTATCAATTTGATCCTAAAGAGTTTTACAATAGAATGAAGCGAAATCTACCACTACCAGTAATTGATGTCATGCTGGAGGAGGAAGAGGTACATGTATAATTATATTACTGAAGAAAATGCAAAAGAGATTGGTTTAAAACATATATTACAAAAACTTCCTACCCAAACTCCCTATGGAAAAGAGGTAAAAGAAAACATAAATCCTTATTTATCAGATAGAATAAAGGATTTACGTAAGACCTTAAGGGATTTGGGGATTTTTTTGGAGGTTGTAGAAAAGGATTATCAAGTCCTGAGGGGCTTAAACAATCATTTAGGCGAGTTTATCGATATAAAAAGCTCTTTCTATAGAGCTAGAAACCATGAAATACTCAATGAAGTAGAGCTCTTTGAAATCAAAAACCAAATCATGGCGATGGAAAAGCTGCGAAAGTTTCTCCGACGCTCCCCCATAGCAATAGAAGTTTTTCAGTTGTTGTCCATGGAGAAAATCGAGCAATTATTGGACCCTGAGAATACCGGCGTTGAAACCTTTTATATATATGATGTATATTCTGAGGAACTGACCAATATCCGAAGGAAGAAAAGGGAATTAGAAGAAAAAATAACTTATCTTAATAAAAAAATCAAAGAAGAAATAGAAGAAGAAATAGGAATTAAGCCTAAATTGAATGGAGAAATTCTTGTCCAAAGAGAAAATGAGCAGCAGATAGAAAAGCTGGGGAACTCCAAAAGGGTTCATCAGATAGCAGAGAATATTAAATTTTTTATTTATAAAATAAAGCCTTCAAAGGAATTAAAAATACTAGAAACAGAATTAGAAGATATAAAACTACTTGAAGAAGAAGAGGAATTCAAAATTCGTCAAATGTTATCGGAAACAATAGGTGAAAGCGCCAATGATATAGTAAGGAATATTGATGCCATAGGACAGATGGACTTTATTATGGGGAAGGCCATATTGGCACTACAAATGAAAGCAGTAAAGCCTAAGATAGTAGAGGAGCCTATGCTTAGGGTAAAGGATGGCCGACATGCTGTTATCGAAGAAAAACTAAAACGTCAAGGCTCTAGCTATACCCCTGTAGATGTTTCTTTAGAAAAAGGAATAACCTTAATCACAGGAGCCAATATGGGAGGAAAAACCATTACTTTAAAAATGATGGCTTTGATTACCGCTATGGCACAGTTAGGGTTTTATGTGCCAGCTAAGGAGGCTATTATATCTCCAGTATCTTTTGTCTATTTTTCCTCAGGAGATCAACAATCAGAGGAAAACGGTCTCTCCACATTTGGAGCTGAGATTGAAGGATTAAAAGTTGTGATTGAAAAGGCAGATGATGCAGGGTTGATTTTGATAGATGAGCTAGCTAGAGGTACGAATCCTCTAGAGGGCTATGGTATTTCTAGAGGTGTGTTGGAGTACTTGAAGAATAAGCCATCTATTTCCGTGGTAACTACCCACTTTGATGGCCTCAGCAATATAGAAGGAATTAAGCATCTGCAGGTGGTGGGACTTAAAAATGTCCCAGTGGAAACATTAAAGGAGCAATTGCAGGTGTCTAAGGATTATAAAGGGGTATTAGAAAAATATATGGATTATCGTCTGGAAGAAAAGAAGGAAGAAGAGGTTTCGCCGAAGGATGCCATTATGATTGCTAAGCTAATGGGTCTAAAGGAAGAGATTATAGAGGAAGCATCAAAATCTATAAGAGAAAGGGAGGAACAAAATGAATAGCAAGCTAAATCTAAATCAAGGGATGATTGACAAGGCTAGAACTGCCGCAAGTAACATTGCAGAGGATGTACAAAAGTTTATTGATCAACATACAACTGTGGCGGTGGAAAGAACAGTTGCACGATTACTAGGAATAGATGGAGAAAATGACATTGATAAACCACTGGCCAATGTTGTGGTGGACAATATTAAAGAGGGTGGTGGCCTAGGAAGTGGTATTGCCTACTGGATGGGAAATGCCATGGTGGATACAGGAAAATCTTCTCAAGAAATAGCGGAGGCTGTTAGCGCTGGAGAATTAGATTTAACCCGTATTCCTGCCCATAGCCTAGATGAAATTAAAGAGGCTATTGATACCATAGCAGAGGAAACCGTCTCAAAGATTAAAGCCAATAGGGAAAAAAGAGAGACCTATATTGATAAGATTGGGGATGCAAAAAAACCTTATCTTTATGTTATTGTAGCCAGTGGAAACATTTATGAAGATGCTATTCAAGCCAAGGCCGCTGCTAAGCAGGGAGCGGATGTTATCGCCGTGATTCGAAGTACAGCTCAAAGCTTACTGGATTATGTCCCTTATGGCGCTACTACAGAGGGATTTGGCGGCACCTATGCAACTCAGGAAAACTTTAAGATTATGAGGAAGGCATTGGATGAAGTAGGAGAAGAAGAAGGAAGATATATAAGATTATGCAACTATTGCTCAGGGCTATGTATGCCAGAGATTGCTGCAATGGGGGCTTTGGAAAGATTAGATATGATGCTAAATGATGCTCTGTATGGTATCCTTTTCAGGGATATCAATATGCAGCGAACCCTAGTAGATCAATATTTCTCCAGAATCATCAATGGCTATGCCGGCATCATCATCAATACAGGAGAGGACAATTACTTAACCACCTCTGATGCAGTGGAGGAAGCCCATACGGTACTGGCATCGCAATTGATCAATGAGCAGTTTGCTTTAAATGCAGGAATTCCTGAAGAGCAAATGGGGCTAGGTCATGCCTTTGAAATGAATCCAGATATAGAAAACGGGTTCCTGTGGGAGCTGGCACAGGCGCAAATGGCGAAGGAAATATTCCCTAATGCCCCCCTAAAGTATATGCCTCCTACTAAGTTTAAAACAGGTAATATATTTAAGGGACATATACAGGATGCTTTGTTTAATCTAATATCTATTTGGACAAATCAAGGAATACAGCTATTAGGTATGCTGACAGAAGCTATTCACACTCCCCACCTCCATGATAGAGCATTGGCTATTGAAAATGCTAAGTACATCTTTAACAATTGCAGAGATTTAGGGGAAGAAATTGAATTCAAAAAGGATGGCGTTATCCAAAAAAGAGCCCAGGAGGTACTTTATAACGCCGGGGAGCTATTGGAGCAGATAGAAAAGGAAGGGCTGTTTACCACAATAGAAGAAGGTAAATTCGGTGGTGTTAAGCGATTGAGGACTGGCGGAAAAGGACTGGAAGGGGTAACAAAAAAAGCTGAAGGATACTTTAATCCCTTTATTGATAAGATGTTAGGAGGGAAAAAATAATGGCTATAGAGAAGGTTGATTTGACAAAGGTAAAACCCTATGGAGATACCTTAAATGATGGTATGGCACAATTAAGCTTTTCTTTACCGGTACCCTACGGAGAAGAAGCAAGGGAGGCGGCAAGACTGCTGGCTCTGAAAATGGGCCTGGAAGAGCCCAGTATTGTAGATGCTAAGGACTTGGGCATAGGCTATACTTACTTTGTGGTATATGGTAAATGCAAGCATACTGTAGATTATAGCAGTATTCAAGTGGCTAAGGTAGAAGTAGATACTATGGAGAAGGAAGAGGTAGAAGCATATATAGAAAGCAATATAGGCAGGGATGTTGTGATTATTGGGGCCTGTACTGGAACAGATGCCCATACTGTTGGTATTGATGCCATCTTAAACATGAAGGGCTTTGATGGACATTATGGTCTGGAGAGATATAATGGAATAGAGGCCTACAATTTAGGCAGCCAGGTACCAAATGAGGAACTGGTGGCAAAGGCAATAGAGCTAAAGGCAGATGCAATACTGGTATCCCAAATTGTAACACAAAAAGATGTGCATATACCCAACCTGACAGAGCTTATTGAAATGCTGGAGGCAGAAGGCATAAGAGATAAAATGGTGGTTGTATGTGGTGGGCCAAGGATTTCTCATGAGCTGGCAAAGGAGCTGGGCTATGATGCTGGCTTTACATCTGGCAGCTATGCAGAAGACGTGGGATCCTTTATTGTAGAGGAAATGGTAAAAAGAAAGTTAGTTTAAAACTAAAAAGATTAAGAAAGCATAGCATAGGGCATATTCTGCTTTATGCTATGCTTTCTTTGTGCATAAAAAACCTTCTTATGGCAATACTTGCAAAAAAAGCATAGGAGGTAAGATATGGATAATAAAGAAGCTGTTATAAAGCAAATCATTGTTGTCACTGACGGTCAGTCCAATGTAGGAGGTGATCCTATTGCGGTAGCCAGGGAAGCTAATAAAAAAAATATTATTGTCAATACCATAGGGATTGTAGATGAGAAACAGGCAGATGAAAAGCCCTTGACAGAAATTCAAGATATTGCTGAGGCAGGAGGAGGTACCTATGAATACACCTGTATCGATGATTTATACCAAACAATGCAAAGTGTAACCTATAAAACTGTAAATAAAACCATACAGGATGCAGTAAATAAACAGTTAAAGGAGATTATTGGAGAAAATCTAGATGACATGGCGCCAGTCTCCCGAAGCAAGCTGTTACAATATATCGATTCCTATTCTGATGAAGTGGTTATGCAGTGTTGTATTCTAATGGATACCAGTGGAAGCATGGCAAAAAAGATCCAATCGGCGAGACATAGTATTTTGGATCTCATGGATACCTTTAAAGCCAGGAAGGGTAGAGTAGATATGGCCTTAATTGCTTATCCAGGTGAGGGAAGAGAATACTTTAAACTAATACATAATTTTAATGATAACATAGAGACTTTAGAAAGCAGACTTTATGATATAAAAACTAGAGGAACCACCCCTACCGCTCCGGCTTTAGACTACGCAATAAAGCTTATGGAAGAGTACCAGGAGATGTCTAATGAGGAAGAAGCACTAAAACTAGAAGATGCCATAGGATAACGGAGAATAAATATTCTCCGTTTATTTATACATAAGGAAAGAGGTGAAAAAGGAATGGAACTGCCTCAACTGACCCCTGCTTCTGTTATTGAGGGAAGATGGAGTAAAAATAAATATAAGATTAAGAAAAAAATCGGTAAGGGAGGGATCGCAGAGGTTTATTTAGTAGAAGATATAAAAACAAAAAAGGAGTATGCTTTAAAAATCAGTAAAGATAGTATTTCTATTAATAGAGAATATGAGTTGTTGAAAAAATTTAATAAAATTGATATCATTGTAAAATGCTACGAAATAGATGATTATCAAATACATGGGGAAAACTATTACTATATTTTATTGGAATATATAGAAGGAGAAAATCTAAAAAAATATAGACAACAAAAATATTTGCAAAAAAATACAATTATCGCTATTATTCTTATAATTTTAAAAGGAATAAAGACATTATACAGCGAAGAGTATATCATAACAGATTTAAAGCTGGAAAATATAATGATGGATAAAAAGAACAGGCAGCTGAAGATAATAGATTTAGGCGGAGCGGTAAAAAAGGGAGAGACTGTGAAAGAGTTTACCCCTTTGTATGATCGAGCCAACTGGAAATGCGGAGAAAGGGTAGCAGAAGCTTCTTATGGGATATTTGCAGTTATGATGATTTTTACCAAACTGCTTTTAAAGGAGAATATACATCCTAAAAAGGAAAATATCCAGGATGTTATTAACAAAATCAGAGGTTTAGGTTTAGGGGAGGAAATAGAAGCATATATTATAGAAGGTCTCTTAGATCAAAATAAATCGGTGGATTATTTCTTAGAAGGGTTTAAAAAGCTATATAGACAGGAACAAGGCATTCAACAGCAAATGAGAATACTACTGAAAGAAAAAAGAATCAATTATTTCTTAGGGTTTAGTATTTTTTCCTTTTGTATAACAATAATAATCCTATTTCTAGCTTAAATACTTTAGGATATCTCGTATAATCAAATAGAGTAGAAAATGTCTTATAAATCAACAAACGAGGGATGAGAGCATGCTGGATAAAGTAAAAAAAACAATAAAAAGATATGATTTAGTTGAGGTAGAGGACAGAATAGTGGTGGCGGTTTCTGGTGGGCCAGATTCCATTGTATTGTTACATGCTTTATATAGTCTTAGAGAAGAATTTAACCTGCAATTATTTGTAGCCCATTTGAACCATAATTTTAGAGGAATTGATGCCCAAATGGATGCACAATATGTAGCTAATTTCTGTGAAGCAATGAATGTAATTTGCTTTGTTAAAAGCATGGATGTTCCTAAATATGCTAAAGAACAAGGATTGTCCTCTGAAGAGGCAGGCAGGGTGCTGAGGTATAAATTTTTTCAAGAGGTAGTAGAAAAGGTAGGAGCAAACAAAATAGCCGTTGCCCATAACCAAAATGACCAGGCGGAAACTGTCTTGATGCGATTGCTGAGGGGCACTGGTATACAAGGGCTGACGGCTATTCATCACGGTCGAGGACAAATCATTCGCCCTTTACTAGATATAAGTCGTAAAGAAATAGAGGAGTATTGTCTTCTACACAACTTATCACCAAGAATTGATGAAACGAATTTAGAGCCCATCTATCACCGTAATAAAATACGCTTAGAATTGATTCCCTATATAGAGGAGCATTATAATCCCAATATCATAGAAAGTCTAGCAAAAACAGCAGAGATTCTTAAAAAAGACAATGAATTTATTGAAATAGTTGGAAAGGATGCTTATAAGCAGGTAATGCTTCAAGCTAGGGAAGGATGTTTAGAATTTTCTATGGAAGGTATAAATAAATTACATATAGCTTTGCAGTCAAGAATTTTTAGATTAGCCACTGAAGCTTTAGTTGGAAAATTAGAGGCTTTAGAGTATAAACATATGCAAAGCATCATGGAATTGATACAAAAAAGTGAAACTGGCAAGAAAATTTTACTTCCTATGGGTATAATAGTAAAAACGAGTTATAATAAGGTTATATTTACTACGCAGGAGCAAGAGGAAGAAACTACATTTTATTACCCTTTAAGGGAGAATGGGCATACAAAAATAGAGGAAGTCCAAGGTGTAATCATTACAAAGGTAATAGAGAGGGATAATATAGAAGCTATTAGTAGAGATAAATATATCAAATACTTTGATTATGACAAAATAAAACAAACCTTAAATGTGAGAAATCGCAAGGATGGAGACCGATTTTGGCCTTTGGGTCTGGTAGGGAGCAAAAAGCTAAAGGACTTTTTCATAGATTACAAGATTGAGAGAGAAAAAAGAAATCAAATACCATTAATCTGTGATGGAGAGGAGATTATGTGGGTAGTGGGTTTTAGAATTAGTGAAAAATATAAAGTTACTGATGAAACCAATAAAATTTTATCGATTCAGTATAACCCCCCCTCAGATGTAGAATGATTTATAAAAACTACTATCCAACTTAGTTGTTTTTAACTGGATAGTGTGGTAAAATATTTTAATGTAGAAAAAAATGATGGTCATGAGAGGAGGACTTTTTTTGAGGAAATTTTTCCGAGGAGCTAGTTTTTATATACTGATTTTTATCATCCTGTTGATACTTGTGCAACAATTTGCCAAACAACCTCAGCAAACGATAGAAATAGATTTTTCCAGATTATATAAAGAGCTTGTAAATAACAATGTAACAGAAATTCATATCGTAGACCGCTCAGTAGAAGGAACGATTATAAGTAATAATGAGCCTGTTCATTTTAAATCCTTTATACCTACTGTGTTTAGCGAAGAAAAGTTTACAGAAGTGATAGAAGAGCAAATGGTTAATCAAAGAAACCTAAAAGTGACAGGTGCACCCCCTCCAGGGACACCTTGGTTTATTGAATTGTTACCTTCTATTTTTATGATATTAATCTTTGTAGTGTTTTGGTTTGTATTTATGCAGCAATCCCAAGGTGGAGGCAATCGAGTAATGTCCTTTGGCAAGAGTAAAGCAAAGCTTCATAAGGATGATGACAAGAATAAAACCACATTTGAAGATGTAGCGGGATTGGATGAGGAGAAGGAAGAACTTCAAGAACTAGTAGATTTCCTAAAAAATCCTCGTAAATATATTGAGCTTGGGGCAAGAATCCCAAAAGGCATCTTGATGGTTGGACCTCCAGGAACAGGGAAAACCTACTTAACCAAAGCGGTAGCAGGAGAAGCGGGCGTTCCATTCTTTAGTATAAGTGGATCTGACTTTGTGGAGATGTTCGTAGGTGTAGGTGCATCCCGTGTAAGAGATTTATTTGAGCAAGCAAAGAAAAGTGCTCCGTGTATCATTTTTATAGATGAGATTGACGCTGTAGGAAGAAGAAGAGGTGCTGGACTTGGGGGAGGTCATGACGAAAGAGAGCAAACCCTTAACCAGCTATTAGTAGAAATGGATGGCTTCGGCATCAATGAAGGTATTATCATTGTTGCAGCCACCAATAGACCTGATATATTAGACCCTGCCCTTTTAAGACCTGGACGATTTGATAGACAGGTTATGGTTGGAGCCCCTGATATAAAAGGTAGAGAAGCTATATTAAAGGTACATTCTAGAAGTAAGCCACTAGATAAAGATGTAGATTTAAAAGTGTTAGCAAGAAGAACCCCTGGCTTCACTCCAGCTGATATAGAGAATCTTATGAATGAAGCTGCCTTGTTAACTGCTAGAAAAAATGAGAAAAAGGTTAGAATGGCCACCATAGAAGAAGCTATTACAAAGGTAATTGCTGGAATAGAAAAGAAAAGTCGTGTCATCAGTGAAAAGGAAAGAAAGATTACTGCCTATCATGAAGCTGGGCATGCTGTTGTAGCTACATTACTGCCAAACACAGATCCTGTCCATCAGGTAACGATTATCCCAAGAGGTAGAGCCGGTGGATTTACAATGATTTTACCGAAGGAAGACAAATATTATGCTACCAAGTCAGAGATGGAGGATCATATCGTACATCTTCTAGGGGGCAGGATGGCAGAAAAGCTTGTTTTAAATGATATTAGCACAGGAGCTCAAAATGACCTTCAAAGAGTTTCTGATATTGCCAGAGCCATGGTTACGAAATATGGTATGAGTGATAAAATTGGACCGATGGCTTTAGGTGGCGGAGATGATGAGGTATTTTTAGGAAGAGATATGACCTCAAAGCGTAATTACTCTGAGGAGGTAGCTTCTGAGGTAGATCATGAAATAAAAAGAATTGTAGATGAAGGCTATGAAACAGCAAAGGAACTATTGGAGAATAATATGGATAGCCTGCACATTATAGCAAAAGCCTTATTAAAACTAGAAACCCTAGATGCTGATATGTACAAAAAAATCTTTGATGGAGAACTGATTATAGAAGATCAAGACACTGTTGAAGATATTGATAAGAAAATGAAAGAATTAAAAGCCAAGGAAAAGGGCGAGGAAAAGAAGGAAGCGGAGCAAGAAGGGCAAGAAGAAAAAATCCAAGACAAAGCTCAAGAAGACTCCGAGGAAAAGCCAAAAGACCAAGAGAATCCTAGTGAGGATCAAGATAAAAAAGAAGAATAAAGAAAAAGTCCTGAATTTATATTCGGGACTTTTTTAAGTCGCCAAAAAATACATGTATTTTTAAAATGCAAGAAACCTTCAATAATATATCTTATTTCTACCCTTTTTAAGGTAATTTAGAGGAAAAACTTCAATGATATACATATCTGAAAATATATCTTGCATAATTGATATACAGCTGAAGAAAATTAACAAATCAATGAAAATTCAACGCTTTAAATTTTTTAATTGGCTTGCAGGAATTATTTAAAAACTGTAGAATAACAATAGGGATAACAAAAATGAAATTAAAATTTCAACTTTTATTTCTTATGAAGCAAAAATTTCAAAACTAGGAGGTTTTTAAGATTTTAAATAAAAAAACAAATAAAATACTAAAAAAAATTCTTTTAAAACATATATAATGAAGATGGAGGATTTTTATAAGAATTGCTCATAATAAAGATATATATATTAAGTATAATATTTTAAATAACACGAGGGAGGCAATAAGATGTTTGAAAAAGAAAAGTTGCAGGAACTTAAAAAAAATCAAACAGACTGGAATGATAATAAGGTTGAAAAGAGTTTGCAAAGATTCCCAGAAAGAAAGGATGAATTTGTGACGGGGTCCAATCAAGAAGTCGATAGACTTTATACCCCTACATATTTAGAGGAATTTGATTATGATCAAGATTTAGGTTTCCCGGGAGAATATCCGTTTACCAGAGGGGTACAGCCTACCATGTACCGAGGAAAATTCTGGACCATGAGACAATACGCTGGTTTTGCCACGGCAGAAGAATCTAACAAAAGATATAAATATTTGTTAGAGCAAGGTCAAACTGGATTATCCGTTGCATTTGATTTACCAACACAAATTGGTTATGATTCAGATCATGCTTTATCTGAGGGGGAAGTAGGAAAGGTAGGAGTAGCCATTGATTCTCTAAAGGATATGGAAATACTATTTGATGGTATACCTCTTGATAAGGTAAGTACTTCCATGACCATCAATGCCCCAGCATCTGTTTTGTTGGCTATGTATATAGCTGTGGCAGAGAAACAAGGTGTATCCTCTCAAGAACTAAGAGGAACCATTCAAAATGATATACTAAAGGAGTACATAGCAAGAGGAACCTATATCTTCCCAACAGAGCCTTCTATGAGATTGATTACAGATATATTTGAATATTGCTCTGAAGAAGTTCCGGGATGGAACACTATTAGTATCTCAGGATATCATATCCGTGAAGCGGGATCGACTGCTGTACAGGAGGTTGCATTTACTTTAGCTGATGGGATTGCTTATGTGGAGGCGGCTATAAAAGCTGGCTTAGATGTAGATAAATTTGCACCAAGATTGTCTTTCTTTTTTAATGCTCACAATGATTTACTAGAAGAAGTAGCTAAGTATAGAGCTGCTAGAAGACTTTGGGCAAAAATCATGAAGGAAAGATTTGGAGCCAAGAATCCAAAATCTATGCAATTAAAATTTCATACTCAAACAGGAGGGTCTACATTAACGGCCCAGCAGCCTGACAATAATATTGTTCGTGTTGCTATTCAAACCTTAGCAGCAGTCCTAGGTGGAACACAGTCACTGCATACCAATTCTAAGGATGAGGCTTTGGCATTGCCAACAGAGAAATCTGTAAGGGTTGCTTTAAGAACACAGCAAATTGTAGCCCATGAAAGTGGTGTAGCAGAAACTGTAGATCCATTAGCTGGCTCCTATTATGTAGAGAGCTTAACCAATAATATTGAAAAGGAAGCAATGGAATACATCAAGAAGATTGATGATTTAGGGGGAGCAGCTGAAGCCATTGATAAAGGATTTATGCAAAAAGAGATTATGGATAGTGCTTATGAGTACCAAAAACAAATTGAGAATGGAGAAAGAATTGTTGTTGGTATGAACAAATTCCAAGTGAAGGAAGAACCTAATGAAGGCCTATTAAAGGTAGATCCAGCTGTCGGTGAAATGCAAAAAGAAAAAATTAATCAACTAAAAGCAGAAAGAAACAATGAGCAAGTAGAAGCAAGCTTATCAGCCCTTAAAGATGCTGCAAAAGGCAATAAAAACCTAATGCCTTATATATTAGATGCTGTCAAAGCCTATGCAACCTTGGGAGAGATTTGTGGAGTTTTAAGAGAAGTATTTGGTGAATATCAGCAAAACGTTATTCTTTAATATAGTAGAAAAATAAAGGAGGTTAACGAGATGGATAGACCTATTCGAGTGTTAGTTGGAAAACCCGGCCTGGACGGTCATGATAGAGGAGCTAAAGTAATAGCAAGAGCTTTAAGAGATGCAGGAATGGAGGTAATTTATACCGGATTAAGGTTGACACCTGAGCAGATTGTTCAGGCGGCTATTCAAGAGGATGTAGATGTTGTGGCATTAAGTGTTTTATCTGGAGCCCATAACCATCTTCTTCCAAAGGTAGTAGAGCTACTAAAAGCAGAAAATGCTTACGACGAGATTTTAGTGATAGGAGGAGGGGTGATTCCTGAGGAGGATATTCCTTTCTTAAAGGAGAAGGGTATACAAGAAATATTTACTCCCGGAACCCCTACAACTGTAACCATAGACTTTATTAAGGAAAATTTGAAAAGGGTTTAAAAATCGGGGAATAGAAGGTGGGAAGGATTTCCCCCTTTTTCCCATTTTAACTTGATTATTAATGAATTAGGTGGTGCAATAATGGATTTAGCAGAAAGGCTTTTAAAGGGTGATAAGAGAGCTGCAGCTCGACTCATTACAATGGTGGAGAATAATGATAAGGACGCTATAGATGTATTGTCTACTATATACAAGCATACTGGGAAAGCAAAGGTAGTAGGCATTACTGGACCACCTGGAGCTGGTAAAAGCACCCTTACTGATAAACTGGTAAAAAGATTACGTCAGGAGAACAAAACAGTAGGTATTATTGCTGTAGATCCTACCAGCCCCTTTACAGGCGGATCTATTCTAGGAGATCGGATACGGATGTCGGATCTAAATACGGATCCAGGGGTGTTTATTCGAAGCATGGGAACAAGGGGACATTTGGGAGGACTTTCGAAAGCTACCTTGGGAGCTGTAAAGATACTAGATGCCTATGGACTTGATTATATTTTGATAGAAACTGTAGGGGTGGGTCAGTCGGAGGTAGATATTGTCAAGGCAGCAGATACAGTAGTAATGGTGATGGTACCTGGGCTAGGAGATGATATCCAAGCTATTAAGGCAGGAATTATGGAAATAGGAGATGTGTTTATTATCAATAAGGCTGACAGAGAAGGTGCTGACAGAACGAAAACAGAAATTCAAATGATGCTGGATTTTAACCATGGGGATTGGCGGCCGCCAGTAACAAAGGTAGTAGCTATTAAAAATGAAGGCATAGAGGAATTAGTAGAGAATCTACAAGAACATGAAAACTACCTAGAGCGTACTGGCAAAGGAATTGAACGACGGATCAGTAATAGTGAGATGGAGATATTGCATTTAACTCAACAAAGTCTTATGAGTAAAGTATTAGATAATAATAAAAACAAAAACGAAATTCGTAGCTTTGCAGAGAAAGTGGCCAAAAGGGAGACGGATCCCTATACGATAAGTAATAAAATAATAGAGCAAATTATCATGGAGAATAAAGATAGTGTAAAGTAGGTTATGAAAACTAAGAAACAAAATTTTACAACATGATTTGTGGGGGGAGTACCTTCTTAAAAGAAGAAAACATCAAAAAAATAGATTGATGATACCACAAATAATGCTCTGGAACCCACAGCATTGATGGTGAAACGATGAAGTTTAGCAAAAGTGCAAAGGCACATTTAAGGGGAAGGTTGGTTTTGTTGTGAGAGGATGGTTTGTTGCCCTAAGTAGATCAGTAGCTGCCATTTGCCCGGCATATTATCGGCATTTGTCAGCATATCGACTTCGTTTAAAGGACGCTTCCACTCATGAAGCTTGTGAGGACGAAGAAAGTTATAGTAA
>NZ_FOHU01000019.1 GCF_900111615.1 Natronincola peptidivorans | reverse complement strand
CGAAGAAGAAATGCATAAAACCATGGAAAAACTACTGGACGATGGCACCATCCAAGGCTGCGTAACCATGCACTACAACTTTCCCATCGGTGTCTCCACAGTAGGAAAAGTCATCACCCCTGGTCGAGGCAAAGAAATGTTTATCGCCACCACCACCGGCACCTCCTCACCCCATCGAGTAGAAGCCATGGTAAAAAACGCACTATATGGCATCATCACAGCCAAAGCCAACGGTATAAAAAACCCAACTGTCGGCATACTGAACGTAGACGGTGCAAGACAAGTAGAAAAAGCATTAAAAGAACTAAAAAACAATGGATACCACATCAACCTGACAGAATCCATGCGCAGTGACGGCGGCAGCATCATGCGGGGCAACGACCTACTAGCCGGTACACCCGACGTTATGGTACAAGACACCCTGACAGGCAACGTCTTTATGAAAATCTTCTCCGCCTACACAACAGGCGGTGACTACGAATCCATTGGCTATGGCTATGGCCCCGGCATAGGAGAAGAACAACAAAGAACCATCCTGATCCTATCCAGAGCCTCCGGCGTACCCGTAGTAGCCAACGCCATACAATACGCAGCAGAGCTGGTAAAAGGCAACCTAAAAGAAGTAGCAAAAGAAGAATTTGAAAAAGCCAACAAAGCCAAACTACCAGAAATACTAAAAAGCCTAACAAAAGACAACAAAAAAGTTAAAGACACACAAGAAAAAGTAACAGCCCCACCAAAAGAAGTCGTAACCGGTTCCATCAGCGGCATAGACATCATGGACCTAGAAGACGCAGTTGAAGCCCTATGGAAAAAAAGTATCTACGCAGAAAGCGGTATGGGTTGTACAGGCCCCGTGATTATGGTAAGCGAAGAAAAGCTGAACACAGCCATAGCTGCACTAAAAGAAGCAGGGTTTGTGGCAGGAGAAGCTCCTGATTGTTAAGGTCATGAAGAATAAGAAAGATAGAAAGTCTCCTATAATGGGAGGCTTTCTATCTTTCTTATTTGATTTAAGATGATTTATGCAAATAGCTTACCACTTGTATTGCTGCAAGCCGACTCACAGTAGGAATAAATGATTTGCTTAATAAACTTCAAAGTACGTTCTACAGCTTCTTCAACAGAATAATCTACTTCACCATTAGCCACCTTTAGAAACATGCCTTCATAAACCAATAGGGTCATTTCATTGATGTCCTCAAGGTGATGGGGTGGAATAAGACCTTCTGAAGCACAAGTTTTAAGAATAGAAAGATTTCTATCAACGATATTCTGGCTAAGGAGCATAGGTAAAAGTTCCTCTGATTGCTCACCAATCTCATTAGGAAAAATACAATAATACTCTTTTATAGCATTTTTGAATAAACTGCTAAACTCATTAAAAAAAATTGCCTGGTAGACCTTAGGTCTATTGTAGGAATGATAGCAAAAACACTCCCAAATAGCAAAATATTTATCTAAAGAGTTGTTAGTGTTCTTCACATGCTGAGGCAAGCTTATAGCATATTCCTTCAAATATTTCATAGAGGCAAAGAAGATTAAATGATCCAGATTTTCGAAGTAATTATATAATGTAGCACTGTTATAGCCTGCAAGATCTGCAACCTTTCTAACAGTAACTCCTTCCATGCCTTCCTCTTCAATGATTTGATTGGCGGCTTCAATAAAATAACTCATCATTCGCCTTTTTTGTATTTTTCTCTTATACATATACGTCACCTATCTAATATTTTTTTAAAATGATTCATTTATTATAGCATATTTGAAGAAAAATAAACAAAAAAATAGAAAAACTGTATTGAATATACTAATTTCATGAAAAAATCCAAAATTCTATCCATAAAACTATGAATACTTTAAATAAATCCCCTGTTAAAAACTAATGTTGATTATCCTTTGGATAGGAATAAGTGCTTGATTAGTCATCCTGAACAATGTGAAGGATCTTTAATAGAGGGTAAATAAAAAAGATTTTGATGTAGATAATAAGACTAGGGTAAAACCATATCAACAGAATGAAGCGAAAAAAGTTGAAAATACAGGAAGTTAAATACTAAAATAAATTTATAATATAAACTTGATTAATACATAAACACGTTTGTATTTTCGACAAAAGCATGATATAATTTATCATAGTTAGCAAATTAACAATAACCTTTTAGATCATGAAAGCTAACTACATAAAAAGACTATCCTTAATGAAAATGAATGATATGAAAGGAGTGCAAAGAAATGAAGCTAGAAATAGGGAATTTCTATGTAAAAGACATCGTATTTGGAGAGAAAACCTCCTATGCAAATGGAATTTTAACCATTAACAAAGAAGAAGCAATTGCAGTAGTGAAAGAAGATGATCACATCACAGAAGCAGACATTTTGATAGCAAAGCCAGGAGACAAAACAAGAATCGTACCAGTAAAGGAAGCCATTGAACCAAGACACAGAGTAGGAGGAGGGGCAGTATTTCCAGGAGTGACAGGAGAATTATCTGCAGCAGGAAATGGAAAAACCTTCGCCTTAAAAAACTGCAGTGTTTTAGTAGTAGGTAAGCACTGGGGAGGCTTTCAAGATGGATTGATTGACATGAGTGGAGAAGGAGCAAAATATACACTATTTTCACAACTACAAAATATATGCCTTGTGGCAGATACAGATGAAGACTTTGAAAAAAGAGAGCAGCAAAAGAAAAATCATGCATTAAGATGGGCAGGAATGAGATTAGCAGAATATATAGGAAGCTGTGTAGCAGAGCTGCAGCCAGAGGAAGTAGAAACCTATGAGTTAGGTCCAATTACAGAGCGACCACAAGAGGTACAGGCATTGCCAAATGTAGTATTAGTACTACAACCACAATCGCAAATGGAAGAAGCAGGCTACAATGATTTAGTCTATGGATGGGATTGTAACCATATGGTACCAACCTACATGCATCCAAACGAAGTATTAGATGGTGCCATGATTTCAGGAAGCTTTATGCCATGTTCATCAAAATGGTCAACCTATGATTTTCAAAACTATCCAATGATTAAACGACTCTATCGAGAGCATGGAAAAACAGTGAATTTCTTAGGGGTTATCATGTCAAACCTAAACGTTGCCCTAGAACAAAAAGAAAGAGCAGCACTGTTTGTAGCACAAATAGCAAAATCCTTAGGAGCAGAAGCAGCAGTTGTAGCAGAAGAGGGCTATGGTAATCCAGACGCAGACTTTATCGCATGTATCGTAGCATTAGAAGATGCAGGGGTAAAAACAATAGGCCTAACAAACGAATGTACAGGAAGAGATGGAGCATCCCAACCACTAGTAACCTTAGATGAAAAAGCAAATGCCATCGTATCCTGTGGCAACGTATCCCAACTAATAGAACTGCCGCCAATGGAAACTGTGATAGGAGAATTAGAAGCATTAGCAAGAGACGGTTTATCTGGAGGCTGGTCAGATGATGAAATACTAGGATCATCAGTAAGAAAAGATGGTTCAATCATTATGGAAAACAACGCAATGTTCTGTGGAGACCGAGTGGCAGGATGGTCAACCAAAACAATGGTGGAATACTAAGGAGGTGGAGAAGATGAAAAAGAAAGCAATTCTATACTTAAACCAATTCTTTGGGCAAATCGGAGGAGAAGAACTAGCAGATCATGCACCAGAGATAAGAGAAGGTCTAGTTGGCCCAGCAATGGAACTAAACAAACAACTGGGAGAAGTAGCAGAAGTAACCCATACCATCATCTGCGGAGACAACTTTATGGGTTCTAGACAAGAAGAAGCAGTAGAGGCTATACTAGGATTTTTAGAGGGGAAAGAATTTGATATATTCTTTGCAGGTCCAGCCTTTAGAGCAGGAAGATATGGAAGTGCCTGTGGACATATCTCAAAAGCAGTAAAAGAAAAATTTGGCGTACCAGTAATCAGCTCCATGAACGATGAAAACCCTGGAGTAGAAATGTTCAAAAAAGAAATGTATATCTTCAAAGGTGGTGCCAGTGCAGCAGCCATGAGAAAAGATGTAAAAGCAATGGCGGACTTTGGGAAGAAAATATTAACAGGAGAAACTCTTTTACCAGCTGAAGAGGAAGGCTACTATGGCAGAGGCGTAAGACACCAAGTATGGCTAGAGTCTGGAGTGCCAGCAACCGACAGAGTCATCGATATGCTGCTAAAAAAGATAAAGGGAGAAGCTTTCCAAACAGAGTTGCCAATTCCTCCATCAGATTTAGTACCAATAGCACCAGCTATTAAAGATCTAAGCAAAATGAAAATTGCTATAGCAACAACCGGAGGGATTGTACCAGTAGAAAATCCAGACAGAATCCAGTCAGCATCAGCAACAAGATGGGGTAAATACGATATGACAGGTATGGATAGATTAGAAGCAGGTGTATTTAAAACTATCCATGCAGGCTTTGACCCAGCAGCAGCGGATGCAGATCCCAATGTAATTGTACCTTTAGATGCATTAAGAGCATATGAAGAAGAAGGAAGAATAGGTAGTATTCATAAAGATTTCTATACAACTGTTGGAACAGGAACAACTCAAGGAGAAGCAGCCAGAATGGCAAAGGAAATCGTAGAAGACCTAAAAGCGACTGGTGTGGACGCAGTTATCATGACCTCCACATGAGGCACCTGTACACGTTGCGGTGCAACGATGGTAAAAGAAATCGAAAAAGCAGGCTTCCCTATAGTACAGATGGCAAACCTTATTCCAGTTGCAAAGACAGTTGGAGCCAATAGAATGGTACCAACCATCTCCATACCATATCCTCTAGGAGATCCAGAAACGCCAAAGGAGCAACAGTACAAGCTTCGTCATCATAGAGTAGGTGTAGCTTTGGAGGCATTAGAAACTGAGGTTCAAGAGCAGACTGTTTTCAAGGTAAAGATTTAAAACCATAAATATAAAACACTATAAAGGAGATTAATTATATGGATAAAATGAAAAAAGACAACTCAGTTTTCCATATATCCTTAATAGTTGTATTTGCAATTGTTGCCTGGGGAATTGCTTCCCCAGGTAGCTTTGGTAATGCGGCTAATGGATTATTTGAATTTATTGTAAATAATTTTAGTTGGATGTATTTATTATCGATGTTCTTATTTGTAGCATTTGCATTATATTTAGCCTTTAGTAAATATGGAAAAATCAAGCTGGGTCCAGATGACTCAGAACCTGAATATAAAAACTCTTCATGGTTTGCAATGCTATTTGGCGCTGGAATGGGTATAGGGCTGGTATTCTGGGGGGTAGCAGAACCATTAAATCATTTTATGGCACCTAATGGGACAATCCAACCAGGAACATCAGAGGCCGCTAATTTTGCTATGAGAGCATCCTTTATGCACTGGGGATTTCATCCTTGGGCAAACTATAGTATTTTTGGAATGGCATTAGCTTATTTTCAATATAGAAAAAAGAAGCCGGGTCTAATCAGTAGTGTATTTGAACCTCTAATTGGGGAAGCGGGAGTAAAAGGACCTATAGGAAAAACTATTGATATACTAGCAGTATTTGCAACTGTAGCAGGAGTTGCTACCTCACTTGGATTAGGAACCCTGCAAATCAATGGTGGTATGAATTATCTATTTGGGCTGCCTATTAATACAACGGTACAAATTGCTATTATTGCTATTGTTACTTTTATCTATATATGGACAGCTGTTAGTGGTATTGAGAAGGGTATTAAGGTATTATCTGATATTAATTTACTATTAGCTATAGGAATACTAGTTTTATCTGTTATTGTTGGACCTACAGTGACAATGATTAATGCCTTCATTAATGGAATTGGAACGTATGCTGGTGAATTCATCAATGACAGCTTTAATATTCAGCCATTTGGTGATAATACATGGATAGGTTCATGGACTGTGTTTTATTGGGCATGGTGGATTGCTTGGGCGCCATTTGTAGGAACCTTTATTGCACGTATTTCTAGGGGTAGAACCATCAGAGAATTTGTTCTGGGTGTAATTGTGGCTCCTTCACTAGCATCCTTTGTATGGTTTGCAGTCTTTGGAACAATGGGCATTAACTTAGGCACCGAAACAGCAGTGGAAGCAGTAAAAGTAACAGAAACTGCATTGTTTGTAGTTTTAGAACAATATCCTTTGGGAAGTATTATTTCATTGATCGCTGTAGTTCTATTATGTACCTTCTTCATTACCTCAGCAAACTCAGCAACCTTTGTATTAGGTATGATGACATCCCAAGGAGATTTAAATCCAAGTAATAAGAAAAAAATTATATGGGGTTTAGTACAATCCTTATTAGCGTTATCCTTACTTTTAGCAGGAGGTCTAACAACACTACAAATTGGGTCTATTGCAGCAGCCTTTCCCTTTGTTATTGTAATGATACTTGTAATGATTTCCTTATACAAAGCACTTACCACGGATGAAAAATTTGATTAAGATAGATTTGTTGAATCAGGTGATATATAAAAAAAAGGATAAAAAGGGTCTAGGCTTGAAATTTCTTTTTTCAAGCCTAGACCTTTGCTTCCTTCATCCCTTTAAAGACCTAGATAATAATTCTGTAACATTGTAGCCCAAAAGCATTAATTTGAATATTAGATTTAATTGCTTACTTAGGACAATCTTTTCTAGCAATACCATCATCATCTATTTTAATGACACAATCTGAAGGTGTATCAGGCCTATAAACAGCTTCATAGGTTTTGTATCCTCCATCTAGGTTCTTTACCTTGTAGCCTGCTTGCATTAAAATTCTAGCGGCTAGATACCCTCTAATTCCTACTTGACAATATACATAAACTATTTTCTCCTTAGGAACTTCATTCAACCTATGACGAAGCTCTCCCAATGGGATATGAATAGACTTTTCTATATTTCCTAAATCCCTTTCAATTTCTTCTCTTAAGTCAACCACTAGGGCATCATTATCCAGTAAGTCATTTATTTCATACCACTGAAATGTCTCAACGAAATCATTAACCATGTTGTCAGCTACAAAACCTAACATATTCACTGGATCTTTAGCGGAGGAGTAGGGAGGAGCATAGGTTAGTTCTAAATCCTTAAGGTCGTAGGCCTTAAGTTCTGCCCTGATGGCGGTGGCAATGACGTCAATACGTTTTTCAACACCTTCATTACCTACAGCTTGAGCACCAAATATTTTACCGGTTTTTCTATCAAATAAAAGCTTCATGGATATTGGAAAGGCTCCTGGATAATAACCAGCATGGGAACCAGGGTGAATATGGATGATCTCATAATCAATACCTAGCTTTTTCAAACTCTTTTCATTATTTCCAGTGGAAGCCACTGTCATATCAAATACTTTTGCCACTGAACTTCCCATTGTTCCGATATATTTTTCTTTTTTCCCCAGAATATTGTTGGCAGCAATCCTACCTTGTTTATTAGCTGGACCAGCCAATGGGATCATGGTAGGGTTTCCTGTAATGAAATCTGTCACTTCAATGACATCACCTACAGCATAAATGTGGGGGTCGGAGGTTTGAAGATATTCATTTACTTGAACACCGCCTCCCTTACCTATTTTTAATTCTGCATTTTTAGCTAATTCATTTTGTGGTCGCACGCCAATTGAGAAGATGATTAAGTCGGTATTTATTTTTTTGCCGCTTTGCAGTACAATTTCTTTTCCTTCTTTTTCAAAGGATTTCACACCATCCTTTAAAATAAGATCGACACCTTTGTCTTTCATATGATTATGAAGGATAGCGGCCATCTCATAATCAATTGGTCCCATCACTTGATCAGCCATCTCCACCAGGGACACTTTGATGCCTCGGTGAGCTAAGTTTTCAGCCATTTCTATTCCAATAAATCCACCACCAATGACAACTGCTGATTTTGGTTTCTTATCATCAACAAAGGACTTAATTCTATCAGTATCAGGGATTGTCCATAGGGTGAAGAGGTTTTTCGCTTCATTAATCCCAGGAATAGGTGGTTTAATAGGAGTAGACCCGGGAGATAAAATCAAATAATCATAGGGCTCTTCATAAACCTGATGATTTTTTAAGTCTTTCACTAGAACTTTTTGTTCCTTACGGTTAATTTCAATTACTTCATTGAAAACACGTACATCCATATTAAATTTTGAAGCAATTCCTTCAGGTGTCTGAAGCAATAGGGCATCCCTTTCTTGGATTACTTCGCCGATATGGTAAGGTAAACCACAATTAGCAAAAGAGATATATTCTCCTCTTTCGAATAAAATAATTTCTGCATTTTCATCTAAACGTCTTAAACGTGCAGCTGCAGATGCACCTCCAGCAACACCACCAACAATCAAGACTTTTTTGTTATTTGACATTTATAAGCCTCCTCTACTCTCTTAACGTTTTCTTTTTATGCTGATACTCTTCATCGGATATTTCCTCCTTAGTATATCTTTAATCTAAAATATTAATGGCATCATTTTTACCATTTTTTGCCATATAATGCCTATGGCTATTCTGTGATGGTTCAACTAATAAATATATATCCAGTTCTGGCAAAAACCTATCATATAAATTATTCTTTTCTTTCTATTATTTTAGTTTTCAATGATCTGCTTGACTTTATTATTACATTATTTATTTTTCCTTATTATAACTTGGCATCAGTATTGCATGTGTAAATTATAATGGACAATGCAGTGGGAGGGAAAAAACAGTGGGGATATTCACCGTTGGAGGATTAAATATTCATTAACTGATAGGTATTTTTTAAAATTATTTGGGTAAGGAGGATATATATGGGTGATTTAATTGTTGTAGCATTGGTGGCTGGCTTAATGATTTTCATGATGAAAAGAGGTGGTTGCTGTGGTGGACATCAACGTAGAGGGGAAAATCAAGATAAAGAAAATCAAAGCTGCTGTCATAATGATGAAAATGCAAAAAATTAAAAGTGCTTAATTTAGGAAGAAGAGAGTAATATAGAACAAAATATGCTATAAAAAGCTAGATAAAAGGGAGACTCCCTTAATAATCTTTTTAGATAAGTGTTGTAAACACTACAATTATTGTAGGTTTTAACACAAAAGAAATTTATTAGAGAATAGTTCAGCGCAAAGGAGAGACAAAATGGGTATAATATACTTTTTAATTGCCTTTATTCAACCAATAATACTATTCACTCCAGAAATGGTGACGATCACAGGTGGGAGCTTAACTTTAGGACCTTTAAAGGGTTTTTTAATAGGTTATATTGGCATATTGGGTGGTATTGGAGCTATGTATTTTATGGGAAGATATGCTCAACAAATAATAGTAAAGCGACTAGGTAAAGAAGAATTATTTAATAAATATACCAGACTAGTTAAGAAAAATGGAGAGGTTATTATTGGGCTATTATTCATTTTACCAGTATTGCCAGACAATATTATATGTGCTGGGGCAGGAATTAGTAAAATGCCATTTAAAAATTTTATATCTATAGCAGCAGTGGCCAAGCTAATCACTACATTTATATATGCCTATTCCATAGAATTAGCTAATATTCTCCCCATAACAGAGCTGCAGCTATTTGCAGCACAGTTGGTGGTAATGATGATCATAGTTTTGGTAAACCACTTAATCAAGAAGAGGAGACTTAAAGTAGCTGAGATGACATAGCATGTAAATAGATGTAATATTCTTTAATAATGTTTCACACATATGAAAGGTCCAGAATATATTTGTAATGCAAAAGGAAGTTTGTTCCAGTGAGGGGGGAGAATGAAAATGGAAAATAATCGGGGAGCACATCCTATGCATTATCATGGAGGGTATCATGGCGGTCATCATCATCACCATCATCACCACCATCATCAAGGTATATTAGATACTTTACAAAGATGTGAAGAAATGTGTGAACATATGACGACATTTTTAAAAAGAAGGCACGATGTGACTATGAGAAAAGTACAATTAGAATTACTAAGGGATTGCGCAGATATTTGCACCTTGACAGCAAAATTTATTGCTAGAAATAGCAGCTTCGCTAGGGGAATAGCAGGCTTCTGTGCCTATATATGTGAAGTCTGTGGTGTAGAATGTGCAAAGTTTCCTGATAGGGAATCCCAAGAATGTGCTCGAATCTGCTTCCACTGTGCTAAGGAATGTAGAGCATTTGCTGGCATGCACTAGCTTTTACAATTGACATTGTAAGAAAAGATGAAAATTAGAAAAAGCAGTTTCTGGAAAAGGTCTAGGAACTGCTTTTTATCATCAACGCTATATATTATAAGAAGCAATTGTTTGTTTAATATATTTCAGAGTTCTATCCACCGCTTCTTCCATTGAATAATCTACTTGATTTTTTAGGACGCTATTAAACATACCCTGATATATTAATAAGGACATTTCATTGATTTCTTTTAGATGCATTTCTTCCAGTAGACCTTCAGCAGCACAAGCCTTTAATAGAGACAAGTTTCTTTCATAGATATTCTGTACCAGCAGCATGGGAAGCAGTTCATCTAACTGGTCTCCTAATTCCTCAGGAAAAATTTCATAATATTCTTTAATAGCATCTTTTAAAGTGGTAGAGAATTTCTCAAAGAAAATTAATTGATAGGCTTTAGAATTGTTATAGGAATAGTAACAAAAACACTGCCAAATACGAAAATATTTATCTAAGGAATCTTTAGTACCTTTAAGATAAACAGGTAAATTTAAGGCATATTCCTTTAAATGCTTCATAGAAGCAAAGAAGATTAAGTGATCTAGATTTTCGAAGTAATTATAGAGGGTAGCACTGTTATAGCCTGCAAGATCTGCAACCTTTCTAACAGTAACTCCCTCCATGCCTTCCTCTTCAATGATTTGATTGGCAGCTTCAATAAAATAACTCATCATTCTTCTCTTTTGAATTGCTTTTTTATTTATCATTTTTATCATCTACTCCGCAAATAATTTATTATCACGGATTTATTATAACATAAGGACGAGAGAATGGAAGCCTTTCATTGGAAAATCATTAAAATAATTTAGATTGAGAGATATGGAAGAAAAATGAAGGAGTTTAATAAAAGCTGGAGAATACTACATTAATATCTACTATAATAAATGAAGGTGAAAAATATGATGAAAGAAAAGATAAGAGATATATCCGCCATGTCAGTAGAAACAAAGTTGCGTTATTTCAATATATTAGCTATAATGGCTGCGATAGATGAGGAAATAAATCAATTAGAAATGATGGAACTGTATAGGATGGCGGCAAGGTTTAAGCTTCTCCATAAGGAAAGGCTGACTATGCTAGAAGATATAGGTAAAAATCATGATGAAATAATGGGTTTATGTGAAGGTTTACTTGAGGACTTAAATGATCAAGAAAGAAATATTGTGAGATTTTCATTGATGAAGGATCTGATCATTATAATGAAGGCTGATTATTATGAAGCTCCTGAAGAAAAAAAATTGCTCCATACAATAAAAGTATTTTTCAAAATAACAGAAGAACAGATGGATTTCTTTTTTGAAGAATACCAGCAGGATAGAAGTTTTTCTGAAGAAGAGGTTATTGAACTTTATGATGGAAATAAGCGAAAAGAAAGAATTTTAACAGCTACAGCCATAGGTATTCCTATAGCAGCCATTTATGTAATAGAAGGGGTAAAAAAGAATAAATCTTCTTTTATACAGACTTTTACTAAAAGATTATCCAATATGGATTATCTTAAGGCCATAGGCTTGGGTATGATTTCTTATGAAATAGTAAAAGGCTTACTTAAACACAAAGATAATAATGAATCAAGGTTAAAGCAACATCTAATGAAGGACAGTAGAAAGTTGCAGGAAAGAGCTATAAGATACTTAATCTTAGATATAGCCAACCTTCAACAGAAGCTGCAGGAGGAAAATCAAGAAGGATTAGAAGCAAAATATCTCAAAGAGAAGATTGTTTTACTAGAAAAAACCTTAGCTTCTTTTCATAATACAAAGCCCCAGCTATTATAATAAGACATCTCATGAAGAAAGTTTAGACTCCAGAATATAATGGAGTCTTTTCAAATACTAGGGAAAAGAAATTAAAGAAATAAAATTTGGTCAAAAGGAGTATTTATATCATGGCACTAAAAAAGAAGAGACTGCTATTATTAGCATTGTTACTAATAACGATGCTTTTTACCTCCTGCAGTAGTGAGGAACACACATACATACCAACACCAGTTGAGTCTGAAGATTTTATAGAATATACTGAAGAAGAAATAACCCCTCCTGTAGAAATAGTGATATCAGCAGTAGGAGACATTATGGTTCATGGACCACAATTGAGAGCCCAACACAATGCTTCAACCGGTGATTATGATTTCACCAATAACTTTCAATTTATTGAAGCCTATCTAAAGGCAGGAGATTTGACAATAGGCAACCTAGAAACCACCTTTGGTGGGGAGGAGAAAGGATACTCTAGCTTTCCTAAATTCAATACGCCGGATGCTTTGGCAGATGCTCTAAAAAAAGCTGGATTTGATGTGATAGTTACCGCCAACAATCATACTATTGATACTGGCAGCAGCGGTATGCTGAGAACCATCGATGTATTACAAAATAGAGATTTGATGGTAGTAGGCACCAGAAGAAGTGAAGATATAAATAATTTTATCATGAAGGATATAAAAGGAATAAAGATTGGGCTGACAGCTTATACCTATGAGAGTCCTCCTTATGGAGATTTTAAAACCTTAAATGGATTAATAGTACCTAAAGAGGTAGAATCCCTTATAAACACTTTTTCTTATGATTCCTTGGATGAAGATCTACTAAAAATGAAACAGGAAGTCAAAGAAATGAAGGCTATGGGGGCTGAAATAATCATATTCTATCTCCATTGGGGTGCAGAATATCATAGACAGCCAAACCATTATCAAAGATACATAGCTGAAAAACTTGCAGAGTATGGGGTGGATATCATTTTAGGAAGCCATCCTCATGTGGTACAACCAGTGGAGTTTATAGAAACTACAGAAGGTAAGACCCTGGTAGTATACTCCATGGGAAATTTTATATCGAATCAACGCTATGAAATATTAAACAATAGATTTACTGAAGACGGCATAATTATCAATATAAAGATAAAAAAGGATTTTCAAGAAGATCTTGTAACAATAGAAAAAGTCTCCTATGTCCCCACTTGGGTACATAGATATATCGCCCAGGGAAAAACATTTTATGAAATTATACCCGTTGCTGATGCATTAGAAGACAAATCCTTTTATAATCTGAATAATCAACAAGCTATTTGGAGAGTAGAAAACTCCATGAAGAATACTATCGAGATAATTGAATCAGAAAATGTATCAACAATGATTGACAAGCTATTGGTAGGAACAGAATAAATTTTTTTCAAAATTTTCCTCTTCGCCGAGAGGAAATAAAAAATTTGTGTGGAATACTTCTTTATTAAAATATCAATTATCTATATTACTTTAGAAGGAAGGGATTCAAAAGAAATAAAGACATATTATTGCTTCTCAATATGTATATTGAATATATATAGGATTATTAATGGTATTTTGACACTGGGATGATTCAAGAGAAAATGACTGGAGGTTTGCATTGTGAAAATAGGGATTCCCCAAAGCTTGCTCTATGCTTACTATTACCCCTTTTGGAAAACATATTTTGAGGAACTGGGGTTAGAGGTAGTACTGACACCTGCTACTACAAAATCTATTATAGACAAGGGAATAAAAGCTTCAGTACCAGAAATCTGCGTACCCATCAAGGTATATCTTGGGCATGTTATTACACTGCTGGAGCAAGAGGTAGATTGGATTTTTGTTCCAAGATTTGTATCTATAAAGAAAGGACAATTTTTTTGTCCTAAGTTTATGGGATTGCCAGATATGATTCGCCACTCTATGGAGGGTATTGAAGAAAAGTTGATTATGCCTTATATCGATACCAGAAGTGACAATATTGCAGAGTCGTTCAAAAAAAATATATTTGGTACAAAACTATCATTAAATCACAGACAAAATAAAAATGCATTAGCCAAGGCAGAAGCAGTATGGTTAAGGTTTAGAGAATATTGTAGAAAAGGATATTCAGCTACTGAGGCTGCTGCTATTGTCTTGAATCAGGCAGATGAAGAAAAATATAAAACATTAAATGAGGGGAAGGTGGATGTAACCATAGGCTTGTTAGGCTATGTATATAACATCTATGATCCTTTCATCAGTATGGATATCCTTAATAAGCTAAGAGCGATGGGAGTAAAGGTAAAGACCTTTGAAATGCTAGAGGAAAAAGATATGAATCGTCAGCTGGAGTGTATGCCTAAGACATTGTTTTGGACATTTAGCGATAAGCTGCTGGCTGCAGGGTATCATTTCTATCATGATGAAGAATGCGACGGTATGATTCATGTAACTGCCTTTGGATGTGGACCAGATTCTTTGCTGGGTAAACTTCTGGAGCTGGATTCTTCTATTTACAAGAAGCCCTTTATGACAGTAAGGGTGGATGAACATTCAGGAGAAAATCATCTCCAAACCAGGATAGAAGCATTTGTAGACATGATAAAAAGAAAAAAAATTAATGTGCAAAGAGGTGCATGAGGATGAAGGTGTCATTTCCGTATATGGGGACGACAGTAATATATAAAAAGCTGTTAGAGCTGCTAGGACATGAAGTAATCATGCCTCCGAAGCCTAGTCAAAGAACCATAAATCTAGGTGTAAAATATAGTCCAGAGTTTGCTTGCTTTCCACTGAAGGTAATCATGGGCAGCTATATGGAAGCAGTAGAAAAAGGAGCAGAAGCCATTATTACCTCTGGAGGCCATGGTCCATGCAGGGCAGGCTTCTATGAAAGGGTTCATAGTCGTATTTTGGAGGAAGAAGATTATAATGTAGAATTCATTGTCTTTGATTCTATGTTTAGGGATTATAAAAAGTTTTTTCTGAATGTTTTAAAAGTCAAAGGTAGTAGCTCATGGTATAGGTTAGGAAAATCGTTTAAGCTGGTTTATACTATGCTGAAAAAAATGGACATTTTAGAAAAACAGGTACAGGTCATAAGAGCCTATGAGCTTAAAAAAGGTGAGACCACTAAGGTATGGGAAAAAATACAGGATATCTTTGATAAAGCTTATAGCAGTAAAGAGATAGAGGAAGCCTTTATTCAAGGAAAAGCATTGCTGGATGGAATCAAACAGATCAATAGAATAGAAGAAAAGAGAATAAGAATCGGCATCGTAGGAGAGATTTATGTTGTTATGGAGGCCTCCATCAACATGAAAATTGAAGAATTGCTAGGTTCATTAGGGGCAGAGGTAGAGCGTTCTCAATATTTAACCCAGTGGATAAACTATAATGCTTTACCAAAGTTTATTAATCGTACCCATGAGATAGAGATACTAAAAAAGGGTGAAAGATATATCCCTATACAAATAGGGGGTCATGCTAAGCAAACAGTAGGGCATATCGTAGATTTTAGTGAAAGAGGGTTTGACGGAGTCATTCATTTAATGCCCTTTGGCTGTCTGCCAGAATTGATATCACAAAGCATTGTCCCTAAAATAACAGAGGATTTTGGGATACCGGTTCTAACTTTATCTATTGATGAACAAGCAGGAACTGCCAATAATTTAACGAGGATAGAAGCATTTTTAGATTTAATCAAAGGGAAAAAAATGAAGAAAATATCATAAGGGGATGAATCGGTTGCAGGAAATATATTTAGGAATAGATGTGGGTTCTGTAAGCACCAATATCGTTGCTTTAGATCATCATAATGAAGTTGTCCACAGCCAGTATATTCGAACAAATGGACAACCTCTAGAATCAGTAAAAAATGGATTGAAGGAGCTGGAAAAGCATTTGCCGCAGGATGCAAAGGTAAATGGGGTAGGAACCACTGGCAGCGGACGACAGCTGGTAGGGGTTATGGTGGGGGCAGATGTAATAAAAAATGAAATAACTGCCCATGCCACAGCAACAGCTCAAGTGGTGCCTGATGTTAAAACCATCTTTGAAATTGGCGGTCAAGATTCTAAAATTATTATTATAGAAAATCAAATGGTTATAGATTTTGCCATGAATACTGTCTGTGCTGCAGGTACGGGTTCATTTCTGGACCATCAAGCAGAAAGACTGGGAATCCCCATTGAAAGATTTGGTGATATGGCCTTATCTGCTGAGAGAGATGTACGAATTGCTGGGAGATGTACAGTTTTTGCAGAATCAGATATGATTGCAAAGCAGCAATTTGGTTTTTCAAAAGCAGAAATTATCAAAGGTCTTTGTGAGGCTCTAGTAAGAAACTACATTAACAACCTGGGAAGAGGGAAAAGATTAGAACCACCGTTTGTTTTTCAGGGTGGTGTAGCAGCAAATAAAGGCATAAAAACTGCCTTTGAAAAGGAAATTGGCCATGAAGTAATCATACCGAAGCATTTTAACATTATGGGGGCTTTAGGTGCAGCGATTTTAGCAAAAGAATTTATTGCAGAAAGTGAAAATCCTACCAATTTTAGAGGATTTAAGGCAGCTGATTTAGATTTTATTCCTTCCACCTTTGAATGCGGAGGATGCTCCAATAATTGTGAAGTGATTAAAGTAGAGTTAGACAAGCAAGTAATAGCCATGTGGGGAGACCGCTGTGGCAAATGGACCAATAGCTTATAAAATGATTTAGAACTTCATGCTTTGTCTTCAGTAGGGGCGACCTTTGGTCGCCCTTGTTATACGTCTAAATTATCAACATATTTTTCTAAATCCTCCAGCATACCTACATACTTTTTCTCTGTAGCTTCGCTATCCAGCCTTTCTTTAGCTGCTTCGAAGAGGTTGTCGATTTCTTGATGCATGTCAGAATCAAGGCTGTTATCAGCAAAGGTAAAAATAGCTGTATCCTCTTTATCAATATGACGATAGAGTAGGTCGGTATAGGCAATGGCATTTGCTACAATGTCCAGCTTGGCCTCCTCTGAGCCTTGTTTGGCTGCATCTAAAGCCTCCTCTAAGGTTTTAACAAACAATCTACCTAAATCATGCTCCGCCAGCATACCAAAGATAGGTCCTTGCTTTATAGCAGTACCTAATTCACTGGACATTTTATCAAACAAAATATCTTCCTCTTTACCATGATGAAACTTATCAGCATAATTCCTAATAAAATCAATGGCATCATAGTAACCCTTATAATATACTTCCTTTGTCTCAAAAGTTTGTAGAGATAGCTTTCTTATCACCTTTAGCATTCTTAAAATATTTTGATGCTCATCCATAAGTACTTTTACTGCTTTCATTGTAAATACCTCCTAATAATTAATAGATTTATTAATTATAGTATAACCATCGATAGCATTTTCAGCTGTGATATAAGTCAAAATACTTAAAGACTTTTGAAAAATATTATTATAGGCTATAATGGTAATGATATATTTTAATATTAAGCTCGGAGTGAGAAGATGAAACTAGGCGGTTATTCCCATACTAATGGCATCACTTTTTTTTGTGATGTAATAAAAATAAGAGCAATAAAAAGAAAAAAAGCAATTACCTATGAAATAGATTGGATTCTACCTAAAGGCTGGTTAAGAAAACTGGAAGGTCGGTTCTTCTTAGGTGGTTTGTTGGTGATGTACTATCAATGGAAGATTATGAATATAAAACATAAAGTATTGATGGGGACCTGTCTTACCCTGATTGTACTAGATGAAATCTTTCACCTTCCATCCTTAGACAGCTTTTTTTCGCTGTCTATCTCTCGTTATTGGCTATATGCTATACTGGCAGCAGGTATTTTATTGTACAAAAAAAGAATAGTAAAAGTTCTTCAATATCATGGTGCGGAGCATAAAGTAATCAATTGCTACTTAGAGTTTGGCTATATAAATCATTTTTTAGTAAAGAGATCCTCTAGATTCAATAAAAAATGCGGTACAAATCTAGCGGTTATTACAGTAGTATTGTATTCTGTTTTATGGTTGTTAAATATTGATTCTTTATTATCTCTTCTTGTTATCTTTTTATTAGCTATTCAGGCAGCAAAAATAATTGCTTCAAAAACTACAAAATGGGATAAATATATAAACATATTCCAATGGATCACTGTTTTAGAGCCAAAGCCAGAAGACATTGACTTAGCTATCCATGCTTTTAATAGATTACAGCAAACCTATCATCTTTATTGCAAAGAAAAAGCTAATTATTGATAAAGATTTTTCTTTGCTTTTAGAATCATATTTATTTAATCATCACTATATAGTATTATAGAACCTAAAAATAATGAAGCTTAGCCTTTGAGAGAAAAGATACGATGAAAGTTATGGTTTGTTCATAACAATACAATAAAGAGAGGCGATACAGAATGAAAAAAACGCTGATTTTCTTTTCTATGATTGCATTAATGATTATTGGAGGATTAGTTTATTTCAATACCAGTAATAGAACTATAGAAGAATCCGATAATCTGGAGATTATAGACAATCAAGGGATAACCCATAACCAACAGACAGCAGGGGAAGGGCTTGAAAGGGATGAGGTTATAGGTGTTACAATCGGAAATATTGCCCCAGACTTTACACTGAAAAACACAAAAAATCAAGAGGAAAGTTTGTGGGACTATAGAGGAAAAAATATTGTGTTGAACTTTTTTAGGTCAACCTGACCTCCTTGTGCAGCAGAAATGCCGCAACTTGATGAGTTTCATCAAGCTAATAAAAACAACAATACTGTAGTAATAGCTGTAAGTCTCTTAGAAGATGAAAAAATTGTGAATACATTTGTTGAAAAAGGAGATTATAGTTTCCCAGTATTGATGGATAAGACTGCTGAAAGTGGCTTTGAATATAAAGTGCGATTTACTCCAACCACCTATCTTATTAATACAGAAGGAAAAATCATTGATATTATCGTTGGTCCTTTAGATTTTCAGCAAATTTATGATAGGTTTCAAGCGTTGGAATAGAAATAGTAGATAAATAATAAAATGGAGGCTGCCATGGCAACCTCCATTCTATTATTTATTGAAGCTTATTTTGTTGTTGTTTGCTTTGCTGATTTTTTTGTTGATTTTGCTGCTGCTTGTTCTGTTGCTGCATACCCATGGATTGCTGTAAATACTGAGGTTCTTCACTATTTACAAAATCCACACGGGATTGCAGCATTTGCACAGTATTTTCTAGATTGGTGGACAATTGATTGAACATCTGTTTTGCCTGTTGATCCTCTGTATCCATAGAAAAGGTTTTTAAATCAGACTGTAAGCTTCTAGCACTGTTTAAAGCCTGCTCTAATTTATTAATGGTTGTCATATTCAATACCTCCATCTGATTTTTTAAAGTATAGTCTTCTTTCATTTTATAGTATCTACAAAAGGTGAAGGAATTATATTTGTAAAAAAAAGCAAATAAAAAAGCCTTCAATACTTAAATGAAGGCTTTCTAACGTGGATTTAATAAGGATTTATAGCAAAATGATAGAATGAAGAGAAACACCATTGAGATTGGAGCTATCTACAGTATAAGTATACCTAGGATTAGCCGCTTCAACAAATGCCTTTATCCAATGAAAGCGAAGGTTATACATAATCTCAGCATCCATTGCTGCTTTATCCCAATAAGGCTTATGTAGGCATTGAGTGATCTTCCACTGTATCGCTTCTTCTGTTGAAGATACTACATTGTTTACATTGTCACAGGGCATACCTTCTAGCAAATAATTATTTATTTCTTTATAGATAGAAGGGGCATTTGATACAGCTGATGAATGAGCTAAACCCATACCAAGCTGCTTTCCCTGATGTATGTATTCTTTCTCTATAATCGCTAGAGCTTCTTCCCCCAACTTAGAAAGAAAAGCTTTTATAACAGCTGATTGTCTTAACTCAACAACAGTGATTCTTTCCTGTAGCCATCCATGAATATTATTTGTATCAATTAATGCTTCTAATGGTTCTTGTGGAATGAAAGCACCATATTGCTGCTGCATCTCCTTACTGATTTCATCTATAATATTTTTATCATAGGCTGAAGATAAAGACATAATGATTTTTTTTTCTAACTCCTCAAACAGTAAGATTTTTTTAAACAACCAATGGTGAATCGGACCTAAAAATGCACTCATTTTATTACCTCCTAATATAGTTTTTAATATAAAAAAATCAGAGCAATAACCATTTCATAAAAAGCAATGATAAAGTAAGTTATATTTATAATAACCATTTACAAATGTTTTTAAAATGACAAAAGTCACAAATAAAATAAAATTATAAAAAAGTCTTTGTAACTATCACATCTTTGCTGAAAAAACATACTATAGAATAAGAACGAGATTAATTTTACTTTAAAGGAGTGAATATAATGAGTGAAATGACTAAAAATAACGATGTATTAAGCAACTTTTTTGGTGGAATTTTCGGAGGAAAAAATAGCATTTTAATAATCCTTTTAATCTTCTTACTAATAGGTCAAGGAGGATTAGGAGGATTCTGGGGCAAATTTGATGAAAACCTAATTTTAGTGTTTGTAGTGGTAATATTACTATTCAGTGGTTCCTTTAAATTCTATTAAACAAGAAACCATAGAAATCCTTTGATAGGTGCTAGTTACATTGGCACCTGTTCTTTTTTTGAGTTTCTTTAAATACATATTATTCCATTGTTTTAAAATATTAGGTTTGGTTCTAAATATTTCAATGAGTAAAAGCATAGAGACTACAGATAATAGTATTGTAGTTAAACACTACAAATTCACTATCAAGGAAGGAGGATGGCATAAAATGGCTACAAATAATAACAATACTGGAAGAAATCAATTAGTAGTTCCAGAAGCTCGCCAAGCATTAAATCAAATGAAGACTGAAATTGCTAATGAATTAGGTTTAACTAACTATGAGGCAACAGATAAAGGTAACTTGACAGCTAGACAAAATGGTTATGTTGGCGGATATATGGTTAAGAAATTAATCGAGCAAGCTGAAAGAAATATGAGTGGTAGATAATAAACCTTATGTTTAGTGACAAATAAAAAACAAAAGCGGAGCCAGTGCTCCGCTTTTGTTTTTGCAAAAATATAGGTTGAAAAAAAATAATCATTAGAGTAAACTAATTATGTAACCTATACTTGTAATGACAAGTATTCTATGGACTAATTTAATGTAATTATAATAGAAGAGGATGAATGAATCTTGAAGATTGAGAATAAATTAATAAAGAAAATCAATTATAGTTTAATAGCCGTTGTTTTAATGATATGTATCATTGGTATAATAATGATAAGTAGTGCTACCTATAGTTTAGGCTATGAGAGATTTATGAGAACACAGATTTCATCTATTATTATGGGATTAACAGCAATCATTTTTATTTTATTCATTGACTATAGTACACTGGGTAAATTATATATACCAATATATATTTTTTCCAACCTTTTATTAGTGGCGGTTTTATTATTTGGTACAGGTCAAGAACTATGGGGTGCCAATAGATGGCTTAGAATAGGAGGCTTGCAGTTTCAGCCATCAGATTTTGCTAAGCTTGGTGTTATTATCTTTCTTGCAAGAATAATAGACGATAACAAAGAAACTATGCACCAGCTATCTACTTTAGGAAAAATATTAGCTTTTGCAGCTGTACCCATGGTATTAATTGCACGTCAGCCAGACTTAGGAACCACTATGGCTTTTGCATTTTTTACCCTTGGCATGATTTTTATTGCAGGGTTAAACACCAAATATATATTTGCTACCGGGGTTATCGGCATGATTAGTGTGCCTCTTGCCTGGTTTGGCTTTTTAAAGGATTATCAAAAAGATAGAATTTTAACATTTTTAAATCCTGAGCTTGACCCTATGGGCAAGGGCTATCATGCAATACAGTCTAGATTAGCAGTAGGGAACGGAATGTTTTTTGGAAAAGGACTGTTTAATGGTACCCAAAGTCAATATGGATTTTTACCAGAAAAACATACAGACTTTATCTTTTCTGTTTTGGCAGAAGAACTGGGATTTTTAGGAGCAGGTGTGTTGGTCCTTTTATATGCTATTATGCTTATAAAATGTATTAATATTGCAAAGGATGCAAAAGATGATTTTGGTGCTTATTTAGTTATAGGTCTTACCTTTATGCTAGCCTTTCACATTTTTGCCAATATCGCTATGACCATTGGATTAATGCCGGTGACAGGGAAACCCTTGCCTTTTGTAAGCTATGGAGGAACCTTTATGCTTTCTAATATGATAGCATTAGGCTTGATCTTAAATGTAAATATGAGAAAGGATAAGATAAATTTCTAAAGATTAGAAAAGATTGGAAAAGAAAAGAATATAAATTAAAGGTGGTGGTGGAAATGGACTCAATCCCCGACGGGAGTCAAAGTGCTTTATTTAAGACAATAAAAATCAACAATGGGAGGGAATTTTCACCACTTTTGGTGGACCTCCTTCTCTAAACCAAGAGAGGTGAGAAAATGCATGAAAGATTTTTGGAATTAATTGAAGAGAAAAAGCTTGCATTACTTAAAGAAGAGCTAAAAGAAATGAGGGCCGCAGATGTAGCGGAAGCGTTTGACGAACTAGATAAGAAAAATAGTATTATTTTATTTCGATTGTTGGGGAAGGATGAAGCAGCAGAAATTTTTTCCCATTTATCCACTCAACAAAGGATGCATATTGTAGATGTTATGCATGAAAATCAATTAAATGAAATTATTGATGAGTTATACTTTGATGATATGATTGACTTCCTGGAAGAAATGCCTGCAAATTTTGTAAAGAAGGTATTAACCTCCGCTACTGAAGAAGAAAGAAAGCTAATCAACCAGTTCTTAAAATATCCTGAGAACTCTGCTGGCAGCTTGATGACCATCGAGTATGTTGACTTAAAAAAAGAAATGACAGTGAAGGAAGCATTAGAGCATATTAAAAAAACCGGTCCCGATAAGGAAACAATCTATACATGCTATGTATTGAATGAAAAAAGAAAGCTAGAGGGACTTGTATCCTTAAGAAAGCTGGTACTATTTGATGATAATTTACTAATCTCTGAAGTAATGAATGAAGATTTTATTGCTACCAAAACCCTAGATGATCAAGAGGAGATCGCTAGTATCTTTAAAAAATACGACTTATTAACACTGCCAGTTGTAGATAAAGAAGATAGACTTGTTGGCATAATAACCATTGATGATATAATGGATGTTATTGATCAAGAGACGACAGAGGACTTTCAAAAAATGGCGGCAATGGAACCCAGTGAGGAGGAGTATCTTCATTCAAGGATCTTTTCTCTAGCAAGACGAAGAATCCCTTGGTTATTTATATTGATGATAACTGCTATGTTTACCGAGGGAATCATTGGCCGGTTTGAGGATATATTAACTGCAGTAGCTGTTTTAGCCGCCTCTATTCCTATGCTGATGGATACCGCTGGTAATGCCGGCTCTCAATCCTCCACATTGATTATCAGAGGGATGGCTCTTGGGGAAATAGAGCTGGAGGATTATCTTAAAGTCTTTTGGAGAGAATTTAGAGTCAGCTTAGTGGTGGGGGTTTCCCTAGGTACAATCAACTTCTTTAGGATGCTGTTCATTAGTCAAGTTGGTGTAGCTGTTGCTATTACAGTGTCTATCACATTGGTATTAACCATTATCATGGCTAAGGTTGTAGGAGGGACACTGCCAATTGCAGCAAAAAAAATGAAGCTAGATCCTGCTATTATGGCAGGACCAATGATTACTACGATTGTAGATGCTTTAGCATTGATTGTATATTTTAGCATTGCTATCGCTATTATAGGGTTATAAAAAAAGTTCGGCTTTCTAACTTATAGTAATATAGGCTGGAAAAGCTGAGTTTTTTTATTTTTTCAAAGGATCATCTGATGGTCTACTTTTTTTTTGGATAATTTACGCTACTTCAGATAAAAATAGTAGTATTCCAATGAAAAAGTAAAGGAGGAAAAAAATGAAAAGGAGAAAGATTATTCCTTTAATCATGATATTGATTGTACTAGCTGTGACTATATTTGTACCGAAAAATACCTATGCACAAAATTTATCCTGGGGATCAAGTGGGGCAGAGGTTACAGAATTACAAAACAGATTAAGTCGATGGGGGTACTATGACGGTCCTATAAGTGGTACCTTTGGTCCTCAAACCTATGAAGCAGTTCGATTTTTTCAAAGACAAAATGGATTAACAGTAGATGGCATCGTGGGACCTCAAACAAGAAATGCTTTGGGGATGGCAGCAACAGCATCTGCCCCTGCCGCACCAGTTAGTAGAGGTGTTTCAAGAAGTGATGATGTAGAATTATTAGCTAGAACCATCCATGCAGAATCTAAAGGAGAGCCCTATGAAGGGCAGGTGGCAGTAGGAGCAGTGATATTGAACAGAATAAGAAGCGCTGACTTCCCGAATACCCTTGCAGGGGTGGTATATCAACCATGCGCTTTTGAACCTGTAAAAAGAGGTACCATCAATGAAGCGCCAAATGATTCTGCCTATAGAGCTGCAAGGGATGCTTTAAATGGATGGGATCCAACTGGCGGAGCTTTATATTTTTGGAACCCTGCCACAGCAACTAGCCGATGGATATGGACAAGAACCATTACCCTGAGAATCGGCAGGCATGTATTTGGCAATTAGAAAGGAGTGATAGGATGAGACGATATATTTTACCTACGGTTCTAGCAGTAGCTCTTATGGCAACGGGTGTTTGGGGCTACTATCAATATAATGAAAGAAATGATTATCATACATACTTGGATTTACAGTTTCAAAGACAATATTATGATTTGATAGGACATGTAGAAAATGCACAGGTGGATTTAGCAAAGGCTATGGTATCAGGTTCCAGCAACGATTTAGTAAAATATTTAAATGAGACAGTTTTTCAAGCCTATATGGCACAGGACAAATTAACCCAATTACCCTTTGATCATGGAGCAATCCGTCAAACAGAAAGATTTTTAAATCAGCTGGGGGATTATTGTACTGCTATGGTAAATAAAAGTCTAGAGGGCATTGTCCTAGATGAAGATGAGATGGGAACATTAACGGAGCTTCATGGCTATGCCAATATGCTGTCACGACAGCTGATAGAGCTGCAGCAGGATATAGCAGCAGGTGGAATAAACTTTGGAGACTTAAGAAGAGAGGGTAATAGAGATCTGGCACAATTAAACGACAGAATGGAAAAATTTAATTTAATAAATTTCCAGGAAAGAACTCAGGAGTATCCTGAACTAATCTATGATGGACCATTCTCTGAACATCTAAAGGATGTTCAACCAAGATTAGAAGGAGAAACTATTGACCAAAATCAAGCATTAGAAATTGTAGCAGACAGCTTTAGAGAGGAAAAGGTCAGAGATGTTGAAGTAGTAGGAGAAATAGAAAACACATCAATTCCTGCATATTATCTAAGGGGCACTAGAAATGGAAATGGTGAACAAGAGGTGTCCATGGCCATCAGCAAGACAGGGGGAAAAATTGTCTGGTATCTTAATCCTAGAGATATTGGAGAAAGTCAATTAGGACTGGAGGAAGCCATCAATACGGCAGAAGAGTTTTTAGTAGAAAAAGGGTATGAAGACATGGTAGCCACCTATACAACCACCTATGAAGGACAAAGTGTGATTAATTTTGCATATGAACAGGAGGATGTTATTGTATATACAGACTTAATCAAAGTTAAAGTAGCACTGGATAATGGAGACATCATAGGCTTTGAAACTGAGGGATTCCTAATCAATCACCATGAAAGGGATATTCCTGAACCTGAGATTTCAGAGGAGGAAGCAAGAGAAAGACTCTCCAGTGCAGTTGAGGTAGAAAATGCTAGACTAGCTATGATTCCTACTCCAGGGAAAAAAGAGATATTATGCTATGAGTTTAAAGTCCAATTTGGAGAGGATAACTACTTAGTGTATATTGATGCAAGGGATGGGGAGCAAAGACAGGTCCTACTTATGGTGGAGCAGGAAGACGGTACCTTAGTAATGTAAGAATTATTTGAAAAATAGACTTGAAGATACACCATCCTTCATGTACAATTAATTAAAATATACAAAAAAAGGGGGACAAGAATCAAATGTATTTTGCAACTTATTTAAAAGAAGGCAAGGAAAGATTAGGTGTATTATACGATGAAGGAAGTAAAATCATAGATGTAGCCAGCATATTAGGGGAGGACTTCTCTGTAAGTATGCTGGATTTTATTGAGAATTGTGATGAAGTAATGCTAGAAAAAATCAATGGTTATTTACAGGAAAATAAAGATGCTGAAGGTATGGAAAAAATTGGAGATGTAAAATTATGTGCCCCTATCCCACAACCAAGAAGAAGTGTTATCTGTCTTGGATTAAATTATAAAGACCATGTGGAAGAACTAAAAGCCTCTATGGGAGATCAAGCTCAGACACCAAAGGCACCTGTTTATTTTGGGAAAATGGCGACAGATATTATCGGACCTATGGATGAAATCAATAGTCATCCAAATGCAACCTCAGAAATTGACTATGAAGTAGAGCTAGCCATTATTATCGGAAAAACAGGGATGAATATTCCCATTGAAGAAGCCGAGAACTATATATTTGGATATACCATCCTGAACGACCTTTCTGCTAGAGATTTACAAAAGAAGCATGCTCAATGGATTAAAGGAAAAAGCTTAGACACTTTTACAGCTATGGGACCTTATATCATACATAAAAGTACATTACCCTTGCCGTTGAACTTAAAGATTGCTTGCAAGGTCAATGATGAGATAAGACAAAACTCTAACACCAGCAATTTAATCTTTAATATTCCCTATATCATCAGTGATCTATCTAAGGGGATGACCTTAAAAGCTGGAGACATCATTGCCACTGGTACACCAGGTGGAGTAGGGATGGGCTTTAATCCACCTAAATATTTAAAAACTGGTGATGTTATTACCTGCACCATAGAGAAAATCGGGGAGCTAGTAAATAAATTAAAGTAACAAAACAAAAAAAGTGGCGGAAAGTCACTTTTTATTTTGCAAAAAAGGCGCATATTCCAGTAATTATGAATGGAACGCAGTGCAATGAAGAATTTGTAAAGCCTTTTAAATACTAAGATTTTTCCCTAGAACTCAGAATGACAATCTTAATTTTTTCCTGTATTATTTCACTTTTTCAACAGTTTAAATATCTTCTAGATTGTTTAGAGAAAAAACATTGTTAATTTGAAAACGATATCTGCAATAAATGAAATATAAATTTCATAAAAAATTTAAAATGAAATTTTACTTGCAAAAACATTTTTTTATGGTTATACTAAGCATTATATAAATATTATAGAAAATAGAAAGGGTGCTAAGAGTGAATACTGAAGGAAGGGAAACATCTTTAAAAAGAGCCGCTGAGTTAAAAGGTAGAATCGATGATTATTTAGAAGCTAGAAAAGAAATTGACAAAGGATTAGAAATGCAAGAGGCTTTAGAAGCTAGAAAGAAAAAAATACTTGAACTCTTAGGTGGAACAGAAGAAGATTGGAAGGATTATCATTGGCAGTTAAAAAACAGAATAGCTGATGTGGGAACCTTGAGCAAAATAATAGATTTAACTGAAGAAGAGAAAAAACAGATATTAGAAGTAGGAAAAAAATTCAGATGGGGTATCTCTCCATATTACTTAAGCTTAATTAATCCTAAAGATAAATATGATCCCATTAAGCTAATGTCAATCCCTACCTATAAAGAGATGGAAGATCTATGTAATGATTTTGATCCAATGGCAGAGGAATTTACTAATCCAGCAGGAAGCATCACCAGGAGGTATCCTGATAGATTAATCATTAATGTTACTAATGAATGTGCTATGTATTGTAGACACTGTCAAAGAAGAAGAAATATTGGAGAAAAAGATGTATCTAAGACAAGGGCAATCATTCAAGAATCCATAGATTATATTAGACGAAGTGAAGAGATAAGAGATGTTTTGGTAACTGGAGGGGATTCTTTATGTCTTACAGATGAGACCCTAGAGTGGATATTGAAGCAGCTAAAGGAAATTCCTCATGTTGAATACGTGAGATTAGGTACCAGAACTTTGGTAACAATGCCTCAAAGAATAACAGAAGAATTTTGTGAAATGATTAAAAAATACCATCCGGTTTATTTAAACACCCATTTCAATCATCCCATTGAAATAACAGCTGAATCAAAGGCTGCATGTGAAAGATTGGCTAATGCAGGTGTACCTCTTGGAAATCAAGCAGTTTTGTTAAACGGCGTCAACAATGATAAATATGTAATGAGGGTTTTAAATCATGAGATGTTAAAATGTCGAGTAAGACCATACTACATATTTCATGCTAAGCATGTAGCAGGAACCACACATTTTAATACCTCTGTAGACGACGGCCTTGAAATAATGGAATATTTAAGAGGATATACCTCAGGCATGGCAATTCCTACCTTTATTTTAAATGCTCCAAAGGGACTAGGAAAAACACCGCTATTTCCAGATTATCTAATTTCTAGAGGCAGAGATTATGTAACGATTCGAACCTGGGAAGGAAAAGTAATAGAATATGAAAATCACGAAACAAAAGATATCAGAGAGTTAATAAAATAGAAAAACAGGTAACTTTTTAAAAACAAGTTTTGAAAATCCTTAAGGAAAAGGATTTTCTTTTTTTTTGTAAAAATTTCTAGAGTTAAAGTAAAGGTTTAACTCGAACTGTTAAAGGTTGAAAGAAAAAGATTTTTTTCTTAAAGTAAAAGGTGAACTTTAAGGTACAAAAGTAGAAATTTTGAATAAAAATATAATAAAGGATAAGATAGGAGGGAGGTCAATGAATATAATAGACAAACTTTCTGATGCTGTTTCACAATCCGTAGAACAACTGGGAAAAAAATCCTCAGAGATCATAGAAGTAAACAAGCTGAACCTAAATATAAGTAAGCGAGAAAGAGAGATTCAAGGATTATATGAAGAGCTAGGGCGCCATGTTTATCAACATTTGCGGGGAGAAAATTACATCAACGTACAAGATTTAGACAAATATTTTGATCAAATAAATTATCTGCAAAATGATATTGAAACCTTGCGTAGGCTAGTGATAAAAATTCAAAGGATTAAATATTGTTCAAAATGTAAGGAAGAGTTTGATGAAGAAATAGTTTACTGTCCCCTATGTGGTAAATATATTAGAGAGCAATAAAAAAATCAGAAAAAAGTGATAGAATGCACTAGTTTTTGTGAGAATCATCACATACCATCATCTATTCCTATAGTAAAATAAGCATAAGATAAAAAGTAGAGGAGAGGATTAAAATGGCACTTAGAAAAATCATAGAAATTAATGAGGAAAAATGTGATGGTTGTGGTTTATGTGTACCAAACTGTGCTGAAGGAGCTATACAGATCATCGATGGTAAAGCTAAGCTAGTTAGTGATATTTATTGTGATGGATTAGGAGCTTGTTTAGGACATTGCCCTCAGGATGCATTAAAAATTATAGAAAGAGATGCAGAAGAATTTGATGAAGAGGCGGTAGAAGAGTTTTTGAATACTCAAGGGAGGAGCTTGAAATCCAATGAAGCAGCTTCTCATAGTCACTCTAAGGATCACGATTGTGGATGCTCCAACAATGATATGAAAACACCAGCACCTAGTACTAGCAGACAACACCAACATGGCCATGGTGGTGGATGTCCTGGCAGTAGAGCGATGAAGCTAAATGAAGAACCTGCTGCTGCAGAGGCTGTAGTAAGCAGTGGAGACGTTGAAGTGAAAATCAAACCACAATTAAAACAATGGCCAGTACAATTAAAACTGGTTCCAGTAAATGCACCTTATTTTGAAAATGCTGATTTATTAGTAACAGCAGATTGTGTACCCTTTGCATATCCAAACTATCATTTAGACTTATTAAAAGGAAAAGCAGTCGTGGTAGGCTGTCCTAAGCTAGATGATCTTCAGTTTTATATAGATAAATTGACTAATATTATTTCAGTAAATAACCTTAAATCAGTTACAGTAGCCTATATGGAGGTTCCATGCTGCCAAGGAATTGTGCAAGCGGTTGACATGGCTGTAGCTAGGTCAAAAAAAGAAGTAAAGGTGAATAAACTAAAGATAGGTCTTGGTGGAGAAAAATTATAAAAATATTGAAAATCCTACATTAGTTGTAGGATTTTTCCTTTTTTTTGGTATAATAAAATGAGACTTAATTCATAAGTAGATAACCAAAAGTTTGATTTATAACTTTTGAGTTAGTCACTTAGTTTGGTTATCTAGAGGGAGCTTTTTTCTCTGGATTGTAGCCCAGGATATTTGGTGGATGTAGTGCTTGAACTGTGGCAGGTTTAAGGGAGAGTTTTAGCAATACACTGAAGGGGAAAACTATTATATAAAATAATTAACAATTATTAGGAGGTAGTATCGTGGGAAAAATAACTTTTGACTATGCCAAGGCTTTGGATTATGTAGGAAAACAGGAACTGACCGCATTGGAGCCTATGATACATGTAGCACATAAAATGCTGCATGAAAAAACCGGAGCAGGGAAGGATTTTTTAGGGTGGTTAGATCTTCCAGAAAACTATGATAAAAAGGAATTTCAAAGAATTCAAAAGGCAGCAAAGAAGATTCAAGAAAACTCTGAGGTGCTGATTGTTGTAGGAATTGGAGGATCCTATTTAGGAGCTAAGGCTGCAATTGAAATGTTAAACCATAGCTTTTATAATCTTTTACCTAGCCATCAAAGAAAAACCCCTGAAGTTTACTTTGCTGGACATAACATGAGTGCTAGATATTTAAAAGATTTATTAGAGGTGATTGAAGATAAAGATATCTCTTTAAATGTGATATCAAAGTCTGGGACTACAACAGAGCCTGCCATTGCCTTTAGAGTGTTGAAGGAGTATATGGAAAAGAAATATGGTAAAGAAGGTGCAAAAAACAGGATTTATGCCACCACGGATGCGGAGAAGGGAGCGCTAAAAACTCTAGCCAATGAAGAAGGCTATGAAACCTTTGTTATCCCTGATGATGTGGGGGGAAGATATTCTGTTTTAACAGCAGTAGGCTTGCTTCCTATGGCTGTGGTAGGGATAGATATAGAAGCTATTATGAAGGGCTCTTATGACGCCTATAAAACCTTTGATAACCTAAATCTTGAAGAAAATCATTGCTATCAATATGCTGCTGTTAGAAATATTCTATACAATAAAGGAAAAACAGTAGAAATACTGGTAAATTATGAACCATCCTTATTTTTTATAGGGGAATGGTGGAAACAGCTGTTTGGAGAAAGTGAAGGAAAGGATCAAAAGGGGATTTTTCCTGCGGCAGTAAGCTTTTCCACTGATTTACATTCTATGGGACAGTACATACAGGAAGGCAGAAGGAATATTTTTGAGACAGTTATGCATATAGAAAATATAGAAGAGGAGATTCACATCCACCAAGAAGAAAAGGATCTAGATGGATTAAACTATTTGACAGGAAAAACAGTAGATGATGTTAATAAAAACATATTTGAAGCCACACTTTTAGCCCATAATGATGGTGGTGTACCCAATCTAATCATTGGTATTCCTGAGATAAGTCCTTATTATTTTGGTTATCTTGTGTATTTCTTTGAAAAGGCCTGTGGGATCAGCGGTTATTTACTAGGGGTAAATCCCTTTGATCAGCCTGGAGTAGAGACCTACAAAAAAAACATGTTTGCACTTTTAGGCAAAGCAGGTTTTGAAAAACAAAGGGAAGAAATGCTAAAGAGATTAAAATAATTGAAGAAGACAATAATAGAGTAGTACAATAGAGCAGTACTTCTGATTGGCATATATTTTAGAAAACCATAGATAGGTAGGTGAAGGCAACGATGGAGTTAGATAGCAATTTAGCCATAGGCGTATTTGATTCGGGTGTTGGAGGCATAAGTGTTTTAGCAGAATTAATTTTTACCTTGCCGGGAGAAAAATATATTTATTATGGAGATTCAAAAAATGCCCCCTATGGAGTAAGACCGACAGAGGAGGTAAAGGCATTATCCTTTGATGTGACCAATAAAATCTTAGAAAAGGGAATCAAAGGCTTAGTAGTTGCCTGTAACACTGCTACCAGTGGTGCCATCGAGGATATGAGAAACACTATAGATATACCTATCGTTGGAATGGAGCCGGCTTTAAAACCAGCGATAGCTTTAAAAAATGAAGGAAAGATTGTTGTAATGGCTACACCAGTTACTTTGAGGGAGAAAAAATTTAATGACTTAATTCAATGCTTTCATAATAAAAACGAGATTATCAAGCTGCCCTGCCCAGGCTTAGTAGAAATCATTGAAAGAAATGGAGGCAAAGGAGAAACACTTCAAGCTTATTTAGAAGATCTTTTTACCTCCATTAAAAATGAAAGGATAGCAGCTATAGTTTTAGGATGCACCCATTATATCTTTATCAAAGAGGAGATCATTAAAGCATTGGGCAAATCAGTGGATTTAGTGGATGGAAATAAAGGAACTGCAAACCAATTGAAAAGATTATTACAAAAACAAAATCTGCTAAGGAAAGCTAAGAATCAAGGGTCTACAGAGGTTATGTTAATAAACTCTAACCATACAAAGGAGATGCTGGCTTTATGTAGAAGGTTACTAGAGGAGCATCTGAAGCAGCTTGGCTGGCAGGGAGAGATAACATATATTTGACAAAAAAATATCTGACGGTTTTAATAATAGTAATGCTCTCTATAGAAAATATAGTATAATAAATCTATGAAGGAGGGTGATGAGATGATTTTAATTATTGGCGAAATGATGCTTTCCTTATTAAACAAACTAGGTATCATCATTATCTTGGCTGTTATTATTTCAAAAATTGGCATTTTTAGAAAGTTGATTATTAAAAAGAATATCACCTTCATGGATAAAATCTTTTTATCTATTGTATTTGGTGCCATTGGTATCATGGGAACCTACTCCAGCGTGCCTATTAATGGGGCTTTAGCCAACACCAGAATCGTTGGGGTGATGGTGGGAGCTTTATTAGGTGGACCTATGGTAGGTTTTATGGCAGGGTTAATCGCAGGTGGCCACAGATTTTTAATTGATATTGGAGGATTTACAGCCGTAGCCTGTGGAGTTGCTACTATAGTGGAAGGATTATTTGGAGGCTATGCCCATTATTATATTAGAAACAAATCTCCAAAGTGGGAGTGGGCATTTTTGCTAGGTGTGATCTCAGAATTTATTCAGATGATCATTATTTTACTTATCGCTCGTCCTTTTGGTGATGCCCTGCAGCTAGTAAAAATAATATTATTCCCTATGGTGGTAGTAAACTCCTTCGGTATTGCCATATTTATCGGCATTATAGAAAATATCTATACTGAATATGATAGGATTGCTGCAAGTCAAGCAGAAAAAACCCTGAAAATTGCTAACTTAACCCTGCCCTATCTAAGACAGGGATTAAATTATGAAGTAGCTCAGAAGGTTGTTGGTATTATAAAAGAATCTGTTGATGTAGCTGCTGTAACCATTACCAATCGTCATGAAATCTTAGCCCATAAGGGTATAGGGGAGGATCATCACTGCCAAGGCTTTGATTTACAGACAGAAGCTACAAAAGAAGTGATTCAAACTGGACAATACAAGATTATTAATGATAAAGACAGTATAAAATGTATAAAAAACGATTGTACATTAAAGTCTGCTATTGTTGTCCCCTTGAAAGAAAGAGATAGGGTGGTGGGGATACTGAAGCTTTATAGAACAGAGGAAAATAGTATCACCTCCATTGATACAGAGCTAGCATTGGGATTGGCACAGCTGTTTTCTACACAAATTGAGTTAAGTAGAGTAGAGCATCAAAACAAGCTTATTACAGAAGCAGAGCTAAAATCATTGCAGGCCCAAATCAATCCACATTTTTTGTTTAACGCCATCAACACCATCGTTTCTTTTATACAATTTGATTCAGGAAAAGCAAAGCAGTTATTGATATCTTTAGCGGAGCTTTTTAGAAAAAGCTTAAGCAATAATCAGGATATGGTAGATATGGATGTGGAGCTGAAGCATATCGCCTCCTATTTAGAAATAGAAAAGGCAAGATTTGGTGATAAACTACAAGTGAAATATGATATTCAGAAGAACGTTGTCTGCAAGCTTCCTCCATTAATTTTACAGCCAATTGTAGAAAATGCAGTAGTACATGGTATATTGCCTAAGAAAAGTGGAGGGTCTGTTACAATAAGATGCAGAAAAAATCATGAGGATATCCTGCTAGAAGTAATTGATGATGGGATTGGTATGGAAGCAGAAGAATTAAAGGGGCTGCTAAATCAACAATCAGATACCAATTGTATAGGCTTAATGAATGTAAATAGACGTTTAATTAATTTATACGGCGAAGAATATAAATTGCAAATTAAGAGCACTTATAACGAAGGAACCAGTGTATTAATAAAAATCCCTTACGTAAAGGGCCGCTATTCTTCTGAGGTAAAGGAGGAAATAGTAGCATGAGCTATAAAGTTATCATAGCAGATGATGAAATGCCGGCTAGACTAAATCTCATCAATCTCTTAAATCAGTATTCAGCCTTTGAAGTGATAGGACAAGCCTCAGATGGAGAGGATACCATTATTTTATGTAAAGAAAAGTTGCCGGACATAGTATTTCTAGATATTCAATTGCAGGATATGACAGGCTTTGATGTAGCAGCGAAACTAATAAAGCTATCTAAGGTACCTAAGATTGTTTTTGTTACTGCTTATAATCAATATGCTCTTGATGCCTTTGAATACTCTGCAGTTGATTATTTACTAAAGCCAGTGGATGAAAATCGCTTCATGAAAACAGTAGAAAAGCTTAAAAAAGATTTAAAGGCTTCTCCTGAGATGGCATTAAATCAAGTGCAGGAGCTACTGGAAAGACATTTGTTGATGGAACATAAAAATCAAAAGATTACCTTAGAAAAGGATGACAAATTATTTGTTTTGTCCTTAAAGGATATTGTTTATATCGAGACAGAGGATAGAAATACCAAAGTAGTCAGTAAAAGAGGAAAATTCACCACCTCCTTTTCTATGGTAGAATGGGAGGACCGTCTAACAAAGCATGGTTTTTTCAGACCTCATAGAAGCTACTTGATGAATCTTGATGAGATCAATGAAGTGGTCCTTTGGTTTAACAACAGCCTACAGGTAAAAATGAGAGGATACGAGGATAAACCAATACCTATCAGTAGAAATAAAGTAAAAGAGTTTAAAGAGCTTGTTGGACTAGAAACCTAGTAAATGGGTAAAATTTTTGTAGGAAAGCATGGATAAAGAGACACTTTTCCTTCCATACTATTAGAGAATAATAACAAAAGGAGTGTTGAACTATGATTCATGCAGAAGTTACCTTATATCCTTTGAAAACTAAAGATGCAAGTGCAGTGATTAATAATTCCATCGACACACTAAATCAAGCAGGTGTAGAGTATAATGTAGGGTCAATGGCTACGCATCTTCATGGGAATCAAGAGCAAGTATGGAATGGCTTAAAAAGACTATTTGACGAAGCTCAGCGTTCTGGAGAAGTAAGCATGGTGGTTACCATAACCAATGCAGCGGAGCACTGATTAGAAAAATTTAAGTCCAAATTTGTTACTATTAAAAACCAGCACCCTTACGTATTTTTACATACGCTGTGGCTGCTGTTTTTTTTTCATTCAATTAATTTGTATCTGTTTCATTGTCCTAAGCGACTTATAGCTTTTGCATAAATCAAAGTACATTTCATTAAGCTGTCAATATCGATGTACTCATTGGTCTTATGGGCCATTTTTATTTCTCCAGGAAAAAGAGGACCAAAGGCAACGAAGTTTTGAAGGCTTCTAGCATAAGTGGCTCCTCCAGTGGTGAGAGGGGTACTGTTTAGTCCCGTTACTTCCTCATAAACATTTCTTAGGGCTTTTATCAGAAAATGATCCTCTGATACATAGAGCGGAGAAAGAAAAGATAAAACCTCCATTTGTAATCCATAGGAAGAAACTACTTTTTCTAATATGGATAATACCTCTTCTTTTTCCTTGGTAACAGGAATTCGAAGATCAACATATACCTGCTGCTGCTGATTATCAACTTTAACTTTAGCCACATTAAAGGTCAGCTTTCCAGAAATATCATCATAATAATTGCCAAACATATTTTTAGCATAAATATCCTCTCCCACCTCCTTTGCAATAAAGTCAATGATGGGTGCACTTATATTCTCCTGATTCAAAAGCAAAGCAGCTTGAGTAATGGCATTTATACCTTCCCAGCACTTAGCTGTGTGGGCTGTTTTCCCTTGAAGGGTAATAGTATCTCCCTGCTGAGTATAGCTATAATCAGTAGCTTTTAGAGCTTCTACCAGCTTCTCTATTTGATTTCCAGTATAGCTGCAGCTATCAGGAACACTATTTAATGCCCCGCCCCCCACCATAGAAAAAGAAGCTCCTTCATCTATTTGAAGCTTAATTTGGAGAAGTCCTTTTTCCCCATGGATTAATGGAAAATCAGAGTCAGGAACAAAACCATACTGAGGTATTTCTTCTTCTTCAAGATACTTCTTGATACATTTCCAACCGGTTTCTTCATTGGTACCTAGTATCAATCGAACTCTTTTCTTTAAAGGAATAGCAGCTTCTTTTACGGCATGCATAGCATAAAGAGCAGCTATGATGGGACCTTTATCGTCAAGGGAACCTCGGCCATAGACTCTATTATTGGCAATTTCACCACCAAAGGGAGGAAAGGTCCAAAGCTCAGGTTTTTCTACTGGTACTACGTCTAGGTGACCTAGCATACCTACCAGTTCCTTACCTTCACCCATCTCAATATAACCGTAATACCCTTCATTATATACGGTAGAAAAGCCAAAGCTCTCGCCTAACTCAATAGCAAATCTCAATGCATCATCTACACCCTGGCCAAAGGGCATTCCTTTTTTTCCTTCTGCCTCGACACTATTTATTTGAATCAATTGCTGAAGAGAAGCAAGCAGCAGTTTTTTTTGCTTTATAATAATGTTTTCCAGCATTGTTATACATAGCTCCTTCCTTTTATTGCATGCTGTATTTACCATAAATTGCATTGACATAAAATATACCAAGAGATACAATGACATCATAGAACAGTAAAGAAAGTAGGTGGTCATATAGCGTTCTCTTTATTACTATTACTGGGTATTGGCATTATTATTGTTATTATAATAGTAGGAGGTGGATTATTGGGCATGACAAAAAATTTAAGCTTAAGGAGTCTTTATCTTTATCTAGTATGCCTCGTCACATTAGTAATATTTATATTTGGTACAATTTTTACGATTCATAGGGTTGTTGATTTACTTATAGAGGATGCCCACTATTACCAAACATTAGAGGATTTTCAACAAAGGTTTGTTGTTTATGGACCTGACAGAGAAAGACAAGAACCCCAACTATCTCAGGAGGAAATAGAAAAACGTTATGAGGCGTATCTAGAACAAGAAAATGCTAGAAGAAAAGCTCGTAACATAAGGGATTTATCCTATAGCAGTGCAGCCATGATTGTAGGCGGTGGATTCTGGTTTTATCATTGGAAAAAAATTAAAGAAGATTAAAGAAAATTAAAGAAAATCATAATGGTACTCCCCACTGGAATATATATAAATAGAATATTTCATTGTGAGGGAGTACATTTATGTCAAATAATAGATTGATTAAAGGGGCAGTTGTACTGGGAGTTGCAGGAATAACTGCTAAGTTTTTAGGCATTTTTTTTAAGATTCCATTACAAAGATTGATTCATGATGAAGGGATGGGATTATTTGGTTTACCGTACCCTATCTATACGATTATGCTATCAATTTCTATTATTGGCTTGCCAGCAGCAGTTTCAAAAGTGATCTCTGAGAAAATGGCAATGAAAGACTTTGCAGGCGTCAGAAAGGTATTTAGGGTTTCTTTTTTTATGATTATCTCCGTTGGAATCTTTTCTTCATGCTTTTTATACTTTGGAGCAAAATCTATTATCCAACTACTGGATTGGCCAGAGGAAACCTATTATTCCTTAGTAGGCTTATCCTTAGCACCTTTTTTTGTATCGATTATGTCCTGCTTCAGAGGATATTTTCAAGGGATGCAAATTATGATGCCAACAGCTCTATCCCAGATTATAGAGCAGATAGGAAGGGTGATTATTGGGGTAGGATTGGCCTATCTATACATTGACAAAGGAATTGGCTACGCTGCCGGTGCAGCTTCCTTTGGAGCCACTGCAGGAGCATTTTTAGGAGCTCTTCTGCTGTTGTTTTACTATCTAAAGAGGAGAAAAAACCTAATAGATTACTCTACCTATACCTATAATAAGAACAAAGAAAAAGTGACATCCATTATGAAAAGACTCATCTGGTTGGCTATACCCATCACCATAGGTGCTATATTAAGCTCTGTGATGGGGTTAATGGATTCTATCATTGTACCGGGAAGATTACTGCAAGGAGGATATACACCAGAAGGAGCTACCATTCTCTATGGGAGATTGACGGGCAAAGCAGGAACCTTGATGAATGTACCTCTTACCTTTAGTATGGCAATGGCCGCCAGCCTTGTACCAGCTATATCAGAAGCAAATAGCAAAAAAAATATCAAGGAGTTAAGGGAAAAGGCGGAAACTGGTATTAAAATAACTTTGATGATTGCTTTGCCAGCAACAGTAGGGCTAGCTCTTTTAGCTTCTCCAATTATCCATTTATTATGGGGGAAAACTGAAGCTGGGGGAGATATATTAAAAATTTTAGCTTTCAATGTGCTTTTTATTTCTGTTGCTCAAGTTTTAACTAGTATTTTGCAGGGAATGAATAAAGTTTTTGTCCCTGTAAGAAATTTATTCATTGGAGTGACTATAAAAGTAATCGTCAGTTATTTTCTTTTAGCTACCTATCTCCATATCATAGGAGCGGTTATTGGAACCGTATGCGGTTATTGCACTGTAATGTTTCTAAATTATCTAGAAATCAGAAAAAGCATTACTTTGAAAATTTCTATCAAAGAAGTGATTATAAAGCCTGTTTTTAGCACCCTTGCTATGGCAGCAGCTGTTATACTTAGCTTCCATCACAGCTATATTTGGTTTCAATATGAGGCTGCAGCCACACTATTAGCCATACTTTTTGGCATGATAACTTATGGATTCATGATGTTTTTAATAGGAGCTTTCAATTTGAAAGAAAAGCAATTATTTTTTAAATAATCCATAAATACCTTATATAGACAATTGCATTTACGCATAGAGGAAGCAGTTTTGTACAAACTACCATTAAAGAGTTATTTTCTAAAAATAATACTTTAAGAGGTGGTCATAATGACAAAAAGAGTGTTTGTTTTACTACTAGTAATACTTATGGTTGTTGTTGCTACAGTAGGATGCGCACCAGAGGAAGCTCCTCCAGCTCCAACAGAAACACCTGAAGAAACCCCAGAAGAAACACCAGAAGAAACGCCTGAAGCAAGAGAAATGGATTATGAGGATGGTAATTATAGAGGAGAACTAGAGGTTAATGAAAAAGGATGGACAAGCTTTGTTGAATTCGTTGTAGAAGATGGAAGAATTGTTGAAGTTGACTATGATGAAGTAGATGAAGAAGGCAAACTAAAATCAGAGGATGAAGAGTATAATGAAAGATGGGAAGGCGTAGCAGGAATAAGTGCTGAGGAAGCCTATCCTGCATTAGAGGATCAGCTTATTCAGGTGCAGGACATTGAAGCAGTAGATGTAGTAACTGGAGCAACAGCAACAACAAGTGATTTTAAAGATGCAGTAGAGATAGCTTTAGAAGAAGGACCTAGAGAAGACGAATAAATGAGTATTCTTCAAAAAAGTCCATTACCTGGAGTAAAAATAAGGTAAGTGGACTTTTTTATATCTAGGTCTATATTATAGAATTTGAGGAATACTAAGATTAAGTATATAATAAAGGAGGAATTGCAGTGAAGGACAGATATATGCTTTACACACAGAATGGAGTACTAGAGAATGTAATGTCAAGAGATGAAGCTATTGAAAAAGTAAAACAATATCAAGAGCATGGAATAGATGTTTATATAGTTTCTGAAACAGAAGGACAAAGAATTATGGAGAATAATGATGAGTTTCATCGACCAAAATGGGAATAAAGGGTGTACTATACACCCTTTCTTTATGTGAATTACAAAGTTCTACAAGATTTCCTTAGAAAAAACAAAAATCAAACGATAAAACAATAAGATAATGAGAATAAAGACGGATACTGTAGAAAATATGAAAAATTTGTTATTTTTGTGTCTAAAGTTCTATTGTTAAAAAAAAGTAAATAATGTATTATATACAATATATAGTAGAAAAGAAAAAATAAAGTACAATAGGAGGTTACTATGGGGGTAATAAAAGTTCAAAAGAGAAATGGTGAGATTGTAAATTTTGACAGCAATAAAATAAAAAATGCAATATTTGCTGCTGCACAATCTGTTGGAGGCAAAGATGAAATGACTGCTACTAAACTAACAAAGATAGTAGTAGATATTATAAGTGAAACCTATAGAGCCGGTATTCCTTCAGTAGAAGATATTCAAGATATAGTAGAAAAAGTTCTAATTGAAGAGGGCCATGCAAAGACGGCAAAATCATATATTATCTATAGAAAGAAGCATGAGGAGATAAGAGAAGTAAAAAACCTTTTTATGGATGCTGAAGAAATGATAGAAGAGTATGTAAATCTTGAGGATTGGCGAGTAAATGAAAATGCCAATATGGGATTTTCTTTACAAGGTCTAAATAATCATATCGTAGAAAGCATCAGTACAAAATATTGGTTAAACAAAATATATAATAAGGAACTAAGGGATGCTCACATTAGAGGAGATTTACATATACATGATTTAGGCTTATTGGCACCTTATTGCTGTGGTTGGGATTTAGAAGCATTTTTAAGACAAGGCTTTAAGGGAGCAAAAGGAAAGATAGAATCTAAACCTCCAAAACATTTTGAATCAGCCTTGGGACAACTGGTGAATTTGCTGTATACTCTTCAAGGTGAAGCGGCTGGAGCCCAGGCAGTATCTAGTCTGGATACTTACTTGGCACCCTTTATTTACTATGATGAATTAAATTATGAACAGGTAAAGAAAAGCTTGCAGCGATTTGTATTTAATTTAAATGTACCAACAAGAGTTGGTTTTCAAACGCCTTTTACCAATATTACTTTAGATATTTCACCTCATCCATTATTAAAAAAACAGCCTGCTATTATTGGAGGCAAAAACATGGAAAAAACCTATGGAGAGTTCCAGCAGGAAATGGATATGTTTAATAAAGCCTTCTGTGAAGTAATGATGGAGGGAGATGGAGCAGGAAGAGCCTTTAGCTTCCCGATCCCTACTGTAAACATAACAGAGGATTTTCCTTGGGATACTGAAGTAGTAAACTGTATCATGGAGATGACAAGAAAATTTGGCACCCCTTACTTTGCAAACTTCTTGAATTCTGATCTAGCACCAGAAGACATTCGATCAATGTGTTGCCGATTACGGTTGGATAATAGGGAATTACGAAAGCGTGGTGGAGGATTATTCGGTGCTAATCCACTAACAGGATCTATTAACGTCGTAACTTTAAACATGGCAAGAATAGGCTATGCAGCCAACACTGTAGAGGAATTTAAGAAAAGAGTAAGAGAGCTTATGGAGCTATCCAAGGAAATCTGCGAATCAAAACGATTGGTATTGGAAAGATACATGGACGCTGGATTATATCCATATTCTAGATATTATTTACAGGGAGTGAAGGATGCCACAGATGAGTACTTTAAAAATCACTTCTCAACAATAGGATTGAATGGAATGAACGAAGCATGTATGAACCTCATTGGTGTAGATATTACTACAGAAGAAGGAAATGAATTTGCAGTAGAAATCATGGAGTTCATGAATCGTGTTATTCAGATTTTTCAAGAAGAAACCGGCAGCCTATGGAACCTAGAGGCTTCTCCAGCAGAAGGAGCTTCCTATAGATTTGCAAGACTGGATAAAAAGATATATCCCAAAATATATACTCAAGGAGAAGATGAACCTTATTACACAAACTCTACCCAATTGCCAGTTGGACATACAAAGGATATCTTTGAAGCTCTAGAGCTGCAAGAAAAGCTACAAACCTTATATACTGGCGGAACAGTACTACATGGCTTTTTAGGAGAAGCAATTGAAGATGTAGAAACCTGTAAAACCTTAATCAAAAAAGTCATGGAAAACAGTAGCATCCCATACATAACCATAACACCAACCTTCTCTATATGCTCAGACCATGGCTACTTGACAGGAGAACAGCCGATATGCCCAACATGTGGATCAGAGACAGAAATATGGACACGAGTTGTTGGCTTTCATAGGCCAGTGCAGGCATGGAACAAAGGCAAAAGAGAAGAATACAAGGACCGAAAAGAGTTTGATTGTGCAGTTTCGTTAAAATTGGAGGATGAAAAGGCAGAAGAATTTTTTGAAGCTGCAATTTCATAATATATAATCTTTGAGCTAGCTAGATATATTTTATTTAGCTAGCTTTTTTGAGGAAATCTTTTGTGTGAATTTCTAATATAGTAAAAATGAGGTAACGGTCTCTCTCACAAGAGAAAAAACAAATCAGGGCTGATAAGCTTCAACTTGTTTTCCTCTCTACAATTATATATACTTAGTAATATTGATAATTGATTTTTGGATAAAACATATTTAGAATTTTTTATTATAACCCTTTAGGAGGAGACAGCTTGCAGGTAAAAACATTAAACAAACCCAGCTATAGAAAAACTTCCTTAGACTATGGATGGTTGATTGTAGCATTGGCAGCATTAGGTTTATTTTTTTCGGGTCCTGGCCAAACCTATAGTGTATCAATATTTATTAATTCTTATATAGAAACCTTTGGGTGGAGTCGCTCTCTTGTTTCTAGCTTTTACTCAGCTGGAACATTGATTGCAGGATTTTTACTGCCTCTTATAGGCAAGGTGATAGATAAAAAAGGACATCGTAAGATGTTCATTTGTATAGCTACTTTATTAGGTATAGCATGTTTATGGATGAGCTTTGTACGGCATCCATTGATGCTTTTGGTGGGGTTTTTATTTCTGCGACTTTTTGGGCAAGGGTCTATGTCATTATTGCCAGCAACCCTAGTGCCGCAATGGTTTATACGAAAAAGAGGAGTAGCTTTGAGTTTAATGGCTCTTGGAGGTGTGTTAGGGTCTGCTGCTATACCACCCCTAAATAATTGGCTAATTTTACAATTTGGCACTGCTATTGCTTGGAGAGTATGGACATTTTTACTTATTGGATTTATGGCGCCCATTAGCTGGGTTTTTATTCGTAATAAACCAGAGGATATAGGCTTGTTACCAGATGGTGAGGTAATAGGTACAAAAGAAGCCCTGACGGATGCTGAAAGGGAAAAACAACCATTAGATTTTTCTTGGAGCACACAGGAGGCAATGAAAACAAGAGCTTTTTGGTTAATGCTTTTCTGTATGGTGGTTCCCTCTATGGTCAATACTGGCATTACCTTCCATATGGTGTCTATCATGGAGGGTAAGGGCTTTAATTCCACCTTTGCAGCATCATTATTGGGATTGACAGCAATAATACAGTTTCCCTTCACTTTTTTAGCTGGTTATCTGGCAGACCGTATTAAGGTGCATTATATTAAAGCCATAAACTTTATTGTTTTTTTAATAGCAATAGGTGTAATCCTTTATGGTTCATCAAAGGAGCTTTTGATGGCATATGCAGTATTTAATGGTGTATTTGTAGCCTTTGATTCTGTCACCACAGGCGTTTTATGGCCTAATTATTTTGGAAGAAAGCACCTTGGCAGCATCCGCGGTATTGCTATGACAGCTATGGTTGTTGGATCCGCTTTAGGACCTCTACCCTTTGGATTTGCGTATGACATACTTGGAGGATATAAAGAAATTCTACTATTGATGATGATATTTCCTATACTAGCAGCAATAGCTTCCATTGTTTCACCACCACCAAAATACCAAGACTAACTTCTATGAGAAGGATGGATTTTCTATAATACTATTAGAGAGAAATTAAGGAGCGTTTAAAAATGCGTATTATTGGTCATGAGAAAACTTCTTTTATTGATTATCCAGGAAAAATTTGCACTATGTATTTTGTAGCATCCTGCAATTTTCAATGTGGATACTGCCATAATGAGCCTATCGTAAAGGGTCAGGGAGAAAGGATTGATGAAGAAGAAATTTTTGCTTTTTTAGAAAAAAGAAAAAAATATATTGATGCGGTATGTATTTCTGGAGGAGAGCCAACGCTATATGCCTCCTTATATAATTTTATAAAAAAAATCAAGGAGAAAGGTTTTTTCATTAAGCTGGATACTAATGGGACAAATCCTCATCTGCTACAGACATTAATCGATGAAAAGCTTATTGATTATGTTGCGATGGATATAAAAGCACCCTTCCATAAGTATGAGATGATTACAGGAGGAAAGGTATCTATTGAAAATATCAAGACCAGTATTGATATGATTCGGGGTTCAATCATCGACTATGAATTTAGAACAACCATATGCAAAGAGCTGTTGACTGAGGAGGATATCCTAGAAATAGCAGGATATTTGAAGGGGAGTAAACGATACTATTTACAAAATTTTAAGGATGGGGAAACAGTATTAGCGGGACAGGGTAAGTTTCATCCCTATGATTCTGAAGCATTAGAAAAAATTATTGAGGCGATAAAGGCTGATTTTGATGTATGTAGTATTAGATAAAATCAAAGGATAGAATATCTTTAGAAGGGAAAATAATAATGGCACTTCATAAGAATAAATTTATGGAATTTATTGAAGGCAGATTACTATTACTAATTGGAATATCTACTACCATGATTGGACTATTTTCACCTTGGGTTCGTATAGAGTGGAAGCATTCTAGAGGGATATTAGATAGCACCGGTATGATTATTTTTTGCATCTTAATCTATCTAACCATGATTAAAAGAATAGCTGGCTATAGGATCATTGCATCAAGTATTGCCATAGCTATTCTTATGGCTGTTCAGTTTATGAACTTTCCTAGAATCATGAATATTACATGGGAAAGATCCTTTGGATTTAGCATGACTTATGTACAAACGGGATTCTTTATAACGCTATTTGGCGTGCTCCTTATGATGCTGGCAGGATTTATTAAACAAAGGCAAGGAATCCGTTAGAGCTTATAGGACGCGCAAAAGCTCAGCTTACTATCTGATTCTTTATTTGTTCGAGCATCCTTTTTCTTTCTAGGCAAAGCTGGATTTCTTCTGCTACATTATGGTCCTGCTTTTGCTTTAATTCTACCGTTGCTTCTATCGTGGATACTAGTTCCTCAGTAATAGATTGAATGTGCTGCTCAAAAGCACTTTCAAAGATATATTTACTATCCCGAATTTTACAGGTGTAATCCCATTTAAGGTTATTTCCGTTTTTTTCAATTTCCTTTTCCACCCTATTAACTATATCTGAAATAATTTTTTTATTTCTCATTTGCTTAGGAAGCAGAAATAAAAAATCCTTCAGCTTTGGGGTAAAGAAAAGATGACTTGAATCCCCAAACTTGAAATAAAAGGTATCTTTTTGGATTAATTGAAAATCTTCAATGGATTGAACTACTTTTATTTTAAACAGATCATAGATAACATGATTAATCTCCTCTATCGTTTCATTGAGTTTATCTGTGAAGCGGGAGGTTATTTCCTCATATGATTTTCTTATTTTGGTTTCCTGTTGTTTATTCCAGGTTTCATAAGCTTGTTCTATCTCTAATTCTAATTGTTGATTCAACAGGTTATCTAGCTCCTTTGAATCTATTTCCTTATGATCTTCTGCAGCTTTTTTCAGTTTTTTCTTAATGAGTTCTGATTGTTCCTGCCTAAAGGACACCAGCTCCCCTTCAAAGATTTTGATTATTTCTTTTAACTCAGCTTCAACAACTGCCATAGTCTCTCTTTTCATGGATGAAGTGGCCTTTAGTCTTTCTTTAAATAGGATAATTTTTTCCTCTAGAGCGTCAATACTGTCATTTAATAAGTTTAGTTTAAAATGTATATTCTCAGCTAAATCATCCATGAAGGATATAAGCTTCGTTTTATAGCTATTCATTAAGTAGTTTCCCCGGTCATTTAATAAAAACTCACCTAATGCCTCTTCAAACAGTATCATCCCGCTATTCCTTAGCTTCTCTTGATTATTTTCGATTTTTCCTTCAAAGGCCAATTTTGCTGAAACAGGATAAATTATAGGCTCTATCCCAATAGCATCTTCAATAACTTTTATAGAAAAAGACAGACTTTCCTCTAGCTCCTTTTTAGAAAGATAGTCAGTTTTATTTTGAATAAAGAATAATTTATTCATATATTTTTTTACTTCTCTTAGCAATTGTATTTCTATCTCTGAAATAGGAGCATCGGAGGATATTACAAAAATTGCTGCATCAGCTTCAGATAGAAAACCATAGGATACCTCTGTATTATGCTTATAGGTAGATCCTATACCTGGAGTATCCACTAGAACAAGCCCATTTTTTAGTATTTCAGCTGGGAATAGTAATTCCATCTCAGCAACCTTTTTAATATTTTTAGGATTTTTTTGCTCTGAAATGTATTGATCAATATGGTGAATATCTACATTCTCCTTTATATCTTCTTCAAATATAATTCTTGCCTGAGGCTTAGTGCCATATTTTACTTTTGTAATAATAGAAGTGATAGGAACAACTCCTGTTGGCAGGAGATTTTCACCAATAAAATAATTGAGCAAAGTAGATTTACCCCTTTTAAACTGTCCAATCACTGCCACATGAAACTCTAATCCTTCGATACGTTCTAGGAGATCATCACATTTTTTTACTATAGGTTTGTTTCTAGTAGCTTTTCCTAAATCTTTCATCTGATGTAGGCAGTTGATATACAAATTCAAATGATTCTTTAAATCCTTAAGCATGATTATCACCTCGATATTATTTTTTACAAATGGCAGTAATATACATACAATCCTATGTAGATTTTCAGCTTCAAAAGCTGTCTCCTTTATGTAATTAGCTTTAATAAGTAGTATAAGCATGACAAGCACTGTTCAATATCATTTTCTTTAAAACAACAAAAAACTCCTATAAAACAGATTATCATTGTTTTATAGGAGTCATTAACTGCATTCGATAAATAGAATCTCTAAAAGAATTCTAATGTCAGTGTTTAAAGGTGAACTCCATCACCTATTATGTAATTAACATATAGTATAGCACACTATTGGTTTTCATTCAATGTGTTATATTTCAACTTAATTATTATATGATTTGCAGTATAGATTTTACATCGTAGGGGTTGGTCTCTGTGCCAACCCCAGCAGGCTTATAAAAAATCATCAAAATCATCTATAAATGATTCTATAGAATATGGAGATGCTATTACTATATCATTTGTTTTTGATGGGTAGAATAAATTAGATTATTGAGGTGATAGCAATGACCAGCTTTCTTATTATGTCCTATAGTACTATTATTATTATTGTTGGGTTTACAGCCTTTGGATACTTTTTATGGCGGTTATTGAAAACAAAAAAAGAGTCAGAAAAATAACATATCCACCTATTATACAAATAGGTGGATATGCTATTAAAGCTTCCAAAGGAAGACTTTGTTCAAAAATTGCAACAGAATATTCAGAATAGTTTTCGAAATAAAACTAATGTTGAGTAAAAAACTATGATATAATAAAATTAGTTTTAATAATAAGCAGCTAATTCAATGGATAAAGAAAGGATTGACAAGCATTAATGATTGGAAGAGAGGGGTCATGATTTTGGGAGAGAAAAGACTAATTCAAGAAACTGCAGCTCTGGATAAAAAAGGTAATTTGGTATTACCAGAAGCAGTTTTAAACCAACTGGGATTATCGGATTTAAATGATGTTAAAATAATGGTAAAGGGAAATCAAGTAGAAATACTTCCCAATATTCACAGCTTAGCAAAGGTATACATTGAACCTACGGCTAAATGCAATCTAAGCTGTAAGACATGTATTAGGAATACTTGGAACGAAACAATGGGAGAAATGGATATAGAAGTATTTGACAGCCTCATTCAGCAGCTTAAAAAGTTTAATGGCCTGCAAACCATTATGTTTGGTGGATTTGGGGAGCCAACACATCATAGCAGGATAATCTATATGATAAAAAAAGCTAAAGCCCTTGGAGTAAAGGTTGAGATCACCACCAATGGTACCCTTTTAGATGAAGAGATGATTAGAGGATTGTTTGAAGGGCAGTTAGATACTTTATGGATTTCCTTTGATGGTACGGATGATGAAAAATTTGATGAAGTAAGAGAAGGTGCAAGCTTTACTGATGTCTTAGAAAGATTAAAGCTGCTTAAAAGAATAAGCAATTCTTATGATCACGAAATTCAGCTGGGGATAGCCTTTGTAGCGATGAAATCAAATGTGAAGGAGCTGGCGAATCTTCATCGACTTATATCAAGGGTAGGGGCTAAAAAGGCCTTAATCAGCAATGTATTGCCTTATGATCGTAATATGCTGGATGAGATGCTATGTACTAGAGTTGTCTCTGAGGGAGTGTCTTATACTTCGCATAATGAACCAGAAATACGGGTTCCTAAATTTGATTATAATGAGACGACAAAGGATGCATTGCATTTACTTTATAGGTGTAATAGGAATATCAACCCCATGGGCCATACGATCCATAATCAAGAGAGAGGCTGTAGGTTTATAAAGGAGAGATGCACTTTTATTCGATGGGATGGAAAGGTAGCACCCTGCATGGGGCTGCTGCATGACCATGTGACCTATTTAGAACGATGTGATAGAAAAATAGACGCGCATGTATTAGGAGATATTACCCAACAGGCATTATTAGATATATGGAATTCTGAAGAGTATTCTTCATTTAGAGATAGTGTAGACACATTTAATTTTTCTCCATGCCAAAGCTGTGGAGGATGCGATAATGTGGAATCAAATAAAGAAGACTGCTTTGGAAATAAAGCGCCTGTGTGTGGAGCATGCCTTTGGGCCCACGGTGTAGTGCAGTGTCCTTAAGGAAGAACGGTAGGGGTCGGTTTCCATGCCGACCCGATGAATTATTGATATTTACCATTCGGGCAGGCACAGAGACTTACGCTACCAAAGGATACGGCACCTAATCTTTCTTAGATACCATAAAACCTATCAATTACTTTGCAGCAGCAAAATCATATAAAGACAAATAAAAATCCACCTACCCTTATGGATAGGTGGATTTTTGCTGTTTATTGAAGCTATTGTATATTCCTCATAGCAGCTTCAGCAAATTCTGTGACAACAATTGCATCATAAGGTACTCTTTTGCTTAACTCCCCAGCCTCTGTCATAACATCCTGTAATCTGTCCAACCCTTCCTCTGTTAATACTGGATTTGGTGTCCAAGCGTCGATAGAACGGTATCT
>NZ_FOHU01000008.1 GCF_900111615.1 Natronincola peptidivorans | reverse complement strand
TGGGTTTGTTTTTCTAATTTTCTTGATGAAGTAATTTTGTTCATATATCCATAAATGTATAGCTTAAGTAGGTCTTTGGGGTTATACCCAGGTCTCCCCCTCTCTTTTGGGGTTGCATTCTTAAATCCTAGTTCACCTAGATCTATTGTTTCTACGAAAGTATCTATGATCCTTACAGGATTATCTTCTGTAACATAGTCATCTACATATTCTGGTAAGGCAATCTTGCTTTTTCTATGAATGCCTTCTATATATCTCATACTATCACCCTCCTTACTACTATTATGGGCGATTCTATGCATGCTATATCAAGATTACCTTATCCATTTATTGGATTTTTGGCGCGGCCTGACGTCCCCATGTCGTCGCGTGGAGCGTCCCCATGTCGTCGCGTGTCGTCCAACATGCATTGTTAAAAAAACAATAAACTTTAGGTTGTAGTGAAGGATTTCATGTATAAAGATAGAACATATTAATAAATAGAATATATTAAAAAATAAAACATATGAAAACCATCCCCAAACAAAAAAATCCTAGAGAAAAAATAGTGTATAATAAAAGTTATAAATACAGCAGAATATAATTCGTCATTAGGAGGCAGATAAGCAATGAATAAAAGAGATATACAATTGATTGGCATTATTATTGTTTTGGCTATAGGAGGTCTTGTGGCTAGCAGAGTAATGCTGCAAAGCGATAGTATAGAGAGTTACGTAAATATTTATGTAGAAGGCAGCGAATATGAAAGAGTAACACTAAATGAAACACAGGTTGTGACAATTGACGTTGAAGGGAAATATAACGAGATTAAAATTAATACGGATGGTGTTGTGATGCAGAAGGCTAGCTGTTCAAATCAAGATTGCTTGGAGCAGGGAGAAGTTACTTTGGACAATATAAATACACGCCCTCTAGGTGGATGGATTATTTGTTTGCCCAACCATGTGTCCGTTGAGTTGGTGAAGGGAGCAGACAAATGAATACAAAAACAATAACAAGATTTGGATTATTAGCATCAGTTGCTCTGGTGCTAGGCTACTTTGAAAGATTCATTCCCATTGCCCATGGACTGCCAGGCGTTAAATTAGGACTTGCCAACACGGTTTTACTTTATGCCTTATACTTAATGAATACCAAAAGTGCCTTTGGTCTCATGCTAATCAAGGTTGTGATGAGTGGGATCTTGTTTGCAGGCGTAAGTGGTATGATATATAGTTTTGCAGGAGGCTTGTTAAGCATAGTTATGATGATAGTGATGAAAAAATTTGTAGATACAAGTATTGTAGGGGTTAGTATCATTGGTGCCGTATTTCATAATGTTGGACAATTGCTAGTTGCTAGTATGGTTGTACAAACAAAAGGATTACTATTCTATATGCCGATTCTGCTGATCTCAGCTATTATTACTGGTGTTCTTACTGGTGTGACTGCAAAACATGTATTTAAAGGTTTATCAGCTGCTCATTTCACTATTCCAAATAGTCATAACAACCATCACAAAACAGCCGATGAAATGCTTTCTAACAATGAAGATAGTTAAAAGACTTGGGACGTCAGACTGCGTAAAGAATCCCTTTTATGAAACTTCCCATACAATATGTAGTCATCAAGAAGTTTGCCTGAGCTATATATGGTGCGGAAAATTAGTAGAATAATAGTTTTCACACAGGCTGACGTCCTCATGCCCCTTTCCACATTCTAATAATATCGAAACATTATCATATATCAATAAGATATTTATGGTAAATTTTAGAAAAAAGGATTGACAAAAAAAGTGACAGCATGATATGATTAACATACCCAAAGTATGTTGGTTAATATAAAGAAAATATTCCAAGTCTAAGAAGGTACCCTTGATTGAAAAATCAATAGATTCAACATAAAGAGAACTATATTTTTTTAGACCTAACATACCTTTGGTAGGTATGTTAGGTTGCATAGTAGAATTATGAATGAATAAAAGAGGTGAGCGGGTGGTATATCATGAACAGCTATGGGGATAGCAGAAGCTTACTTGAGCCTCGGCAGGGTGATGGGCCCTTTATGGGCCGGGTATATACTTGACATGAATATATATTATCCCTACTTGAGTGGAGCCCTATTCTTTATGGTTATGCTCTTGATAAGTTTGGGGGTTGATAGTGAGAAGTATCTAGAACATAACATCTAGAAGCAAAGCCTATTAGAATTTCAAACTACATTTACGAATCCTATCATATAGGAATAGTTGACAAAGAAAAACATTAGTATTATATGATTAGCATACTTACTGCAGGCATGGAAAATTAATTTATTGGAGTGGATAAAATGATTAAATCAACTGGTAGTGATGACAGAAAAAAAGCTTTTTTGCAGACTGCCCTTGAATTATTCTACCAAAAAGGGTATGAGCATACAAAAATCACCGATATATGTGAAAAGATGGATGTAACCAAAGGGGCCTTCTATCATTATTTTGACTCAAAAGAAGATGTGATTATTGCTTTAGGTAAGGCATTCACAGAAAGAGGCACAAAGATAATTAATGAAGTATTTAAACGAGACGATTTGACTACAGTAGAAAAATTTAACAAGGCACTTGTGTCCGTGAATGAATATAAGATTAGAGAAAGGGAATGGAGATTAAAATTTAAAACTGCAATAGAAACAGATGAAAATCTGAAACTGCAGCATATAGTAACTAATTCTTTGAAGATGGAGGTTAGCGGACTCTATGAGGAACTTATTGATATGGGTGTTAAGGAAGGCGTCTTTGGAGATCCTGTCAACTCCAGTGAACTAGCAGAGTTCTTTCTAAACACTATTTTTAGCTTGAATGTAGAAGTGGATAAACTGGAAAAGGAGTTATACGACAAGGAAAAAAAATCCGACTACCAAAGCATTTTAAACAAATTAGAGACTAAGCTGCGATTCCATGAGGTTATGCTGAAAAGAATTTTTCAGTTGCAGGAAGGTGAATTTGACCTGATAACACCATATTTCCTTAGGGTTAAGGGTGGGGAGTAAAATCAGCTCCCTACTTAACAATCACAGTATATTGTTATATGAGGTAAAAAAGGGTCCTTGGTTAATGAAACTTGTAATCAACACAAAGGATTATATTTTTTTATCACGAACATACCTTCGGTAGGTATGAATGATTCTATCTCTAATCATTATGAATGAATAAAAGAGGAGAGTGGGTGGTATATCATGAAAAGCTATTATTTTGTGAGGCCATTAGAAGACGTAGGCAAAGGAGATATTCCCTTAGCAGGCGGGAAAGGTGCAAATCTAGGTGAGATGATTAAGGCTGGTTTTCCTGTTCCAGATGGTTTTGTATTACTGGTAAATGCATACGAAAAATTTGTTGAAGCCAATAACTTGGAAAAGGATATAGAAAACCTCCTTAGCACCATAGGTGATGACTATACAGCTGACTTAGAAAAAGCAAGCATTAAAGTCAAGTCCTTATTTGAAAAGGGAGAAATACCTAAGATTATAAAAAAAGAAATTGATGAAATCTACAGGGAAATAGGTGAGCCCCATGTAGCAGTACGCTCATCTGCAACGGCAGAGGATTTGCCAGGGGCATCCTTCGCTGGACAGTATAGCACTTTTTTAAACATAAAGGGCAAGGAGGAATTATATGCAGCGATAAAAAAATGCTGGGCCTCATTGTGGAATGATAGAGCGGTGTTTTACCGAGGGAAACATAATATTAGCAATGAGGATATAAGCCACGGAGTTGTTGTCCAAAGGCTAATTAACTCAGAAAAATCTGGAATACTCTTTACAGCAAATCCAGTCAATGGTAGAAGGGATGAAATATCGCTAAATTCATCATGGGGTCTGGGGGAAGCAATCGTAAGTGGGGAAGTGGACCCCGACCAGTGGATTATTCATAAAAAAACTGGGAGGATAGTCAGTGAGCATATAGCTGTGAAAAAAGTAATGACCGTAAGAAGACAACAGGGAATAGATCTGGTGAGGGTAGAGGAGAAAAAGCAAGAAGAAGTTACTCTAAATGAAAGTGAAAGAAGAGAACTATTGGATTTAGCTATAAAGGTAGAAGAGCATTATGGGGCTCCTCAGGATATAGAGTGGGCCTATGAAAATAAAAAATTCTATCTAGTCCAAACAAGGCCTATTACTACCCTATATCCCATACCTGAGCCCAAGGATACAGGTGAGGAGTTACGGATTTATATGAATCTTTTAATGTGGAGACAGGGAATGAGTGATCCCATCACTCCTATGGGTGTGGATTTTTTTAGCACAGCAGTAAAGAATGTAATTGTGAAAAAAAAGCGGCGCCCTCAAGTTAGATGGCTGAAAAGATCCGGAGGCAGGATTTTTATTGACATAACCGAGGCCTTGAAATTCGAAGAAGTGCTTTCTAGATTGCGGGAGAATAAAATACCTGCCCTCTTTGATTCTGAACCTATAACATTCAAGGCATTATCACAAGTTGGAGATAGATATCATGCTGAGTTAAAGAAATCCCGAAAATCGGTAACAAGCTTATTGTTAGGGATAATAGCTAGTTTAGGATTCGGTATCATCAAGATGAAGATGTTTGGGAGATTTAGGGAACTTTATAGTAAAATGTCTCCACGAAGAGCCGTATACAAAGCAACTAAATTTGGTCACAATAAAATTGCTGCTTTGAAAGAAGGAAAAAAACGGCTACAAACAGCTGAAGAAAAGCTAGCCTTTGTGGAACAGGAAGCAGCCACCGTGTTTTTTGGTATTGGATATGGAATGATCTTCTGGCTGTTTCCACCAATTAATGCTTTAGCTGAGGCTATAAAAATCATTGATAAACACATGGATACCAGCTCAGAAAAAGGAGAGGGGATAACTGACCTTGAGAAGGTTAAAAGAGCGGTGCATAACTGTGTGACAACGGAGATGGGGATGGAAATGCTGCAAATAGCAAAGAAACTGGATGAGACTGGGGAAGAACCATCACCAGAGCACCCAGAGCTACAGAGATTCTTGCTGAAATATGGCCATAGAGGTACAGAAGAAATTGATATAGGATTGCCCAGATGGAATGAAGATCCTATCTATGTGATTAACTTAATTCGTTCCTATATAGAGCATAAAGCCTACCAAGAAGGAATCCAGAGGTTCTACCTTGACAGAGAAGAAGCTGAGGAGGCATTAACCAAGATTGTTACTGGATTAAAAGATAAAGGAGCCTATAGAGATGCCAAAAAGGTGGAAAATCTACTTAGACTGCATCGGGAAATGTTCGGTTATAGAGAGCTGCCTAAGTCCATTCTTGTCAAAGGAATTGGCATCCTGAGGGAGGTTTTGGTAGAGATTGGTGAGGAACTAGAAGCTGAAGGTAGGTTAGATGACAAGAATGATGTATTTTATGTAACTTTTGAAGATATAAGATCAGGCTTAAAGCTACAAGAAAAAGTTTGGAAAAATCGTGAAGAGTTTCAAAGAGAGCAATTAAGAACCTTTGCCCCTAGAGTAATCACAAGTACTGGAGAAACCATCTACTCTGCTGTGGAGGAAGAAAGCGGTGATGGATATAGGGGTATTCCAGCATCACCAGGGGTTTGGGAAAGTCAGGTTAAAATACTGAAACGACCTGAGGAAGGCCATAAGCTAAGCAAGGGTGACATTCTTGTGACAGCGTCAACCAATCCTGCCTGGACACCACTTTTCTTGAGAATTGGCGGGTTAATCATGGAGACCGGTGCCCCAATGTCCCATGGGCCAGTTGTAGCTAGAGAATACGGAATTCCAGCAATAATCGGAGTGAAAGATGCCACAACCGCACTTAAGGACGACCAAATTGTCAGGATGAATGGAGAGACAGGAAAAATAGAGGTGATTTAACACATAGGTAAGGCTTGTAGACCAAGGAATAGGAAAATATACAGAAGCAAATTGATGTTGATAATCCAAACTAACAGAAGCTAGTATTAGACAGCTGGAAGGAATTATTAATAAAAAGGAAAAAATATCTGTGTGGAGTATACTGGACGAGATGTTTTAGATATTGATGAATTTGAAATTATATCTAGGCTTGTGAAATATGAGCAGATGGAGAAAGACACTTTAAAAGTAGATGAAATCTAAATTTCATTAGTGTTGAATACTTCAAAGGTTATACTATTATGTAAATTCTAAAACAGATTCCATTAAAAATGACAACATTGTCATATGACACACTTGTCATATGGATAAATTTATGTTATTCTGTTTTAAGGAGGAGGGAATAACATGCCAAAAGAAACCTTTTATAATTTAAGCGAGGATAAAAAACAAAAAATATTTGACGCCGCTGTACAGGAGTTTTCAACCAAGCGTTTCAGTGAGGCATCTATTAATCAGATTATAAAGTTTGCAGGAATACCTAGGGGAAGCTTTTATCAGTATTTTACTGATAAAGAAGACATCTATAGTTATGTGTGGGAAGAGATTACAAGGGAAAAACGAGCAGTTCTCCGTCACAAGGAAACATTGGATCCGGACATTGATTTTTTTGAAGCACTGATACAATCAACTAAAGCTACATTTGAATGGAGCAAACTAAAACCTCAATATAATCAGATAAGTGTATTGATGGAGATTGACAATAGTGAATTCATTACTAAGCTCCGTGACAGTTTACTGGAGGATTTGCGAGGAATGGTTGAGAGGGATAAAGAACGGGGCCTTGTAAAGCCAGAAACTGATGCTGATTTAGTGGTGGATATGATTTACACCTTGATTTGGAAACAGTTGTTCATGAACGGAATGAATGAAGATATGTTTTCTAAGAAATTAAACAATGGTATCAAAATAATCAAGGAAGGTATTACAAGTATTTAAGGATTGAAAATATGATTGCTGGATGGGGTTAGCTAAATGATAGAAGGGGGAATCCATATGAAATCATATGTGCTGGGTTTTCAAGAGCTGGATAAAAACAAACTCATGATAGTTGGGGGGAAAGGTGCTAATCTAGGAGAATTATCAAGAATTGAAGGGATACGTGTGCCAGAGGGATTTTGTATTACAACAGAGGCTTATAAAAGAATCATAGACAACAATGAAGAATTTAATGCATTACTGGATCAATTATCGGTTCTAAAGCTGGAAGACAGAGGAAAAATTGCTGAAATCAGTGGAAAGATTCGAAAAGTGATAGAGGAGATAGTCATTCCAGAAGAAATAGCGTTAGTGATAACTGGTTATGTTTCGACACTTGGGGAAGAAAATGCCTACGCGGTACGATCTAGTGCTACAGCGGAGGACCTTCCCACAGCCTCCTTTGCAGGCCAGCAGGATACCTATTTGAATATTATCGGGAAAGAAGCCATTTTACAGCATGTTAGTAAATGTTGGGCATCGCTGTTTACGGAGCGTGCTATCACCTACCGAATTCAAAATGACTTTGACCACCGTAAGGTTTATTTGTCTGTAGTGATTCAAAGGATGATTTTACCTGAAGCTGCAGGAATACTGTTTACGGCTGATCCTGTCAACTCAAACCGAAAAGTACTGTCTATTGATGCAAGCTTTGGGATTGGTGAAGCCTTGGTCTCTGGCATAGTGAATGCAGATATCTATAAGGTGAGAGAGGGAAGTATTATTGATAAAAAGATACCTACCAAGAAGCTGGGGATTTATGCCTTAAAAGAAGGTGGTACGGAAGAAAGGGAAATTGTAGGTGATCAACAAAATAAGCAGACACTAACGGATGATCAAATTTTAGAACTTGAACAGATGGGTAGAAAGATTGAGGCACATTTTGGATATCCACAGGACATCGAGTGGTGTCTTTATGAAGGTGAGTTCTATATTGTTCAAAGTAGGCCTATTACAACCATTTACCCGATTCCAGAAGTGAAGGACGGAAAAAACCATGTTTATATTTCTTATGGTCACCGACAAATGATGACGGATGCTATGAAGCCACTGGGACTGACATTTTTTCAAATGTTTTTCAGAAGATTTGGAGGTGTGGTGGTTGAGGAAGCAGGGGGTAGAATGTTTATGGATGTGTCTCATGAACTAAGGTCTCAAATAAAAGCTAAGATTCTTCTTGGAAGCATTGCAAAGGTGGATATATTGATGGAAAACGCCCTTCGTAATGTGATGAAGCGTAAAGATTTTATCAAATCTTTACCCAGTGGAAAATCAATGATGAGTGCAGGAAGTGGCATCGGAGGTGGTTTGATGGATGCGATTAAATTCTATAGCAAGAATGATCCCAGCATTGTGACCAACTTAATCGCTAAAAGTGAAGACCGTCTGCACAAGCGAGAGGAAATAATGAGTCATCTCTCAGGAAGTGATTTATTTGACTTTATCGATAAGGACATGGATGAGTTCAAGAAAGCGGTTACCAATGGTTATGGGGCATACTTTGTAGCCATGTATGCCTCAGACTGGCTGAATAAACGTATGGAGAAATGGTTGGGTGAAAAAAATGTTGCAGACACTCTTTCCCAATCTGTAAAAAATAATGTCACATCCGAAATGGGACTGGAGCTTTTAGATGTTGCTGATGTGGCACGTCAATATCCAGAGGTCATGGAGTATTTCACTCATGCCAATGATGAGACATTTTTTCAAGATTTGTCCAAGTTGATGGGTGGCAAAGAAGTTAGCGAGGTTATGGAGTCATACTTAAAAAAATACGGTATGCGTTGCACTGGAGAGACGGATATTTCTCGACCTCGTTGGAATGAGAAGCCCACCACCCTCATTGCAGCGATTATGGGATATGTCAAAAACTTTCAGACTGGTGAGCACAAGCGTAAATTCGAAAAAGATTTTGCAGAGGCACAGGGAATGGCAGAGAATCTACTGTCTCGTTTAGAGAATCTTCCTGGCGGCAAGAAAAAAACTCAGAAGATTGAGAAGATGATCAGCGTACTACGTAACTTTGCAGGATACCGTGAGTACAACAAATATATGTTAGTCTGGTATTTCTGGATTATTAAGCAGAGTTTTCTTCGAGAAGCCGACAAGCTTGTAAAGCAGGGCAGTATACAAGATCGGGAAGATATCTACTTTTTAACCTACGACGAATTCAAGGAAGCCGTTCAAAGTGGTGGAGTTGATTATGATAGGATTAGTAAGCGAAAAGAGGAACATGCTTACAATGAAAAACTAAGTCCACCTAGGGTAATCACCTCTGAAGGTGAAGTGATATTTGGGGAATATACCAAAGGGAATATACCAAAAGATGCCTTAGCAGGTGTAGCAGTGTCCTCAGGAATAATTGAAGGTCGAGCCCGGGTTTTAACTAAAATTGACGATGCCCACATTGAAAAAGGAGATATTTTAGTAGCGACTTATACTGACCCCAGCTGGACACCCCTCTTTGTTTCAGTCAGTGGACTTGTAACGGAAATAGGTGGTATGATGACCCATGGTGCAGTTGTTGCGAGGGAATACGGCATGCCAGCAGTGGCAGGTGTAGATAATGCGACTAAGCTGATCAAAGATGGACAGAGAATTAGGATAAATGGAAATGAAGGATATATAGAAATTTTGGACTAGAGAAGGTAAACATTTCTTTTTATACAAAATGTAAAGATTGAAAGCCGCTAGTTCAGGTGGCTTTCTCAGACAGAAAAGAATTGAGGTAGTATATTCATGGAAAAAGATAAAAAAACTTTGAATAAAAATCTTCTATTATTACTACTTGGGCGATTTGTTTCCGACACGGGGAACAGTTTGCAAATGGTAATTATGCCACTGTATATTATTGATGTCGGTGGTTCGGCAGCTACTGTCGGTCTATTTGCCTTCCTATCTTTAGTGCCAGCGCTAATTGTTTATCCCATTGCCGGCGTGTTAGGAGATCGATTGAACAGGAAAATCATCATGGTAGCAACAGACCTTGCCAGTGCTGTAGTTATACTGGGTTTGGCTTTAAGTGCATATTCCGATAGAATGAGCCTACCTTTCTTACTGTCGATACAGGTAATTGTATCGCTGTTGAACGGTTTATTTGATCCTGCCACGAAAGGGATGCTGCCACAGTTGGTTAATGAAAATGAGTTGTCTCGAGCCAACTCCGCTGTGGCGGGCTTGAGAACACTGGCGGGTCTATTGGGTCCTGTCATTGGGACGATGCTGTATGCAAGCCTTGGTATTACAGTGGTCTTTTTCATTAATGGAATATCATTTTTACTATCAGGGTGCAGTGAAATGCTGATTAAGTATAAGCACGTCAAACGAGAATCAATAACTGGCAAAACAGGATTTATATCGGATTTGTCTGAAGGTGCTAGTTTTATTTTTGATAACAAAATGATTCGCAGATTATGTATGTTTTTCTTAATAATATATGCCTTAATTCAGCCGATCTTTACTGTAGTGTTACCTTTGTTTTTCAAAACTAGATTGGAATATTCGGATACTCAATATGGTTATCTTCAAATATTCATTATATTAGGAGCCCTGCTTGGAAGTATTTTAGTAGGCATACTGTTTAGTAAAGATAAAAAGGTCACAAAACCCCTTGTGATGGGTTTGAGTTTACTTATGGGGATGATGCTAGCCTTTGTGACTTTGTTGTTTCCCCACAGTATATTGTTATTGGGACAAGGTACATTTGCATATTTTATTTCATTGGCAGCAGTTCTTTGTTTTCTAAGCATTGCTATTATGTTTATAAATGTTCCTGTACAGACCTATATTCAGAGAGCAACCCCTAACGAATATATGTCTCGAGTGTTTTCGATTGTGGGAATGATTACTAAGGGAGGTATGCCCTTTGGGGCATTAGTGTATGGTATGATTCTTAACAAAGTTGAAGTGCATTGGACGATGCTGGCAGCTACCTTACTGATCAGTTTCATTTCAGTTGTGTTTTTGATATCCTTGTTAAATGAACAAGAGCTTTAAAGTTCTATTTGATGCAACTTTGAAAGTATAAGCCTTGACATAAATCATGCAATATTTTAAAAGAATGAACGAAGCACTTAGTTATATTGAAGAAAACCTTACAAATGATATTGACATAAAAGAAGTTGCAAGGATAGGATTATCCTCAGAATACATTCGTCGTAGGCGGCGAACTCTTGCTGCGTTTGAACTAAATAATTGTAACATGAGAGTGATCGATGTTGCCATAAAATACGGGTATGGCCCAGCAGATTCTTTTACAAGGGCGTTTCAAGTTTTGCAAGGAATAACCCCTTCGGAAGCCAAAAATAATAGCAAATCATTAAAAGCTTATACACCAATGACCTTTCAATTATCAATAAAAGGAGGAAATGAATTGAACTATGGAATCGAAGAAAAAAAGCATTTAGCATAGTTGGTATTATAAAAAGGGTGCCTATAATATTCAATGGAGTTAATCCAGAAATTGCAGAAATGTGAGAAAGCTTAGACGAAGAAAAAATCAGTAAACTTAAGTAATTATCTAATGTAGGACCTATAAGATTGCTGAGTGCATCTACAAATATAAATAGAAGAATAAGAAAAAGTGCAGAGAATGAGCATGAAACGCCATAAGACTCTACACTTTTAAATTTTTATAGGGACAAAATTCTCCTAATATTTAGCATTAGTAGTGTTTTTCAGCATCTGCTTTCGTTCTGTGAAGTGTACCATGTGGATGCTCGGGTGGTGCATAAATAGAGTACAATTTCAACGGTGTACATCCCGTATTAATCAGATTATGCCATTTACCAGCAGGGATAAATATTGCATAATCATCATAGACTTCTGCTCTAAAATCCAACTGATCTTTTTTATCTCCCATCATAACCATTCCCTGACCTTCTTCAATACGAATAAATTGATCATGATCTTCATGTATTTCTAAACCTATGTCATCCCCAGAATTGATACTCATCAAGGTAAGCTGCAAATATTCTCCTGTCCATAAGGCGATACGGTAATAGTCATTTTGTGTAGTAGCCTCTTCAATATTAACTACATAGGGGCACGGCCCGTAATCCTTTAACTTAATAGGCTGTTTAGGAGGATACGAGGGATACGTTGGTGGTGTACCCCAGTAAGGATATGGATACATTCTATAACCATTATACATATTGTAGGGATTATACATTGGTGTATTAGGACTGGCGGGGTATGGGTATGGTCTATAGTCATTGTACACTTTGCTCATTCCTTTCATGTTTTTTTATATTATATGCTTTATGTTTTAAATAGGTGTTTAGAGCCATAGAAGATCCAAGCAGTCTCGTCTCTAACTGAAAGTATTTGGGATTTGCCTTTTATGAGGTATTTTAAAGGAAAAATTAAACAAATACGTAAAAAGAAAAGGATTTTGTGGATTGATAGGAAATAAATGAAGATATATAGTAATAATAGGTTTAAAAAAACATGAAGCATATAAAGTAAAAAGTGGATATATGCTTTACGAATATTATATAATGAATAATGAAATAGTCTATGAAGACTTGAAACAACAGAGGTATTTTACTGTATTAAAACATAAACCCCAAGAATTATCTCAGGGATTGCCATGGTTTATGAAGAGAATTCAATGAATTTTAAGGAGTGGATATAATGCATTATAGAAATGCAACATTAAAGGACATCCCAAGTATTTCAGAATTACAGCAAAAATATCATGTGTCAACAATAAGCGATGAGGACAGACCCAATGGATTCGTGACAACTTTATTCACAAAAGAACAATTTAAAGAACTAATAGAAAAAGAAAGTGGACTTGCGATTGCATGTGATGGCAAGAAAGTTGTGGCCTATGCAATGGCAGCATCTTGGCAGTATTGGTCAGCATGGCCCCTCTTTCAACATATGATTAAAGATTTGCCAAACACAGAGTATCTAGGCCAAACACTTTCAATGGGAAATTCTTATCAGTATGGACCGATTTGTATTCATCGGGATTATCGTGGAACTGAAGTTCTTACGAATCTTTTTGAGTTTTCACGAAGGCAAATGGCTAAAAGGTACCCCATCTTAATTACTTTTATCAATCAAATAAATCCTAGATCCTATAAAGCACATACTGATAAACTTGGACTTGATGTCATTAAAACTTTTGAGTTCAACAATAACAAGTATTATGAATTAGGTTACGATACATCGAAGAAGACTCAAAATCAGTCATTAAAATAAAGCAAGATAAAGCAATGGACACCGATACTACGATTTCAGAGATATGAAAATATCATTTCTTAATAAAATTCAAATCTCATCGTTTATACAGACTGTTTACTTATAGGAGATTTGGATTTACAGGGGGCAGGAGATAAGATTTCCTGCCCCAAAATAGAAAAACAACTATGAAATTAGAAATTCTGCAAGAAATTTAACTCTTCCGCGCTTTAGATCTCAATAGGAAATCTACTGGTTATTTTGCCAGTACGTTTTTAGTTATAACTACATCACTATTCAGTCCAAGTATGTTTTTAATTACCACCTGTCCTACGAAAACGGGTGCATTTATACGGGTTTTTTTGATAACTGACATCACATCAAAAATTTTGTCTTTAGGGATAGGATTGGATAGTCGTACGCTTACCAAAGGAAGTACGCCCCCCTCCAATAAAATAGAAGAAGCAATGCTGCGATGAGGATCTGTTATCTCCTGATGGACATATTCCCACCCTTGCTGGCATAGGGCCCCCTTTGTTGAAAGAATTTTTTTATCCGCAATTTCTGCTGTAATATCACATCCATTTGGGCAGAGTATGCAGGTATATTCCTTTAGCATTTGACCATCACCTCCAAATCTTTTTCAGATTGTATCAACTTATAATTAACGGGCATATTAATCATTTCTGCTGGGATCACTGTTTTCATATCAACAGATTTTATCACTGAACCATCCTGTAGAATTTCAATTTTACAGTCTTTCAATGGTTCTTTTGCACGGATTGAAAGATTAAAATTTTTTGTACCACTCACATACTGTGGAATGGTGTAGGTGATTTCAGGACTAGTGATAATTTTGACATTAGATGGAGGCAGATTTTTATTCTGTAAATATATTGAAACAGAATCCGAAAGCCTTTCTGCTTCTAATGATACAAAGTCTACGAGGTCGTGTACGTGCAGCACATTACCTGCAGCAAATATACCGTCAACGGATGTTTGGTAGTTTTCATCCACGATAGCACCCTTTGTACGTTGGTCTAGCTCAACCCCAGCTGAAAGGGAAAGCTCATTTTCGGGGATCAGTCCTACTGAGAGAATCAGTGTGTCACAATCATATTTCTTTTCAGTTCCAGGGATGGGCTTGAGATCATGGTCCACCTCAGAAACTGTAACTCCAGTTAATCTAGAGCTGCCGTGAATATTGGTAACAGTATGGCTTAAGTAAAGTGGAATGCTGTAATCATTCAGGCACTGCTGAATATTACGTGAAAGACCGCTTGCGTAAGGCAAGATTTCAAATACAGCCTTTACATTTGCTCCCTCAAGGGTCATACGACGTGCCATAATGAGTCCGATATCCCCTGAACCAAGAATAACAACATTTTTTCCTACCATAGTGTTGTAAAGATTTATATAGGATTGGGCTACACCTGCGGTGAAGACTCCAGCAGGGCGTTCGCCAGGAATCCCAAGGGCACCACGGGTACGTTCACGACATCCCATTGTAAGGATCACGGCTTTTGCTTGCCAAGTCATGAAGCCGGCTTTGGAAGCGGCAGTGATTTTTTTATCCTTTGTCACAGAAAGAACGGTAGTATTGGTTATATATGGAATCTTAAGTTTTTCTATCTCATCTATAAATCGTTGTGCATATTCTGGTCCACTTAAGGACTCCTTGAAACGTGTAAGACCAAAACCGTCATGGATACACTGCCGGAGGATTCCTCCCAGGTTTTTTTCACGTTCTATAATCAAAATATCATGAATTCCTTTTTTATAAAGCTCCAGAGCTGCCGCAAGTCCTGCAGGCCCACCGCCGATAATAACTACTTCTTTGTTAACAAAATTCATCCTCTCACCTTCCCTGTAAACATATTGGAACCGCTGCGGCCATACAGCACCTCGTTGGCATTCAGATCCAGCTCCTCTTGAATAATTTCTGCAATACGCATCTGACAGTAGCCTCCCTGACATCGGCCCATCATTGAGCGGGTTCGGTACTTAATGCTCATCATGGTATCAACCCCCAAAGGATTATGTACTGCCTGTAGAATTTCGGCTTTTGTTACTGTTTCACAGCGGCAGATAATCTCCCCATAATCAGGGTTTTTAGCAATCAATCTAGCTTTTTCTTCATCACTTTGCTCAGAGAAACGAAGAATGCCTTTGCGAATTGGATTAAAATCTTTGTTAGGATGCAGTCTTTCAGCATCAGCCAGTAATCTAACAGCACGACGTGCGATCGGCACTGCAGAAGTTAGGCCGGGGGATTCGATACCAACAAGATTGATGGTATTTGGGGCTTCATCCCGTGCTTCAATCACAAAGTCCTTTATTGCATCATTGCCCTCCAACCACTTAGGCTGGATACCTGAATAATTGCTAATATAGTCGGATTTATGGATGTGGGGCCATAGCGTTGAGGCATCTTCTGCCAGATAATCCATATTCCTTTGAGGTACACCGTAATAGGCGAAATCCTCTACATAATCGGCATTAGGACCAACAGTTACGTTGCCATCCATTGTAGGTGTTACATGAATCCCCATATAAGTGGTGCTAGGTACAGGATAGACGGGCATAGGGAGTAAAGGACCCACCCGTTTATCTAAAACAATATAATCACCTTTCGTACCACCGAAGCGATAACCGTGAATGCCCAGCATCTCAGAGATTTTAACACTGCCCAATCCAGCACAATTTACAACCCAGCGAGTATTAAAATTATTTTGAATTGTTTTAATATGATAGGTACCGTTTGCTTCCCGATGGATATCGATTACTTCATTATTAAAATAAAAATCAACACCGTTCATAGCTGCATTTTCTGCCAAGGCAATTGTGTACTGAAATGGATCTACAATACCGCTGAGAGGGGAAAACATGGCAAATTTCCCAATTACCGCAGGAACCAGCTCCTTAAGACGTTTTTCATCTATCATTTCAAGGCCGACACTGCCATTGATTTTACCATTTTTAATGGTACGTTTAAGGCTTTCATAGTCTTCTTCGGTGTTCCCTACAAGAACTTTACCTGTACGTTTGAAGGGAATATCTAATTCTCTTGCTAGCTGATCAAACTCTAAACATCCCTCTACACAGCATGCAGCCTTAAGGGTACCAAGATCATAGGCAAATCCCCCATGGATTACAGCGGAGTTTCTTCCGCTGGCTTCAAAGCAAACGTCGCCATTTTTTTCTAAAACTCCTATTTTAAGTTTATATCTTGCCAATTCGCGGGCGACAGCACTTCCAACTACCCCTGCACCAATTACTATTACATCGTATTTCTGTTTCATACATCCAGCCCCCTTTTAAGTCATCCAATGAATTTAAAGAGATTATAGCATTAATTTTTAATTTAAACAAGATTATTTATAAAAATACATAATTTTACTCAATGAAGATTCATGCACAAGGAAAAATCATCCTATGAATTTATAATATAAAAACCCACATAGTCTATAGGGAATAGAATATATGGGTTGATAGCTTTATAAATCTTTTTCTTGAATAAAACGATTACGATTGTATAGCAAGTGGAATAGCATGGCCTGCTGTGCATCTGTTGCACGCCTTTCGCCTACAGCTTCTAAAATTTCACGGTGGGATTTGGCAGTCTGTTCAAACTCCTGCTCCAATACTGTCGAAGAAAAAACCCTGATGCCTTCGCAAATCAATGGAATAAGGTTAGATATTACTATGTTTTGGCTACAGGTGGCAAGCTGAACGTGAAAATCTATATCCTTTTGTGTAAAATCCTGACGATTGACAATGAGTACTTCTATTTCATCACACAGGCTGCTGAGAACTGCAATATCCTGAGGGGTTGCATTTTGTGCTGCAAGGGCAGCGATCTGTGGTTCGATGATGCATCGAATTTGCATCAAATCCTCTACAAGCTTTCTACGGTCATCCATAAAGGAAAAGCCCAGTGGATCGTCAGCCACACCTTTTTTTTCTGAGATAAAGGTACCTGCGCCCTGCCTTATATACAGTACATTTCGAGAAGCAAGGGTCCGTACTGCTTCACGCACCGTATTTCGGCTTACACCAAGCTGTGATGAAAGCTCATATTCATTTGGCAGCTTTTCTCCTGGACCGTAGCCATGTTCTCGAATCAGCTGCATCAGTTCATTTGCAGCTTTATCTACAAGTGTTCGTTTTTCCATCTGAGGTAGTGTCCTCCCTTTCTTGATCCTGAAGTTACCGTTTTTCAATAATATATTTAAACAGTATCTCCTCTTAAAGAGTATTTTAACTAAATTGTATAGCATAACACTATTTTTTTCAATTGATGAATATAATCTACGTTTTGTTTTTTGCAATTTAAATGGAGGATCAAGAAAATCCTTTGACTTCTTAATGCATTGAAATATGTAAAATTGTTTGATATAATTGAATCGTTATTAAATTATTATAATTCTCATCTACATATCCTTTTCTATTTAGCCATCAACCTAAACCACATGATGGAGAATCAAGAAAGCTTTAAAGAATAATCCAGAGAGTAAAAAGAAATTTAAATACTAAAAAAGGAGGTAGCCTTCTTGGCAAAAATCTTAAGTATATTTGCTGAACAAATAGAAAATAAAGGTTCTAGGGGCTAGGGTAGAGCTATATAGAAAACCTCAAGACTAATTAGTTTTCAGAAAACTGTGAATTAATTAGTTTTAATAAATCATAAAGGAGTTGCTGTGACTATGAAAAAATTAAAGTTAGGTGTTCTAGGTGTTTCTGACCATTTTGTTAAAAGAATTATACTTCCTTTATCAAAATCTAATAAAGTAGAGCTGTATGGTGTTGCATCTAGAACAGCAGAAAAGGCGAAGGCAGCATCTGAAAAATGGGGTATACCAAAGCATTACAGCTCTTATGAAGATTTACTTAATGATGAAGTTATTGATGCAGTTTACATACCATTACCGAATCATGAGCATCTTAAGTGGATTAAAAAATCAGCTGATGCTAAAAAGCATATTATCTGTGAAAAACCCCTAACCATGAATGTAGAAGAAGCTTTAGAAGTTATAAACTATGTCAAGGATAAGAATATAAAAGTAATGGAAGCCTTTATGTATAGATTTCATCCAAAATGGAAGAGAGCTAAGGAACTAATAAAATACGGAGAAGTAGGAAAGGTTACGGCTATTCATACCACTTTTAATTATACCAATTCTGATCCTAATAATATTAGAAATAGAAAGGAATGCGGTGGGGGTGCATTGATGGATATTGGCTGTTATGCAGTTTCTACAGCATGCTATCTTTTAGATGAATTTCCTAAAAGAGTTGTGTCTCTAATGGAAAAGCATCCAAATTTTGATACAGATGCTATTTCCTCCGGGATCCTTGATTACAGCAATGCCCGTTGTTTGTTTACTACTTCCACCAGCAGCTTTCCACAACAAGATGTTAAAATTTATGGAACCAGTGGTTCTATTACAATAAAGATTCCGTTTAATGACTTTAATGATGTAGAGGGGGAATTGATTGTTAATAATGCATTAGGGGAAAGGGTTGTTACCTTTGATCCAGTTTATCAATATCAGTTAGAGTTCGAAGACTTTGCAGAAGCTATTCAACAGGATCGAGAAGTAGAAGTTTCTTTAGAGGAGAGTTATGGAAATATGAAGATTCTTGATGCCTTAAGAAAGTCTAGTGAGGAAAGCGTTTGGGTGGAGCTTTAATATAGAATAAGACAAGGGAGTAAGGCAGGGATTGGTTTTTATTTTTCCTTTAAGGGTATCATAGACTTATACTAATAGAATGATATATTATTGGGAGGGATTTTTGATGAATCAGATCGATGACATGATTGAAAGACAACTTCAGCATCGTACAATTCGTGAGTTTAAGGATATGAAAATACCAAAGGAGATATTTCACACATTGATGGAAATAGCCAGACGAACTGCTACTTCCAATGGAATGCAATCCTATTCAATCATACGTATAACAGATTCTGTAATTAAGAAGGAAATTGCTGAGATCTGCAACCAAGAATATGTGGCAAGGGCACCAGAGCTTTTGGTATTTATAGTAGATCAATTTAGAAATAATCACATTACAAAGGAAAAAGGATCTACAACCGAGAATGCGTCAGATATGGATAGATTTTTTCAAGGCTTTACAGATGCATGCTTAGCAGCTCAAAATGTTGTGAACGGGGCAGAAGCAATGGACTTAGGAGCCGTGTATTTAGGCAGCATTTTAAATGATTCAGCACAAATTTGTGAGATTCTAAACCTACCTAAGCTAACATTCCCAGTAGTAGGATTAGGTATAGGATATCCTAATCAAAATCCACAGCTCAAGCCTAGATTTGAAAATAGACTTCGAGTTTTTGAAAACAGCTATAGGATTTTTGATAATTACTTAAAAGAAATAAAGGATTATGATGAAGAGATGACAACCTACTATGACTTAAGGAATGCAAACAAGAGAGTGGATTCCTTTAGTGATCAAGTGGTAGCGAAACTAACCACCTCCATGCCTAATCGACAGGAGATGCTGAGGGTGATCCGTCAGCAGGGGTTTGAGGTAGATTGTTAAAGCTTATTTTCCAGATAGAGTATAAATAGACAGGAAAACAGGGGCTTGTCTACAGATTATAGCAATACTCTCCCACATGAATCTACTGTTATAATCTCCTATCTCTTAAACCAGCTGATGAGAATATAATCATTATTGGAGCTGTCACCGATAGGAAAATGTCTACACAACCTGGAGGCACAAGCAGTTTTCAAGGACTGTTGTTAACAATAATATGAAACTCTACTATAGACACAGGGAGACTATCCTTGTGTCTAATTCATTGTGTGATATTATTATAGATACTTTATTCTAAGTATTTCACTTTTCTTACTCATAATTTCTATCTTTCATTTTATACAATTCTTTAAATCTTCAATATTCCATTAATCATAGGACCACTGCAAACAAAATGCATAACCTATTATTATATTATATACTTTAGACTATTATGCATGATAGGAATAATAGGTGGTAATGATTTTACTTAAATTGTCACTATCAATACCTTAATCTGTCACCATAAAAAATATCTAAACTGCACCTTACATATGGTACAGCTTTTGTATATAATTATATCAGTCAATAGTGAAAAAAAGAATAATTGGCATAAAATTTGGGGGTGTAGCATGAAAAAGCAATTGAAAGCAGATTTAATGTTGATTTTGGTTGCCTTGTTTTGGGGAGGATCCTATATACTTACCAAGGTGGGGTTAGAGGAAATACAGGTATTTAATTTAATTGCTCTACGTTTTATTCTAGCTTTTTTATTGGCAGCAGTAGTATTTTACAAAAGGCTAGCAACAGCAGATTTCAAAACAATAAAATATGCCTTTTTCTTAGCTGTAATCCTCTTTAGCGTTTTTATTACTGCTACCTTTGGTGTCAAGTATACAACAGTTTCAAATGCGGGATTTCTTATAAGCTTAACAGTAGTATTAGTTCCTATAATATCCTCACTTTTTTTAAAACAAAAACCTGAGAAAAAGGTTGTCATTGCCATTTGTTTGGCGTTTGTAGGAATTATACTACTGACATTAAATGAAGAATTAAGGATAAATAAAGGTGATATACTCTGTATAATGTGTGCTTTGCTATATGCATTACATATTATCACAACAGGTCTTCTGACTGCTGATGTGGATTCTGTTTCTCTTGGAGTAATCCAGCTTGGCTTTGTTGGGCTATTTAGTATTGCATTCTCTCTTTCTATTGAGACAGTGAAGTTACCCAGTTCTTCTATCACTTGGTTTGCTGTTATCTTTCTCAGTGTCTTTTGTACTGCTATTGCCTTCATCGTTCAAACAACAGCACAACAGTACACCACTGCTACACATACAGGATTGATTTTTGCATTAGAACCTGTTTTTTCTGCAGTATTTGCTTATATTTTCATTGGTGAAACATTAAGCTTGAGGGGCTATATAGGTGCCACCATACTATTGGTCAGTATTATTGTTGCTGAACTGGATTTCAATGCTTTGCTTTCTATGCGGCATACAGATAAGGAACATTACAAAATACAATAGTGTCCAGTTATCACTTCATGAATCCTGGTGATAGCTGGACACTGACTAGGGAGGTATCATCCCGTCTGTCATAGATTATGCTTGTTTCCATCAGCCCTAGAAAAGACAATATTTATTTTCTAATCAACCCCTTCTTCATTGATATCGTTCCAAATTTCGACTATAATAAAAAAAAAGTAATATTTAAGAAAAATTTGAAATATTTGAAGAGAAAAGGGGGGAGGGTTTTGAAGTGCATAACCACAAAAGAAAGCTGTGTTCAGGAAAATACTATTTTTCGCCTCAGTTTAATTGAGAAAATTGCTCCCCCAGGCAGTAAACTTACATACATACATGCCGATGCAGGCTATGGTAAAACAACATTGCTGGCTCAGTACGCAAAGGGCCTTAACGATGTAGTATGGATCTCTCTTGATGACAAAGATAGGGATGAGGTATACTTTCTGCGCCATTTAGAGAAGTGCATTCGAAACAATCTGCATAAATTTGATTTCTATTCCACGGACTACATACCCTTTGTCCATGACAAGAGCTTTATCCCTACAGTACTCTCTGGACTGCTGGAGGCCATAGGAACAAGAGAATTGACCATTATTATTGACGACGTCCATATCGTTGATAATGAAAGAGTTACAGACCTTTTTATACAATGGGTAAAGAATTGTCCTCAAAATATAACCCTTATCATGGCAAGTCGTCATGAACTGTGGAGCGGACTTTTTAGACTAAAGATAGAAGGCAGAATTGTTGAGTTAACAAAAAAAGATCTGTCCTTTAGTCGGGAGGAAACCGAAAAATTGTGGGGTTTTTTTGATCAGGATGCTTACTCTGCCACTGAGGGTTGGATTTTAGCTATACAATCCTACCGGATAGCAGCAGAAGGCAATAGGAAGCTTTCTAGATCAACTCTTTATACCAATCGGGAGCTTTTCCGTTATCTGATGAATGAAATGTTTATGAGTCTTCCAGCAGAAATGCAACATTTTCTCAAAGCAACCTCCTATCTCCCTGTTCTAGATGTTCATATATGCAACAGCCTGCTGGGCATTAACAATTCACAAAAAATTCTAGAGGAGCTTCTTCGCAGGAATATCTTTACGCTACATATTTCTCAGTTTACTTATCGATACCATACCTTATTTTCCTACTTTTTACAGAAAATTGACGACAGCTTGGGGAGAATAACCCTAGGGAAGGCAATGACACTATCCTATGAAGGAGGAGATTTTCAGGAAGCCGCTGATTATGCCCTGCTACTTGGTGATGAAGGGATGATAAAGGATTGTATCAGTGGTCTTTTAGACAAACCCTTTGAAGGAGGCAGACTCCGCAGCTTTAAAAAATACTTTGATTTTCTACAGCCCATTTCTGTAGGGCTACCTCCACGGGTTCTTCTTGCTAGAGGCATGTATTTATCGGAACAGGGAGAATTCAGCGAAGCGGAAAAATTTTTAAGGGGAGCCATTCCCCATCTAGATAGTGAAGACAAGCATTTATATTTGCATGCTATGGTTCATCAGGCCAGAGTGTTGCGGAACCGGGTCTCCTTTCAGGAAAGCACCAACTGCATCGACAATTTGCTCCCCTTGTCAGAAGACACACCTATGCAGCTTCAGTATATGGTGATGATCGAGAAAATACATAACCTAACCCTTACCTCCCAACTGTCAGCGGCCCTAGACCTGACCCTGAATATGATGGAAAAATCTTTGGTCGCAGGAAATGCTGGAGTAAAGCTCTGGCTTGAACGTTATCTGACGGCGATATATTTTTACATGGGAGATTATAAAAACTGTTTAAAGGTTTATGAAAAAACTCTGACTATTTCAAAGGAGGAGCAGGACTGGTTGATGCGCCACTCAGTGGGTGCCTATGCAGCCAAGGCTTACCAAGTTTCAGGTCAGGAGGAAAAGGTCCAGCCCCTTCTTCAAGAGGAGTTAGCAAGGATGCACCAGCTGGGTCTTTATGAAGAGCTTAGTCTAATCTATATCATTCATTCCGATATCCTTCATGCTGAGGAGCTATTAAAACTATATTTAGGAAAAAGAGCTGATTTTTCAGAAGCCAATCGATATCTGGCGATGGCGGAGGAATATGCTGTCTTGAACCGCAGCACCCGTGACCACGCTTTGTTGGCAAAAATCTGGAAGCTTTGTGCGGGACTCTTGCAACAGCCGGATAAAGCCCGTGAGAATATTGAAAAATCACTTGCCTTGGTGGAGGATACTACCCCCTTTACTCAGTCCCTAACTTACGGTCGTATAGCGAATGCTTTGGATACTTTAGGTCAGAGTCCTCAGGAGTGCAGAGAATACTTCAAACGCTCAATTAAAATCGGTGAAGACATCGGCAGCTATACCTATGCTACACCTTCCTATGGAAGGCTGGCAGCTATCTACCTGAAGGAAGGCGATAAAGAAAAGGCCGTGGAATATACCCATTCTTTTTTAAAGCTTTCTCGACAATATGACTACCGCTATTATCTTCGCTTCAAGCCACTTTTTGAACCTGTCTTAAAGCTGGCGGCAGAGGAGGGCATCACTCCGGAATTTACCCGTGAAATTCTTGTCTATGGAGGCTATACGGCAAAGCGAGTTTATATCAATACCTTCGGCCGCTTTTATATCTCCTCCCCCCATGAAAGGGAAAACGCTGTCAAAATCCGGACTAAAAAATCCAGAGAACTGTTGGCCTACCTTTTGGAACATCGTGAAGGTGTTACCAAAGAGCAAATCTGTGCCGACCTGTGGAGAGACAGCGAGGCCAATGTCACCAGTCTCTTCCACACACGAAGGGGAGAAATTCGGCGGGCCTTTGAGAGCCTGGGGGCAGGCAATCCTATCCTCTATGAAAAGGGGTTATATCGCTTGAATATGGAAGAAATTATATGGGATTATGATGTCTTCCAACAGGCAACCGACGAATTTAAAAAACAGCCTACACTGGAAAAGGCCCAAGCGGTTGTAGATGGATACACTGGAAGGTATCTGGATGATATGGAAGCCCTGTGGTCTGAAAGCACCAGGCTTCGCTGTGAGGACAACTTTCTTGAAGCAGCAGAGATTTTTCTGGAAAACTACAGAGCTTTAGGACAACGGGAAAAAACCATGGAGCTCCTTCGGCGCTGCAAGTCACTTAGCTACCATAGTCACAGCTACCCTATGGCGAAGGAGAGACAAGACAAGAAATAACTGCATAAAATGAATGTAAAAAACACAGGCAGGATCAGAATAATCTGGCACCTGTGTTTTTTTTGCTAAATTTCACCTTACAATTTTTCTGAATTTTAAAAAAAGTTGTCGATTGGTGGCAGTTTTGGTGGTAGCTATGCCATTATAATAAGGATAGAGCTTGTACACTTTTAGTAAAACCACATGAAAGTAAAGCTTTTTTTTAAAAAACCAGAAAGGAGTGAATGGAGTGATGAATAACAAACAAAAAAATAAGCTGCTGTCTATACTGATGGTCATGGTCATGACGTTTGCCATGCTGCCGGTGAAGGTACAAGCTCAGGATATGGTCCAGATTGGAGGACCGGAAACAGAGATAGTCCCCGATGTAAGCGGCAATGACACAGCTATCTATTTCGGTAAAAATGGGGATGAACCTATTCGGTGGCGTGTTATGGCAAATGAGAATGGCATATTAACCCTAATGAGCAACTCAGCTGTGGCTTTTCGGAAATATAACACCATCAATAATCATGCAAATTGGAGTGGCTCTGATATATGCCATTGGTTAAACGGTACAGGTAGCTACGGAGACAACGGGTTTCTTCCCACTGCCTTCAGTCAGGCAGAACGGTCATTAATGCAGCCACAGTATAGTACAACGGCAGAAGAAAGATACTATATTACGATTACTCCCAATCAAACCATCGTTCTTCCCTCAATTTCTGAAGTAATGGACGGAACATGGGGAATGAGTAAAGATGATAGAAAGCTTGCCCCTAAAGACCCTAATGACCCTAACGACCCTAACCCTATGTGGTGGCTTCGTACTCCAAGTGGAACTTCGGGTCCTCCACAATATTATGAGTTTGCAGGTTTAATTGATGAAGCAGGAGATTTCATAGGGCGTGGTTACGCGTGGTCTAAAGTGGATAGTTATAATCAAGGGATTCGCCCTACCTTTAAGTTGGACCCGTCATCTGCTTTTTTGATATCTTCAGTCTCAGGCAAATCCGGAGCTGTAGGCTCATTGAGGGCTATTGAGGAGCCCACCGGTGATCTGACACTGACCCTATTGGGCAACGACCTGCCTTTATTTGATATCGATAGCCAAGCAGTGAAAGCCGTTCCGGGGGATACTATATCTAGAGACTATGGTGTATTCGGCCGTGGAAGTGGTGAAAGGTATGTATCCGGTCTTATTGTTGATGATGACAATAAGATAGAATATTATGGAAGATTGCATTCATTGGAGTATAGCACCCCTGCCCACTCAGATGAGGTGAATATCACAATACCTGAGGATATTCCCGACGGCAGCTATACCATCAAGCTTTTTTACGAACAGACAGCAGGCGATTATTATACTGACTATATTACCCAGCCGATAGAGATCCCTCTAACCATAAATACAGTGCCAGCAGTCATTAACCCAACAACCGCAAGCTTTGAAAAATATAGCTCAGACCATGTAGAAACAGAGATTACCTGGAATACTGCAAACGTTGTTACAGATGTGAAGTCTGAGGGCAGCTCTATAGGAGCAGATAATTTTACTGTCACGGAAAATACCTTGAAAATTCATAAAGAATATCTAACTCTACAGCCAAACGGTTCGCTTCAGTTGACGATAGCGTTTGACAATGGTGACCCAGCAACACTAAGCATAGAGATATGTGAACCTGCAGCCATTAGCCCGATATCAGCAAGCTTTGACAAATATAAACCGATGGATGTAGAAACAGAAATTACCTGGAATACTGCAAACGATGTTGTAGATGTGAAGTCTGGAGACAGCTCTATAGAAGCAGAAAATTATACTGTCAGTGACGATACCTTGAAAATTCATCAAGGATATCTACATACTTTGCCAGCAGGCACGCTTGTATTGACGATAGAGTTTAACACAGGCGCCCCGGCAACTCTAACCATAGAGATTTTGGATACAACAGGACAGCCACCAGGTATTAACCCCACATCAGTCACCTATGATCTTGCTAATCCCTCCGATGTGAATGCAACCATTTTCTGGCGAGAGGCAAGTTCTGTTGATGGGGTTCATATTTTCGTCAACGGAAATTATACCGAATCAAGCACTTACCACACTATTATTGAAGACATCTTCACTATAAAAAAAGAATTCCTGTCTGGTTTTTCGCCTTCTACAGTTTTAAGGTTTGCCATTGTTTTTGACCCTAAAGATGTTGACGGCTTGCCTCTTTTTTATGGTAATGTGTGGGTAAACATTGTAGACAGCACCCCACCTCAGCCTTCCATCAGCCCCACTGTTGTCAGCTATGACCTTGCTAATCCAACGGATGTCAACACCATCATTACCTGGAGCGGTGCTGAAACAGTTACAGGTGTAGTCTATGGAGGGGTGGGCTTACAGCAGGACCTGGATTATACAGTCAGTGGAGATACCCTGACCATTCGTGATGATTATCTATCTACTTTGAATTTATCAGAAGGGGATACATTAGCGTTTGATATCTCTTTTAATGCTGGGAATCCCGTTACTTTGATGGTAAATGCTGTGGACAGCTATATCCCCAGCAGCAACGCTGCTTTAAGCAATCTGACGGTAGGCGGCGTTACAGTAACTGGTTTTGTATACAATACCTATGAATATGATGTGTTACTGCCCTATGGAAGCCAACCCGGTAGTCCAGCAGCAACGATTGGAGCAATAACTGACGACCCCAAGGCACTGGTGAGTATAACGCAGGCTTCTCAGCTGCCTGGCACCGCCACTATTCTGGTGACTGCTGAGGATATGGTTGAAAGAAATACCTATACAGTAAACTTCACACTGGAAGGCCCCCCAGCTACCACAATAAACATTGGAGAAATTACTGGAGTGTCAATTCCACAAACCGGTGAGATTCCAGTATCCAGCATTAGTGAAACAGATCAATACACTGGAACTGTAGTATGGAAGCCTGAAGACAATCCCTTTAATGGAAATACTGTGTATAAGGCAACCATTACCTTAACTGCAAAGGAAGGCTATACCTTAAACGGAGTGTCTGGAAACTTCTTTACCATAGAAGGTGCCGCTTTAGTAACAAATAATACAAACTCAGGCATCATAACAGCCATTTTCCCCGCAACTGCTTCATCATCTTCGGAGGTGACCCACACGGTCATATTTTTAAGTGACGGTGAAATCTATACAACTGCAACAGTACAGGATGACACCGCTATTGGTGATGGAAACTGGCCTGCCAATCCCATGAGATCCGGTTATACCTTTGAAGGCTGGTACACCGGCATAAATGGTACAGGTACCCGGTTTACATCCAGTACTGTGGTAAAGGAAAACATTGTAGTATATGGAAACTGGACCCAAAGTAGCTCTGGCGGCGGTGGAGTCGGTGGAGGAGGCGGAGGCGGTGGAAGCATCCCATCCCTCAACATGAATGTAGGAACCACATCTGTTGGCTATACCCAGAGGGATGGCAATGTGACCCTTTCCCTCACAGATGCCAAGGTGGCTCAAATTATCCGAAACAGCGATACCACGGCAGTAGTTGATGTTAGCAATATTTCTGAAGCTAAGACGGTTATCCTTCCTGCCACAGCTTTGGAGACACTGGGTAAGGCTGGCCTTAGTGTGAAATTTAACCTTCCTGCTGGCAACTTAAGCATCAGTCCAGAGGCTCTGGTCTCAATTGCTGCTCAGGCCACAGGAACAAATGTCACAATCTTACTGGATACAGTTGATTCCAGAAGCCTCACCTCTCAACAAAGAGAGGCGGCAGGCAGTAACACAGTCTATGATATTTCAATTATCAGTGGTAGACAAAATATCTCCAGCTTTAACGGCAGTCTTACCGTGACCCTACCCTATACTTTGGCATCAGGTGATTCACCAGAGGGGGTCTCTGTTTGGTATCTTAACGATGCAGGGAACCTCACAGAAATATCCTGTCAGTACAGCAAAGAGACAGGAACCGTTAGCTTTGTTCTTGACCACCTTTCCTATTATGTGGTAGGATATCAGAAGCTTCTTCAGGAGTCAACAAATGGGATAACTTCATGGGTTAACCCATTCAGCGATGTAAAAGAGAGTGACTGGTTTTATAATAATGTGGCATTTGCAGTAGAAAATCGGCTCTTTTCAGGTACCAGTGCCGATACCTTCAGCCCTAGCATGCCCATGACTCGAGCTATGCTGGTGACAGTACTACATCGTATGTCAGAGTCCATTGATATTGAAGGGCAAAACCCCTTCAGCGATGTCCCCGACAATGTCTGGTACACCAATGCAGTAACCTGGGCGTCGGCAAAAGGTATTATCAGCTGCTACAGCGACGATCGCTTTGGCCCAAATGACCCTGTGACCCGTCAACAAATGGCAACCATCCTCCGGAAATATGGGGAAAGCTTCGGCTACGACATATCAGCCTCTGGCAATCTTGTACAGTTCATTGATGGTGGGGATGTATCACCATGGGCGACTGAAGCCATGAGCTGGGCGGTAGGCTCTCGCCTAATCAGCGGCAAAGGCGGAGGCATTCTAGATCCTCAGGGCCAGGCCACTAGAGCCGAGGTAGCGACCATTTTAAAGAAATTTATAAAAAATAGATAAGAAATATTAAGGTTGGTCAAAAGGAAAAATAGCTAGTAGAGAGAAATAATATAATCAATTTAAAAAACACAGGTAAGATCAGAAAACTCTGGCACCTGTGTTTTTTGTGCTGAGACAAATGAACAAGGGACAGGGACTTGCTTGGTTATAAAAAAGGTCATTGTCCTTCAATAGACTTCTAACCACCAGTAATGGGAAGCTGTTATAGGTTTGGCTGTATTCGGTATGCTAGTTTAGTATAGATAGGCTTATCAATTCATATTCAATCTAATGAACAAAACAATTTTAAAATTTCTTTTGACAGTTTAAAATATTCAGATTACACTAAATATACGAGGTTGCGCAACCCTCACATTTGAATATGGAGGGAAAAATATAATGAAAGAATTATATGATATGATTTTTAAGAGAAAATCCGTTAGAAGATTTGATGAAGAACTATTGGTTTCTGAAAAAGAAATGCAGGAAATAAAGCAGAAGCTTGAAAGCCTCATTACCTTTTAAATGCAGGATATATGCTTCAGCAGATGGACTTGTTTTTTGCTTCGTTAGATATCGGCGCTTGCTGGTATGCTTTAGCTAAAACTGAGGAGCTGCAGCATGATGGTCTTGATTATGTTATTATGATAGCCTTTGGCAAAAGTCGCCCAGAGGATTTTCGGAAAAACATTTCAAAATGTAATCGAAAGGATCTCAAAACTATATGGCATGGTGAATTTAACCATACTGTAGCAGATACGGTTAGGTACGCTCCTAGTGCTTGTAATACACAGCCATGGAGGGTTGTCAGTGACAATAATTGTATTAAAGTTTATCGTCATACTTTAATCAAATCCTTCATACCTAAAAACAAGCTTCCTTATTACAATTCTATTGACATGGGAATATTCCTCTGCTTTCTAGAAATTGTCTAGATGCACAACAACTCTATCTTTCATAGGACACTAAATATAGAGAAGGATTCCAATGAAGACAATATTGAAATTGCAACCTACATGATTTTATAATGATACCTACTGAATGCTAATCCATCGGTAAAGGAATCAGTATAATTTATTCAATTTACATAAGTCTTGTTTGGTGATATAAGTAGGCGATAGATAATTATTTTATTTATCGCCTACTTATTTACTATCATGAAAGATGATCCATAGATACTGATTCTACTCGAAAAACATGAACCCCTTGCTTTTTTCCTTTCAACTGATGAATCCCCATATCAACGGCTTCTATATGATTTTTCACATGTTCATATACATCATGGCTAATCAGGATTTCACCTGGCTTTGTCTGATTTTCTATACGAGAAGCAATATTAACGGTATCACCTATAGCAGTATAATCCATCCGCCAAGCAGCACCAATATTTCCAACAATGGCCGGTCCGCAATGTATACCAATACCAAACTGTACCGACTTGCCATATTTTTCTTCTAGTTTTATCTGCAGTTTTTCGGCTCCCTGTGACATGGCCCAAGCAGTTTGTACAGCTTTTAGTTGGTGGTTTTCTAAATCCAAGGGAGCATTAAAGAGAGCCATGGTGGCGTCGCCGATAAACTTATCTAGAGTACCACCATAATCAAATATAGATTGGGCACATAATGTCAGGTACTCGTTTAGTATAGCAACCACTTCATCTGGCGGCGCTGCTTCAGATAGAGAGGTAAATCCGCGAATATCCACAAAAAAAACCGTGATTTCACGAAGGACCCCTCCAGGTTTTAGTGCATCTTCGCCTTCGTCTATTATCTTGCTAACCACCTGTGGCGCCACATATTTTCCGAAATAGGATGTAATTCGATTCTTTTCCAATTGTTCAGAAATAAATTGATGACCTAATGCAGCAATATATTGGGTTCCCATGAGACCAACAGGATAGATCAAACTAAAGGCATATCCTTGGTGGCTGATTTTTACTGCAATAAACCAATATAAGCAAGACAAGACCAAGAATATCAATGCAGATACACCAGGCCGAAAGCGATAAAACAACCAGTAACAAAGAGCTCCCAGGGCAATAAGAATAAGCAGTTCAAGTGTCAACGGTAAATCTTGTATAAAACGTTTCTCAATAAGCTGCTGTATAACATTGGCGTGGACTTCGATTCCATACATGGGAACCGGTGGGGCTATCGAAGTAAAATAATAATCATCCACAATTCCTGGTGCGAAGGGACCAATCAAAACAATCTTATCTCTAAAGTACTCAGCAGGAATTGCACCATTCATCACTAAATGGAAAGAGACTCTTTCCATGCTGAAGGGCTCACCAGCAAATTTGATGTAAGTCTGCTTCCACGGATCTGTGGGGATATCTTGTATGGCAATGGGCTCCTTTCCTAGATGAGCCATGTAAGAGGCATAAATCTGCCAAGCAAAACTAGGAATTTCTTGATCATTATAGCCAATCTGCAAAAGAGTATGACGCAAAATACCGTCAGAATCAAGGAGTGTATTAATATGACCACTGTCAGTAACTAGCGCCAAGGCAGGGAAAGCCCGAGTTAATTCTTTAGCTTGAAGAAGACCGCCAGCTGATGTATTTTCAAAATGCCCCACGACAGGTACCACAACATGGTCCATTTTATTCAACATCTCAATGAGATAAGTATCATCAGCTGGAACAAATGATGGTTCAGCAAAAATAATATCATAACCGATAACAGCTGGGGGTGCCTCTGAAAGGACACTTAAGAGTTCACCATGATAATCACGGGGCCATGGCCATCTACCTAGAGTCTGGAGGCTCTCCTCATCTATGGCAATGATAACAATATCTCCATGGATGGGACGTGTATCATGGTAAAGCCTGTCCTGGATTTGATTATCTAAAATAGAAAGTGTATTAAAAAATAGGAACACACAAAAAATTATCACAAGGCTGCTATGGATAATGAATGACAACTTTTTCAGTTGACCCACCTCCCACAATGATTTTAACGCCCTCTCGGGCAACTATTGTGCTTCTAAATAAATCTTGAGCTAATTTTTCAATGCTTTTCAATTCATCATCTGTACGATCCTCTTTATGGTGAAACAAAACCAAAGATCTAACATGAGCTTGTTGGCTAATTCGTACACCCTCCTGCCAAGTGGAATGCCCCCACCCAGTTTTGGGAATGCCACCAACCATGCCACAATACTCATCATCAGTATAGTGGCTGTCATAGATGAGGACATCAACACCCTGTATGAATGAGAGGAACTGCTGCGCATCTGAGTCTGCTAAAGGCTCAGTATCGGTACAATAAACAATAGCATTATCTCCAAGGTTTAATCGGTAAGCCAAGGCTCCATTAGGGTGGTTAAGGGAGAAGCTGGTTATTTCTAGACCATATCCCAAATCAATGGTTTGTCCACCTGTTATAGAGTGAAAATAAAGGGTGGACTTTATACTCTCTATGGAAATTGGAAAATGAGGAGGCTGCATCTGCATTTTAATTGTTCTTTCCAATGAAATACTATCTTTGGTTTCTCCATACAGATGAAAAATATTACCTGTTTGATACAATGGTTTAAAGAATGGCAATCCCTGGATATGGTCCCAATGCTGATGAGAAAAGAACAGGTCTACCTTTAAACTCTCTTGCTTTTCTGACATGTGAGACTGCTGCTCAGTCATATACTGACCAAGCGCTGCCAGCCCCGTTCCACCATCAAAGATAATTGAGTGATTTGTTGATCTCACATGTACACATGAAGTATTTCCACCATAATGAGTGGTTTCAGGTCCTGGTGTGGGCCGAGAACCCCTTACCCCCCAAAAAGTAATCTCCAACATATGATCCTTGGTGTGACCCATTGTTCTTACCCCCTTTAGTGTAGATATGGAAATGATTCTATTAGTATACGCCCATTTACTTGATTATGTAATAGCGCTTTAATGACCATATTGTGGTAATTATATCACAAATAGGGTGCTATCTCAATATTTCCAAAGTCTCAGCCAGCATGCTGACATTATCATGGATTATGACAGGCATGATTTTAATAAATTTTCTAGTCAACTGTTAATGTGGATAGAAGCTCTTCAAATGACCAAAGGAACTCTTAATCTAATTAAAGAAAGGACTTGCTGATATAGCCACCAAAAATGATTTATCCTATACAATCAATGCATATGCTTAATTCGATTTTTATGTCAACATTATGGCAAAAATGTCCAAAATATGATATTATGGAATTAATATTACCGTACTCTGTAATTAGATTTTTTTACATGGTAGTAACTATACAAAATTGCTACTTGTTTAGATAACCAAATTTTTTTATTGAGAGGATTTACTAATGATAAAAAATAGCAGCACTACATATTTGAAAACTGAATCCTTTCGGCAGGAATCAACACCAGAAGAAAAACTGAAGCTATTTGTTCACTATGCCGGAAAAATTGCCAATGAAACCAAACTTGACTTACTTTTGAAGCTGATGGCAGATCTGGGACGAGATTTGGTAGTAGCTGACAGATGTACTCTTTGGATTTATGATAAAGAAGCAAATGAATTATGGGCAAGAGTAGCCCATGGTATTGAAGCAATCCGTATACCTGCTGATCTTGGTGTGGTTGGTCATGTTGTTAAAACTCGAGAACCATATCTAACAAACAATACCTATGAAGATCAATACTTTAACCCGAGGGTGGATCAGAAAACCTGCTATCGATCAAAGTCTCTGCTGGCTCTTCCTTTGTTTGATAACGAAGGAGAGGTTATCGGTGTTTACCAGGCAGTAAATAAAATCACAACAGAAGGAGCCTTTACATCAAAAGACATTGAGCATTTGATGCTGGCAGCCTCCTATTCAGCAAACGCTTTAATCAACGCCATGCTGATGGAAGAAATTGAGAAAACTCAGAAGGAAATTGTTTTTCTGATGGGACAAATCGGTGAAAGCCGTTCTAAAGAAACTGCTGAGCATATTAGACGGGTAACAGAAGTCTCTAAGCTGATGGCAACGCTTTATGGTATGAGTCAGGAAGAGGTAGAACTCATCAAGATGGCTTCTCCTATGCACGATATAGGGAAAATAGCTATCCCTGATACAATCCTAAACAAACCTGGCAAGTTAACTGAAGAAGAGTATGCAACAGTGCAAAAACACACGGTTATTGGTTACCAACTACTGAAGAATTCACCACGAAAAATTCTCAAGGCATCTGCCATCATTGCGCATCAGCACCATGAAAAATGGAATGGGAAAGGATATCCAAGGGGATTAAAGGGCGAAGAGATTCATCCTTTTGGACGAATTTGTGCTATTGCAGATGTATTTGATGCCCTCATTAGTGAGAGATGCTATAAACCGGCTTGGAGTCTCCAACAGGTATTCAGCCTATTTGAAAAGGAAAAAGGAGAACACTTTGACCCTCATATGACACAGCTTTTCCTTGACAACTTTGACTCTTTTGTAGCCATTATAAAAGACGGACAAGCATAGTATAAACGTCATAGTTTATTATTTTAAAATAAAAGCTATAAGGTTTTTATTTGCAAATTGCGTGATAAATCATAGATATTAACAATTGAATCTGGAAAAGAGGAAATAACTTTTAACCGATAATAGCAAACTTGTGGAAACGCAAGGACGCAAAGCTAAAGGGCCTTTAACATGGCAGCCAGCTACCGAAGAGAGAGTTTTTTTAAACCCTAAAACAAGCACTTGATAAAGATTTGCAAATACTTTGAAATGAGGGGGGAGTGCATGAAAAGTACAAAGCTAAACTGCAGAATACCTATATGGAGAAAAATGAAAGCTTTGCTGTTTTTACTATTGGTAGGAGGTATATTTCTGGTATTTCCATTGGAAGTAAATGCTCAGGATGAACCATTACCGTTCATCATTGGCAATGGAAAGTTTGGATATTTTGACGGTAAATATAACGAAGCAGAATTTAGATTTCCTTATGGGATAACCCATGATAAATCAACAAACTCACTTCTAGTTACAGAATTATATAACCATCGCATTCGACAGATTGATTTAAAAGATTTTTCTGTGACTACTTTAGCAGGTAGTTCTGATAGACAAGATCGCTTTGGTTTTCCTGCTGGAGGCTATGCAGATGGAGAGCTAAAAACTGCCATGTTTAATGAGCCTAGAGGCTTGGCAGTAGCACCCAATGGTGCTGTACTTGTTGCAGATACTGGCAACCATATGATTAGGATGATTTACGAAGGACAGGTTTATACGGTTGCAGGTACTGGCGAGCCAGGATTTAAGGATGATATAGCTATAAATGCACAGTTTTGGAATCCGACAGATATAGTAATAGACACTGTAGGCAATCTTCTAGTCAGCGACACACGCAATCATACCATCCGAAAAATAGATACAGCAGGTAAAGTCACCACTTTTGCTGGCAAGCCTGGAGATGATAGTATCCTCAATGAGCCGAAAGGATTGAGTATTGATGGAAATGATGGGCTGTATGTCAGTGACAGTGCTAGCCATCAAATCAAATTCATAAAAAGTGGTCATATTGGTGCTATTGCAGGTCAACCGGGAAAACATGAAAGGGATATGTATTACAGTAAGGGTGACTTTGTAGACGGTATTATCCAGGAGGCACGATTCAATTTTCCAGGAGGTATAGAGGTTAATAAAGAAGGAAACATCTTTGTAGCTGATTCATGGAACCACGTTCTTCGCATGATTTCATCAGATGGAAATGTGTCTACCGTGGCTGGCACAGGTACAGCTGGGCATGAATGGGATCAGGATAAGATTATTATGTTTGAGATCCCTACTAGTATTGTGTATGCAAATAATTATTGGTTTGTGACAGATCAAAAGAATAACAGAATTGTGGCGATCCCTGATGACAATGAATATAGGGATTTGAATGTAAGACATATAAAAGCAGAGCCTGATATTGTAGTTTTTCTTGATGGGGTTAAAATCGACTTTTCTAAAATACAACCATTCATGGAGGAAAATTATGTGCTTGTGCCTCTACGAGGCATTACAGAATCGTGGAACTCTCTGGTTTTATGGGATGCGGAGGAGCGAGCTGTAATAGTATGTCGGGAAGGAAAAAAGATAGCGTTTTTTGAAGACCAAGGTGACTTCACACTTCATGATAATCAGGCTATGGTAAAGCTTCATACCTTGGAAGATAAGCTGGACTTTTCCATACAATGGATTGACCATATAAATACAGTAATCATTGAGACTTTATAATAAACACAGTGAATTTTTTAAATTAAAGTAATCATGTAAAAAAAGGAGGTGGCGGTATGTTAATGAGTCAAACAGTAAAAACCAAGCTCTATTCCGTTTTGGTTTTGGTATTGATGTTTAGTCTTTTACTTCCAATAGCAAGGGTTGAAGGAATATCGGAAACTGCCCGAATCATTAGTCTGGAGGGTAGCGTACAGGTCATACGCTCAGGGGGTGAAAAGTCCTTTGATGCATTTATCAATATGCGTATTACAGAAGGTGATGGTGTTATCACGGGTCCAAATGGTAAAGCCAGCATTCAGATAGGTGATGATCGTGTTGTTATTGTAGCGGAAAACACCCGAATCTTTTTTTCTGAACTGAAAAAAATGGGTAAAGATCACCAAACATCTGTATCGCTGGAAGCTGGTGGTTTAGGTAGTATTATCAGAGAACGCCTTACCAGAAATTCCCGTTTTGAAATCAAGACACCTACAGCCATTATGGGGGCAAGAGGAACGGAATACTTTACACAGTATCGAGACGGGGAAACCAATGTACGTGTGCTAGCAGGTCTAGTGGAGGTGAATGTAATAAACAAGAGAGATGAAGCTTCATCTACGATTGAAAATCGCCAAAAACAGACTAGCTTTATACTGGAACCAATGCAGCAAAGTCGATTCCATGAAGGGGATGATTATGAAAAGATTTTGGCATCTAAATCCCAGTTGACTTTGGATGGAATTGAGGTTGCACTTCTTCAACGGTTGAAAGACTTTGATGAAGAACAGCCGGAAACACTTCCAGATTACATCACTGATTCTCTGGATGAGGCACTGGAAAAAGCCACAGAACAGCAAAAGAAGGCTAATGACACTAAGGATAATTCTGTGAAAAATATTCAACATCGACTGCCATCTGATGCTGGAATGCAAAAACCATCCACACCGCCAGGTCAGGAGACGGCCCCAGGGCAATCCACACCGCCAGGTCAGGAGACGGCCCCAGGGCAATCCACACCGCCAGGTCAGGAAACAGCCCCAGGACAATCCACACCGCCAGGTCAGGAGACGGCCCCAGGGCAATCCACACCACCAGGTCAGGAAACAGCCCCAGGACAATCCACACCACCAGGTCAGGAAACAGCCCCAGGACAATCCAAGCCACGGGACAAGGGAAATAATTGAACTATCCTATAACCACCCATATTGAGTGTGTTGATGGAAAAAACAATTTTTAATCAGTGTTTTAAAAGATTTTAGATAAAAATAGAAGTGTATATTAAAGTCCTCTAGAGAAAATCTAGGGGATTTTTTTATATCACAACCCTCCAGTATACCACCAGAGTTTCATTGAAAGGTATAATAAGATATCCATAAAACTATTAGCCTTTTTAATAGTTTTAAAAAATCAAAAAGAAAAGAGGAATGTTTATGAAATACCATCTTAATGAATACCTATTAACTGAAGCTGGAGAGATCTTATCTAATCGAAAAAACATCTATTGGATACTTGGTGGTGGCTGTGCAGGGAAAAGTACAATTAGCAAAAGGATTTCTGAAAAATATGGACTATTACTTTATGACATGGATGAATACATTTATGGCAAGTATATCAGCAGGTATTCAGAAGAATTGTATCCAGCAAATACAGCTTGGTTTACAGCAGATAATCCCATGGATTGGGCACTTTCCTTCCCCACATGGGAAGAAAATAATGACTTTTATATTGCTGCAACAGCAGAGCACTTACATCTATTTAGTGAAGACATTAAAAAAACAGATCAGCATCAAAGCATACTAGTAGATGGAGGTATAACAAACCCAGCCATACTTGCAAAAGTCCTGTCTCCTCAACAAATATGCTGCATCAAAATTGATAACCAGCTTAGCAATAAAATCTGGGAGGAAAGTCCAGAAAGACAGCCAATGAAGGAAATGATTCTTCAACTGCCCTGTCCCCAGGATAAATGGAAGAAGTTTTTATCCATCAATGAATCAATGAACCAGCAAATAGAAGCAGAATGTAGAGAAAGTAATATAAAAATATTTTTTAGGGACGATAAAACCACTGTTGAAGAGATGGCCCAAAAAGTCTCAAACCATTTTTTAAAAGGCATCTTATAAATCCATCCCTAGAGTAGAGCACCAGCTTTATACTAAGAAAGGATAAGGATATCCCCTGCGATATCAGTACGGTTTTTTGCAGACATACGCCTCTAAACTTTAATATACTAAGGACTACATTTGCAGCCCATGGGTTTGGGCGAAACAGTAGACCGTGTATATTAAAATTTAGCGTTAAAGGCGTATACCTATACTACCTTAAGTGATAGGAGGCTTTATAATGTCTAATAGGATTATAGAAGTATCACAGCTTTCCAAAACCTATAAAGAAGGAACAGAGGCAGTTAAAAATATTAGCTTTAGTGTGAAGGAAGGAGAATTTTTTGCCTTTCTTGGCCCTAATGGAGCTGGAAAATCCACCACCATTAAAATGCTGACAACACTAATGAAACCCACCTTTGGAGAGGGGAAAATTGCAGGATATGATTTGCTGCAGAAGCCGGAGAAAATACGTTTGCAAATCGGAGTAGCTTTACAAAACACAGCAATTGATCCAGCCTTAACAGGAAGAGAGCTGATTATATTACAAGGACGACTCTTTGGGTTTTCAAAGGCAGAGGCTATAAAAAGAGCTAAGGAATTACTGGAATTAGTGGGATTAACCAAAGACGCCGATAAACAATGTGGAAAGTACTCCGGCGGGATGCAAAGAAGGCTGGACCTAGCCATGACACTGGTCCATCGCCCTAAGGTCCTCTTTTTAGATGAACCTACTGTGGGACTAGATCCGGCCAGTCGAATGGATCTGTGGCAGGAAATTAAAAAGCTAAACAAAGAATATGGCACCACCATATTTTTAACCACACAATATTTAGAGGAAGCAGATGAAGTGGCGGATAGGGTAGGTATTATTAACGATGGTGAAATTGTAGCTTTGGAAAAGCCAGAAGCATTAAAAAGCTCCCTGATGCTGGATAAAATAAAGCTATTCTTTAGATCTATCCAAGAAAAGGAAAAGGCCCAAAAAGCTATGATGGAAATCACCTCAAACCTAGAATCCTTAGACAATCAGATAATCCTCCACCTACAGAAAAACCGAGAATATCTGCCAGTGATTCTTGGCAAATTGGCAGCAGTTCATGTATTTCCAATAGATATTCAGATAGCTTCACCCACCTTGGATGATGTGTTTTTACAGATTATCAGAGATAAAAAAAGCACCAACGAGAATAGAGGTGTATAACCATGAAAAATAAAGTATTAATCAAGGATATTATGCTACTGACAAAGCGAAGTCTGATTGCAGCTATTCGAAATCCCTATGCCTATATCCCCAATTTCATCATAAGCTTATTTTTTCTCTTTGTATATACAGCTGGGATAGGGGCAGTAACAGATTTACCAACCCTAGAAGGTGTTAACTACACAGCTTTTATCTTGCCAGTTTCTGTAGTATCTGCCGCCATTGGTGCCGCAACAGGTGCAGTGCAAACTCTAGTCAAAGACTTAGAAAGTGGGTACTTTGCAAGATTACTTCTTACCCCCACCTCTAGATTAGCCATTGTATTGGGCCCAATTATCACAGGTATGCTGCAGTTGGTGGTGCAAACAATCCTATTGACGATGGTTGCAATACTGATGGGGGTTAGGATTTATAGGGGGATAGGTGGGTTCATCATCATTCTTGTACTGGTTACTGGCTTAGGACTAGCCTTTACTGGCTATGCAGCCACTGTAGCCCTAGTGACAAAAAGCTCTCACGCAGTACAGATGAGCACGATGATTTTTTTCCCCATGCTATTTTTGAGTACCACCTTTGTACCTTTAGACTTGATTGAAACAGGCTGGTTACGTATAGCAGCCATAATTAATCCTACCACTTATATATTTGAAGGCATGAGAGCTTTATTAATCGAAGGCTGGAGGTCAGCATATATTCTATATGGCTTTCTTGTAGGAAGCATTGCTTCCGTTATCACAATCACGATTGCAACCAAAAGTGCTGCTAGAGCCTTTAATGGAGAATAGTAAATAGGAAGATAAAAAAATAAATCTCCATAGTCTATGCCCTTTTGTCATCCCTCAAAACTATAGTTTTGAGGGATGTTTTCATAAAGAAATAGATTTAAGCCTGTAGCTGTAAAAAAACTAAGCTGAAATGCATGAAATTATTTGCATACTAATGTTATATTTTGTAATATTATGATAAAATTGACCCATAAAGCTAGAAAATGGAGGATGATCCCATGAATATGGTTCAATTAACATTTACCTTGGTGCTATTAGGGACAATATTTTGTGCCATTGCACTGATTTTGTATGCTTATAAAAGGCGTGGGATGCCCGGGGCAAATTACTTTATTATGCTGTTAATGGCAGCCATTGTATATAGCGGTGCATATATCGGCGAAATCAACGCAAATGACTTTTCTACCGCCATGTTTTGGTTTCATCTACAGCATATCCCCATACCCATCCAGCATTATCTATGGATGGTGATGAGCTTAGAATATGCCAGAGTCTCGAAAAAACATTTAAAGATAGCCAAATATGCAGGCTTATATCATCCAATCTTATATATGCTAATATATTATACCAACCATCTCCATCATCTCTATATTTCTTCCTATAGCTTTGAAAGCAATGGATACTTTTCTGTAATCATATCAACAAAGGAACCATTATTTTTCTTGTTGGTTGCCTCAGGCACATCCTTAGGTATAATATCTATGTTTTTTTACATACGAGGATTATTAAGGACATCCAAATTCCACAGATACGGCTACTTCATTATGATTATAGCCTCTATTTTCCCATGGATTACAGTGTACTTAAATGCTACAAATAACAGCTACCTTGGCATTGACTATTTTCCAGTGGTATCAGTCCTATCAGGGTTTTTATATGTATTTGGAATTTTCTATTTCAGAATCTTCAATACCATTCCCATTGCAACAGAAACTGTATTTAAACAATCAAGGGAAGGAATCATCCTGATAGATCTAAGGGACCATATTATTGATGTCAATGATGCCGTCACAAAGCTTTATCCTGTCCTAAAGGCACCTTCCTATGACTATACTTTTACCTCCTTCTTAGAATCCCATCCTGAATTAAAGGGAATCTCAGAAGAAAATCCAATAACTGAATTCAAACTGCCGCAAAATGGAGAAGAAAGATATTACTCAGCCCAAATCACAAAAATTTCTGGAGAGGATAGCCTAGAGATTGGCAAAATCCTAACCATCACCGATATTACCCTGTTTGTAGAAAATCAAAAAACCTTAGAATACATTGCATCTACAGCCATAGACAAAGCAGAAACCAGTGAGATATCCTTTTTACAGGCACAAATCAATCCGCATTTTCTTAACAATACCCTTAGCGTTATTGGCGCCATGATTAAAAGAGACCCCGATGGAGCTAGAGAGCTTATCGGTAATCTAGGAGAATACCTAACCAACAGTTGTTACTTTGATCATACCAACCCTATGGTTTTGTTAGAGGATGAGCTTGAGGCAGTAAACACCTATGTGGCTATTGAAAAAACAAGATTTGGAGATAGACTAAATTTCCATATTGTATGCAAAGATACACCCAAAGTCCATATTCCAAGACTGATTCTCCAGCCCCTAGTAGAAAACTCCATCCGGCATGGTATATTAAGAAAGGCAGAGGGAGGAAATGTGTGGTTAACCATTTCTCAAGATGATAGGAAGATTTCTTTTGAAATAAAGGATGATGGGGTGGGAATACCTAGAGATAAACTTCAAGGCTTAACGAAGGAAGAAAAAGAAGACCAAGGAATAGGAATCTATAATATACATAGAAGGCTATTAAAGCACTATGGAGAGGGCTTAAAGATAGAAAGCAAAGAAGCGGCGGGAACATCCGTCATATTTTCTATTCCATATCAATCTCCTACATTGACGGGATAATTTGTCAGAATCCTGTCAGCGGACCTTGATATAATGGATGATGATATAGATGGAGGTGAGGACCAAGATGATCAAAGCGATAGTGATAGACGATGAATGGTATAACCTAGAAGAAACCAGTGAACTTATTGATAAAACTGGCTCCTTTCAGGTGGCAGGAAAATATCAAAATCCCCTAAAGGCATTAGAGGCAGTGAAAGCTATCCAACCTCAGGTGGCATTTATTGATATTGATCTGCCAGAGATGGACGGTATTACTTTAGCAGAAAAATTATTAGAGCAGAATTCTGCCATGATGATTGTTTTTATCACCAGCTACAACCAATATGCAGTACAGGCCTTTGACTTAAACGCTATTGATTATATCCTAAAGCCAATCAAAGAGGAACGCTTCAACCGGATGGTGGAAAGGATCAAAAATGAAATCAATATGAGAAAACAACACACAGCAGAAACCCTAAAAATCAAAACCTTTGAGGAACTATCTGTTACCATTGGAGAGCTTCCTGTAAAATGGCAGCGGATAAAGGCAAAGGAGCTTTTTGCCTACCTGCTGATGCATCATGGCAGCTATGTCCATAAAGAAAGGATTATAGAAAATCTGTTGCCGGAGTATGAACCAGAAAAAGCTTTACAAATTCTACAAACCTCCGTATGCAAGATCAGAAACCTTTTTTCCCAAATAAAAAACATCCTAAGGCTGGAGTACAGCAGCAACGGGTACTGCCTTATTATAGAAGAGGGAGAATGCGACTATTTTCAGGTGGAGGCAGTTTTATCCAACTATAAAAAAGAGGACCCCTCCACCTATGATGCAGTTGAGAAGGCCAGTATAGTCTTCGGCAATGGATTTTTGACAGAAGAAGGCTACCTATGGAGCATGGAAAAGGACCAACAACTAAGAGAAAAACTACTGGAAGCCCTAATAGAAATCATGAAGACCTATAGAGAGAAAAACCGTAAAGAGGAAACCATAAGACTGTTGAAGGCCATCACAAAACTAGCTCCCTTTGAGGAAAGCTTCAACTATATGCTGATGGAGATTTATCAAAAGACAAAAAACAATATAGCCGCCTTTAACCACTATCAATGGCTGGAAAAAACATTACTTGAGGAATATGATACAGCCCCCTCACAAAGGATAAAGGCCCTACAACAAGAACTACACTCCTCCTATTAAGGAAATAGGTTTTTATAAGGGAAGAATAAATATTTTGTCAATCTATAGTCACTATTTGTCAGAATCCTGTCAGAGGACTTTAGTATAATATAAACAATAAAATATTTTGTATTTTTAAAAAAACTGTGAGAAATATAAAAAAAATTGATATGAGGTGATAGGATGAGAAAGGCGACGTTTCTTTTATTGGTACTAACTGTTTTATTTTTCACATTATATGCTGCAGAAGCTTCCTTTGCAAACACAAGACTAAGTTTGGAAATGTTTAATGATAGTAGATCTGAAAGTGTAAATGCCCTTGATCCAAGATTTAAAATAACCAATACAGGGGGTGAGAGTATTAATCTTGCAGATGTGAAGCTTAGATATTATTACACAATTGATGGTGAAAAACCACAGCAATTTTGGTGTGATCATGCAATAATCGTGAGTCCTACTTACACATCTGTTACAAGTAAAGTCTATGGTAATTTTGTTAAGATATCAGAATTAATGGCTACAGCAGATTATTATTTGGAAATAGGATTTAGAGACAACCCAGGCCAGCTTGCACCAAATAGTGCTCTTGAGATACAATCTAGGATAGCAAAAGCTGATTGGAGCAATTATACACAAACAAATGACTATTCCTTTAATCCATCTGCAACTACTTATGTGGACTGGGACAAAGTGACGGCATATATTTCAGGAGAATTGGTATTCGGAAAGGAACCACCAGCTAATCAATCAAGCAATGCAGATTTAAAAAGCTTAAGCATCAGTGAAGGTACCTTAACCCCTGCCTTTAATAAAGAAAACCTAAGCTATACAGCAGAAGTGGAAAACCAAGTAAATAGCATTGTTGTGACAGCGGAGGCGGAGGATGACAAGGCACAGGTAGTAGGAATCGGTACAAAGGCTTTGGGGCTAGGAGAAAACACCGTAGAAGTAACCGCCACGGCGGAGGATGGTACTACAGAAAAGATCTACATCATAACCATCACAAGAAAAGTAGCCATAGTACCTATATCAAATAACGCTAATTTAAAGAGTTTGAGCCTCAGCCAAGGTACCTTAACCCCTGCCTTTAATAAAGAAAACCTAAGCTATACAGCAGAAGTGGAAAACCAAGTAAATAGCATTGTTGTGACAGCGGAGGCGGAGGATGACAAGGCAGAGGTAGTAGGAATCGGTACAAAGGCTTTGGGGCTAGGAGAAAACACCATAGAAGTAACCGCCACAGCGGAGGATGGTACTACAGAAAAGATCTACATCATAACCATCACAAGAAAAGTAGCCGTAGTACCTATATCAAATAACGCTAATTTAAAGAGTTTGAGCCTCAGCCAAGGCACCTTAACCCCAGCCTTTAACAAAGATACCTTAAGCTATACAGCAGCAGTAGAAAACCAAGTAAATAGCATCGTTGTGACAGCAGAGGCGGAGGATGCTAAGGCAGAGGTGACAGGAATCGGTACCAAAAGTCTAGCGGTAGGTACCAATCCCATAGAGGTGAAGGTGACAGCAGAGGATGCTACAGAAAAGGTTTATAACATCGTGATTACCAGAGCAGCGGCCACCAATGGCGGCTCAAGCGGCGGTAGCTCAGGTGGAGGCGGTGGAGGCTCCAGCAGACCTACATCAGGAGATAGTCAAGAAGAACAAGAGGAGACAGAGGAAATAGAAGAAACTGAAGAAATAGAAGGCTGGGAAGGCACACAAGAAACAAGTCCTCCTAAAAAGAAAATACGACTCACCATAGGAAAACCCGATATCACGCTAGATGATGAAACCCAACAGCTGGATGCCATGCCTTTTATTGATGGAGAAACCAACAGAACCCTAGTACCATTGAAATTTATCAGCCAAGCTTTAGGAGCAGATGTGAAATGGCTATCTGAGACAAGACAGGTGCTGATTACAGAAGGAGATACAGAAATCCTGTTGACCATCGGCTCTAAAGAGGTACTGGTGAATGGAGAAATCATCTTGATCGATACAGAGCCAAGAATTATGCCACCGGGCAGAACCTTTGTACCCCTACGATTTGTCAGTGAGGTGTTGGGAGCAACAGTGGAGTATGATGAAGCAACGAGGGAGATTAGTATAGAAAAATAAAAACAACTGAAGCTATAGGACTCCAGAACTATTTTGGGGTCCTTTTTCCTAAAGAAACACAAAATTGATAGATGGACAAAGAAAAACATGGAATTTGTCAGAATCCTGTTAGAATCCTTTGCTATAATGAATGATGACATCTATACAATGCTTTCCTTTGGTGGTAGCTTTGGAAAGAAATAGCATCAAATATACTGTTGGAGAAAAAAAGGAGGTAAAAAATTATGAAAATAAGCAAGAAAATTCTAATGCTGATGGCAGGAATGATTGTAGTCCTTGGCATGATGTGTTTTGTAGGGAGTACAGCTCTGGCGGCGGATGAAACCGTCACCGCTTCCGTTTATGATGAGGCAGAGTTTACATCGGCCATTGGAAATCCAACTGTTGACATCATAAACGTCGCTGGTGATTTTGACCTGACAAACAATGTAACCATTGACAGAAAAGTAGAAATCACCTCAACTACAGCTTCTGCCATCAATGTAGACAATCATTCCATCATCATAGACAATGACGGGAATGTCACCATCAGTGGAGATATCAAGGTGACCGGCAGAGGTGGCCAAACTAGTCCAATCGTCAAAGTGGATGGAGGCACTCTCAAAATCAATGGTGGTGCCATTGAAGCAACGGGACCTGCTGGATGGAGTGTTGTTATTGAAGGGGGAGGTACAGCCACCATCAGTGGCGGTATCATTGAAGCGAGAATACGAGCTCTTGATGTTTCAGGCAGTGGCACAGCCAACATTAGCGGTGGTGTCATTGAAGCGATTGGAAGTGGAGGTATTGGTGTTCAGGTTCAAGACGGCGGGACAGTCAACATCAGTGGTGGTAATATTAAAGCGAAGGAATTAACTGGTGCTGGTGTTGATGTTAGAAGCGGTGGTACAGCGGAAATCACCGGTGGCAACATCATAGCAATGGGAATGAATGGTATAGGTGTTCGTTCTTTAGGTGGCACAGCCACCATCAGCGGCGGTGTCATTGAATCCACTGGAAGTGGAGGTCAAGGTGTTCATGTTAGCAACGGCAGCACAGTTAGCATCAGCGGCGGCACCATCAGTGCCATGGGAGTAGCTTTTGGCACATTCGGGAGTGGTGTTTATATTAGGGAGAGTAACAGTAGAATCGAAATCAGCGGCACAGCCCAAATCAGCAGCAATGACTATGGCGTTTATGTAACTGAAAACAGTAGAGCAGAAATCAGCGGCAATGTACAAATCAGCGGAACCCGGAATGGCGTTTATGTTGTAAACGGCACAGCTAGCATCACCATAGCTTCATCCTTAAGACCCGACATTACCAACGGTGTGAATGGATTTGAATCTATAGATAAAGCATTTCTTACCACACTCCCTGAAGCTATATCAATGGTGGCCACTGAGAGCTATGACATAACCATTGAGGGTGTTGACCCTGGTGTAGGCTTTGTACTTGACCCTGGAACATCAGACGAGTTAAATGCGCAACTAAACAATGATGGTAATGTAGTCACTATGAGTCCCGAAGCAGATGGTTCATATAACCTGCTGCTGACCAGTCAGATAGGTAATGGCAATCTGCAATTGACGATTCCAGTTACAGTGCTGCCTGCGGCACTGCCGACTTACACAGTAACCTATCATGGCAACAACAATACTAGCGGCACTGTTCCAGTGGATTCCAGCTCCTATACCAGCGGCTCCACCGTCACCGTTATGGATAATACCGGCAATCTGACAAGAATAGGACATAGCTTTGCAGGCTGGAGGGACGGAAGTACAAACTATGCCCCCGGCGACAGCTTCACCATTACCGGCGATATCACCCTAAATGCCCGCTGGACAGCAACAAGTTCAGGCGGCGGTGGAGGCGGTGGAGGCTCCAGCAGACCTACATCAGGAGATAGTCAAGAAGAACAAGAGGAGACAGAGGAAATAGAAGAAACTGAAGAAATAGTAGGGACAGAAGAAACTCAAGAAACAAGTCCTCCTAAAAAGAAAATAAGGATTACCATAGGAAAACCCGATATCACGCTAGATGATGAAACCCAACAGCTGGATGCCATGCCTTTTATAGATAGCGAATCCAACAGGACTCTAGTACCAGTGAGATTCATCAGCCAAACACTGGGGGCAGAGGTGAAATGGCTACCAGAGACAAGACAGGTGTTGATTACAGAAGGAGACACAGAAATCCTCCTAACCATCGGCTCTAAAGAGGTACTGGTGAATGGAGAAATCATCTTGATAGAAACAGAACCAAGAATAATCCCACCGGGCAGAACCTTTGTACCCCTGCGATTTGTCAGTGAGGTGTTGGGAGCTACAGTGGAGTATGATAGTGAGACAAGAGAGATTACCATCATTAGATAATCTATTAAAGATGCAGAGGCCATCTGTGGTGGTCCGGTAACGCACTATTAGGACCTCAGAACTATTTTCAGAGGTTCTATTTTTATTTTCAAAGCTTAACTTGCATAGGTGGATGAAGGAAAACACTATAAAAATGTTGATAAATTAATACAGTAAAGGCAGTTATTATAAAATAGATACCTTAACAAAGAAAATTTATTATAAAGTAAAAACAAATATTTTGTCAATTTATAGGCATCATTTGTCAGAATCCTGTCAGCGGGTTTTGTTATGATAAAAGAATCATAGGTGGATATGAATAACATGGGTACTTTTCTAAAGAGACAAAAGCTTTCACTACAGCACTCGTGATAAATGACAGACAGTGCATATATTGAAATAATGCTATAGAAATGAAAAAAGTTTAAGGAGGTGTCTATTGCAATGACGAAATAGAAAAAATTCATTGTTGGGTAATCAACATTATTGTTAGGCTACAATAAAGTGTCGACAATGATAGCAAGCTATTTGTCAATCAACAGTTATCAGGATTTTGGTGAAACTAAATACTTCATAACGTATTACCCGGGTAGATGATGGGAAAGGGTAGGAGAGGTGAAGCATAAAACCATGTTGTATCTCCATCATAAGAATTTTGTGTTATTAAAAATTTTTTAAAGTATAAGAAAGAGAGTGATGAATAATGAATAATTTATCAAGTAGTTTGAAGGATAGACAAATAATTGCTATCATACTGTTGCTGACGCTGGGCTTATCATTGTGTATGCCAATTTCAGTTCATGCTACTTCCAGTGACATGGTTTTTGCAGCACCATCTTATTATCCTTCTGAAAAAGTGTTGATTATGTTAACCGAGGACGTAAACAATAATGGGAATGAGGACTTGGTGTTAGGTACAGGTCTTCCGGGAAAAGTATTGATAATGCTGGGCAACGAAGATGGAACCTTTCAAAACCCGGATGTATATGATTTTGGCCAATATGCGGCTATAACTGGGCTTGCTATGGCCGACTTCAATGGGGATGGAAAGGTGGATATCATCATTAGCAATCAGAACGGCAAATGGTTGCGCATTTTATATGGAGAGGGGGATGGAACATTTAACATGCCTACTTTTAACTATCCTGTTGGAACTTCACCACAAAAAATTGAAGTGGTAGACTTGAACAACGATGGAAAACTAGATGTCGTTATCAGTCAATACACAACTGATAACGGTGTAGGAATATTAATGGGTAAAGAGGATGAGGGTGACGGAAGGATCCTGGGTAATTTTGTCGAATACCTGCCTGGCCACAGAATCTATCAAACGGTCACCGCCGATTTTAATGGTAATGGTTATTTAGATATTGCAGCTGGTAGTTATACAGACGGAAAAATCTATGTTTTGTTTAATGATGAAAGTGGTGGATTTGAGGTGGGTAGCACTATCGATACTGGTCTTAGTTCTGTGAGTACAATAGCTGCGGCCCATATGAATGCCGATGCTCATATTGATTTGATATGCTCATCATCGAACGTCCTCAAAGTTTTATTGGGACAGGGGGATGGTAATTTTGATGTATCTCATTCAACTTCTGGAGGACGGGATTTGGCAATAGCGGATTTTAATGGCAATAACAAGCTTGATATTGCCATGACTGCAGAGACAAATCAAATTAGAGTCATGGCAGGTAACGGGGATGGAACTTTACAGGCGGCAAAAGTTTTCTACGTACAGGACAGCAGCCAGCCCACCCCCATTGCTTATGGAGATTTTGACGGCGACGGCGCCTATGATTTAGCTTTTGGGGAAGACCTAAGAAATAGGATAGGTATTATGCGCAATACTCGGTTGGACAAGATTTCTAATGTAGTGCTTTCCTCTATCGAACATTTGGCTGGGTCGGCAAAAAGCATCCAACTCACTGTAACCACAAATGGCATAGGGGATGGTACCAATATCCGGGCTGATTTCCTTACCAGTGAAGGAGAACTGATATCACCAAGTATAGAAGCTGTCGGTTCAGTCATCAATAACGAAGCCATACTTCAACTAAACATACCAGATAATCTACCCTATGGAAACTATCTAGTCAGGATTGATTTGGACGGGGGAGCAGAAATATATGAAAGTCCTTACCAAATCTATAGCTATGGAACAATCGCTTGGGAAGAAGATACAATTGAAGTTGATGAAGGCAGTGGTGAACTGATCTTGAGGTTTTCCCGCAGCGGTGGCAGTAAAGGAAACGTCGGGCTGGGGTATACTTTGAACGGGACAGCAGTGCTACTTAGAGATTATGAAAAAGCAGGTTTTTGGGGAGACGGATGGATTTTATCCAGTGGAGATGAAAAAACGATTGAAGCGAAATTCAATATTCTCGATAACGGCATCTACACAGGGGATCAAACCTTTACTATCACCCTCACTATAACGTCTGGGTTGGCTGATGGTTTGCCCGCCACAGCGACGGTTACGATCAAAGAGAAAGACTCAGCTAACGATGCTACCTTAAAAGACCTGACAATTGAAGGAACTACAGTCAACGGGTTTGATTCGGCGATATACAGTTATGATGTACAATTGCCCTATGGAACAATGAATGCACCATCCATAGCGGCTATAGCCAATCATATCGACGCAACCTTAGAAATTACTCAGGCTGTTGGAATTCCAGGAACAGCTAGGGTGAAAGTTACGGCTGAGGATAATACTACGGAATTAAACTATGAAGTTAATTTCAGTGTAACAGAAGTTGAAAGCGTAAGCATAGAAACTCAACCGAAGCTAGAATATACCGAAGGTGAAGCACTGGATCTGAGTGGACTTAAAGTAAAACTTCACTGGAGTAATGGTACAGAGGAAGAAGTAGAGTTTGCTGATTTTATAGCAAAGGGATTAACCGTTGATAAGATAGATGGGACAACATTAGCAACTACTGATAATGGGAGTACAATAACCATCGCCCATACCAGCAGTGGAAAAACAGTAGAGACAAATAACCTTACAGTTCATGCCATACCAACAACTTATACAGTAACCTTTGAAGATTGGGATGGATATAATTTGAAAACTGAAACAGTAGAGGAAGGGAACGGAGCCACACCGCCTGACAATCCTTCAAGACCAGGCTACATCTTTACAGGATGGGATAAGGTTTTTAATAATATAACTTCCCATTTGACAGTAACAGCACAATATATAGAAGATGTACCTACTATAACGGATCAAGAAAAGGTGTCAGTGGATAAAGCTGCCTTAAATATAGGCTTTGCAGCTGGTGATAGTGTAAATTCAGTAACCCAAGATATAAGCCTCACAAGTGTAGGAGCTGTATACGGGTCTGATATCACCTGGAGTTCAGATAACGAAGGCATTATTAAAATAAACGCCACAGGAAACTCAGGTATAACAACACGTCCAACCCTTGGCAGCGGTGACACAGATGTAACGGTGACGGCTTTTGTGTATCATAATGGAGCCAGCGACACAAGAGATTTTAACCTTATAGTTCTACAGCTTCAGCCACCAACTCCACCAAATGTAACCATAAGCATAGGAAAAACCAATGTAACCACCTATGGTGGAAGCAATGGAAGCATAACTGTAACAGCCTATGGTGGAAGTGGTACCTATGAATATAGTAAAGATAATGGATTAACATGGCAGGATTCCAATGTGTTTAAGGGACTAGGCGTAGGGACCTATAGAGTATTAGCAAGAGATTATTCAGATACCAGCAACGAATCAACAGTCAGCACAGTAAACATATCAAGTCCGAATAAACCTAGCGGTGGCAGTTCAGGTGGTGGAGGAAGCTCCAGCAGTCTAAGTATTAACAGAACTAATCCTACTCAAGGAACACTAGACAGGGATTATACTTATAGCTTAAGAGCCTCAGGAGGCAGCGGTGCTTATAGCTTTGAAGTCACCAGCGGGAAATTACCTGAGGGACTCACCATTTCCAAGGATGGGGTCATCAGTGGCACCCCCACCAAGGCAGGTACCTATCAATACACCATCACAGTTACCGATAGAAATGGTAGAATCTCCAGACATAGCTTTACCCAGATTATAGAAGAAGGAGAAATAGAAGAGTCTAAACAAGAAACTATTGAGGGAGAAAGTACACCGAAAAAACAGATAAAACTAACCATAGGAAAACTAGAGACTACGATAGACGAAGCAGCCTATTATCTAGATGCATTCCCCTTTATTGATGGAGAATCCAACAGAACCCTAGTACCACTGCGATTCATCAGCCAAACACTGGGAGCAGAGGTGAAATGGCTACCGGAGACAAGACAGGTGCTGATTACAGAAGAAGATACAGAAATCCTGCTAACCATCGGGTCTAAGGAGGTACTGGTGAATGGTGAAATGATTCTGATGGATACAGAACCAAGGATTATACCTCCCGGCAGGACTTTTGTCCCCCTGCGATTTGTCAGTGAGATACTGGGTGCTACAGTGGAGTATAATCATGAAACAAGGGAGATTAGCATTACTAAGTAAATCCAGATGATGGCCTTGCCAGATAAAGCATTCTTCACGGCGTCTTTAAAAACTGGAGACTGCAAATGTAGCCCTTACTATAGTAAAACTTAGAGGAGCATGTCTATATACATTCTTCAGATGTATTATAGAGAATAGTTTAAGAAAGGCTTTTCTATTGTAGATAAGAGACAGTTTATAATCAAGTGATAGAAGGCTTTAGATAAGCATTTGCAAATAATCAAAGATCCCCTAGGGCAGAACTTAGGGGGTCTTTGTCTTGTGACCTGTAATTCTTAATCACTATTTGTGGCACTTTTCAGCAGTTTTACATCCACCATTGATGATGAATGAAACACCAATAGTCATACAGTGATAGTATTAGAGCTGTTGAGGTATTATCAGAAGGAGTTTAGAATCTTTTATCGAAATGATAAATAGATAATTAAATAAAGCTGGTAGATTATCTTAACAATAGAGCAGCATTTTTATTATTACTGAGGAAGGGTTGTAGGTGTCTTTCCTCAAAAGTGCAATAAAGGTAAAAAGCAAAATGAAAAAATAAATCAGTAATAACAACTCACGAAAACATAATAGGTAAGAATAAAAAAGAATAGGTGGAGTCATAATGGATAAAGTCAACAAAATAAAAATAATTAAGAGTATCTCACTTTTTCTAGCTGTCATTATATTTGGCATCTGTGGATTTATAATCATTGAAGGTTGGAATATAATAGACGCAGCCTATATGACCATAATCACCCTCTCTACAGTTGGATATGGAGAAACCCATCAGTTGACCAATGCTGGAAGGACATTTACAATTTTTTTGATTATCTTTGGTCTGGGGTCGGCAGCTTCAGTATTAAATAGCTTTGCAACAATTTTACTAGAAAACAAACTAAACTATTTTATGGGGAGAAGAGCCATGAATTCACAACTAAAGAAAATGAAAGATCATGTTATACTGAGCGGTTTTGGACAGATAGGAGGTATTATTGCTTTAAAGCTTCAAGAAAAGAATATCCCCTTCGTGGTTATAGATGAAAATGAGGAAGAAATCCAAAAAACTCGTCAGCTTGGGTTTGTATCTGTTCAGGGATCAAGCACTTCTGATGCTACCTTGCTGAATGCAGGGATTAAACGAGCAAAAACAATGGTTATTTGTATTCCTGACATTACCATTAACTTAACGCTTTCTCTTGCAGCTAAAGAATTGAACCCTAATATTGAAGTTATTGCACAGGGCGATGACAGATCCCTTGAACCTAGAATTACAAGAGCGGGTGCAGATGTTGTTGTTTATCCCTTAGCTTTAGGAGGAGAGCAAATATCTGAAATCATTGCTGGTAATTATGGACAAGAGAAGGAAACAGCTCATTGGAATTTTCAACCAATAGATGGGTATTATATAAAAATGTATCGCCATTTTTCAAATGAACCCTTAACCATCCAGGAAATATTAGCTAAGGAAAAAGGGTTAAGAGCAATTGGATACAAGCCTAAATCCTTTGAAATCATCGATAACCCCTCTGTTGATATACAAGTCAATAAAGATGATGGTGTTATCATATTGCTTAATGACAACATTAAGGGTGAGAAAGAAAGGAAAGAAGATGATGTACAAACGAAGCTGGAGTGGTCTGAGGAGTACAGTGTAGGCATTGCCTCTATTGATGAAGAACACTTGAGATTAATTAATCTAATCAATAATGTAAATGAAGCCATTAGAAAGGGTGAATCAAAAACGATTCTAGTAAATACTTTCGATCAATTAATTGATTATTCATTGCAGCACTTTAAGAACGAAGAACAACTGTTGAGAAATAATAACTTTCCTGAATTGGAGACGCATATTCTTGAACACCAGAAGCTGATGAAGACAGTGCTGGATTTGAACAAAGAGAAGAATTATATTTTCCCAGCTAATGTCTCAGAGTTTTTGAATGCTTGGTTAATTGAGCATATATTAAGTAGTGATAGAAAATATAAGGAGTATTTTTCTAAGTAAGCCAAGGGACATTTTGATAGGAATAAATTACAGCCAATGGGGATAATACTAATCCACTACTATTAAAAAATAATAATAAAAGAAAATGGAGGATTACAATGATTACAGCATATATGGCAGGGATTACAGGGTATTATGAGGGGGAGGATATAGAGATTAGATATAGCATCTATGATAAAGAAGAACTGGTCTGCAAAAAAACCGTTTTGAAGGAGTATCAGAAACCAGCCATTGTAAGTCTAATTGCATTAATGACATTGTTTGAGGAATTAGAGAAATATGTGGATCGTGAGATAACTATTATGATTAATGATGCAGCATTAAATGAACAAATAAGAGGAACGTCAACATCAAAAAATAAAGCTGTCCTAAAAACAGCAAGAATAGCGAGAGAAAAAATGAAAGAATTCAAGAACACTGTCATTATCAAAGATGTCAGTAATGATTCAGCAGAGCTAGAGAAGTGGAATAAGATATTACAACCTTAGTCTACATATTTTTAAAAATTCATGGGATTTAGATGGGGTAAATTTTTGATCTGTGAAATTGTTTAGTAATAATATAAAAACTATCTGATATGAAATAAGTAGAAAAATAAAACTAGACAAGGAGCAAAATCAAATCAATCATTTTGCTGCCTTGTCTAGTTTTTTAGAGTAAAGCTTTACTTGCTATAGATACAGGCTTTTAAACAACCACCTATTTTACAATTTGCGAAAACGATAAACCCCATTAACCCTTTTCATTTTTTCAAAAGAAGCACTCTTTAGTGCAGCATTGGGTGACCAAAATGGCACCATGGTCCAGATAGCATAGACACCTCCTGGTTTTAATACTCTGTAGATTTCACAAGAGATATCTGTCATAGAAATCACAGGGGCTGGTACAACACCATAAAGCAATACAAGATCAAATGTGGAATCTTCAAAAGAGGAACTCATTGCATCATCTATTTTGACGACAACATTTTTTAGTCCCAATTCATTAACTTTCTTTTGGGTTTCTTCAACAGCTAGGGAATGAATATCTGTGGAATAAAGTTTACCTTCGCTACCTAGCAGTTTTGACGCATGGGAAGTAAAAAAACCTGATCCACAGCCAATTTCTAGAACAGTTTGACCAGGTTGTATTCCAGAAGCTTTCGCCAGCTTCTCAGGATTATTATATTTTGTTCTTTTGGGGTGATCTAACCACTTTAACATCTTCATAAAGAATTTATTTGCACTTTTCGATTCTTCGTTAAAGATTAATTTTTTAATGCTCATATACTCCTTCTCCCTTCCATAATCTATCAAAGTTACAAGCGTAGCATCTGATGAAAATACTTGCAGACCTTAATAATATAATACAGTTTTTGGGAACTCATTTGATGGCAATATTCCTTTACCTTTAATAGCTTGATTAAATACTTTATTCCATTTAGCTTTGCTAGCCTCATCTGTCTTAAAGTCAAGTGCTGAAAATTCACATGCATGAATACATTCCCCACAATGAATACAAGCTGGATTGCCTTTCAATATGTCTAATCCATCTTCAGCTAGTAAAAGTCTCTGCACAGGGCATTTCTTAATGCATTTTTGGCAACAAACACACTTTTCTTTGTTGAATGAAAGCTGTGGATATATCCTATCTTGAAAAAATTTTTCTCTAAAAATCGTATTTGCTTTTATTTTGCATGTTAGTTTTTGATAGTTAAGCTTAGGCAATATGTCAATTATCTTATCAGCTTGTGAAATATCTAGGCTTATTATTTTATCTGCTAATTCATTCATCAAAGGTTCAATTTCCTTTCCAGGTTTACCTTCATTAATAGTAGTCGATAGAAATCTTGACATTACATGAAAAGAATCAATTTTTAAAGCAAATATGTTTTTTCTTCCGGTTTTATTCAAATGATTACCTGCCTCATATAAGGAAATACCTGAATTAATGGTACCATAGGTTACAAATGGTATTGAGAATTTTCCCCATCCATTTCCTGGAGAAGGAAGTGCATCTATAATGCTTAAGACATTATAGTGAAAGTGGTGGGCATAGACAGGAGCACCGACCATCAATATATCATGGGGCGGTATTACACTTTTTAAATAAGCTTGAATACTACGAGAATTATCAAAAATAGCCTTGCCGGTTGTGTCAATGATTTCAACGGCAACACTTTTTTTCTCCATGCTTTCTTTAATGATCTCTGCCACTTTCTTTGTGTGTCCTCCTGGACTAAAAACTACAATTACAATTTTCATAAAATCTCCTCCCAAACGATAAACGAACTAACGCCCGTTATTAAAATAAAAAATAAAATGGGAAAAACGGATGATAAGTATGTATTCTAAAGAGCTTATATCATCATAGCCTCCTTCCATAGGATTAGCGAGCGATTGGTCTTTATTGAATAAAAAAAATTAAAAAAACTGCTGAATCCCATTAAAATGATATTTAAAATATAATTCTACATTATTCATGGCCCATTCTCTATCCTTATATTCTTTAGCAATTTCAATCAGGGCACCAATAAAATTAGCAGCAACAATTTTCATTAACAAATCTAATTCTTCATTATTATTACTGCTCCTATTACTATTAAGAAAGTGTTCTGAGAGCTTATCTATAAGCTGATCCTTAAAGTTAGCATACTTAGTACCTTCGCTTTTAGTCATAAGAATGATAAATTGCTTCTGGTAATGAGACAGCATTTCTCCAAGAGTAACAGCTAATGTGTGTATTGCAATAGGGTTAAATTTCTCTGTTTCACCATGATCAAAGGTTTTCTCCATAGTTGAGTTTAAGTAATCATACACTGGAGAGGTGATGGTATAGAAAAGCTCCTCTTTACTATTAAAATAGTTATAAAGATTTCCTTTACTGATTTTAGCCTTGGATATGATTTTCCTTGTAGATGTAAGCTGAAATCCAAATGCTAAAAATTCCTCGGTAGCTGCTTCAATTATTCTACTTCTAATTTCATCCTTTAACACTTGCATAAAAGACCACTCGCCCTTTTTTATTTAAATATAGCATATATTTATCTTCGATATCAAGTTTTTTTTGATAATAGGCGTAAATTTGCAGCTGTTGGATTACAAAAAGAAAAGTTATTGTTATTTTTTTACTAGAAAATATTGACAATAATACTATTACACTATAAAATAACACGTGTAATAAAACGCATGTTACTTTAAAAGGAGGAGCTATGCCAAAACAAATCGTTTTTACAAAAGATGATATTATCGAAGCAGCCTTCAAAGTATTTAAAGAGGAGGGTATGGCAGGAGTCTCAGCCAGAAAAATTGCAGCCAAGCTAAAGTGTTCCACTGCACCCGTCTATACTAGCTTTAACAGTATAGATGAGTTGAAAGATATCCTTTTAGAAAAGTCATTGCAGCTGCTTTTGAAATATACCGAGAAGGAGTACACGCAAGACTATTTTTTAAATATTGGCGTAGGTATGCTGGAGTTTGCAAAGGAATACAGGTTCATCTATAGGACTCTTTTCATTGAAAGTAATACATATCAAAACATTCTAGAGGAGTTTACCAGAAAAAATCTAATACAAATGAAGAAAGAAGCAAGCCTTAAAATCCTAGAAGAAGACCTTAAAGAAATACTAGAGAAGCTGACAGTATATACCCATGGTCTGGCATCCTTCATTTGTGCTGACATGCTGGAGGATACATCTCAGGATTACTTTATCAAAGCCCTGGGGAATATTGGAGGGGATATTATAGGAGGAACTGCCCTTAGAAGAGGAAAGCTTCAAGAATATCTAAAGTGCCACAGAAAAAGGGAGGGATTATAGTGAAAAGAATCACCATCATAAATGGGATGTCTGATAACAGTTATTTGACATTGGAGCATGAGTTAGAAGTAATACTAAACAAGAATAAAGCTAATATTGAATTTGAATGCTTTGACCTTAGAAATATGGACATAAATTATTGCTGCGGGTGTTGGAGCTGTTGGGTAAAGACACCAGGGAGATGTATACAGGAGGATGAAATGCCTAGACTGCTTAAGAGTATGATTAACTCCCATCTTACTGTTTTTGTTTCCCCTGTCCATATGGGATTTGTAAGTGCAAATATAAAAAAGGTGAATGACAAGATGATACCTCTTCTTCACCCTTACATCGGAATTTTTAATGGAGAGTGTCACCACATCAAAAGATATGATCAATATCCTAAATTGGGATTGATTCTTGTAGACAGAATATCCTATGGAAAGGATAGCTATGATATGATTACCAGTATCTATCAACGACTGGCAATTAATATGAAGACAGAACTTGCTTTTTCTATTTTATCTGATGGAAATATGGAGGAGGTAGATTATGCAATTAGTCATCTTTAATGGTTCACCAAGAGGAAAGAACAGTAATTCTGAAGTCATCATTCAATGGCTGATTGAAGGATTGCAGCAAGAGGCAGATAACCCTATAGATTTACTCTATCTAAACAAAACTCAGAATCATCAAAGTTATATCAGCAGAATCCAAGCATCCGATACTGCACTGATAGTTTTTCCCTTGTATACTGATTGCATGCCGGGGATTGTCATGGCTTTTTTTGAAGCACTTGAACCCTTAAGAAAATCCTTGTCAGGATTAAAGCTAGGGTTTGTGGTACATTCGGGTTTCCCAGAAGCACATCAATCAAGATTTGTTGAAAAATACCTCCAATGGTTGGCGGAGGAGCTGGATGCAAAATATATGGGGACTGTGATTATGGGCAGTAGTGAAGGAATTCGCTCAATGTCTTCTTCCATGACAAAGAAGAAAAGAAAGCTTTTCAACCAGTTGGGCAATAGTTTACTGCTTGAAAATCAATTTAATGTAGAGATCGTAAAAAAAATTGCAGGTAGAGAAAAGATGAGCAATTTTGCAGCCCAATGTTTTAGTATACTTTCAAAAACTGGTATCACCAATTATTATTGGAACAGTCAATTGAAAAAGAACAAGGTTTATCAGGACCGTTTTGCAAAGCCTTATAGTGAAAGGCATTAAACAAGATAAAAAAATTTACTTTTTTTAAAAATACTCCTTGACATTAACGTAGGGTAAAGGTGTACTCTTAATTTATCAGGAGGTGGAATGATGGAATATACAGTGCAGCAGTTAGCCCAGATAGCAGGTGTCAGTTCACGAACATTAAGGTACTATGATGAAATTGAACTTCTTAAGCCGGCAAGAATCAATTCATCAGGCTATCGTATTTATGGCAAAACAGAAGTGGATAGACTGCAGCAAATACTTTTTTACAGAGAGTTGGGCGTAAGTTTAGAAGGAATCAAGGATATCATAACAGATCCTAACTTTGACGCTTTAGCAGCACTGGCTGAACATCAGAAAAAGCTTCTTGAAAAAAGGATGCAGCTAGATCTTTTGATTAAAAATGTTGAAAGGACAATTGCTTCAAGAGAAAGGAGTATAGTCATGAATGACAAAGAAAAATTTGAAGGCTTTAAGAAAAAGCTAATAGATGACAATGAAAAGAAATATGGTAAAGAGGTTAGAGAAAAATATGGAGAAGAAGCGGTGAATAGGTCAAAGGAAGCCTTCAGAAACCTGTCAAAGGAAGAGTATGAAAAAATGGTGGAGCTTGAAAAACAAATCAAGTCTAAGCTAGCAGAAGCTTATAAAGATGGTAATCCTGCAAGTGACTTAGCTCAAGAAACAGCCAGACTCCATAAGGATTGGATTAGTATGTGCTGGGGCTATTACAATGCGGAGGCTCATAGAAGCTTAGCTGAAATGTATGTGGCAGATGAGAGGTTTGCAGCCTATTATGATGCAGAACAAACAGGTGCAGCAGAGTTTCTAAGGGATGCTATTGTTATTTACACTAAAGGTAAAAAATCATAATAAAGAAATATAGAGGAACTGGGATAAGAACCAGTTCCTCTTATCCTTCTATAGTATCTTGCCCTTCAACATGAACTTCGTTTTTGACATTAAAATGAACAATTTCAGAAGAAGAAACAATAGACAAAAATCTTGACACCACAATAAGATGATTTTGTGTATAATGTATGTATAGAAATAATTGTGGTTTAAATATTTTTTATGAGTTATTCTGTTTACTGAAAACATGAAAAGAAATGGGGGCTTATGATGGCGAAATTTGCACAGCGTATGAAGACAATGGAGAAATCTGCATTAGCTATTCGAAATTTATTTGGTGCGATGAATGATCCTGAAATTATATCTTTTGGTGGGGGCGCTCCTGCAAAAGAAGCTTTGCCTATTGATATTATTCGTGAAATAACAAATGAAGTTATGAGGACGGACAAAAGGGGAGTAGAAGCTCTGCAATACGGAAACGTTATGGGTTTAATGGATCTTAGAGAGGCTATCCTGCATGAGCTGCTGGCACCTAAGGGTGTAAAAGGAAAGGTTGATAATATTTTGATTACTAATGGTGGTTTGGAGCCCATTAACTTGACATGTCAGCTATATGTTGATCCTGGTGATGTGATTTTGGTGGAATCACCTACCTTTGTTCAGGCTGTAGAAATATTTGAGATGTTTCAAGCAAAATGTATTGCTGTAGATATGGATGACAATGGTATGGTTCCTGAGGATTTAGAAGCAAAAATTTTGAAATATAAACCCAAAATGATTTATGTCATCCCTACCTTTCAGAATCCTACCGGCAGGACCCTATCATTAGATAGAAGACAAAAAATCGCTGAACTAGGGAGCAATTACGATATCATTATTTTAGAGGATGATCCATATCGAGATATCCGTTACAGCGGGAAAGATTTGTTGCCTATTAAAGCCTTCGACAAAACTGGACATACCATTATGGCAAATAGCTTCTCTAAGATTTTTTCACCAGGCAGCAGACTTGGTTACGTTTTAGCCAATGATGAAGTGACGGCTAAGCTGTTTGATGCAAAGACAGCAACCAACTCTCACACATCTACATTAGTACAAGTAATCTGCGCAGAATTCTTTAAACGGGGATATTATCCAGCTCATCTTAAAAAAATCTGTGACTTATACCGGGAGAGAAGAGATACTATGATAGAATGCATTGATGAGTTTTTCCCAAAGGAAACCAAAAGAATTTTCCCGGATGGTGGGCTCTTCACATGGGCAGAGTTACCAGGAGGTATTAATACAACTGAATTGCTGATTGAATCCAGTACAAATCCAGAGGTGAAGGTATCCTATGTAGCAGGTGAGAGCTTTTTTGCTGAAGGAGGAGGAAAGGGAAATAACTGTATGAGAATTAGCTTTGGGGGTGTTACTCCAGATAGAATCAGAATTGGCATTGAGAAACTAGGAAATTTACTTTCCTCTAAACTATAAATCTAAACAGACAGAAGGGTTTAATAGAAATAATAAACTTTACTGTCTGTTTTATCATAACTGAGAGAAAGTCTTATATTTATGGTATTATTATAAAAAAAGGTAGGAGGAGAGTTGATTATGGTAGATGTAAGAGGGAGATGGGCATTGATTACGGGTGCAAGTAGGGGGCTAGGCTATGAGACAGCAGTTTTTATGGCAAGGCATGGTTGCAACCTTATTTTACATAGTAGAAAGCTAGAACACACAAAAAAGGTAGAAGAAGAGGTAAAAGCATTAGGTGTTGAGGCTTATTGTGTACAAGCAGAGCTTGCCAATCATCAGGAGGTAGTGGCTATGCTGGATGAAATTGAAGCTATGAGAATTCCTATAGACATTATTTTTAATAATGCTGCGGTACAAATCGCTTATAGAACAGATTATTGGAAAACTCCAATGGAAGATTTTGATTTGAGCTTTCGTATCAACTTTATTGCTGTCGCCACCATTTGTTATCGTTTGATTCCCAAAATGATCCAAAGAGGTTTTGGGCGAGTTATCAATACCACCAGCGGAATCAAGGATGAACCAGAGCAGGCAGGCTATTCAGCCAGTAAAGCAGCCCTTGATAAATTTACAAAGGATTTGGGGACAAAGCTGGAGGGGACTGACGTTATGATCAATTTAACGGATCCAGGCTGGTGTAGAACCGACTTAGGGGGGCCTAATGCACCTAATTCAATAGAAAGTAGTATTCCAGGAATCGTTGTTGGGGCTTTTTTAGATGACAAAAAGAGTGGAAGGCTTCTACCTGCCCAGTGTTTTACAGGTATGTCTTTAGAAGATGCTGTTGTAAAAGGGAGGACTTTTGAAGGATAAATAGATTGATAAGCATAATTAATCGGTAATTCCATATAATATGTAGCACCCAGCTATATAAGTATAGAGTCTAACAACAATTGGGCGTTTTAACAAATATACAAGTTGCTAAGATGGAGATATAGTAATTTCTAAAAAGAGTAGGAGGTAAAGATGTGAAAAAACTAGGTATCTTACTATTGGCTTTAAGTTTCCTTGTAGCATGTCAAGTTGAAGCTCCACAGCCCGAAGCTCCTCCAGCAGATGAGCCTGATGAAGTCACAATCACCATTGAGGATTATTATCCCTTCTTAGAAAACACCTATTTAACCTATGAAGGAATTGGGATGGAGTTTGCAGAGAGGGAAACCTATTTTGATTTTATTCGTAATAGGAGAGCCCAAGTTCGCAATCATTCCACTGGAACAACTGTGGTACAAATACTGGAATATCAGGACGGGACTTTAAAGCTATTGTTCAGCCGAGGAGAAGTCTATAACTTATCAGATTATACCAATGCAAACTTTGCTAAAGAAGGAGAAATCCTTTTAATGGAACCTATAGAGGTAGGCACAAATTGGCAGCTGCCTGATGGGAGAAGAAGGGAAATAACAGGAATCAATGTTGCCATTGAAACCCCCTCTGGCAATTATGAAGCTTTAGAAGTGACAACAGAAGGTAACGAAGAAACCCAGACAAAAACTTATTATGTCGAAGGTTTAGGTATGGTACTTTCTATTTTTCAAACCCAGGAAGATGAAGTAATTACAACACTAGAGAACATTCAAGAGGATACCGATGTTACCTATGTACTTCGTTGTTATTATCCTGATTTTGAAAATGAGCAATTGGTTTATAAAGATTTTGACATCCCTTTTCAAACCAATGATGAAATTAGACCTACCTATATAGAACATCTACAAAGGGCTCCTAATGGGTCTATACTGCCAGTATTTACAGAAAATATTACATTGCAGTCTTTTTCCTATAATCCTGAGGAAGAGTTGGTTGTGGTGGATTTATCAGATAACTTTGTTACTGAAATGAATTTGGGTGCCGGATATGAATCATTAGCTATTCAAAGCATTGTAAATACTGTAGGTTTTAATTTTAGCGTTGAAAAAGTAGTCATTACCCTTGACGGATCACTTTATGAATCTGGTCATTTTCAGCTACAAGAGGGAGAGTATTTCCAAGTACATTACGAAAATGTAGTCCCTCTAGATTAAAGAATTGAAGTTTGAAGGCAACTGGAATTACTATTTTTAAAATAGTAATTCCAGTTTTTTGTTTGTAATTAGAGAATTAACCTAAAAAGAACACAGAAAAGGATGCATAAAAAACTATAACATCCTTCTGTCAGGGAGTGTTTATAAAAATGAGTTGAAGTTATAATGCCGAACTAAAATATAAACATTTACATAAATGTATATGCTATTACAAACTATAACTAATCAATCACTAATAACGTTTGGAATTTGATCAAAATAGTGTATAATAGATATTAGTAAAGACAAGATTTTATATATCGATAAGGGAGTTGAGAAGGATGAAAAGAATTTATATGGGAAAAACAAAGGACGTATATGCACTAGAGGATGGAAACTATCTGCTTAAATTCAAAGATGATGTAACTGGTGAAGACGGTAAATTTGATCCAGGTGCCAATACAGTTGGACTATCTATAGAAGGTGCTGGAATGGCAGGGCTAAAACTAACAAAATATTTTTTTGAAGTGCTTAAAGCAAAAGATATACCTACTCATTACATTGATGCAAGTATTGAAGAAACAAGTATGAAGGTAAGACCAGCTAGTGTATTTGGAAATGGTCTGGAGGTTATTTGTCGATATAGAGCAGTTGGGAGTTTTCTTCGTCGTTATGGCCAATATGCTGTTGAGGGACAACCATTAGAAGCATTTGTGGAAGTGACTCTTAAGGATGATACTCGTCAAGATCCTCCTATTACAGAGGATGCCCTTGATATGTTGGGAATCCTGTCGAGTAAAGAATACAAGGAATTAAAAGAGCTTACGAAAAGAATTGGAAACATAGTGAAGGAAGAATTAGCTGCAAAAGAAATAGAACTGTATGATATAAAATTTGAGTTTGGTAGAGGAAAAGAGACTGGAGAAATTATTCTAATCGATGAAATCTCAGGTGGAAATATGCGTGCCTATAAGGATGGAAGATATATAGAGCCTTTAGAGCTGCAAAGACTGGTATTGGGAGAATAATTTCCAGGTATCTCAGTTTAAAAATTTCAAAATAGAGAAAGAATGGATAGATTATTGGCTATTTAAGCCTCTATATCCATTCTTTTTTTATTGAGAGTAGAGCTTGCAAATTATTCTCATGCAGCTAGCCTTTTAATACAATTATTTCAGTGAGAAAAATATAGTGAAAACATGGAACTATCTAGGAAAATCAAGTTGGGTTTTTCTAAATAGTGTCATGGTCTCATTATAATAAATATTTCCAATAAATAGAATTAATTGAAGGAATTTACGTTCTCATGTCGAATTATATCAAATATATTCATATTGCTATAGCTATAAAAAAAGAAGCACTACTTTATTTGCAATAAGTAAGTATTATAGTAGTTAAATCTAAATGAAGGAGGGTGTTTTTATGAATTCCTCAAACTCCAATACAAAAATATCTATTACAAATCATTTATTGGTGTCATTCTATGGAATCACTTTATTTTCAAATGTAATAATATTTTTCTTAGCAGATATGGATAAACGGTTAAGAATGACTTCAGGTGTTGCTATGCTTTCTTTAATTCTGACGGTTATTTTTGTTAAGAAATTATTACAGAATAGTCCGTCATCGTCCCAGCTAAATGATAAAAAGAATGGTGGTACTAGTATAGGTGAGTTAGCAGCTTCTTCGGATAATTCCAATCATCAATCATTAAATCTCTTAGAGGAAAATAGTAATGAAGTATTCACCCGTTATTCAAATAATATTCAACAGATCAATGACCTTAGTCTGCAGTTAAAGTCACTGATGGATAAAAAAGCAGAAACTATTCAAAACACAACAGATTATATGCAGGATATGACTCAGAGAATTAATAATCAGTTCTTAGAAATAGACAGCATAAATGGAACTGCTACTGAAATGTCGGAAGACATAAACAAAGTAATGGAGAGTCAACATATGGTTGCTAAACTTGCATCAGATACTCTTGAGTCTGCTCAGCATGGAAATACTATGATTGAAAACAGTGTAAATGAAATTAAATTCATTTTAAACAAAATAGCTGATACGGATGTAATTATTTTAAACTTGAATGAAAAAATACTGGAAATTAATAACATAACTAAATCAATAGATAGTATTGCAGGTCAAACAAATTTACTAGCTTTAAATGCAGCAATTGAAGCTGCAAGAGCAGGGGAGTCTGGGCGTGGATTTGCAGTGGTTGCTGACGAAGTAGGAAAACTTGCAATTGAATCCAAGAAGGCTACAGAGGAGATATCTTCTTTAATTAAAGAAATTCAAAACAACTCTCAGGAAGCAGTTAATTCTATGGGGCATAGCAAAGAGTTGATTGAAAAAAGCATTGACAGCATCCAAAACACTAGAGATACTTTTAACACAATTGTAGAGGATAACCAAAAAGTAAAAACACAACTAAATGATAGTAATGATCTAGTCCAAAAAGCCTGTATTTCTAGTGAAAAAGTAAGTGAAACTGGATACTCCCTTGTTATGATTGCAGATGAAACTCTTTCAAGTACCCATAAGGTTTCTAAATTAATTAAACAACAAAATGCTGATGATAAAGATATGAGTGACCTAACAGCTAACCTCATAAGCTCATCAGAAGAATTAAAAATGATATTGAACACGCTTTAGTTGACCTAACAATCAGCTTAAAAAATAAGAAATGAGGAGGTAGAAAGAATGGATAATAAAGCGAAGTATGTTATTTCAGTTGTTCCAGGTAGAAAGGTTGTCAAATCTGTTGCTAATGGCAGTTTTACTAAAACGGATGTACTAAACAATATTAAGGATGTAGTTAGTAAAGGGAAAACTTTTAACGGCAAGTGGGCTTTTATGCCAGATATTACAAAGATGGCCCCTGTTCTTGATCCTGAGGTATCTGAAGTACTGTCTAAGTTTCATGAGGAGGTTGAAAAGGCAGGGGGCGTTGCAATTGCATTTATTGTAGAAAAAGCTGTTGCTATTAAAGCTCAGGCTCAGCGTCATCAAAATGAGGCTAATGTAAATGAATTGGTTACTAACCACTTTAGTTCTGAAGAACAAGCTCTAGAATGGATAAAAACCTTAAACATATAATTTCCTTTGATTTTATTCCTATCTTTAATGAAGGAATATAGTAATAGTTGAAACTGTTTTTAATACTCATGAATACTGAAGAGTAGAGGAAGAACACAAGAGGAATCTTTTAAAAGAAAAGATTCCTCTCTTTTTGATATCATTTAAAGCTATTTAAATCACCTTATAACATCATTCTATATATGATATTATTATGTAGAATAGGAGGAGAAATATATATGAAATGCAGATTAGGATGTGCAGCCTGTTGTATTGCACCGTCGATATCCTCTCCCATACCGGGCATGCCCAATGGTAAGCCGGCAGGAGTTAGGTGTATCCAGTTAACAAATGATAATAAATGTAAGCTGTTTGGGAAACAAGAAAGACCAGCTGTATGTATTAACTTAAAGCCTTCTGAAGAAATGTGTGGGAAAACTGCAAAAGAGGCTTATCAATATCTAGAAGAGCTTGAAAGAGATACAATTACTACTGCTAAGCTGTTCTGTTAGTTGATAACAGGATTCTTATATTTAAAGAGTTTAACTAGCACAACAGCTTATTTTGCATAGGCCTTTAGCACTAGACAAGTACAAGAGAATACTGTAAAATATAACCACAAAGTGTAATATTTTTCACAGCTTCTTTTTTATGATTGATATTTATTATCATAGAATTCTTTTGAGAGCTTTAATACTAGTATGGAGGACTATTAATAATGGGTGTATTTATGGCAGAATTAGAAAAGGATCAGCGAAAACTGTCCATCATAAGCTTTTCACTTGTATCTGGGTGGTTATTGTCTGTTCCTTTTGAGGGGCAAGTTCTTTACAACCTTATGGAAAATACAGATAGAGTAGGGATCCATCATAATACCATAGCTATTTTGGCACATTTTATTGGATTAATCACCAGTTGGTATTTTATTAAAAAGCAAGTTACTGCCAAAATGGCAATGATTACATCTACTGTTGTATGTATATTAGGAAGTCTTATTTTCTTTCTGCCTTTGTCTATACTGTGGTATATCTCTATTACTGCCATATCTTTTTTTGCGGGTATCTTTGTGGCCAGCTGGGGGTTCTACTTTAAAGCCTATTCAAAAAAAGAACAAAGATTTAAAACAGCAGCAGATGTTTTGATCTACTCAAATGTATTGATGATTTTTATCAATGGCATTGCTGTAAATGTTTCAGCATTCTGGGGATTAACGATAGCCATCATGGCTTTGGCAGTAGGATTATTCTTAACCTTTAGACTTGAGGCTTACTCAGAAGATAGACTCTTTCATAAAGCACATTTAGAAAAAACACCTCAAAGGATACCCAACAGCACAAGACCATTAGCAACCCTATGTTTATTTATATTAGTTATCACCATAACTTCGGGGCTAATGTATCAGGTAGTTATACCAGCCTTTGCCCATCACCAATTATTGACCAGTTATTATTGGGCAGTACCCTATATCATCATACTATTCCTTCTTAAGCATTTTAAAAATCAAATAAATCAAGCTTATATTTTATACATTGCCCTCACTATGATAGGACTATCCTATATATCCTTTATGGTGTTAGATAAGTCTGTTTTAAGCTATCTTATTATCAATACCTTAATGATGTCGGCCTTAGGGGTATTTGACCTATTTTGGTGGAGCATTTTGGGAGAATTTTTTGACTATAGTGAAAATCCGGCAAAGGTACTGGGAATAGGACTATCCATGAATGTATTAGGTATTAGCATTGGAGGTTTTATCGGAAGCAATTTGGTTTACATAGAAAAAGGATATTTTACAGCCTCTCTTATTGCTTTAATTATTATTTTTGCTATTATGACCCTCCTGCCTATACTGCATATGCAGCTTACAAAGCTCCTTAAAGGACATGAATTCCTCTTTCAGTTTGTAAATATGGAGGATAACCAGCAAGAAATAGCCATGACAGACTTCAAGATAAAAAAACAGCTAACAGATCGAGAAATAGAAATTGTAGATTTTCTACTTAAGGGTTACACCTATAAAGGTATAGCAGAAAATCTTTACATAAGTGAAAATACCATGAAATATCATGTGAAAAATATCTATCAAAAATTAAATATCAATAGCAAGATGGAATTAATCAAAATCTTTTCAGAGGAAGAAGAGAAACCAGTCTAAATGCCCAGGTATGAAGCCTTGGGCTTTTTACTTTTTTGAAAAATACCTACCTACCCTTTTTGTGTGGGGTCGTTTTTTGTCAAAAACCACCCCTTTTGTGTGATTTTTGATAGAGGAAATAAAGCTATAATGATATGACATCACAAGATAATTCATGCAAAGAGGGGGTGAAAATCATGAGAGACTTATGAGTAGCTGATTTAATCAAATACAGAGTTTTTCAACTAGGTACCCCAAGCCATAAGTAAGGTGGTTAGACTATGTACCAGACAATGATTGGAGGAATTTTTATCAGCATTATTATCATAGCCAGCTGGACTCTATACTTTTATAACAATATCATTAACAAAAAAACTGAGGTAGAGAACAGTTGGAGAATTATTTATCTACAATTAATCTATTTACAGCTAAAAATTAGAACTGATTTAATGCTGAAGTATGTAAAAACAATTTCTAGCTATGATATGCAAGAAAAAGAATTGCTTAGTCAAATCATGGAGGCAGAACATGATTTTATCAATGCGACAACAACCGAGGAAGTGATGAAATCCTCCCTAGAAATCAGTTGTGGATTAGAAAGGCTTTTGCAAAACAGCGGAAACCATGAAGAATGTAGTATTAAGAAGGATTTTACTCAACTACAAAATCAATTGAAGGAGCTAAATCAAAAAGTTAAGAGCTACTACAAACTATATGATGATAAAGTGATGAGTTATAACAAGTATTTATCAACTTTTCCCAGCAATATTACTAGCAGGATACTAGGAATTAAACCGATGCCATGTTTTTTAGGGGAGACTCCAGACTTACATAAAAAATCATACTGTAGGATTGAAATATAGGATAGGGAGGAAATAAGATGCGAGGAAAGATTCAATGGAAGAAAAAAACAGCCCTGCTGATTAGTTTATTGATGCTAATCACCATGATGCCTCTAGCAGTCTTTGGTGAAACAAATGATCTAGAGGGGCACTGGGCCGGAGCGGTTATTAACAAATGGATAGAGGAAGGCTTAGCCAGTGGCTATCCCGATGGCAGCTTTCGACCCAATAACCCCATAACAAGGGCTGAATTTATTGCATTGACCAATAAAGCCTTTGAATTTACTGAAGAAACAACCATATCCTTTAATGATGTAAAGGAAGGAGACTGGTTTGCTGCATCAATAAAGAGAGCCATAGCAGCAGGCTATATCAGTGGATACCCAGATGGCAGAATGGGGCCTGGCAACCAAATCAGTCGACAGGAGACAGCAGTTGTCTTAACAAAGCTCATGGATTTAATCCGAGACCCCAATGCAGCAGAGGACTTCACTGATACATCCAGTATACCTAGCTGGAGTAGAGGTTATGTAGGTGCTGCTGTAGAGGCAGGCTATATGAGGGGTTATCCAGATGGCAGCTTTAAAGCAGCTAATCCCATAACAAGGGCAGAGGCCTTAGTAGTGCTAAATAAGGCCATGATGGATAGAAAAAAAATATCTGAAGAAAAAGAAGAATTCACGGGAATCATAGACAAAGCTGGAATCTATGGTCCTGAAACAGACACAGAAGCATTTGATGGAGATGTTTATATCAAGGCAGATGGAGTTACCCTGCAAAACATAGTCATCAAGGGAGACCTCATCATAGCAGAGGAAGTAGGGGATGGAGAAGTATACTTAAACAATGTTACCGTAGAAGGAGACACATACATCAGAGGTGGAGGTATGGATAGTATTTATATCAACGATGGGAGATACAATCGAATCATTATCCAAAAAGCCAGAAGTGGAATACGAATTCTTGCAGTCGGTACAGGGATTACATCCCTAATGATCTACCCAGAAACAGCAGGTAATGAAGTGATTTTACAGGGTGATTATGAAGAAGTTACTATTATGTCAGATAGTATCAGTCTTACCACACAAGAAGATACTACCATTAAAAAGCTAATCGTATACAAGGAAATAAAAGACACCAAAGTCACCACTTCAAAAGAAACGGTAATAGATTTACTAGATGTTAATACAACAACAAATGTCACCAATGAAGGAAGAATAATTAGAGCTTTAGGGGCAGGAGCGGAGGATTCAGAATACAAGGTGAACCTGCCAGAGAACCTACAGCCTAGAAGCTCAGGTGGCTCTGGTGGTTCATCTGGCAGCTCAACAGCTTCTGTAAGTGGGATTACTGCTACACCATCAGCAGGTAAAGCGGCGATGGGAACAAGCGTTACTTTAAGCACAGCAACAACAGGTGCAACAATCTATTACACCTTAGATGGCAGCACCCCAACAACCAGTAGCAACCAATATACCAACCCTATTACCATAAACGCAGCCACAACGATAAAAGCTATTGGTGCTAAGAGTGGTATGAACAATAGTTCAGTTGCAACATTTTCTTATACAGTGGATGAAACAACAAAACCAAAAATGACTGTATCGCCATCACAAGTAACTATAGATAATAACTTTGATGAAACCTTCACATTAACAATAGCAAATGATACGGTTGTAAATACAGTTTATGCAAATGATGTTTCACTAGGTGGTGTATTCCAAGGAATGAACATAGGTACAGTAGCTAGAACCAATAGTACCACAGTAACAGCAGAAGTATATGGAAATCTAGCGAATCCAGGAGTAGGAACAATTACCTTAGATGCAGATGCTTTAGTAATAAGCACGCAGCAGCTAACAGCAGATGTTGCAGTGGTAGATCCTGGTTCCCCAGTAAATAAAACAGCATTAGTTGGAGCCATAGCAGATGCAGAAACAAATAAAGGAACAGTAACAGTAAGCACAGATGGCTCAGATGTACCAACAACTGACCAGTGGGTTACACAGGAAGTAATGACAGCATACGAAACAGCCATTGCCACAGCTGAAGGTGTAGCCAATGATGCCAGTGCAACCCAACAAGAAGTTGATGATGCATTAACTGCTTTAGCAACAGCAACAACAGCATTTAATAATGCAAAACAACAAGGTCTATATGCAGAAACAACACCTGAACAATATTTCACATTTATCAGCTCAACAGGCAGAATCACAGGCTATGATAATGCAGGCGGACTGGATGTTATGATCCCATCTACAATAAATGGGTATGATGTAACTATTATTGGAGGAGATGCATTTAGTTATAAATCACTTACTAGTGTTGTGCTTCCTGATACCATCGAAGCGATTTGGATGAGCGCTTTTAGAGAAAACCAATTAACCAGTATAAAATTACCAAATAGTTTAGAAAGCATTAGTGCTAGTGCCTTAAGGGATAATAATATTTATGGTATTACAATAGGTTCAGGTGTAACTATAGGGAACTCTTTATTAGATGGCACTAATAACTTTAGAGATGTTTATGAGACAGAAGGAGCTGGGAAGTACATTACCAGTGGCTCATTAAAAAAATGGTATAAAGCAACACCAGATGTATATTTCACATTTGATAGTTCTACCGGTACCATCACAGATTATGATAAGAATGGTGGTTCAGAAGTGGTGATACCACATGCTATTAATGGGGTTTATGTGAAGAATATCGGTGCAGAAGCCTTTAAAGACAAAGACCTTACAAAAATAATAATTCCAAATAGTGTAGAAAATATAGAAAACAATGCTTTTGCAGATAATAACATCACTGATATAATTGTAGGATCAGATATTAATATTCAAGACAATATGCTAGGGTCTGATAACAACTTCCGTGACTGCTATAACTCTCATGGAGCTGCAAAATACTATGCGGCAACACAGGATGGGCTTTGGAAAAGGGCAGCATATGAGATTGGTGAGACTGGACCAGCAGGCGGTATCATATTCTATGATAAAGGTAACGATGCCGATGGATGGAGATATTTAGAGGCCGCTCCTGCATCCACCCAATGGCAAGTTGAATGGGGTGCATATGGAAATACAATTGGAGGAACAGACTCCGCTATAGGCACAGGTGCTATGAATACTAGCATTGTTACAAGCTGGCTAAATATTGATGGGGAAACAAATAAAGCAGCACAATTATCTTATTATCTAGAGTGGGGAGGATATAAAGACTGGTTTCTTCCTTCAATAGATGAGCTAATAGCGATTTATGACGAATTATATCAAGATTATGGTTTTAACACAGGTAATAATTACTGGAGTTCTTCTGAGGGTAGTGGATTTTGGGCAGACAATATGGCAGGAATGCTAGGAATGACAAACACAGCAAATTCTATAAACTATGATAAAAATAAAGATATTAATGCTCGAGCCATAAGAGCCTTTTCTATCGAACCTGGAGTAACAATTCCAGTTCAAGACATATCCCTATCAGGGGAAGGTGGCCAAGATACGATATCAGTTGGAGATACACTACAAATGCTGGAGGTGTTTTTCCCAGCCAATGCCACTAATCAAATGGTGACTTGGGAGTCCAGTAACGAAACTGTAGCGACAGTAGATACAAATGGTTTAATAACAGCAGTAGCAGCAGGTACAACAGATATTAAAGTCACATCCATTGCAGATACAACCAAGATTGATGAGGTCACTGTGACGGTAAATGATTAAACCGGTGCCAGGCACTTAACTTATTAACTTATTGAAAGAATCCCCCAGCAAAGCTTAAGAACAATCAAGCTCTTAAGGAACTGGGGGTTTTTCTTTACCCTCAAAAATAGACCATGCTGTAGTGGCATGGTTTTTAAAATGCTAATCTATTACTTTAATACGTACGCTTTTTTTCTGACTACTAAAAAAAGTAAAAACTCCATAGAATCAGAGGGACAAAGCTTCATAAAAGGAGCTTTTAGTCTTGTATTGGACAACTACCCTTTTTGGGTGGGATAAGCTTTTTACAAAAACCACCCTTTTTGTGTGATTTAGAAAGTAAGGAATAGGACTATAATAGTATCAAGGCAATGGGTAACATGACAGCAGCTGTCTGAACTCAGTATATGAAAAATGAGGCAAGGGAGGATCATGATGTTGGATCATAAGAACGGCTTTATGGAGAATATAGTTAATGAAGAGGAGCGGATAATAGGATTTATTCCTGAAATGAAGAAAAAAACTGGATTATTTTCTTCAACTATATATACCTTGGTAGTGACAAATACAAGAATACTATTTGTACAGCTGGCACCTGCTAGGGCTAAGGAGGTAGCTCAGCAAGCTATACAGCAGGCTAAAGCTGAAGGGAAGGGATACTTCCACCGTAGCATGGAGGCTATGATGTCCCGTCGTAGAATCATGGAGGTATATAGGTCTATGAAGCCAGAAGAGATTCTCCATGAAACACGAGGGAATTTTTATATCGAAAACCAAAGCATACAGAAAGTAAAAATAACCAGTGATTCTGGTTATTTGGATGAATCCTATAAAGATGGTAAAAGCACTATGGTAATTACTACAAATATAGAAAAAATCAAATTGAAAACTACAAACCTAGATGTAAAGGCTGTTAAAGAAATGCTTAACAGAGGGGCTATTTCTACATAGTTTATATGAAAAAAAACATGGGAAAAGACATAACCAATTATTGCTAAAGTCATATAACTTAATTTAATCAATAGTTGTTACCGCCATTGACCTAAAGTTGTTTTAAGTTATTTTTCAAGTGAACATCCTCTATCTTAACTATAAATAGAGGATGTTTACAAAAATACTATAAAGAGATCTCTTAGTAATATACCTCTTCTAAAAACAAACCCTGTGGTGGGAGAGTCTCACCAGCATTCGCTCTAGTTTTGCTTTCGAAAATTTCATCTATATAAGAAACATCCATCTGTTTTAAACCTATTTTAACTAAGGTGCCCATCATGATACGAACCATATTGTACAGAAAACCATCTCCAGTGAAGGTGAATACTAGCATATTGCCTTCTTTATTGATGGTGATTTCCTCAATATGCCGAGTAGTAGATTTGTTTGTCTTTTTTACAGAAGAAAAGCCAATAAAATCATGGGTACCTACCAGCTTTGCTGCTGCCTCCTTCATGATTCCAATGTCTAGTTTTTCTACAAGGTGGTAGCTATATTTACGTTGGAAGGCTGATGGTATCCAATGATTCCAGATATAATATACATATCTTTTACTTTTGACATTATAACGGCTATGGAATCTCTCAGATACCTCTTTCACTTCCTTTACCACAATATCCTGTGGCAGATAATGATTCATATATTTGTGGATTTCTCTAATGGACATAGGAGACTTTGTATGAAAATTAGCTACTTGGCCTCTAGCATGAACACCTGCATCAGTTCGTCCAGATCCAATAATCTCTATAGGTGTGGCTACCATCTCACTGAGAACATTTTCTAATTTACCCTGAATAGTCTCACTAGAGTTTTTTAGTCTCTGCCAACCACTATATCTACTGCCGTCATACTCTATGATTAACCTGATATTTCTCATCAACTCACTCCTTTCCTACATAGGGAATCATCAACAATAGCTTGCTGGCTTTACGCTAAATTTATCCCTAATTATTTAGTGTTATTTAGTATCTGATGCCAAATATCAAGATATACTTCTGTTGATGAAGTTTCTTTATAATCAGGTATGTTTCCCAATCGCCATAGAGAAATACCTTGTAGGCCAAACATTTTTGCTAGGTCTATTTTTGCTTGGATGCTTCTTGCATCCTCATACCATAGAACATTATTGGTTTCATCCCTGCTGTCAAAAAAGGTTGCGTAGGGGCTATGACTTCTGTTGGAATAGTTTATTGTAACGCCATCCATGAGAAGCCTTTGTTGTATGGCTTCATAGCTGGGGGTAAAGGGATATTTATTGATAACCCTTCCGTCCTTAAGCTTCCATTGTGCTGAATCAAAGGAAAGCTGTAGCCATATTCTATTTAGGTCTTGCACCCCAGTTGTCTTGTCAGTAATTGTTCTTAAAGCATAGTAGATTTCATCAATAGGCGCCAGAGGAGTTGTAGCATATCCACTTTGCATTTCTGTGTCAGTCAATTGTTTTGCATTGTAATCATGAGCCATTAAAATCACCTTATCAGCCAGCTCTCCGATAGCTCTAAAGTCATAACCATCATAGTAGGCTTGACCAGAGCGTCTTGCAGGGTGGACAGCAACATAAAGTGATTTATTTGTCTTAGTAAGCTCCTGTCTTAACTCTGATAAGAAGACATTAAAGGACTGCTTTAATAGATTGCCCCTCATATTTTCAAAATCAATCACAACACCATTAAAGGAAGCTTGGGCTCCATCTACTGTTGTAGAAGTAATCTGAGATATTATGGCAGCAATTACTTCTCTACGTATTTCGGGATTGGTTATTATGTATTCAACCAAAGGCATATTGGTTTTTGTATCAGTGTTAATCAAGGTGTTATTTTCTGCAAAGACCATTAGCTGTGTAGAAACATTATTCTCCTTAGCTAGGTTTAAGGGCTGTGAGAACCCAGCAGGTATTCCGTACTCATTGTCATTGCTTCTTGTAGTATTCAGCACAACCTTATTGTCTGTAGCATCATACTCCAAACGGCTCCAGCCAAAGCTTACAGAGTCAAGAGAGGGCATCATATAGGATTGATGGGAGGACTGTATAGCATAAAAAGCATGTAACTCATCAATAGAACCATTGAGCTTTTCATGCATCCGCATCATCATGACTGCTGCTTCTTCTCTCCTAGCGGTGTTACGAGGGGCAAATAAATTGTTCCCTACTCCAGAAATAATGCCGAAGTCTCTGGCCACGGTTATGTATCCTGTGTTTTGAGAAACATCATTAAAAGGACTTCCTAGATAATCCAACTGATTTGCCAGAGTTTCGTAGCCTAAAGCCCGTACAATCATTACCGCCATTTCCTCCCGGGTGATAGGCTCTTCCCCTCTGAAGAGGTTTGAATCAAGGGAGATAGCACCATGCTTAACAGCTGTTTCTACTGGTGCATAATACCACTTGGTTGCATCCCTATTATCAGCAAAGCTGCCTTCCTCTGGCTTAACTAATTCCCATCCCATAAGCTTTACTAAAAAGGTAACAAATTCATTCCTACTGATTGTATAACCCATACCAAACTGGTTCTCGCCAATGCCGTTGGTAATCCCTAACAAACGCAGTTCATGAACAGCCTCATTTGCCCAATGATCATTAGGGACGTCATTAAATCGTGTTACTGTGTTTCCATTTACAAATGATGCACTTGTACATATAAACATAGCTATGAATATAAGACTAATGATTCTTTTATGCTTCCCCACGATTTTTCATCCTCCTCTTATAAATATATGGATACCAAATGTTGTTATTTATAGCCTACATTTATTGGATTTAATTGTCAACAATGGCTTGCATAGTTGTTAAGAATTACCAAAATGCAGATAAAATAATTAACAGGTTTTTGCCAACTATTGAATTCATAAAAAATACAAAATTTGTTAAAAATATTATTGACATATGTTCAAAACATGGTATGATAAAAATATAAAGAACATATGCCCAAAACTGATAAGGAGGTGATATAGATGCCTGGAAGAGATGGAACTGGCCCAGTGACATGGGGAAGAGGGATTGGAAGAGGCCTAGGAATTTGTTATGGAATGAATAGTACCAGAGCTGACTATGGATTAGGTTTTGGTTGTAGAGGAGGCATGAGAAGAGGCTTAGCTGGAAATTTTATTACACCCACCACATCAAAAGAATTGCTTGAACAACAAAAAGAATTGATGAAAAGAAGACTAGAGGATATAAGCATACAGCTGGATTGCTTATCAAGGGATGAAAAGGAATAAGGACATAGCTCTTGATGCGTAGATTACTAATATGGGGTGAATAAATTATGCCGAGACCTAGGAAATGGAGAAGAGTATGTTGCTTGCCGGGGAGTAACATGTTTGGACCCCTCAATGTGTCTAATTTAGATGGTGAAATAATCATGACGGTTGAAGAATATGAAGCCATACGTCTTATAGACTTAGAGGGATTAACACAAGAAGAATGTGCTGAAAGAATGAGTGTTGCTCGTACAACTGTGCAGAGGATTTACAATGATGCTCGGAAAAAGCTTGCAGAGGCCTTGGTAAATGGAAAGATCCTTAAAATACAAGGGGGAGATTATAAGCTTTGTGAAGAAGGTGAGCCCATGTATGGATGTGGCAGATGTGTCAGACATAGGATGAGACAAGGCCACTTGGAGAATGAGAGCAAAAGTAGATAACCAATATTGATAAAGCAACAAAAATTATATAAGGAGGAATTCCAATGAAAATTGTACTACCTGTTGATGACAAAAACATGGAGACCGATGTTTGCATATCCTTTGGTCGTACACCATATTTTCTTATTTTTGATACTGAATCAAAGGAAAGCACTTTCTTAGCCAATCATGCAGCAAATAGTCAAGGTGGTGCAGGTATTAAAGCTGCACAAGCAATCGTAGATCAGAAGGTCGATGCTTTGCTTGCTCCTCGGTGTGGAAAAAATGCTGCAGAGGTAATATCAGCAGCTGAAATCAAAATGTATAAGACCATGAATAATTCTATCATGGATAATATTAATGCATTCAATGATGGAAAACTAGCTTTATTGGAAGATATCCATGCGGGATTCCATGGTGTTGGAGGTAGATAATATGAAGATTGCCGTCCTAAGCGGCAAAGGAGGTACAGGTAAGACACTGATTTCAGTAAATCTAGCTGCAGCAGCAAAAGATGCTATCTATATTGACTGCGATGTTGAAGAGCCCAATGGGTATCTTTTCTTTAAGCCTGTTGACGTTATATCAAAGCAAGTAAGTATTAAGATTCCTTTTGTTAGTGAAAATCTTTGCAGTGGATGTCGTGAATGTGTTGAGTTTTGTAAATTTAATGCATTGGCTTATATTAACAATAAGCTGGTAGTCTTTGATGAAGTTTGTCATTCCTGTGGTGGTTGTGTATTGTTTTGTCCTGAAAAGGCTTTGCAGGAAAAGAGAAAGGTCATCGGCGAAATCCAAAAAGGTATTTCGGAAGATGTTACAATTATCACAGGGATCTTAAATACTGGTGAAGCTTCAGGTGTTCCAATAATAAAAAATCTTTTACATGACAGCAGCCTTCCACTAAAAAGCTTTACCTTTATTGATTGTCCTCCTGGTAGCGCCTGTATTGTCATGGAAAGTATTCAGGATGCAGATTACTGTATTTTGGTTGCTGAGCCTACTGTATTTGGTGTTCATAATCTTGATATGGTGTATGAGCTAGTAAAGCTGTTTGATAAACCCCATGGTGTGGTGCTGAACAAGTGCTTGGAGGGAAAAAATCCTGCTGAAAGATTCTCTATAGAAAGGGACATAAAGGTTTTGGGTAAGATTCCCTTTGACAACCAACTTGGTATGCTCAATACAAATGCACTTATAGCAGCTAGAAAAGATGAAAAATATAAGGCTTTCTTCGTCTCACTCCTTGATACTGTAGTTAAGGAGGTGCTGCAGCATGCGACAGCTATTAATCCTTAGCGGCAAGGGTGGAACAGGAAAAACAACCATTGCTAGTGCCTTCATTAAACTATCGAAGGTAAAAGCATATGCAGATTGTGATGTAGATGCACCTAATTTACATTTAATTATGAATCAACCATCGGAAGCAAAAAAGTCTGATTATTATGGATTACCAAAAGCAGAAATCAATACAGATCTATGTATAGAATGTGATTTATGCAGACAAAATTGTCGTTTTGATGCAATCAATAAGGAAGCAAACTATAAAATTGATTATTATAGCTGTGAGGGCTGTGGTGTGTGTGTGCGGATTTGTCCAGTAAATGCTGTCACTCTACAGCCGGCAAAAGCAGGAGAATTAATGTTATATATAAATGATACAGTCTTTTCTACTGCTCAACTTAAAATGGGAAGCGGCACCTCTGGGATGTTGGTGTCAGAAGTAAAGAAACAAATGAAACTAGCCGCTCAAGATGCAGAACTAGCCATCATTGATGGATCCCCTGGTATTGGATGTCCAGTGATTGCATCCCTCAGCGGTGTAGATATGGTCCTTATTGTTGCTGAGCCATCGATATCAGGGATCAGTGATATGGAGCGCATTATTAAAACTGCTGAGCAATTTCAAACAAAGATAGCAATATGTGTCAATAAGTATGATACCAACATAAAAAACACAGAAAGAATAGAACTCTTTTGCAATCAAAGTAATCTGCCCTTCATTGGTAGGATTCCCTTTGATCCTGATGCTGTTAAGGCAATCAATAATGGTAAAAGTATTGTTGATACTGATTGTCCTTCAGGACAAGCTGCAGAAGAAGTATATCACAATACCATAAAAATATTAATGAATAAAGATGAATAGTAGTTTGAAGGGTATATGAAGAGGTGTTGTAGCTACTGAAAATACAGTAGTTCCATAAAAAACAGAATAATTATGAAGGAGAGAAAAAAACAATGAGTGAAAATTGTAATCAAACCTGTAGCAGCTGTAGTGATGACTACAGTGAAAAAAAAGAACAAAAAGTAGATTTTTCTGAAAAACCCCATGAACTCAGCAGAATAAAAAAAGTAATAGGGATTGTCAGTGGTAAAGGGGGAGTAGGCAAATCATTGGTTACTTCTATGCTGGCTGTTGCCACAAGAAAAAGAGGATATCATACTGCAATTCTCGATGCAGATGTAACAGGACCTTCTATACCGAAGGCTTTTGGGTTAAATGAAAAAGCTGAAGTAACTGACTTAGGTATATATCCTGCTAGAAGTCAAACTGGTATTGATATCATGTCTATTAATCTCTTATTAGAAAATGATACTGATCCTGTAGTTTGGAGGGGGCCTCTTATTGCTGGTACAGTGAAGCAATTCTGGACAGATGTCATCTGGAGTGATGTAGATTTTATGTTTATTGATATGCCTCCTGGAACAGGGGATGTACCACTAACGGTATTTCAGTCCATCGCTGTTGATGGAATTGTTATCGTCACCTCTCCTCAAGAGCTAGTTTCTATGATTGTGTCCAAGGCAGTGAATATGGCGAAGAAGATGAATATTCCAATCATTGGGTTAGTAGAAAATATGGGTTATTTTAAGTGCCCTGATTGTGACAAGGAATATAAAATTTTTGGAGAGAGTCATATCGAACAAATTGCGCAGAAGTATAATGTTGATGTGCTTGCTAAACTACCAATCGATCCTAAGCTTGCGGTGGCCTGTGATAGAGGAATGATTGAATTCTATGAAGGCGATTGGTTTGACAATATGGTGAAAATCTTAGAAGAAGATGTAGAGAAAAAAATGAAGATTGCAGTAGCCAGTGAAAAGGAAACGGTTGCCCAGCATTTCGGACATTGTGAAAGCTTTAATATTTTTGAAGTAGAAAACAATAGCATTATAAAGGAAGAGGCTATATTAAACCCAGGACATAAGCCTGGCTTTTTACCCAACTTCTTGAAGGATAAGGGAGTGAATGTCATTATTTCAGGTGGTATGGGAAGTAGTGCAATTGATATATTTAATGAAAAAGGGATACAGGTAATCACTGGAGCTGAAGGTTCAGCGAAAAATGCTGCTGAGCTATACCTACAAGGTCAGCTTATATCCACTGAATCCGTCTGTCATGAGCATCAGTATCATGCTGAATGTGGAGAATGATTTAATTAGCGTAAAGGGAGCTATATCATACATAGTCTTACATTAACACGAATAAACCCTTCATACAGAATAATAAGAAAGCTTCTTACAATGAAAATTCACTTAGGATAAATACTAATGAAATCTTATGTGATTTGTAGGGCTTTCTTTTATTTTTTGTAAGTTTTCTCTTTTATAATTATAGTATCTATAATAAAGGAGGAATGAAAGTGTTAAAGAAGCTCAGTAGTAAATATGTAGCAGCTTTTTATGGAGGGATACTTATAGTTTTATGGAGTATTGTTCTGATCTATGGAGGTGTTATAGGTCCATTTGGTTGGTGGGGGTTAATGGTCTTCGGTGTAGTTGGAGGTATTACATCTTTAATTTGCATTATAATTGTATTCATAAGAGTATTTAGGAAAGGTGTTATTGGGGCATGGATGATTGTACTATTAATCATTTCATTATTCTCAGCATGGCCTAGCGGATGGTTCTTTGGGATTGGTCAGATTGCTTATCCTAATAATGTATATTCAGTTGAACCATCGATTAGTATTCGTTCTCCATTTAATATACCAGTAATTGTTGGATGGGGAGGAGACACATTAGAAGACAATTATCATGCTTGGATGCCTTTTCAAAGATGGGCATATGATTTATTTGCTATGCCAGCAGTGATAGAAAGTAAAAGGTTAGAGGATTATGGTATTTACGGTGTTGAAGTGGTGGCACCTATTTCTGGAACAGTTGTGGGGGCATATGATAATGAAGAAGACATTGAACCTGGATCAGAAAAATTTCAATCATTGCTTGGTAATTACATATTCATTCATGTAGAAGATACAGACACATATCTTATATTAGCACATCTTAAACATAAATCTCTCCTGGTGCAGGAAGGCCAATTCATTGAAGAAGGGACACCAATAGCTCAAGTCGGCAATTCAGGAATGACCAGTGAGCCTCACTTGCATATACATCATCAAAGACAAAATCCTAATCAAACACTACTTTTAGCAGAGGGATTGCCACTCTTCTTCCGAGACATACAGGGGTCTCCTATGCCTAAAGGAGGAGGAGATAGAATTGAGAATGGAATTAGAGTGCCTAATGGTGAGATGATTATCCCCTTAACAAAATGATAATATAACATAGAAGGGCTTATCTATAATATGTCTAGTAGATTTATAAATCTACTAGACATACTTGAAGGCAAAAAAGCTAGAGTCTTTCCTCTATCAAGCATACTACCTCTGATACAAAAGAATCCTCTACAGGAAGATTTTCGTACCAGAGGTCTTTGTGTTTTTCAGAGAAATATTTTGCTTTTTTGATGAGCTCCGGTCGATACTCATAATGCATGATATCAAACTGACCCCATTTTCCACCCCAGATAAAGTAGTTGCTCTCCATAATATCCACGATGATTTGAGGATAGTTTTCCAGACGCTTCTCTGCCTGAGTTTTTGTAGCCCATTGCCAGTAATCAGCTGGATGAATAGCTAAATCTATGGATATACCAAAGGAATGGGAGCTTAAACGATTGGTTCTAGCAATATAGCGGTAATTATAGGTTCCTCCTATCGGATGTAGATAGGACCAAATCTCAGGATTGTTTTTTGACTGATAATTTAACTCTGTGAAAGCTTTTTTAAGGAATGTGGCAGCAGCATTATTGCTATTGAAACGATGGTAGCCAGCATGAATCTGTATCCCAATGAGGTTGCCCTCGATTTCTCTTGGATTGCCCCCATAAACCTCTTTCAATAGAGGATAAACTCTTATTCTACCAGGATTGTAGTCTTCGGGCATTAATTCATCAATAGGACCTAGAAGATATTGTTGCTCCATCATATCCTGAAGATCTGGATTTGCTATCTTCTCTAGGGGCGTCTTCTCCTTCTTGTCATCATACAATATCCTATTACCAGATTTCAGTACAAGATATACCTGATGATCCTCTTCTACTTCTATATCTATGATATACTCTGGATAGGCCATCATTAGAGAAAAAAGATCTTGTCTTAGGGTTATTTCATACTCCTTCTGGTATGTTATTGTTTCTTCGATAGTGGTCTCCCTAAAAAAGAATATTCCTTTGATGGAGAGAGCTCCTAATAGAAACAGTATCGGGATAATGATGTATTTTTTCATAATTCACCTGCTTTTTCTATTTTATTTACACCTCATAATAATACTTATTCTACTTTCTCAGCTTTCTTGTCAAATATTTCTAAACATGACACACAGCTGTCAGGTTATTTATGATATGATCAGAGAAAAGAGAAGAGGGAGAGAATAGTGGTATGTATAAAAAAGTAGATTATAAAAAGGATTATAAAGCATTATATCTACCTAAAAAAGCACCTACAATCATTGATGTACCTGCTATGTCCTATGCTATGATTCATGGCACCGGTGATCCTAATGGGGAGGATTTTGCAGAGGCTACAGCTGCACTGTATTCCTTAAGCTATGCTGTTAAAATGTCCTATAAAGGAAAAGAAATTCCTAAGGATTATTATGAATATACAGTCTTTCCATTAGAGGGGATATGGGATTTGGTTGACAAGACAAAGTCCATCAACGATAAAGGCAACTATAAGTACACCATTATGATACGGCAGCCGGATTTTTTAACCCAAGAGTTTTTCACAAAATTCTTGGAGATATGTAAAAAGAAAAAGCCTAATGGATTTCTAGAGAGAATAATATTGGGGGAAGTGACAGATGGCCTTAGCTGTCAAATGATGCATATTGGAAGCTATGATGATGAACCAGCCAGCTTTGCCAAGATGGAAGAATATTGTCAAGATAACGGCTATAGAAGAAAATCCAAGACCCATCGGGAAATATACCTATCGGATCCAAGAAAGACAGCCGTTGAAAAACTAAAAACTGTACTAAGATTTTCTATAGAAGCTATTTAGGAAGGAGGAAGCATATGGAGATTATTAAGGTTGATCATACAAATATTGATGCTGAGCATATTTGCTGTGCAATTACTGAGAAAAAGGGTGAATCCTGTATTTCTTCAAAAAAATTGTGGCTTAAGGAAAGGTTTGAAGAGGGACTTGTTTTCAGAAAGCTTAATGCTCGGGGAAAAGTGTTTATCGAATATACTCCTGCGGAGAATGCATGGTGTCCTATTGATGCAGATAATTATATCTTCATCAATTGTTTTTGGGTTTCTGGCAGCTTTAAGGGAAAAGGTTATGGGTCTAGACTATTGGAAGTATGTATTGAGGATGCAAAAAGTCAAAGGAAAAAAGGTCTAGTTGTACTATCTTCTAAAAAGAAAATGCCTTATTTATCGGAGGCAGCTTATCTAAAGAAAAAAGGTTTTGAGGTTTGTGATGCAGCAAACCCATATTTTGAGCTATTATATTTGCCCTTTGATAAAAATGCAGATAAACCTAAATTTAAAGCATGTGTTCGAAAAGGACAGATACAAGAGAAGGTTATGGTACTTTATTATTCAAATCAATGTCCTCATACTGAGAAATATGCTGCTTTGATTGAGGATATCGCCAAGGCAAGAGATATCGATTTTATTAAGATGAAATATCAATCAAAAGAAGAAGCACAAAATGCACCATCACCCTTTACCACTTACAGTCTTTTTTATGATGGAGAATTAGTTACCCATGAGGTATTATCAGAAAAGAAGTTTATAAAAATACTTGAGGCAAAGGGTTTATAATATGGAGTATATTCCAGCAAAAACCATCGTGACAAAGACCAAAAATTCTCAATGGTTTGGTTCAGATTACAATATGAATATATATAAGGGTTGCTGTCATGGTTGTATTTATTGTGACAGTCGTAGTGAATGTTATCGTATTGATAACTTTGACCAGGTGAGGGCTAAGGAAAAAGCGATTGAAATCATTAGACGAGAGCTTCAATCAAAAAGGAAAAAGGGCGTAATTGCAACAGGTGCCATGAGTGATCCATACAATCCCTTTGAGAAGCAGCTGCAACTGACAAGACAGGCCCTAGAGCATATCAACACCTTTGGGTTTGGAGTCTCCATCGCTACAAAAAGTCATCTAATTATCAGGGATAAAGATGTTTTGTCAAGAATCAAACAGCATTCACCAGTTTTAGTGAAAATCACCATTACTACCTGTGATGACCAGCTTTGTAAAAAGATAGAGCCGAATGTTTCCATTTCTTCAGAACGGTTTTTAGCTGTAAAAGAATTATCCCAGCAAGATATTTTTACTGGAATATTACTGATGCCAGTTTTGCCCTTTTTGCAGGATAATGAAAAAAATATAAGTGGAATTATTCGTCTAGCCCATGAAAGTGGCGCAAGGTTCATATATCCTGCCTTTGGTGTAACCCTGCGACAAAATCAAAGAGAATGGTATTTTCAAAAACTAGATCAGCTTTTCCCAGGGATAAAAAATCAGTACATAAAGCAATATGGCAACTCCTATCAATGCACTTCTAAAAAAGCTAGAGCTTTGTGGACATTATTTGAAAGAGAATGTCAAAGGCTAGGTATCCTTTATAGAATGAAGGATATCATCAAGGGTTATAAAGAAGGATATGGAAGCAAGCAGCTTTCATTTTTTTAGAGTATAAAAAGCAAGCATCCTATTTGCTTGCTTTTTACATTTCTTCAATAATATTACGAACCCATTTTTTAGAAATTACCCTTGGAATACCTATGAGGGCCTTAAGAATTTCCTCTAAGGACACTAGAGCTACTACCCAATAAACGGGCATCTTCCAGATGAGTGCACCTATAAAGGCTAAAGGAACACCTAGCAGCCAAACACTTCCCATTTCTAAAAACAAAGAATATTTAGTGTCTCCTCCACCTCTTAGAATCCCAACAATCAGTATAGTATTAAAGACTTTAGCACTCATTACCACAGAAAATACCATCAATATTTTCGCAGCACTCTGGCGTACAACTTCTGAAACATTGAAGAAGGAAACCACCAATGGAGTCAGTGTCAGCAAAGTAATTCCGATAACAATTCCAATGACTACCCCTATTATAGAAAATCTTTTGGCATAGGATACAGCATTATCCTGCTGATTAGCACCAATCTCATTGCCAATCATTATAGTACAAGCATTAGCTATACCAAAGGCAATCACCATAAAAAGATTTTGTATAGTATTTGCAATGTGAATTGCTGCAACAGCCTCAGTGCTTATTCTTGCATATGCAGCTAAATACATAGTCATGCCTAGAGCCCAAAGTCCTTCATTCAAAATAACTGGAGTTGCAGTTCTAAAAAAGTTCTTCAGAAAACTCTGCGATATATCCAGCAATTCATTTATCCTACCTGCTAATGGATGCTCCTTAGAATAGATGATCCATAATAGGAGAAGCATCTCTGCGATTCTAGACAATAAAGTAGCTAAGGCTGCCCCCTTAATTCCCATAGATGGAATAAATCCTATACCAAAGATAAAAAGATAGTTTAGGAGGGTATTCATCACCAAGGAAATACTACTGATTATCATGGGAAGCTTAGCCTGACCAATACTTCTGGCGCCAAAGGAATAGGAAAAGCTTATGGCAGTAGCTAAATAGCTTATTGCCACCAAAGATAAATAAGTACTCCCTAGCTTTATTGTCTCTACATCTTTTGTAAACAATCTCAAGACTCCTTGAGGTGCAAATAAAGCAAAGCCTGCAAATAAACTACTAATAATTCCCCCAATAACTAAAGCGATGCCCAATACTCTTCGGATATTGGCTACATCTTTTTTACCCCAAAATTGAGCAATAAAAATAGAAGCCCCACTGTTAAGGCCAAATAGAAGAAGAATAAACACAAAAAAGAACTGGTTTGCCAGTCCCACCGCTGCAATCTCAATCTCTCCAATCCTACCAATCATTACAGTATCCACAAGATTAAGGGAGGAAGAAATTAGATTTTGTAGGGTGATGGGAATAGCAACGGCAAAAAGGGTTTTATTAAATTCCTTATCTTTCTTTATTGTTGAAATCATTTGTTATCCTCATTTCTGGTATTATCAAACTCTCTTTTGAGAAACACTATTCCCATAAAAAAGTCTGCTTCTATTGTACATAAATTTTTTGTATTTTGCTACTGTTACTTTTTACGGGTTTGTAGCTGTTTCTGAATAATAGTGATGAAAACAACCAGACAGATGTAAAACAATTTTACAATTAGTAGCTTTATGAGTATAATGGATTTATATGGAATAAAATGGAGGTGATCCAATGGAGGCATATGAAAATCTGTGGAAATCCTTTGTGCAAGGGATAGATTTTGATCAAAAGCTTATAAAAAAGGATATCCTAAGCTCCTGGCAACGCTGTAAAAAAACCAATGTATCCCTTTATGATTTTGATCAAAATCTTCTCATGAAGCCTCAGAAAAAGTATCAATATGTCCTTAAATATCTTCCAGAGTACAATGAGATGCCTTATCGGGAGTTTTGCAATATTGTAGAAAATCTTAAGCTAAATATAAGCATCTATGATGAAAATGCTAAGCTAAAATATATCATTAATTATGATGATTCCTTTGATGATTTGTATCCACAGGTAGGATATTTTTTAGATGCTTCAGAGGAAAAGCTTGGGACTAATTCTACTTGCTTAGCCATTCTAGAAAACAAACCCTTCATGGTGGTGGGACAAGATCATTATAAATATATTTTTCATCAATTCAGCTGTGTAGCAGCACCATTTTATTGTGAAGAGAATCATATTGGGGGAACAGTGAATGCATCCTTTCTTCACACATCAGTCAACAATGATACACTAAATATTATTTATAGCCTAGCAAGGCTCTATGAAACATTGATATTAAAAAGAGTATCATCCAAGAAAAAAGAAAATCTTCAAAATAATGAAGGAAAAGAGAAGAAACCAAAAGATATCTATTTTACCTTCAGTGATATTATAGGAGAATCGGAAGCTATTCAAAATACAATAAGAATGGCAGAAAGAGCAGCCACAGTGGATTCTTCTGTGCTGATCTATGGTGAAAGTGGCAGTGGGAAAGAGGTCTTTGCACAAGCAATTCATAGTAAAAGCAGGAGAAAAAACCAGACCTTTGTAGCTATTAACTGTGGCGCTATTCCTACAGATTTAATTGAAAGTGAGTTGTTTGGTTATGAGACAGGGGCATTTACGGGGGCTGCAAAAAGTGGAAAACAAGGACTATTAGAATATGCTTCAGGGGGTACATTATTTTTAGATGAAGTTGAAAGTATGCCTTTGTCACTTCAAGTAAAAATTCTAAGAGCATTGTCTTCATCCTCCATCACAAGAATTGGAGGATTCCAGCCGATGCCTATAGATATAAGGTTGATTTCAGCATCAAAAAAGGACCTAGAGGTAGAAATAAAGAAAGGTTATTTTAGAGAGGATTTGTATTATAGAATCAATGTTATTCAATTAAAGATTCCCCCCCTAAGAGATAGAAAGCAAGATATTAAAGCAATAATAGATTATTATATAAAAACCTTTTCTCAAAAAAACAGTATCAAAGTGAGAAAGATAGAAGATGAGTTTTACAAGTACCTTCAAGCTTACCATTGGCCAGGAAATGTGAGAGAACTGATAAATATTATTGAGCGATCCTTGGTGCTATCAGAAGATGGCATGATGGATGAATCAGTTTTATCCTCTAGCATTAAAGAATCTTATACAATAGCCAAGTTAAAAAAAGATTTAAATGAAGTTTTTAATCAAGCACTTCCAAAGGAGAAAAATATATTACAAATAGCAGAAGAGGTGATTATCGATAGGGTGCTAAAGGAGGAAGGCTATAATATGTCCAGCACTGCAGCAAGGCTAGGAATATCTCGTCCTACTTTGTATAAAAAAATTGAAAAATCTAAGGGATCGAATCGTAAATAAATTTTACAAAAGGAAAGGCTGTAAATAATTCTTACAGCCTTTCCTTTTTCTTTGTTTTGAAGGATAGCTGAAACAGTTGATAATGCTAGCAGTATTTAAAGATTAAGTTGGCAAGAAACTTGCTTTCATAAAAGGTAGGAGGGGATTTTATGCCTTGTATTCATATTCGAACAGGGAAGGTAGAACATCGGGTAAATATAGAAGATTTTTCTTATCAGCTATCTCAGAAGATGGATATTCCCATTGAAAGAATGAATGTTATCGTAGATTATTATGAGAAAACGGATGTATTTATAGGCAGAAACACTGATTTTATCATTATTACCTTATGGGTTTCAGAGGCTAATGAAAAAGAATTTATCCGTAACCTAGCCAAAACAACAGCAGCATTAGCAGAGAAATATTTTCATAAGAAAGAAAAAAGTGCAGCTGTCATGTGCAATCTCATGAGGGAAGGATATCTATTTATTCATGATCAATTTATTTAAGGGAGGAATGTAAATGAGTAAAATTGTATTAATTCACGGAGCTTGGCATAATGGCAAGTGCTGGGATCAGGTTTCACAGCTACTTGAAAAAGAGGGGTATGAGGTAGAAGCTCTAACACTTCCAGGAAATGGAGAAAATGACAGCAAGGATGTAACCTATGGAGACTATGTAGAGTATGTAGTAAAAACCTTAAATCAGCAGGAGGAAAAAGTAATTGTGGTGGCTCATTCAAGTGCTGGACATGTAATGCAGATGGCCATTCCAAAAGCTAAGGATAAAGTTGAAAAAGTTATTTTCAACAATGCTTGGATTTTACCTGATGGCAAAGCTCAATTTGATTTTGTTCCAGAGGAAATCAAGGCAGTCATGAGGGAGGAAGCTAAAAAAAGTGGTACTGGTGCTATACCTATTGATCCTAACTTTGTGCGGGGGATGCTTGCCACTGAAGCTAGTGAAGAAAGCTTTAAAGCTTTAATGGCCATGCTGGTTACTCAGCCTTTAGTGATCATGGAAACACCTATTGATGCCAAAGATTTTCAAGCTTTAGATATACCGAAAGTCCTACTATATTGTACCAAGGATGTATCTGTACCTCCGGGTGCATTTGTTGGAATGTTTAAGTCCTTAGGAGATTATCCTATCGTAGAAGTAGACTGCGATCACGAGGGCTTGTTTACAGCTCCAGAGGTGTATACGAAGGGCCTTATTGAATGTATCAAGATATAATGGGTTATTAATAAGAAGAGTAGTAGATTTTATGTTCCCTCAGAGAAAATTTGAGGGAACTTTTCGTTTGGGGAATACATTGTAACAAAGTCAAAAAAATTGGGAAAGAATAGCAGGAAATTCTAGAATTATGATGAAATAAATATACAAATATTTATGTAGATAAGAGATTGATCGTGCATATATTAGGAGGTAAGCCAGTGAAACATTATAAAACCTCAGAAATCGCAAAGGCAGTAGGTGTTCATCCAAATACAGTAAGGCTATATGAAGAATGGGGACTGTTACAGCCAGTTCCAAGAGATAAAAATGGCTATCGATTATATAACAAAGAGCACCTAGAACAGATGCGGCTTGCAAGAACTGCGTTAAGATGTGAATTTGTTGAAGGTCAAATAAGGGAAAAGGCTACTGCTATAATTAAAACTGCGGTAAAAGGAGATTTGAAGAAAGCTTTAAATAAAGCATATGCATATTTATCTCATATCCAAAATGAAAGGGAAAAAGCTGAGGAGGCACTGACTCTGGTGAATCAATGGATTCAGGGTGAGCTTGATGAGGATTCATGTACATATATGAATAGATTAGATGCCGCCAAACAGTTAGGGGTTTCTATAGATGTCCTTAGAAATTGGGAAAGAAATGGTTTGATTGAAATTCCAAGGAATATAAAAAATAGGTATAGAATCTATGGTATCAATGAAATGAAACGATTAAAAATTATTGCTATTTTAAGAAATGCAAACTATAGTATGATGTCAATACTTCGAATGCTAAGGAATATCGATCAAGGAAATAAAGATAATCCCAAAGATATAATTAACACACCAGATCTAGAAGAAGATATAGTAAGTGCCACAGATCGTTGGATATCGACATTGATAGAATCAGAAAAAGATGCTACTGAAGTTATTCAGCAGCTAAAAAGAATGATTGGGAAATGAATACCATGCAAAACCTTTGAAAAAACATTGTATTTTAGATGGATTTGTCTTATAATTGTTTATGGAATTTAAAAAATAAAAAGCCTGTCTAGCGCTCTGCAAAAGCCCAAAACTAATGCAACGAAGTAAGGGTTTTTTTTCTTGAACAAAATGAGGAAAGGCTGGTGTCGATTTATGTACAAACTTGATCAAACACAAACCCCGTTATTGGATGCTCTGTTGGATTATGTAAAAAATGATACGGTTCCCTTTCATGTACCTGGTCACAAAAAAGGGCAGGGAATGGTAAGTAAATTCAAGGATTTTATAGGAACAAATGTGATGGCTATTGATGTTACAGTGTTCCAGCAGGTAGATAGCTTGCATAAGCCAACTGGAGTCATTAAAGAAGCCCAGACCTTAGCAGCTGATGCCAATAATGCGGATCATACCTTGTTTTGTGTTCATGGCACCTCAGGAGCCATTCAAGCCATGATCATGAGTGTAGTGGGTGCTGGAGATAAAATTATCCTCCCAAGAAATGTGCATAAATCAGTTACTGCTGGTATCATACTTAGTGGTGCTATGCCAGTTTATATGCAGCCTGAAATTGATAACAATATAGGAGTTGCCCTTAATGTTACTCCTGAAACAGTAAAGACAACACTAGAACAGAACAGTGATGCAAAGGCGGTTTTGATAATAAATCCAACCTACTATGGAGTTTCCACAGATATCGAAAGAATCGCAGATATTGTCCATAGCTATGGCATACCTCTGATTGTAGATGAAGCCCATGGACCTCATTTGCATTTTCATGATAAGCTCCCTATATCAGCTATGGAGGCTGGTGCAGATATGTGTGCCCAGAGCACCCATAAGATTATTGGTTCCCTTACCCAGAGCTCTATGCTGCAGATAAAAGAGGGATTGATTGATGTAAATCGAGTAAAAACCATGATGAACCTCCTGCAAACCACAAGTCCATCCTATATTCTCTTAGCCTCCTTAGATGCTGCAAGGATGCAAATGGCAACGGAGGGACAAGAGATTTTAAGTGAAGCAATAGCCTTAGCCAAATACGCAAGGACTGAAATCAACAGTATTAATGGGCTGTTTTGTTTTGGGGAAGAGATTGTAGGGAAAGAAGGGGCTTATGATTTTGACCCAACGAAGATAACCATCACTTGTAAAGAGCTTGGAATTACCGGACATGAGATGGAAAAAATTCTTGCTGAAAAATACTTTGTTCAGCCTGAAATGTCGGATTTATATAATGTGCTTTGTGTGTTTTCCATAGGAGATACGAAAGAAAAAGTAGATACTTTAATAGCAGCCTTAAAGGAAATAAGCAAAATTTATAGCAATAGCGATAGAACAAAACTTGAGATTGTAGATATTCCCAAGATTCCATTGAGAGTCTTATCTCCAAGAGATGCCTTCAATGGTGGCACAGTTTCCATCTTGTTAGAAGATAGTGTAGGAGAAATCAGTGGAGAATTTTTATTAGCATATCCTCCAGGGATTCCAGTCCTTTGTCCAGGGGAGATTATTACAGACGAAATCATAGAATATATAGAGACTCTAAAAAAGGCTGGCCTCTATGTCCAAGGGACAGATGATCCGGAAGTTAACTATATTAGAGTAATAAATGACTATAGACAGTTGGATATAATAACATCTGCATAAAATGTAAAAACTATATGCTAAGAATCGGTTTTTAAAAACTAGAAACCGGTTCTTTTTTATTGAATCAACATCTTTGTTTTGTAAATTGCAAGCAAATTTGATATAATATTCGTTATTATTTTAATGTTTATAATTTAACAAAACAGGGGGAGATTATGTATGCAACAGTCTTTTGTAATGATTAAGAGTGATGGAGTTCAGCGAGGTTTAGTGGGTGAAATCATCAGCAGATTTGAAAAAAAAGGCTTTATTCTTTTAGAAGCAAAGCTGGCTACACCTAGTAGAGCTACTGTAGAAGAGCATTATGCAGAGCATAAAGGAAGACCTTATTTTCAAGAGTTAGTAGATTTTATCTTAGAAGGGCCTGTCATGGCTATGGTAGTAGAAGGTGAAAACGTTATAGAAGTAATCAGGTTAATGGTAGGAGATAAAGACCCTAGAAAAGCCATGCCAGGAACAATAAGAGGTGATTTTGCCAATACCATGACAAAAAATATAATTCATGCTTCTGATGCTGTAGATACAGCTGAGAGAGAAATAAAAATTTGGTTTTCTAAATAAATAGAACAATTAATTATGAGGATATTTCTATAGACAATAAAATAATAATCAACACAACCTCAAAGCATCTGCTAAAAAAGCAGATGCTTTGAGGTTGTTGAAAAGGTCAACAACCTCTAGACTGTTCAAAAATCTTCAGATTCAAGGCGCAAGAAAACCCAGCGACTGCAGCGTATACGTAATACGTAAAGGTGCTGGGTTTTTGAAGCAACGAAGAAGATGGAGGTTTTTCAACAGTCTAAAAGCATCTGCTAAAAAAGCAGATGCTTTGCTTGTTTTTTTATGGATTTGACCTATAGATGATTAAGCACAGCAGGCTAAACAATGGTATTATTTAACTACTATTTTTTCTTTCTATGGGCTACAGTTAGTAAGCTATCTAGATGCTTACTTAAAGTGATTACTTCTGGGTCTAACAAATTGCCTTTTTTTGTTTGAATCAATCGATGGAGCTGTCTACGGGTTTTTTCAATTTCTTCAAATGGTAATCGATGGTCTTTTGTCTGATGTATCATACTTATTCACCTCCTTTCCTAAAACTAGTAATTGAATAATAGATTTACATTTAGCCTGCTGTGCTATCATCATTTTACAGAAAAGTCAAAGAAAAATGTAGGAAAATCAGGTTAAATAAGATATTATGCTATAAAATGCATAACAATGTAAAATTAGAGATTATACATATAAAAAAAGGAGAGCAATATTTATAGAATAGATATTTCACAATTGCAAAGGATAAATAATGATGGCTATAAAAAATCAATATAATCATTGGAAAAATAATGACAAGACTTGACTTTATAAATAGAAGATGTATAATACATAGAGAATATAGTTAGAAATGGGGAATACGGTTGGCAAAATTAACGAATAACAAATTAAAACTCTATGGGTTCAATAATCTAACTAAATCTTTAAGTTTCAATATTTACGACATTTGTTATACCAAAACAAAAGAAGATCGAAAAAAGTATATTGAATATATTGATGAGCAATATAATTCTGAAAGGCTTACAAAGATCTTGAAGGATGTTACAGAAGGTATAGGAGCCAGTGTGTTAAATATTGCAAAACAGGACTATGACCCCCAGGGAGCAAGTGTAACTCTATTAATTTCTGAAGAAGAGGTCCCTGTATATGTGCTAGATCCATCCTGCAATCGTGGCGAGCTAACACCTACCCGAGAAAATATAGTAGGACATTTAGATAAGAGCCATGTAACTGTGCATACGTATCCTGAAAGTCATCCTGAAAATAATATAAGTACCTTCAGAGTGGATATTGATGTCTCCACATGCGGTACTATTTCTCCACTAAATGCCCTAAACTATCTAATAAGCTGCTTTGATTCCGATATCATTACGATAGATTATAGAGTTAGGGGATATACTCGAGATATTGAAGGAGAAAAATATTTTATTGACCATGAAATCAGCTCTATACAGGATTTTGTTGAAGATAATACAATAAAAAAGTATAGCCTTATTGATATGAATATTTATCAATCAAATATTTTTCATACTAAAATGAAGATAAAGGATATAGATCTTGATAATTATCTTTTTGAGATTAGAGAAGAAGATTTATCTGAAGAGGAAAAGAGAGAGATCTTTGAAAAATTAAATAAAGAGATGACAGAGATATTCTATGGTATCAATATTTAAGAAAAAAGTCATTTACTAAAGCCAGTTCATATTTTGACTGGCTTTAGACTATTGAAAAGCCTCCATCTTTTTCGTTGCTTCAAAACCCCAGCGCCTTTACGTATTGCGTATACGCTACAGTCGCTGGGGTTTTTGCGTCTCCAAGCTGAAAATTTTTGAACAGTCTACAGGATGTGCTGAAAGATTACTTTCAAAACTCTATTCAATAATGATATAGTAGTATAAAGGGAAGAATCAGGAGGTAGCAATATGGAGAGAATCAAAAGAATACTAAACCATGATGAATATAATCATCATCTTGAAAACAATAGTAGAGCCGAAGAAAAAAGAGGCTTCTGTCGACATGATTTACAGCATTTTTTAGCTGTAGCACGGGTAGGTTATATCATAGCGCTGGAAAGAAGATATAAGGTATCAAAGGAAATGATTTATGCAGCTGCTTTACTGCATGATATAGCTAAATGGAAACAATATTTAGAAGGAGTAAATCATGCAATAGCAAGTGCAAAGGTAGCGGAGGATCTACTAGAGGAATGCGGCTTTTCTCCAGAGGAAACTAAAACTATTTCAGATGCTATAAAAAAACATCGCAAGGGTAAAGATCTTGAAACTGAACTTGATATCAGCCTATATGAAGGTGATAAAAAATCACGTTTATGTGTAAAGTGTCATAAGCTTTCAGACTGTAAAAAGTATAAGGAAGGTAAAAAACCACAAATTCAGTATTGATTAAAGAACATAAAATAGAGTGATCTTATAAGCTATAAAAATGATAGGCAGTAAAAATACTACATGCTTCTATTGCTTGACCAGATTCAGCCTCTGTCAAAGAGGTGTTTTTTTATTGGAAGTAATCTATTAAAAAGCTAAAGGATTTAAGTTTGACGATAAAGCTTATTAACGTGTATAATTTACTTGGAATAGAAACTATGTTTGTCTTCATAAGGAGTGAGACATTTGATATTAATGATTGATAACTACGATTCCTTTACTTATAATTTGACGCAATACTTAGCTTCTCTAAAAGGAGAAGTATTGGTTTATAGAAATGATTGTATTACACTGGAGGAAGTAGAAAGTTTAAATCCCCAGATGATTGTATTATCTCCCGGCCCCTGCACACCAAATGAAGCAGGTATTTGCTTAGATATAGTGAACAGGTTTAAAGGGTTAATACCAATACTTGGAATTTGTTTAGGGCATCAAACCATAGGACAAGCCTTTGGAGGGAAAGTAATCAAAGCCATAGAGCCTGTTCATGGGAAGGTTCATCCAATAAAGCATACAAATGAAGGGATTTTCAAAGATTTGAGAAATCCACTAAAGGTTACTAGATACCATTCTTTAGTGTTAGATAAAGCTTCGCTGCCGGAGTGCTTTGAGATTACTGCAGAGACTTTTCAGGGAGAAATTATGGGTATAAAACATAAAGCGTATAATTTAGAAGGGGTTCAGTTCCATCCTGAAGCAATTCTTACAGAGATGGGAATGGAGCTATTAAACAATTTTCTAATTTCAGCTAAAAAATAGCAAAAGTGGAGGAATATATGTATATTCAAAAAATAAATACAGGATTAAGCTGCTTTCAGCTATTTTCCATTTTTAAAGAAAAACCTTATAGCTTTATTTTAGATAGCGGTATGGATCATGAAAAACTAGGAAGGTATTCTTTTATCGGATTTGATCCTGCTGTAGTTTTTAAAAGTAAAAATAATAAAATACAGGTTGTAGAAAATGGCAAAAGAACTAGTTATTCTGGTAACCCTTTAGATATCCTCAGAAAGATTTATTCAAGATATAGTCTAGATTATAAAAGTGACATTCCTTTTGTTGGTGGTTTTGTAGGATATCTTGGCTATGATTTATGTCATCATATTGAAAAACTTCCTAGAACCGCTGTTGATGATATAGAGATTCCTGACAGCTTCTTGGGACTCTATGATGGAATTGTTGTTATTGATCATAAAGAAGATACCACCTATGTTGTAGCTTTGGGCATAAGAGAGGAGGCTAAATCTCTCGTTGATAGAATAGCCCGCCATATAGATGAAGAAGAGAAAAAAGGTGTGTCCATAAATATAGATTTTGCATCAGACAAATCAGTAGAAATGAAATCAAACTTCACGAAGGAAGCTTATATAAAGTCAGTAAATAAGATAAAGAACTATATAAAAGCAGGGGATATCTATCAAGCTAACCTAACCCAAAGGTTTCAGTGTACTATGAAGGATTCCCCCTATGAATTGTATGGAAAGCTTAGGAGGATTAATCCTGCCCCCTTTGCCAGTTTTATTAATTTTGGAGAAGGTCATATTGTTAGCAGTTCGCCAGAACGGTTTATTCGAATAAAGGATGGTATCATGGAAACTCGACCTATTAAAGGGACTAGACCTAGAGGAAAAACCATTGAAGAGGATAATTCAAATAAAAATCAGCTGCTAAACAGTGAGAAGGATAAAGCAGAATTATTGATGATTGTAGATTTAGAGAGGAATGATTTAGGCAGAGTAGCAGAGACGGGTACAGTAAAGGTGACAGAGCTTTTTCATTTGGAAAAGTATCCAACGGTCTATCATTTAGTGGCTACTATAGAGGGAGAGCTACGAAAGGATTGCGATGTGATAGATGCCATTAAAGCTACTTTCCCTGGAGGGTCTATAACCGGAGCACCTAAAATACGTGCAATGGAAATCATAGATGAGTTAGAGCCTACCCAAAGAAATGTTTATACGGGCTCTATTGGATATATAGGATTGAATGGAGATATGGACTTAAATATCGTTATACGCACCATTCTATGTAAGAATAATCAGGCTTATTTTCAAGTTGGTGGAGGAATTGTGTGGGATTCTGATGCAGAGGAAGAATATGAGGAAACACTTCACAAAGCCAGGGCATTAATACAAGCCTTAAACAGTTAGTTTGTAGGTACTATATAAAAATGAAGGTGATGAAATATGTATATTTCCATCAACGGTCAGCTGATACCGTTAAAACAAGCCTCTATAAACCTTGACAGTGAAGGCTTCATCTATGGTTATGGATTATTTGAGACAATTAAATTCCAAGAAAATAGAATTCATTATTTTCAAGAGCATTTGGAAAGAATGAAGATATCTTTGAAAAAGATAAATATGTCTTTAGAGATAGAGGATCCTGTTGTAGAGCAGTATTGTCAAGAGTTAATTAAAGCAAATCAGCTTTCCTCCGGTGTGCTAAGGATAACATGTGTTAAAGAGAAAGAAAAAACTAGATTAATTGTTTCCACAAGGGAGAATCATTATAAAAAAGAAGACTCCCAAAGAGGATTTAGAATTACTTTTACTGATGCTAAACGAAATCCTTATGCATTATTAACCTATATAAAATCCAATAATTATATGGAAAACCATCTTGTTCGGCAGCAGGCCTTGGCACAAGGATACCAAGAGGCAGTATATGTCAATATTTATGATAAACTATGTGAAGGAAGCCTATCCAATATCTTTTTTGTAAAGGGAGACACTATTTTTACACCTTCTATCAGCTGTGGGTTATTACCTGGAATTATGCGACAAAGAATAATAGAGTTGATCAAAGCATTAAAGTTAAATATCGAGATTGGAGAATACACAAAGCAGGATCTAATGATGGCAGAGGAAGTCTTTGTAACCAATTCTTTACTGGAGATTATGCCAGTTGCTGAAATAGATGGTAAAAAACTAGATTTAAATGCAAATACTATTACTCAAGAGTTGATAAAGCAGTATGGTGATGATAAGGCTAGGATACAATAGCAAAGGAAGAGGGATATAAATGGATAAAGAAAAAATAGAAAAAGCTGTCCGAGATATTTTAGAGGCGGTAGGTGAAAATCCTGATAGAGAAGGTTTAAAGGACACCCCTAAAAGGATTGCTAAAATGTATGAAGAAATATTCTCAGGCTTAGAGGTTGACCCTGAGGAGCATCTTGATATATATTTTCAGGAAGAGAAGCATGAGGAATTAGTACTAGTGAAGGACATTTCTTTTCATTCTATGTGCGAGCATCATCTAGTACCCTTTTTTGGAAAAGTTCATGTAGGTTATATACCTAAGAATGGAAAGCTAACAGGCCTAAGTAAGTTAGCTAGGGTAGTAGATACTGTAGCTAGACGACCTCAGCTACAAGAACGCCTTACAGCTACCATAGCAGATACAATGGTTAAAAAGCTGCAGCCACATGGTGTTATTGTGGTGGTGGAGGCAGAGCATATGTGTATGACCATGAGAGGTGTTAAAAAGCCTGGTTCTAAGACTGTTACCTCAGTTGTAAGGGGAATATTCCAAAAAGATGCAAAGGCTAGGTCAGAGGCCATGTCCTTAATACAATTTGGCAGTTAATCGGAGGGTTGATCATATGAACAATATTCATTATTATCCTAAAGGCAATCTAGAGATGAAATGTGGTGAAGACACCATATACTTTGGTAAAAGAACATATATTATGGGTATTCTAAATGTTACCCCTGATTCCTTTTCTGATGGAGGCAGCTATATAGATATAGAAAAGGCTGTAGCTCATGGGAAACAAATGGTAGAGGACGGAGCAGACATCATCGATATAGGTGGAGAATCCACCAGACCTGGGGCAGCAGAGGTGACAGCTGAGATAGAAATGTCCAGAGTGCTACCAGTGGTTGAGAGATTGGTAAAGGAAATAAAAATCCCCATCTCCGTAGATACATATAAGGCAGAAGTAGCAGAAAAAGTTTTAGATGCAGGGGCACATATGATCAATGATGTTTGGGGACTACAGAGGGACCCAAATTTAGCAGCTGTTATAGCTAAATATGATGTACCTATCGTTATGATGCACAACCAAATAGGTACGGAGTACCACAAGGATATTATAGAAACTATAAAAGATTTTTTAGAGAAGTCCATTGATATAGCCTTGAAGGCAGGGATAAATGAGGACAAGATTATACTAGATCCAGGTATAGGCTTCGGTAAAAATCCTGAGCAAAATATGAAGGTGATGGCTAGATTGAGTGAGCTCAATACCCTAGGTTATCCACTCCTATTAGGAACATCAAGGAAATCTATGATTGGAAAAATATTAGATTTACCACCGGAAGAAAGAGTTGAAGGAACTCTAGCCACATCTGTGATGGGAATAATACAAGGGGTTGATGTACTCCGGGTACATGATATTGTAGAAAACCTAAGAACCGCTAAGGTGACGGATGCGATTGTGAGGTTGAGTTATAATGGATAAAATTATGATGAAAAATTTAGGGTTTTATGGATACCATGGTGTTTTGCCAGAGGAAAATGTTTTGGGGCAAAAATTTTTTTTGGATATAGAATTGTATGTGGACTTAAAAACTGCTGGAGGCAGTGATCATGTTACAGATACTGTTAATTATGCAGAAGCTTATAGCATCGTCAAGGACATTGTTGAAAATCAACGTTTTAAATTAATAGAGGCACTGGCAGAGAAGATTGCCGAAAAAATCCTGGGAGCTTTCCCAATAGTAAAAGAGATTGTAGTAAATATAAAGAAACCAGAAGCTCCAGTAAACGGGATCTATGATTATTTTGCCATAGAAATAAGGAGAAAAAATAATGGCTAGAGTATACCTGGGTTTAGGCAGCAATATAGATGATAAAAAGGAACACATTGATAATGCTATAGATCTGCTGCAGCAGCATGAAGCTATAAACGTAATAAACACCTCTTCCTATTATGAAACGGATCCAGTAGGGTATATCCACCAGGATATTTTTCTAAATGCAGTGGTGGAGATTACTACAACCCTAGAGCCTTATAATTTATTGGCATATTGTAATCATATTGAGGAAACATTAAAAAGAAAGCGAATCATAAGGTGGGGACCTAGAACTATTGATGTAGACATTTTACTATTTGAAAACTATACCACGGAGGATGAAAAATTAACAATACCTCACCCCCGCATGGTGGAAAGAGCTTTTGTTATGGTACCATTATATGAGCTTGCAAAAGATATTATCATTCATGATAAAAACATAAGGCATATATTAGAAAACCTTGATACTGAAGGAATTAGGAAGGTAGAGAATGAAGGATAAAAGAATCTTAACCGGGGAAACAATCAGCGTCAATATTGGAAAGATTAGGGTAGGAGGAGATCATCCGCCTATTTATATAGCTGGACCGTGCTCAGTAGAATCAAAAGAGCAAATCATGGAAGCAGCCTTTGCCCTAAAGGAGATAGGGGTAGATGTGTTAAGGGGAGGGGCCTTTAAACCCAGGACCAGTCCTTATGCTTTTCAAGGACTGGGGATACAAGCCCTTGAATACCTAAAGGAAGCAGGGGAGGCGGCAGGTCTACCTATAGTAACTGAGCTGATGGATGAAGGGCATATGGATGTAGTGATGGAGTATGCTGATATCATCCAAGTTGGCTCAAGAAATATGTTTAATTATTCCCTATTGAAAACATTAGGAGGTTTAAATAAACCAATTCTTTTAAAAAGAGGAATGTGTGCCACTATACAGGAGTGGATTATGGCGGCTGAATATCTGGCCCTTCATGGAAATAAAAGAATTATACTTTGTGAAAGAGGAATCAGAAGCTTTGATAACTATACTAGAAACACTTTAGATTTAGCTGCAGTTCCTATCATGCAGAAGGAAACAGGACTGCCAGTAATTGTAGACCCCAGTCATGGTACAGGTATCAAAGAGCTGGTAGCCCCTATGTCGAGAGCTGCCTTAGCCTGTGGAGCAGATGGATTAATGATAGAGGTCCATCCTGATCCCCCATGTGCCTTAAGCGATGGCCATCAATCCTTGACATTTGAAGAATATAGCAGGGTTAGAAAGAATGTTTAATATATTTTATAAGGGCCATGGATTAGATTAAAAAAATCTACATGGCCTTTAATATTACATGCTATTTTATTACCTAGGAAATACATTAGTTGCCTTTATAATTTTATATCCTCTCAAGAAGATGATATAATGAAACACAAGAGAAGTAATTAGGATATATATTGAATTAAAATAAAGGAGGACAATGAAATGGCAGAGATAAAATTTGATATTATTAAAAACTTTGGCGCTTTATCAGAATCCCCAAAAGGATGGAAGAAGGAATTGAACTATATTAGCTGGAACGCTAGAGAGGCTAAATATGATATCCGGGATTGGGCTCCAGAATATGCAAAAATGGGGAAAGGTATTACCTTAACAAAGGAAGAATTGAAGAAGTTAAGGGACCTATTGAACGACATGGACTTATAGGAGGATAACAAACTATGAGATTTGAAAAGAAGGTAGTATTAGTAACCGGGGCTGCCAATGGTATTGGTAAAATCATAGCCGCTGCCTATGGAAAAGCAGGGGCAAGGGTAGTGATGGCAGATATAGATGAGGAGAACGGACGAAATCTAGAGAAACAATATCAAGGCCTGAAATATGATGCGAGATTTTACAGAATAAACCTGGCAAATACAATAGAAATCACAGAGATGATGGATTACATTATCAATCACTACGGTAGACTGGATATATTAATAAACAACGCAGGCATTAGTAAATTTAAATCCTTATATGATTTAACGATAGACGAATGGGATGAAATTATCAATGTGAATTTAAGAAGCCACTTTGTTACAGCCAAGGAATTTGCTAAGCATATGAAGGACATAGGAGGAGGAAAAATCATTAACATTGCCTCCACTAGGCATCTAATGTCAGAGCCCAATGCTGAAGCCTATGCAGCATCAAAGGGGGGCATTGTATCCTTGACCCATGCATTGGCGGTATCCTTAAGCAAAGACAATATAAAAGTAAATGCCATTAGTCCAGGTTGGATAGAAACTGGAGACTATAAGGGCTTAAGAGAGGTGGACCATGCTCAGCACCCAGCCCAAAGGGTAGGAAAGCCAGAGGATATTGCTAGAGCTTGTTTATTCTTAACTGATGATGAAAATGACTTCATCAATGGAGAAAATCTTGTAGTGGATGGCGGCATGACGAAAAAAATGATTTATGAGGAATAGGCATCTGTATTTTAGATGTCTTTCTTATTAAAAGATAGGATTAAATCTAGTAAGAGCTATTATTTATGATTCAAATGGATGAAAAGGCGGTGAAGAAATTTGGACTTTAAAAGTATTAGTAAGAAATTATTTGAAGTGATTTATAAGAAAAAGCTGCGCACTATAACTATTATGACCATCATCATGGTGTTATTTATAGTAACTGTAGTAGCTACTGATGCCTTTGGTGTTTTCAGCTGGTGGCAAGAATTAAGTGTCAGAGAGAGCCGCCCTGTTTATGAGTTGCTGGAGGAGGGGTATGGTGATAAGTTAAATCTCACAGCTATTGATGAGGATATAAAGATTACAGTAGAGAGCATATTGGCAGATGATATAAAAACCGTGATTCTACTTGAGATAGAGGATTTGAAGCAAAAGGATCTTTATGGTACCACCAGAGATGGTATAGAGTTTGAAGGGAGTTTAGAGTATGATGCAGATATACCAGAGGAACTCCATGGTGCAAATTACTCCCTATTAACACTGCATTCGGAGGACCCTTTTCGACGAAGGCTCCTTATCAACCTACAGCCATTAACAGAAAAAGAATCAACCTTGTTTTTAAACATCAAAGAATTGGAAAGCAATCTCGTAGACTCAGATAAAGTAGTGGAAGGTAACTGGAGCTTCGAAATACCTGTTTCAGTCTATGATGTAGCAACCTATGATATCAATAAAGAACTAGAGGTAGAGGGCAATATCTTAACCTTAGAGACATTAACCATAGGTCCTACATCCACTCTACTAACCTACAATTTTCAACATAATCAAACCTGGGAATACACCTTAGAGCACTTTAATAATGTACAGCTTTTTAGCAATGGAAAGGAATATGTAGAGAGATTCTTCGGAGGTGTGGGAAGCTCTCAAAGCCAATATGCAAACAATAGAAAGCAAAGAACAATGGTTATTAGAGAGTTTGATGCCATGTATCTAGATAAGCCTGAAGAAATAGAAGTAAAAGTAGGAGGCTATGGCGTGCATGTTAAAGCCAATGCCTACAAAAGCTTTGACATCCATATGGACCAAGGCTTTCCACAGGAATTTGAATATATGGGCAGCAGTATCATCATAGAAAGCATTAATATAGGAGAGGATACAACAGAAATTATCATTAAAGAGTCTATGGAGGATAGAAACTACGAAGAATTAGAAATAGATTTTCGAACAGAAGGTAATGCCTTTGTTTATCCAGTACAGGATTGGCAGGAATACTATATTGTTGATAGTGATGGAGCAAAGGTAGAGGGAAATCAGGATAACTATTTTTACTATACAATGAATATGAAAAATCCAACTATATATACTACAAAAAGCCTTATTACTTTAAAGCATTCTCCTGGCAGAGAGAATTTACCTCTAGAAGTTAGAGGACCAGATGAAATTGTCCCCAGTGCTTTAGTCATCAGAGGCTATAGAGAAAATCGGATAGCAGAGGAAAGTATTAAGATTGAGTTAGAATAAATATCTACTAAGGGAGGTGATCCTTAAATGTATAATATGGCAAAACACTTTAGACCCATCACTGCTAGGCCTGGAAATACAGAAAGCTATGTAGAAATACCACCTTGTACTATTCTAAAACCATATATTAGATGCTTCTGGGGATCACCTGAACCTATAACAACCTTTAATGAAGATACTAATTCTCCTCAATCAAGTATAGTCATCCCCGACGCTTGTATGGATATTATCTTTCAGGTAGATTATTTAAACAATAATATCAGTTGTAATTTTTATGGTATCAATGATAAAGCATTTTATATCAGGGAATCTGCAAAAACCACTTTAAAATCAACTTTTGGTATACGTTTTAACTTCTGGGCAGTAGCTCTTTTTTCTGATATGGGTATGAAAAGAGCTTTAAATTGCTGTGCAGACTCTGAAGAGTACTTTCATGATTTTAAAAAGAAGCTTGAGGCTATACTTATAGAAAAGCCCAGCATTAAAGAAAGAATAATGATTGTAGAAAAATATCTAATTGAACGTTTGTATAAAAATCATAGTAGAAATGATAATGTTATGAATGCAATATACTACATATTGAAGGAAAAAGGAGTAATACAGATATCTGATTTAAGTAGGAAAACTGCTGTAAGCCAAAGACAGCTGGAGCGAATTTTTATGGAGCATATCGGTGTTACCCCCAAAAAAACAGTGGATTTAGTGAGATTTCAAAATGTATGGCAGGAATTATATTATGCTAGGGAAAAAGATTTTCAAGAAATCGTTTATAAATATGGATATAGTGATCAGCCTCATTTGATTAACAGTTTCAAGAGATATGCCGGAAGAAGCCCTTTGGAGGCACTATTACATGCAAAATAGAAAAATGTCGCATTTTTACAATACAGTATTTCTACCATGGGATAAACTGAGAAAAAGTGAGGGATATAGGATGAGGCCAAAAGACCAGCTAATTGAAATACCTGGTGTAGGTAAAAAAATTGAAGCTTATTTCCAACAGGTGGGCATTAGCAAAGTTACCGATTTAAAGGGACGTGATCCACAGGAACTCTATGAGAGGCTATGTCACATGGAGAGATTTCATTTTGATCCTTGCCTTCTTTATGTATTTCGATGTGCAGTATACTATGCAGAAAACCAAGAATATGATCCTGAGCTTTTAAAATGGTGGAACTGGAAGGACAGAAAAAAGAGGGGGATAACAAATGATTAAAAGATTTGAATGTATTAACATTTATACGGAGAATACCAAAAGACTTGTGGAGTTTTATAACGACAAACTGGGTATTCCAATCGTATTTGAAGGTTTTGGCAACTATGATGGAGCAAAAATTGGTTTTAATAAGACAGAAGCAGGTATTGTTATTTGGGATGAAAAAAAATGGGGTAAAGGACATGTAGGAAAAGCAAACTTTGTTTTTTCCTGTGATAATCTAGACACCACCTATGAAGAACTAAAAGCAAAAGGCGTTGAGCTAGATCCACCTATTATTGCTGACTGGGGTGGCAGAGAAATGAACTTGAAGGATCTTGATGGAAATAATATTTTATTGCTTGAACAGCAGTATTAATAGGCAGTAATAATTTGGTTAAACCGTCTTTTTAGACGGTTTTTTTATTCGATTTTTTTATCGATACTAAAAACAGAATAGAAAAATACGATTGGTAGATGAATTGACCCTATGATAAACTTTAAAGTGAATGAATTAACGAAATGCAATGTATGGCGATAAATCAAATAGAGGGGGAATAGCATTGAGACCAAAACTGATGGAAGAAGTAGAAGGCTTGAGAGGGATTAATTCTGTTAAAATCAAAGAAGCTAGTGAAGCAGGACAAAAGGTTGTGGGAATGTACTGTGTATTTTCACCACAGGAAATAGCTATGGCAGCAGGTGCTATACCTGTAACCCTATGTGGTACAAAGCAGGAGCCTATTGAAGAGGCAGAAAAAGAGTTACCAAGGAACCTATGTCCATTGATTAAATCCAGCTATGGATTTGCTATCACAGATACATGTCCTTATTTCTATTTCTCAGATGTGTTATTAGCAGAGACCACATGTGATGGAAAGAAAAAAATGTATGAGTTAATGGGCAAAATCAAACCGATGCATATTATGAATCTACCTCAGACGAGTGAAGGAGAAGAAGCCTTGGCTTATTGGAAGCATCAGATGGAGCGGTTCAAAGGCTTCTTAGAAAATGAATTTGGTGTGGAAATCACTGAGGAAAAACTAAGGGATGCTATCAAATTAGCAAATAGAGAAAGAGCAGCAATGAAAAAGCTGCATCAGTTAAATGCCCATAAGCCAGCACCATTGACAGGTATGGATATGATGTTAGCTCAATGGTTAAAAGGATTTAATGTAAATAAGGAAGCTGGGATTCAATTAATCGAAGATTTAATTAAAGAAACGGAGGAGCAAATGGCAGCAGGAAAATTTGCCTTTGATGAAAATGCTCCTAGAGTATTATTAACAGGTGTACCTATTGGAAGTGGTTCTGAAAAAGTATTAAAAATACTTGAAGAATCTGGAGCCAGCGTAGTAGCTTTGGAAAACTGTACAGGCTACAAGGGTCTAGACAGCATGATAGATGAGGACAAGGATCCCATTACTGCTTTAGCTGAAAAATATCTATCTACACCATGTTCATGCATGTCACCAAATAATGGAAGACTAGATTTAATCCAGAGACTTGTTGAGGCATATCAGGTGGATGCAGTAGTAGACCTAACATGGCAAGCCTGTCACACCTATAACATTGAATCCTTTACTGTAAAGAACTTTGTAAAGAATCAACTTAAGCTTCCCTTCATACAGATTGAAACAGATTATTCTGATTCGGATGCAGGACAAATTAAAGTAAGGATAGAGGCCTTCCTGGAGTCTTTCTTAGAAACAGTAAAATAGAAAAATATCATGAAGAGTTTCTTTTTACAGAAGCTCTTTTTTTCCTTTAATATATTTATGAGAAGAAACAACAATCAATAACAACAAGGAAGTGAGAAAATGTATAGCGTAGGAATCGATATAGGATCAGTAGCCAGTAAGGCTGTAGTATTTAACGGAGAAGACATTATTTCCAAGGTTATATTACCTACTGGGTGGAGTCCGAGAGAGACAGGTGAAAAGGTATTAGCCACTTTATTGCAGGAAGGAAAAATAGAGAGGCAACAGATCAAAGTCATTGTTGGTACCGGCTATGGGCGAATCTCCTTACCTTTTTTAGATAAAAAAGTAACTGAGATTACCTGTCATGGTGTTGGTGCCCACTACTTTGATCATGAGGTTAGAACCGTTATTGATATTGGAGGACAGGACAGTAAAGTTGTAAAATTGGATGCAAAAGGAAATGTCTTGGACTTTTTAATGAATGATAAATGTGCCGCCGGCACAGGAAGATTTCTGCAGGTGATGGCCCATGTCTTAGAGATAGATATCAGTGAACTTTCAACCATTGCTGAAGGTGCAGAGCCTCAGAAGATTAATAGCATGTGTACAGTCTTTGCAGAATCTGAGGTAGTAAGCTTGATGGCAGAGGGGGCATCAAAGGAAAGTATAGCAGCAGGACTATTACAATCTGTTTCAAACAAAACCTATTCACTGGCCAGTAGAGTAGGAGTAGAAAATAAGGTCTTTTTTTCAGGCGGGGTATCGAAAAATCCCTTATTAAAGATTTTTTTAGAGAAAAAGCTAGATGTTGCAATTCACTCTTCTCCATTATCTCAGTATATTGGCGCTATAGGGGCGGCAGTTATTGGATATGGAAAAAATGTTTTGGTACCATAGTAGATGGTATATATGTATTGTAAACAGAAGCAAACAATTTGATGTCATACAAAGGAGGAAGAAAAATGAATGCAAATGAAGTAGTACTAAAGGCTTTAAATGATGCAGACAAACCACTAAGGCCTGGTGAAATAGCAGAACTGGCTGGAATAGACAAAAAAGAAGTGGATAAAGCCATCAAGGAATTAAAAAAGGAAGATAAGATTATTTCCCCTAAAAGATGTTTTTATGCTGTAAACAAATAAGCTTTGTTAAAGTGTCAAATAGAAGAGAGAGCATCAATGAAAAAAGAGATGCTCTCTCTTTAACTATTTAACTTTTTCTATTTGACTTTTGCAGATTTTAGAGAATAAGGTAATATCCATACCGATAGTGATGTATTGAAAACCTTCTTGCATTTTTGTTTTTGCCTGCTGGCCATCCGTAACAAAAATACCTGCCGCCTTGTTATAGGCTTTACATACCCTAACTACTTCTTCAGCAGCCTCTTTAATCAAAGGATGATTTACCTCTCCAGGTATCCCCATAGATTGAGACATATCAAAGGGCCCAAGGAAAATAACATCTACCTCAGGAATCTGTGCTATTTCTTCAAGATGATCAAGACCCTCTTTATTTTCACAATGAACAATAATCATGGTCTCTCTATTTGAGTGTTTAAAGTACTCTAAAGGAGGAACAGTTCCATAGTTAGAGCTTCTAGGCATGGCTAATCCTCGATTCCCTATAGGGAAATATTTTGCAGCCTTTACTATTTCCATTGCTGCAGCGGGATGATTTACTTGAGGAACCTGGATACCATGCGCTCCCACATCTAATGAACGCAGGATGGTTGACTCCATAGAATTAGTGACTCTTGTAATAGGTGTAAGTCCTCTAACCTCGGCAGCTCTTATTAGGCTAACAGTGGATTCTATGGATAAAGGTCCATGCTCAGTATCTATTACCACAAAATCAAAACCAGATAAACCAATGATTTCTATGAAATCAGGAGAGTTGCAGGTAACAAAGGTGCCAAAGGCAGTTCCTCCTTCCTTCAGAAGTGTTTTCATTCTATTTTTAAACATTTAATCACCTCGTCTTAATATTTTATAAAGGAACAATAATATAGTAATTCTATGAATGAGACAAGATTCCTTCTTATCTTCATCTTATCATCATGACATAAAAAAATTTAGGACAAGAGGCTATTTTTCGTAACATTCTTCCTTAAGGCTGAATAGTATACTAAGTATAGAGATATTTAGTGAAGTCGGGACTATTATTTAAAGAGGTGATGGTTAGATGATTAGGGAAGAGGGCAAGGCCAAAATAATAAAACGACGAATAATAAAACAGAGAATAGGTGTAACCTACCCGGATATTATCGGTCTAGAAAACAAAGAAGCACAGAAAGAAATTAATGCGCTGATTCAAGAAGAAATATACAGAATGATAATAGAGCAGGGCTTTGAAGAAGATTACACAAAAGAAATCTGGGGAGATTACAAAGTGAAATACAATAAAAACAACCTCTTTAGTATACTTATTTATATCAACTCCTATTCAAAAGGAGCAGCCCATGGGTTAACAGCTGTAAAGGGCATCAATGTTGATTTGTGCACTGGACGGAGCTATCAATTGATGGATTTATTTATGAAAGATAGCAACTATATAAGTACAATTAATGAAATAATTAATCATCAAATCATGAAAAGAAAGGTTCCTCTACTGATTGAATTTGAAACCATCGATAAAAAACAGGATTTCTATTTAAAGGAGGAGGCTTTGGTGGTTTTTTTCCAAATCTATGAGTATACACCCTATGATTTTGGAATACCTGAGTTTGAGATTCCTTACACAGAGATACAAGATTGCTTTGATACGAAAGGCCCTGCGAAAGCCATTATTTAAGATAGATAGTAGGCTGCTATAATGAAAAAGATAGCAGTTTTTCTATTGGGCTTTTAAAAAGACTGGAAGTATACTAAATAAGTATATAGATACACTAATAATGGATATAGATATAATAAGTATTATTATATAGTAATAGAGGTGGGTAAAAAAATGGAAAAAGAAAAAGCCAATATACAGGTTGTTATAGGTATGTCTGGAGGTGTAGACTCTTCAGTAGCAGCACTATTGCTAAAACAGGAGGGCTATAATGTTATAGGAATTTTCATGAAAAATTGGGACGAGACTGATGAGTTTGGGTTCTGCACTGCTGCAGAGGATTATGAAGATGTAAGAAGAGTCTGTGATCAAATAGATATTCCTTATTATACTGTAAACTTTGAAAAGGAATACTGGGACAAGGTATTCAGCTACTTTTTAGAGGAGTACAAAAAAGGCAGAACCCCTAATCCTGATGTCATGTGTAACAAAGAAATAAAGTTCAAAGCTTTTCTTGAGCATGCCTTAAAATTAGGGGCTGATTATCTAGCAACCGGCCATTATGCACAAATTGATTATTACAATGAAGAATATCGATTGTTAAGAGGTGCTGATGATAATAAAGATCAGACCTATTTTTTAAATACCTTAGGACAATATCAATTGTCAAAAGCCATGTTTCCTATTGGTCATTTATCTAAAGCAGAAGTTAGAGAGATAGCAGAAAAAGAAGGACTAATAACAGCAAAAAAGAAGGATAGTACTGGGATATGTTTCATTGGAGAAAAAGACTTTAAAGAGTTTTTAAGTAGATATTTACCAGCACAACCAGGAGAAATAAGGGATTTAAAAGATAGAGTAAAGGGTAAACATGAAGGACTGATGTATTACACTCTAGGGCAAAGGAAGGGCTTGGGTATAGGAGGTAGTGGCACTGGTGAACCATGGTTTGTAGTTAGTAAAGATTTGAAAAAAAATATTTTGTATGTAGTACAGGGAGAAAATCATCCTGCCCTATATTCCTATGGATTAGTAGCTAGTGATTTAAGCTGGGTAAGTGATAAAGAGCCACCTGCTGTTTTTAATGCTACAGCAAAGTTTCGATATCGACAAAGGGATCAAAAGGTAAAAGTTTATAGGACAGCGACTAACCAGTGCAAGGTGATCTTTGAAGATCCACAAAAAGCTGTGACACCAGGACAAGCTGTTGTCTTTTATCATGATAAGGTCTGTTTAGGTGGGGGCATTATTGATAAACAGCTTTCTAAAGATGAAACCTAGCTTATAGATACTATCTTTGGTAAAATATTCATATAACCCTAGGATGGAGGGAAAGATATGAGAGAAGCATTGTATTACGAAGTACTAGATAATAAAGTCCATTGTATGCTATGTCCTCATCACTGCCGAATCTCTAATGACGAAATCGGAAAGTGCGGGGTAAGAAAAAACATCCACCATAAACTCTATAGTATGAACTATGGGAAGCTGTCAGCCATACATGTGGACCCCATAGAAAAGAAGCCTATCCATCAATTCATGCAAAATACCAATACTTTATCTATTGGAAGCTATGGATGCAACCTCAGTTGTTCTTTTTGTCAAAACCATTCTATTTCTAAAGAAGCACCTAAAACCATAGATAAGAAACCAGAAGAAATCGTGAACTTAGCATTAGAATATAACCTTCCTTCTATTTCCTACACCTACAATGAACCTACCATTTATTATGAATATATGATAGATACAGCACAGCTTGCACAAGAAAAGGGATTAAAAAACATTGTCGTAACCAATGGATTTATTGAAACAGAGCCGCTAAAGCATCTGCTAAAATTTACTGACGCCATGAACATTGATCTAAAGACCAATGAGAAGAAAACATACAAGGAATTTTGTGATGGAGATGTAACACCAGTGAAAAATGCCATTAGGATTGCTGCCGCCGTCTGTCATGTGGAGGTAACTACATTAATGGTAACTGGAATGAATGACGATCTTTCTCAATTGCAAGAGTTATTTCAATGGCTTTCTTCAGTGGATCAAAGCATACCCTTACATCTATCAAGATACTTTCCTAGATACCAATATAATCAACCGGCTACAGATATTGAATTTATGAAGGCGGCAAAAAAAGAGGCGGATAAATATTTATCCTATGTATACTTAGGAAATGTGTAAGGAAATAAACTACTGAAGGGGGAATATCCTATGAAGGTTCTAAATAATAAAGAGATGAGAGAGCTAGATAGAATTGCAATAGAAGTATATAGCATTCCTGGAATTATTCTGATGGAAAATGCTGGTATAGCTGTAGCCCAACAGGCAATGAAAGTTTTAAATAATAAACCAAGCAAAAAAGTGGTCATATTATGCGGTGTAGGCAATAATGGCGGAGACGGGTTTGTTGCAGCAAGGCATTTACGGAACAAGGGTATTCCTTTAGATGTATTTATTCTTGGAGAACCTGCCAGGATCAAGGGAGATGCAAGGACCAATTATGATATCCTTTTAAAGCTGGGAGTTTCAATTACTTATATAGAAGAGGAAAAGGATGTCACAGCTTTTGAAAAAGCATTAGTAAACGATAGCATCATTATAGATGGGATTTTCGGGACTGGCCTGCACAGAGAGGTAGAAGGAATAATAAAAGAAGTCATAATAACTACAAACAACAGTGGAAAAGAGGTAATCGCTATTGATATACCATCTGGCGTCAACGGAAATGATGGGAAAATAAATGGGGTAGCTATCCAAGCTGCTAAGACGATAACCTTTCAGTTGCCGAAGCTAGGGAACATCCTTTATCCTGGGAGAGCTTATTGTGGTGAACTGATGATTAAGGATATTGGCATTCCTCAAGAGGCAATAAACTCAGTCCAGACAAAAATCCAGCTTATTACTGAGGATGACATAACAGGGATACTTCCCCAACGTCGCCCAGATACCCATAAAGGAACCTATGGTAAGGCTTTTATTATAGCGGGTTCTCCAGGGATGACAGGTGCAGCCATTTTAGCTTCTAAGGCGGCACTCCGATGCGGAGGGGGAATTGTAAAGGTGGCAGTCCCCCAAGCTCAGATGGATATTTTAGAAAATAAATCGATAGAAGCAATTTCTGTTTCTTTAGAGGATTTACAAGGAAATAAGAAGGAATTTATAGAAAGGTTGCAGACAGAAGATACAGTAGCCATAGGTCCTGGATGTGGACAAAGCGATGCATTTTTTGATACTTTGGGAACCGTGATAAATAATACAACTGTCCCCATAGTGATAGATGCTGATGGATTGAATGTATTGGCTAAAAATTTAAATATATTAAAAAATTCAAAGGCTCCTTGTATCATTACACCTCATCCGGGAGAAATGGCAAGATTAACTGGGCTTTCTATCGAAGTCATCAATAAGGAGAGAATAAAAGTCACGAAGGATTTTTCAGAAAAATGGGGCGTGATTACCCTGTTAAAGGGAGCAGCTACAGTAATAGCTGACCCTGAGGGAAATGTTTATATAAATACAACTGGAAATCCAGGTATGGCCACTGCAGGCAGTGGTGATGTGTTAACTGGTATGATTACAGGCTTTTTAGCTCAAGGGATTAGCCCTATAAAAGCAACGATAATAGCCGCATATTTACACGGCAAAGCAGGAGACAGAGGATCTGTAAAGCTGGGTCAATACAGCTTAATGGCAGGAGATATTATAAAGGAAATTCCCTGCTTAATAAAAGAAGTTTTAGCTGAGCCGTTGAAAAAGTCAAATAATACATGACAAAACCAAGATTGTCATTCTGAGTTTTAGCGAAGAATCTTAGCACTTGAAAGGCTTAAAAGATTCTTCATTGCACTTCGTTACATTCAGAATGACAAGAACCTGATACTTTTTCAACAGCCTAAGCTTTTAGCTATGAAATGAGAAGTTGGTGATAATTGGAGGTGAGAAGATGAAGAAATTACAAGGTGTTGCCATTTCTCCCCATCCTCCCATCATTATTCTTGAGGTAGGAGGAGGAAGAGAAAGAGAAGCGCAGAAAACAATTGATGGTATGACGAAGATGGTAAAAACCATTGCTGAGAAACAGCCAGAGTTGATTGTCTTGATTACACCCCATGGCACTGTATTCCAAGATGGGGTTAGTGTTCTTGCGGAAGAAACACTAAAAGGTGATTTAAGTAAATTTGGAGTATCAAGCCTAAAACTTGAAAAATCAATGAATATTGATTTCATCAAGGCTCTAGCAACGGAATTTGAGAAAAACCAAGCTCCAAGTGTTTTTCTAAACAAATCCTTGGCAATAAAATATGATGTAAAAGTAGAATTAGATCATGGGGCATTTGTTCCTTTGTACTACTTAGATAGATATTGGAAGGATTATAAAATAGCACATATAACCATCGGGATATTAAGCCAAGTTGAACTCTATGAAATTGGAAAAATTATTAGAGATACTGTAGAAAAAACTAATGATAATACAATTATCATTGCCAGCGGCGACCTTTCTCATTGTTTAGTTGAGGATGGCCCTTATCCATACCATCCTATGGGAGAGGTTTTTGATAAAAAAATAGTACAGGCAGTTGAAGCTGGAGATATTGGTGCTATTATAAATATGTCTGATAGTATAGCTGATCCAGCCGGAGAATGTGGTTTGAAACCGATAACGATGGCTTTAGGAGCTTTAGATGGGTATGAGATTGAGCCCAAGGTTTTTTCCTATGAAGGTCCCTTTGGGGTGGGCTATTTAACAGCCTTTATAGAAGCCTCTGAAAACACAAGAGAGAGTATATTAGAAAAAGAAAAAAAGAAAATTGAAGAACAGTATCATCAGAAAAGAAAGATGGAAAGTCCTTATGTAGCCTTAGCAAGAAATACCATTGAGGACTGGATAGAAAAAGGAAAAAAATTCAATTTTAATCAATATAAAAAAGAAATAGAGGATAGTACCTGGAAACATGATGTCGAAGAAAAGAGGGCTGGAGCTTTTGTATCCATACATAAAAATGGAGAACTAAGGGGATGTATTGGAACTATTGAAGCTACGGAAAAAAATATAGCTGAAGAGATTATCAGAAATGCTATTCAAGCAGCTGTCGACGATCCAAGATTTAGTCCTATTAGAGAGGAAGAACTAAAAGCACTAGAGATAAAAGTGGATATACTTCATGACAAAGAAACCGTAGATACATTGGCAGAGCTGGATGTAGAAAAATATGGTGTAATAGTTGAAGCAGGTTACAAAAGAGGTTTGTTATTACCAAATCTAGAGGGTGTCAACACTGTAGAGGAACAGATAAACATCGCCAAGAAGAAGGCAGGTATACAGGACGGAGAAAAAATAAAAATCTATCGTTTTGAAGTCACCCGTTATCAATAAGAGTAGGAAGTTTAGCACTACACCCAAAGAAAAAAACTGAGGTAATTCTATGCCTCCGTTTTTTTTGTTTAACTAATAATATATACCCACTACAACAAATTTATGATAATAAAAACACAAAAATATCTATATGAGAATATTATGTTATTACAGGAAAATCCTTGTTAAAAAAAAGAGGAGGAGAGATATTATGATGTATACACCTTATCCTGGCATATACCCTATACCCTTCATGCCGATGTATGTAAAATATGCACATGCATATGTGCCATACCAGACCTATATGGAAGCATTTCCTTTGACTGAGGCTATGATGAAAGGGACGCTTTTCCCCGAATTATATCAACCCTATATTGAAGAAGATAGACGTTGGGAGGGTAAATAATTATGAAGGAAAGAATGGTTTTAATGCGACAAATTCAAGATGTAGAATTTGCTTTAACTGAATTACAGCTATACTTGGATACACATCCGTTTGACCAAAAAGCATTGATGGATTTCAATTGCTATAGTCAACAGCTACTAATGTTAAAACAAAGCTATGAGATGGCTTATGGACCATTACTAAGCTACGGTTTTTCACCAAGTCCTTATCCATGGAAATGGCTTGATAGTCCATGGCCATGGGAAGAACAATTTTAAGCATTGAAGGAGGAAAGTAGTATGTGGATTTATGAAAAAAAGTTACAATACCCTGTTAGAGTAACCTGTGGAACCGATCTAAAGCTAGCACAGTATCTATTAACGCAATATGGCGGCCCTGATGGAGAACTATCAGCGGCTTTAAGATATCTTAATCAAAGATATACTATACCAACCAATGAAGCAAAAGGTTTATTAACAGATATCGGAACCGAAGAGCTAGCTCATGTTGAGATAATCACCACTTTAATCTACCAATTAACAAAGGATGCAACTGCTGAAGACTTTAAAGCAGCAGATATGGGTTCTTACTATGCTATTAGAGACGGAGCATTGTTTTATTCTGATTCCAATGGTGTGCCGTGGACAGCAACCTATATACAGGCCCATGCAGACCCTATCACAGATTTACATGAGGATATGGCGGCGGAACAAAAAGCTAGGGCAGTATATGAGCATTTAATAAAACTTACAGATGACCCTGGAGTAAAGGATACCTTAAGATTTTTAAGAGAAAGAGAAGTTGTTCATTACCAAAGGTTTGGAGAAGCATTAAGAATTGTTCAAGAATACATGGATACAAAAAAAGTATATTAAGATCAGGAGAATTTCCTGATCTTTTTCTTAATAATGTGTTAAAGAGACGAAAAACAGGTATATATTAATAAAGGAGGGATTTCTATGATGAAGGATATAAAACTTCAGAAGGGTATGACCCACATGATACAAAAAACTGTAGCCTATGAAGACACAACTTTGAGCTTTGGTAGGAGCGGCATAGAAACCTTATTTTCTACTACTTCTTTAGTAGGTATGATGATTGAAGTAACGGTGAATTTAGTGGGAAAAAACATACCAGAGGGTTATATCACTATATCAAGAAATATGAACATAATACACCAAAAACCAACTTTACAAGGTATGGCGGTAACAGCAAAAGCAGTTTTGGAGGAAATTGAAGGAAATAAGCTGCATTTCTCTATTACTTGCTATGATGAAGTAGGTGAAATAGCAACAGGAAAGCTCGAGCGTCATATTGTAAATCAAAATGCATTGATAAAGAAAGCACATGAAAGAGCTGAAGCATTAGAGCAAAATAGCAGATAAAATGCTGTAAAGGGCATCGAAATGGATTGCAAAGCCTACAAAATTTACATTATTTAAAATGCTTTTAGACTAAAAATGAGAGAGATAGGGTATAAACTGGTTTGGATGCCATTACTGGCATCCTTAGACTGTTGAAAAACCTCCATCTTCTGCTTTACTTCAAAAACCCAGCACCTTTACGTATTACGTATACGCTGCAGTCGCTGGGTTTTCTTGCGCCTTGAATCTGAAGATTTTTGAACAGTCTGGAGGTTGTTGACTTTTTCAACAACCTCTGGATGCCATTACTGGCATCCTTATTTTGTTATTAAAGGAATAAAATATTTGGATAGATAAGAAATTATATTTAATAATAATAACAAATCGTAATTATAATGAGGAAGGAGAGAATTATGGGGATTAGACTATTTGTTATCGCAGTTATACCCAGTATTGCTATTGCCACGGCTATTTATCTTACAGATAGATATGATAGAGAACCGCTACATTTATTAGCAAAGGTTTTTCTGTTAGGTGCATTATCAGTTATTCCTGTACTAATTGTACAAAGATTGTTATTGAGATTGAATATTTTCACTGGACTCTTAGCAGCTGCTTTTACAGCCTTTATCATAGCAGGTGTAACAGAAGAGTATTTCAAAAGAGCAGTAGTTTTATATAGTGCCTATAATAGCCGACATTTTAACGAAAAGTTAGATGGAATTGTGTATTGTGCTTTTTCAGCTTTAGGATTTGCCACCGTTGAGAACATTATGTATGTAGTATTTAGATTTAGCAGCAATTATTATGTAGGTATTATGAGAGGAATTTTGTCAGTACCAGCCCATATACTATTTGCTGTTACTATGGGTTATTATCTCTCTTTAGCAAAATTCAGTGAAGATCCAGCGGAAAAACGGAGATATTTTTCAAGATCGCTTTTGGTTCCAGCTATTTTTCATGGATTATTTAATTTCATATTAATGGCAGGCATTCCACTACTAATGCTTTTATTTATTCCTTATGTTATTTACCTATGGAGAGTCAATCTGATTCGATTAAACAAGTATACCAAATATAGTAGAGATAACTATAATCGCATAATTAAGGATGAAGAATAAAAGAAAACTCCAGTTTCACTTATCATTCTATAGTATAAGTGAAACTGGAGTTTTATATCCTTAATTGGATCTAGCAATTATTTTTACCATCGTCTCTATTGTTGCATCCGTTGGTATTTGAAAAGTTCCTGATTTTAATTTTAGTGATAAATCTAGTTCTTCTGCAACTCTAATAAAGTCTTGTGTATTTTCTATTAATCCATTTTCTTGAAGTATTCTTGCAACACCTACACCGGGAGTACCATTAGGGATAGTAATTTGCTTACTTGCCACAACTGTTATCTCTATAGGCGTACTTGATTCTTCTTGAGACTCTTCTACAGGTGGTACTTCTTCCACTACCGTTTCTTCCGGTGCTTCGTCTATTTCAGAATCAATCTCCGGTAGCTTTGACTGGATCTCTTTATTGCTTTCTTCAATCGTTGATGCTGTATCTATTGCAGAGGCTGTATTATTATCATCAAACCAATCACCTAGATTCCACGCTACAACCACTAACATAGTAACAGTAATAATAATAGCTATAAACACATCGCTAAAGTCATGCAGTATATCTCTAATCTTTTCCATTTGTTTACCACCTTTTATTCTTAATATATACTTAAGCATACCATAAGTTCTATCACTATTTCAATAAAAGTTATGAATGTAAATATTAACACATAACTATAAAAAAAGTACTGTAATTAATTCAAATAAATTACATATTATTTATTCAAGCAGTTATAATATGACTAAAACAATAATATAGAAGTAATAAAAATGAATAAATATATAATTCTAAAAGAATGATTTAAAGGGGAGGGAATGAAATGGCTAAAGGATTAAAAAAAATTACTACAGTAGATGAGTTAGACAAAATAATAAAGAAATCCAATAAGAAACCCGTTTTTATTTTTAAACATGACGTTACGATTGCTGAGAGTGAAGAGGCCTATCATATATATATTCAGTTCATAGATGAAAATCAAGAAGATTTAATGTTTGCAATGGTTGATGTAAGAGAGTATATAGAAGTGTCAGAGGAAATAGTAGAAATTTTAGAAATCAACCACGAAACACCTCAACTTATGCTGGTAATGGAGGAAGAGGTTGTGTGGGATGATCAACAGAACAATATTACCTTCGACATTTTAACTGAAGTAGTCAACGAGTTTATCTTCATCTAAGCCATCGTTACTTATAGTTGCTTTACATATATTACAGTGATAAAATGGTAAAAGAGATTTATAATTGATGCACTACTAGAATGAATACTTATTTAAAAAAAGGCAGATCAAGTATTACATTGTGGAAATAATATGAACTCTATTTAGTAGAATCAAAAATTCCTCTAGGTAAACAAATGAAATGACTGCCACAAAAGTTAAAATGCAAACCTGCACTCTGTATAAGTGCCTATCTCAAAACTAAAGATTTTGAATAGCTACCTATCTATAATAAGTCTCGTTTTATTGTGAAATAAAGACTGGGGGACAGAAGATGAAAAAAGAAATAATGGAATGGGTTAAAACAATAGTTCTATCCTTGATAATTGCATTGGTGATAACTACTTTTATTAAACCAACCATTGTCAAAAATTATTCTATGATTCCAACATTAGATGAAAATAATTTTTTAATTGTAAATCGATTGCTGTATAAGCAAGGAACACCCAAAAGAGGAGATATAATCGTATTTAGATCTCCACTTAAAACCGTAAATGGGAAAGACAAACTACTAATAAAAAGAGTCATTGCTTTACCAGGAGAAGAAATCGTTATTACTGATGGAAAAGTATTTATAAATGGTGATTATCTACAAGAACCTTATTTAGTAGATCCTTATACAGAAGGCAATATTCACATGGTAATACCTGAAGGTAAAATATTTACCATGGGAGATAATAGAAGGAATAGTTTAGATAGTAGAGATGATGTCTTAGGATTAGTAGATGAAGATGACATTATTGGGAAAGCCTTTTTACGTTTGTACCCACTCAATAGATTAGGTTTCCTATCCAAGTATTCACCTGTTAATGCTGATGAAAGAACTGCACTAAATTAATATTTTCCACTCATAAAAACCTCCTTAATAGTAAAACATATACTGAGAATATATTTAGGAGGTAATGATAATGAAAGTAAGAGAGATTATGACGAACCATGTATCAGCTGCCAATGCAAATTCTACTATTGATGAAATAGCAAGAAAAATGAAGGAGCTAAATGTAGGCTCTATCCCTATATGCGATAGTCAAAATCATGTAGTAGGCATTGTTACGGACAGGGACATTGTAGTAAGAGGTATAGTAGACGGTTTTCAAGCATCTGACCAGGTAGATAAAGTGATGTCTAAGGAGCTAATTGCAATCTCACCTGATAGTCATGTCCATGAAGCAGCAAGAATAATGGCACAAAATCAGATAAGAAGGCTACCGGTGATCGAAAATGGTAAGTTAGTTGGAGTAGTTTCCATTGGAGATTTGGCTGTGAGAAATATTTATGTAGATGATGCAGGTAAAGCTTTAAGTGATATCTCTTTACCCAGTCGTCCAATGATGTAGTTAAATACATTTAAAAACACTTATCCCTAGCATATAGGTGCTAGGGATTAATATTCTTTACATTTCAAAAATTCTCTATGTGCTAGTAAATCTTCTAGCTTACTCAAATGAGTTCGCTTGTTATTATCTATAAAAAAAGTATATAATATAAGGGAGTAGAAACTATCTAATTAGAAAAAATCTATAGGGGGACTTTACGATGGGAAATAATAAGGAAAAAAACTACATAGCTATTACCATAAACGATAAAGGACCATTCAAGTATGAAAAAGGTATTTTATTAGAAGAGATAGCGAAGGATTTTCAAAAAAAAGAAAATTATCTTATTGTTGCAGCTATTGTAGAGAATCAATTAAAAGAGTTAAAATACCCTTTAAACGAAGATTGCGAAATAAAATTTGTAGATATAAGCACGACAATTGGATCAAGAATTTATCAAAGAAGCTTGTCTTTTGTATTTATTAGAGCATGTATGGAGCTTTTTTCAGGATGCAAGGTTTCGGTAGAACATTCTATTAGTAAAGGATTATATTGTGAGGTCCATTATAAAAGGCCTATAGAATTAGAAGATACAGCTAGAATTGAAAAACGAATGCAGGAAATTATTACTGAGGATACCCAGTTCGAGAAAAGTAGAATTCCTGTAGATGAAGCAAAGGATATTTTCCGGGAATATGGACAAATCGGAAAGGTTCGTTTATTGAAATATAGAGAAAAACCCTATGTGAACATCTATCAGTGTGGTTGGCTAAAGAATTATTTTTATGGTTATATGGTACCTTCTACAGGATATTTAAAAGATTTTAAATTGCAATTTTATGCCCCAGGAATTGTACTACAGTTTCCTAGAGCAGAGGATGGAGGAAAGCTTCCAGTATTTCACGAACATCCAAAGCTCTTTAAGGTTTTTAGAGAATCTGAGAAATGGGGAGAAATATTAGAGATTGATTACGTAGCAGCATTAAATGACCTCATTATTACTCAAAAAGAAGCAGAATTTATAAGAATTGCAGAAGGATTACACGAAAAGAAAATAGCTGAGCTGGCAGATAGTATCACTGAAAATCTTGATGAAAAACAAGTGGTTTTGATAGCGGGACCATCCTCCTCAGGAAAAACTACCTTTGCAGAAAGATTAATGATTCAGTTAAAGGTAAACGGGGTTAAACCTATTTCGATTTCTTTAGACGATTATTTTGTCAATAGGCAGGATACACCATTAGATGAAAAAGGACAATATGATTTTGAATCTCTGTATGCAATTGATTTGAAGTTGTTTAATAAAGACCTGGAAAGGATTACAGCAGGAGAGGAAGTAGAAATACCTACCTTTAACTTTCATACGGGTAGAAGAGAATATAATGGAAAGAAAATACGAATAGAACCTGATCAACCCATCATACTGGAAGGCATTCATGCTTTAAATGATGAGTTAACTGCTGCTATTCCTAAAAATAAAAAGTTTAAGATTTATATCAGCGCATTAACACAGCTAAATATCGATGAACACAATAGAATACCGACGACTGACAGTAGATTGATTAGAAGAATTGTTAGAGACAGTAAATATCGTTCAAAAAATGCTGAAGATACTTTAGCAATGTGGTATTCTGTAAGACGTGGTGAAGAAAAAAATATTTTTCCGTTCCAAGAAGAAGCCGATGCAATGTTTAATTCAGCTTTATTTTATGAACTAAGTATATTGAAAAAATATGCGGAGCCGCTACTAAGACAGGTAGATAATACTAGCATATATTATTCTGAGGCAAAGCGTCTGCTTAAATTCTTAAGCTATTTTGTAGCTTTAGAAAAGGAAATAGATATTCCTAGAACTTCTATACTAAGAGAGTTTATAGGGGGAAGCGCTTTTCATCATGCTGCTGATTAAAACCAAGGATAAGATAGAGGTATAAACACTCTATCTTATTTTATTTACATTTCTATTTATGAATGATTTATAATATAAATAATCTATCAATCCAAGTAACTTACTTAATAAAGAATGCTAAAATAGTTATAATAAATAAAGGGTTTTAAAGATAAACTTAGAAATATATAAGTGTAGGTGTTATGGATGGAAAACATATATATTGTTATCAGTTTTGCCTTGATTCTTTTAGGAGTGGCAGGTGTCTTTTTTCCTATTTTACCTGGTCCGATGCTAGTGTTAATAGGGATAGCCTTATATAGCTATGGAACCGATTTCATAGTGATTACTCCTTATTGGCTCACATTATTTGCCATATTAACCCTTATTACAATAACTGTAGACTACCTAGCTTCCTTCATCACCGCTAAGAAATTTAATGCATCTATATGGGGCATGGCAGGAATGATTATAGGAGGGTTCTTGGGACTAATGGTTTTTAATATTATTGGTCTATTAATAGGGCAGGTAATAGGGTTAATCCTTGGAGAACTGTTCATGGGAAAAGAATTAATAGAAGCAATAAAAACTGGAAGTGCTGGAGTGGTAGGGTATCTTATTAGTCTTATTGTAAAAGTTGCAATGACAGGAATTATGCTTGGAATTTTTATCTATCTAACATATTAGGAGGGCATGATGGTGGAGGAAAAACAAAAGATCAATAAAGTGTATTTTATCTTGTTTATAGGTATTATTAGTGTTTCCTTTTCGGCAATATTTGTTAGAAATACTTCAGCTCCTTCAAGTATTATTGCTATGTATCGTATGGCTATCACTTTTCTAGTGTTTTTGCCAGTAGCACTGACAAAGGGACAGTCAGAAATAAAAAAGCTAACAGTCAAGGATATCTTTTTATGCTGTTTAAGTGGAGGCTTTTTAGCTTTACATTTTCTTACATGGATTACTTCTCTGCAGTATACCTCTGTTGCTTCTTCCACTGTTTTAGTAGGATTACAGCCAATTTTTACTGCTATAATAGGGTATGTTTTATATAGTGAAAAATTAAACAAAGTAAGCGTGGTAGGTTTATTGATAGCTATTTTTGGAAGCAGTATTATGGGGATATCTGATTTTCAAATTGGAGAAGGATATCTATATGGAGATTTCTTGGCATTATTAGGTGGGTTTTTTGGAGCATTGTACATCATCATGGGAAGAGGTATTAGAAAAAGAGTATCTACATTAACCTACGGATTTGTAGTTTACGGTAGCTGTGCTTTATTATTTATAATTATTAACATTTTACTTAATGCACCTTTCTTTGGTTATACTTTACAGGATTATGCTTTCTTTACAGCTATGGCACTGGTATGCACAGTTGGAGGTCATACTATATTTAACTGGTGTCTCCGGTATATAGAAGCCAATAAGGTATCTACTGCTATGTTGGGGGAACCAGTAGGAGCAACAGTATTAGCTATTCTTCTTTTAAAAGAAGTACCAACCTTTTGGCAAAGCATTAGCGCCATGTTAATCTTGATAGGTCTCTATATTTTTATGACTTCTGCAGTTAAAGAGCATAAGCTGCAAAAAAAGACATCTATGAATATACAAAATGAAGGTTAAATTATAGTTTGGTCTACCTAAATCATTTTGGGAAGTGATAGGATGAAGAATATTAATTCTAATTACTATCGATTATTAAAAATCGTCATAGTTGTCCTGCTATTGTTTTTCATAGTAGATTATTATGTATTAAGTGTGGCTATCGTTGAAGGAGATTCAATGTATCCAACAATAAATCCGTCCAATAGGCTACTATTTGTTAAGCTGCCCTATTTCAAAAATAATCTCAAAAGAGGGGATATGATTATTTTTGAAGCACCGGAAGAACTTAATAGGGATGAACTCTTTGTAAAAAGAGTAATTGCCCTAGAAGATGATCAATACCTTATAGATGAGGGTGTTCTATTTATAAATAATAAAGAAGTAACAGAATGCTATGTCTGTGATGAAGAGTATTTATGCAAAGATTATCCATATACCGAAGGTGTAGTAGGAAAGAGTACAGTTTTTGTACTAGGTGATAACAGAAACAATAGCAACGACAGCAGAAGATTTTGTTGTGTAAAAAAGGATAAAATCATAGGCAAGGTACTATTAAGAATATGGCCGCTGAATGAAATAAAAGTCTTTATGAATCCCACAAATTAGGAGATAATAATAGTAACTCCTAATTTGTGGGATAACTAGTGTAGCGCAAAAAATCAATCTCTTGGATACTAGATATACTGAATAGAGAATCGTGAGCTTATAAGCAGGAAAGGATGTTCAATGATGATGCTGAAGAATAAGGTTATAGACTATGGAAGGTCTATTGGGATAGATATGATGGGCTTTACCAGCGCAGAAGCATTTGAAGATCTTAGAGATATAATAAACATGAGAAAAAAAGCAGGCTATCTATCAGGCTTTGCGGAAAATGATATAGAACTAAGAGTCAACCCAAAAAAAACTATGTCAGAAGCAAAATCTATTCTTGTAATAGGGGTTCCCTACTACGTGAAGGATGAGATGCAGCATCAGGAAAAATTACCTGAATTTTATGGAGAGCTAGCACGAACAGCATGGGGTAAAGACTACCATCAGGTGTTAAAGGAAAAAATGGAAAATATTGCTAGCTTTATAAAAAAAGAGGAGAAAGATTTTCAATACAAGATTTTTGTTGACACAGGGCCTCTAGTAGATAGACATGTTGCTTATAGAGCTGGCCTTGGGTGGTATGGATATAACTCTCTTCTGATGAACAAAAAATATGGTTCATGGTTTTTTATTGGCTATATGTTAAATAACATAGCTTTTGAAGCAGATAAAGAATCTATATGTACCACCTGTTATCAATGCAACCTATGCATTAAGCATTGTCCTAAGGGAGCTATAGAAGCACCTTATAAATTTAATGCTCAGAAATGTCTTTCAAATATTTTACAACAAAAAGGAGATATAGGAGAAGAGGATAGAAGTATATTGGGACAGCGTCTTTATGGATGTGACATTTGTCAAAGTGTTTGTCCTCATAATAAAGAAATCGAAGGAATATCTGAAAATTACTTTTACCCAAAGGATGTTTCCTGTAAACCAGATCTAATAGAACTACTCAATATATCCAACAAAGAATTTAAGGAAACCTATGGTAAAACCTCAGCAGGCTGGAGAGGAAAAACAGTATTACAAAGAAATGCTATCATTGCTATAGTAAATCAACAAAAAAGTACGGCGCTCCCACATTTATTACCATTGCTACAGGATATAAGACCAGAGATTAGAAAATATGCTGTGTGGGCTATCTCTGTGTTAGCTCCACAAGAAGCATGCAAAATTTTAATGAAAACAAAGGCCAAAGAAAAAAATCAAGAGGTTTTAAAGATAATAGAATATTATTTAGATAAACTTACGGATGAAGAACAGTAAACGGATAAAGCTTATAAATTTATGATTGTAGTAGAATATAGTGTCCCCTCTGAATAGTATAATAGTAGATTTTATTTACTGTAAAGGAGGGACTCTCTATGAAAAAATATCCTGGGCTATCCTATAAACTTATAAAAAAATACTGTAATAGACAAGATTTTTCCTTTAATACTACAGAAGAGATACAGCCTTTAAGGGGAATCATGGGACAAAAAAAGGGCGAAGAAGCCATGGAGTTTGGGTTGGAAATAGATAATCCCAGCTACAATATTTATATAAGTGGCAGCAAAGGAACGGGGAGAACTACCTATACAAAGGATATCGTTGAAAGAGTTGCTAAAAGTCGTAAGGTCCCCGATGATTGGTGTTATGTGTATAGCCTCGAAGGCAAGGGAAAAGCTATGGCATTAAATCTTCCAGCGGGACTGGGAAAAGCCCTGCAAAATGACATGGAGGAATTGATACAGGATTTACTTGTGCAGGTACCCCAAACATTTAACAGTGAGGATTATGATAAAAGAAAGAATGAAATAATAAAGCAATATCAGGATCAAAAAAATAGACTATTACACAATCTTACAGAGTTTGCTGAAGAAATGCAAATCAGCATAAAAAATACTAGTACTGGATTTGTTTTTGTACCATTGAAAAACGGGGAGGAAATCAGTGAAGAAGCATTAGAACAGTTGGATGAAGAAGAAGCAAAAAAACTGGAAATACAGTTAGATAAGCTGCAAGAGAAGGCGATGGATTTATTAGTAAAGATAAAAAGTTTTGAAAGACTTGCAAAAAAAAAGCTAGTACAGCTAGAAATGAAGGTAGGATTATTTGTTGTAAAGCCTCTAATTCATGGATTAATTTTAAAATATAGTGAATGTGATAAAGTAGTGGATTTTTTAAAAAGAGTAGAAAGAGATTTAATAGAAAATATTGATCAATTTCTTCAGCATGAAGAAGTGATAGAAGATAAGGGGAACAATAGGGAAGAAGACTTTATTAAAAAATATAAAGTAAATTTGTTAGTGAACAATAGTAAAACAGAAGGAGCACCTGTTGTCACTGAATTTAACCCTACATTGAGTAGACTCAGTGGAAAGATAGAATACGAAAATGTTAATGGTGTCCTAAGAACAGATTTTCTACAGATAAAACCTGGTGCAGTCCATCTAGCAAATGGAGGTTATTTAATCCTAGAAGTAAAGCACTTACTAGAAAATATTCATGTATGGGAAACCTTAAAGAGAATTCTTAACACAAAAGAAATAACAGTGGAAAACATGGGGCTTCAACTGGGGGGAGTGGATGTCAGCTCTTTGAAGCTAGAGCCTATTCCTATAGATTTAAAAATTATATTGATAGGTAGCGAGAAGCTATACCATTTACTATATCAATATGATGAAGATTTTGAAAAATACTTCAAGGTTTTAGTTGATTTTGATGAAGAAATGCAAAGGACAGAGGATAATGAGAAACAAATGGCAGCTTTTATCAGTTACTTTGTGAAATGCCAGAATATGAGACACTTAGATACTACAGCAGTAGCAGGGTTAATAGAATATAGCTGTCGTTTAACGGGGAATCAAAATAAATTAACAACTAAATTTAATAAAGTTATAGAAATTATAATAGAAGCCAATCAGTGGGCGAAAAAAAGTAACAGCTCTGTTGTCACAGGTCAGCATGTAGATAAAGCAATTCACAAAAAATGGGATAGATTCAATAAGTATCAAAAGAAAGTAGAAGAAATGTTTGAAAATCACAAAATATTGATTGATGTTGAAGGTAAAAAAATAGGAGTGATTAATGGTTTATCAATAATTGGACTAGGGGAATACAGCTTTGGTAAACCCAGTGTTATTACAGTTACCAGCAGCATAGGAAAAGAGGGAATTGTCAACATAGAAAGAGAAACAAACCTTAGCGGAGATCTTTATGATAAAGGTGTGATGATTTTAACTGGGTTTATCATGCAAAATTTTGCCCAGGATGCAAGTCTAAGTATTTCAGCTCGTATTTGCTTTGAACAAACCTATAGCGGAGTAGAAGGTGACAGCGCTTCCAGTGCAGAGCTGTATGCTTTGCTATCTTCCATATCCGGCATTCCATTAAAACAATATATTGCAGTTACGGGCTCAGTCAATCAAAGGGGCTATATTCAACCAGTGGGCGGTATTACTGAAAAAGTAGAAGGATTCTATCGCTTATGTAAAAAAAGAGGCTTCACAGGGACTCAAGGAGCAATTATTCCCTATCAAAACATAGAAAACTTAATGGTATGTGATGAAGTAGTAGAAGCAGTAAAGAATAAAGAGTTTCATATATATGCCATCAAGCATGTGAAGGAAGGTCTTGAAATAATGACTGATGAATCCTGTGGAAAGATCTATGAAGAAGTCAGAAAAAAACTAAAATATTATAGTGAAGTGCTAGAGAAAGGTTGATATATAATCTCCTTAAATACTCTATCTTTTCAGCCTTTTATTGTTTTAATTCTTTAGAAGTAGGGAAAAATGTAAATAGTATAACTTTTTTTATTATGCAGGAAAAAGGAACAAAAATGTTGTACTTAACAAATGGATAAATATATTATTAGGAGGTCATGGTAATGTCCAATGTACATGAACTACATTTCCTTAAAGAAAAGATTCAAGCATTAAAGGATGAAGGGGTATATAGAAAGCTTCCTATTCTAGAGGGCGCTAATGAAGCAGAGATTACCTTAAATGGAAAAAAAGTCATCAACCTCTCTTCCAATAACTATCTAGGCTTTGCAAATCATCCGAGACTGAAAAAAGCTGCTATAGAAGCAGTGGAAAAGTATGGTGTAGGTGCTGGAGCCGTTAGAACCATTATTGGAAATATGGATATTCATGAAGAGATGGAACAGGTATTGGCAGAATTTAAAAGAGAGGAAGCTGTTATGGTGTTCCAGTCAGGTTTCAACTGTAATGCTGGAACCATACAGGCAGTAACAGAAAAAGGAGATTTAATCATTTCAGATGAATTAAACCATGCCAGTATTATTGATGGTGCTCGATTAAGTAGAGCTGATAAAAAAGTATATAAGCACTCAGATATGAATCATTTAGAGGAAGTTTTAAAAGAAAACAGAGATAAATATAGAAATATGTTGATTATCACAGATGGAGTTTTTAGTATGGATGGAGATATAGCTCCATTACCAGAGCTTGTAACCTTAGCTGAAAAATACAATGCCATGACCTATGTTGATGATGCTCACGGTTCTGGAGTATTAGGAGAAAGTGGCAGAGGAACCGTTGACCATTTCGGCTTACATGGAAGAGTTGATTTCACGATAGGTACCCTGTCAAAAGCTATTGGCGTTATCGGAGGCTATGTAGCAGGAAGTGATACAATGAAGGATTGGCTAAGTCATCGTGGGCGACCACTGCTATTTAGTACCTACCTGCCTCCAGCAGCTGTTGGTGCTATCACTGAAGCCGTAAAACTTTTAATGAGTACGACAGAATATACCGATAGACTTTGGAATAATGCTAAATATTTCAAAGAAAAAATCAGCCAGCTAGGTTATAATATCGGAAATAGTGCTACACCAATTACACCCGTTATCATAGGTGAAGAAGGAAAAACCATGGAATTTAGTAAAAAGCTATTAGAAAATGGTGTATTTGTATCAGGAATTGTATTTCCAACCGTACCAAAGGGTACTGGTAGAGTACGATGCATGGTAACAGCCGCTCATACAAAAGAGCAGTTAGATAGAGCAATTGAGGTATTTAAAAAAGTTGGAGAAGAAATGAAAGTATTATAGACAATCTATATTAAATTCAGTTTCTTGATATATGAAATTCAATGATTGAATCAAACCGCTATTTAAAAGATGATTTTTCGTTTAAATCTCTAAGAAATTGCACATCCTAAATTGGTACTATGGATGTGCAATTTTGCTTGGAGGTTTTTTTATGAAAAAAAGAAAAGTATTGATGATTATTCTGGCGGTGATGCTTTCCATAGGAATATGGGGATGTAACTATAACACACAAAATGAAGAAGAAGTAAGGGTTGCTGTGGAGATAGCTCAGGTAAAGAAAAGTAGTATTTCGGAAGAAATAACCATAACATCAAAACTGCAACCTATAAAGAATATGATGATTATTCCTAAAACTCCCGGTTTGGAAGTAACAAAATTAGCTGTAAATGTTGGAGATGCAGTAAAAAAGGGAGATTTTTTATTTGAACTAGACAAAACGCTTATTAGAAGACAGGTAGAAGCAGCTAGAAAAACCTATCATCAGGCCCAAAGAAACTATCAAATACAGCAAGAACAGGCGGAAAGGGCAAGAAATTTACCTGTCAGTATAGCGGCTACAGGAATGGGCTTTCAAAGTTCTAGTCAGTCTATGACGAAAGAGATGCTGGATACCTCATTACTGACGGCGGAGGCTCAATTGGATCAGGCAAGATTAACCTATGTCAATACACTAGAACAATTGGATGAAATGGAGTATTATGCACCTATAGATGGAATAATCACTACAAATAATCTACAAAAAAATCAGATGGTAATGAATACACAACCAGCTTTGGTAATAAGTGATATAAAGCAATTAAAAATGGATTTATATGTAACAAAAGCTACATATAAAGCGCTGAATATAGGTGATGAATTACTATTTTATACAGAAGGAGTGGAAGAAAGAGGAAAAGTAACTATGATTAACAATGTAGCTGACTTAAGGACAAACCTATACAATGTGCAAATTACTGTTGATAATGAAAAAGAAGAATTATTAGCGGGTTCATTTTGCACAATAATGATAGAAAGAGGAAAAAAGGAGAATACATTGGTTATTCCCAAAAGTGCTGTTTTTTATGAAGGCAATACTCCAACAGTATTTGTAGAAAACCAGGAGCGACCTGTAAAAAGACCTATAGAGCTAGGGATCGATGGAGGAGAATTCGTTGAGGTGCTAAATGGTTTAATGGAAAAAGAAACGATTATTATAAAAGGACAACATTATATCGATGAAAACACCTTGATCATGGTAGTGAGAGGTGAAGAAGATGAAGATATCTAATTGGGCTGTTAAAAAGCCTATTTCTGTACTAATGCTTATGACTGCTATATTACTTTTAGGAGGGGTGTCTTTACTAAGATTACCGATGGACTTATTGCCTAAAATGAGTATTCCAGTTGCAGTTGTTAATACCCAGTATAATGGTGCTGGACCCTATGAGATAGAAAATTTGATTACCAAGCCTATCGAGCAAGCCGTGGCTGCTGTACATAATGTGAAGCATATAAACTCAACCTCTATGGAGGGAGTATCGGTAGTTGTAATAGAATTTAATCAGGGAACAGATATGGATTTTGCAACTTTAGAGATACGAGAAAAAATAGATGTGATAAAGAGATTTCTTCCAGAAGATATTCTTCAGCCCATTGTTCTAAAAATAGACCCTGCTGCACTTCCTATTCTAGTTTTAGGTGTGACTGGAGATGATTTAGGAAATTTGCAGGAAGTAGTAGAATATAGGATTAAACCAAGACTAGAAAGATTAGAGGGGATAGCGTCTGTAGGGGTGACGGGAGGGAAGCAAGGATCTATTATTTTTGAGATAGATCCCTATAGACTTCAGATGCAAGGTATCAGCCAACAACAGATGACAAACCTGCTAAGAGGAGAGAACATCAACCTCCCTGTGGGAGAGATAATAGATGATGAAAAGCATTTAATGGTACGTACTGTAGGAGAATTCCAAAGCATTGAAGAATTAAGAAACTTACCTGTAGCTTTACCTACGGGAGCTACAGTAGAATTAGAAGACCTAGGAGAAATATATTTTCACGAAGAAATACAACAAATCGCCAAAATTAATGGGACGCCTAGTATGCGCATTACTGTCCAAAAACAACCTACCTATAATACTGTTCAGATAACAAATACCATATATGAAGAAATAGATAAAATCCAAAAAGAATTGGAAAGCATCGAAATTGAAACTGTTATTGATCAGTCATTATTTATCAGAAATGCTATTAAAAATGTAGGGAAAACTGCAGCCTTTGGAGGATTGTTAGCAATCTTAATCCTATATTTTTTCATGAAGAATTTAAGGAATACATTAGTAATTGCCATATCAATTCCTATTTCCATAATTGCTACTTTCACTTTGATGTATTTTACTGGCATCACCCTTAATCTATTGTCATTAGGTGGTTTTGCTTTAGGTATTGGGATGCTTGTGGACAATGGAATTGTAGTATTAGAAAATATTTATCGCTTTAGAGAAAAAGAATATTCTCCAATAAATGCGGCAATTCATGGTGCTGAAGAAGTGGCATCGGCAGTGACAGCATCTACATTTACAACAGTTGCAGTCTTCTTGCCTATTGTTTTTGTCGAAGGAATGACTGGAGAAATATTTAAGGAATTGGCCTTAACAGTAACATTTTCCTTGCTAGCATCTCTAGGAGTTTCTTTAACCCTTGTGCCGATGCTTGCTTCAAAAATAGTAAAAGGCAGGCAGCATGAATCTAATAGAAATTTTAATAAAACAGAAAGATTATTACATAAATTAAATAACAATTATAAAAATCTATTGAGATGGAGTTTAGCCCATAAAGCAATGGTTTTTGTGATAACATTTTCAATTTTCTTAGGATCTGTTGTTTCAGTATTATGGGTAGGAGCAGAGTATTTTCCAGAATTTGATGAAGGAACCTTTACAGTTAATATTTCTTTACCACCTGGCAGCCTATTAGCAGAGACAGAAGCAATAGTAAATGAAGTAGAAAATATTATTAAGAAATATCAGGATGTTGAGATCATTTTTACAAGTATAGGAGCAGGAGAAGACTATTTTGGAGGATATGGTAAGAGAAGTAATCGCGCATCCATTGATGTAAGATTGAAGCCCTTTAATCAAAGAGAATCCGAAACTATACAGATCATAGATAAACTTCGTAGAAATCTACAAGGAATCCCAGGGGCAGAAATAGCCATAACTAATCTATCTTTTGCGGGGATGGGGTTTGCCGGAGAGGCAGTTGAGGTACAAATCAAAGGAGAAAGCATAGAATTATTAAAAGAAGTATCACAGGATTTTATAAGTATTATCGAATCTATAGAAGGAACTAGGGAAGTTGCATCGAATTTTATTGAAGGGAGACCGCAATTAGAGTTATTTTTGAATCGAGATATTACTTCTTTCTATGGATTGCAAACAATACAGATTGCCACCACTGTTAGAAACTTAATTCAGGGAATAACGGCAACAAGAATCAGAATGGATGGAGAAGAATATGATTTAATGCTGATGGGAGAGGGCTTTTTAAAACAAGGAGTAGGGAACTTTGCACAAATACCTATACCTACAATAGCAGGAGGCACTTTACCCTTAGAACAAATAGCAGACTTTAAGCTTTCACAAGGACCCAATGCAATACGACGCTCCGATCAAATGAGAGCTATCACTGTTAAGGCGGCAATTATCGGTAGAGATTTGAATAGTGTCGTAAAGGATATTGAAGTCCAATTGAAGGCATATCCTCTGCCAGCAGGATATAATTATCAGTTTACAGGTCAAAAAGAACAGTTGGAGGAAGCCTATACCAGTTTATTATTAGCTGTTATTTTAGCAGTATTATTGGTATATATGATATTAGCTGCTCAATTCCAATCCTTATTATATCCTTTTACCATTATGCTGGCTGTGCCTCTTGCTTTTGCTGGAGGTGCCCTGGGATTACTGGCTAGAGGAATTCCCTTGAGTGTACCTGCAATCATTGGAGCTATTGTACTATCAGGTATTGTTGTAAATAATGGGATTGTCTTGATTGACTATATCAACACTTTGAAAGAAGATAAAAAAGATGTTAACGAAGCTATTGTTATTGCAGGAGCTACAAGGTTAAGACCAATTATGATGACAACCCTTACTACCATTCTAGGCTTGTTACCATTAGCAATAGGACTTAATGAAGGCTCGGAGGTGCAAGTACCATTGGCAACTGTAATTATCGGGGGTTTAGTCTTATCTACACCGTTGACCTTAATCGTATTACCACTGATTTATGCCTCAATAGATAAAGTTACTATCTATATGAAAAAAATATATAAGTAATACCATACTAATCATGGGGGACGTGAAAAAAATGTTGGTAGGAGTTTGTTCAGTAAAAGTAATCATGTACGAAGTAAGCTCATTAAAGGGAAAGAGACAAATATTAAAAAGTGTTATTGAAAGAATTAAGGCAAGGTTCAATGTTTCTATTGCTGAGGTTGGAAATCAAGATAAGTGGCAAATTGCAGAAATAGGATTCTGCTGTGTCAGTAATAGCAAAAAACATGCAGATGAGATGATTAATAATGTTATTCATTTTATAGAAAAGGACGGAAGATTAGACATTACAGAGTGGCATATAGAAATACTGTAGAGAAAGGAAAATCCTATGAAAAAAAGAATGCTGTCGAAGGAAGATGTAAAGGAGGCATTAAGGATTTTAGCCGCTACCTATCCAGATGCCGATACAGAGCTGAACTTTCATACGCCTCTAGAGCTTCTGATTGCAACTATCCTGGCTGCCCAATGCACGGATAAAAGAGTAAATGAAATTACAAAAGAGCTCTTTAAAAAATTTAAATCAGCTGAGGATTATATTGAGCTTACAGAGGAAGAATTAGAGCCTTGGATTAGGAGCTGTGGTTTTTATAGAAATAAAAGTAAAAATATTTTACAGACATGTAGGATAATTGTAGAGAAATATAATGGAGAAGTACCAAAAACCCGTGAAGAGCTAATAAAACTGCCGGGAGTTGGTAGAAAAACAGCCAATGTAGTGATCAGTAATGTTTTTGGTCAAGATGCCATTGCTGTAGATACTCATGTGTTTCGTGTTTCTAATAGAATTGGACTTGCCAATGCTGAGGACGTTACTAAAACAGAAGAACAGTTGATGAAAAATATTCCTAAGAAAAAGTGGTCGGAGGCCCATCACTGGCTGATATTTCATGGTAGAAGAATCTGCAAGGCAAGGCGTCCTCATTGCGAAAAATGTCCTTTAACAAAAATATGCTTGTACTATAAAAGTCTATCATAGTAGCTCAAGAAAGATGTCAAAAACAAATTTAGACATCTTTCTTTTTATCTAAAAAGGAAAATGTCATATAAACGGAGAATAAAGCTTATAGAAGAAAAGCGTTAGCAGAAAGGATGTAATAGGATGATATTTGTTTTGGATATTGGTACAAGAAGTATTGCAGGATTATTAGGAACATTACAAAATGAGAAAATAATGATACATCATGCAGCTATAGAGTTTCATTCAAAGCGAGTCATGTATGACGGGCAAATCCATGATATTGAAGGGGTAGTGGAGGTCGTTAAAAAAGTTAAGGCAAAGCTGGAAGAAAAAATAGGTTTTCCTTTAAAGGAAGTGTCCATTGCTGCCGCTGGTAGAGCTTTAAAAACCTACCAAACCTCCTTAGAGAGAGAACTAGATGAACTGAAAGAAATTGATAGACACTTTATAAGTAGTATTGAGATAGAAGGAATACAGCAGGCGCAAAAGGAGCTAGAAAAGCATCAAGAGGAAGCAACCAATTATTTCTGTGTAGGGCATACAGTAATAAATTATTATTTAAATGATGGCCTGATTACAAATCCTATAGGTCATAAAGGTAGGAAATTTAAAATAGATATTTTGGCTACATTTTTACCAAGAATTGTGATAGACAGCCTATATACTGTTATGGAAAAGGCAGCTCTAGAGGTAGGATATCTTACACTGGAGCCTATTGCTGCTATAGAAGTAGCTGTCCCAGAAAATATGAGGCTATTGAATATTGCATTAGTAGACATTGGGGCTGGAACCTCAGATATAGCCATTACAAGGGATGGCACAGTAACAGCTTATGGTATGACGTCTACCGCTGGAGATGAAATTACTGAAGCATTGGCAAAGACCTATCTATTGGATTTTGATAGTGCAGAAAAAATTAAATGTACTCTTTGTAGCGAAGAAGAACAAAAATTCACCGACATTGTTGGTATCTCCCATGAGGTGAAATCAAAAGATATAGCAGATAAAATCCAACCAGCAATAGAGGTAGTGGCAAAGGATATAGCAGAAAGTATTCTTGAACAAAATGGCAAATCGCCTAGTGTTGTTTTTCTGATAGGAGGTGGAAGTCAAAGTCCACGATTAAGTGAGCTAATAGCTGATTACTTACAGTTGCCCAAGGAAAGAGTAGTTATTCGCAGTATGGAAATTATTCAGAACCTTCAGTTGGATACAGCTATCATCAATGGACCAGAAGGGATTACCCCAATTGGTATTATGGTTAAAGCTATTAAAAATAAGCAAACTGATTTTATTGAAGTTGAAGTCAATAGAAAGACAATCAAAATATTTAAAACAAAAAGACTTAAAGTTAGTGATTCATTGGTAGCTATAGGCTTTAATCCTAGAGATTTGATACCTAAAAAAGGCGAAAAAATAAAGGTTCATATCAATGGCGAAGAAAAGCTTTTCTTTGGAGAATATGGAGAACCAGCTAAAATCCTAGTCAATGGAAAGACGGCTCATTTAGACACCATGCTAGAAAATAATGATGTCATTATAATAAATCCTGCCACAGAAGGAAAAAAGCCCAATATTTCTTTGAAGGATATCATTGAACTTAATAATACAATATCTGTAAATGATAAGACAATTCATAGATACAAGGATATCAAGGTTAATGGACACCAGGTAAATCCCAACTATAAGCTGCAGCATGAAGATCAAGTGGAGTATACAATATTAACTAACCTTCAAGACCTATGCGATTCTTTAGACATTTCCTTCCAGGACCATGATATCTATCTAAACGGAGAAAAAGGAAATCTACACACTAAATTGGATGGTATAAAACAGATTATAATAGATAAAAAGATAAAAGAGGAAGCCCCTGTACTAGAAGAGCCTGGAATTGAAGTTATTTATAATGGTGAACCATTGAAAATTAACGCTGGAAAAAAAGATCTAATCTTTGTAGATATATTTAACTATATCGATTTTGACAGGACAAGGGTACAAGGGAGATTGGTCATAAAACATAATGGCAACACCGCAAACTATACGGATGCTTTAAAGGATGGAGATGAAGTATGGGTTTACTGGGATTAAGTAGTTTGAATAATTTTCTTCAAAAAGCAATATGATTAAAATATATTACTTATTTTTAAAGATTTTATAAATTATTTTATCACTAGATTGTGTGGGATCTAACTATAAAGTATAATTACATCAAGGAGTGATGTTATGGAGCCTACTGTCCTCAAAGTAAGTAAGAAAAAAATAATGCTATGGGTTATTATCATGATTATGGCATCAGGGTTAATAGCTTTTTTAACATTGACATTGCTACTATTAAATAGAGAAACTATCTATCCAAAAGTATATATTGAAACCATAGAAGTCAGTGGGCTTACAAAGCTTCAGGCGGAGGAAAGAATTAGAGGTATTTATGAAAAAGAGCTAGAATCCTTAAAGGTGGATGTAGTATATGAAGAGTATAGCAAAGGTTTAGCCTATAAGGATTTAGGTTATACATACCTCTATGATGATGCAATATACCAGGCCTACAGATTTGGCAGAGATGGAAATGCATTTAGCAGAATAAGAAACATCTACTATTTAAGAAACAATCCAATCACCATCCCACTAGCTACACACTATGATAAGGAAGCTTTAGAGGCTTTCATAAAAACCATAGCAGAGGATATTAATAAAGAGGCACAGGAGGCTAGTATTAAACGGCAAAGTGGTGTATTTCATATCACCAAAGAGGAATTAGGTCTACAGGTGCAAGAAGATCGTCTTAAGGAACTGATTGCAGGGAGAATGCAAACATTTAGTCTGCAGGATATAAATATACCTATAGAAACCATTACTCCCGAAATCACAGCGGAAAAATTGTTAAACATAAAAGAAGTGATTGGAGAATTTAGTACTGCCTTTAATCTTCAACAGAGGGGTAGAAATGCAAATATAGCCTTAGCAGCTAAAAGCATAAATGGCATCTTAATGATGCCTCAGGAAGAGTTTTCCTTCAATGATGCAACAATTCCTAGGGGTGTAGAACAGGGGTATCAAGAGGCTCCTGTTATTGTTAACGGTGAGCTAGTACCGGGGATTGGCGGCGGTATTTGTCAAGTATCTACTACCTTGTATAATGCAGTTGTTAGAGGAAACCTAGAGATAACCGAAAGGCGAAATCACTCTTTGACAGTTCCTTATGTGCCGTTAGGACATGATGCTACGATATATGGCACATTAATAGACTTAAAGTTTGTCAATAATTATGAAAATCCCATATACATTGAAAGCTTTGTATCGGGGGATAGGGTATTTGTGAAAATATATGGTTCCAAGGAAGATAACATAGTCATTACCCTTGTTTCACAGGTACTAGAGGTTTTTGAGCCAAAGGTAGAAATAAAGAAAGATAATAATATGTTTATTGGAGAACAGGAAATAAAGCAGGAATCAAAAAAGGGGTATAGAGTAAACACCTATAAAATATATCATGAAAAGGGTAGGGAAATTAAAAGAGAGCGAATCTCAACAGATTATTATAAACCAGTAAACGCTATTATCCTAGAGGGAAGTAAGCCTAAACCAGTATCTAAAATAGAAGAGCCAGTAGAGGGAGCTATAGAAGAAGAAAGCTTGTCACCAGAGACAGAAAGTAATGAAATTCAGGAAAATCAGCCTATTTTTCAGCCTCAAGAATAAAATTCTTGAGGTTTTCTTCCATTTTGTGTAGAAAAGTTATATCATAGAATGAAAGACAACAATACATTTTCTTTGGAGGTAGACAATGGAACATTTACTATATGATAAAAGACTGGATTGTCCATGCTGTAAAAATAGCTTTACTACAAAAAAGGTAAGAACTAGAAGTCTGAAGGTTGTAGAGAGAGGTACGGATTTTTATGTGAAATATAAAGATGTTAACCCCATTTATTATCATGTTTGGGTATGTCCTAACTGTGGCTTTAGTGCTACAGAAAGCGAATTTACAGATTTAACAAAGGAACAAAAAAGCCTTTTGATGGATAATATATCAAAAAAATGGAACCAAAGACATTATGGTGGCCCTAGAACCTATGAAGAAGCAGAAGCAACCTATAAATTAGCCCTATTAGTAGCACAGCTATTAAAAAAATCTAAGGGATATATAGGTGGATTATGTTTAAAGCTAGGATGGTTATATCGAGATGTGAATGATCAAAGAGAAACAGAGTTCTTAAAATATGCTTTGAATCATTTTCAGAATGCCTATCAACAAGAACCTCTACCTATTGCAGGATTAGATGAAGTATCCTTAGCTTATTTAGTAGGAGAACTACATAGAAGATTTCATGATCCAAAAGGAGCTATAAAATGGTATAGTAAAGCCCTAGAACATCCTGATATTAAAAAGAAAAGACAAATTCAATTAATGGCTAGAGAGCAATGGAGATTAGCACGGGAAGAATATCAAGTGATAAAAACTGATGAGGGAGATGATTAAAATTTTCTTCAGCTGCCTTCACATGTTAGATCTTCAGCTTTATATAGCTTCAAATGAAAAAGGTTTAGTAGCTATAGGTATTAATCAATCAGAAGAATCTTTTATAAAAGATATAAAGAAATTCTCTCCTTTAGAGAATATCACTTATAATAAAAGCAAAAATCACCAATTTCTTCAGCAAATAACTGAGTATTTTCAGGGTGCTCGAAAGCAATTTACGATTCCCTTAGATTTAAAAGGTACGCCGTTTCAAAAAAAAGTATGGAATACTTTATTGGAGATCCCCTTTGGAGAAGTTGTTAGCTACCAAACCATTGCTAATAAAATCGGAAATCCTAAGGCAGTAAGAGCTGTAGGATTAGCGAATAAAAGGAATCCCATCCCTATCATTGTTCCTTGTCATCGAGTTATTGGAATGAACATGAAGCTAGTAGGATATAATGGTGGGATAGATATCAAAGAAAAACTATTGGCCTTTGAAGGGATAAAAATAGAGAAAGAAAAAGTGGTAAATAGATAATTACCACTTTTTTGTATTTTCCTCCAACTACTTAGCATAAATTAGTATAGTATTAAGTACTAATTTATAGGTAGGAGGAGATTCTTTTGGAAAAAATAAATAGAAATCCTATTATATTGATTCCAGGCTTAATGTGTTCAATGAGTAATGATATTATTCCTGGAACAGGGAATTGGAGTTTTGGTATAGCCCGCTGGATTTATGAACCTTTGATAGAAGAACTAGAAGAACTAGGTTACGCAGAAAATGATAATTTATTTATTTGCTATTATGACTGGAGACAAATGAACCATACTATTGTTGAGACATATTTAAAACCTATGATTGCAGAAGTAAAGAAAAAGTATCCCCATGATAAAATAGATATCATTTGTCATAGCATGGGAGGACTTGTTGCCAGGACTTATATACAGAGCAGGGAGTATCAATATGACTTTGAGAAAGTAATCATGATAGGAACCCCCAATAAAGGGTCAGTTGATGCTTATTACCTGTGGTCTACAGGAACATTGTTAAAAAAGAATAATAAAAGTAATTTTTACAACTTGGTTTATAGAGGCTATATATGGATTTTATTGAAATTATTAAATTTATCCTTCGGAATAGAAAACCTTGAAGAAATCCATAAGAATCTCCCCTCCATCGGAGAACTGATACCTTGTGCAGATTATGGAAATGTTTTATGCTATGATGATGGCAACGGTAAGTGGAAGACAGTCCCCCAATACTATATGAAGTATAGAAATTATTTTCTGGATGAATTAAACGCAAATCATACTTTATTGCAGTATAGGGTAAAGGAGTTTTATAATATTGTTGGATATAATTTTTCTACAGTAGAGTATTTAATGATAGATAAAGAGAAGCTAACAAATAATTACGAGGAAGTAATCTTAGATTCAGTAGAGACATTAGATGGAGACGGGACAGTAACATTGAAAAGTGCAGGGATACAAACAGATAAACAATACTATATGGAAGCAAATCATCGGAATATAGTAGAAGAAGGCTTTTCTTATATAAAAAAGATCTATACTCCAGAGGTTTCAGTTAAACCTAAGGAAAAGACAAAAATGCAGGACAATACCTTACATATTATTTTTTCAGGAGCCCCCAAGATAAAGATTCAAAATGAAGAAAGACTAGTGATACAACTAGAGGAAGGATCTATCAATACACCTTATCCTTATATTTATGAAGGCAATATACAGGGATATAAATGGGTAGTATTAAAGGATATCTCAAAAGGTACTTACTATGCTCAAGTTGATAATGAAGAATCAGAAAACATACAGATATTAGTAATGGCAGAAGGGTTAAAGGAGCCCTATAATCAACAGGAAATAAAGGCATTTAACTATAATCATGCTTTCCAATTCAAGATACATTAAATAGTACTGAGGTTAACTTTGACAAACTGTTTATAGAAATCTACTTAAGATTTTATCTTCAGCATACTAAAAATGTGATTTAGGCAAAAGATGCTTTCGCTACTTTTTACTTTCTCCAGGGTAACAAATGACAGGAGGAGGTTAATGGCAATTAATAAAGAAAGGGCCAGTACTAAGGCCCTTTGATGGTTCTTAAAAAAATACGTAGTACATCTGCTCCACCAATAAAACTACCTACTACACTACCTATATTCGTGAAAATGACCACTAAAAGAATGCGGGTTACTTTATTTTTCCAAAATCCCTTTAAGGTAAAAATATCCTCTGATAAATCTTCAAAATCCTTTACATGTGGACGTCTAATAAAGGCTTCTACAAGGCCAGCTACCCATCCAGCACCAAAAAAAGGATTCAAAGAGGTGAAGGGTGCTATCAATAAAGAAGTGATAATAGTAAGAATATGACCGAAAGCTAAAATGGTTCCTAAAGCTGATAAAATACTGTTCCACAATATCCAGCTTAAAGTTAAGTCCTTAGCAGCAGAGCGACTAAAATAATAGGTAGAAGCAATGATGCCAATAATAATGATAGGAATAAGCCAAGAAATAAAGCGGGGCTTATTGGATTTTTTAGGAAGCTTTGTTAATGCATTTAAGTCATGCTCTTTATAGATTTCTCTCGTTACCCCAGGTACATGAGCAGCACCTAGGACAGCCACTATTTTCTTACCGGGAGCTTCTTTTATTTTTTGGGCTAAATAACAGTCTCTTTCATCTACTAAAAAAGCTTTCAACCTAGGAAATGCTTCTGTGAATTCTCCTAGCATAGAAGTTAAAGTATCTTTAGCTTTCAAGCTTTCTAGTGTTTCTTCAGTTATTTCTTCCTCATCAAAAAAACCAAAAAGAATACTTGTAAGCAGCTGCACTTTTCCTTTTAATCCTATACCATGCCAAATTCGTAGAAATGTTACCTGTATATTTCTATCAGCTAATATTAGTGTAGCGTCAATGCTTTTAGCAGATTCAATAGCTTGGATCATTTCTTGTCCTGGCTTAATATTAAATTGTTTTGCAATTCGCTTCTGAAAAGCTGAGACCATAAGATTTATTAAAAGAAAAGTAGATTTCTTTTCTCTTATAACTTTGAAAATATCCATCTGCTGCCATCGGTTTTGATGAACAATGGAGTTATATCTTTGTTGGTCCAATTCAACACAAACAGTATCAGGTTTTTCTTTTTCAATTACATTTTTTACCTCATCAACACTTTGTTTTGATACATGAGCTGTACCAATCAATATAATCTCTTTATCATCTAAATATAATCTAGGAACACTTTCATCATTCATATATTAACCAACTTTCCTATAAAAAAATAATCTACTGTTTATTGTACACATTTACCCATATTATGGCAAGACTATAGAATATTGAGGGATAAAATTTATAAATAGAGGTTTAAACCCATAAGATAAAGGTCAATTACAATTTTTGACAGATGCTAAACGATTGGATTTATAACAATAAAGGACGCTAGCTACAAAATAGTTCTCTTAATTATTATATCTTTAGTAATAAAAATAATATATAATGAAAAAAACTGATAAAGATTTTTAAACTGCAAAATTTTTCTGCTGAAAGTACACATGAAAAAATATGTATTTACGCTGAAGTGGGTAATAATACACCAAAGAAACATGTTAATTATATTATGGAATAATCCAATGAAAAATATTAACTAAAGAAAGAATAGATAAGCAGAGGAGGTTTCTCATATGAGGCTTTTCAAAAGACTTATATTGTTTTTAGTCATAGGACTAACAATTGCTGTTTATAAAAATCCATCCCTTATCATACCTAAAAGTCAATCAATAATTATGACGATTAGCAGCACAAAACTTACAGATTGGTATAATAACAACCTCCAAGTAATGCCTGAGAATAACAGTAGACTAAAAAATGCAGAGGCCAATATAAGGTCAAAGATGAGGTATTTACTTGGATCATTAGATAATCATATTTTAAAGGGAAACCCTTCTAGGTCTCTAGAAGAAATAGAGAAAGAAAAAAATGTGATTTTACTGGAGATAGCTATCGGTGATTCTGTAGAAAAAGTAATTAGCACATTGGGACAACCTAACCGCAAGGATGAGAGCCAATATGGTTTTCAATGGTATATATACAATGGGGACTACTCTAAATATCTTCAAGTAGGTATTCAAGAAGATAAAGTGGTAGGTATATATACGAATTCACCTCAATTGCAAACTGAGGGAGAAACTCAGATAGGAGCTGATCGAGTAACTGTTGAGAAGCTATTAGGTAAGCCCCTTGAGTATCTTAAAAAGGATAATACCATGTACTATTTAAGTAGTCCAGAGGAATACTATACCTATTTGATTTACAATTATTATGCAACCATTTTTTTTGATATTCATAACAACAATAAGGTAATAGCGATACAGTTGATAGAGAAGAATACAGAGGAAGCTTTAAAAGGATTTTATGGGAAACCAACAGAAGAACTGAAGGAGAGCTTTGAAAAACAAGTGTTTGATCTTGCTAATGCCACCAGAGTACATTTTAACTTACCTCAGTTTCAGTGGGATCAACAGGCTATGATGGCTGCTAGAAAACAAAGCAAGGATATGGCGAAAAGAAACTTTTTCGATCATAAAAACCCCAATGGAGAAGGCCCCTCTGATAGATTAGAAAAAGAAGGGATTTCTTGGAGAACATCAGGTGAAAACATTGCGGCTGGTCAAACCTCAGCAATATTTGCACATCAGAACTGGATGAATTCCATTGGCCATAGAGAAAACATATTGGGTAGCTTTGAAAGATTAGGGGTTGGTGTTTATTTTGGCGGAAACTATAATACCTATTATACACAAAAGTTTTATTCGCCCTACTAATTTTGAAGCAACTACAAACTACTTTTATGACCAAACCGCATGATTTTCGTTGACATAGTAGAATAATAGCGTGTTGCTACTTTCACAACAATTTGATATGATAGACATAATAAAGATAAATGAATAGAAGTTTTGGTGCTATATAGGCTTAAAAGGGAAAGTGGTGAAAAACCATTACAGCCCCCGCTACTGTAAGTGAGGATGAAAACAGCAATTACCACTGGATTATTCTGGGAAGGTGCTGCCAGTAAAGAGAATCACGAGTCAGGAGACCTGCCAATTACTGAGAACAAACCTTCGGTGGGAAGGGAGGTTTAAATCAATATATATCTGATTTTTAACCCTTACACAAACAGTAGGGGTTTTTGATTTTATTACATCAATTGAGGTGATTAGAAATTATGAGGGATTTTGATATAACATTAGTAACTGGCGGTGCTCGAAGTGGCAAAAGTAGTTTCGGAGAATCACTTTTAAAGGATATCAAAGGAAATGTTCTTTACGTTGCAACAGCTGAAGCTTTTGACGATGAGATGAAGGACCGGATAGAAAAGCATAGAAAAGGAAGGGCTGATAATTGGATTACCCTTGAAGGATATAAAAACATACCTCAGGTTATTTTATCTAGTAAAGAGAAAATATCAGCAGTTTTTTTAGATTGCATCACCATTATGATAACAAATTTGATGCTGGAGGAATCCATTGATTGGGATCATGCGTCACAAATACAAATAGACAGTCTTGAAAGGAAGATAACGGAAGTAATGATAGATTTAATAGCAGGATTGAAAGCTTTGGAAATACCATCTGTCCTTATTACCAATGAGGTAGGACTAGGAATTGTTCCTGAAAATAAAATGACAAGAATCTTTAGAGATATTGCAGGAAGAATAAATCAATATATAGCAAAAGAAGCAAATTGTGTATACTTTGTAGTATGCGGTATACCAAATAAGATTAAATAGAAGGGTGGAATACAGATGATTACAAATAAATTAGAAAAGGGTTTAATACATGTATATACAGGGGATGGAAAAGGAAAAACAACTGCAGCATTGGGGCAAGCCATTAGGACAGCTGGGGGCGGGTTTAAAGTTTTGATTATACAGTTTCTAAAAGGAGATGATACAGGAGAGCTTTATAGCATAGAAAAAATGTCTCCTGACCTACAATTAATAAGATTTGGTGCCATGAAAAAGTTTTATTTTCAATTGAATGAAGAAGAAAAAATTGAAATACAGAATAATATCAAAGAAGGTTTAGAAACCATTAAAAGACATTTAATAGAGGAGAACTATAATCTAATCGTTATGGATGAAATAATGGCAGTCTTATATAATAAAATCATTGACTTAGATGAAGTCTTGACCCTCCTAAAAAGCAAGCCAAGCCATGTTGAGATGATACTGACTGGAAGAGATGCTCCAAAGGAGCTAATAGATTTAGCAGATTATGTTACAGAGATGCAAATGATTAAGCATCCTTTTGAAGAAGGGATTTATGCTAGAAAAGGTATTGAAAGCTAATGAAACGATTCATACTTACCCTGCAGTTTCTCACAAGGGTAACTGTGGCTAAAAACCTGCCCTATGATGAGAAATTTAATAAAGGAATAATCTTTTTCCCCCTTGTGGGTTTAGTATTAGGGTTGATATTAGCCGTTATTTATATGGGATTATCGTATCTTTTTAATTCAACCATTACTAGTATGATAACAATAGCTTCCTATATAGCATTGACAGGAGGCTTGCATTTAGATGGTCTTGGGGATACCTTTGATGGATTTTACAGTAGCCGAGGTAAGGAAAGAATATTGGAAATCATGAAGGATAGTCGTTTAGGAACCAATGGTGTTATAGCAGTTTTGTTTTCTATACTTATTAAAGTATTTGTATTAGCAGCATTGCCTCATGAAAAGGCATTATTGGCATTAATCCTGATGCCAGTGCTAGGAAGATTAGGAATTGTCTATGGATGCTTCAGAATAAGCTATGCTCGAGAAACAGGATTAGGACATATATATATCAATAATGTGTCTAGCAATCAATTGATGATAGCTACTGGCCTAGGGATAGCTATAACGTTAATAGATAGAGGTACTTTACTATTTATACCAATAGCATGGATTTTTTCTTATCTATTTAAAAGCCATAGTAAAAAAATCATTCATGGTATGACAGGAGATACCTTAGGCGCATTATGTGAATTAAATGAGATTTTATACTTGTTATATCTAGTAGGAAAATTAAACCTAACTATGTAAAGATCAAGGCAGGGGGCGAACTATGACAAAGTTGTATTTAATCAGACACGGAGAAACTGAAGAAAATCGAAATAGCAGATTCTGTGGCTGGAAAAATGTCTCCTTAAATCAAAAAGGAAGGCTGCAGGCAGAGAAACTAGGTCAGTTATTAAAAAATACTACAATAGATATCATATATACCAGCGGCTTAAAACGCACAAAGGAAACCGCTGAATATATAAAGATAAATCATGAAGTCCCAATCTATGCCACTGAAGACTTAAAGGAATTAAATTTTGGCAAGGTGGAAGGCTTAACCTTACAAGAAATAAAAATACACTATCCTGAAGTATTTCGAGGACTGGAGAAGGATTATATAAAGCTTAGATTCCCTGAGGGGGAAAGTCTAGAGGAGATGCATGGCAGGGTAACCAATGCTGTGGATAGGATTATTCAAAACAACTTAGGAAATAACATTGTTTTAGTGGCCCATTCTGGGGTAATACGCAGCATTATAGCACATTTGATTACAGGAGATATAAAGCATCATTGGAATTTTAAAATAGATCATTGCAGTATCACTGTTCTGGAAATACATGAAAATTTTGCTGTGTTAACAAAATTAAATGATAGCTGTCATTTAAAGGATCGAGTACAAGTTAAGGAGGGCAACAAAGATGAAGCATAAAATACAGGTAATCATTGCATTGGTATTATTATTGACTTTTATGGTGACTGGATGTGCAGTAGAGAACCCTGTCGTTGAAGAACCTGTTGCAGTTCAAGAGGACGGTGTAAATGATTTTCCCAGAGAAGTAACAGATGGTTTAGGAAATAAGGTAGTCATAGAGAAACAACCCGAAAAAATTATTTCCGCTGTACCAAGTCATACAGAAATATTATTTGCCTTAGGATTAGAAGATAAAATTATTGGTGTATCAGAATTCTGTGATTACCCTATAGAAGCTTTAGAAAAAGAAGAAATAGGTGGATACAAAACCTTAAATATTGAAAAAATTATTGAGCTATCTCCTGATATCATTTTGGTTTATGGTAATGGAGATGAAGAAGCCATAGCACAAATAAAGGCTTCTGGTATTACTATAGCAAGATATGAGCCTGAATCTATTGAAGATATATTAGAAGCAATCCTTTCCATTGGAGAAATTACTGGCATGGAAATGGAAGCAAAGGCCATTGTAAATGAATTAACTGAAAGAAGAGATGAAGTATTAGCCAAGGTAAAGACTGTGGATACTGTTAAGGTTTTTTATGAGATTTGGCATGAACCCTTAATGGCAGCAGGGCCAGGCTCTTTCATGGATGAATTAATCCTTCTAGCAGGGGGAGAAAACATTGCTGGTGATGCTGAAGGCGCCTATCCTATCTTTAGTATTGAGGCATTAGTAGAAAGAAATCCAGAGGTATATTTGATGCCGGCAGATCATGTAGTAGATTTTTATAATATGACAGAAGAAGAAAAGCTTGAAAAAATTAATCAAGTCACAATTCGCCCAGGATATACAGAAATATCTGCTGTTAAAAATAACCGGATTGAACTATTAGAGCCCAATATTGTTTCTAGACCAGGAGTTAGAATTATAGAGGCATTAGAGTCAGTGGCTAGAGCTATCCATCCAGAGCTTTTTTAGTAAATGACTATGTTCCCGCCCATAGGGCGGGAAAGATTTTGTGGAGGAGAACATGAAAAAAAGGCTAAAAAAACGATATATGTTTTTAGGATTGTTTGTTCTACTGATATTTGTTATGCTGATGGCTTCAGTATTAGGAGCTGCCAGCATCAGCGTTATGGACAGCTTTAAAATCATTTTATCCCATATACCCTTTATAGGAAATAAAATCGATTTAACGGAGATACCGGATGGCCATGTTACTATTATTTCTAATATAAGATTACCAAGAATACTATTATCATTTTTAGTGGGCTATGGGTTATCAGTTGTGGGTACTGCCTTTCAGGGAATGCTGAAAAATCCAATGGCGGACCCCTTTATTATTGGCACATCATCAGGAGCTGCATTAGGTGCAGCTATTGCTATCTTATTAAAACTCAACACTGCCTTTTTAGGCATCGGCTTTGTAGCTATATTTGCATTTACTGGAGCATTGATGGCTACCTTCCTTGTATATAACCTAGCAAGAATTAAGACAAAGGTTCCGGTTACCACTTTATTACTGGCTGGAATTGCTACAGGACAGTTTTTCACTGCTATTATGTCCTTTATCATGGTGATTTCCTCAAAGGATATTACCAGTATTGTATTTTGGACAATGGGGAGCTTTGCCTCAAGGGGATGGACACATGTACAAATAGCTTTTTTTCCAATTATTCTGGGAAGCATTGTTTTATTTATTTTTGCAAAGGATTTAAACCTTTTACTGATGGGGGAAGAATCTGCTGAAAACATGGGAGTAGAGGTAGAAAAAACAAAAAAAATTATTCTCATAACCAGTGCATTTATTACTGCTTTTGCTGTCTCTGTTAGTGGGATTATAGGCTTTGTAGGATTAATCATCCCACATATTACTAGAATGATAGTGTCACCAGATCATAGAATCTTAATGCCAGCCAGTGGATTCCTTGGGGGTATTTTTCTAATTATTGTAGATACCTTTGCAAGAACGATTATTGCTCCTACAGAGGTACCTGTAGGGATTATTACTGCTTTAGCAGGAGGGCCTTTTTTTATTTATTTATTAAGAACAACTAAAAAGATATTATAGACAAGGTGATCATATGGGAAAATCAATTATAGTTAAGGATGTAACCTTTCAGTATAGTGAAGAAATTATATTGAAGCGATTAGGTTTTAAAATTCAGGAAAAAACCTTTATTAGTATTATTGGTCCTAATGGTTCGGGGAAGTCAACTTTGTTAAAAATGATAGCAAGAAATCTAGAACCATGTAAAGGCAATATAATATTAGGTGAAAGGGATTTAAGAGAGTATACAGCCAAAGGATTAGCTCAACAAATGGCAGTGGTCCATCAAGGAACGGAAGTAGCTTACAACTTCACTGTAGAGGATATTGTATTGATGGGTAGACATCCACACTTGCATCGATTCCAGAGGGAAGGATCTAAAGACATTGCAATAGTCAAGGAAGTAATGAAGCTGACAAATACTTGGCATCTTAAAGAAAGGCCCATCAATGAAATAAGCGGTGGGGAAAGACAAAGAGTCATTATAGCTAGAGCTTTAGCTCAAGAGCCCAAAGTAATATTACTAGATGAACCCACTTCAGCCCTAGATATTCATCACCAAATTGAAATACTAGACTTATTAAGAAGGCTAAATCAAGAAAAAGATGTTACTATTGTAGCAGTATTGCATGATTTGAATCTGGCTGCTAGGTATAGTAAAGAGGTATTGCTATTATATGAAGGAAATATGATTACCATGGGGTCTACAGAAGAGGTTATTACAGTGAATCACCTAAAAAAAGCCTATAACATGGAAATGATTGTAGATAGAAATATACACACAGGCTATCTACAGGTAACGCCTATCTCTGTAAAAAAATAAGGAGTGAGGGAATGAAAAAAGGGAAAAATATTATGTTGCAAGGGACAGCATCGTCAGTAGGAAAAAGCTTATTAACAGCGGCATTCTGTAGAATCTTTCAGCAGGACGGGTATAAGGTAGTTCCCTTCAAATCTCAAAATATGGCATTAAACTCTTTTATTACTGAAGAAGGCTTAGAGATGGGAAGAGCCCAAGTGTTTCAAGCAGAAGCTGCAAAGGTGAAGCCCTCAGCATCTATGAACCCAATCCTACTGAAGCCAACTGGGGATGCTTTTGCTCAAGTAATCATAAAGGGTAAGGTATACAACAACATGACGGCAGTAGAATACCATGACTTTAAACCACAGCTAAAGAATATGATCCAAGAAATATACCAAGAATTAAGCAGCAACAATGATATTGTAGTAATTGAAGGAGCAGGGAGTCCAGCAGAAATAAACTTAAGAGATAAGGACATTGTAAATATGGGAATGGCAGAAATAGCTGATAGCCCAGTGTTATTAATTGGCGATATTGATAGAGGTGGAGTTTTTGCATCCCTATATGGTACCATTATGTTACTAAGAGAAGAAGAAAGAAAACGAGTAAAAGGAATACTGATCAATAAATTTCGTGGAGATAAAAGTATTTTAGCACCGGGCTTGAAGATGCTAGAGGATTTAACCGGCATTCCAGTATTAGGGGTAATACCCTACGGCAATTTTAATATAGAAGATGAAGATAGTGTAACCCAGCGATTTCAAAAAAATATAAATCAAGAAGGAAAGGTTACTGTTGAAGTCATTAGACTGCCTCATATCTCCAACTTTACAGATTTCCATGTTTTTGAGATTTTACCGGATGTAAACATTCGCTATATAACAGAGAGAGATTCTATAGATTATCCTGATATTGTTATTATTCCAGGCTCTAAAAATACAATTTCTGATTTAAAGTATTTAAGAGAAAGTGGTTTAGAAAAGGAGATAATAAAAGCTTACAAAAATGGAAGCTATATTATTGGTATTTGCGGCGGTTATCAAATGCTAGGAAGAAAAGTACTAGACCCCCAAGGAGTAGAGAGCAGTATGCCACAGATAAGGGGACTAGGTCTTCTGGATGTGGAAACCATCTTTGAAGGAGAAAAGGTTACAACCCAGGTACAAGCAGAAGTAATCTTTGAGAATAAGGGGATATTAAACCGCTGTAAAAATAGTACCATTAAAGGCTATGAAATACATATGGGGAGAACAAAGCTGGGAAAAGATGCAGAACCCCTTCTTAAAATCACAGAAAAGCTAGGGAAAGAAACAGAATATACGGATGGAGCTGTAGACAGGGAGGGGCGAGTTTTTGGAACCTACATCCATGGTATATTTGATGAAATAAGCTTTACTGAAAAAATCATTGGAAATATACTGAAGAAGAAAGGATTAGCACCCTCTACACAACAGCAAATATCACTTGAGCAGTATAAGGATAACGAATACCAAAAGCTTGCAAATCTCGTGAGGGAAAACATAGACCTGCAAAAAATATATGAAATATTGGAGGGATAAGGTTGAAGATCTTAATAGGCGCATATTTTTTAGATTTGCTGCTGGGAGATCCTCAGGGCTTTCCTCATCCCGTCAGATGGATAGGGAACTTAATTATAAGTCTAGAGAAAAGGCTTTTAGATTTAGAGAGAAGCAAAAAGCATCAGTTTTTTATGGGAGGCCTGTTGACAGTTATTGTTGTAGCTTCAACCTACCTGATTACTCTTAGCCTTATTAAAGGTGCATTTTTTCTAAATAACTATTTAGGAATATCTTTATCTATTATCTTAGGTTATACAGTTTTGGCGACAAAAAGTTTAGATAAAGAAACGAGAAAAGTTTATGAAAAGCTAGAAACATCTACAATAGAGGAGGCAAGGACAGCTTTATCCTATATTGTAGGCAGGGAAACCAAGGACTTGGAGGAAAAGGAAATCGTAAGGGCCACTGTTGAAACAATAGGTGAGAACATTTCTGATGGAGTCATTGCTCCAATGTTATATTTAGTGATTGGAGGTGTTCCATTAGCCATGGCTTATAAGGCAATAAACACCTTGGATTCCATGGTAGGATATAAAAATGATAAATACCTATACTTTGGCAGATTTTCAGCGAAGTTAGATGATATTGTTAACTATATCCCTGCAAGATTAACAGCTATCTTTATTGTTATAGCTGCCTTTTTTAGAAAAAGGGATTATATGGGATCTATAAAAACTGTTATTTCAGATGGACGGAATCACAGCAGCCCAAATGCAGGGTATCCTGAAGCTGCTGTAGCAGGTGCATTAAGGATACAATTGGGAGGCATCAACAAGTACTTTGGTAAAGAGGTTTTTAAACCTACTATTGGGAAGTCCCTTGAAAAACTGAGCAAAAAAAATATTATTATGACCATTGATTTAATGTATTGGTCATCAGCGATAGCTGTTATATGTTTTTCGGCATTGAATTTAGTGATGGGTGGAATGTTAAAATGACACATGGAGGTAATATATTTGAAATTGAAAGAAAAGAAAAGCTAGATAGAAAGACTCTTTTAGATTATAGTGCTAATATAAATCCATTAGGGCTTCCTAAATCACTAAAAAGAATTATACAGGATAGAATGGAGGATCTTCAATACTACCCAGATATTTATTATGAGGATTTAAAGGCAGCCATCTCTCAGTACTATTCTCTAATTAAGGAAGATATTTTTGTAGGAAATGGTGCTGCTCAAGTGATTTTTGATACAATCCATAGGATTAAGCCTCAAAAAAGTATTATTTTAGCTCCAACCTTTAGCGAATATGAAAAGGCACTGAAATCCTGTGAAAGTACGATTGTTGAGGTTCCTTTACAGGAGGAAGATAATTTTGATTTAAATATAGATGCATTGATAGAAAAAATAGATGATACCATTGACCTAGTTGTTTTATGCAATCCTAACAATCCCACCAGTCGATTGATTGAAATGCAAAAAATAGAAAAGATATTACTGAAATGCCAACAGCATCAAGTATATTTAATGATTGACGAAGCTTTTATGGATTTTGTCGAGGACCAGCCCTTATATAGTATGCTACCGTACTATAAAAAGCACAAGAACATAGTAATTGTTAGAGCCTTTACAAAGTTTTATGGTGTACCGGGATTAAGATTGGGATTTGGTGTATGTAGTGATAAAACCATGATTGAAGAGATCAACAAAAACACTTTACCATGGTGTTTAAATACATTTGCTGGTTATTTTGGAGAGGTATTGTTAGCAGAAGATAATTATGTAGAAGCAACCCACCAATGGCTTAGAAAGGAAAAAAGACGTTTTTTTAAAGCGTTACAAAATATAGAAGGGATAAAAGCTTTTCCACCTTCAGTGAATTTTATTTTGATAAAAATACTAAAAACAGATAGCAATGCACATCATCTAAAAGAAAAATTACTACAACAAAAGATTTTAATAAGAGACTGTAGTAATTTCACAAATCTAGACGATAAATTCTTTAGAGTAGCTATTAAGATTCCGGAACAAAACAACGTTTTCCTAAAGGCACTAAAAAAAATATTGAATGAAATAAGTGATTAAACAATAAGGATTTAGACGATACAATTGGCACAGGTACCATAAAAGCAAAGCTGTTGATTTTTAATCTTATAATCACACAAGCTTTCAACTCTCTCAGATAGATGTTGAAAAAATTCGTTATCTAGATCCTCAACTCTTTGGCATATATTGCAAACTACGTGGGGATGACTAGTAGTATTTGAATCATATCGAAAGCTGTTCTCGCCAATATTGATGACTTGCACTAATCCTAGTTCTGAAAAAAGCTCTAATGACTTATATACAGTTGCTAAACTTATGGTTGGATAAGCAGGAGCCAATTTCTTATAAATAGCTTCAGCATTAGGATGTTCCTTTGAATCATTTAATGCATGATAAATAGCTATCCTTTGTGGTGTGATTTTACAATTTTTCTCTCTTAATAACTTTATTAATGTGTCCACCCTTCAATCCCCCTTTAATATAAAAATATTATTATTTAGTAGTATATCTCCATTATAGGCCAGTGTTAATATTTTGTCAATTCAATCTAGCTTTAATTTGAGGAAATATTTAAAATATTATTTGGCCTATATGTAGTGGTTGTAATGAAAGGTTTTATATAAGGGAGAGACTAAGTACTATATCCTGGATTTTTAATTTCTTTGAAAAGATAGTATACTAAAAAGGATACAACGGGAACCTAGTTAAAAAAAGAGGAGGGTTCAAAATGGAGTATAAGCTTATTGTAGTAGATATGGATGGGACATTATTAAACAGCAAGCATGAAATAAGCTTGGAAAATAAAAAAACCTTGAAGGAAGCAATTGATAAAGGCATTTATATCGCCATTGCCACCGGGAGAATTTATACCTCTGCAAGATTCTATGGGAAATTATTAGGAATAGCTACCCCAATAATTGCATGCAATGGCGGCCTAATAAGAGATCTATATACCAATGAAATCATCTATCATAATCCAATGACAAAAGAAGATGTCATCGCAATAGCAGAAATATGTAAAGCTCATGATATATATTTTCATTTTTATGACCAAGAGGTTTTCTACATAGAGGAATTAAAGCATAGTTCATTAAGATATCATCAATGGAATTTATTACAAAAAGAAGAAGATAGGATCAATATTGTACATCTCCAGGATGCTATAAGATTTTTGAAAAATACTGATATAGATGTTTTGAAAGTATTGATAATTGATGAAGATTCAAATAAGCTTGAAAGAGTGAAAAAAATCATAGCCCAGATGAACTCTATACAAATCGATAAGTCTTGGCATAACAATATAGAAATTATGAATAAAGATGTTTCAAAAGGTAAGGCCATCGAAGCTTTAGCAAAAAAATTGGGCATAAAGAAAAATGAAATAATTGCCTTTGGAGATAATTATAACGACTTATCAATGAAGGACTATGTGGAAACCTTTGTAGCCATGGGCAATGGGGAGGATTATGTACTACAGCAGTCAGATTATATTACAGCTGCTAATGATGAGGACGGCGTAGCAGAAGGTATTAAAAGGATTGTATTTCAGGAGGCATAGGATGATATGAATGCTGTATCTTTAACAAAATGTAAGGATTATGATTATTATAAAACGAAAAAAACAATAGAGGTGGGAATTCAGCATTTAGGTGGACTAGAGAAATACATAGAAAAAGGCCAAACAGTTTTACTAAAGCTTAACCTGTTGATGAAAAAAAGACCTGAAGAAGCTGTTACAACCCACCCCATTTTTGTTAAGGCTTTAGGAGATATATTAATGGAGTATGGCTGTAAGGTAATCATCGGTGATAGTCCAGGAGGACCCTTCACAACCAGAGCCTTAAAGGGGATTTATAAGGCCTGTGGCATAGAAAAAATCGCCGAGGAAAGTGGATTTATATTGAATTACAACACAGATGAGTATGAAGACAATCATCCTGAAGGGATGCTGTTAAAAAGAATAAATGCCATCAAGGTGCTACAGGAGGTTGATGCGGTCATATCTGTATCTAAGCTGAAGACTCATGGCATGGCTTTGTTTACGGGAGCTGTAAAAAATCTATTTGGTATTATCCCTGGGATGCTAAAGGTGGAATATCATTTTAAGATGCCGGATATCAAAGATTTTTCAAATATGCTGGTGGATGTTTGCTTATATGCAAAGCCAGTATTATCTATCATGGATGGTATTGTTGGGATGGAAGGAGAAGGACCATCAGCTGGGGAACCAAGAAATGTAGGGGTAGTGATAGCATCCAATAGTCCCTACCATTTAGATGTGGTTGCAGCTCAGTTAATTGGAATCAATCCTTCAGATATTCCTACTGTAAAGAGGTGTGTAGAGAGAGGACTTGTCAAAAATACTTTTGATGATTATTTATTAAAGGGGGAGACAATTGAAGCTTGTCGAGTAGAAAAATTTAAATCTCCCAATATAGCCAGTATTAATTTCTTTAAAGGTAGAGTGCCGGTTTTCTTAGAGAATTACTTAACATCACTTTGTCAGCCAAAGCCAATCTTTGATCATAATGATTGTGTAGGCTGCAAGGATTGCGAAATATGCTGTCCACCGAAGGCTATTACCATGAAGGAGAAAAAGCCGTATGCAGATTTAGAAAAATGTATCCGGTGTTTTTGCTGTCATGAGCTATGTCCTAAAAAAGCAGTGAAGATTAAGAGGCCAAAGATCATAGGACGACTGATGAGAATGTAGCTTAATTATAGACATGTGCTTCTAAGGCTAAATTTTACTAGATATAATTTATTATGATGCTAAAAACTGCGGGCTGCAAATGTAACCCTTAGCATATTAGAAATTAAGGTCGGATATCTAAAGTGTTATTAAAAAACATTACATTTATATAACAAAAAAGCAGGAAAATCTTTCATTATATTGAAATATATATCTGATAAATCATTTCCATAAGAGAAGTGATTTAAATATAGAAAGGAGGATTTATATGAAAAGAAATAACAATGTTTTTTTTAGCAGACTATTGGTTGGTCTACTAGTCACTGCTATGGTGCTATCTTCCATGGTATTTGCCTTTGCTAACGAGACAGAGGAAGTTGTCATTACTATTCTACATACGAATGACATCCATGGTAGAGTACTGGAAGGTGCCTATGATGGTATGGGCTTTGGCAAAATTGCCACACTGGTAAATGAGATGAGGGAGGCAAATCCTAACACATTGTTGTTAGATGCTGGAGATACCTTGCATGGATTACCAATCGCTACTAGTGTAGAGGGAGAAAGCATAGTAACTATTATGAATGCCATTGGTTATGATGCAATGGCGGCAGGAAATCATGATTTTAACTATGGACAGGAAAGATTGGTTGAATTAGACGGGATGGCAGAATTTCCTATCCTTGCAGCCAATGTAAAGAAAGCTGATGGTACTAATCTATTGGATGCCTATGTAGTTAAAGAAATTGATGGAGTAAAGATAGGAATATTTGGCTTAGCTACACCAGAAACCCTATTTAAATCACACCCTAAAGGGGTAGAGGGGTTAACCTTTGGTGATCCTGTAGAAGCTGCAGCAGAAATGGTGGAGGAATTACAGGAGAAAGTAGACATTATCGTTGCCCTTGGACATTTAGGCATAGATGAAGAAAGTGTGGATACCAGCATAAAGGTTATAGAAGAAGTTCAAGGAATTGATTTATTTGTAGATGGACATAGCCATACTTTATTTGAAGAAGGACTCATCCTAGGAGATACATTATTAGTAAGTGCTGGAGAATACGGAAAGTATCTAGGGGTTGTTGAACTAGTTATAGAAAATGGCAGTGTGGCATCTATAAATGCTAGCTTGATTTCAAAAGATGCAGTGGAAGAAACAGAAGAAGATGCAGCAATTATGGAGATCATTAATGAAATTGATGAAATCAATGAAGCCGTAATGAGCGAAGTAGTTGGTGAGACTGTTGTCACTCTTGACGGTGAAAGAGAACAAGTAAGAGCTGGAGAAACCAACCTAGGAAACCTGATTACTGATGTATTTATTCATGCTACTGGAGCTGATGTAGCTCTAACCAATGGTGGAGGAATCCGTACATCCATTGAAGCAGGAGAAATAACTCGAAAAGATATTATAACAGTTTTCCCATTTGGTAATTCTCTAGAAGTAAAAGAGGTAACGGGAGCAGTTATTAAAGAGGCGTTAGAAATGGGCACTGATGCTTATCCTGAATTAAAGGGAGCTTTCCCTCATGTAGCAGGTATGAGCTATAAAATAGATTTAAACAAATCTGTAGGTGACCGTATTGTTGATATTATGATTAATGGCGCGCCATTAGAAATGGATAAAGAATATACTTTAGCTACCAATGACTTTATTGCCGCTGGTGGTGATGGATATACCATGATTCAAGCTACCCCATCAATTAGAACATTAATGGCAATGGATGAGGCTTTAATTAGCTACATCCAAGAAAAAGGTGTAATTGAACCAGTAGTAGAAGGTCGTATCACTGCTATAGAAATCCAAGAGGAAGAAATAGCTGAAGAAGTAGCAGAAGAAATAGTTGAAGAAGAAGTGGTAGAAGAAGTAGTAGAGGTTGAAGAGGTAGTGGAAGAGCCAGTTGTTGAAGTACCAGTGGAAGAAGTAACAACAATCATCTATGTTGTTCAAGCAGGAGATTGGTTATCAACAATTGCAATGAAATATGACACAACATGGGAAGTATTACAAGAACTAAACAATATCAGTAATCCAAACTTAATATTACCAGGACAAGAGATAGTAATCTCTAAATAATTATAATTGAACAAAAAAACGTAGCGCTTAAGGAGCTACGTTTTTTTGTTTATTCATCTTTACCTGTGTATAAGATTATAATGAATGGGGACAAATAAAGGAAAAACAGGGTGGAGGTAATAAAGATGAGGAGAAGAAAAATTGAAGAACCTATTGTGTCCATAACCCATAACCAGTCTGAACAGCAGTCAATAATAGAAGCCATCAATCTATTGCCAATTGATGAAATAATAAAAGAGGGAGACAGGGTAGTGATAACCCCCAACTGGGTAAAGGCAAAGCCCCCTTATACCGCTACTGTTGTTGGACCTGAAACTCTGAAGAAATTAATACAATATGTAAAAAATAAGAAGCCACAAAAAGTGGTTATAGCCACTGGGTCCGGTGGAGATGATACTCAAAAGGTATTTCAAACAGTAGGCTATAATAAAATTATAGAGGATGAAAAGGTAGAATTTATCGATTTAAATTATGGACCCTATATAGAGATGGAATTAGAGGATAAGATTATAAGAAAAACAAAGATAAATAGATTGCTGGAAGAAACTGATGTCCTCATAAGCTTTACACAATTGAAGCAGCATGAAGAGGCTACTGTAAGTGCCTCCATAAAAAATATAGCACTAGGGTGGCCTCCTGCAGAAGTCCATGGATTCCCTAAAAAGAAAACAGGAATTCATGAGGATTTACATGGATTTATTGTTGCTATGGCCAAAAAGATTCCCATAGATTTAGCTATTATAAGCTTAGACAAAACCATGATTGGCACAGGCCCTAGCGATGGTAAAGCGGTAAATACTGAAGGCTTAATTATAGCAGCGACAGATCCAGTAGCTGCTGATGCAGTAGGCGCTAGGTTATTGGGCTTTTTACCTCAGGCTGTACAATATATCTATCGATTGTATAAAGAAGGAGCAGGAGAAGCAGATCCAAAAAAAATGACCATAAAGGGCTTAACTTTAGAAGAAGCAGAAAAACTGTTTTCTAAAGCTGCCTACGGGCAAGAAATCCTCTTAGATGCAAATAGTGTGATAAAAGACATTCATGGTAGCCAATAAACAAAATTATTATTTTAAGGCATACATAATCCCAACGGTTTTAGGGCCACAATGGCTGGATATAACACATCCAGCCTCTAGAAAGACAATCTCCTTAATAGCTAGTGCTTGCTGCAAACTATTCTTTAAATAGAGTGCATCCTCCTCTGCGAGAGCATGAATAACAACGACTCTATTTAAGTTCATCTTATCTTTATGGCATAATACTTCCTCACAAAAAGCTTTCAAGGTTTTTTCTTTTTTACCCCTTATTTTTTGATGGAGAATTATTTTTCCATCTATCACCTTTAACAAAGGTCTAATTTTCAGTATATTGCCTATGAAGCTTTGGATAGATGAGCATCTTCCGCCTTTTTTCAAATAATCCATGGTATCAATCATAAACCAGGATTTCATTTTTGGAATTGTTTCTTTTATTTCCACAGCAATTTCCTTAGCACTAAGCCCCTTCGCCGCATAATCAACAGCCTGTAAAGCTAGTAAGCCAATACCAGCTGATAGGTTAAGGGAATCTACAATATGTATTCTATCCTTAGGAAATTCTGCAGCTGCAATTTTGGCATTTTGTATTGTTGAAGACAAATTTGAAGACAATCCAATATAGACAATACTTTTTTCTGTTTCAATGTAGGGTCTAAATATGTTATGAAAATCAGCTGGCGTTGGTGCTGAGGTTTTGGGCAACTCTTTGGTTTCATCAACCTTTTTAAATAATTCTTTTGGGTTTATGTCTACACCATCTCTATAGGTATTCTCTTCAAAAACTACATACAATGGTATAACAGCAATATTTTTTTTGATTAGTATTTCCGAAGAAAGGTCACCAGTGCTATCTGTAATGATTTGCACTTCACTCATTTTGATTCCTCCTATACATAATACATTTTTTTCAATATCTATATATCTATTTATTTAGCAGACGGGAAAAGTCTTTTTCATTTTTGCAAAAATTTACTTCTCTATAGAGATTATAGCATATATATATATAGATTAAAAAGTCATGTAAATTTATCCTCGTATATTAACTGGTATCAAGAGATGTTTTTTACATACAATATTAACGAGGTGATTTCATTATGCATAAAAAAAGAAAAAAAACAGAAATAGATGAAAAGAAAATTATTGATGAAAACTATGAAATTGCAAAGGAATTAGGAATTGATAGGTCTGATATACCATCTCCTATAGCCGGATATTATGGTGGAGCTATAGGTGGAATCATGACAACTCAGTTAATTGATATGGGTAAAAAAGATTTAGTTCATAAGTATAAGAAAAAATAGAATTGAAATGGATTTTCGTAATGATTCTAACAATCTCAGGTAGAGAAATCTACCTTATTTTTTTGCGATAAAAGCACTATTTCTATTTTATGAAATATTTATAGTAGTATACAATACAAATTATCTCTATGAAAAGAATATTATTACTATAAACTATGATAGTGTAAAGTAGGTTATGAAAACTAAGAAACAAAATTTTACAACATGATTTGTGGGGGGAGTACCTTCTTAAAAGAAGAAAACATCAAAAAAATAGATTGATGATACCACAAATAATGCTCTGGAACCCACAGCATTGATGGTGAAACGATGAAGTTTAGCAAAAGTGCAAAGGCACATTTAAGGGGAAGGTTGGTTTTGTTGTGAGAGGATGGTTTGTTGCCCTAAGTAGATCAGTAGCTGCCATTTGCCCGGCATATTATCGGCATTTGTCAGCATATCGACTTCGTTTAAAGGACGCTTCCACTCATGAAGCTTGTG
>NZ_FOHU01000051.1 GCF_900111615.1 Natronincola peptidivorans | reverse complement strand
AGGCTGAAGTTCTACCACTGAACTACACCCGCATATACTATGGTGCCGAAGACCGGAGTCGAACCGGTACGTTCTTGAAGGAACGCAGGATTTTAAGTCCTGTGCGTCTGCCAATTCCGCCACTTCGGCACTTTGTGTGGCTCCAGAGAGAGGACTCGAACCTCCAACCTGTCGGTTAACAGCCGAATGCTCCACCATTGAGCTACTCTGGAATACTATATATCAATTCATATACTAGCACTGAAGATTGTATGTCGGTAAATTCTATTGAATTTAAAACTACTATTCTCCTATTAATAATATCATCCTATTGTCTTGCTTAAATAACATAGAAATAAAATAGCGACATCTACTATTATACACTTTTTATGGATAATGTCAAGCCTACTCATGATTTATTTCCCTCAATAGATAATGTAGATTTTCCCATCCACTCAATACTGCATTTCTCAATTATTATACATCTTCATATGTATTATAGAAAACAAAATAGACTTCGTCAATTTATTTTCGCAAAGGAACCCTATATTCCTTTCGACACACATTTTCTAGCATTAGAATCACTTTATACTGGTGAGGGAAATCCCTTCTATACTCCCCATATCTAAGATATTATAAACTATATTTTCCTAGACATGAAAAAAGGTAGATTACTTTCTACCTTCTCTATTTTTAATTTTGTCTATATCCATCTTTTATAGCTATACATATTTTTTACTAGAGCTCCTCCATTATTTTAATGAGCTTCTATCATCTATTATTCACTATTATGATATAGGTCTCCTACCTAATGGTTTATACTTGGTTGAACTAATTAATATAAGATCTATCGCCTAAGTATTTGACAAAATCTAAAGCATAAATACCGCTCAATATTATTAATAAAGCTCCCACAATTATTACAATTTTTCTTTCATCTTTTCCTCCTGTTTTTATTTTTCCTAACCTCTGTTTCTCTTTTGATAATGGATAAAAAAATGGACATCCATTTACTGTAAACAAATCAGATAATATATGACTACTAACTCCAATGAACAAACCATAACCAACATAGTAATTAATCTTTGTTACTAAAACCATTAGTAGTATGATTATAATTGAGTGAGTTACAGTACGATGTTTGAAAAATAACCATAACGGAATAACTTTCCCTACCCTTGTACTTTTATGGTCTGCATCTGGCAGTACAGAGCCAAATAAGGCACTCATCAGAAATATATAAGTGCTAATTTCTAAAGGCATTTTTGTCGTTCTAATGATTACTAAACTTATTAAGGCTGCTATAAACATATGCGTTTTTCCCCAGAAAATCTTCACCTCCTCTACCTAACTATGCATTATTATATAAATATAGATAATTTATTAAATTTAGTCCTATTAATTATTATTTATGTAGATTAAAGTCATTGATACCATAGCTAAAAACTCAGTATTATAGTACTAAACCTGAATAAGGTAGTATTGCCTTGAGAAATACAATTTCAGTTGATTTTATAGCTCTATAGTACTTTTAGAGAACGACAAAAACACCTATAAGATAGTTAATCTTATAGGTGTTTAATAGTGGTGTGCCCAGAGAGATTCGAACTCCCGACCTTCTGATTCGTAGTCAGACACTCTATCCAGCTGAGCTATGGGCACAAATATTAGATTTTTATGGAGGCGGCACCCAGATTTGAACTGGGGAATAAAGGTTTTGCAGACCTCTGCCTTACCACTTGGCTATGCCGCCTTAATTAAACTGGTGACCCATCCGCGACTCGAACGCGGGACACCCTGATTAAAAGTCAGGTGCTCTACCGACTGAGCTAATGGGTCGTATTATTTGATTAAAATG
>NZ_FOHU01000036.1 GCF_900111615.1 Natronincola peptidivorans | reverse complement strand
TAGATTCCCAATGTTGATTGAAAATATTAGCTAATCTAGTATGAAAAAATTTAAAATGTTTATGGAATAATAACCCATTATTACGCGGTCTGACGTTTCGTTTGTCCTCTTCCCCTTATTAAGATATTTTTGAAGAAGTGATTAAAATAAAAGCTTTATCAGGAATACCAATAGAGAAATACAACAGAATTATACAAGCCATCTCTAATCTGTACAAAAGTAAGAATAGGATATGTAGCCAGCGCACTAGCAGTAGGTAAAATTGTCATTAGATAGGTTAAAAAATGAAACAGGAAAAGACTTTGTTATTTAGGGGAGGACAAGCGAAACGTCAGACAGCGTTAAAAATCCAATAATTGGATTTTTAACGCTGTCTGACGTCCCATTGGCTTATTCTATGTCAGCTGTGTTTGGCAGATGCCATTAAACCACCATGCTTAGGGTCATGGTGATTTAATTATAGTATTTGCTTTTTTATTCCCCATAATATTATTTGAATATGTTCAATGGCAGTTTCCTTTAAGTTAAAGTCAGGATGGCGAATGCACCATTCATAGGTAAAACCCCTTAATGCAAAAAGAAAATGTTTAGCAATATTTTCTGCAGATAAATCAGCCCTAAATTCTCCCTGTTTCACTCCTTTGGAAACAATACTGTGAATAGTCATATACAATTCACGGTTATAACTCAGTAGAGCGTTGGCTTTTTCAGTATTTGCAATTAATATCTCATAAACAGTCCTCATATTGTCATATCCAATGTCATTGGTAATAACATCCGCAGTTTTCCCTGCTAAAGCGATAAGGATATCAGAAGCCTTTGTATCGTCAGGAAATGATTCTACATAGGCTTTATAGTCCAAATCCACTTTATTAACATATTCAGCAATAAAAGCAGCAATCACAGCGTTTTTCGACTCGAAATGGACATAAAAAGACCCCTTTGCAACACCAGCCTTTTCTACTATAGAATCAATACTTACACCATCAAACCCCTTCTCTTTAAACAAACTGTAAGCACTTTCGCATATTTTCCCTTTCGTTTCTAGGGCTTTAATATTTTTCATATTTTGTTTTTTTTCCATAAAACTCCTTCTTTCTTATTGACAATAGAATATTATAGAGTTAAAATCAAATAAAATGACTAAAGTCATTATAAATGACCGATTATATTATATCATAAAAACAAACTTTAATTAAGAGTATAACAGTTTATAATTTATGCATTATGTTGATTACTTATAATCAAAAGGTTAATGCGAAGCTCTATAAAGTGAAAGGAGGAGAATAGTGAAGAAATGGTCAAAATTTTTTTATGCTAGTCTTTGTTTTTTGCTGAGTTCATTCATATTCTATGGAATAGAAGCATTTGCTATTGAGAATATACAGAGCGAGGCGCTAACTCAAATAATTTATAGTGAAAACGGCAGAATAGAAAATAATGGGATTTATCAGCTAGATGTTGATTTTTATGGCATAATATCAATAGCCAATTCTGTTAATGAGGTTAAAGTTATAGGAAATGGTCTAGATCATCAACACAATAATACTGCAATATTCTTTGAAGACAACCGTTCTGAAGCAGTGACTCTTACAATAGAAGATCTTTACATAACTGCTCCAACCGAAACCCATGGCATCGATTTTGGCAATACAGGCAGTGATGAAAATGAACCTAGCAAATTGTTTATCAGTGGAAGGTCTAAGGTGGAGGGGCAGCATACAGGGATACATGTGCCCCAAGGAGTACACCTAATCATTGATACGGTAGAAGGTGATGCCCCTGGAGAAATTGATATTGAAAGCTTTGGCCTAGGGGCCGGCATCGGTGGTGGATATCACAAGTCTGCTGGTATGGTAACCATTGAAGGCGGAACAATCAAAGCAATAGGAAAATCCGGGATAGGTGGGGGAGGAGGCTCTTTCTGGTATTTAATAGAATCAGGGATTGCTCCAACTCCGGCTTACAGTGCTCATGGAGGCAACCTAATCATATCAGGTGGAACAGTTACAGCTATAGGTAGTAGCGGAGCGGGTATAGGTGGCGGATGGAATGGAAATGGGGGTACTGTGACCATTACAGGCGGCACGGTTACAGCAATAGGTGGAACTCATGGGGCCGGCATCGGTGGTGGTGTGAACGGCGAAGGCTGCTTGCTGGTCATAACAGATGCCACAGTGATGGCAGAAGGTGTTACTGGTATTGGTGGAGGCTTATGGGATAGCATGGAAAGAAATCATGCTACACTACCCCATGGCGGAACAATAGAGATTAGTGGCGGTACGGTAACGGCAACAGGTCTTTTAGGGGCTGGTATAGGGACTGTTGACACGGGGTCTGGTGGCATCGTTAATATTACTGGTAGTACGGTGACAGCAATAGGTGGGACCAATATAACTACCGACAGTCCTTATGCTATTTATGTCCGACCACCAGGAATAGGAACGAGTGACCCCGTCAGGCCTTTAGGATCTGTTAGTATTATAAATAGTAACGTTACAGCCGAAGGTGCTATTAATGGTCCGGCATCCGTGATAATACATGTATAATCAATAGTGATATTACAGTTAAAGGGGGCGAACTTAGCGGTATAGCCATTGGTGGCAATTTTTCTAATAATTCTTCTACTATTAGTACGATTAATATAACCGATAGTAATATAAATGCTATTGGTGACATTGAAGGGAACATAACGATAGATAACAGCGATGTTAATCCAACAGCCTATAATGTTGGCTTTTATGGCTATATGGGATCACTTAATATAATGAATTGTCAATCATTCAATGCTACAGTAATTGGCTCTGATACAACCATATTAAACAGTACTGTAGAGGAAATAACATACTTTGACACATCAAGGAGAAGCATAGCGTTTTTAAATAGTGAATTCACTTCCCAAGTACCAATCACAGGCAACATCATTACCGTCGTAGATAGTAATATTGTAGCCAATCAAGGGATAAGGGGGAACCTATATGTTAGAAGGAGTACGGTAATAGCAAAGGGAAACGAGGAAGGATATGATAACATTGCTATTAGTTACGAGGATATAATTATAGAAAGTGGCACAGTGGATGTAACTGGGGGTATGCTGGGCAATGTAATCATAAAAGGTGCCACAGTAACAGCCACTGCTGGCAAGTATAGTGCTGGCATAGGCGGCAGGGTAACGCTTGGTGTATAGGTGATTACAAAGGGAAGTAAATCTGAAAGGAAGACACAGTAAAATTGAATTAACGAACACTGGGCTGAACATGATTCATGAGTGGTTGTAAAAGGATTGGCAAAAGGATATACGGACGGCACATTTCGACTGAACGACCAGATGGAAACAGAATCGTTTAATAGGAAAATTGCCCAGGATATTTTGAGATTGATTGGAGGTTGATTAACCAGTGACCAAAAAACGTATACTGCCCTTTATTCTTGTAGCTTTATTTCTTTTCTCAACTGTTCCCGTGTCTGCATTTGGTACGGACGACACCGGAACCCGCTTTATTATCGGAAATCCTGAATATCAAATGGACGGAACATGGGAAAAGATGGATGTTGAGTCGTACATAGAGAACGGCAGAACGATGATTCCCGTTGCTCATGTGGCAAGGGCGTTAGGAGCAACTGTATCATGGGACGCTGAAACGCAAATGGTGACAATCACACAAGGCGATGTTGAGGTTACATTAGTGATTGGAAATCCCGTTATTTTACGAAACGGCGAAGAATTTGCTGTCATGGATACCATACCCGTGATTAAAAGAATCGGGAATGGGTTAGGCAGAACCATGCTTCCAGTTTCTTGGGTTGCAAAAGCACTGTCGGTTGAATACGTGTGGGACCCTGTTTTGAAGCAGGTAACGTTCCTTGACGGTGCAGTTGAACATGAAAAAGAGGAAGAACCGCCCGCAATTGAAAAACCTGCACCCTCCCGACCTACTGGTGGAGGTGGCGGTGGCAGAGAAGCACCCGCAGTGACAAAATACACGCTTACAGCTACAACAGAAGGAAAAGGGACAGTAACAGGTACAGGACGGTTCGCTAAAAACGAAACCTTTACCTTGACCGCTGTACCTGCCAAGGGGTACGAACTGTTGCAGTGGGAAACATGGCTTGGGGATTTCTATGAAGAGACGTTGTCATTACAGATGCCACAAAACAACGTAATAGTTAACGCAGTCTTCCAATTAAAACTCCCAAGACTAATGGGTAATATCTATATCTTGGGTCCGGATTTGTTGTACGAGACATTAGAGGCAAGTGTTGGCTTAACAACAGACCCCTATACGGAAGAGTTAGGTACAATCACTTACGAGTGGCTACGGGACGGTACCGTTGTTCAAAGTTCAACTGACAACACGTACACGCTTACATTAGCGGACGTAGGCTCCAGAATAACCTGTTCGGCAATCGCAGACAATGTTCATGTACGTGGCAGGATTACAAGTGCTGAAACTGGCGTTATAGCTAAAGCGATCCCTGTTGACTCACCCGACTGGGCAGAACTTCAAAGTCGCACATCAACATCAATTTCTGTGGTTACAGAACCCGGCGTAGAATATGCGATGACAGATGCAGGTATCGGTTGGACAAGCACAGGCGTCTTTACAGGACTGACGCCTAATACAGCGTACAGGGTTTATTCAAGGTATGCAGAAACGGAAACACACCAACCTTCGAACCAGAGTTTCACAACTTTTGAAACCTTGCCACTTGAGATTGCATCGATTGGCAGTGTTCCTCCATTATCTGTCCTAAACGGCACATCACACAAGCAGTTAGGCGATTTATTAACAGAGAGCGTTACGATTACGGACTCTGCAGGGGTTGACCACATCGTTGACATTGACTGGAGCTTAGTTGATTACGATCCAGAACTGGCAGGCGATTACATCCTAATAGGCACGTTCTACTTGCCAAGTGGTGTTGTGCAGACAACTCCCGAAACACCATTAGAAGTGCAAACAGTGGTTACGGTAGGCAACCCGTACCTGACTGATGGACCTTCCATAATAGGCTTTTCGGTAGATTACGGAACGCCCGAAGTGGAAGTGTTGGCACTACTTCCCCCAACGGGTGTTGTTCTGAACAACCGCGGAACTGCGTTTGATGTAGATTTATCGTGGAGCATTGCAGGGTATGACCCAGACATTTTAGGCGATTACACTGCCATAGCAACATACGAACTACCGCCAAACAACGAAGGTTTTCAAGATGGGGCTCCGCTAACAGTTACAACAACCATCACCGTAGAACCCCTGATGGGAAGAATGTCTGTTTATGTAACCTCATCCGAGGGTGAGGGTGTAGGCGGAGCAGCTTTTATCGATTCAGAGGGAACAACATCCGTTGAGCACACTATGGACACGATGGTTTCCGTAAACGCTGTTCCCGACGATGGATTCAGGTTTGTTCACTGGCTCACATACAATTTGGCAGGTGACTTAGTCCATGCAAGCTATTCTGATATGTTTTCCGCTACGATCCCTCGGGGAGGTGAACGGATATACATCGCTGAATTCGAGCGTATCCCTCTGCACACGGTAACCGTTACCCCTGCATTTGACGGTGAACCCAACCTTGGGGGATTTGCCTATATTAACAACTATGTATCTACAACCTCCGTAACCGTACTGCAAGGCACGGAAATTACGGTGCATGCTGAACCTGACATGGGGAACGAATTTGCTGAATGGTATGTGGTCGATGGTGAGGGTATATTGCGGGTAAGCGAGAATGCAGTTTACACATTTACCGTCGACAGAGACCTTGACCTGATTGCAGGGTTTACCGAAGGGGCAATTCATTATACACTCAGTCTCTTGTTCGCCGAGGATGAGACGACAGGGAGCATTACGTTTATTTATTATTTAGAAGCAAACGAAAAAGTGAGTTTGCGGGAAGCTATAGACTCTCATAACCTTGACATGGATAACTCAACGGTGACTTTGATGTTCAGCGGTTCGCCAAACATCGAGAGGAGCTTAAGCGAACTATCTTTTGATTTTGATGAAAAACCAATTACATTTGAATATGTTTCTTTCGAGCATGTGGTGTTCGACTTTGGTGATTTCTATACGCATCCAACAGCTGCACGGCTTCATTTCAGAAGCACAGAACCCGATGGTTGGGAGTTGACATCATATGAGACACCTATTGGGTATCCCATATCCGATGCGTTCACTGTGTTGATTGACACTTATTACGCTAGGGCGAGGGCTGAAGCTGCCTACGATTTTGATTCTGAGTATCTTGATTTAAAACACGGTGATAACCTTGCGGATGTATTAAGACACGAATTCAACATACCGAATTATGTAGACATTGCGTTTGTAACTGGCGACTACCAAATAATAGAAGCTATTGATAGCAATACCGTTGTCACGAATACGGGTACGGAACCGATTGAAGGATCAGCTGTGATAGATTTCAAGGTAGGCGTCGTATCTGAGATTTGCATAATTTACGTACGTATCATGCCCGAACCTGTCGAATAGCAGTGGATGACTTTGTCGATTTAGGGGATTCCACATCCAATCCATTTCGATCGACTTGGCCACAATACTAATTTAAACCTGAGGTGTCTTAATTAAATCGTACAATCTTCTGTTCTGAAATATTCTTTCTTTGCCTATCTTTTCAGATACAAGAAATCCGTGCTGCTCAAGCGAATCCAGATAACCGGCAGCAGTTTTTCTTGTAGCAGCACCGACACCAGCACCAGCCACAGAGACGGAAGTAGTGGTAATAGTAAATGGAGAAGAACAGACTGCTGGAAAAGAAACTGTAATAGAACAAGGTGGAGAAAAAATCGTAGAACTGCGGGTAGATAGCAACGTATTAAGCCAAAAGATAGACAAAGTAATAAACATAAATCAATCTGAAGACAGACAAGGTCAAAACCTGATAGAAATACCAGTAGCAGCCCAAGGGGTCAACCAAATTCGCAGTATATTGACCGGGGATATCGTCAAAAAGATGGAAGACAATCAGTTTACTCTAGTCATAAATACCGAAAAAGTAAATTACGTCATCCCAGCTAAAGAAATAGCTATCGAAAAAGTGGCAGCTATATTAAATGTAGCCCTCACATCCCTGCAGCAAATAGAAATAGAACTACGCATAACCTATATCGACGAAATAAAAGTCAATGAAATAACTCAACGAGGAAGAGACCAGGGAATCGAAGTAATAGTGCAACCAGTACCACAGGAGAGGTGCAGGAGACAACAGTAAGTCAATTTAGCAGCTACGTATCCAGAGTAATGGAAATACCACAAGGAGTTGACCCAAGCAAAATAACAACAGGAATAATATACAATGCAGATGGGACCTTTACCCATATACCAACAACAGTATACATGGAAAATGAGAAGTGGTATGCAAAGCTAAACTCATTAACAAACTCAAGTTACTCAGTAATATGGAATCCAATAACAGTAGCATCAGTAGAAAATCACTGGTCAAAAAAAGCAGTAAACGACATGGCATCAAGATTAATAATAAAGAATCCAAAAACCTTCAATCCCCAAGGGTATATAACAAGGGGAGAATTTGCAGAGTATATAACAAAGGCCCTTGGAATATATAGAACTGGAGTAGTAAAAGTTGGGAATTTCGCAGATGTAGAAGTAACTAATGAATTAGCAGATGCTATTGAAGCAGCAACAGAGTATGGCATCATAAAGGGATATCCAGATGGAACCTTTAGACCAGACGCAAAGATAAGTAGAGAAGAAGCCATGGTAATGTACGCAATGGCGATGGATATAGTAGGATTAAAAGAAATAGATAATAGAAGAATAGAAAACTACAAAGACAAAGAAGAGATAGCAGATTGGGCCTATGAGTTTGTCAAAAAGACTGTTAGTACTGGAATTTTTAATGGTCGAACTGCTGAAACTATTAATCCCAAAGACACCTTCACCTATGCTGAGGCAGCAACTGCTATACGAAATCTATTAGTTAGAGCAGGTTTAATCAACGATTAACGGGTTGTAAAAAGTTATACCTTTTGTTGTTTAAGGGGTATAACTTTTTAAGCAAAAATTATAATTCCATATATCAATATAACTACACTATCAAAACTCATTTCGAAACCAGTTCATCCATAAGAAAGAAAAATACGTCTATAGGCTAAAGCTGTATCTAGCCTATAGACGTATTCATATATCCACTATTTTTCTATTCACCAATGATTAATTGACTTTCTTCGTTAAAGAAGGTTTTATACCCCAGCTGTACAAATAATATGACAGTCAGAGCAACACTGCCGAGAATCCCCAGCATGATGGCTATTTGGTATTCGATAGCAGTAACGGGGGATACACCAGATAATATTTGCCCTGTCATCATCCCTGGTAAAAATACGATACCCATTCCCACCATAGAGTTGATGGATGGCAGGATGGCAGCATCAAAAGCATTATCTACAATTTGCTTTGCGGCCATTTTAGGCTTTGCACCCAGCATCAATGCTGACTCGATAAGATGCCTTTCGGAATACATTCCATCCACAAGCCTGGTTACCCCAAGGGAAATCCCCGTCATGGAATTACCAATCAGCATTCCTGCAATGGGAATAAAATATCTGGGATCATACCAAGGGGAAATATTAATCACTACAAGCAAGAAATAGATAAGACTTGATATGGTTCCAAAAAACATGGATAGAGCAATAATCTTCTTTAAAGGTTTAGAAAGCTTTGTTTTTGCCCTTTTGTAAATATTATGAATAGCAAATACCTCCATCACGATGATTACCATAATAGTATTCAAAGGGTGAATATTATTAAATAAATAAACAAGGATATAGCCTGTCAAAACAAGCTGTACTGTCATTCTTATAGAAGAAATAAGTATTTCTTTTTCTCTAGAGATTCCCCTAGCCCTGACAATAAACAATAGTATAACAACAAAAATATAAGCAGCTGCCATTTGCCATAATTGCAGTTCTATTACACCATCCATGGCCTATACCTCCTCCTCATGGACTACCATACCTTCTTTTATCTCAATAATTTCATCAGAAAATTGCTTTGCTATCTTTTTAGAATGCGTCACCATAATAAGAGTCTTATTGTTTTCCTTCGTATAATTTACCAGTGCTTCAATAATCATGTCCTCTGTTTCTTCATCCAGGGCAGAGGAAGGTTCGTCAAGCAATAGCACCTCTGGTTTCATAAGAATGACTCTACCAAGGGCTACCCTTTGCTTTTCCCCGCCAGATAGCTTTTCAGCATCTTGATCCAATTCTTTGTTCAGCTTGACTAATTTCAATACTTCATACAGCTGATGATCAGAGACAGGTGGTTTCTCAGAAAACTTCAGTCCTATTAGTAGATTATCCTTGATACTGCCGCTGAAAATAGCAGGGGCTTGTGGAAGCATCACCACTTCTCGTCTTAATCCTACAGGATCAATGGTACCTAAAGACTGGTTATTATAAAAGATTTCTCCACCATCACAGCTGATTAATTTATTCAAAAGTCGTAATAGGGTTGTTTTTCCACTGCCGCTTTGACCTACTAAGGAAGTCACCTTATGCTTTTTTATAGTAAGATTTCCGATGTTTAAGATATCTTTATACTGCACTTCCTTAAATGAAAACATAAAAAATCCCTCCCTTCCATTTTAGTCTTTGATTTCTTTAAACAGTTCATAGGCCTTCCTGCGGGCTTCCTCCAAGACTTGGTTCCCTAGGGTGGTTATCTGATAGTATTTTCTGATCTTACCCCCTATAGTCTTTTTCTCTTTTTCTATAAGTCCTTTAGATTCCATACTGTGCAGTATTGGATATAGGGTGCCGGGACTCATATCATACCCATGCTCCTTTAATTCTTCTATCATCCATGCACCATAGAAGGGCTCCTTCTTTGCATGATGGAGGATATGGATTTGTATAAAACCTAAGAAGAATTTCCTTAAAATTTGCTCTTGCATTGGCTTCACCTCTATTATATAATTTCATTATAGGATACCGATATCAAAAACCGATATTGAATATGGATATAATTATACCATGCAATGCAGCTTTTTACAAGACTGCTTTACATGAAAATGTTAATAGTTTTAAAATAGCCATTTAAAGGGTGATTATGTAATGGAAAACAAAGAAAATTTCAAGCATCAGAGAAGGATACAGTGGCGAGGATTTTTAAAGGATGTGTTTATTTGTTCCTTGGGGGCTTATGGAGGTCCTGAAGCTCATTATGGTGTTTTTACAGATCAAATGGTTACAAAGAAAAACTATTTAACTGAAGAAGAGTTGGTGGAGCTTATCGCTTTAACCGGAATTTTGCCTGGCCCAAGCAGCACCCAAACCATCGTAGCTATTGGGCATAAAATCGGAGGACCTGTGCTGGCCTTGCTAACGATGCTGGTATGGGCCATGCCTGTACTGACAGTCATGACGCTGCTATCATTTTTGAGTGGATTTTTAGACAGCATGAAGATTTCTCAGGAGGGCCTTCGTTATATTGGTCCAATGGCAGTAGGCTTCATCATAGTTGCTGCATACCGTATAGGGAGGAAGGTAGTCAAGGATAGGATTACCCTAGGTTTATTACTCTTTGGAGCCATAACCACCTACTCTATAAGGGAGGCTTGGATCTTTCCATTGGTGCTGATTACTGGCGGAGTGGTAAGTATTGTTACTTCAGGGGAGAAGGATTTATGGAATTCTGTAAAAATCAAACCTCCCTGGAGATATTTGATTGCCTTTGGCATGATTGCAATAGGAAGTATACTTCTTACATTCTTATGGAATCATAGAATTTTTCATTTGTTTGAGAGCTTTTATCGCTATGGTTATTTGGTTATAGGGGGCGGGCAGGTAGTAGTGCCTCTGATGTATAGTGAGCTAGTAGAAGTGAAGCAGTATATGACAAATCAAGAATTTTTGACTGGATTTGGACTTGTACAGGGACTGCCGGGGCCAATGTTTAGCTTTAGTGCCTATGCAGGTGGAATGGCAGCAAGTGGGGGAAGTGCCTTGACTCAAGTGTTAGGTGCTATTGCAGGGGGAATTGCAATATTTTTACCTGGACTGCTTTTAATCTACTTCATTTATCCAATATGGGAAAGCTTAAAGGGGATTAAAGGAATAAAGGTTTCCTTGAAGGGTATCACTGCTGTTGCAGGTGGCTTAATTACCATAGCTGCAGTAATTTTGATGCAAAATAGTGGATTTGTTATAGATAATATCATCCTTACGTTTATTACAGTAGCCCTATTATTGACAAAAAAAGTCCCTGCACCACTTATTGTAGTATTGGCTATAGCTGCAGGATTTGTTATCTAAAGAAGCTAATGCAAAGACATAGGGACGTCAGTCCTTTTCATGTCTTGATGCACATTATATGATTGTCACCTTTTCCTTTGTTGGACATAATATAGTATCGAAAAAAGGGGGGGGTGAAAATCAATGGCTGAAATCGTAAATGCTAAAGGAGGATATACCTTAGACTTTATTATGGTACCAAGTGAGCATATAGGGAAATTCAACGATTTTATGGCACAATACGGTGACAGATCAGACTACGAAATTTTTCAAGAAATAGCAGAAACAAAAAGTCAGCTCTCACAGGATTTATTGAACCAGCATATCAAAAATCTAGATGCATTGTCTCAGATGAATGGCTTTGTTACTAATACAAACAAACAAAGAATCGCAGCAGTAAAAGAAGTATTAAGTGAAGGTACAGGTTCATCTACTGATTCTATTGTGGATAGTCAGTTTTTCTTTGGGGGCACCAGTCTATTACTATGGTTTCTCATCTTAGCAGCTATATGGCGTAGACCCTTTGGTGGATATGGTGGGGGGTTCTTTGGCAGACCAGGTTTTGGTAGACCATTTTACTAGGATGATATTAGGATTATAGTGACGAAAAGTCGCCTGTAAATAAGCAGGGGACTTTTTTCTAACCTCTTTTATTTTTCAAGGGTTATACTAAGCCCTTCGGCTATTCTATTGAGATTGAAAATTATAATTTTGTTAAAAAAATAATAAAATTATGAAGGATTTTTAGCATTGAAGTAGAATACTATATTTAACATAGTAAATTATCTTTTACCTATAGTAAAAAAGGAGGATATGAAATGAAAAACAAAAAACTAGTTATGATTCCTGGACCTACTCCAGTTGCAAGGTCTATCCAAGATCAAATGGGTAGAGAAACAGTAGCCTTTGGTGACCCTAACTTTATAAAGGATTTTAAAGAATTAATTAGCGACCTAAAAACAATGTGGAGAACTGCTGGTGAGGTATTTGTTGTTGCAGGGACTGGCACTATGGCAATGGAGATGGCGATTGCCAATACCTTAAAGAAGGGAGACAATGTTTTAATTGTATCCCATGGATTTTTTGGAGATCGTTTTATAGACCTGTGTGAAAGAAAAGGAATAAATGTAGATGTTATAGCCAGTGAATGGGGAACCATTGTTCCTGTAGAGGAAATTGAAAGCAAGCTAAAAGAAAAGACATACCAAGCCCTAACAGTAACCCATGTAGATACATCAACAGGTGTTTGTGCTCCTGTAGAAGAGATTGGCAAAATGGCAAGTAAATTTGAAGACACTTTATTTATCGTAGACGGAGTATGTGCTACCGCAGGAGAAGTAGAATATGTAGACGATATGGGGATAGATGTATTACTTACAGGAACCCAAAAAGCCTTTGGTGTTGCACCGGGCTTAGGCATCCTCTGGGCAGGACCTAAAGCAATGGAAAGAAGAAAAAGCCTAGGAACAATTCCAGAGTTTTACGTGGACTTTGATAAATGGCTTCCTATCATGCATGACCCTGCAAAATACTTTGCTACACCAGCAGTAAATCTAGTATGGGCTTTAAAAGAATCTGTAGCCATCATTAAAGAAGAAGGTTTAGAAAATAGATATGCAAGACATCAAAAGGTAGCCAAAGCAATGCAAACAGCACTAGAAGCATTAGGATTTAAGATTCTTGCAGAGAAGGAGCATAGGGCGGCAACCCTTTCTAATGTCATTTACCCAGAGGGTATTGATGATGCAGAATTTAGAAAGACGCTTTATGAAGAAGGTATGGTAGTAGCTGGAGGACTAGGAGCCTATGCAGGCAAGATGTTTAGATTAGGACATATGGGCAATATCGATATGCATGATTTAGTATCTGTAATTGCCACCATAGAAAGAGCATTATATAAAGCTGGGCACAATGTGGAGCTAGGAAAAGGTGTAGGTATATTGATGCAGGAGCTATTAAAGTAACCAATCCATCGATAGAAGCATTAAATGTGTAATCTAAAGGATCATTCGTCCTATACTTATCAAAAACTATTGGTAGGCAGGGGGTAAAAGATGACAAGTGTTAATGCAGAGAATAAGAAAACCATAGGATCTGTCATAAAGGCAATAGAGATTATGGATTTATTAACTGCCTCTGAGGATGAGTTAGGGGCTACAGAAATAAGTCATAGGTTAAATCTAAATGTTAGTGGTACCTATCACATACTGAATACTTTAAAAGCCTGCAATATCATAGAACAAAATTATAAAACAAAAAAATATAGATTAGGGTTAAAGCTATGGAAGATTGGCAAAAAAGCCAGAGAACAAAACCAATTGGCTTTATTTATGAAGCCCTATTTAAAGGAATTAAGAAATCTAACCAATGAAACAGCAAATTTAACTATATTGGATCATGGAGAGATTGTTTATATTGCTCAGGAGGAAAGTGATAGATTAGTGAAAATGTTTACCAAGATCGGAGCAAAGGCACCCCTTTTCTGCAGTGGAGCAGGAAAGGTTTTACTGGCTTTTCAACCAAAGGAGAAGCAAAGAAATCTAATAGATGGAATCGTTTTTCATAAGTTTACTGATAAAACTATTGCCAATGCTGCAGCACTTCAACAGGAGCTTGAGAAAATTCAACAAAAGGGATATGCCTATGATGATGAAGAAAGGGAGTATGGTGTTAGCTGTATAGCTGCCCCCATTTTTGATTTTGACAATGAGGTCATAGCAGCTATGAGTATTTCAGGACCCACCTCAAGATTTCACAGGGAAAATACACGGAAATGGACAGAAGAGATTTTACAGTTAACTGCAAGGATTTCTTCGGAACTAGGCTATAAAGGAGAACTTAACAGAATATATCGTAAGAAAGATAGTTGAAATGGGCGAAAGATAATTAGTCGATAGCAATAATAATAATTAAAAAGAGCTTGAGGAAAAGATGGTTTAACCTTTCCCTCAAGCTTTTTGATGTAAGGAGAAAACCCTTGAAAAGCCAATAAAATGAAATAAGGCAAAGACTACGGTATTAAGGAGAGGACAAATGGAGCGTCAGACCGCGTAATAATGGGTTATTATTCCATAAACATTTTAAATTTTTTCATACTAGATTAGCTAATATTTTCAATCAACATTGGGAATCTATAAAATTGGAGGCTACTAGAGGCTGTTTTACCCGTTAGTCTCCTTATTATTTCCTTTACTCCTAGTATATTTATTGCGCGTTTTATATTATAGGCTAAAAAAGCAAAAGAAATCTCCGCTTTTACTGACTGCATACCTTTTGTCAGAAAATACGTCATACCTAACCCCCTCTTTATCGTTCCAAAGGGATGTTCTACGATCATTTGCCTTTGTTTATAAAGAGC
>NZ_FOHU01000001.1 GCF_900111615.1 Natronincola peptidivorans | reverse complement strand
GACCCATTAGCTCAGTCGGTAGAGCACCTGACTTTTAATCAGGGTGTCCCGCGTTCGAGTCGCGGATGGGTCACCATTTATGGAGAGGTGTCCGAGCGGTTTAAGGAGCTGGTCTTGAAAACCAGTGACTCCGAAAGGGGCCGTGGGTTCGAATCCCACCCTCTCCGCCAATTAATTAAGTTTATAGAATTAGGAGAAGTACTCAAGTAGGCTCAAGAGGACGGTTTGCTAAACCGTTAGGTCGTGTAAGCGGCGCGCGGGTTCGAATCCCGCCTTCTCCGCCATTTTCCGGGTGTAGCGCAGTTTGGTAGCGCACATGGTTTGGGACCATGGGGTCGGGAGTTCGAATCTCTCCACCCGGACCATTAATAAACTTAAATAATAGGGGCCTTTAGCTCAGTTGGTTAGAGCGTCCGGCTCATAACCGGCAGGTCCGGGGTTCGAATCCCTGAAGGCCCACCATATTTCAATTAAATAAGCAATAGTAGTAGGGGTGTAGTTCAGTTGGTAGAACGTCGGTCTCCAAAACCGGATGTCGTGGGTTCAAATCCTATCGCCCCTGCCATTTTCCGGGTGTAGCGCAGTTTGGTAGCGCACATGGTTTGGGACCATGGGGTCGGGAGTTCGAATCTCTCCACCCGGACCATTACAAATTTGATATTACTATGAGGGCTCATAGCTCAGCAGGTTAGAGCGCACGCCTGATAAGCGTGAGGTCGGTGGTTCGAGTCCACTTGAGCCCACCATAAGATATGCCCAGATAGCTCAGTCGGTAGAGCAGGGGACTGAAAATCCCCGTGTCGGTGGTTCGATTCCGCCTCTGGGCACCATAACCTAAAAACTAGTACAAAAGTGCTAGTTTTTTTGATTAATGACAATAAGATGCTTGTTATGCTGAAGCATGGATATAAAGACTATATAATAGGTAAGTAAGAGATAATAAACAATATGACTATACTAAAATATGTTATGAAATAGGGGGGATATATTTATGAAGAATAAAATAATAATATTTTTATTAACATGTGTCTTACTAACTAGTTATTCCTACGGATTAGATTATTCGGATACTAAAAATCATTGGGGAAATGACTACATATACTGGGTCAGCAACGAGATTAATGCTTTACAAGGATATCATGATGGAACATTTAGACCTGATGAATATGTGACTAGAGGGGAGTTTATAAGTTTAATCAATAAAATTATACATATTCAGAATAAATACAATGGAACGATCATAAAAAAAGAAAACGATACCTATTCAGATATAGCCCTAGATTATAAGAGGTACGCCAACATCTTTTCATTAAAAGAGTACATTGACAATCACTCTACCACGGAGATTAAATTTGATGAAATTTTCTCAGGCAATATTTTTAATTTAGGTAGAGAAATTACTAGATATGAAGCAGCTCTTTTAGCCAGAGCTATTACCACACCTCCTTTAGTAACTAATTACATATCTACATATAAAGATTTACCACTAAACACGAAATATTATACTGAGATCAATGAACTTGTCCAGAATAATATCATAAAAGGTTACAATGATAATTCTCTAAGACTAAATAATAAAATTACAAGGGCAGAAGCTTCAGTATTGGGCAGAAAAATATATGATGACTTAGAATATCTTCGTATAAACCAACTAAAGATTACTTCTATTAAAGAAAGCATTAGTATGTTAGATTCCCCATTATTCCAAATAAATGATACTGATTTAGAACAAACAGATCTAAATCAGAGATTCATCAATGCTATTACATCATTAGAATATTTAGATTTTATAGGATATATACCATATAATGAAGAACATTTATATGATATAAGTCCTTTGGAGACACTTTGGGAACTTAAAAATAAAGACTATTATAATGTAATAGGAGTTAATTATTATTTATTAATTTGGGACAAAAACTTGGTTTTAGAAAGAAAAGAAGAACTTATTATAGAAGCTATAAACCATTATTATACAATAGACAGCAAAGAAGTTAATGACTTGTACTTATTTTTAAAAATAGCTAGTAAATACATTTCTAAAGATCAGTTTATCGAGATTGCAGAAAGTGTTTTTTATGATACAAAAAATGCAGAAGAAAAACTACATATCGGTGAAATACTGGTGCTTCAATATTTAGAAGAGAATAAAATTAGTGAAGCCATAGGAATTTATGAAAACATGTTAGAAATAGAAACGGATATAATAACCTCTGCAATTTTAGTAAAAAATTATGCCTATTTAATGTATAAAAATAGCGATTTTAATAGTGCAATACACTATATGAATGCTTCTTGGAGCCGTTTAAGAACCCATAAAGAATATGCAGCACATAATGAAGAAGTTGATTATATATTTACATCCTTTTTTAAACAACTCAAGATGAGAGAAAATCTATCATAAGTGCTTTTAGTTATGAATAGCTATGTTCTTAAAAACCTCGCTATATAGAGTTTCTTATGGCGAGGATTTTATTAAGCTAAGAAACTATCAATATTATGAACTATTACGAATCGGCATTATTATTGGAGTCATTAAAATCACCGTCAGTTATTTTGAATTTATTCATTTTTCTTACTATAGTTGGTTGACTTACACCTAATGCTTTAGCCACTTCTCTTGTAGTTTTATATTTAATTACTGCCTTATGAATAATTTGTTTTTCAATTTCTTCTAGAGTATCCTTAAGATTTCTAGTTGTTGAAGGAAAAACAATATCAGATGAACCGTCCCCTACATTTAAAATGTAGTTTGGCAGGTTTTGAGGTATAATTAGATCCTGGCGTGTAGTAATAATTGCTCTTTCAATAATATTCTCCAATTCTCTGACATTTCCAGGCCATGGATATTTCATTAAAATAGCTACACTATTAGAATCTAATCTTTTTGCCATATTAAACTTTTTATTATATTTACGTAGAAAATGGCGTATTAAAGGAAAAATATCTTCAGGTCTTTCTCTTAGTGGTGGAATATGAATAGGTACAACATTTAGTCGATAAAATAAATCTTCTCTAAACTTCTTTTCTACTACCATATTTTGCAAGTCTTTGTTTGTTGCTGCGATTATTCTTACATCAACAGGGATAGAAGTTAAGCCTCCAACTCTTTGGATTTCTTTATCTTGAATAACCTGCAATATTTTCACTTGCAGATTTAGGGGAAGTTCCCCAATCTCGTCTAAAAATATAGTACCCTTATGAGCCAATTCAAAAAGTCCTACCTTACCTTGTTTTTTTGATCCGGTAAAAGCACCATACTCATAGCCAAATAACTCTGACTCTAACAAGGATTCAGGAATTGCTCCACAATTTACTTTAATTAAAGAATGCTTTTTTCTAGAGCCACATTGATGTATGTACTTAGCTATTTCTCCTTTACCCACCCCTGAATCCCCAGTTATTAATACTGTCGAGTCAACCTGAGATAGGCGTTTCGCTAGCTGTAAAATATTTTTCATTTCTTGACTTTCTATGATAAAATCATTGAAGATAACTTGTTGCCTTTCTTTTAACTCTTCAAGTTCGTTTTGTATATCCTCTAAATCATTTTTTAAAACAATTAATTCTGTAATATCCCTAGAAGTACTAATCACTTGCTTTATAGTACCATCATTATCTAAAATAGGTGTACCAGTTGTTAAAATTCTCTTCCCTTTTTTGTTATTATGTAAAATAGAAACCTGTTGATTTTTTCTAAATACTTCTTTGGCAACGGAGTGGGAAAATACGCCCATTTTTTCAAGGGTATCAATATTTTTTCCTATTAAATCCTCTCGCTTAATTTCATATAACTGCTCGCATGCTCTATTAACCCAAACTGTATTTCCATTTTCATCATCAATAGTGATAGCTTCTTGAACAGAGTCTAATATTAATTTAGCATCTTGAAAATTCACATTAGATATAAAGCTACATATTTTCTCGCAGTCATATACAACTATGCCATAGATAATCTTATTACCTTGTCTTTCTAATACAAATGAATTTAACATATATTCCTTTGACATGTTTAGAGAAAGCTTGCTAATCTGCTCCTTTTCTGCAAGCCTTATAAAATCATTAATAGGATTAGTATTTTTATTAAGTCTAACATAATCCTCTAAAAAATCTATTGCCTTTCTATTTTTAAAGTAAACATTATCGTGGCTATCAAAGACAATGATCCCTATTGGAATGAGGTTTACTAAAGGTTCAATGTGTTTTAAAATAAAAAGCCCTCCTTATATTGATATGAAAACAATGAGATTACATGAAAAATGTAACAAAAAAACTAAATAATTGCAATTAACCTAATGCTATTAGAATTTCTATAAAATTCTAATAATTCCTGCAAAATTTTTACATAAAAATATACTTTATTAACTAAGAATAGCAATAAAGTATATCTCAAAATTATGTAAAGACAGCCTTACTATTACTGATACTGATTATTTTCTAAAAGACTTCTTAAGGTTTCTAAGTCAGAAGATATGCTTAGTGCCAGCATTAATTTAATACGTGCTTTTTGGCCAGGTAAATCTCCACCTAGAATAGCTCCTAAAATTCTTAACTGTCTGCCTCCGCCTTCGTACCCATAGGTATCTAACACTCGCCCAGTTGGACATCTGGAAACAATAAAAATTGCTACATTCTTTTCTAGAGCATACTGAATACCCTCTAACATTTTTGGAGGGACATTACCTCTTCCTAAAGCTTCAATAACAACACCTTTAGATCCAGAATCAACACAAAACTTCAGTAAAGCAGAGTCCATACCGGAAACACATTTGATTAAATTAACATTAGGAACAATGGTTGTAGCAGGTATATACTGCCTATCAACGATTTGTCGATGAAAAATAACTTTATCATTATCAACAATACCTAAAGCACCAAAATCTAAAGATTTGAATGTATCCAAACTCAAGGTGTTAGTTTTAGTAACCTCACTAGCAGCGTTAACTTCATTATTCATCACTACTAAAACACCTTTATTTTTTGCGTGGGGAGATATAGCAGTACACACCGCTGAGGCAAGGTTGCTTGGGCCATCATAACCAAGTTCTGAGCTATTTCGCATAGCTCCAACAACAACAATAGGTTTAGTACAATTGATTGTTAAGTCTAGCAAATAGGCTGTTTCCTCTAGTGTATCTGTTCCATGAGTTATCACAACCCCTTCAATGTCTTCTCTTTGAATAATATCAACCACAAGGTTACGCAAATCCATCATTAATAAAGGATCAATATGAGGACCTGGAAGCTTAGAAAAATTAATAGTTTCAATTTCAGCAAATTTATCTATATTTGTTACAAGAGACATTATTTCTTCATTAGATAACGAAGGAATAGCGGCACCAATTCTAGGATCAATAGACATAGAGATTGTTCCACCGGTAAAAATAATAGCAATTTTTGGCCTTGTCATATAGTACCTCCTAAAAAATTCTTATATATTTATTAAAACTATAATTAATCATGAAAAAAAGTTGGATAAACAATAAAATTATTGATATTCTTTTCTTAATTATATACTAACAGATATATTTTTTACATTAAAATAAAAAAAAATCCGGGTTATTCCCGGATACAATAAAATCATATAATTTGTTTAAAAGGGGTATTGGAATAGAGATAATATTTACGAGGTTATCAGGGGGATAACCATAGAAAGATTATAACAAATTTCGACATGGACTGCAACAGCAAATGAATATTTATTTAAAATAATTAGCAATAAATAAAAACTATCAATAAAATAAAAATTTTTTCAATCTCTTTGTTTGGAATAATTATCTATATAGTATATAATTAATATAAAGTAATTTTAAAGGTGGGATTATTGATGAATGATACAATAAAGACATTAATGAATAACCTAGAAAAAAGAAAGATAAAGACTAAATATTTTGCCACCAAGGAAGAGGCAAAAAAAGAAGTATTAAATGAAACTGACCTTTACACTACTATTGGAATAGGCGGTTCTATGACTATTAAGGAAATGAATTTATATGAAGAATTAGTTAATAAAGAGAAAAAAGTTATTTGGCACTGGTTAGTAGAACCAGAAAAGAGATACGAAGTAGGTAAACTTGCTTCAAATGCTGAAGTATACTTAACAAGTACAAATGCTTTAACAGAAAAAGGAGATTTAGTTAATATAGATGGTGTAGGCAATAGAGTCAGCAGCATGTTTTATGGACCTAAAAAAGTCATTGTTATATGCGGTGTCAATAAAATTTGTAGTGACTTGATTACAGCAATGGATAGAATAAAAAGAGAAGCATGTCCACCTAATGCAAAAAGACTAGGACTAAATGTCCCCTGTGGCATAACAGGAAACTGTAATGATTGTTTAAGCAATGAAAGAATGTGTAATGTAACAGTGATTATTAATCATAAACCAATGTCTGTAGATTTACATGTATATATTGTTGGAGAGACATTAGGATATTAATAATTTTAGCCTTACAAAGCACTCACTATCACTATGATAGTGAGTGCTTTGTAAGGCTGAATAAATGATGTTTAATAAAGAATTTTTACTTTATATTCAATATGCATTCCTTTGATTTATTAGGATACACTAAAAGTAGTAAAATGAAAGCTTTACAAAATGATTGTATTTATATATGATAATAGCTGTAAAAAACAAATGAGGGTGAAAGACAATGGAAACATATTTAGATAATGCTGCTACCACAAAGCCAACTGATAAAGTAATTGAAGCAGTAGTAAAATCTCTTAAAGAAATGTATGGAAATCCTTCTTCTCTTCATAGAAAAGGTATAGAAGTAGAAAAAGAAATTAAAAAAACACGAAGATTGGTAAGTAAAGCATTAGGTTGTAATGAGAAAGAGATAGTTTTTACATCAGGTGGCACTGAGGCCAATAATCTAGCAATAAAAGGATTTGTTAAAGCAAACAACAGGCTTGGTAATCATATTATTACATCTAAGATAGAGCATAAATCTGTTCTTAGTTTGTATGAAGATTTAGAAAAAAGTGGATATAACATTACTTATTTAGATGTGGATCAAGAAGGTTTTGTATCGTTAAAACAATTACAGGAAAGCCTATCAGATGATACTATATTAGTTAGTATTATGCATGTTAATAATGAGGTAGGTAGTATACAACCTATAAAGGAAATAGCAGAAATAATTAAAGAAAAGAATCCTAAAGCTAGATTTCATGTTGATGGTGTACAATCTATAGGAAAAATAGTTTACTGTGTAAAGGATTTACAGGTAGACAGCTTATCAATAAGCGGGCATAAATTTCATGGTCCAAAAGGGATTGGAGCACTATATATCAATAAAGATACAAGAATTTCACCTATTTTTTTAGGTGGCGGTCAAGAATTTAATTTAAGATCAGGTACTGAAAATGTTCCAGGAATTTTTGGCTTAGGAGAAGCTGTCAAAGAATTGATAGAGAATCAAGAGAACAATATTAAAACTTTAAATAATCTAAAAGCTTATTTAATAGATTTAATAGAAACAGAATTAGAAGATATTATCATTAGTAGTAAATTGGATGATAGATATGCACCCCATATTATTAATGTTGCTTTATTAGGTGTAAAAAGTGAAATAATGCTGCATAGCTTAGAGATGGATGGTGTTTTTGTATCTTCTGGTTCAGCATGTTCTTCAAAAGGAAAAGGCTATAGTCATGTTTTAGAAGCAATGCAGATGAAGAGAAGTCATATAGATAGTGCCATCAGAATCAGCTTAAGTCACTTTAATACAAAAGAAGAAATTTTTTTTGCTGTAAAAAGAATAAAATATCATGTAAATAGTTTAAGACAAATAATTAGGAGGTGAGTTTAGATTGGAAAAAGTCATTATAATACGTTACGGAGAAATAATGTTGAAGGGATTAAATAAAAGCTATTTTGAAAATAAATTAGTAAAACATATTCGACATGCTTTATCAGACTTAGGCAAGCTAAAGGTCTATAAGGAGCATAGTAGAATCTATGTGAATGTAGAAGAATATAATGAAAATCAAATTATTGAAAGGATAAAAAGGGTTTTTGGAGTTGTTTCAATTAGCCCTGCAAAACGTTTTCCTGTAGATATGGAGAATATAAAAAAGGTGGTATTAGGAGAGTTACAAGATAAACTTCAAAAAAAGGTAATAAAAACCTTTAAAATAGAAAGCAAAAGAGGAGACAAAAAATTTCCAATGAAATCTCCAGAAATTAGTAGGGAGATTGGAGGATTTGTTCTAGAAAACATAGATAGTATTTCAGTAGATGTACATAGGCCGGACATTGCTATAAATGTAGAGATACGTAATAATGCCTTTGTATTCAGTGAGAAAATCAATGGCTTTGGAGGACTGCCATTGGGAACTAACGGAAAAGGTTTATTACTACTGTCGGGGGGGATTGATAGTCCTGTAGCAGGATGGTTAGTTGCCAAAAGAGGTGTTGCACTAGAAGCTATTCATTTTCATAGTTATCCATTTACTAGTGAAAGAGCAAAAGAAAAGGTTATAGATTTAGCTAGAATGCTAGCTACCTATTGTGGAGAGTTTAAATTACACTCAATTAATCTATTACCAATCCAAAAAGAAATCAATGAAAAATGCCCAGAAGAAGAGATGACAATTCTATCAAGAAGGTTTATGATGAAAATTGCAGAAAGAATAGCATTAAAATCAAAATGTGATGCTCTTATAACAGGGGAAAGTATTGGACAGGTTGCTAGTCAAACTGTAAATAGTCTACAGGTAACAAATGAAGCTGTTAATTTGCCTGTGTTTAGACCATTAATCGCTATGGACAAAGTCGACATCATTCAGATAGCAAAACAAATTAATACTTATGAAACTTCAATACTACCGTTTGAAGATTGCTGCACCGTATTTTTACCTAAACATCCAGTAACAAAACCAAAGCTAGAAAAGATTCTATATTCTGAGACATTATTAAATGTTGAAGCATTAATAAATGAAGCAATAGAAAATATGGATGAAGAAATAATTGAATTAGAAATATAATTTTATAGGATATAAAGGAGGAGAACCAATGGATAAATTTACACATTTCAATGAAGAAGGCAGGGCTAAGATGGTAGAAGTAGGCAATAAATTAAATACAAATCGCGAGGCAGTTGCTAGAGGTAGTATTTATATGATGCCAGAGACTTTAACCAAGATTATTGATCAAAACATTAGCAAGGGAGATGTTTTAAGCGTATCTCAGGTAGCAGGAATCATGGCAGCAAAAAAAACTAGTGATCTTATTCCAATGTGTCATAATATTACTTTGACAGGTGCCGACATACATTTCAATATTGATAAAGAAAACAGCAAAATTGATATTAAAGCCACTGTTAGAACAACAGGGAAAACTGGTGTAGAAATAGAAGCTTTATCAGCAGTTTCTGTAGCAGCTCTGACTATATATGATATGTGTAAAGCGGTTGATAGGGGGATGAAGATTACAGAGGTCAGATTAGTGAAAAAGACTGGTGGAAAATCTGGTGATTATATAAATGAAGAATCATAAAAAACAAGCACTGATGTCAGTGCTTATTTTTTATGATTACCACATTCACCCTCAATACCTTTTAAAATGCCAATACCGTGCTGAAGCACAGGCAGAATAACTTCCAGGCTTTCCTTTACACCTTTAGGACTTCCAGGCAAATTAATAATAAGGGTTTCCTTTCGCATACCAGCTACAGCACGAGATAACATAGCCTTTGGGGTAATAGAAAGACTTCTCATACGAATAGCTTCTGAGATACCAGGTGCTAATCTATCTACTACATCCAGTGTAGCTTCTGGTGTGACATCTCTAGGAGAAAAACCTGTTCCTCCAGTAGTAAACACTATATCCAGCTTTGCTTCATCACACATGTATTTAAGGGAATCAGCAATCTTATTACGTTCATCTGGAATAATCAAATATTCTTTTAATACTCCTCCACTATCTTGTAGCATTTCAGCAATCAAAGGCCCACTTGTGTCTTTACGCTCTCCAATAGAACCTTTATCACTAGCAGTAATCACGCCAACAGTAAATATCATTATATATAGCCTCCTAACTATTTATGTATAATAACAGTATAGCTGATATTTAAATAATGTGTAAAGTCTAAAAGCAAAACCTATAAAATAAAACTAATCAGCATATAAATAAATCCATTGATACGCCTACAATATTCAACAAATTATATGTCAAAGTTACAAAACTAGTGTTTATTCTATGAAGGAGATAAGCTATTATGAGGCGAAGATGTTAGTATAAGATAATAAGGAGGGAAGTACTTTGCAATTATTCTATGAAACTAATGATAATACACTTATTGTAAAGCTGAAAGGTGAATTAGACCACCATGTAGCTGAAAAAATAAGGGTGGAATTAGATGAAATGATTTCAAATAAAAGAGCAAAAAACTTGATTTTTAATTTAAAAGAAATGAATTTTATGGATAGTTCAGGTATAGGAGTAATTATAGGGCGTTATAAAAATATCAATAAATTAGGGGGGAAGGTAGCCGTTGTTGCGGTGTCTGAAAAAGTAGATAAAATATTTAGTCTAGCTGGTTTATATCGTATTATAAGTAAATATAAAAGCGAAAAGGATGCTCTTAAATGCATGTAAAGGAGTGTAAGAATATGGAATACAAAAATTATATGAAGTTGGAATTACATAGCAAATCTCAAAATGAAGCTTTTGCAAGAGTTGTGGTTGCAGCTTTTGCTGCTCAATTAGATCCTACTATCGAAGAAATATCTGATATAAAAACAGCGGTTTCTGAAGCCGTGACTAACGCTATTATTCATGCCTATGAAGAAAAAAATGCCATGGTTACTATAATTTGTAGAATAATTGATAACGAATTGGAAATTATAGTAGAAGATAGAGGCAAAGGAATTGAAGATATAGAGAAGGCTAAAGAACCATTATATACATCGAAACCTGAACTAGAACGATCTGGAATGGGATTTACAGTAATGGAAACTTTTATGGATAAAGTAGATGTATATTCTGAATTAGGAGAGGGAACAAAAATTATTATGACTAAAAAGTTCAAAAGCCTGGATGCAGATTAAGGGGTAGATAAAATGAATATGCCAGCGTTTTCTGGGGAGTATAATGAGATATTAGAACATGAAAAAACAATGGAGCTTATTAAAAAAGCTCAAAATGGAGATATGCAGGCACAAGAAACTTTGGTAAGCCACAATCTTGGATTAGTGCGTAGTATGATTAACAGATTTGCTAATAGAGGTTATGAAAAAGAGGATCTTTTTCAATTGGGATGTATAGGCCTTATTAAAGCAATAAAAAAGTTTGACTCAAGTTACGATGTGAAATTTTCCACTTATGCAGTCCCTATGATAATAGGTGAAATCAAAAGGTTTTTAAGGGATGATGGTATTATTAAAGTCTCAAGAAGCTTAAAACAAACTGCATCTAAGGTAAAAATGACGAGAGAAAGACTATTTAAAGAGCTAGGTAGAGAAGCTACATTGCAAGAGATATCAGATGATTTAAATCTAGACAGAGAAGAAATAGTTATGGCATTAGATTCAAATGCTCATCCGGAATATTTATATGATATAATACACCACGATGATGGATCGCCTATATATCTAATGGACAAGATAAGCAAAGATGAATCATTAAATGACACAGATGTGATTGATAGATTATTGTTACAGGATACATTAGCTAAGTTAGATGCAAGAGAAAGACAAATAATTGTACTAAGATATTTTAAAGATAAAACACAAACAGAAATAGCAAAAACTTTAGGAATATCACAAGTACAGGTCTCAAGAATTGAAAAAAAAGTTTTGCAGGCAATGAAAGAATTAATGAAGAAGACCTAAATAAGGGTCTTCTTTTTTTATTGTCTATAAGAATATTGAGTCTTTAAGGGAAGGCTGTTTGGTGATACAAGGGTCTAGGTAATTTTTCCATAAGAATTAAAATGGAATTTTAGATAATAATATAAATAGGAGGATGATATTATGATGGACTATATAAGAAGATATAAAAAAGTCATGATAATTATTAGTATTATACTACTTACAATTGGATCTTGGTACTATTTAGCTACAAGAAAAATAGAAGAAGAGCCTCAAAAAGCAGATTTAGTTTTTTTTATAAATACTTGGGAAGATGTGTAGAGAAATGATAGAAAATATTGAAATATTTATACAATCAAAAGGAAAAGTACAATTAAACATTCAAAATGTAATCTCATTAAAAAATATTCTTAACATATATTCAGATGACTACAATATAAAAGTAGAAATCGAAAATTTAGTATACAATCTTAAAACAATAGGTAATAATAACACGTATGTAATAAATATTATATCAATCATTCCAATAATAAAAAGAAAATTTCCTAACTCTACTATAAATATAGTTGGAGAACCAGATATATTAGTAGAGTTTAAATCAGCAGAAATGAAAAATAATGATAATAAGCATTTTAGAAAAATTTGCAAGGTTACTATAGTTTGTTCATTGTTATTTGTAGGAGCAGCAACTGCAATTATAAATTTTCATTCTGATGTAGATATGCTTCAGACACAAAAAACCATATATCGTATAATTACAGGAAAAGAAACAGAAAACCTTTTGCTTATGCAAATACCTTATTCATTAGGTATTGGGGTAGGAATGTCAGTTTTCTTTAATCATATCTTTAAGAAAAAAATTAATAATGAGCCAAGTCCATTAGAGGTAGAAGTTCAATTGTATCAGGAAAGCTTAGATCAATATGTAAAAAAAACTAGCAATAATTACTATAAATAGAAGGGATGACAATGGAATATTTAATAGTTCCAATAATAGGCTTTTCTAATGGCATTATTGTTGGTAGCGGCATAGTTGCATTAATAACACTTTTGGATATTGTTCCAAGATTGACTCAATTAACAAAAACATATGATTCTATAAAAATCTATGAAAATATAATAATATATAGTGCAACAATAGCAGCATTTTTATCGTTGACTACACTAGGGATAAAACTAGGTATTATCATCATTGTTTTGACAGGGTTTCTAATGGGAATTTTCATAGGACTTTTAGCTTCTGCACTAGCAGAGGTTATGAATGTAATACCTGTAGTGATAAGAAGGTTTCAAATAGAAGAATATGTGATTTTTATAGTATATTCATTAGTATTAGGTAAAACCCTTGGGTCATTTTTACATTGGCTTTTTCTACATTAGAAAAAAGGAGAAAACTAACATGGAAAAAAAATATACCTACTATAAAAAAATCCAAAGAAGTCCTTTAGAGTTTGTAAATATTGAAGAAAAACAATTAATACACGAATTAGAAAATAAGGATTTAGAGATTAACTTAGAAAGACTAGAGGGCAAAAAGAAAGTAAATGAGATAAGGTGAAAGCATGGATAATAATCAATATCAACAAAAGGATAAATATCAGAAGTTAGTAGAAAAAAGAGCACCTAAGCCAAACTATTGGAAAAATGGTATCTGGGCTTTTGGTATTGGAGGTGCAATTTGCGTTATAGGTCAATGTATACATAATAAAATTGAGCTTATCATGAATCTTAGCCATTTAGATGCTACCAATGCAACAATACTTATTATGATACTAATTGGTGCACTATTAACAGGCTTAGGGTTCTATGATCTAATAGGTAAAAAAGCTGGAGCAGGTTCTATTATTCCAATTACAGGTTTTGCAAATTCTATTGTAGCTCCTGCAATGGAATTCAAAAGAGAAGGCTATGTTTTTGGTGTAGCAGCTAGAATGTTTATTTTAGCAGGACCTGTACTTGTTTATGGGATTACTTCATCAGTTATAGTAGGTATTATTTATTATTTTTATAATAGTTAGTGAGTGATTACAGTATGGCTAACAATAAAATTGGAATACAGACAATTAAGCTAACAAATCCTCCATCAATAATTGCTGCAAATGCTATTGTAGGACCGAAGGAAGGAAAAGGGCCACTGGCAAAAAACTTTGACATAGTTTTAGAGGATGATTTATATGGAGAAGCAAGCTGGGAAAAAGCAGAAAGCAAGATGGCAATAGAAACTGTTAAATCAGCTGTTTTAAAAGCTAAAGTATACTTAGAAGACATAGACTATTTCGTAGCTGGTGATTTATTAAATCAGTTAATGGCTTCATCTTTTGCAGCAAGAGAACTTCAAATACCATACTTCGGATTGTTTGGCGCTTGCTCAACAATGACTGAAGCCTTAAGCTTAGCAGCAATGATGGTTGATGGTGGCTATGCAGATTATGTAGTAGCAGCAACTTCCAGTCACTTTTCAGCAGCGGAAAGGCAGTTTAGATTTCCATTAGAACTAGGAAACCAGAGACCACTAACTGCTCAATGGACAGTGACAGGTGCTGGTGCTGCAGTGCTAACTAAAAATTCTGGGGGCCCTAATATAACCCATATTACAACAGGTAAAGTGATAGATTATGGTATTACTGATGCATATAATATGGGGGCAGCTATGGCACCTGCAGCAGTAGATACAATTAAAGCACATTTAAGAGATACGGGTTTTACCTCAGAAAGCTATGACTTAATCATAACTGGAGACTTAGGTATAATAGGTATGGATATTGCAAAGGAAATGCTAGTCAAAGAAGGTATTAATGTTAAAAATAATTTTAGTGATTGTGGAGTAGAAATTTTTAATCATTTTGAACAAGATACACATGCTGGAGGTAGTGGGTGTGGATGTTCAGCAGTAGTATTTTGTGGGTATCTTTATAGATTACTGAAGGAGAAAAAAATAAGGAAACTATTACTGGTCTCTACAGGAGCCTTATTATCCCCTACAAGCCTTCACCAAGGCGAATCAATACCAAGTATTGCTCATGCAGTAACAATTGAAAGTAATCTGTAGAGCAAGGAGGTGTATAAGTCCATGGGTTATTTCAATGCATTTATTGTAGGTGGATTTATTTGTTTAGTAGGACAACTTTTAATGGATGCTACAAAGTTAACATCTGCACATGTGTTAATTATATTTGTAACTTCAGGAGTTGTATTGACGGCAGTAGGGCTTTATGAGCCATTGGTAAAAATAGGTGGAGCAGGAGCAACTATTCCTTTGCCAGGCTTTGGGTACAGTTTAGCTAAAGGTGCATTTAAAGGAGTAGATCAAAATGGATTATTAGGTGCATTTTTTGGAGGAGTGGAAGCTACATCTGGAGGCATTACAGCTGCTATAGTATTTGGTTATCTTATGGCAATTATATTCAATCCAAAAACTAAACCATAAAGGAGTATAATATGAAAGAAAAGAGAAAAATCATATTAGTTACGGATGGAGATATGTGTGCGAAAAAAACAATAGAAGTAGCTGTTAAAAAAATAGGTGGACGATGTATCTCAAGGTCTGCTGGAAACCCAACGCCTATTACTGCACAAGAAATTATTAGTTTAATAGAAGAAGCGAAAAATGACCCTGTAGTAGTAATGGTGGATGACGAAGGTAACGAAAATATCGGGATTGGTGAAAAAATATTAAAAGAGCTAATAAATCATCCTTTTTTAGAGGTATTAGGAATTGTAGTAGTAGCATCTAACACAAAAGATGTAGATGGTGTACATCCAGATTTTTGTATTGATGCCTATGGAAATATTGTTGATGAAGCCGTGGATAAAGATGGTAATCCTACTAATGATAAAGTATTATATGGAGATACAGTAGATGTAGTAGACAAATGCAATGGTCCAATCGTAGTTGGAATTGGTGATATCGGAAAAATGAATGGTAAGGATGATCGAAGAAAAGGAGGACCAATCATTACAAAAGCACTAGAAGAAATACTCAATAGAAGTGAACGCTTTTAAGAAGGAAAGGATAGTGAAAGAAATAAATAAAATTAAAACAATAGAGCAGAGAGTTTTCTCTGCTCTATTGCTATATTATTAATAACTTAAGATGGAATCAATGATTAAGTCTTCATCATATTCTTCATAGTAATCTTCATAGTAGTCTTCATCTAAATTATTATCAGGCGGATAAGGCCAAAAATCATTAGGATAACCATTATCGATTGAACCATCTATAGAATCGTCCAAAAAAGGGGGCAAACTACCTCCGTCTTCCAATGGATCATAATATTCTTTGGGTAAATCATAAGCATAATCATCTGGAACAATACCACCATGCTCTTCAGGATAATAAGGTATAGGTCTATCAACAAAAATCCTAGACTCTATTTCCCAAGGCGGTGTATATTCTGTAGCCAGTTTGCCTGTAGGAACATGAATATCTGCCATAACATGCAGATCACAATATTCTGTAGGTTGTGTTCCGCGAATAAATATTTCAGAAATAACTGTATTTCCTTCAGGAGCTTCTAAACAGTACTCAGTGGGTAGTTTTCCTGATTTTCTACATATATTTGTTGCTATGATATTATCTGGTCTTTGAAAATTTTTAGCACTCAGTTCACTATGAATGCGATCCATAACACTTTGCCAAATTGGTGCTGCTGTTGATCCGCTAGTACCAGGAAGGGTTTTTTCATTGGTATCATAACCAATCCATGTAGCAGCTGTATAATAAGGCGTATAACCTACAAACCAAAAATCTTTAGCATCGTTGGTTGTACCAGTTTTACCCGCTACAGGTATCTGTCTATTGCTAAGATTAGCATTAGTACCAGTACCAGAAGTAACAACTGTACGTAACATGTCTGTCATAATATAAGCAACCTCAGGTGAAACAACACGATTCCTTTCAGTAGTATTTTCTATGATAAGATTACCATGACGATCTGTTACCTTTGTGAAGGTAATAGGCTGTGTATAAACACCTTCATTAGCTAATGTCCCATAAGCAGCAGTTAAGTCTAATGGAGATACACCGTAGGTCATACCTCCTAAAGCAGTGGAGTAGGTAGCATCATGGGTCCTACCACGACTATCAATATGGGGATTATCCGGAGTTACCACAGTAGATATCCCCATTTTTTGCATATAATCAAACATGATATTGAAGGCTGCATTATCGTTATAATTGCCCAATTGTTCTATAGTTACCACAGCCCCTACATTACTAGAATGGCGTACAGATTCTCTGATGGTTATTAGACCTCTATACCTATTTCGCTCAAAATTAGTAGGATAACGTCTTGTAGGGTCACCTCTATCAAAATATACTGGGACATCATCTATTACTGTACCAGCTGTAAAGCCCATATCAATAGCTGGAGTATAAACAGCGATAGGTTTAATAGCAGAACCCGCTTGTCTTGGGTTGATGGCCCTATTGTATATCCTACGATCTGTACTTCCCCGACCACCTACGAGAGCTTTTATCTCACCAGAAGTATGGTCTAAAACTACCATAGCTGATTGTGGTTGAACATTGCCATCTTCTCCAACCTCTAGTAATACTTCTCCTGTTCTAGGATTCTTAAAGTTATCTTGTTTTGCATACTCTTCATCTAATATACGTTGAAGATTAGGATCCATTGTACTATAGATTCTTAGCCCTCCTGAATGAAGCATAGTAGATGCTTCTTCTCTAGAGTAGCCTTTATTTACTAGAGACTTTAAAACATCAGATTGTATTAAGTCACCAAAATAACTAGTAAATTCCTCAGCAACCATTCGATTAGGCTTTAGACTAGATTTTATATCTTCATCTAAAGCGGCTTCATACGTAGCTTCATTAATCATACCTAATCTTTTCATATTATTTAGAACAAGCCTTTGTCTAGGCTGAAAACTATCTTGGTAGATTATAGTAACGATAGAATCTCTATCATCCAAGATATAGTGTTTTTCTTCATCAACGTTTTCTTTGTATATACTGATCATTGGTGAAAACCTTAGAGGATTCCTAGCTATACCTGCTATAAGAGCAGATTCAGCAACAGTTAACTCTGAAACATCTTTAGAAAAATATATTTGTGCAGCAGCTTGAACACCATCAGCCCCGCTACCTAAATAAATAGTATTTAAATATGCTTCTAATATTTGTTGTTTAGAAAGTTGTTTTTCAAGCTGTATACCATAATACATATCTTGTATTTTTCGAGTATAGGTTTGATCATGGGTTAGATAAATATTTTTTGCAAGTTGCTGGCTTATAGTACTTGCCCCTTGCCTAGAACCAGTACGTAAATTAGTCCAAATAACACCAAATATACGTCGGAGATCTAAGCCACTATGATTCCAGAATCGTTCATCTTCAATAGCAATAAAAGCATCTACCAAGTGACTAGGAATTTGATTGTAGCTAACTATGTCCCGATATCCAGTGCTTTGTACTTTTTCAAGAACTTGTCCTTCACTATCTAAAATAAAGGAGCTTTGGTCTAGTAAATCATAGATGTTGGATGCATCAATCGGTTCAGTATCTTTTATTATTCCTGCCACTATACCAATAGCAGCACCAGCTGCGATAAATCCTATCAATACTATGATGACAGTTAATAATAAAATAATTTTCTTTATATTTTTCTTTTTGGTCTTTTTATTAGATTTATTGTTTGTATTTTCTGGTTGTCTATTTCGTGACATCAATTTACCTCCATCCTTATACTTTATAAAGAAAATAATAATAGCAACAAAAGTCAATGAAAGCAATTCAATATTTTTTAATCTGCTGCTCCAACAACTAATATTATCTACCCAATTTATGCAAAGATTTTATGCAACTATACTGATGGCTCTGAGCAGATAATACTAACATTATACCACAAAAACTATTAATAGTTAAACATCTATCCTACTATACACAATTAAGATAAAAAAGTCAAAATTCCTATATAAAATAGCACACTATTCTTTGCATTACATATAATGTATAGAAGGAGATGATTATTTTGTACATAAAGAGAAGAAAAAAACATTTAAAGTACAAACTATATATAATAGTCATCTTTATTTTTATGATTCTTAGTGCAATATTTTTGTATATTGATAGCAAGATTATGCCTACAGTACAAGCAATAGGTGAACTAAGAGCACAGGATATAACTACTAGAGCTATCAACGAATCAGTAAGTATTGTAGTAAAACAAGATATTCGATACGAAGATTTGATTTCTATTAAAGAAGATGACGAGGGGAATATCACTTCTTTACAGGCCAATACCATGATGATGAATAAGGTGGCTTCAGATGTAGCATTAACTATACAGGAGCATCTTAAACAAATTCAAACAGCATCTGATCGTATTCCACTAGGAAATGCTTTAGGAAGTCAGTTATTAGCTCAATATGGTCCGAAGCTTAAATTAACAGTTACTCCCTTGGGAATGGTAAATGTCAACTTTGGGACCGAATTTGAACAATCAGGAATTAATCAAACGAGGCACCGTATTTTCTTAATTGTTAATACTAACGTACGAGTAATTATTCCTTTTAGTTCTAATACTATTGGAGTAACAACTCATATTCCAGTAGCTGAAACTATAATAGTAGGAAGAGTACCAATGAACTATATTCATGTTCCTAAGGATCAATTTTTAAATATAACACCTCTATATGGTCAATAAAGTCTAAATTGTATTTAAATAGAGTATTGTATTTTATATAGCAGTAGGATTATTATATAATAGGAAAACAGAGGATAAATATGGGAGTGGATAAAATGAAAACAGAATTACCAGTAGAAACTAATAAAGCTGTATTAGTTGCCCTTAATGTTAATAAGAGAGATATCAATGAGAAGTTAGATGAATCTTTGGAAGAATTAGAAGAGCTATCAAAAGCTGCTGATGTAGAAGTAATTGCGATTTCAATACAAAATAGATCAACTATTCATCCAGCCTACTACATTGGAAAAGGCAAAGCTGAAGAAATAGCTGAGTTGTGCAAAATACATGAGGCAAATTTAGTTATTTTTAATGATGAGTTATCAGGTGCACAAATAAGAAACTTAGAAGAAATAGTAAAAGTTGATGTTATTGATAGAACTGCTCTTATTCTTGATATCTTTGCCAAAAGAGCTCAAACAAAAGAAGGAAAGCTTCAAGTGGAATTAGCTCAATTAAAATATAGACTACCCAGACTAATCGGCCTCGGGAAACAATTATCTAGACAAGGTGCTGGAATAGGAACGAGAGGACCTGGAGAAATGAAATTAGAAACTGATAGAAGACATATTCTAAGAAGAATTGATGAGATAAAAAAACAGCTTAAGGAAGTGAAGAAAAATAGAGAGACACAGCGATCTCAAAGATTGAAATCAGAACTTCCTATTGTAGCTTTAGTAGGATATACAAATGCTGGCAAATCAACTCTTATGAATGCATTTTTAAAAATAAGTGAAAATCATGATGAAAAAAGAGAAGTTTATACGAAAGATCAATTGTTTGCAACATTAGATATTTCACTTAGAAAAATATCTTTATCTAATAATGAAGAATTTCTTTTAACAGATACAGTGGGTTTTGTAAGTAAATTACCTCATGATCTTGTTGATGCTTTTAAATCCACGCTAGAAGAAGTCAAATATGCAGATTTATTATTACATGTAATTGATGCCTCAAATGAAAATTATGAATTACAAAAAAATACTACTTTAAAAGTTCTCAAGGAGCTGGAAGTAGATGATAAAAATATGATTCATGTTTTCAATAAAAGTGATCTATTATCAAATACATATGAAATACCAAAAAATGAAAAAACCATATATATTTCTGCAAAAACCACCCAAAATTTAGACAAGCTTTTAGAAATGATTAGAGATGCTATAGGAAAAAGTACAATAGAGTTGACATTAGTAATCCCATATAATGAGGGACATATTGTCTCACATCTTCATGAGGAAGCAGAAGTAATAACTTCAGAGTATCAAGAAGAAGGAATAGTTTTAAAAATAAGAGTGGAAAATACCTATTATGAAAAATATGGAAAATATGAAAAAAAATGATAACCCTTCTATTTTACTAAAGAAGAGTTAAAAATGATGAACATTAAAAAAAAATGAATTATTTGACAATTTCGAAGTATACTATATAGCAAAGATACAAATACTTATCAAGATTATTTGAGTTAATATTCTGAAAAGAGATTGTAAAATATGTTAAATTAGTGTATTATATTAAGTAACAACAATTGAAGGAGGTTTTAGCCATGATTTTTAGAAATTGTGCAGGTGGAGTAGTCTTCTATGCAAACCAAGTTTTTCTCCTAAAAAATGAAAAAAATGAATGGGTATTGCCAAAAGGAAAAATTCGTGATGAGGATACTTCCATTGATGCGGCATTGAGTCGTGTTAAGATAGAAACCAGCATGGATGCTGAAATTCTATCAACAGCGGGAGAAACATGTTACGAATTTTTTTCTATTTCTAGGAAACAACCAGTATGCAATCAAATTATTTGGTTTATTATGACAACTAAAACCAAAGAGTTTGTAGTAAATAAAAAATTAGGTTTCAAGGAAGGCGGCTTTTATCCCATTGACGAAGCTTTAAATATGATAAGCTATAGTCAGGATCAATCACTTGTAAATTTGTCCTATAAAAAATATAAAGAAATGATGAAAGAACGAAAAGAAAGGGTAGCAGTATAGATAATAATAAGGAGGCAGTATAAACTGCTTCCTTATTACATTTTTTAATACATAGTGAATGTTTAAGCAAACAAGAAATCAATAAAAACTCTTATCTACAAAAAAAGTAAAATAATACTTCGCTGTATTAAACTAAAAAAACTAAAAAATTTATAGTGTTTGTTAATATGACTATAATAGAAAAATATGGTATAATAATTAATCATATATAATCAAAAGGGAATGAAAAAACATGCTAAAGGAATACCGAACTTTATACAAAAAAGGTTTGGATGAGACGATTATAGAAAAATCTAGATTTATTGGTTATGCGCAACCAGTTTTTTCTGAAGAAGCTGCCATACAATTCATTGAGGAAATAAAAACAAAGCATAAGGATGCAACACACAATGTTCCAGCCTATGTCATTGGAGACAATCATGAAATCCAACGATATAGTGATGATGGTGAACCCTCTGGCACTGCAGGTGTTCCAGTTCTAGAATTACTAAAAAAAGAGGATTTAAGAAATGTGGCGGTAGTAGTTACGAGATATTTTGGGGGGATTAAGCTAGGTACAGGTGGACTAGTAAGAGCTTATACTAAAACGGCAAAATTAGCACTAAATGATGCCAAAATAGTGGTGAAAAGGGCTTATAGACTTATGCATATCAAAATAGATTATAATTTATTAGGAAAAGTTCAAAATGAAATAATACAGAACGGATACTTAATAAAAGAGACGCAATATGATGACTCAGTACATTTTTATACATATATCAAGATCGATGAAGTAGACAGCTTTAAGAAATATATAATAGAATGGACCAACGGAAGATGTGTAATAGAAGAACAACAGCAGGATTATTTAGTTGAACTAGATGGAAAAATAATATATGAATAAGAATACTATTTAAATAAAAGGGTAAAAACATCATTAATATTATATTATTGGAGGTCAAAGATATGGATATTATAGAAAAAAATAAAAAGGAAATGCTACAAAAAAAAATATGGGCTGTAGTTGGTGCTACACCAGATACAGAAAAATTTGGGTACAAAATTTATAAAAAGTTAAAAAACCATAACTATACTGTATATGCTGTTAATCCAAAATACAAAGAAATCGAGGGGGATAAGGTATATGATAGCCTTAAAAATCTTCCGGGAAAACCTGATTGCGTAGATATGGTTGTGGGGCCCCAAATTAGCAAACAGGTATTAGAGGAAATAAAATCACTAGAGATTTCCTATGTCTGGTTTCAGCCTGGCACCTTCGATGAAGAAGTGATTGATAAAGCAGAAGATTATGGATTAAATATTGTTTACTATGATTGTGTTTTAGTAGCATTAGATGAGTAGAATAATTATTTATTCTACTCATCATTTTTTATCCTTACACATTATTTCATAAGTTCCCATGATAAATAAAAAAATACCGAATAGGCGCCTTAAACTAGCCGAAGGTATTGTTAAGGCCAATCTTGAGCCTGCCCAACTGCCTAGTAATCCAAATAAAATTATGGGTAGGCTAATTTTTAGGATAACATTTTTATTCTTAATATGAATTATCAAAGCTACAATGGCAACAGGAATAAAGGAAATTAGATTAATACTTTGAATTGTTTGTTGCTTAAAATTTGTTAGAAAAATCAGTCCTGGTATTAAAATAGTTCCTCCTCCAATACCCATACCACCAATAATGCCAGCTAAGAACCCTAGTATGATCATACTCATTATATCACCATCCTTATAGCAGCTAATATCATAAATAATCCAAAAATTTTTCTAAGCTTATTGTCGGAAAAATTAGTCAACAATCTTGAACCGAAATAGCTACCAATAATGCCTCCTAATGCTACCTTATAGGTCACATCCAAAGAAGTAAAACCATGCTTATGATAAATAAGGCTGCTAATAACAGCAAAAGGAAGAATAATAGAGATGGCGGTAGCGTGGGCCTTATGCTGTGGAACGCCAAATATAAAATTTAAAGCAGGGACAATAATCGTGCCTCCTCCTGCTCCAAATAATCCATTAATGACTCCAGCTAAAAACCCCACAAATAGTATTTTAAACCAATATAGGTGCTTCATTATGATAATCACCCCAACAAGGTAAAGGCTAATAAGATATAGATAGATATATTTAATTTAACCACATAAAATCAATCTATTCATTAGTGGGAATGATAAATAAACACTACTAATGTATTAGCCGAATAATATACATATAAGAATAGCCAGTTATAAACATGATAATCCTTCATAATATAAATAGAAAAATCTCTAAGTCCTTAGCAAGACAAACGCTATAGAAGAATTGATTAACTTAATTGGTTGTGTTAAAATTTATTTGACTATAAAGTCATATACAAGTTCATATGAAGAAGGAGAGATTATATCATGGGTCGGATTGGGAATATTAAGGATAGAAAGGCAAAACAAGATTCTAAGCGTGCAAAAATATATACAAAGCTTGCAAGGTTAATAACTGTTGCAGCAAGAGAGGGTGGAACTGACCCTGAATATAACGCTAGCTTAAAAAGCGCTATAGATAAAGCAAAGGCTGATAATATGCCTAATGATAATATAGATAGAGCTATTAAAAAAGCGGTTGGAGACTCCAGTGGAGATCAATACGAAAAAATAACTTATGAAGGATATGGACCTAGTGGTGTTGCTGTAATTGTAGAGGCATTAACAGATAACAGAAATAGAACTGCAGGTGAGGTAAGACATGCATTTGATAAATGTGGAGGAAATTTGGGAACAAGCGGTTGTGTATCCTTTATGTTTGACAAAAAAGGACAAATCATTATAGAAAAAAATGAGAATGTAGATGAAGAAACATTAATGATGATAGCTTTAGAAGCTGGCGCTGAAGATTTTATAACAGAAGAAGAAGCTTATGAAATTATTACATTGCCAGAGGATTTTCCCCAGGTAAAGGATAAACTTCTTCAAGAAAGATACTCATTCATTGGAGCTGATATTGTTTATATTCCACAAACTGAAACACAGCTACAAGTGGAAGATACTAAAAAGATGGAAAAACTAATCGATATGCTAGAAGACAACGATGATATTCAAGGGGTTCATCATAATTGGAAGGAAGAATAAAGAAGACTCTATTTTAATTATTTTAATAATACTAAAAAGATAGATAGATATGTTTTAGGAGGGTATCCTATTTGATTGTTTTAGATCGTTTAGAAGAAAATATAGCTGTATTAGAAACTGAAGGTAATTTTTTAAAAGTAAACATTAACATTATATCTACCAACGCTAAAGAAGGAGATGTTTTGGTATTCAATAATGGTTATTATACAGTAGATGCAATTCTTACTGAAAAAAGAAAGAAAATATTACAAAAAAAATGTGATTCTATTTGGGAATGAGTATAAACTATAAAGTTATACTTAAATAGATGATTGAAAGGATGAAAAAGATTGAAAATTGTTGTTGAAAGTTTCACTATGGACCATACCAAAGTAAATGCCCCCTTTGTTAGAAAGTGTGGACATATTACTACTCCTAAAGGAGATATTATAACTAAATTCGATCTAAGGTTTACTCAACCTAACGCAGAGGCTATGCCTACTGCTGCCGTGCATGCTATTGAACATTTATTAGCAGGATATATTAGAGAAGAATTATCAGACATCATTGATATTTCACCCATGGGTTGTAGGACTGGATTTTATCTTATTAAAATAGGTGAAACCTCAGAAAAAGAAGTTACCTTAGCCCTAATGAATGCACTAAAAAAAGTAATAAATACTGAAGAAATACCCGCTGTTAATCCTGTTCAATGTGGTAATTATAGAGATATGTCATTATTTAGTGCTCAAGAATATGCCAAAGAAGTATATTCTAAGCTAGAGGCAAGCGCTAAGGGTAATATTTAACAATTGAAAAATCATGCATTCCTCCAGAGGGATGTATGATTTTTTTATATATTTTTATATATTATAAAAATATATTTTAGAACTTTCCTGTAACTAAAAAAAGGATTTATAAGAAATAAGTAGAATATTGTATGGTATTAGAATTATTACTAACCTTAGGTGGTGAGAATGTATTATGAAGAGGCTAAAAATCAGTAAAATACCTGTAGTATTATCCATAGTTCTTGTTATTATTTTTATTTCAACATCTACAGCACTGGCAGATGGGAAATTAGCTATGGTGATTGCCAATCAAGGTATATTGAGAGAGAAACCAGAGGTTGAAGGAAAAGTGATACAATTGCCATCTATTGGGACTGAAGTTTTAATTAGAGAAACTAAGAATAACTGGAACAAAGTTGTGCTAGTGGATAATGGTGTTCAAGGATGGATGCATGAAGATTTTTTAGCAATAACAGGAGAAGAAAGTAAGCCTATTAAAAAAGGTATTGTTAACGTTAATAATGTACTAAACCTACGTTCAACACCATCTACAAGTGGAAGCATACTGTCGCAGTTAAGAAATGGTACAGAACTGATAGTTTTAAATCAAGCGAATGAATGGTACGAAATACAACTGAAGGAAGGAACTAAGGGGTTTGTGCACAGTGATTTTATCCTATTGATTCCTAACTATCCTCATGGTATCATCGTAGAAAACAATAGTAAAATTAAAGAAAAGGCAAATAACGAAAGCAAAACTATCATTACTTTAAGTAAGAATGATGATATATATATTAAAAAATATATGGATGGTTGGTATAATGTATTAACAAAGGATTTTCAAGAAGGTTGGCTAAAAAGTGACTCGGTTGATCTACAAATAAATATAGGCAGTCCTGTGAGCCGTTCTGGCACACGTTCTCATCCATTAAGTAACATAAAAGAACATACTGAGAAATATTTAGGTAAACCATACAGATATGCTGCTACAGGTCCCAACAATTTTGATTGTTCAGGCTTTGTTTACTATGTATTAAACAAATACTATCCTGATTATTTGAGGGACAAAGGTATAAAACTACAAAGGACATCTAGAGACCAAGCCACTATGGGAACACCTATTAACAAAAACGAACTACAGATAGGTGATTTAGTATTTTTTAATAATGGAAGAAGTAGTACTATAAGTCATGTTGGAATATATATTGGGAATGATGAATTTATCCACTCATCTTCTACTAATAATAGAGGGATTATAATATCTTCCTTAAAGGATGGTCCTGCTTCTTGGTCCTATCAAAGCAGGTACGTTTCAGCCGTGAGATTATAATTAAAAATATCGTTATGATAAAACAGGCCCACATCAATAGATGGGCCTGTTTTATTTAAGTGATTTTATGAAGTGTTTCATATGTTTTCAGTTGGTTTAATACATTTTTTATATAGTTTTGTGTCTCATTGAAGGGAGGAACCCCTCCATATCGCTGAACATTGCCAGGACCTGCATTATAGGCAGCTAAAGCCAAAGACAGGTCTCCGTCATATTGATCTAATAGTTGCTTTAGATATTTAGCTCCACCATCAATATTTTGCTGAGGATTCCAAACGTTTACAACCCCAAGCTCTTTTGCAGTAGCTGGCATTAGCTGCATTATGCCTTGAGCTCCTGCTCTTGATAAAGCCCTAGAGTTAAAATTTGATTCGATTTTAATAATAGATTTTATCAAATTAGCAGAAAGTGAATATTTTTCTGCCGCTGATTGAATATATTTATCAAAAGAGCCTGTATTTTTGGACTGAACTGTTAAAGCTGCATGATCTAAAGTTTCCAGAAAAGACATATTAGTTTTTGAGTAGGTGTGAAAAGGTACAGGAATACGACTCTGAACATCAGTAATTTTCTCGAAATATATCTGGTGAATTATATTTTTCATCATGATATCAACTCCAATTGTGGAATAATTTTCTATAGTCATAATTATATATATAATAAGACAAGTATTCAATACAAATTAAAGAAACATATTGAATTTGATTAAATATTACTATTTGGAGGTATCACTATGAGGAAGAGAAGGTTTAAAACAAAACAAACTAAAAGAAAGAATAATTATTATCTAATTTTACTATTTATAATTATCATCCCGATAACTGCTGTTTTTATTGGCTCTAGAATAACTGAAAGAGTAGTAATACCAGTATTACATTCTAACCCTACTTTGGAAGAGGGAGAATTAAATGCAATAATTAACGTCAATGAAGAAGAAGATCTATCTCAGGAGAACACAGAAAATCATCAAGAGGATGAGAGTAAAATAAGTACAACTCAAGAGACAGAATTAATAACAAATAAATTACATCCATTATCTATGTACATGATTCAGGTTGCAAGTGTATCTGATACATCTAACATTGAAGCTTTTGTAGAAGAATTAAATGAAAAAAATTTGCCTCATTTAATCTATAAACTAGATAATGCATACAAAATATATACTTTGGGTTTAACAAGAAGATCATTAGTTGAAAGCCAGTTACAAAAGATACGAGAATACTACCCAGATGCATATATTAGTGAAATCCATTTACCTTCAAAAGAGGTGAGCTATACCAAAGACATGGAAGCAGAAAGTAAAATCATCATAAAAGAAATAAATAGTTTGATTGAAATAATGGATAAACAAGCAGAAGAATGGTATAATTTTATTGAAAAAGAAAGTGAGCTAAATCAATATAAAGAACTACTAATTGAACAGCAAGAAATCATAGAACAATTAGCAGAAAATCTCAAGGAGGATCTTGTGATAGAAGGAATATCAGAAAAAAAAGAGATAGAAAAAATGATTTATCATCAAGAAAGCAATACTAAAAGAGCACTAGAATTATTAGAGAATGAAGACAACATATATCGAATACATAGTTTGTATTTGGATAGTATCTTCAGAACCCTGGAAACCATCAAATGATAAAGTAGCTATGGAGGTGTAAAAAATGACGTTAAAAGAGGTACAACGATTATTAGAGGCTGAAGTAGTATCAGGAGAAGAATTTCTGCAAAGAGAAGTAAAGACAGCTTTTGCTTGCGATTTAATGAGTGATGTATTGGCGTTTGTTGATGACAAAACATTATTATTAACTGGTTTGGTAAACTCCCATACCATAAGAACGGCAGAAATGATGGACCTCTCTGCTGTAGTTTTTGTGCGGGGTAAGAAACCAGACGACGAAACTATAGAATTAGCGAAAGAAAATAACATCGTAATCATGACAACGAATCACATTATGTATGTCAGTTCTGGCATACTATTCTCAAAAGGCCTTAAGGGAGCCAATATTGTACATAAATAATGAATGGTCTTATTTTGGATACTAGATAAAGGAAGTGAGTCCTATTAAATTAAGTTATCAAGTTGAAAAGGATGATTTTACAAGAGCTGGACAAGCGTCAAGCAGCATAAAAAAAGTTTTGAGACAGCTCGGCATTGAACCTCAAATTCTTAGGAAAATAGCTATAGCTACCTATGAAGCTGAAATGAATATCATAATACATTCAGAGGGTGGGTCCATTGATGTAGATATTAGTGCCGAGAAAATAACAATAATTATAAAAGATCGGGGTCCTGGAATTGAAAATATTGAGTTAGCCATGAAAGTAGGGTATTCTACAGCTTCTCAAAAGATACGAGAGCTTGGATTTGGAGCAGGTATGGGGCTGCCAAACATAAAAAGATGTTCAGATGAATTTAGAATCGAGTCTTCATATGGAGAATATACCAAACTAGAAATAGTTATATATATTAAGTAGAAAATATAGATTTATATTCTTACAGTGAATTCTGGTGGCACTGAAGACATTTTAACTTACCCACAGGAGAGGTAAAGGCATTATATGGATCAACTTAAGTTATAGATAAAGGAGAGAAAAACTTTCTCTAATACAATCTTGTTTTATTGGAGAAGGACGAAAATATTATTACTTTAATATTTTCTAATTTAGAAATAGGGAGATGGATTATGATCACTGTTGAAGAATTGAAAAACAAACTATCATTAGAGGTAATAGGAGGAGAAGGCAGTTTGTCCAATGTAATAAAAAATGTTTATATTGGAGATTTATTAAGCTGGGTTATGGCTCACATGAAACATCAAGATGCTTGGATTACCATTCAAACGAATACTAATGTTATTGCGGTTGCAGCTTTAGGAGAAGCCGCATGTGTAATTATAGCAGAAAACGCAGAAATAGAAGATGTAACTATAAATAAAGCAAATGAAGAGGGGATCCCACTTTTAAGAAGCAATCTAAGTGCTTATGAGTTAGCAATTGAACTTAATCATTATATTAAAGACAAATGATGATGGCTGCAGATTTACATATTCACAGTGGATTATCCCCGTGTGCCAATAAAGATATGACACCAAACAATATAATAGGAATGGCCAAGCTTAAAAGGTTAGATATAATTGCTATCACAGACCATAACTGTACAAAAAATTTACAAAGCTTCATAAAAGTAGCAGAAACACAGGACCTTATTTGTATTCCAGGAGTAGAAATAACTACTAAAGAAGAGGTGCATTTAATTGCTTTATTCAACAATTTGAATGCTAGTAATAAGTTTCAAGAAATATTAGATAATACATTACCTAAAATAAAAAACAACCCCAAACTCTTTGGGAATCAATACATATATGATGAAGAAGATAATATTCTTGAGGATTATCATATATTGACAATGAATGCTTTAGACTTATCTTTAAAAGAAGCAATCTCCCAAGTGAAAAAAATAGGGGGCATTTGTATACCAGCACATATAGATCGCCATAGCTTTAGCATACTTTCTAATCTAGGTTTTATAGAATCAGATCTGTGCTTAAATACTGTAGAAATTACTAAAAATTGCAATTATAATCTTTTACTAAAGAAACATCCATATTTAGAAAGCTATAATAAAATTATCAGTTCAGATGCTCATGAGTTAGGACAAATTTTAGAACGAGAATTCTTTATTGATACCAATAACAAAAAAATTGAAGATATTCTAAAATCTATAAATGAGAATTAGCATTATAGAAATATTTATCTCAATAGAATTGTGGGCCAATTATTTCATTGAGTGATTAGACTGCACCTATTAAAGTAAGAGGTCTTTCCAATACGTTAACAGTCTTTTATTATGCTTATGATATAGGAGGAAATAAATTGAAGGAATTAGCTTTACATATCCTAGATATTGTTCAAAATTCTGTTAGAGCAGATGCATCAATAATTGAAATAACAGTTAGAGAGGATATACAAAGAGATATACTAATGATAAGTATAAAAGATAATGGCAAAGGAATGGATGAGGAAACTCTAAAAAAAGTAGAAGATCCATTTTTTACTACAAGAACTACTAGAAAAATAGGGTTAGGAATATCTTTATTCAAAACTGCAGCACTTCAATGTAACGGAAGCTTTAATTTAGTATCCAAGCAAGGGGAAGGGACATGCCTGACTGCAGCTTTTCAATATAGTCATATAGATAGAGCCCCTTTAGGAAATATAGTAGATACCTTAGTAACTTTATTAATGATGGAAAAGGAAATCGATTATAGATATGTTCATTATTATAAAAATAACCAATTCAGTTTTGATACTCATGAAATAAAAAAAGTACTGGATGGGGTTCCGATTACAGATATAAATGTTGTGGAATGGATTAAGGAATATATCACAGAGGGACTAAAGGAAATTGTTAATTTTTAAATTAAAGTAATAGCATAGCAATTGTACTTAAAGTATTGTATAATAGTTTTTGTTATGTACTGCAATTGATAATTTAGTAATTAACAATTACAACTTTACTTAAATTTCAGAAAAAGACACAAAGTTTTAAAAACTTTTCAAGACAATTCAACACAGAACATAAAAATCCTATTTTAACCAAATACTATATAAGATAAGCAGAAGACTGGTAAAAATCATATTAGAAAAATATTGTTCAAGATATACAGTATACAAGATTATTTTAAATACTTTTATCTTATATACTATATCAATTCTTATTATGAGTGTGCTTTTAAAAAATATATAAGGGGTGAAAACAAATGAAGTTTTTAACTTTTAGAGGGGGTATACATCCACCAGAAAAAAAAGATGCTACTGCTAATATCAAGATTGAAAAAGCAGAAGATCCCAAATTGGTGGTAATACCATTGCAACAGCATATAGGTGCACCCTGTGAACCTGTTGTGAAAGTAGGTGATTATGTAAAGGTTGGGCAAAAAATTGGTGAAGCTCAAGGCTTTGTTTCTGCTCCAATACATTCCAGTGTATCTGGGATAGTAAAATCAATAGAAGATGTGCCTATAGCAACAGGTAATGAGGCACAGGCAATTACAATTGAATCTGATGGAGAAAATCAGATAGATGAATCAATCCAACCAAAAGGAAACATAGAAAGCTTATCCCCTAAAGATATTATCAATATCATAAAGGAGGCTGGAATTGTTGGAATGGGTGGAGCTACATTTCCAACCCATGTAAAGCTTTCACCACCGCCTGAGAAAAAAGTGGATACTTTAATATTGAATGGTGCTGAGTGTGAACCTTACTTAACAGCTGATCATCGTTTAATGTTAGAAAATCCAGAGGATATTGTATATGGTTTAAAGGCAATGATGAAGGCTGTAGGAGTTCAAAAAGGATATATAGGGATAGAGAATAATAAGCCAGATGCGATTGATACTATGCTGAAGGCTATTGAAAAAGAAGATGATGTACAAGTTGTAGCTTTAGAAACGAAATACCCTCAAGGGGGAGAGAAACAGCTTATTTATGCTATAACCAATAAAGAGGTTCCTTCAGGGGGACTACCAATGGATGTAGGTGTTATTGTAACTAATGTTGGTACAGCTGCGCAAGTAGCAAAAACCATTAAAACAGGAATACCATTAATTGAAAGGGTCACTACAGTAACAGGAAAAGCTATTAAAAACCCTAAGAACCTATTGATAAAGATTGGAACACCTGTTAAATCTTTAATCGAGGAATGTGGTGGTTATGCAGTAACGCCAGGTAAACTAATACTAGGTGGCCCGATGATGGGGAATGCTCAACATACAGATGAGATCCCAGCTGTAAAAGGAACATCTGGAATACTGGTTTTTGATGAGGTAGAAGCAGAATTGCCTAATCCTTCGAACTGTATTCGGTGTGGGAGATGTGTTGAGATCTGTCCAGCCAACCTGCAACCTGTATACATTAGCGAAAATTCCTTAAGTAACAGGATGGAACAAACTGAAAAATATAGAGCCCTAGACTGTATAGAATGTGGTTCATGTTCTTATGTTTGTCCTTCAAGAAGACCTTTGTTACCATCAATTAGAGTAGCTAAAAATCAAATTATTGCAAAAAAAAGAGAACAGAAGAATAAGTAAGTAATGGGAGGGAAATCAATGGATGAAAAGCTAATTGTATCTTCTTCTCCACATGTTTTGGATGATGATACAGTACAGAGAATTATGTTAGATGTCGTAATCGCTTTATTGCCAGCCACCATAGCAGCCATTTATTATTTTAGAACTAACGCCGCTATCTTAATTCTAATATCAGTATTAACTGCTGTTATTACTGAAGCAGTTGTGCAGAAACTAATGGGACGTCCTGTTACAATAAATGATTTGAGTGCTGTCATAACAGGACTGTTATTAGCATTAAATATACCTGCTTCGGCAGCATGGTGGATGCCGGTTGTTGGGTCTTTCTTTGCTATAGCTATAGTAAAACAAATATTCGGTGGAATAGGGCACAACTTTATGAATCCTGCATTGGCTGGTAGAATATTTTTAACTTTGTCTTGGACTGACAGAATGACGGCTTGGATTAGTCCTGGTGTAGATGCCGTATCTACTGCAACACCTCTAGCGGCCATGAAAGCCAGTGGAAGTGTGTTGCCTACTAATATGCCACCTTTAATGGATACCATTTTAGGTAATACAGCAGGTAGTATGGGTGAGACATCTGCACTGTTATTAATATTAGGCGGTATTTATCTTATTTATAGAGGGGTTATTTCTTGGAAAATACCTGGAATATATATTGGAACCGTAGCTGTATTAACCTTAGCTTATGGCGGATTTGACCTAAGTTATATGCTGTATCATGTTTTCTCTGGTGGATTAATGATAGGAGCTATCTATATGGCAACTGATTATGCCTCTTCTCCTGTAACTCCAAGAGGAAGAGTATACTTTGCTGTGGGATGTGGCGTATTAACCTCAGTAATAAGATTTTTTGGAGCTTATCCAGAGGGCGTTGCTTTCTCGATATTGCTAATGAACGTAGCATCTCCTTTAATTGATAGATATACAAGCCCGAGAGTATTTGGGGAGGTGAAATAGGCAATGCGAGAAATAATAAAATTAGGATTAATTCTATTAATAATTACCTCTGTAGCAGGGTTGATTCTAGGCATTACAAACGATATTACTCAAGAAATTATTCAAGAAAGAGCGTTGGAGGAAACAAGAGAGGCACTGGTGACCCTATTGCCAGAGGCAGAAGAATTTGACATTATCGAAGAAGCTGAACTACTAGATAGAAGATTTATTCAAGAGATTTACAGCGGCAGTAAAAATGGTGAGATAGTAGGATATACAATTAAAGTGAACCCACAGGGTTATGATGGAAGAATAGAAATGCTTGTTGGTATCTCCAGCGAAGGAACAATTACTGGTGTAAAAATAGGAGATCATACTGAAACGCCAGGTTTAGGCTCAAAAATTGCTGATGCATCCTATATCGATCAGTTTGTGGATAGAGGAACCGAAGAAGAATTTATTTCTACACTGGGTGGAGAGACTGGTGAACAATATATAGAAGCAATTTCAGGAGCTACAGTTTCCTCGGATGCTGTTGTGGATGGAGTAAACAGTGCCCGCAGCCTATTTGTAGAAGAATTACAAGACCGTTAAATAATTGGAGGTGAAATCCTGTGAAACCAAATAGAATATTTATGAAGGGAATCCTATATGATAATCCAGTCTTTATACAAATGCTAGGAATGTGTCCTGTTTTAGCCGTTACCAATACAGCATTTAATGGATTTGGTATGGGAATGGCAACAACTGCAGTGTTAGTAGGTTCAAATACAGTTATTTCTTTAATAAAACAATTCATTCCTAGCAAAATTAGAATACCCTCCTTTATTGTGGTTATTGCTACTTTTGTAACTATTGTTGGAATGCTGCTAAGAGCTTATTTACCGGCATTAAATGAAGCATTGGGCATTTTTATTCCCTTAATCGTTGTAAACTGTCTAATTCTTGCTAGAGCAGAATCCTTTGCTTCAAAAAACTCAACTCCTGGATCAATTATTGATGGTCTAGGAATGGGGTTAGGCTTTACAGCAGCTTTGGTAGTCTTAGGAATTGTAAGAGAATGGTTAGGTGTGGGAACAATATTCGGTCAAGCTGTAATGTGGAGTACTTTTGAACCAGCTAGATTTATGTCAATGCCTCCAGGTGCATTTTTAGCACTAGGATTACTATTGGCTGGATTTAATAAGATTATGTCTAAAGACTTAAATGAATTATAAGGAGGTGTAGGATTTGAACATTTCGTCTTTGTTTGTTATTCTGATCAGTGCTATTTTAGTAAACAACTTTGTATTATCAAGATTTTTAGGAATTTGTCCTTTTTTAGGTGTTTCTAAGCAGGTTGAAACTGCCTTTGGAATGGGAATGGCCGTTACCTTTGTTATGGCTATGGCATCAATAATAACCTATTTAGTACAAATATTAATTCTAGACAACCTAGGTATACAATATATGCAAACCATAGCTTTTATTTTAGTTATTGCTTCTTTAGTTCAATTAGTAGAGATGATTATTCAGAAAACCAGCCCTACCCTCTATCAATCATTAGGAGTGTTTCTGCCATTAATTACTACCAATTGTGCAGTATTAGGATTGACTATATTAAATATTTCTCAAGATTTCAACATGATTGAAAGTATATTCCATGCAATAGGAGCTGCTATAGGATTTTCTTTAGCCATTGTGTTATTTGCTGCAATAAGAGAAAGATTAGAGCTTGCGCACGTTCCTAAAGCTTTTAAAGGTTTTCCTATTGCACTGATTACTGCAAGTTTAATGTCATTAGCCTTCCTAGGATTTGCTGGACTTGTATAAAGGAGTGATAATATGAACATAGAAAGTATAATATATCCTATTGCTAGTTTAGGCGGATTAGGGTTAGTATTTGGTGCTGGTCTTGCCTATGCTTCACAAAAATTTGCTGTTGAAATAGATCCAAGGGCACTAGCTATTAGAGACGCTTTGCCAGGTGCAAACTGTGGAGGCTGTGGAGTCCCCGGATGCGATAGCTTTGCCAAACTAGTTGCTGAAGGTAAAGCATCAGTAGATGGTTGTCCAGTTGGAGGACCTGATTGTGCAAAAGCACTAGCTGAAATCATGGGTGTAGAAGTAGATGTAAAAGAAAGAAGAGTTGCAAAGGTAATATGTAACGGTAATAAAGAAAAATGCAAAGATAAATTTGATTATCATGGTATTAATGATTGCGTTGCAGCATCAATGGTAGGTGGCGGTGGAGACAAATCTTGCAATTATTCTTGTTTAGGATTTGGTACATGTGTAAGAGCTTGTCAATTCGATGCCATTGAAATTGTTGATGGAAGAATAGCAAAAATAATTCCAGAAAAATGTACAGCCTGTGGAAAATGCATAGAAGTATGTCCAAAAGATGTAATAGATATGGTTCCTTATGAACAAAGTGTAGTTATTACTTGTAATAATAAGGAGACAGGAAAAATAGTAAGAAAAAAATGTGAGGTTGCATGTATTGCTTGCAAAATATGTGTAAAAGCATGTCCTTTCGAAGCAATAGATTTTAAAAACAACCTAGCATTTATTGATTATGAAAAATGCACACAATGTTTTGTTTGTGTAGAAAAATGTCCTACCAAAGCCATAGAAGGTGATTTGGAAAAAAGAAAAAAGGCAATTATAGATGATGATACATGTATAGGCTGTACCATATGTAAAAAGCATTGTCCCGTCGAAGCTATTGAAGGTGAGTTGAAGGGAAAACATAAAATACTAGCTGATAAATGCATAGGCTGTGGGGTATGTGAAGCAAAATGCCCAAAGAAATCTATTAAAATGAATTAATTATTAACCCTTTAGTTATATAAATAACTGGAGGGTTAGTCTTTTTTTCCAGTTGATTCTACCAATTATTTTACTTGTAACTTCAATGCTTTAGTGGTAAACTTTTAATGGGTTAACTAACAAATTAACAGACTAAATAGAAAGTGTGATGATTAATGGATACAAAAAGACTAGTACATTTAGCAATGTTAACTTCATTAGGTCTAGCTCTTCATATTTTCGAGGGCTTTATCCCTAATCCATTTATTGGAATTGCTCCAGGAGCAAAACTAGGATTAGCCAATATTATTGGATTAGTAACTTTGGTTATTTATGGATTTAAATATGCACTAACAGTAAATTTATTAAGATGCTTTATTGCTGGCATAGCAACAGGGGCGATAACTTCTATGATGTACAGTATGGCTGGAGCTTTTCTCAGTACTTTTTTAATGTGGATGATATATGTCAACGCAAGGAAATATTTCAGTTTAATCGGTGTAAGCGTATTTGGAGCTATAGGTCACAATATAGCTCAATTAACTGTTGCAGCCTTCATTATCAATAATATTAGAATATTTATATATTTACCAGTCATGATGCTAGCAAGTATTTTTACAGGAATTTTTATTGGATTTACTGCAAACTTGACACTCACAAAAGGAAGTATCATATTAAACAGGAGTATTAAATAAAACTTATGAAACTTTAAGGGGGATAAGTATGAATAGATATCGTAATCCTTGGATTTTAGTATTGCTTATTATTACTGGAGTTGTACTGGGAAGCTTAATTAGTTCCACTTTGGGCAATACTTTACCTATACTGTCGTATGGACCGGGATCCCTAGGTTTAAATGATTTAGAGGTTAATTTAGGTGTGATATATTTTAATCTTACACTTTTAGTCAACATAAACATTTCTAGCTTAATTGGTTTATTGTTGGCAGTATTAATATTTAACAAAATGTAGGTGAGATGATGTCAAAAATTATTTTAGCTTCAGGTTCTCCTAGAAGAAAGGAGATATTGACAAGTTTAGGTATTAAGTTTGATATAATAACAAGTAATACTAAAGAGAAGTTTGAGGAAGATGAATCCCCATATAAAGTAGCTTGTGATTTAGCATTAGAAAAAGCCAAAGATGTTTCTCAAAAAATTAATGAAAATGCTATCATCATAGCTGCAGACACTCTAGTATTTCAAGATAATATTCTTGGCAAACCACAGAACAATAGTGACGCTTTTAAAATGCTTAAAAGCTTATCAGGGAATCAACACGAAGTAGTGACAGGAGTAACTTTGTTTGATGTTCTAAGCAAGAAAGAAATAACTGATTTTGAAGTGACAAAAGTCTTTTTTAGAGAATTAGATGATGATGAGATAGAAAAATATATTGCTACTGGTGAGCCTATGGATAAAGCAGGAGGGTATGGCATACAAGGAAAGGCATCCTTGTTTATTGAAAAGATTGATGGAGATTATTTTAATGTAGTAGGGTTACCTATATATAAGCTAGGGAGTATGTTAAAAAAACATTTTAATATCAGTCTTTTATAGAGGGCTAGCCATAAGCCTATGGGGGAATAAAAGTGAAAAAGGAAAATGCATATACTACGATTAAAAAAATGCCACCTTGTGAAAGGCCTAGAGAAAAGCTATTGGCTAATGGCGTAAATGCATTATCAAATACAGAACTATTAGCAATTTTATTGTCTACTGGAACTAAAGAAATGTCGGCTATTGATTTAGCTAAAAATATTATTTGCTCTTCAAAAGAAGGTATACGTTTTTTTGCAGACTGCACAATGGAAGAGTTAAGGAGTATTAATGGAGTAGGAATGGCAAAGGCATCTCAAATAATTGCGGCAGTAGAACTTGGGAAACGTATAGCTTTAACAACAAAAGCAAATAATTATAAGATAAAGAGTCCTGATGATGTTAGTCTTTTAGTTATGGAAGAAATGAGATATTTGAAAAAAGAATACTTTAACATTATTCTATTGAATACAAAAAATGAAGTAATTGATATAGAAAATATTTCTATAGGTAGTTTAAATTCATCTATTGTTCATCCAAGAGAAGTATTTATTCGAGCAATAAAAAGGACAAGTTCTTCCATTATTCTTGTTCATAATCATCCTAGCGGAGATCCCACTCCTAGTCCAGAGGACGTAAATATTACAAAAAGGCTGGTGGAATCGGGAAAACTTATTGGAATTGAAGTATTAGATCATATTATTATAGGTGATAATATTTATAGTAGTTTAAAAGAAAAAAATATGATATAAATATTGAATTTGAGGAAGGAGCATTATTCATGGGAATTTTCAAACTATTTTCTAAAGATATGGGTATCGATTTAGGTACTGCCAATACGCTAGTATATGTAAAAGGGAAAGGTATTGTACTGAGGGAGCCTTCCGTTGTAGCTATACAAAATGATACAAAAACCGTTTTAGCAGTAGGAGAAGAGGCTAAAAGGATGATTGGAAGGACGCCAGGGAATATTGTGGCAATACGACCAATGAAGGATGGAGTAATTGCTGATTTTGATATTACTCAAAATATGTTAAAATATTTTATAAGGAAGGTTTATTCAAGAAAAACTTTAGTTTCTCCTAGGGTTGTAGTATGTGTACCTTCTGGTGTTACAGAAGTTGAGAAACGTGCTGTAGAGGAGGCTGCACTGCAAGCAGGTGCTAGAGAGGCTTATTTAATAGAAGAACCTATGGCAGCTGCTTTTGGTGCAGGTCTTCCAGTAGAAGAACCTACTGGCAGCATGGTAGTTGATATCGGTGGAGGAACCACAGAAGTGGCTATTATTTCTCTAGGAGGAATAGTTACTGCTAAATCTATCAGAGTAGGCGGGGATGAATTAGATGAAGCGATTGTACAACATATAAAGAGGCAATATAATCTAATGATCGGGGAGAGAACTGCAGAGGAAGTAAAAATAACTATAGGCTCAGCCTTCCCCAAAAAAACCGATGCAAAAATGCTTATTAGAGGACGAGATTTGGTTTCAGGGTTACCAAAAACCTTAGAAATAACTTCCAGTGAAATATTAGAAGCATTAAGAGAGCCCGTTAGCCAAATTGTTGATGCTATTAAATTTACATTGGAAAAAACTCCTCCAGAGTTAGCAGCAGATATTATGGAAATAGGCATTATGTTGACAGGTGGTGGAGCATTACTAGAAGGGTTAGATCAATTGGTTAGAAAAGAAACAGGGATGCCTGTACAAATAGCCGAGGAACCGCTGGATTGTGTTGCATTAGGAACGGGAAAAATGATAGAAGATATCGATAGTATTAGAATGGCTCGAAGAAAAATGAAATAGAAAATGGTGAGGTAGATGGCTAATAGAACTGTTAAGGATAAATCCATAATGATAGTGACAATTGTCGCTATCATTCTCATTATTGTTATAGGGTTTACATCTAAACAAAGAGAAGAATTATTTATAGTGGAAAAATGGATAGGAAATGTATTCAGCCCTGTTCAAAAAGTGGTGAATACCACTACTATTACTGTGGGAGAAGGTATTTCTTCAATCTTTAATTTTACTAAAGCTACTAGAGAAAATGAAGAATTAAGAAATGAAATATTAGTGCTACAGGAAGAAATTATTACCACAAGATTAAACCGTGATGAACTTGAGGAATTACGAGGATTAAGATTTGCGTTAAACTACATTGAAGAAGAAATTGGATTTTATCCAATTGCAGCAAATGTAGTTGCGAAGTCTCCAAGTAATTGGTTTGATACTTTCACTATTGATATTGGAGCAAATAGGGGAATAACAAAAGACAGTATTGTTTTAGCTTCCAACGGCTTAGTGGGGAGAGTTTATGAAGTAGGAGGTAATTGGTCAAAGGTTATTTCTATTATTGATAATAATAGTTCGGTAAGCTTTCAAGTATTAAGAGATAGAGATTTTCAAGGAATAGTATCAGGAAGTATTAGCAATGAATTATCGGGGTATTTATTTGATCCAATGGCTGAAGTAGTGGTAGGAGATAAGCTAATCACCTCTGGATTAGGAATATATCCTCAGGGGATTATGATTGGTGAAATAATAGAAGTATCAAAATCAAGTGATCAATTATTAAAGACTATTACTGTAGAGCCAGCTGTGAACTTTAAAAAGATGAACAAGGTATTAGTTATAACTCCGAATACGAGAGAATAATAAAGGGGTTTAAAAAAGTGAAGATATTAGTTATAGGATTAATTATTGTTATAAACTTAATTTTGCAGCCTACTTTATTTCAATTTATAAGAATAAACAATGTACTACCCAATACAAGTCTCATTTTAGTAGTATGTTTTGCTATTAATAATAACAAAACTAAAGGAACTGCTATAGGTTTTACTATAGGAATACTACAAGATATTTTATTTAGTAAAATGATTGGAATAAATGCCTTAATATATATGCTAATAGGTTATTTTATTTCACTTACTAATCGAAATATTTTTAAAGACAACTTAATTATTCCAGTTGTATTAACGGGTTTGGCAACAGGTTTTTATTATATTGTGGGAACATTTTTAGTTTATTTTTTAGGTTTTCATATGGAGTTTTTTAATATTTTTAAAAATATGTTATTTGTAGAAATAGTGTATAACGCTATTATTTCCATATTTATATATATTTATGTATCAAAATTATATAAATCTAAAAGAAAAAGGTATTAGAATGGTGATGATATATGATTTTTAAAAAACTTAAAGATAGATATAATATTATTACTTTAATATTCATTATTCTTCTTATTGTTATTGTTTTTAGATTAGCTACAATTATGATAGTAGAAGGAGAACAGTACAGAGAAGAAGCAGAAAATAGAATATTTAAAACATTACCTTTGCCAGCGCCAAGAGGGGAAATTCGAGATAGATATGGAAGATTGATAGCTGGAAATCGACCCAGCTTTACTGTTCAAATAATGAAAAGTGAAGTCGTAGATGAAAAGATTAATGAAGTAGCGCTGAATATTATTGAAATCTTAGAAAAAAATGAAGATAGATACCATGATGATTTTCCTATTATCTTTACAGAAGAAGGAGAATTTGCCTTTACCTATGATTTAGATCTGCAGGATTGGAAAGAGCGTAATGATTTACTAGAAATAGATAATGCAAAGGAAGCCTTTGAAATATTAAGAAGAAGATATAATATTGAAGAAACAGATCCAGTAGAAGTGCAACAACAATTTATAAAAATACCAAACTTAAGTGTGCCAATTTCTATTTTACACTGGAAGTTTACTGATGAAATGAGAAAAGAACAATGGTTACAGAGCTATAATATACAAGACCTTGAAGTGACAGCAAAAGGAGCGTTTGAAATCATTAGAAATAGAATCTATAGAATACCTGAGGAGTATTCAGATATCGAAGCTAGGAAGATTAGTGTTGTTAGAGAACAACTTAGAAAACAAGGCTATTTACAATATCAACCTGCTAGAATTGCTCAGGATATTTCTCAAGCCTCCGTCACGGCAATAGAAGAAAATCTCTTAGATTTACCGGGTGTAAACATTGCTATTGAGCCTATAAGATATTATCCTGAAGGAAAAATGGCAGCACATATATTAGGATATTTAGGTAAGATATCTCAACAGGATGAGATTGACAGATATATTAAAGAATTAAACTATTTACCCAGTGATATCATAGGAAAAACTGGAGTAGAACATAAGTTCGAGGAGACGTTAAAAGGCGATGATGGTTCTCAAGGCGTAATTGTTGATTCTTTTGGCAGGCTTATTAGGGTACTAGAAAGACAGGATCCTATTCCAGGAGATACCTTGTATTTAACAATCGATGCGAACTTACAAAGAGTAGCAGAAGAAACATTGAAGGATGTACTAGAAACATTGCAGGTTGGTGGAACCTATGAGACACGATGGGGTACCAATGTCCTATTAAACAGAGGTGTTCCTATGGTGAATGCAACTTCGGGATCTGTAGTTGTTACAGATGTAAAAACAGGCGAAGTTCTAGCTCTAGCAAATTATCCTGCATATGATCCAAATCTATTTGCAACGGGAATTAGTATGACTGACTGGCAAAGCCTTATTCCAGAAAATGAGCGAGATCCATTAGCACCAAGGCCTCTTTTAAATATTGCTACAAATACAGCTATACAACCAGGGTCAACATTTAAGATGATTGTTGGATTAGCTGGTCTAGAACAGGGATTGAGTCCTAACTACAGAATATTAGATAGAGGCTTTATCCAAGTGGGAGGACATAGCTTCGGTAACTGGTTGTGGAATCAAAGTAGGAGAACAATGGGTTATCAAGGTCTTCATCAGGCTATTGCTGATTCTAACAATTTTTATTTTTATTCAGTAGCCAATGGTTATGATTATGGAATTGGTAGGTCTTTACCTATAAGAATGAATATGGATATTTTAACGGATTATACAAAAATGTTTGGACTAAACGATAGAACAGGTATAGAAATAGACATTCCCAGAGAACGATCTGGAGGTGTACCAAGTATTGAAAACAAAACAAGAACTGTTAAGGCTATGCTAAGAAACCATCTGAATAGACAAATGACTATAAACGACCTAGATGAAACAATAGTTGATCCTACCCCAGAATTGTTAACTGAGATTATTGAAGAAATTGTCAGTTGGGCAGAAGAAAATCCTGCAAGATCTGTGATCTATAATAAAATGGTAGATCTAGGTGTGAAAGAGGAAAAAGCAGGCATATACACAGATATAGCAAAATATTCCTACTTTAATCAAGCAAGATGGAGTGTAGCCGATACTATGAATTTCTCTATCGGCCAAGGTGAGCATTCTTATACTTCTTTGCAAATGGCCAACTATATGGCGATTTTAGCTAATGGAGGGTATAGATATGACTTAAGTTTAGTTAGAAAAACACAGAGTTATGATGGAAAGAATGTTGTAGAATATCCTCCTGAACTGGTGGAACGTATCGGACTAAAAGATTATAATAATCTAGACGAAATTAACTATGGAATGAACTTAACAACAGTGGCAGGAAGTGCTGCTGCTACCTTTAGAAGATTTCCTATAGATGTAGCTGGAAAAACAGGGTCTGCTCAAAGGGAAGGTAAGATTCCTCCGGTTGATGAAGTTGAATACCTTAAAAGGTACCTTAGACAGTTTGGAGTAACTGAAACTGCTGTTGAAGAGAAAACATCAAAACTAATGGAAGAGAATAAAGATAATCCAAGATATCAAGATGAAGGTTATGCTATGAGAGAAGCAATCAGAAGTTTAAACCCTCGAGTGAATCTAGATCAATTTAAAGATGATTATAACGCCTACGCTTGGTTTACAGGGTTTGCACCTTATGAGGACCCTCAAATAGCAATATCTGTTTTGATTTTTCAAGGGGGGTCTGGGGGTTTCGGTGCGCCTATTTTTAGAGAAATTGTTGCAGAATATATGGGATTAAATATAGGCAATAATGAAGAAAATTTTGCAATAGAAAGCAGACTAGCTAGATAAAGGCTAGTCTGTTTTTTTGTACCCAATTGTGGTAGTGATTTTTTAAAAACAACAATTTTGCTACTGTAGTCCCTAAGTTTTTTATAAACTATAAGAAGGATTTGTCTCATATGTGGAGAATGTATATAAAGGTAAAAAGAGATTTTGTAAATAGAAAAATTCTAATTCACTAGTGGAGGTACTAATCCATGACTGAAGACAATGCCATTGAGATTAAAGGAACCAAAAAAGGTTTATTGATTTACATTAAACCTGATTATGATTTTATTACCATAAGAGAACATCTGATTAATAAACTTGAAAAGACTCAGTTCTTTTTTAAGGGAGCAAAAATTTTTGATATTAAGGGTGATATGTTAAGTAATGAAGAAAAAGAAGAATTAGAAAATATTATGACAACTAGATATAAAATGCATATTATAAAAAATGAAACAATGTCTAATAACGATGTTGAAACTCAAGATATGTTTCAAGGAATCAATGAAGGAAATACTAGATTCCTCAAAGGTACAATAAGATCAGGGCAAAAAATTGATTTTTGTGGCAATGTAGTTATTTTAGGTGATGTAAACCCAGGAGCACAGATTATTGCGGCAGGTAACATAATTGTTATGGGAAGCTTAAGAGGAATCGCTCACGCGGGATCCGATGGCAATATTGATGCATGTGTAGCCGCCATGTACTTAGACCCTACTCAGTTAAGAATTGCTGATGTAATCGCTAGAGCACCTGACGGGGACTATGAAAAACCTAAGAATCCTGAGCTAGCAAGGATTAAAGAAAACATGGTATATATTGAACCTTACTTAAATAAAAAATAAAGCAAATAATTAGGGGGTTAGCAAAAATGGGAGAAGCGATTGTTATTACTTCAGGTAAAGGTGGTGTTGGAAAAACAACTACTACTGCCAATCTAGGAACAGGGTTATCACAATTGGGTTATAAAGTTGCAGTTGTAGATGCTGATATTGGCTTGAGGAATCTAGATGTAGTTATGGGATTGGAGAATCGAATTGTATATGATTTAGTAGATGTTGTTGAAGGGGTATGTAGGTTAAAACAAGCTCTTATTAAGGACAAGAGATATGAAGGACTATTTCTTCTACCCGCTGCCCAAACAAAAGATAAAAATTCAGTTACACCTGAACAGATGAGAAAACTGACAAATGATTTAAAAGAAATGTTTGATTATGTATTATTGGATTGTCCAGCGGGTATTGAACAAGGCTTTAAAAATGCTATAGCTGGTGCAGAGAAAGCAATAGTTGTTACAACACCAGAAATATCAGCTGTTAGAGATGCTGATAGGATTATTGGATTGTTAGAGGCTTCCGAATTAAGAGATCCTCTTTTAATAGTCAATCGTATTAGAATTGACATGGTAAGAAAGGGTGATATGATGAATATTGAAGATATGATTGATATTCTAGCTATTGACCTTTTAGGAGTAGTGCCTGATGATGAAGCCATAGTAATATCCACTAATAAGGGAGAACCAGTAGTAACTGAAAACAACTCTTTAGCGGGACAAGCATATAGGAATATTGCAAAACGTATTACAGGAGAAAATGTTCCATTTATCAATATGGAAGTAACTGAAAACATTGTTACAAAGCTAAGAAAAATTTTTGGTTTAGCTAAATAATTTACCGGAGGGAGGAAAACAATGGATTTTTTAAAATTTTTTAATAAGGATAGTGGACCAAGTAAAAATGTTGCAAAAGAACGACTTAAATTAGTATTGGTTCATGACAGAACAAATTGCTCTCCTCACTTTCTAGATATGGTTAAAGGTGATATTATTAGAATTATATCCGACTATGTTGAAATCGATGAAAGTGGCTTAGATGTTAAACTTACTAAAACGAAAAGTGACATTGATGATACAATGATACCGGCATTAGTAGCTAATATTCCTATTAAAAAAATGAAGGATAAAAGTGGAGGATATTAAGTACAGGAGGTAATATATGAATATTGCGCTAATTGCTCATGATATGAAAAAGGATATGATGATACATTTTACTACTGCATATGAAAATATCCTAAAGGACCATAAATTGTTTGCTACAGGCACAACAGGTAAAAGAATTATGGAAAATACAGACCTAGAAATTGAAAGATTTCAATCTGGGCCATTGGGGGGAGACCAACAAATAGGTGCAGAAATCGCTAATAATAGAATGGATATGGTAATTTTTTTAAGGGATCCATTAACAGCTCAGCCTCATGAACCAGATATTCAAGCACTTATAAGATTATGTGATGTATACATGATACCTGTTGCTACCAATATAGCAACAGCTGAGCTTTTAATTAGGGCACTAGAACGGGGCGATTTACAGTGGAGAAACTTTGTTAGAGAATCATAGGGATGTAATAGATAAGCAATAAAACCATTTGTCTTGTGATAAAAGACAAATGGTTTTATTTAATTTATGCCTAGAAAATTATGCATTTATTTTCTAGACCTGAGGTGTGAAGAGGGGATTTCCCTGACTGGTTTAAGGTGAGTACTCAGACTGTTGACGCGATTGTTTCATTCAGCCAATACGGACTAATGAAGTCAATTGGTTATTCTTTATATTTTACCTCGGTGTTTTGTTATTATGTAATAAAACATGGAGCCTCAAAATATATTTATACTAAATCTAAACAAAGGAGGTAGTATGAGAATGAATGAGCGAAGAGATTTAAACCAAATGCAATCAGGAGCGATCTATAGGAATAGAGGATATATCAATAATAACCCCCTTAGAAATATAGACTATAAATTATGGATACAAAGAAGCATCTATAGACTATGTATATGTATTGCACTGTTTTTTATAATTTTAATAATAAAAAATATTAATACTACTACAACTAACTATGTTATGGATCAAATAAATTACAGGATAAATCAAAGAGTTACCATAGCAGAAAGCTATGATATTGGAAAAAGTGCCATTACAAATATTTTGAAAAGAGGTGAAAAAGCAATAGCAACAATAAGCTTTGTTAACACTGAAGAATTTCATTTAATCATGCCCAACACAGGAGAAATTGTGACTTATTTTGATGAAGAAATAAGTAATAAAAATAAAAATTCACGAGGCATTATATTAGAGGGTGTTGAAGGAGAAAAAATAGTAGCAACGCAAGAAGGTGTAGTTATGGAGGTAGGAAATAATGCATCAGTTGGAAATTATATTATTATAAAGCATAGAGGAGAACTATTAACTGTTTATAAAAATGTAGAAAATTGTATAGTAAAACAAAACCAAAAGGTTGTTATGGGAGAAACAATAGGCAGCAGTTCAGGTAAATTAATTTTTGAAGTGTGGAAAGATAGTAAACCCATAGATCCTTTACTATATATCAATATAGAGATAGAGGGATTATAGACAGTTATCTAAGGTAGGCAAAAAAATGAGATTATTTAAATTGTTTGACATTTATATAAAAATTAACTATATGATGATACCAATTCTCATATTTAGTTTATACTTTGAGTATTTTATAGAGCTTGTGATAGTAATATTTATTATTATAATCCATGAACTAGCACATTCCCTTGTATCTATTTACTCTGGTATTAAGGTAGTAGAGATAGAATTGTTTCCATTTGGAGGTGTTGCTAAAACAGAAAACTATTTTGAAATAGATTCCTTTAAAGAAATAGTAATTGCTATTATTGGACCTGCTTCAAACTATGTTATGCTATTTATGGGCATTATTGCTGAAGTGTATATGAAGGTGCAATCTAGTTATTTATATTTCTTTATTGTTACAAATCTTACTATTGGTCTATTTAATACTTTACCCATTTTACCATTAGATGGCGGTAGAATACTAAGAGCTTATCTAAATAGCAAAATAGGGTTTAAAAAAGCTACCATAATCACAATAAAACTAAGTAAAATTCTTACAGTTTTTATTTTTTTTATGGGGATCTATTTTGGTGTTAAATCAACAGAATATTTCTTTCTATGCGGCATAGCAGTCTTCCTATTTATTAAAGTGGATAAAGAAAGAGAAAAGATAGGTTATACTTTCATATATCAAGTTGTAATGAAAAAGAAAAAATTGATTGAAAAAGGAATAATGGATGTAAAATATTTAACAGCATTAGAGACACTGGATTTGAATACGATTCTTTATGAATTATCATCAAACAAGTATCATTTTATTGCAGTAATCAATACTAAAGGAAAGGTAACAGGTAATTTATCAGAAAGCCAAATACTGGATGCTATAATTAGAAATAATAATAAAATAACTTTAAAGAAACTTCTAGAAACAATTGAAAAATAATGAAAGAATAATAACATAATTTTAAATCAGATATGTTATCATATACTTATAGCATAATTGCTCCTTAAAATTAAAATTTTTATTTTTTAAAAACAAAAGATTATCAACCATCTATATTTATTATTATAAAAATTTTAATAGATTTTTAAATCTTATAATAACAAAAGAAAAATAAAATGGAGGTACCTTGATTAATGAATAAAATTGAATTACAAGACTTGTTGTATAAAGTAGAAAAACCAGCAAGATATCTAGGGAATGAGCTAAATAGTATTCATAAAATAATAGAGAATAACACTATACGTTATGCTTTTTGCTTTCCAGATATTTATGAGGTAGGGATGAGTCATCTAGGCATGAAAATTCTTTATCATCTTATGAACACAATAGAAGATGTCTACTGCGAAAGAGTTTTTGCTCCAAGTATTGATATGGAAGAAGAAATGATAAAGCATAAAATCCCTCTTTTTGCACTAGAAAGTAGAGAAGCCATTAAAGACTTTGACTTTATAGGGTTTACTCTACAGTATGAATTGAGCTATACGAATATATTAAACATGCTAAGCCTAGCTGGAGTACCTATCTATAGTAAAGACAGAAGCAGTGATAACCCTATCGTTATACTAGGTGGACCTTGTACTTATAATCCAGAGCCTATAGCAGATTTTGCTGATATCATTATTCTTGGTGAGGCTGAGGAAGTACAGATAGAATTACTAGATTTATATAGGCATTACAAGGCAACAGGTTATACTAAAGAGTTATTTTTACAAGAAGCTGCAAAAATAGCTGGTGTATATGTACCAAGCTTATACCAAGTAAAATATCATGAAGATGGAACAATCAGTTCTTTCAATCCTAAAATGAGTGGTATACCTTCTAAGATAAAGAAAAGGATTGTTGAAGATTTAGACCACGCTTATTATCCGGAAACAATGATTGTCCCTTATTTAGATGTAGTTCATGATCGAGTAGTTTTAGAGGTGTTTAGGGGATGTACAAGAGGATGTAGATTCTGTCAAGCTGGCATGATATACCGACCAATAAGAGAGCGATCTTTAGAAAAACTAGCAGAATTAGCTGAAAAACTACTTACATCAACCGGTTATGAAGAAATATCACTAGCTTCCTTAAGTACTAGTGATTATTCAGAATTACATAACCTTGTAAGACATTTAATTGATGAATATAGTAAAAATAGAGTTGGGATATCTTTACCTTCCCTAAGACTTGATAATTTTTCATTAGAACTAATAGAAGAAATACAGAAAGTAAGAAAAACAGGATTAACATTTGCACCTGAAGCTGGAAGTCAAAGGCTAAGAGATGTCATCAACAAGGGATTGACAGAAAAAGACTTAATGCAAGCAACACAAAAAGCCTTTGCATCTGGATGGAGTAGTGTAAAACTATATTTTATGATGGGTTTGCCTACTGAAACAGAAGAAGATTTATTAGGTATTAAGGAATTAGCCTTTAAAGTAGTAGACTTATTTTATGATACACCAAAAGAACAGCGGGGAAAAGGCTTAAATGTAACAATTAGCACTGCTACATTTGTTCCTAAGGCTTTTACACCATTCCAATGGGAACCGCAGTTAACCTTAGAAGAGATACATACCAGGCAGCAACTTTTAAAGCAACAATTAAAACGTAAAAATGTCATATATAACTACCATGATGCCAAAACTAGTTTTTTAGAAGCTGTATTTGCTAGAGGTGACAGAAAACTTTCAAAGGTGCTTGAACTAGCAATGAATGAAGGGTGTAAATTTGATGGATGGATGGAGCACTTTAATTATAGCAAGTGGGAAAGTGTATTTAAAAAAGCAGGAATCAGCCCTGAGTTTTACGTGAACAGAAAAAGAGAATATGACGAAATTTTGCCTTGGGATCATATAGATGTTGGTGTTACAAAGCAATTTCTTATAAGAGAAAATGAAAAAGCAAAACAAGGTGAACTAACGCAAGATTGCAGGACGAATTGTTCTGGATGTGGAATCAACGAAGGATTTATAGGAGGTATTTGTTAATGTATAGAATACGCTCAAAATTTTATAAAACTGGTGATATGGTGTTCATTTCACATTTAGACCTAGTACGTCTTTTGGAAAGGGCTTTTAGGAGAGGTAATATTCCTATTTCTTATACACAAGGATTTAATCCACACCCAATTATGGCATTTGCTACAGCTTTAGGAATTGGGACATCTAGTGAAGGAGAATATATGGATATCGAAGTGGATGAAAAAATACAACTAAGCAAATTTATGGACAGCCTGAATATGGTGCTACCTAAAGGTTTAGAGGTGATTACTAGCAAATATATAGCAAAGGACAATAAATCTCTAATGTCAATTATTCAATACTCAAGTTATACTGTAAAAGTAGTTTTTCAAGAAAAAATGAAAGAGGAAGTAGTAAACAACATATTATGTAAGTTCTTATCATTAGAAGAAATAATAGAGATAAAAGAAAAAAAGAATAAAAATAAGTTTAAAAAATCATATAAAAATGAAATACAAGAAAAAAATATACGAATGCAGATCAAAAATCTTGAAGTTCTAAGAATACAAGATAATGAGGTTGTACTAAAGATGCTACTGGCTACTGGAAGTAGTGGCAATCTAAAACCTGAAACAGTAATAAAAAAACTTCAAGAAATTATGGGATTACAAATAGAACCTGAAAAAACTAGAGTTCATAGATTAGAGTTATTAGTTGAAATTGAACCAAAGAGTCTTACACCTTTAGATATAGCAGAATAGTAATTTTAACATTCAGCTTGATTTTGAAAATTAAACAACTAAATAAGTTTCTTTAGATAGATTTGTTATATAATTAGGAGTTGGTTAGATGAATAAAATCGTTGTAGATGTAGGCATTAATGAAACGAGGTTAGCTTTACTGGAAAATCAAGAGCTAGTTGAAGTTTATATAGAGAGGAAAAACAATAAAAGAATAGTAGGGAATATTTATAAAGGTCGGGTTACAAATGTATTGCCAGGGATGCAAGCGGCTTTTGTTGATATTGGTTTAGAGAAAAACTGTTTTCTCTATGTAAAAGATGCTATACCTCAAGAATATGAAAACGATAGAAATGAAAGATATAAAGATGTTTGTATCAAAGATATCGTAAAAGAGGGTCAGGAAATAATTGTTCAAGTCATAAAAGAACCAATTGGATCTAAGGGCGCTAGAGTAACAACACATATCACTTTACCAGGCAGATATTTAGTATTGATGCCTCAAACAGATTATCTTGGAATTTCTAGAAGGATTACAAAAGAAGAAGAAAGAGAAAAATTAAGGGATGAAGTAAAGGAAATTAAACCCCAAAATATGGGAGTTATTGTGAGGACAGCTGCTAAAGGCAAAAGAAAGGAAGCCTTTAATGATGATATTAAATTTTTATTAAAGCTTTGGCAAAGAATTGAGAAGGAGAAAAAGCTTGGATTTGCACCAAGAATGATTTATAAGGACTTTGATTTAGTGAATAAGACAATGCGTGATATTTTTAGTAAAGAAATAGATAGTTTTATTATTAATAATAAAACGGAATTTAAGAATATAGTAGAATTAGCAGAACTAATCTCACCTTCACTAATAGATAGAATAAAACTTTATGATGATGCTTTAGAAATTTTCGATTATTACAATATTGAAACTCAAATTAAAAATAGCATTTCAAGAAAAATATGGTTAAAAAGCGGTGGATATATTGTAATTGATAGTACAGAAGCATTAACAGTAATAGATGTAAATACTGGTAAATACGTAGGGACTATCAATTTAGATGATACAGTCTTCAATACAAATATTGAAGCTGCCAAAGAGATTGCAAAGCAATTGAGGTTGCGAGATATTGGTGGAATCATTATTGTAGATTTTATTGATATGATAAATGAAAATTTCAATCAAGAGGTACTAGAAATTTTAGAGAAATCTTTGGACAAAGATAGGACTAAAACTAAAGTGCTGGGGATGACAGCACTTGGCTTAGTAGAAATAACACGAAAAAAGGTAAGACAAAGACTAGAATCTTTACTACAAAAAAAATGCCCCTATTGCGAAGGTACAGGCAAAATCTTAAGTGAAGAGGTTTTGTTATACAAAATAGAAAAAGAAATTAGAAGAATGTACCATCATACAAATACAGAGGCTGTAATCTTTCAAGTGCCTCCAGAAACCTTAGATGAATTACTACAAAACAAAATTATTATTAAAGAATTAGAGGAGGAATATCATATTAAGATATGGATTTTACCACAAGAGAATATTTATTACAACGATTTAAGTATAAAAGCTATGGGCAGATTAGATGCAATTGAAGTATTGGCAAAGGAACTAAGCACTTAAAAGCTTGACATGAAGAAGATGCTATGGTAATATATATATCTGTAAGTAGCCGCACGGATCGGGTTGTAAACGAAAGTACCTAGGATTCGGCGAGACTGGGCTGAGGAGGTGTAAATATGTACGCAATCATTGAAACAGGTGGAAAACAATACAAAGTACAAGAAGGAGATACATTATTCGTTGAAAAGATAAATGTTGAAGAAGGCGATATAGTAACTATCGATAATGTATTAGCTGTTTCTAAAGAAGGCAATCTGACTTTGGGAAATCCATTAGTAGATGGAGTAAAAGTTGAAGCAAAGGTTGTTGAGCAAGGAAAGGCCAAAAAGATTATCATTTTTAAGTATAAGCCTAAGAAAGATTACAGAAAAAAGCAAGGTCATAGACAACCGTACACAAAGCTTATTATTGAAAAAATTAATGCTTAGGACATAAATTATGATCATAGTAAATATTAAAAGAGATAAAAATAAGAACATTCGTGAATTTATTATCTCAGGGCATGCATATGCTGATGTACCTGGTAAGGATATTGTATGTGCTGCTGTATCAGTATTAGGCCAAAGTGTAATTATAGGATTATATGAGGTGATAAAAATTAGTGCACCTTATGAAATCAAAGAAGGTTACTTAGCTTGTACTATACCAGAAGCTATTAGTCAAAATGAAAGAGAGCAAACTAATGTTCTTTTAGAAACAATGGTTAAAGGATTAAATAGTATTAAAAATAATTATAACAAATATATTGATATTCATGACAAGGAGGTGTAAGTCATGTTACAAATGAATTTACAGTTATTTGCTAGTAAAAAAGGAGTAGGTAGCTCCAAAAACGGTAGAGATAGTATTGCTAAAAGATTAGGTGTTAAAAGAGCCGATGGGCAATTTGTAACAGCAGGGAATATTTTAGTAAGACAAAGAGGCACTAAGATTCATCCAGGTACAAATGTAGGCAAGGGTGGAGATGATACTCTGTTTGCTCTAATAGACGGTGTTGTTAAGTTTGAAAGAAAAGGTAAAGATAAAAAACAAGTTAGCATTCATGCAACTAACTAATCTTAAAAACCGCCGAATTTCGGTGGTTTTTTTAATGGTTGAAGAAACCATAAGGCTTTCTAGGATGGATGTTAATGGACAGATTTCTTAGTTTAATTTCTTTTCTTTTTTGGAATAATAAATGGAGTTGACAGACTAGTGTAAGTTGATATAATTAAATTGTTAAATTATAGTAAATCTAGGTATAGAGGAATAATATTAAAACAATAAGGGTGAAAAAAATTATGTTTGTAGATAAAGCTAAGATTCATTTAAAAGCTGGTAAAGGTGGCGATGGTGCTGTTGCCTTTAGAAAAGAAATATATGTACCAGCAGGAGGTCCTTCAGGAGGCGATGGTGGTAAAGGTGGCGACATTATATTTGAAGTTGATGAAGGTATGAGGACATTAATGGATTTCAGATATAAGAAGAGCTATACTGCCAGTCATGGAGAAGATGGTAAAAAGAAAAATATGTATGGAAAAGATGCTGAGGATCTAGTACTGAAAGTTCCTCCTGGTACAATTATTAGGGAAGAAAAGAGCGGTAAAATTATTGCAGACTTAATAAAGGCTGGCGATAGAAAAATAGTGGCAAGGGGTGGCAAAGGTGGCAAAGGTAATGTTCACTTTAAAACCTCTACCAGACAAGCCCCTAGATTTGCTATAGCAGGAGAATTTGGTGATGAACTTTCCATTATACTAGAATTAAAAATGATTGCTGATGTAGGACTTATTGGATTTCCTAATGTAGGAAAATCCACGATTTTATCTATCGTGACAAGCGCAAATCCTAAGATAGCTGATTATCATTTTACTACTCTTACACCGAACTTGGGAGTTGTTAAAACAAAGTATGGAGATAGCTTTGTTTTAGCAGATATACCTGGGCTTATTGAAGGGGCTCATGAAGGTACAGGATTAGGACATGAGTTTTTAAGACACGTAGAAAGAACAAAGCTATTAATTCATGTTATAGATGTTGCAGCCTTAGAAGGAAGAAGTCCACTAGAAGATTTTACAAAAATCAATGATGAACTAAAACTCTATAGTCCTAAGCTGGCAGATAAGCCTCAAATTATTGCTGCAAATAAAACAGATATACCTGAATCACTAGAAAAATTTGAAGTATTAAAAGAAAAGATTATAGAGATGGGGATGGAAATTTTTGCAGTTTCTGCGGCTACTAATAATGGATTAGAAGAATTATTTACCTATGTATCTAAAAAGCTAAAAGAAGTTGAAGAGAACTATCATGAAGAGGACATTGAAGTCGAAGAAAAACTATATAAATATCAAAATGAAGAAAAAAATCAATTTACAGTAGGCAAAGAAAATGATATCTTTATCATTGAAGGGAAATTTATTGAAAGATTAATTCATTCAACTAATCTAGATAATATGGATTCTTTAAGTTATTTTCAAAAAGTACTAAAAAAGAGAGGGATTATTGATGAATTAAAAGCATTGGGTATTAAGGATGGAGATATTGTAAAAATTGATGATGTGGAGTTTGAGTATTATGATTAAGGGATGGGGGTTTATAGATCATCATGAATTGTATACATTGTGAAAATTGCAAATTGAATACAAAATATTTTTATTGTATTGCCAAAAATGACTTTGTGCTTAATGAACAACCCACTATTAGTGAAAAAATAAGAACAGGTTGGAAAAAAGGCGTTAAGGAGTATGAGTTACATAGAAGAAAGCTAAGAAAAGAAGTAGAAATATAAATAAAGGAGTTTTTCAATGTTGACAGGAAAGCAAAGAACATATCTTAAGGGGATAGCCCATAACATAAAGCCAATTACTCAAATTGGTAAAGCAGGTATTACGGACAATTTCATACAACAATTAGACGATGCACTTGAGGCTAGGGAAATTGTTAAAATAAACATCTTAGATAGTAGTCTATTAGATACAAAAGAAACAGCTAGCGAAGTAACCGCTACTTTAAATGCAGAGTTCGTTCAGGCTATAGGAAACAAATTTACTATCTACAGACCATCAAAAAATAACCCTAAGATACAGTTACCAAAAAATTAATAGACAAAGACACCTATACATAAAGTAAAGGTGTCTTATACATTTTACTAGCAATGACGCAATGAAGAATGTGCACATTTTAGAATTAATGAAAAATTATGTAGAGCTATGTATCACGATAGCAATACCAAAGGAAGGAAATCTAATGTATAACATAGAAATAAGTAATAAACCTAATAAAAGGGACTCTGGAGATAAAAAATATGGGATCGTAGGAGGAACATTTGACCCTATACATATTGGTCATTTATTTATTGGAGAAACAGCTTTAGAACAGTTGAATCTAGATAAGATATTTTATATACCTACTGGCAATCCTCCCCATAAGGACCAGCAAAAGGTTACTTCTAGTTATCATAGATTATCCATGACTTCATTAGCTATAAAGAACAATCCAGGATTTGTATTATCAGAAATAGAGATAAATAGAACCGGCCTTTCTTATACTGTCGATACAATATACAATATGCTAGATAAATATGGTGAAAACGTAGAATTATATTTTATTATTGGCACCGATGCGTTTATGGAAATAGAGACATGGAAAAATTATGTTGCGTTATTCAATATGATTAAGATTGTTGTTGTGACAAGGATTGGATTTAATAATAAGGGGTTTCAGGAAAAAATCCAATTTTACAGTAGGGAATATAATGCAGAGATTATTAAAATGCCGATCCCTATATTAGAGATATCTTCAAGCGATATAAGGGAACGAATTAAAAGAGGGAAATCAATTAAATATTTGGTTTCTGAGAGTGTTGAAGCATATATTAAAAGCAACAAATTATATGAGAGTTGATAATACAAAAAATGTCTACAGGAGTGTATGCAATGAAGGACGAATTAATAGCTATTATACAAGAACGATTAAAAGGAGCAGTGAATCCTAAGAGATATATACATACCATGGGAGTTGTAAAAGCATCTGTATATTTAGCGGATAAGTATGGAGTAAATCAATACGACGCTACCATAGCTGCATTACTACATGATTTTGCAAAAGGTTATACTCGTCAACAATTAATGGATTGTGTGGCTAAACACCAATTATCTGTAGACAGTATTATGCTAGAAACGCATGAACTGTTACATGGAAAGGTTGCTGCTATAATTGCTAAACAAGAGTTTGGTATTGATGATGAAAATATTTTAAATGCTATAGAAAATCACACCACTGGAAGAGAAAAAATGAGTACTCTCGAAAAAATAATATATTTATCCGATTTTATAGAAGAAGGTAGAAATTATCCAGGTGTAGAGGAGTTAAGAAAAATTGCTGATATAGACTTAGACAAAGCTGTATTGCAAGCGCTAGACAATACAATTGTTTATGTTGTAAGCATAAACAAACCTTTGCATCCCAACACATTGCATGCAAGAAACGAAATGCTGTTAAAAAAACAAAGATAAACAAGAAAAATTTTCTTTAGAGGTGGGAGATGAAAAAGCGAAGGATAAATCTATTTGGTATATTTATCATACCTATAATGATAATGTCTATAATAGGAATATTGAGTATGAACAATGAAAATAATTCTAGGGACAGAACAAACATATTAATATTTGGAATTGATGGACTAGAGACATCTAATGGAAAAGGAACGAGAGCTGATTCTATTATGCTTTTCAGCGTTGATCATAATGGAGGTCATCCTGTTCTAATATCTATTCCAAGAGATACAAGAGTTATAATACCTGGAAGAAAATCTCTTGATAAAATTAATCATGCTCACGCATATGGAGAGACAGAATTACTAATAGATACAGTTGAAGAATTATTCAAAATGCCAATACATTATTACACAAAAATAAGCTATAAAGCCGTAGAAGAACTAGTAGATACATTAGGGGGAATAGAGCTGAATGTACCAATAGATATGAAATATAAAGATCCATATGCCAACCCGCCACTAGTCATTGATATTAACAAGGGAACACAAACACTTAAGGGTACTGAAGCCTTACATTTTCTGAGATTTAGAAGTGGATATCCTAATCAAGACTTGGGCAGAATAGCAGCCCAACAGCAATTTGTTAATGCATTGGTAGAAGAAATAATATCACCTACGAATTTACTCAGAGCACCAACTATAGCAAAAACCTTTTTAAACAACGTAGATACTAACATTTCCAAAGGAAATATACTTTATTTAGCATATAAAGGTTTTATATCAAAGCCTAATGAGCTATTAAGAGTAACCATACCTGGTTCTTCTAAAATGATTCATGGTATCTCTTATTATATCGTAGAGGATGAAGATATAGCTAATGTTAAGAAGCAGTACCTTAATCCATCTAAGGCATTAGCAACAAATATTAAAATAGAAGTGCTGAATGGATGCGGTGTTAATGGAGTTGCAGCTAGAGTTGCTGAAAAGCTAGAGGATCACAGCATAGCAGTCTCAGAAATAGGAAACTATGAAGTAAACAATTTACAGCAGTCATTTATAGAGTATGAGAGTAAGCATAAAAAAGATGCAAAAAAAATTAGCAAACTTTTAAGTATAAAAAAGTTAATAGAACGAGAGGATGAAGCAAGTACATCAAATATCACAATCATAATTGGAAGAGATTTGGAATTTTGATATTTCAACTAAAACCTGTTTCCAAGCTAGAAATTGACATATATTTTAAGAATATAAATATATTATAACGATGTATATTTATCTATTTAATTATTGTTATGCCTTTGACATAACAATATCTAGCTGGATATTAGGGGGGACACTATGGAAAATCTGAGTGTATTTATACTTTTTCTTTTAGGCGTTTATATTATTATTAAAGGTGGAGATTGGTTTGTTGAATCAGCCGTATGGGTAGCAAAAATAACAGGACTACCTAATGTAGTAATTGGTGCTACTATTGTAAGTGTAGCAACAACTCTACCTGAATTGGTAGTTTCTTCAATAGCCACGTATCAAGAGTACTATGATGTTGCAATAGGAAATATTGTGGGCTCAATAATTTGCAATTTAGGTCTAATCCTAGGGTTATCTGCCTTATTGTCTCCTATCAAAATTAATATTAATAAGTTTGCAATGAAGGGCTTTTTTATGCTTATCTGTGGAGTTGTGTTATTATTTTTAACAAAGGATAGAATCATAACACCATGGGAAGGAAACTTATTTATCCTATTATTTTTATTATACATTACAATGAATATCTTTGAATTTAGAAATAATGGGAAAAATAGTGTTGAAAAATATTTGTTAACTAAAAAAGATAGAAATAGCATCAAACTATATATTAGTAAATTTATATTGGGAGCCCTATTTATTACCATAGGAGCCAGACTGCTTGTAAATAATGGTGTCGCTATTGCTAAATATGTAGGGGTACCGGAGCAAGTAATAAGTTTAACATTAATTGCATTAGGGACGTCTTTACCTGAGCTCACAACAGCTATAACATCTGCTATAAAAGGTCATAAAGAAATATCTATAGGTAATATTTTAGGTGCCAATATTCTTAATATCGCTATGGTTCTTGGTGTATCCTCTAAGATCGGAGGAAAAGGAATTGTAATTAGTTATCAAAATATTATGTTAGGTGCGACTATTTACAATGTCCCTCAAGCTTTATACTTAGATATACCGGTAGCATTAGTAATGATGCTTATCCTTGTTTTAGGAGGATTATTTAAAAGAATAATAAGTCGAGGTATAGGGTTTAGTATATTTTTAATCTATGTAGTATATTTAGGAGTACTAGCAAAATTATTTATATGAATAAACTAAAATAAGGAGGAACTAAATGGAAAATACAATACTGACATCGGTTAATAAAATAGTAAAGTATATTGATGACAAATTAGGGCAGGATACAACCGTATTAGATCTAAAAAATGTATCTACATTATGTGACTATTTTGTTATCACTAGTGCATCTTCAGTAAGACAAACAAAAGCAATCGCTGATGAAATACAGGATAAGCTGAATTCTGAAGATATAAGCATTTTGCATAAAGAAGGGTATGACACAGGGACATGGATATTGTTGGATTATGGCGACCTTGTTATTCATGTGTTTCAAAAAGAAGAAAGAGAGTTCTACAATATTGAAGGAATCTGGAAGGATGCAACAATTTTAAATATTGACAAAATAATTGAAAACAATATATAATATACTATTATATATAAATTTTTATTTTTTAAGTAATTAAACTGCATTGTTTAATAATAGTTGAGGAGTAGTAAACGTCAATATGCTTTTTTAGAGAGTTGATGGTAGGTGTAAATCAACAAAGCATACCGTTGAACTTGCCTTATATTGATACTATACTATTGAGGATGGGATCCTTTAAAAACCAAAGAAGAGGACTTTCTGTCAATTAGGGTGGTACCGCGGATGTAGATCCGTCCCTAAGGAGACATGAAAGTTTTTGTTTTTTCAGAATAATTTTAAGACCAAACAAGGAGGAAAAAAGATATGACTGTTTATGATTTTAAAAAAATTGAAGCAAAATGGCAACAGCAGTGGATGGAAAAGGAGATATTTTCAGTATATGATGAAGATAAACCTAAATACTATGTTTTAGAAATGTTCCCATATCCTTCTGGGAAAATACATATGGGACATGTAAGAAATTATGCCATAGGAGATGTTGTAGCTAGATATAAAAAAATGAGAGGCTTTAATGTCCTACATCCAATGGGATGGGACGCTTTTGGGCTTCCAGCAGAAAATGCTGCTATCAAAAACAAAATAGATCCTGATATATGGACAGAGGAAAACATTAAAGATATGAAGGAGCAGCTAAATGCTTTAGGACTGAGTTACGATTGGAATCGTGAAGTAGCCACTTGTAATCAGGATTATTATAAATGGACTCAATGGATTTTTCTACAACTATATCATAAAGGCTTAGCTTATAAAAAAGAATCTAGAGTAAACTGGTGTCCTTCCTGTGAAACAGTACTTGCCAATGAACAAGTTATCAATGGAAAATGTGAAAGATGCGATAACAATGTAGGGAAAAAAATGTTGAACCAATGGTATTTTAAAATAACTGAATACGCAGAGAAACTTTTAGAAGATATAAAATTACTAGAAGGATGGCCAAATAAGGTAAAAATAATGCAGGAAAATTGGATAGGGAAAAGTACGGGAGCTGAGATTGATTTTCCTATTGAAGACTTCCCTCATACCTTGAAAGTTTTTACTACTCGACCAGATACAGTATACGGAGCCACATATATGGTAGTAGCACCTGAGCATCCCTACGTAGATGAATTAATCAAAGGGACAGAATACCAAGAACCTGTAAATAACTTTGTAAAAGAATTACAACATATGTCTGATATTGAGAGAACTTCAACTGATGCTGAAAAAGAGGGATTATTTATTGGGCGTTACTGTATTCACCCTTTAACAGGCAAAAAAATACCCATATATATTGCTAACTATGTCTTAGTGGATTATGGTACAGGGGCCATTATGGCGGTACCAGCACATGATCAAAGAGACTTAGACTTTGCTAATAAATACAATATTGAAGTGTTGCCAGTCATCAAGCCAGAAAATGAAAGCGTGGATTTTAAAGTTAGAACTGAAGCTTATGTTGAAGATGGTGTGATGATCAATTCAGGTGATTTTGATGGATTAGACTGTCATGAAGCTTTTAATAAAATATGTGATCTACTTGAGAAACATAAAAGTGGTAAGAAAACAGTCAGCTATCGCTTAAGAGATTGGCTATTGTCTAGACAAAGATACTGGGGAACTCCTATTCCGATAGTCTACTGTGATACCTGTGGAATCGTGCCAGTAAGAGAAGAAAATCTACCAGTAGTACTTCCATTAGATGTTGAGTTTACGGGAGCAGGTCTTTCTCCTTTAACCACCAGTGAGTCCTTTATTTATACAGATTGTCCCACTTGTGGTAAAAAAGCTAAAAGAGAAACCGATACAATGGATACTTTTGTTGACTCATCCTGGTATTTCTTAAGATATACTGACGTCAATAATGAGCAGTTACCCTTTGGAAAAGATTCGGTAAATTATTGGATGCAAGTTGATCAATATATTGGTGGAGTAGAGCATGCGATTCTACACCTATTATACTCTAGATTTTTTACCAAAGTGCTGAAGGATCTCAATTTTTTAGATGTAGATGAACCCTTTCAAAATTTACTGACACAAGGAATGGTCCTAAAAGATGGAGCTAAGATGTCTAAATCAAAAGGCAACACTGTCAGTCCTGAAGAAATCATTAATAAGTATGGAGCGGACACTGCAAGGTTATTTGTATTATTTGCTGCACCTCCAGAAAGAGATCTAGAGTGGAGTGATCAAGGAGTAGAAGGTTGTTCAAGATTTTTAAATCGTGTATGGCGCCTGGTTGAAGAAACGATAAACAATGATATGCTAAAGGAGGTACCTAAACCCCTTACCAAAGAGGATAAAGACCTTCAATATATGATCCATAAAACTATAAAAAGAGTTACAGAAGATATAGAAGGAAGATTTAACTTTAACACGGCTGTTAGTGGTATTATGGAGCTAGTAAATGATTTATATAAATACAAAGAAATTGGAAAAAATAACATTAATAATGCTTTATTAAAGCAAGGGATAGAATCAACAATCCTATTATTAGCACCTTTTGCTCCCCACTTTACTGAGGAGCTATGGGAAAAGATTGGGCATAAAGATAGCTTATATTCAGCAGCGTGGCCTAAATATGATGAGCGAGCTATTGTAAAAGAAGAAGATGAAATAGTAATACAGATCAATGGGAAAGTTAAAGAAAAAATAATGATACCTGCCAATACATCAAAGGAAGATATGGAAGCAATAGCAGTAGAAAATGATAAAATTAAGCAGTTTATTGAAGGCAAAGAGATAAAAAAAGTAATAGCGGTACCTAAAAAGCTTGTAAATATTGTTGTAAAGTAGTGTAAAAAAGGAGGGGGAGATTATGGATAAAAATTTACATCCTATTTTAAAAAGCATGCTTCCCATAGTGGAAGGGATATCAAAAACTTTTGGGAAAAATTGTGAAGTTGTTTTACACGAACTGAAGAATTCGAAAAAGTCTATTGTAGCAATCTATAATGGACATGTAACAGGCAGATCAATAGGCAGCACTATGCTAGATGTGGGAATCGAAGCTATTCGAAAAGGAAATGACGCCGATAACATACTAAATTATAGGAATAAGAGTTCAGATGGCAGAGTATTAAAATCATCTACTATGTTTATTCGAGATGAAAATGATGAAATAATAGGTTGTATATGTATCAATAATGACATTTCAGAGTTTGTAGTAGCACAAAAATCATTAGAGGAATATCTAAAAACAGAGACAAAAGAAGAAGTAAGCTTAGGAGACGTTCCAAATAATAATGTAAACGATGTTTTAATAAATATTGTATCAGAGACATTAGAAAATTTTGGAAAACCAGTTTCTTACATGAACAAAGAAGAAAAGGTAAACATAGTAAAAAGACTAGATGAACAAGGAGCTTTTCTAATCAAGGGGGCAATTGATTATGTTGCCAAAATTCTTTGTGTATCAAGATATACCATCTATAATTATCTTGACGAAATTAGAGTTAACGGATAAATAAATACTGCTTAGGAGGAATTTTTATGAAAAAGGTAATTAATACATCAAAGGCACCTGCAGCTATTGGTCCATATTCCCAAGCAATACAGGCAAATGATTTCTTGTTTATTTCTGGCCAAATACCTATGAATCCAGATACAATGGAAATTATAGAGGGTGATATCCAAGATCAAACAAAACAAGTACTAGAGAATCTAAAGGCTATTTTAGAAGAAGCAGGACTTGACTTTAATAATGTTGTAAAAACAACAGTATATATTAAGGATATGAATGACTTTGCTAGCATTAATGAAGTATATGCTACTTATTTTAGCCATCATAAGCCTGCTAGAGCTTGTATTGAAGTGGCAAGACTGCCAAAAGACGTTGGTGTAGAAATAGATGCAATTGCGGTTGCTGAATAATTTTTGAATTATATAAAAAAATAGTGGTATAGATATATGACCACTATTTTTTTGGTTTTTGAAAATGAATACTACATGATAGGAATTCATCTAATGTAGAGTAAGAAAAAAAGGAGGTAGTTGATGTGAAGGATTATAGCATGTTTGAAATTTTAGGACCTAATATGATTGGACCATCTAGTTCTCATACTGCAGGAGCATGCAGGTTGGGTAAAGTGGCTTATAAAATTGCAGAAGAAAGTATTAAAGAGGTTACTTTTTTACTACACGGATCCTTTGGAAAAACTTATAAAGGACATGGAACAGATAAAGCATTGTTAGGAGGAATATTAGGTTTTGACCCCGATGATGAAAGAATTTCTTCATCTTTTGAAATTGCAAAAAAGGAAGGAATAACTTATTCTTTTATTGAAAAAGATTTAGGAGAAGTTCATGCAAATACTGTTAAAATAATTATTAAGAAAAAAGACGGAAATACTATTGATATATTAGGTTCTTCTGTAGGAGGTGGAAATATAGTAGTAACAGAAATTAATGGGCTAGAGCTGGAATTCACAGGAGAGTATACAACATTAATCATTGCCCATATTGACAAACCTGGTATTATAGCTAAAGTTTCTGCAATCCTAGCTGAACATAACATAAATATCGCATTTATGAGAGTCTATAGACATGGTAAAGGACAAAAGGCATTTATGATTATAGAAACTGATGATCATATTAAAGAGGAAGTAATAGAAGACATAAAAAATGCAGAGAATGTTATTAACGGATATTTAGTCAGTATAAATAATTAAAAGGTTGGTGAAAAAAATGAATTTCACAAAAGGATATGAGTTATTAAAGCTATGTCAACAACATAATAAAAAAATTAGTAGGATTATGATAGAAAGAGAACAAAATATTGCAGGTGTAAATGAATCGGAGATAGTTAGTAAGATGAAAATAAGCTTAGATATTATGAAAGAATCAGTGGAGAAAGGATTAAGTGAAGATATTAAGTCTGTTAGTGGACTTATTGGAGGAGACGCTAAAAGAGTTAAGGAAAGAAGTGAAAATAAAGAATCAGTATGTGGCTTAACTATGAGCAAAGCAATAAGTCGAGCTATGGCTGCTTTAGAAGTAAATGCTGCTATGGGTAAGATTGTTGCTGCGCCAACAGCTGGCTCCTGTGGAATAATACCAGGAACATTTATCACTATGTCTGAAGTTTTTAATTTTAAGGATGATACCCTTATAGAAGGTTTAATGGCAGCTAGTGCTATAGGGATGCTTATTTCAAGAAATGCTACCGTTGCAGGGGCTGAGGGAGGTTGTCAGGCAGAAACAGGTGCAGCTGCAGCGATGGCAGCTGCAGGCATCGTAGAAATGATGGGAGGTTCACCAGAAATGTCTCTCCATGCCGCATCTATATGTATAAAAAATATTCTTGGATTAGTATGTGATCCTATTGCAGGTTTGGTTGAAGCGCCTTGTGAAAAGAGAAATGCTATTGGAGCAGCCAATGCATTAATTTCTGCTGAAATGGCATTAGCAGGGGTAAAAAGTATCATTCCATTTGATGAAGTTGTTGATACAATGTATCGGGTAGGAAAGTGTATGCCTGCTGAGCTTAGAGAAACAGCCTTAGGAGGCTTAGCAGCAACACCTACTGGTATAAGACTACAGCAGCAGATTTTTAAATAATAAAAAGAAATAGAGCTTAAAACTACTATTTCTTTTTATAGATATTGGTTTTTAATAAGTTTTTGTTGAAGGTATAGGAAGTGGAAGTTCCTCCCCAGTAAGTGCTTTTCTTTCTTCGTTTTTTTATTCTTAAAGAAATAATAAAAGCTTGCCATAAAAGGAATAAAATAATGAGTGTTAAAAATAAGTTGGAGGGTACTATCAATTTTCTCAACAACGGCTTAGTATCAATATTATTTTTTGCTACCAGCTGCACCTCACCGATTAGTTCCTCATCAACAGAGTAAACAATTTTACCTAAAGTATCTCCTGATAGTATTGGTGCTTCTAGATTTTCGTTGATGATAATTTCATCATTAATCTCAGAGATATTTATATCCCTAGAAATCACAACATCTAACTGATTACCTACATACAGGGGAACACTATCCTCTATACCATTCTTTAAGGGGATAGTGGTTATTAAATCATCATACTGAGATAATTGAACAAATTGATAGTTATTGTAGCCATAATCAATTAATGATCTTGAATCAGTATAGACATTTAATCCCTGCGCACCTAAAACCACAGAAATAAGCTGATGATCCTCCTTAGTAGCTGAGCTAATTAGACAGTTTTGTGCTGCAGGTGTATAACCTGTCTTCACACCATCAATAATGTCATATTGAATATTTGTGTAGGCACCATTATAAAGAATTTGATTTCCAGCGCCAGTACCCCATAAAAAACGATTAGTATTTCTAAAGTATCTTGTTTCAGGAGTAAACTCAGTAGGCTCAAAAATTAGCATAGTTGTGGTTACAATCTCTCTAAAAACATCGAAAGTCATAGCATGTCTTGTAATCATTGCTAAGTCATATGCAGTAGTAACATGGTTTTCATCAGGCAGTCCATGGGGATTAGTAAAATGGGTATTTAAAGCGCCTAGTTCTTTAGCTCTACTGTTCATTAATAAAGCAAAGTCCTCTACTGAGCCTGAAATATGAATAGCAAGCAGTTCTGCCGCATCATTAGCAGAACGAATCATTAATGACTGTAACAATTCCTCAACTGTAAAGGACTCACCTTCCAGTAAGTACATGCTAGAACCTATCACATAATTATTATCCGTTTTTGTAATAACTTCATCTAAATCAACATTTTCTAAAACCAATATAGCAGTCATAACCTTTGTAGTGCTAGCTGGATAGGTTATAGTATGGGCATTATGATCAAATAAAACCTTTCCAGTAATAGAATCTATTAAAACTGCATTAGGTGCTGATAGGGTAGGTGAGGCATAAACTACAATATTACTGACAGCTAGTATAATTAATACAAATATCATCGTGAAAATTGAATTTTTTTTTGTCATATATTTCACCAGCCTCTTATAAATATACAATTGTTCAACTTCTTTATTATAGCAGAAAAAGGGAGAAATTTTAAGGGAAATTTATAGAATATAAAGGAAATAAATGCAAATATATAGAACTAGAATAATTAGGTATAGCTACTCGAACACAAAAACACTAAAAATAGTTCAAGATATGTTTTATAGAAACATCCTATGATATATGGTTATGAGGGGAGAGATTAAAAGATGATGTTAAATTTGACGAAAAAGCAAAAACTGATTATTATTGTATTTATCATTAGTTTTTTAGCAGTCATTTCTTTTCGAAATCATCTCAAAGAAAAAAAGGAGATTTATATATTGAGTGAATCAAATCAAGATCAAGGGATACAATATGAAGACCATAAATTAGATATTCAAGAGTTTAAATCAACCATTATAGTACATATTGAAGGAGAAATCTTAAATCCAGGTATCTACCAATTGCAAAATGATGCAAGAGTATTTGATGTAGTAGAAAAAGCCGGCGGACTAAAAAATACAGCAGATAGGAAGATGATAAACCTAGCGAAAAAAGTTATTGATGAGGAATTCATTTACATACCTTCTTATGAAGACACTTATGATTCTATACAAATAAATACCCATATATTGCAACAAGACGATGGACGAATCAATATCAATCAAGCGGATAAAATACAATTAGAAACTTTACCGGGTATTGGAAGTGCTTTGGCTGAAAGAATAATTCAATACAGAAATGAAGTAGGAGCTTTTCAAAACATCGAAGAAATACAGAATGTTAGTGGAATTGGGGAAAAGAAATATAATGATATTAAAAGTATAATAAAAGTTAAATGATAGACAAAAGTCAAAAATACTAAAATTTTAATGAATAGATTAGATAGGGGGAAGGAATCGTGAACACTGAAAAAAGACTGACTGAATTAACAAAAAGTGGAGGATGAGCAGGGAAAATAGGACCTGATGTCCTGGCACAGGTGCTGTGCCATTTACCTAAGATGCAAAATGAAAATTTATTGGTTACATTAGATACTTCAGATGATGCTGCTATCTATCAATTAAATAAAGAAATGGCCCTTGTTCAAACACTAGATTTCTTTACTCCAGTTGTTGATGATCCTTATATTTATGGACAGATTGCAGCAGCAAATTCTCTAAGTGATGTTTATGCTATGGGTGGTGAGCCAATTACAGCAATGAATATTGTTTGCTTCCCTAGCTGTCTATCAAAAGAAATTTTAAAAGAAATACTAAAAGGTGGAGCGGATAAAATTATTGAATCAGGTGCAATATTGGTGGGAGGTCATACCGTAGAGGATGAAGAGCCGAAATATGGACTTTCTGTTACAGGTATCATACATCCAAGTAAAATTTGGACAAATAGTAATGCAAGAGTAGGAGATTACCTAATTTTAACAAAGCCTATTGGAACGGGTATACTAAATACTGCTATAAAAGCTGGCTTAGCTACTTCAAAAGAATATGACATAGCTATTAACACTATGAAAACACTAAATAAATATGCATTTGAAGCAGTAAAAAATTTAGATGTGTCTGCCTGCACTGATATTACAGGTTTTGGATTATTAGGTCATGCCTATGAAATGGCAAAGGGTAGTGATGTCTCCTTAGAGATTTTTAGTGAAAAAATACCTATGATTGAAGGAGCAGATGGATATGCCGAAATGGGGATAATACCTGCAGGGATGTATGCTAATAGAAATTATATAGAAGAGAAAATAAAAATTGAAAAACAAATAAAAGAAGTAACTATAGATTTATTATATGACCCTCAAACATCTGGAGGGCTGCTACTGGCAATTTCTCAAGATGATGTTGGGAAAGCTATGGATAATTTAAAAATGATTAATAAGAATGAATTTGCTATTGTAGGAAAGGTTATAGACAAAAGCCAGTATACAATTTTTATAAAATAATTAGCTTTAAAAAGCCAGGGAAACATTAGATTCCCTGGCTTTAATATAGACTAATATAAGATTATTTTATCTACCTAGTTTTTCTGTAAAAAACTCTTTAGTTAATTTAATTACAACACCACTTAATCCCAATAGACCTATTAAGTTTGGTACAGCCATTAAACCATTTAATGTATCAGCTATATCCCAAATAAGGTCTAAGCTTCCTACTGCACCAACTATGATTAATGGTAGCCATAAAATTCTATAAAACTTGTTAATGCCAGAACCTAAAATATGTTCTGCACATTTTTCTCCATAATACGCCCAGCTTAATATTGTAGAGAAAGCAAAGAATAAAATACCAATTGCAACAATAACTCCACCTGGACCAGGTAGACCTTTATTAAATGCAGAGGTTGTTAATGCAGCACCAGTTACCCCGCTGCTCCATACGCCTGTTGAGATAATGGCTAATGCTGTTAAAGTACAAATTACTATTGTATCTGCGAATACTTCAAATATTCCCCAAAGACCTTGTCTTACAGGATGATCTGTTCTTGCTGCCGCATGGGCAATAGGAGCACTACCTAAACCAGCTTCATTAGAGAATACACCACGAGCGACCCCGAAACGCATTGCTTGCATTACTACAGCTCCAGTAAATCCACCAACTGCAGAAGCTGGTGTAAAAGCATGCTTAAAGATTAATCCAAAAGCTGCTGGAATCTGCCCGATATGAGTAATTAATATGATTACAGCACCAATTATATAAAACACAGCCATAACTGGTACAATTCTTTCAGTTACAGAAGCGATACGCTTTAAACCACCAAGAATAACTGCACCAGCTGCTACTGCTAATGCAATTCCAGTAACTAATGGTGGGACATTGTACTCACCTAAAGCTGCAGCAACAGAGTTTGATTGAACCATATTTCCTATACCAAATGCTGCTAACGCACCAAATATAGAGAATATAACCGCTAACCATTTTAATCCAAGACCTTTTTCTATGTAGTACATAGGTCCACCAACAAAACTGCCTTCAGCATTCTTTTCACGATACTTTATCGCAAGTACAACTTCTGCGAATTTAGTCATCATACCAAAGAAAGCAGAAACCCACATCCAGAAAATTGCACCTGGTCCACCGATGGCGATAGCAGTTGCAACACCAGCGATATTACCAGTACCAATAGTAGCTGCCAATGCAGTAGCTAGTGCCTGGAATGGTGTGATATCTCCTTCTTGAGAATCCTCTGGCTTATCAAAAATTTTCATTAAGGTTTCCTTCATAGTAAATCCAAATTCTCTAATTTGAAGGAAATTTGTTTTAAAAGAGAAAAATACTCCAGTACCAACAAGAAGAATTAACATATAAGGACCCCAAACAAGACCATTAATTGTGCTATTAAGACTTTCGATTGTATTAACAAAACCCAACATAAAAAACCTCCTCTTTTATAAACTATTTTAGAAAAAAAGTAAAAAATAAAACATTTTTTTGCGCAACTACCACCCCCCCAAAATATAAATATATATTGGTGTGAAGCATTAATAAGGAAAACATAAATAGAAAGCATAAAACAGCCTACTTATATCCTCCTTAAACTTGATAAGCTTTATATTTAAAATATAGCCAATGAAAAAAATTTAATTCATCTAAAATAATAATAACACAATTTTTCCATATTGACAAAATAAATGATAGAAATCTTTAGATAATTTAAAATATTGTGCATTATTTAACAATCTTGATGTAATTAATGATAGTATAATATAATAATAAATATGTTATACTTTAATAAATTTCTATGTTAAGGAGAGCGTTTAATATGAATAAACAAGATATATTATGTAAGTTACCCTCAGTAGATGAACTTATAAATAATGAAAGAATAGTAGGTGTATTAAGGGAGACACCAAGAAATGTTGTAGTAAAATTTATTCGTAAATCCCTTGAATACAATAGAAATAAGATATTGAAAATGAAAGAAGATGAACTAAATCAATATCAATTTCAATTAGAATCATTTATAGATGACATTATAAGCAACAGCAAGGCTTTCTTAGAGATGAACCTTAAAGAAGTAATAAATGGAACTGGTGTTGTATTACATACAAACTTAGGTAGAGCACTGCTCAGTGATGAGATAAAAGAAAAGGTATGGGCTGTGGCTGCAGGTTATTCAAATCTAGAATTAAATATCGAAACTGGGAAAAGGGGTAGCAGATATAGCCATGTAATTGATATAATAAAATATTTAACTGGAGCAGAAGATGCTTTAGTTGTCAATAACAATGCTGCAGCTGTCCTATTAGTTCTAGGTACTATGGCTAAGGAGAAAGAAGTAGTAGTTTCTAGAGGCGAACTTGTAGAAATCGGGGGTTCCTTTCGGGTACCAGATGTAATGGAGCAAAGTGGCGCTAAATTAGTGGATGTAGGGACTACCAATAAAACCCATCTATGGGACTATGATAATGCCATTAGTGAGAATACAGCTGCTTTATTAAAAGTACATACTAGTAATTATAAAATATTAGGATTTACAGAGGAAGTGGGATTAAAGGACTTAGTAGCATTAGGTAGAAAAAATAATATACCGGTAATAGAGGATCTAGGAAGTGGGGTTTTAGTAGACTTACAAAAATTTGGATTAACCTACGAACCTACAGTGCAGGAAAGTGTAGCTCTTGGTGTGGATATCGTTACCTTCAGTGGAGATAAACTTTTAGGGGGTCCTCAGGCAGGTATCATCGTAGGGAACAAAAAGTGGATTGAAAGAATGAAAAAAAATCCATTCACTAGAGCCTTTAGAATTGATAAGCTTACTATGGCAGCATTAGAAGCAACCTTAAAATTGTATTTAGATGAAAAAGAAATGATCAATAGTATTCCAACTTTAAGAATGCTAACTGAACCTATAATATCAATAGCAGAAAGAGCTCAGCAATTGCATAATATTTTGATTGCTAGTGGGTTAAAGGTATCAATAGAAATAAAAGATGACTATTCTCAGGTGGGTGGAGGGTCTTTGCCATTAGAAAAATTACCTACAAAAGTAATAAAGATTAAACCTAAAACTATTTCTGCAGCAAAACTTGAAGAAAGCTTGAGGAACTACACTATCCCTATTATAACAAGGATTCAAGAGGATCAAATCATTATTGATTTACGAACAGTTAGAGAGAAAGACTTTTATAACATAAGTGATGCTTTAAACAAAATCTTAATGTAGTAAAGGAGAGACGAAATTGAAAAATATAGTTATTGGTACAGCTGGACATATTGATCATGGTAAAACTACATTGATAAAAGCTTTAACTGGGCGGGAAACAGATAGGTTGAAGGAAGAGAAGAAAAGGGGAATATCTATTGAACTAGGATTCACTTACTTTGATTTGCCTAGTGGTAAAAGAGCTGGCATTATAGATGTACCAGGACATGAAAAGTTTATAAGACATATGCTAGCAGGAGCAGGAGGAATGGATATTGTTATGCTGGTAATCGCAGCTGATGAAGGAGTAATGCCTCAAACCAAAGAGCATTTAGATATACTATCTTTATTAAAAATAGAAAAAGGGATTATCATAATAACAAAAGCCAACTTGGTAGAAAATGATTGGATTGAACTAGTTAAAGAAGATATTCGAGAGAAAGTAAAAGGTACTTTTTTGGAGAAAGTCGAAATTTTAGCTGTTGATTCCATTGATGGAACGGGTATAGAAGAGTTAATTGATCTTATTGATAAATTAACAGATGAAACAGATAGTAGAGACATAAATGCACCTGCTAGGATGCCAATAGACAGAGTATTTACAATAACAGGGTTTGGAACCGTGGTAACAGGGACTTTATTAGAAGGAAAAATATCAGTAGAAGATACATTAGAAATTTTGCCCCAAAATGTGAAAGTCCGAATTAGAAATATACAGGTTCATGGGAAATCAGTAGCTACAGCATTTGCTGGACAAAGGGTAGCCATTAATTTAGCTAATATAAAAACCGAAGATATTGAACGAGGCTATGTTTTAGCACAACTTAACTCTATGGAAACTACTATGATGATTGATGCTAGGTTCAAAATGTTGAATGAACTCTCTAGAAATCTTGAAAACAGAACAAGAGTTAGACTATATCATGGTTCAACAGAAATTTTTGCGCGAGTTGTATTACTAGAAAAAGAAGAATTAGCACCAGGTGAAAGTAGTTTTGTTCAATTTAGACTTGAGGAATCTATTGCTGTTAAAAAAGGTGATCATATTGTTGTAAGATTTTATTCTCCATTAGAAACAATTGGTGGAGCTATAGTAATCGACAGTAACCCTAAGAAAAATAAAAGATTTGATGATAATCTTATAAAAGAATTAGCTGTAAAGGAAAAAGGTGCTCCTGAAGATATTTTAGCAAAACTTATTGAAAGATATAGTCAAGATTTCCCAGATATTAACTTTTTAGCTAAATCTACAGCACAACAGGTAGGTGATATACATACTTTACTTCAGAAGCTAAAAGAGAAAGAAGTAATAATAGTATTAAACGATACCATTGTATTACATAGAAATTACTATGAGGGATTAAAAGAAAAAGCAATAGATTTGTTGCATAGTTATCATCAATCTAACTCATTAAGATTAGGCATGATAAAAGAAGAATTTAAATCTAGATTATTACCTAAGAATAGCGGTAAAATAGGAGATGCTTTTTTAGATGTATTAGTAAGAGATAGAAACATTAAAATACTAGGAAAGTATGTAGCGTTAAATGATTTTGAGATAACTTTTAATAAAACTCAGCTAGAGATTAAAAAAATAATAGAAAATGCATATTTAAAAGACCCTTTTATTACACCCAAAATTGAGGATGTAATTGCAAATGCAGCACATAAGAAACAAGATGTAGAACAAGTCATTGAAGCTCTATTAGGGAAAGAGTTAATTAGGATCAATTCAGATATTATCTTACATGAAAAATCATATATAAAGGCTAGGAACTTGATAATTGAGTACATTAATAAAAATGGAAGTATATCCTTGTCGGAATTTAGAGATTTATTATGTACTAGCAGAAAGTATGCTGTTGCATTAATAGAGCATTTTGATAATATTAGGTTAACTAAAAGAGTAGAAGATAAAAGAACTTTGGCGTAAGAGCTAAAGGACTAAACATTATCTTCTGCGTATCTACCTATTAAAGAATTACCATTTATAGTATTTGTTTATTTTTAAGAGATACCTTGCTATAAAAAAATATCTATGCTATAATACATTAGTCTGATTAAGATATTATTTTTATTCAGCAATGGGAGTAGATGGGTGCTGGTGTGCCCTCTGGTCTTCAAAACCAGCGCGAGGGGTTAGTAGCCTCTTGGGTGGGTTCGATTCCCACGTACTCCCGCCATTTTAGGAGATGGTTAGAATGAAGGATGACTTGTATACTTTACTTAAGAAAAAAGGTTATAAAATTACTAACCAAAGAAAAGCAATAATAAACGCTTTCCTTCATTCAGAAAAGCATTTATTAACTGCCGCAGAAGTACATAATACTGTAAAGATAAATAATGAAGATGTTAATTTTTCTACTATTTACAGAAATTTAGAAATGCTTTTAGAAATAGGTATATTAAACAGAGTGAATCTAGATAATGGTATAAATAGTTATGAATTAAATATAGATAGTCATCATCATCACTTAATATGTTTGAAATGTGGAGAGGCTGAGATGATTGCCTACTGTCCGATGGAAGAAATAAATAGCAACATAAGAAAATTATCAAAATTCACACCAATTGATCATAAACTAGAGATTTATGGACATTGTGATAAATGCAAATAATAAGCGTAGCCTTAAGGCTACGCTTATTATAAAATCTATAAACCTCTATTTTATTCTTTTGTAGCAGTTCTTTCTCTAAATAATAGACTTATACAATATACACCAGCAATACCTACTAGTGTATACACCGCGCGACTTAACAAGGAAGCTTGTCCACCAAATAAAGAAGCCACCAAGTCAAATTGGAATAAACCTATTAATCCCCAATTTAATGCACCTACAATAACTAGAATAAGAGCCAATCTGTCCATACTACCAACTCCTCATAAAAAATTAACTTAAATTACTTTTATAATTAATTTACTTCAATAACTAGTATGCTTTATAATAATTATAATCATACATTTTAGTTTGCAATCAATTAATCCATAAATTGGCAATTATAAAACAACCATAGTAATTATAAGGAATTAGACAAAGAGAGTTCTGTGCAAGTATAATTTTCTAATATTTGGATAAAATAATCCTCTAGATAGATTAAGGAGGTTATTTTATGTTTAGAAAAAGAAAAAGGTTTCCTTACAAAATTCTTTTCTTTATTATAGCTTGCAGTTTTATTATTACGGGTTTTTTAATTGGATATTATCGAACAACATCTCCTAGAGAACATGAAATACCATATACAGAACGATATAGTGAAAGAACTGAAATAAATTATGAGGCCATTACGGAGAATCAAGAGAATAACTTAGAAGCCAATGAAGAAGACGAAGGTGCTTATACAGATGAAGAAAGAGCTGTAACACAATATGAGGCTAGTATTCGAGAAGAAACAACGATTATATATAAAACACAATATACTATATGCCAAAATACACTAGAAGAAAGAATAAGCCCAATGAATGCTATGATTGGATTAACTCAGGAAGGATTACAGGAATACTTACAAAGAAATAATTTATTATTTCATGTGGAAAGCTTTTCTAATGAAGAGGTAGTATTATTCCAAAAGAAGAACGCAGTTTGTCCTATGCATTATGAGCAATACTTTGTAACACAGCAAGACGGATACATAACTATTTTTTATTTTGATGAAACTGGAGGTAGAAAAATTATAGAAAAAACTACAATATCTATTTCGGTTTTACCATATATAGATCAACAAAAATTAACACTAGGGATTTTTAGAAAAACGAAAGAAGAAGCCTATCAACTTTTGGAAGATTATAGTAGTTAAAAGATGAAAAATTATAGATATAAATAGATATAAATAGATATAACCATGTATCACTATGGCTATATCTATTTTAGTTTGTAGAGAAAATGTACTATATACATGCCAAATCATAGTTTATATAATTGGAAATATCGATTTTTACAAGATAATATGTTACACTATGAAATAATAGAGGCAAAATATTGGAGGAAAAAAAATGATTATTCTAGGAATTGACCCAGGAATTGCTATAATGGGTTATGGTATCATAGATTATACTGGAAATCATTTCCGAGTAATCACATATGGTGCTATTACCACTACAAATAGAAATACTACTGCTGAACGCTTAAAAACTATATATCAGAAATTAGATGAATTAATTCAAGAATATGCTCCAGAAGCAGTCGTTGTCGAGGAGTTATTTTTTAACACGAATGCAAAAACAGCTCTATTAGTTGGTCAAGCTAGAGGAGTGGCAGTTCTGGCTGCAGCTAATAATAATAAAGAATTATATGAGTATACACCTCTACAGGTAAAACAAGGTGTAGTAGGATATGGAAGAGCAGATAAAAAACAGGTTCAAATAATGATAAAAACAATATTAAACCTTGAAAAAATTCCAAAACCTGATGATGTAGCAGATGCTTTAGCAGTGGCAGTTTGTCATGCCCACTCTGGTAATTTTAAAGATCTATTTAAAATAAAATGAGATTTTATACAGAGGGATATTTTGCAATTGGATTGCAGCTTAAGTTACTTCAGTGTGTTGTGTTTAAGCTATCATGGGCATAAGAGGAGGATTTAGTAATACACAGAAGGACATAAAAAATTAGAAGATGGAGGGGTTCTTTTGTTTGAGTACATTAAGGGAAAAGTAAGTGATGTGATTATAGACAAGATTATTATAGAAGTTGGAGGTATAGGATATCGTATTTTTAGTAGTATTAATAGTGCAGCCAATATAAAACAAGGCGATAATGTAACTGTTTTCACACATTTTGTTTTAAAAGAGGATGAGATATCTTTATATGGATTTATCACAAGGAAGGAACTAGACATGTTTCAGAAATTAATATCTGTGTCTAAGGTTGGGCCAAAGGTAGCCATATCTATATTATCTACCTACTCACCAGAAAGCTTAGCAAACAATATTATGAACAACAATATTGCCAACATCTCAAAAGCACCAGGAGTAGGGAAAAAAACAGCAGAGAGAATCATTCTAGAATTAAAGGATAAAGTTAAACATTATGGTTTAGAGTTAGATTATGACAGTGGATTAGATTATTCTTCATCTAATGATGAAGTAGTAGATGCTTTGATATCTTTGGGATACCATAGACAGGAAGCTGAAAGAATACTTTCCTCTATTAAAGATAACAATCTAACTACTGAAGAGATGATAAAAGAAGCCTTGAAATTATTAATGAAATAGGTGTGGGGGTAGCAAGATGCTGATGGAAGATAATGAAAGAATTATTACAAGCAATATTCGAGAGGAAGACAATCAGATAGAAAATGGGTTGAGACCTAAGTACTTAAAGAATTATATTGGTCAAGATAAAATAAAAGAGAAGTTAAAGATTTTTATAGAAGCAGCCAGCGCAAGAAAAGAAGCTCTAGACCATGTGTTATTATATGGACCTCCTGGACTAGGTAAAACAACCTTATCCAATATCATAGCTAATGAGATGAACGTCAATATACGTATAACCTCTGGACCTGCCATAGAAAGACCAGGGGACTTAGCAGCTATATTAACCAATCTATCAGAGAATGATGTGCTTTTTATTGACGAAATTCATAGGCTTAACCGAAGTGTTGAAGAAATACTTTATCCAGCAATGGAGGATTTTGCCTTAGATATCATTATCGGAAAAGGTCCAAGTGCTAGATCGATCCGACTTGACTTAAGTAAATTCACTTTAATAGGCGCTACCACAAGAGCTGGTTTATTAACTTCGCCATTAAGAGATAGATTTGGTGTAATTTGCAAGCTTGATCTATATACTGTACAAGAATTAACAACGATTGTAAAAAGGTCAGCAACTATATTAGGTGTGCAAATCGAACAGGATGGAGCTATAGAAATAGCCTCCCGCTCTCGAGGAACCCCAAGGATAGCAAACCGTATATTAAAAAGAATAAGAGATTATGCTGAAGTTAGAGCTGATGGTAAAATAACAAAATCTGTAGCAAAAGATGCTTTGGCTTTGCTGGAAATAGATGACTTAGGGCTTGATCAAGTTGATAAAAGAGTTATAAAGACGATTATAGAGAATTTTAATGGAGGACCTGTAGGCATTGATACTTTAGCAGCCTCAACTGGAGAAGAAAAGAATACTATTGAAGATGTTTATGAACCCTATTTATTACAAATAGGATTCCTTAATCGTACTCCAAGAGGACGAATGGTATCAGAAAAAGCGTATAATCATTTCAATATTTTATATAAAAAGGAGTAGTAAATAGATGGAGTCGTTGGGTAGGATTTTACTATTTATGGGCTTGTTGCTTTCTTTAGGAGGAGCAATCATGATAATAGGCAGTAAATTTGGATTGGGAAAGTTACCAGGAGATATCTTTATGCAAAAAGGTAATTTCACATTCTATTTTCCAATAGCAACAAGTATTATTTTAAGCATTTTACTGACAGTGCTTTTAAATTTCTTCTTCAGAAGATAAATGGATTTTAATAGAGAACAACCTTCTTCTCTCGAAAAACTTTTTTACAATTCATTTACATTCTTTTTTTAAAAAGGAATAGCATAAGATTTGTCGAAATTGTTATTATTATGCTATATATTGACTAATGTGAGGTCTTAATCTAAAGGGGGAGCAGTCTATTATGAAAAAAACAAGGTTGTTTTTATTACTATATATTGTTATTACGATGACTCTTGTCAATTTACAAACAGGTCTAGCTTTTAATAAAACTCAGATTCCATTACATATTGAGATTGGATTATTTTATGAAGGAACTGCAAAGTCAACAGTACATTTAAAATCTATTAACGGATTTGAAATAGGAAAATTCTCGGGAGATCATTTTGATACTATACTTAATTTATATGAGCCAAAGGAAATTATTTTAAGAAAAGACAGTTACTATATTGGAACTGGCGGAAGTTTTCTTGAATATACAGGACCTATTTCTAATGGAATGACCAATATTAATTTACAAGGACCGTATCACGTACAAATAAGTAATGGGTTTAATAATCGACAAGATGCTGAACATTTAATAGACTCTCTTAGCTTTATGGAAGATAAAGCTTATTTAGTTTATGAAAATGGATGGAAGGTTTTTACAGGTTTATACACTGATCCAGAGGAAGCGGGAATAAAAGCTGCTGAAATTCAATCGATTAGTGGTGAAACAACAAAAATTATCACCCCGTCATTAACAAGAGTACAAGTGCTAGATTTATTTGGGAAACCAATATTTATGTTTGATTCAAATGAGGATATTTACTTTCGGGGATTTCAAGATAAAGCCAATAACACCATTGTAAATATAGATGGTAAGAACTATAGAGGAGCTGTTACGGCTAAAAGAATGAGTAATAGTGATATGTCTATAGTAAATAAGCTACTACTGGAAGAATATCTCTACGGCGTGGTACCGAGGGAAATGCCAGCATCATGGTCGATCGAAGCACTAAAAGCTCAGGCCGTAGTAGCTAGAGGTTATGCGGTATCAAATATCAACAGGTGGAGAAGTGTAGGGTTTGATTTATGCAATACTACAAGAAGCCAAGTGTATGGAGGTTATGACGATGAACATCCTAATAGTAATCGAGCAGTAAGTGATACTGCCTCAAGGGTGTTAACCCATAATGGCAAGCTTGTTAATGCTTTCTATCATGCTAATAGTGGTGGGCATACTGAAAACAGTGAAAACGTTTGGTCACAGCCAATACCTTATATTTTAGGGGTTTATGATGAGTTTTCTTTAAATGCACCAAATTCAACATGGACTGAAGTGCTTACAAAAAATGAAGTCAGAGATATGTTGGAAAAAAATAATGTTTTTGTGGGAGAGGTAAATAATATAAAAGTAACCTCTGTTTCTGAAAATGGAAGAGTATTAGAATTAACTATCTATGGTACTTCAGGAACAGAAGTTCTAATCAAAGAGAATAGTAGAAGAATTTTTGGTTTGCGAAGCACATGGTTTACTGTAGATGGTGCAGAGAATCCTACAAATGATCTTCATGATATTATGGTGAAAAACACCACAAATAATGTGAATAAGATTGAGCTTCACAATAAATCTATTATTTCTGCAAATGGAGTAACAAAAATTTCAAATCCCTCTAATATTAAAATCTATAATGGCAAAAACTATAGAAGTACAGAAACGATTTCTTCAAAGCCAGCGGACACTTTTGTATTTAGGGGAAAAGGTTTTGGTCATGGTTTAGGTATGAGCCAACATGGAGCAAGAAAAATGGCGGAGGAAGGGTATAATTATATAGAAATACTAAGCCATTATTATACAGGTGTAAAGGTGGAATAGCTATAAATGAAGACAAAAGATTTTGATTTTGAATTACCAGAAGAATTAATTGCTCAAATCCCTCTAGAAAAAAGAGATGAATCAAGATTAATGATACTGGATAAACAAACAGGAGAAATATGCCATAGTCATTTTTACGATATTGTTCATCATGTAAATGAAGGTGACTGTCTAGTATTAAACAATACTAGAGTCCTGCCAGCTAGACTGATTGGGGAAAAAGAGCTTACTGGAGGAAAAATAGAGTTTTTATTACTAAAAAGAATAGATATAGATACATGGGAAACACTGGTAAAGCCAGGGAAGAAAGCAAAAATAGGTAGTAGCTTTCAATTCGGCAATGGATTACTAAAAGCAGTAGTGTTAGATATTGGAGATGAAGGTAGTAGAATTATTAAATTCCTGTATCATGGAGTTTTTGAGGAGATTTTGGACCAACTAGGTGAAATGCCCTTACCTCCATATATAACTGCAGAGCTTAATGATAAGGAGCGCTATCAAACTGTCTACTCAACTGAAACAGGTTCAGCTGCTGCACCAACAGCTGGACTACATCTTACTGATGAATTGCTTCAAAAGATCTCAAGAAAAGGTGTGAAAATTGCCTATATTACCCTACACGTTGGTTTAGGAACATTTAGGCCAGTTAAAGTTGAAAGTATAGAAAAACATAAAATGCATGCCGAATACTATATGATTAATAAAGAAGCTGCTGAAACAATCAATGATACAAAGAAAAAAGGTGGCAAAATCATTGCAGTAGGTACAACCAGCTGTAGAACATTAGAATCTGCAGTGATGACTTCAGGAGAAATTATAGAGAGTAGCGGGTGGACAGATATTTTTATTTATCCAGGATATCAATTTAAAATGGTAGATAATCTTATTACAAATTTTCATTTACCAGAATCTACCCTTATTATGTTGGTAAGTACTTTAGCAGGAAAAGAAAATACATTAAAAGCATATGCAACTGCAGTTAAAGAAAAATATAGGTTTTTTAGCTTTGGAGATGCAATGTTTATCAAGTAGAAAGGCAGGAAAGTTTATGGCATTAACCTATGAACTAATAAAAGAATGCAAGCAAAGTGGTGCTAGATTAGGCAAGATACATACAAAACGTGGAGTGATAGAAACACCCATATTTATGCCAGTTGGTACGCAAGCAACTGTGAAAACTATGACCCCCGAAGAATTAATTGAGATAGAATCTCAAATTATACTAAGCAATACCTATCATCTATACTTAAGACCTGGCCATCATTTGATAGACCGGGCTGGAGGTCTACATAAATTTATGAACTGGAATAAACCTATTCTTACAGACAGTGGTGGTTTTCAAGTATTTAGTTTAGGAGATCTTAGAAAAATATCTGAAGAAGGAGTAGAGTTCAGATCCCATCTGGATGGCTCAAAGCATTTTATAAGTCCTGAAAAGGCTATTGAAATCCAAACTTCTTTAGGCTCTGATATTATGATGGTATTTGATGAATGTGCTCCTTATCCTGCTGATGAAACTTATGTAAAGAATTCATTAGAAAGAACCACCAGATGGGCCATAAGATGTAAAGAAGCCCATAAAAATTTTGAGAACCAAAGTCTATTTGGAATTATTCAAGGAGGAATGTATCCAAACTTGAGAAAACAAAGTGCTGAAGCTTTGATAGAACTAGACTTTCCGGGATATGCAGTAGGTGGACTAAGTGTAGGAGAACCAAAACCATTGATGTATGAAGTTTTAGAGCATACAACACCATTAATGCCTAAAAATAAGCCGAGATATCTAATGGGAGTAGGGAGTCCAGACTGTCTATTGGAAGGTGTAATTAGAGGAATAGATATGTTTGATTGTGTATTACCTACAAGAATAGCTAGAAATGGTACAGCTATGACTAGTCAAGGAAAAGTTGTTATCAAGAATGCAAAACATACTGAAGATTTTCAGGGATTAGATCCTGAATGCAGTTGTAATACATGCAAAAATTATTCTAAAGCATACTTAAGACATTTGTTTAAATCAAATGAAGTATTGGGACTTAGATTATTATCCTACCATAATTTATATTTTTTACTTCAATTAATGAAAAATATAAGAGAGGCAATTCATGAGGATAGATTATTAGACTATAGGGATAATTTTTTCGAGAAATATGGCTATAATGCATAGTAGGAAGTATTTGGGGGAAATTAACTGTATAAATTCTAAACATCATAAATAACTCACATCAATAAATTTATACAAAAAAAAAGGGAAATAGAGTATATTTGTTGAATAATTAAATCTAGTACTTAGAGAGGGGGAAAGATATGTTTCAACAATTTGGCGGTTTAATAATACCATTGGGATTTTTAGCCATTTTTTACTTTTTGATTATAAGACCTCAGCAAAAAAGAGAAAAGAAAACAAAGGATATGCGAAATAGTCTAAAAGTAGGAGATGAAATAGTAACAATCGGTGGTATCTACGGCAATATAATTAAGATTAAGGATGATATCATTACCATTGAAGTGGGAGCTGACAAAACAAAATTAACCATTGCTAAATGGGCTGTTGGCAATGTAGTGAGCGAAGAAAATTCAAAATAAAGTTTTTAGGAAAGCAGTGGATAATCCACTGCTTTATGTATTTTTTGAAGTTTTTTAGACCATCAGGGAATAAATACTGTCTACATGCATACTAATTAATTAAAAAGCTGTGGAGGTGTAGAGATGAAAAGTAGCATTGTCAGAAGTGGAAGCAATACTTTCAATATATGGATTTATGGAAAAGGATTAATTAGGGCTTATATAGTTTCACTGTTATTTTTCTTAATTAGTGCTATTATTATTACCTATACAAAACTTGGGGAAGGCGTAATCCCTATCCTAACATCCATTATAATGGTAGTAAGTATAGCCTATGCTGCAATTTATGTATCTGTGCATATTAAAAAGAGAGGATGGCTTCATGGCGCATTCATAGGATTGCTATATATACTATTTTTAATTATTCTGAGTAAAATTTTCATTACAGATTTTGTTATGGATAAGGTGATATACTATAGAATCTTAACCTGTACCGTAACGGGAGGCATTGGTGGTATGATAGGAATAAATATGAAATAATCTACTTTTTTTTCATTGAACATTATGATATAATTTTATCGGACATTATATAGGAAAGGAGCTTTTATTATGAAGCACATCAAAACCCTGACAGGGGCCAACCTGTCAAAGAGTGCAGCTAAAGGCGGTTGTGGCGAATGCCAAACCTCTTGTCAATCTGCCTGTAAAACCTCATGTACAGTAGCTAATCAACAATGTGAAAAACAATAAATACATAGAAGGAGAGCAGCAGTATTATGAAACTGCTGTTTTTTCTTGAACTCTATTATGGATGGAGTATTAGAAAGGAGTACTACAATAAATGATTCATAAATTTTCTCAAGGGAATATCTATATTGTAATAGATACAAATAGTGGTGCTGTACACATGGTTGATGCATTAACATATGATGTTTTAGACTATTATCCTGAAGAAACGAGAGAAAAAACTGTGGCCATATTGAAGGACAAGTATAGTTCATTAGAAATATTAGAATGTATGGATGAAATAGATAGTTTAATTAATAATAATTTATTATACTCTCAGGAAAACTATTTAGAGCATGAGGCTTTTAAAAATAGAACAACAGTTGTAAAGGCACTGTGTTTGCATATTGCCCATGACTGTAATATTAGGTGTAAATACTGCTTCGCATCACAAGGGAACTTTCAGGGGGAAAGAAGCTTAATGACTTCAGATGTTGGGAAAAAAGCAATTGATTTTTTACTTCTGAATTCTGGAAACAGAACAAACCTTGAAGTGGATTTTTTTGGTGGTGAACCATTAATGAATTTTAATGTCATCAAAGAAATTATAGATTATAGTAAGGAAAAGGAAAAAGCATATAATAAAAATATTAGATTTACAATTACCACCAACGGTGTTGCACTTAACAATACTATGATGGAGTATATAAATGAAAATATGTTCAATGTTGTGTTAAGTATAGATGGCAGAAAAGAGATAAATGATTTTATGCGGTATACTGTTAATGGAGAGGGCACTTATGATTTAATTGTACCTAAGCTAAAAGAAATGGCATCTTTAAGGAATCATGAAAATTATTATGTAAGAGGAACCTTTACTAGATACAATCTAGACTTTGCTCAAGATGTACTTCATCTAGCAGATTTAGGGTTTAAACATATTTCTGTAGAACCTGTAGTGGCAACTGATGAAAATGACTATGCTATTAAAGAAGAAGATCTGCCTAAGATATTTCAACAGTATGAGTATTTAGCAGAGGAATATATAAAAAGAAAAAATAGTGATAAGAATTTCAACTTTTTTCACTTTATGATTGACTTAAATCAAGGACCATGTGTGATTAAAAGGTTACTGGGCTGTGGTGCTGGAGCAGAATATCTAGCTGTTACTCCTGACGGGGAATTGTATCCCTGTCACCAATTTGTGGGTGACAAAAAATTCTCTTTAGGTGATATCCACCAGAAGACTTTAAATACATCTATTTATGAGAGCTTTTCCAATGCTCATGTCTATAATAAAGAAGCCTGTAACAACTGCTGGGCAAAATTTTATTGTAGCGGAGGATGTCATGCAAATGCATATAATTTTAATCAAAATATAAATATTCCTTATAAAGTTGGATGTGAAATGGAAAAAAAGCGTATTGAATGTGCTCTAATCATTCAAGCAAAACTCTTACAGGAGGAATAAATATGCTAAAATATTTAGAAGGTAAAAGGATAGAAATACATCCCAGTTGTTTTATTGCAGAAACTGCTGATATTATTGGTGATGTAAATATTGGAGAAAACTCTAGTATTTGGTACAAAACAGTATTAAGAGGAGATGACAATTATATTGAAATAGGGAAATATACAAATATTCAAGACAATTCAGTGGTACATATAAGTAAAGCTTATCCTACGATTATTGGGGATTATGTAACTGTAGGACATACTGCTATTATTCATGCTTGTACCATTGGAAATAATACGTTGATAGGAATGGGAGCCATTATTTTAGATGGAGCAGAAATCGGTAGTGAAACCATTATTGGTGCTGGCAGTTTAGTGCCACCTGGTAAGAAAATCCCTTCTGGTGTTTTAGCTATGGGTTCCCCAGTAAAAATCATAAGGGAATTAAGTGATGAAGAAAAAAAGACTTTAATAGAATCAGCTGAAGGATATGTAAAATATGGTCTACAGCATAAACCGAAATAACATGCCAAATATTAACTGAAGGTTGTGGTCAAAAAAGATAGTATAATAAAACAGAATGTCAATTTGTTGACGGGTTCATTAGAACCATATATAATTATACTTATGATATGAAGTAAACGTTGGGAGGAATAATAAGTGAAAGTAAAAAACGCAATACTATTTCTTGTAATAATAGCAATTGTTGGACTAGCAGCTTTTACTGCATTCGAAGGTCTAAGGGTTGGAGAGCTAACAATAAGACCTATTAGAGATGCTATAAAGCAGGGACTGGATATTAAAGGTGGGGTTTATGTAGTTTATGAGGCTGATACAGATGCCTCGGGGCAAGAACTTGATCAAATTATCAACCAAACCATAGAAGTATTTAGACGTAGAGTTGATGCAATGGGACTTACAGAACCCTATGTTGTTAGAGAAGGAGATAAAAGAATCAGAGTAGAATTACCAGGAGTAGAAAATGCCCAAGAAGCATTAGACATGATTGGAAGAACGGCTCAACTACAATTTATTACTACCGAAGGAGAAGTAGTTGTAACTGGTTCCAATGTTAGAAAGGCAGAAGCAACTTTTATTAGTGGAGAAGCTAATCCAGTGGTAGAATTAGAGTTTGATAGTGAAGGAACTAGAAACTTTGCAGAAGCTACTGGTAAACATATAGGAGAGCCAATTTTCATCATTTTAGATGACGAGATTATTTCTAGTCCTATGGTTAGAAATATGATTCCAAATGGCCAGGGCTTTATTAGTGGAGATTTTACAGTTGAGTCAGCTTCTCAATTAGCCGCCCTGATTAGAGGGGGAGCATTACCAGTAAATCTTAATGAAGTGGAAACCTCGACTATTACAGCTACCCTAGGAGTAAATGCTTTAGATAGAAGTATTGCTGCTGCAAAAATAGGTCTCTTTCTTGTATTGCTATTTATGTTGGTGTATTATAGAATTCCTGGACTAGTAGCAAATATAGCTTTAACTATTTATATTATATTAGTACTAACAATACTTGTCTTGTTAAATGCTACCTTAACCTTACCAGGTATTGCAGCTTTAATATTGTCTATTGGTATGGCTGTTGATGCCAATGTAATCATCTTTGAAAGATTAAAAGAAGAACTAAGAGTTGGTAAAACAGTAAGGTCAGCTATAGATTCTGGATTTAAGAGAGCCATTAGAGCAATCTTAGACTCAAATATTACTACCCTTATTGCAGGTGTTGTTTTGTATCAATTTGGTACGGGACCTATTAGGGGATTTGCAATAACCCTAATTATAGGAATCTTAGTAAGTATGTTTACTGCTATTGTTATCACTAAATTTTTATTGAAACTAATCGTAGGAATGAATATAACAAAAAACAACAAGTTGTTTGGAGCTTAAGGGGGTAATGAAATTGAAAATTATTGAAAAGAAAAAAATATGGTTTACTATATCAAGTGTCATTATTGCTTTAGGTCTTCTTTTAGCTATGATTAACGGTATAAATTTAGGAATAGATTTTACCGGAGGAGCCTTAATGGAGATTGAGCTACATCAACAAGTTGAAGTTTCAGAAATAAGAGAAATAACCAATCAATATGATCCTAACGCCAGTATTAATTTGTTAGGTCCAGAGAGAACCATTCTACAGATAAGAAGTACTGATGATTTTGATAGCAGCACTCGAGGAGAAATCTTTCAGCAGTTTAAAGAAAAATATAACCTTGAAGAAAATGAACCTTTGAGAGCACAGCAATTTGGACCAGCTATAGGGCGTGAAATACAAAATAGGGCTTTTCTATCAATGATTATTTCTGCTATAGGAATGCTAATCTATATAAGCTATAGATTTGAATTCAGATTTGGGATTGCTGCCATCGTAGCATTAATTCATGATATACTAATTGTACTTGCTGTATATTCGATTTTTAGAATACCAGTAAATAGCCCTTTTGTTGCAGCTATGCTGACAATACTAGGATATTCCATCAATGATACTATTGTTTTATTTGATAGAATTAGAGAAAATGTTAAATTTATTAAAAAATCAAATTATGAACAGGTAGCAAATGACAGTATTTCTCAGACGATTACTAGATCAATTAATACATCATTAACAACATTAATCACAATTATTGCCTTATATATACTAGGGGTAGAACAAATACAGGTATTCGCTCTACCATTGATAGCTGGAGTAATAAGTGGTACCTATTCCTCCATATTTATTGCAACGCCAGTTTGGGTAATGCTGAAGGAAAAGCAGCATAAGAAGTTTTATCATTAGCCCAGCCATGAATTAGAAGATGGATACTAGTATTTATTTTTGAAGGCAGAAACACAGATAACTTTTTACAATGTGGTAATAATACAAAACATAAGTATTATTACCATTTTTTTACTATGAATTATGAAACTCAGATTTAACAATACTTATTGTTGGAGTTGATTACATGAGTAGTATTGGGACAAAGTATAAAAACTTGAAACGTTATAAAAAAATCGGCGAGGTCTTAGTCAAATATGGGTTTACTTTTGCTGCTGAAAAACTTATTGAAAAGGGTTATATACCGAAATTTATTCTAAATATTAAACCATATAAAAAGCAGTTAACGGATGGAGAAAAGCTAAGAATGGCTTGTGAGGATCTAGGACCAACCTTTATTAAACTAGGTCAAATTATCAGCACAAGGAGAGATATCTTTCCTGAAGAGATTGTAAATCAATTATCAAAATTACAGGATGAAGTCAAGCCCTTTCCTTTTGAGGTGGCAAAAGAAGTATTTGAAAAAGAAATGAAAATAAATTTAGAAGACTCCTTCAAAAACTTTGAAAGAGTTCCTATGGCATCGGCATCTATTGGACAGGTTTATCAAGCAACATTGAAAACTGGAGAAAATGTTGTAGTAAAAATTCAAAGGCCTTATATAAAAGCAGTTATTGAACGAGACCTTGATATTCTTTATAATTTAGCCAGACTATTAGATGAACACATGGACAAAGAAAAGCCTTACAATCTTATGGAAATTGTTGATGAGTTTAGTTATGTAATTACTAGGGAACTGGACTATTCATTAGAGGGACGAAATGCCGAAAAGTTTTATTCGCATTTTAAAAATGACAAGGATATACATATACCAAAGGTCTATTGGGATTATACATCAAAAAAAGTATTAACCCTAGAAAGAATATACGGAGTAAAAATAATGGACATCAATAGTATCAAATCTCAAAAGTGGGATTTAGAAGAATTAGCTACTATTAGTGCTCATTGCTTTATGAAGCAGGTTTTTATCTATGGTTTCTTCCATGGTGATCCACATCCGGGGAATATTTTTGCCGTGGGACCTAAGAAAATATCCTTTATTGATTTTGGCATCGTCGGATATTTAGATAAAGGAACTATGTCCTTTATCTCTAGTCTTTTTACTGCAGCAACTAGAAGGGATGTTGAAAAAATAGTAAATATTTTAATGGAGATTGACGCAATTGGTTCTAAAACTAATATAAGAAGATTGAAGGAAGATATATCCTTTTTAATCAATTTATATTATAACATGCCATTAAATAAGTTGAACCTAGGAGAAGCACTGAAAAAAATCATGGAAACAGCTTACAGTAATAATGTTAAGCTACCATCCCAGTTTACTGTTTTATTAAAAGCCATTGTAACCTTTGAAGGAAGCGTTAAATACTTAAACCCTGAGTTTAGTTTATCTAATATAGCTAAGGATTTTGCTACAGAAATATACCTACATCGATTAAACCCTAAAAATCTAATTGGTGAATTAAAGGATTACTCCGAAGAAATTCTGTATGGGATAAAATACTTACCTAAGCAAATCAGGAATTTACTAAAAAAAGTTGAAAACAATGAAATAAAATTTCAATTAGAACAAATTGGCTTTGATAAATTACAAGATGAGTTAAACAGAATGACCAATAAGTTATCATTAAGCCTAATAAGCTCTGCCCTTATTGTAGGGTCTTCTTTAATCATACAAAACACAAGTGGACCAATGATGTGGGGCATCTCTGTTTTTGGTATCATAGGGTATGTATTGGCCAGCATACTAGGTGTAGGAATTATTATTTCTATACTATTAAGCAGTTTTAACAAAAAATGAACTACTACTATAATAGAATAAAGCAGGTGAAGTGATGTGGAGATTCAAAAAAAGAATTGGATATATAGAAAGAATAATGATGTTGACATAGAGCTATTAGCAAAGGAGTTACATATTACTAAAGCAACGGCTGGAATAATATTAAATAGAGGGTTCAAGGAAATAAATAGAGCAAAAGCTTTTTTGGACCCTAATTTAAATGAACTTCATGATCCTTTTCTATTAAAAGATATGAAAAAAGCTGTAGACAGGATAACACAGGCACAGAAGCTAAAAGAATCTATCTGGATTTATGGAGACTATGATGTAGATGGTGTTGCCAGTATTTCTATCATGAAAAAATACTTTGACTCTGTAAAATATCCAGTAGAGTTTTATATCCCTGATAGAATGGAAGAAGGATATGGAATCAATAAAAAGGCCATAAAAAAAATCAGTGATCAAGGAGGAAACTTAATAATTACTGTGGATTGTGGTATAACGTCAGTAGAAGAAGTAGATTATGCTAACAGTCTAGGAGTAGATATGATTATCACTGATCATCATCACTGTCATGATATTCTTCCTAGGGCTTTGGCTATAATCAATCCTAAACAAACTAAATGTGAATATCCATTTGACATGATATGTGGATGTGGCGTGGCATTAAAGCTTATACAAGCTTTAATGCCAAAAAAAGATTTTCTTAATAGCATCTCAAATTACTTAGATATTGTAGCCATAGCAACTATAGCAGATATTGTACCTTTAGTTGATGAAAATCGTATTTTTGTAAAAAACGGCCTTAAATATTTAGCCGACACTAGCAATATAGGTCTAAAAGCGCTTATTCGTCAATGTGGATTGCAAGGAAAAAAACTTAACACTAGTCATGTGGGATTTGGGCTAGCACCTAGAATTAACGCAACAGGCAGGATTGGGTCAGCAAATATGGCAGTGAATTTATTAACTACAAATGATTTACAAGAAGCAACAAAATTAGTTGAAATCTTAGACAAAGAAAACCACAATAGACAGCAAATTGAAAGACAAATATTAGATGAAGCAATAAAAATGATTGAGTCTAATAATAACTATCAACAAGAAAAAGTTTTAGTTTTATATAATGAAAATTGGCATCACGGTGTCATTGGAATTGTGGCTTCAAGAATTGTAGAAAAATACTACAAACCTACTATTATACTGGGGGTAGAAGAAGGTATAAGTAAAGGTTCAGGAAGAAGTATCCCTAGCTTTGACCTTTTTCAAGCATTAAGTCAATGTAAGGAGATGCTCATAAAATTTGGTGGACATCAACAAGCGGCGGGGTTGTCTTTATATACAGAGAACATAGAATTATTTCGTAAATACATGAATAATATAGCGGATAAAGCTTTGACAGAGGATGATTTAATACCTCAATTATCCTCTGATGGCTGTATTGCTTTAGAAGAAATAGAAGACAGTCTACTAGAAGAATTAGAAAAGTTAGAGCCTTTTGGTTTAGGAAACATGTCTCCTAGATTTATAAATTTCAACCTCAAACCTAAAGCTATGAAATCAGTAGGGCTAGAAGGAAAACATTTAAAAATGCAAGTAAAAGAAACAAATAAGGAATTTGATACTATTGGCTTTAACCTAGGGAAATATAACGATATTATATCAGGAAACGATGAAATAAGTATAATTTTCACCCCAGAATATAATATTTTTAACGGACAGAAAAAAATTCAGCTGAATGTGAAGGATTTGAAAGTATTGAAAAGTAATACGCTATCAAAATCTTTAATAGCTAAGGAATATTATAAAAACTTTTTTTTATTTCATTATCCAAACATCTCTTCAGAAAGTTTTTTAGATAGAATAGCTATCAAAAGGGTTAGCAATAAAAAAGAATTCATAGTAGAGGCTCTAGAAAACCAGAGAAACTTATTAATACTGGTGAATACATTACAACAGGCTAATGAATTAATGAAATTAACTGAAATCAGAGAAAAAACAATGGAAAAGGAATTTAGAATATTTTATAACGAAGCAGCAGATGATTGTAAAAGTAATGAAATACACATCGTTATTAATCCTAATATTGATAAAATACAATTTAAAATATATAATAGTATTATTGTATATGATATGTTCTTTAGAAAAATAGACTATGACTATTATTTATATAGAAATAATAATGAAAACACCACTTTTCTTTATAGTGACCAAGATGAAAAAGACAATATTGAGGTATTAAAAAATATAATTCCTACGAGAAAGATCTTAATAACTATTTATAAATCTCTAAAGAAGGAAAAAGATTTACTGAATTTCAATATGAATTTCTTTATGACAACACTTGAAGAGAATTTATTAACGAATATAAATGAAAAACATTTACAGTATGCACTTGAAATATTTCAAGAAGGAAAGCTTATAGACTATATTCTTGAGGAAGATAAATGCGAAATTGTACTTTTACCAGTAAACAAAAAAATTAATATAGAAGAACTTTGTAAATATAAGTACTATAATAATCTATATAATGAGTTTTTAGATCTAAAGAAAAAATGGTTATCCAGTATAAAAGGAGGAAGTATCCATGAATTTAGCTAATAAAATAAGAGAAATACAAGATTTTCCTAAGGAAGGGATTAATTTTAAAGACATTACAACCCTACTAAAGGACAAAGAAGCATTTAAGTATATGGTGGATGCATTATCAGAACAACTAAAAGGCTTAGATGTAGATATAGTTGCTGGTCCTGAATCTAGGGGGTTTTTAGTGGGAGCACCAGTTGCCTATAAGATTGGTGCTGGATTTGTTCCAGTAAGAAAGCCTAATAAACTACCAGGAGAAACACTACGTCATGAATATGAGTTAGAATATGGGATGGATGCTTTAGAAATCCATAAAGACGCAATAAAGCCTGGGCAAAAAGTAGCTATTGTAGATGACCTATTAGCAACTGGTGGAACTATGTTAGCTACGGCAAAACTGATAGAAGCATTGGGTGGAGAAGTTGTATCAATGAATTTTCTAATAGAACTTGTATTTTTAAACGGTAGAAATAAATTAGAACCTTATAATATAAAGACTTTAATTGCTTATGATGAATAACAGTTGTAAATATTACAATTAATCTACAGAAAATATAAAAATACAAGTATAAAAATCGAAGGAATGCTACTTAAGTGGGTGATATATTATGTTAGAAAACTTAATAACAATGATTGAAGAATATAATCCTCAATGTGATGTTGAGCTTATTATTAAAGCTTATAACTTTGCAGAAAATTCACATGCAGGACAATATAGAAAATCTGGAGAAAGATACTTTGTCCATCCAGTTGAAGTAGCAAAAACCCTTGTAGAGTTGCAAATGGACAGCACAACTATTGCAGCTGGCTTATTACATGATGTTATAGAAGATACAGGCTATGATTATAATAAGATAAAAGATGAATTTGGAGAAGAAATAGCTGAATTAGTTGAAGGTGTTACAAAACTAACGAGACTTTCCTTTGAATCGAAAGAAGAAAGACAAGCTGAGAATTTGCGCAAAATGTTTATTGCAATGGCTAAAGATATTCGAGTGATACTTATAAAACTAGCTGATAGATTACACAACATGAGAACACTAAAATATCAAACAGATGAAAAGAAAAAAGAAAAAGCATTAGAAACATTAGAGATTTTTGCACCAGTTGCTCACAGACTAGGGATTTCTAGGATAAAGTGGGAGCTAGAGGATTTATGTCTAAGATATATAGATCCAGAAGGATATTATGAACTAGTAGAAAAGGTAGCAAAAAAACGTAGAGATAGAGAAGAATTTATTAATGAAGTTATTAAGCAATTAAAAACCAATTTAGGTCAATTTAATATAGAAAATGAGATTTCAGGTAGACCTAAGCATTTTTACAGTATTTATCGTAAAATGACCTATCAGGGAAAATCCTTTGATGAGATTTTCGATTTCTTAGCGGTTAGAATTATAGTGGATACTGTTAAGGACTGTTATGGAGCATTAGGAGTAGTACATACTATGTGGAAACCAATTCCAGGAAGGTTTAAGGATTATGTAGCTATGCCTAAACCTAATATGTATCAATCATTACATACTACAGTGATTGGTCCCAAAGGTGATCCTTTTGAAATACAAATAAGAACTTGGGAAATGCATCAAATTGCAGAATATGGAATTGCAGCCCATTGGAGATATAAGGAAAATATAAATACTGATGAAGAAACAAATATAGACGATAAATTATCCTGGTTAAGACAAATGTTAGAGTGGGAGAAGGAAACCAAAGATCCAAAAGAATTTATGGAATCTTTAAAAATTGACTTGTTTACCAATGAAGTATTTGTGTTTACTCCTAAAGGGAAGGTAATAAATCTTCCTACAGGTTCAACTCCTATTGATTTTGCCTATAAAATACATTCAGATGTAGGGAACAAATGTGTTGGAGCTAAAGTAGATGGAAGAATTGTACCTATTGATTATAAATTGAAAAATGGAAATATAGTTGAGGTATTAACATCTAGTAATAGTAACGGCCCTAGTAGAGATTGGTTGAAAATTGTAAAAAGTTCTCAAGCAAAATCTAAAATCAAGCAATGGTTCAAAAAGGAAAGAAGAGAAGAAAATGTAAGTAGAGGTAGAGAAATACTTGAAAAAGAAGTAAGAAGACAAGGATTAAACCCCATTGAAGCTTTGCAAGTTAAGCTGTTGACAACTATCGCAAAAAAATTAAGTTTAAGCAATGAGGAAGATTTATATGCCACTATTGGTTATGGGGGTATAACCTTAGCACAAGTCATACCCAAAATTAAAGATAGTATTAAAAAAGATATTCCACAGATTCAAGATACAGTAGAAAAGGACATTTCCATTACCCATAGAAACAATGAACATAAAACTAAGTCAAAGCCAAGTCAAGGAGTAAATGTAAAAGGGATAGATAATATAATGGTACGTTTTTCTAGATGCTGTAATCCTGTTCCCGGTGATGAAATAGTTGGATATATTACAAGAGGAAGAGGGGTATCCATTCATAGAAAGGATTGCCCAAATCTATTAGATAATACTGAAACTACAGAAAGATTTATAGAAGTTGAATGGGACACCAGTAAGGCCATTTCTTTCCAAGCAGAGATACAGATAAAAGCTGCAGATCGCAAAGGATTATTATCAGAGCTAACGCATATTTTATCTGATGCAAAGGTTACTGTAAATGCATTAAATGCAAGAACCAACAAAGAAAAAATTGCTCTTTTGAATCTGGTATTAGAGGTAAACAGTATTGAAGAGTTAAATAAATTGATGGAAAAATTTAAAAAAGTAAAGGGCGTACTGGATGTATTTAGAGTAATAACATAAGTTAAGGAGGAAGGTATGAGAGCTGTAATTCAAAGGATTAGTGAAGGTAAAGTGGTTATTGACAACACAATCTCAGGAGAGATAAAAAAAGGTTTATTAGTGTTTTTAGGTGTTGGACATGATGATACATCGGAGGATGTTAAATATTTAGCTGAGAAAATTATGAATCTAAGAATTTTTGAAGATAAAAATGATAAAATGAACCTATCTGTAACTGATGTTGAAGGTAAACTATTAGTTGTATCTCAGTTCACTCTTATGGGAGATTGTAGGAAGGGAAGAAGACCAAGCTTTACTGATGCGGCAAAACCACTCCAAGCAGAAGATTTATACGAGGAATTTGTAAGTTTTTGCAGAAACACAGGAATAGAAGTGGCAACAGGCATATTTCAAGCTGACATGCAAGTGCATTCAATTAATGATGGTCCTGTAACAATGCTAATTGACAGCAAAAAATTATTTTAGTAGGAGGCTGAAAATGTTTTTAGAAAAAGTGATAGCTGGTGTATATGGAGCAAACTGTTATGTTATAGCAGATGAGAAAACTAATGAGGCAGCTGTTATTGATCCTGGTGGCGATGCTGATAAGATAATGGAAGTCCTTCAAAAAAATGAATTAGACCTAAGATATATACTATTGACTCATGGTCATGGTGATCACATTGGTGGTGTTCAAGAATTAAAAGAGAAAACAAATGCACCTGTTTACGTACATAAAGGAGATTTGAATTTATTACAGGACAAAAATAAGAACTATTCAGCATTAATGGGGGGACCTGTAATAGAAATGACAGCTGATAGTTTTCTAGAGGATGGAAGTGTTTTGACCTTAGGAGATTTAAAGCTTAAAATTATACACACCCCTGGACATACAAGAGGTGGTGTATGTATACACGTAAACAACAATGTATTTACTGGTGATACATTATTTGCTAACTCTATTGGCAGAACAGATTTAGTTGGAGGAGATTTTGATATTATTATCCAATCTATTAAAGAAAAACTATTTACTTTGGATGATGATAGTATTGTATTCCCTGGACATGGACCTGCTAGTAGTATAGGCATAGAAAAAACAACGAATCCATTTATTAAGTAGATAAGTATACTCCTAAAAAATGTAGGTAATAATAACCTAAAAAGATTTTTAGGAGGTTATTTTATGAAGAATACTGAAGATAATAACTATACTTTAAAGGACCTAAAACTCTTTGATATAGTTACAGAGGATTTTCTAGAGATGAATTATGCAGGATTGTCAGACCAAACGATTGCAAGAGAATTAGGAATTAGTGATACATATGTTAAACAAATCAAAGATGAGATGCAAAGAAACTATTAGTTGTAGGAGTACTCATGCCCATGGTAAAAGTTTTTATAGAAGGCCATCATTATGAATACGAGTTGAAAGAATTATTAAAGCTTTTTTATAAACAGGAAGATATTGAATTTTTAACTAATCAACCTGACATCACAATGCTAGAGAATACAAATGATGATATTATTATAAATAAGCTAGTTTTGAATAGAAATATTATTAAGGTAATATCAGAAGGAAGAATAGACGGTGAAAAAGCAAAAGTTGAAAAACAAGCTTTCTTTGATAAAAATCCTTTTGAAAATACTAAAAAGAAAAAGCAACTGATGAAAACTAGTATTTTTCAATTATTAAAAAGAAGCAAAGTAGTTAGTCTTCCCTGGGGAATCTTAACTGGCATAAGACCAACAAAAATAGTGCATGAATTGAGGGGGAGAGGGTTAGACTCAATTGAAATTATTACTATTTTAACTGAAGAGTACTTTATAGAAAAAGAAAAAGCACTACTTTTGGTGGAAGTAGCAGCTACTGAACATAAATACCTGTATCCAATAAACGAGGATAAAATAAGTATATATATTAGCATTCCATTTTGTCCCACCAGATGCAGCTATTGTTCCTTTCCATCAAATCCATTTAAGAGATATCAGGATAGCATTGATACATATATAGAAGCACTATGTAAGGAGATAGTTGCGTCAGCAGAGTTGCTTAATAAAACAAAGAAAAAAATTGAGACTATCTACATCGGTGGGGGAACCCCCACTACATTAAATCTTGAACAATTATCCAAATTAATAAAAACTATATTTATTAATTTTAATTTATCTGAGTTAAAAGAATTTACTGTTGAAGCAGGAAGACCTGATACGATAGACATAGCAAAGCTTGTTTTGTTGAAGAAAAATGGGGTAACTAGGATTAGCATTAATCCTCAGACAATGAATGATCAAACCTTAATAGAGATTGGTAGAAACCACACTACAGCTGAAACCATCGAGGCCTATAAGATTGCAAAAGATGTAGGATTTTATAGCATCAATATGGATATCATTATTGGGTTACCAGGAGAAAATGTAGATATGGTTCTTAATACTATGGAGCACATTACAAAATTAGCACCTAACAACCTTACAGTACATACCTTAGCAATAAAAAATGCATCAGAACTAAAGGAGCAACAGTATAAAAACAATAATGGTTCCAGAGATATTCATGAAATGTTGAAAGTAACTGAAAACCATGCAAGAAAAATGGGTTTAATTCCATATTATATGTACAGACAAAAACACATGGTTGGAAATTTAGAAAATATTGGATATGCAAAAGAGGGGTACGAATGCATTTACAACATACAAATTATGGAAGAGAAACAGACCATAGTTGCCATCGGAGCTGGAGCAGTATCAAAAATTGTGTTTCCTAAAGAAAATAGGTTAGAAAGAGTACCAAACGTGAAAAATTTGGAGCAATACATAGCTAGAGTGGATGAAATGATATTAAGAAAAAAACAACATTTGCAATAATAAATTGACAATAATTAGGAAAACATTTATAATGTTACAAATATGTTGTCCCCTTATATTGGGAATAGGGGGTTTTTTCATTTATGATAGCATTACCGAAAGAAAAGGAGGGAAAGTAATGTTAACGAAAACTCCAAGAGGAACACAGGATGTTTTACCTGCAGAGGTATATAAATGGCATTATGTAGAAAATACTGTTAGAGAGGTTGCTAAAAATTTCGGATTTACTGAAATAAGGACCCCAGTTTTTGAACACACAGAGCTTTTTGTAAGGGGGATAGGAGATACAACTGATGTTGTTGAAAAAGAAATGTATACCTTTGAAGATCGAAGTGGTAGAAGTATTACTCTGAAGCCAGAAGGGACGGCACCAGTAGTTAGATCTTTCATTGAACATAAACTTTATACTGAACCACAACCAACAAAGCTATTTTACATTATTCCAGTTTTTCGCTATGAAAAACCTCAAGCTGGAAGGTATAGAGAGCATCATCAATTTGGGGTGGAGGTATTTGGAGCTATAAATCCATCTGTTGATGCAGAAGTAATCAACCTTGCTATGACTATCTATAAAAAAATGGGAATAGAAAAGCTGGAACTACGTATTAATAATATCGGATGTCCAAAGTGTAGAAAAGATTATCACCAACAACTACAACAATATTTAAAAGATAGACTGGAGCATTTATGTACAACCTGTCAAAGTAGGTTTGAAAGAAATCCTATGAGAATCATTGACTGTAAATCTGATAAATGTCAAGAACAAATACAAGACGTACCATTGATGCTACATCATATTTGTAAAGAATGTGAGGATCATTTTGAAGGATTAAAGAGATATTTAAAGGCTTCTGAGATCGACTATATCGTTGATGCAAAAATCGTCAGAGGACTAGATTATTATACCAAAACTGCCTTTGAAATTATAACAGATGAGGCTGGGAAAAAAGGTACTCTATGCGGAGGTGGAAGATACGATAAACTAGTTGAGGACTGTGGAGGACCTACTACACCAGGAGTGGGCTTTGGTATGGGTTTAGAAAGAGCTATTCTTTCCTTAGATACACAGGGTATAGAGATACCAAAACCGAAGACATTTGATGTGTTTATTGTAACAATGGGAGAAGCAGCTAACCTTAAAGGCTTTGAAATATTAAATAAGTTGAGGGCTGTAGGCTTAAAAGCTGACCAAGATCATATGAATAGAAGTGTGAAGGCACAATTTAAGTATGCTGATAAAATGATGGCAGATTATAGTATCATTGTAGGAGAAGATGAACTTGCTAAAGGAATTGTCATATTAAAGAACATGACAAATGGAGAACAAGAAACAATAAGCATCCAGGAAATTGACAGTCTATTACTAGAAAGACTTAAGTAAATATTTATAATAAGGAGAGGGGAAAATGTCTTCCATGTTACTAAAGCGAACCCATATGTGTGGAACCTTAAACTCAGAAAATATAGACGAAACGGTTGTTTTAAACGGTTGGGTACAAAAGAGAAGAGATTTAGGGGGCTTGATTTTTGTAGATTTGAGAGACCGTTCTGGAATACTACAGATAGTATTTGATAAAGATATTTCTTTAGAAGCTTTTGAAAAAGCTGAGACAATTGGATCAGAATATGTGGTAGCTACAAGAGGAAAGGTTAGAAAAAGACAATCTATTAATCCAAACCTACCTACTGGAGAAATTGAAGTCTTTGCTGAAGAACTTCAAATTTTAAACGTTTCTGAAACACCTCCTATTTATATTAAAGATGATGATGATGTTTCAGAAGGTTTAAGATTAAAATATCGTTATTTAGATCTTCGTAAGCCTTCTATGCAGAGCAATTTAGTTTTTAGGTCTAAGGTATCCAATATTGTTAGAAACTTTTTGATGGAGGAAGGATTTATAGAAGTTGAAACTCCAATGCTAACAAAAACAACTCCAGAAGGTGCTAGAGATTATTTAGTTCCCAGTAGAGTGAATCCAGGTAAGTTTTTTGCATTACCGCAATCACCTCAGCTTTTCAAACAATTATTAATGGTTTCTGGAATGGAAAAATATTTTCAGATAGTAAAATGTTTTCGTGATGAGGATCTTAGAGCTGACCGGCAACCAGAATTTACTCAAATTGATTGTGAAATGTCCTTTGTTGATATTGATGATATTATGAAAGTAAATGAAAGACTATTACAAAGGATTTTTAAAGATGCGCTTAATATAGAAATGAAGCTGCCAATAAAGAAAATCAGCTATAAAGAAGCTATGGAACGCTATGGATCTGATAAGCCTGATATACGCTTCGGTTTTGAATTAGTGGATGTATCTGGTATTGTAAAGAATTCTAGCTTTAAGGTATTTTCTTCAACAGTAGAAAATAAAGGATTTGTTAAGGCCATAAACATTGAGGGCTATGAAGATGCCTTCAGTAGAAAAGACATTACCAGTTTAGAAGAAGTTGCAAAAACCTATGGTGCTAAAGGATTAGCGTGGATGAAAATAACCAAGGATGGTATTACATCTCCGATAGCGAAATTCTTCGATGAAGAAGAATTAAAAAATCTTTTAGAAATCACCAATGGAAAAACAGGAGACTTACTACTTTTTGTTGCTGACAAGCTGGATGTTGTCACCAATGCATTAGGACATTTAAGACTAGAAATAGCAAAAAGATTAAAATTACTAAATCCAAATGAGTATAGTCTATTATGGGTAACAGAGTTTCCATTGTTAGAATATGACGAAGAGGACAATAGATATGTTGCAAAACATCATCCATTTACAGCTCCTGTGGATGAAGATATTGCGTTATTAGATACGGCTCCAGAGAAGGTGAGAGCCAAAGCCTACGATATCGTACTTAATGGTCACGAAATTGGAGGAGGAAGTATAAGAATCTTTTCATCACAGCTACAGCAAAAAATGTTTCAAGTACTAGGCTTTAGCGAAGAAGAAGCTTGGGAAAAGTTCGGGTTTTTATTAGAGGCTTTTCAATACGGCACACCTCCCCATGGTGGGATTGCCTATGGTTTAGATAGATTAGTAATGCTTTTAACACAAGAGGAAAATATACGGCAGGTCATCGCATTTCCTAAAACTCAGAATGCGACATGTCCTTTAACAAATGCACCTTCACTTGCTGATTATAAACAATTGAAAGAACTAAATATTGCAGTAATAGAAGAATCCTAATTAAAAAACCCCTATTATCTATAGGTACTTATATACTCATAGTAAATAGGGGTTTTAAAAAAAGTTAGTAATAATTTCAAAAGCTAAGATTATTTTTATAATAGAATAAACATATTTTATATACTAAAAGAGCATAATAAAATAGTCAGAGTAAGATGAATAGAAAACTGCTATTGACTTAATTTAATCATGACATTAGGAGTAATAGAAGGAATACAAAATAGATAAGGATAAATTGATTAATTGAAATATTTACATAATTATGCTATCATGGTATTAAATACCTACTGTGTGCGTGAATTCGATCACGTTTTGAGCCAACACAATTACATTGGGAATTCTAGTTTATTTATGGATTAAATGCCTTAACACATTAAGGACTTAAGAAGTAAATAGCAGGATACCCACCTGCTATAGCAGGTTTCAAAACAATCGGATCACGGCATGGTGGGTAAATGTTAAATATCAGCACAAGAATTTATTCCTAGTTTAAGGAATTTTTTTTATTTAAATTGGAAGTTGACATAAAAACATTTATTCTATATGATAGAAACTAGTTTAAAATACTTTATTCAGCACATTAGGAGGAGCAAAATGGCATTACATTCATTTTCAAGATCTGAACTTTTGATTGGGACAGAAGCATTAAATAAACTTAAAAATAGCACTGTTGCAATTTTTGGCGTAGGCGGTGTAGGTACTTTTGCTGCAGAAGCTTTAGCTAGAACAGCTATTGGAAAGTTTATTTTAGTAGATGATGACGATATTTGTTTGACAAATATCAATAGACAAATTCATGCAACTCGTTCAACGATTGGAAAGTCCAAAGTAGAAATGATGAAGGTAAGAATTCTTGATATAAATCCAAAAGCAGAAATAGTTTGTTATAAAGAGCTATATAATAGCCAAAGTGCTGATAAGCTTTTATCTGAAGAGTATGATTATGTTGTGGATGCCATTGACATGGTGACCGCAAAAATTGATATGATTGTAAGATGTAAAGCAAAGAATATACCAATTATTAGCAGCATGGGAGCAGGTAATAAGCTAGACCCAACAAAATTTGTTGTGGATGATATTTATAATACCTCCATTTGTCCATTAGCAAAAGTAATACGCAAAGAATTAAGGAAAAGGAATATTCAGGATTTAAAAGTAGTATACTCAAAAGAAAAACCTATTACACCTTTAGTTATCGAAAGTGATTGTAAAACTGATTGTATATGTCCCAATAAGGATCGTACCTGCACCGTTAGACATCAAATTCCAGGAAGTATAGGATTTGTACCCTCTGCAGTAGGATTAATAATAGCCTCTGTAGTTGTTAGAGATCTTATTAATTGGGAATATATTCAATAGACCCTTTTAATTAGGAGAGGAGGTAGTATGATGAGACAATGTGGTGTTGTAACAGAAACCAATAATAAAACAGCTAAAGTAATAATACAAAGACATTCCAGCTGTGGAAGCTGTAACGCTTGTAAAATGGGACAAGAGAATATGAAGATTGAAATAGATGCTATTAATGAGATAAATGCTAAAGTAGGACAAAGAGTAGAGGTAGATATGGAGGGCCGAAATGTTTTAACTGCTGCATTTATTATATATGTCATTCCTTTAGCAGCATTAATAGTGGGTATTCTAGTAAGTAGTGCTATTCTGCCTAATATAGGCATTGAAAATAACACAGAGATATATATTGCATTAATAGGATTTGTATTTATGGCACTAAGCTTCATAGGAATTAGAAAAAGAGAAAATAGGTTAAGAGAAAATAAAAAATTTGTGCCAATAATCACAGAAATAGCTGTTAATCAAGAAAAGATCTAATCGTTGCCTTAGATCTTTTTTCTTTGTTTTCTATAAGAATTTAGAGATAATACTATTGTTAAAGCTCCAGCAATAGAAATAGCAATTAATAGGGATTCACTACCATAACTTATAGCTAGGTCATAATCTCTTTCTAAAATAGAAAGCATTGTATAATATAAACCAAATCCAGGTACCAAAGGTACAATACCAGGAATAATATAGACTGTTAAAGGACGCTTTTCTAAAATGGCAAACACTTCTCCTATTAAAGCAATGATCAGGGAAGCTATAAATGTCGCCATAACAATAGAATCAAAATAATAGTTAAATAAGGTGAAAACAGTCCAACCTAGCGCGCCTCCAAATCCAGATTTAATCAAAGATGTCTTAGGAACATTAAAAAGAATTGCAAAACCAATAGTGCAAATAAAGGCAAATATGAAATTATTTATATACATCATATTAAGTTCCCTCCTGTAAAATACATCCAAAGCTTTAGAACAAAGCCCACACCAAAAGCAATGGAGGTAGCGATAATTAAAGCTTCAGCAGCTCTTGCTAATCCAGAAACTAAATCCCCTGCTATAGAGTCTCTTACAGCATTTGTCATAGCCACCCCGGGTACCATAACCATAATTGCACCTATTATTACTTTATCAATATTGATACCAGGATGCAAAGAAGATAAAAGGATGGCCATAGTCGCTGCTACCACTCCGCCAGAGGTGTTAGTAAGAAACGGTGGAAACTCTATACTATTTAGATATTTCAATGTATAGGTAACAAAAATACTAGTAATAAATGCACTAAGAAATTCTAAAAAATTAGCACCAAATAATAGTGCAAAAAATGCACTTGCTAAACCACCAAATGTTGCGTGGATATAATGAGGATAAGGTAATAAAAGATCTATTCTCTTTAATGCATTTATTCCATCTTGAATAGAAATATCATTCTCCACGAATTCTCTAGAAAAGTTATTTACTTCAGCGACCTTGTTGAGATTTATACTGCGTGTTTTAATACGTTTAATATAAGAAAGTATTTCTTCTTGGTTATTTCCTTTATTATCTACAGAAATAAAGATACCTGTTGGAGTTACATAAACATCAACATAAGAGAAGCCCTTGGATTTACATAATCTAATTATCGTATCCTCTACCCGGTAGGTCTCCGCTCCATTCTTTAACATTATTTCACCTGCATAGAGGGCTAAAACCAACGTTTTTTTCCTATTGATATTATTCACAATATCACCTCTAACTAATTAATATATCAATTATATATTAACCAATATCATAATATCAATGAAAAATACTTAAAATATTATAAATGGGATATGATAATAGTAGGTATTAAAGTCTATTTACTATAATGAGTTGCAATAATCTGCAAATAAACCTATAATATTACTAGAACTATACATCAATGAAAGGAGAAGGATGAATGAATTTTGATATACTAAAGAAATTAGATCCAAAAATATATGAAGTAACCATGAAGGAAAAGAATAGACAAGAAGGTAATATTGAGTTAATCGCTTCAGAAAATTTTGTATCTATAGGTATTATGGAGGCTATGGGGAGTTACCTGACCAATAAATATGCTGAAGGATATCCCAGTAGGAGATATTATGGAGGCTGTCAAGAGGTTGATATAGCAGAAGACTTAGCAAGAGAGCGCTTAAAAGAATTGTTTAATGCAGAGCATGCCAATGTACAACCTCATTCTGGATCAAATGCCAATCTAGGCGTATATTTTGCTGTTCTAAAACCAGGAGACAAGGTATTAGGTATGAATCTATCTCATGGAGGTCATCTAACCCATGGAAGTCCAGTAAATATTTCTGGTGTTTATTATAATTTTATTGAATATGGTGTAGATCAACATACACAGATGATTGATTATGAAGAAGTAAGAAGAATAGCAAATGAAGAGAAGCCTAAGCTTATTGTAGCAGGGGCAAGTGCTTATCCTAGAAAGATAGATTTTAAAAGATTCAAAGAAATAGCTGATGAGATAGGGGCATATTTAATGGTTGATATGGCTCATATTGCTGGTCTAATAGCTGCAGGGTTACATGAGAATCCTTGTGATTATGCAGATTTTGTTACTACAACTACCCATAAAACTCTAAGGGGGCCTAGAGGTGGAGCAATACTTTGCAAAGAAAAGTATGCTAAACTCATAGATAAAGCCATATTTCCAGGGATACAGGGTGGACCATTGATGCATGTAATAGCAGCCAAAGCTGTTGCCTTTAAAGAAGCACTAAGCTCTGAATTTAAGATATACCAACAACAGGTAGTAAATAATGCAATAAAGCTAGGAGAAGAATTACATAAAAAAGGCTTCGATTTAATATCAGGTGGTACAGATACACATTTACTATTAATCGATTTGAGAAATAAAAACATTACTGGTAAGGATGCTGAGAGACTATTAGATGAAGTAGGTGTAACTGTTAATAAAAATACTATACCCTACGACCCAGAAAGTCCTTTCGTAACTAGTGGTATCAGAATAGGAACACCAGCCGTAACCTCTAGAGGCATGAAGGAAGAAGAAATGGTGAAAATCGCAGATATTATTGATACTATTATTAATGATCCAAAGAAAATAATAGAAGCATCTAATATGGTAAAGGATATTTGCAGTCAATTTAAGCTATATCAAGAATAATTAAATAATAATTGTTAAGGCTCATGCCTTCATCTATGATTTATTGAAGAAAAGAGGAATTATTAAAATGAATAATTCCTTTTTTTTATTGATTTGGGAACCTAGAGATTCCTACTAAAAATTGATATAATTAAAACATAAGAAGCTTCATAATATGGGAGAGGATAAAATGATTACCAAGAGAACACTAATGGTAATACTGCAAAAAATATTGCACTCTATCGATGAAGGCATACATGTTATTAATAATGAAGGTATTACTATTTTGTATAATGAAGCAATGGCAGAGTTAGAAGGTATGGCAATGGAGGAAGTGATGGGGAAAAATCTATTAGATGTTTTTCCTTGTTTAACAGAAGAAACAAGTACATTATTAAAAGTACTTAAAACAGATTACCCTATTTATAACGAATGTCAAGTTTATTTAAATAATCAAAGAAAAGAAATAAACACAATCAATACCACAATACCATTATATTATGAAAATGAAAAAATAGGTGCCTTAGAAATAGCAAAAAACATTACAAAAATTAAGCGCTTATCGGATGAAATATTTAGGCTGCAACAAGCCCTAATAAAACCTGAGGTGAAGGAAAGTAAAATTAGGAGATATACTTTTGAAGACTTAGTTGGAAAAAGTCCTTTATTTGCAAAGGCAATACAATTAGCTAGAAGGACTGCTATTTCTTCTTCTAATATTTTAGTTTATGGGGAAACAGGAACAGGAAAAGAATTGTTTGCACAAAGCATACATTATCATAGTGATAGAAGCACAAAACCTTTTATTGCACAAAATTGTGCTGCTTTACCTGAAAGCTTATTAGAAGGTATATTATTTGGAACAACAAAGGGAAGCTTTACTGGTGCTATAGATAGACCTGGGTTATTTGAACAAGCATCTGGTGGCACTATTTTGCTAGATGAAATAAATTCTATGGGGCTGCAGCTTCAGGCTAAATTGTTAAGAGTACTCCAAGAAAGCAATATTAGAAGAATTGGTGGCCTAAAGGATATACCAATAAACGTTAGAGTAATTGCTACAACAAATGAAAAACCAGAGGAATTATTAGAGAAAGGTATTCTTAGGAAGGATTTATATTATAGATTAAAAGTTGTTAGCATTAACATTCCAAGTCTTCGAGAAAGAAGAGAAGATATAGGATTACTGACAGATTATTTCATTAGTAAATTTAATAAAAAGCTTAATAAAGAAGTATGGATGATATCTGAAGAAGTAAAAAGAGATTTTATAAACTATGAATGGCCAGGTAATGTGAGAGAACTAGAAAACTTAATCGAAAGCGCTATGAACTTTATTCAGGATGAACATATTTTAGTTAAAGAATTCTTTCCTGAATACATTATAAAAAATGATGAAGATAATTATAATGACTATAGAAATCCTTGGATAGAAAACCAAGAGGAGAAGTCTTTACCTTTAAAGCTACAAGATATCGAGGAACACTATATTAGGCAAGTGATGACAGTTTTTAAAGGAAATATTACACAAGCTGCAAATAAATTGGGAATCAAAAGACAAACTCTGCAACATAAACTTAAGAAATACAGCTACAAAGAATAAAAAAACGCAAAATATTTTGCTGCATACAGCAAAATATTTTGCGTTTTTTTTATTATATTAATAAAGTTTCTTTTATACCTTATAAAAGTGTGAATAACTATGTATATTGACTCCAAGGATACTTATTCTTTATTATAAAAGGTTAAAGGATTAAATATGGGTATACTTATATTAGTACCAATATAATGACTGTATAATTATAAATTAAAAAACATTTACTGTAGCATTCATTATTGGCAATTAATTTGCAGTATTAAAAATTAATAGCAAAATCAAAAATAATGGAGGGATTCATATGGACAATATCAAAGTATTAATATGGGGATTTGGTGCAATGGGTAGCGGAATGGCAGAAATGCTACTTAAGAAAAAGGGAGTAGAAATAGTAGGAGTATGTGACAGAAATGCTGATAGAAAAGGAAAAGACATGTTTGAGGTACTAGAAATTGACAGAGGAGAACGTCAACCAGTTATTATCACAGATAAGATTGAAGAGTTAGTTAAGGATAAAGCTATTGATGTTGTATTAATAGCAACTGATTCTTTTACTAAAGGCACTTTTGAGAAAATAAAATACATTGTAGAAAACAAAATCAATGTAATATCAACTGCTGAAGAAATGGCTTATCCACAAGCTCAAGAGCCAGAACTAGCGCAGGAAATGGATCGACTGGCAAAGGAAAATAAAGTTAGTATTCTAGGAACAGGGATTAATCCGGGCTTTGTACTTGATTTATTAATATTGGCATTAACAGGCACCTGTGAAGAAGTAGATTACATTAAAGCTGCTAGAATTAACGACTTGTCTCCTTTTGGTAAGGCAGTAATGGAGGAGCAAGGAGTAGGTTTAACGGTAGAAGAATTTGAAGAAGGAGTAAAGACAGGTAAGGTTGCTGGTCATGTAGGTTTTCCAGAATCAATTGGCATGGTAGCAGATGGAATTGGCTGGAAAATAGATAAAATTGAAGAAACAAGAGAACCAATTACAACAAATTTTGAAAGAATAACAAAGTATGCTAAGGTTGAAGCAGGAAATGTGGCTGGATGTCGTCAATGTGGCTATGGATATGTAAATGGAGAACTAAAAATTGATATGGAGCATCCTCAACAGGTACTTCCAGAAACTGAAGGAGTAGATACAGGAGATTATATTTGGATTAAAGGAACACCAGATATAAACATGCAGATTAAGCCAGAAATCCCAGGTGGCATTGGAACAATAGCTATGTGTGTAAATATGATTCCTCATGTAATCAATGCGTTACCTGGATTAAAAACAATGTTGGATTTGCCAGTACCAAGAGCAATTATGGGTGATATGAGAGAATTAGTACAAAGGTAGGGGATATAATGAAGGTTGAAAAAAACACATGGGTAAAGATTCATGATATTGTATTAACACCTAATGAAAGAGCACCACAAGTTCCCGCAGATACAAAGAAAGTTCCACTAGAGCTATGGACAAAAGGTTTTTTACTAAAGGATGGCATAGTGGGTGAAACAGTAGAAATATCAACAATAACAGGTAGAATAGTAGCAGGCACTTTGGTAGAAGTTCATCCTTATTATGATCATGATTTTGGCAAATCTTTTCCCGAACTTCTCGAAATAGGAATTCAATTAAAAGAAATCCTATGGGGAGGTGAAGAAAATGAATAAAGACCGAAGCTATGAAGCTGTAATGGCAAGAAAAAGTGAAATAATGAAGAGGGCAGTAGGAATCGATTATGCAGCATTTGAATCTGGAAGTATTGCATTTGATTACGAAAGAATGATGCAAGAAACTGGATACAGCCTACAGGAAATGCAAAAAATCCAAGGCGAAACTGGTGTAGGTAATACACCATTGCTGGAACTAAATAATATATCAGCTTTGGCTAGAAAATTCTCTCCAGAAGGCAAAGGAGCTAGAATATTTATTAAAGATGAAGCCACAAATCCTTCAGGAAGTTTTAAAGCTCGGAGGGCAGCTAATGCAGTATATCATGCTAAAAAATTAGGTTATAAAGGTGTCGTTGCAGCAACAAGCGGCAACTATGGAGCTGCTGTAGCTAGTCAAGCAGCAATGCATGGGTTAAAATGCATTATTCTTCAGGAATGCTATGATAGTACAGGGAAAGGACAACCAGAAATAATTGAAAAAGCTAGAAAATGCGAAGCTTTTGGGGCAGAGGTTGTGCAACTTACAGTAGGTCCTGAGTTATTCTATACTTTCCTTAAGATTTTAGAGGAAACAGGTTATTTTAATGCATCCCTTTATACGCCTTTTGGAATTGCTGGAGTAGAAACCTTGGGATATGAACTGTCTATGCAGTTTAGAGAAAGAGAAGGTAAGGATCCAGATGTAGTTGTATGTACCAATGCAGGTGGAGGGAACTTAACAGGAACCGCCAGAGGCTTAAGAAAAGCTGGAGCTGAAAATGTAAAAATTGTTGCAGCAAGTGTCAATCTAAAAGGACTTCATATGGCTAGTGACGGCCATTTTAATAAGAAATCCTTTACTACTGGGCATACTGGATTTGGCATGCCCTTTGCAACTTGGCCGGATCGATCAGATGTCCCCCGTTCAGCTGCTAGACCACTAAGATATATGGATCAATATGTTCTTGTAAACCAAGGAGAGGTCTTCTATATGACAGAGGCATTAGCTCAATTAGAGGGTCTAGAAAGGGGGCCTGCTGGGAACACTTCTCTAGCGGCAGCTTTTGCCCTAGCACAGGAATTGAATACAGATGAGATTATTGTAGTTCAAGAAACAGAATATACAGGTGCAGGGAAACATATCCTGCCACAACTGTCTTTTGCTAGAGATAATGGTATTAATATATTCTTTGGAAATCCAGATGAAGAAATACAAGGTGAAAATATTATTCTACCATCTCATCCTTCCTTAGTTAAAGCAAGAAATGTAGATTTAAATAAGCTAAGAGCTTCCTATATTAAAAATTGCATAGAAATTTCTGGAGCAAAGCAAATTACAAAGGAAGATCTAGCTTTTATCATTATGGATTGTAAATCATCAGAGAAATTTGCAGAAAAAGTTTTAGAGGAATTAAAGATTGAGATTGTTTAAAAAATTTGGAGGTGACGTCAATGAAAAGAGCCGATGATTTTCAGCAACGGCGACAACATTTAAAAAATCTTAAAGATGAAGATTTAGATAAGAGATTCTGGGAGCTAGCGGGCAAAATTGTGGATCCTATGATTGATCTAGCTCAAAATAATACAACACCATCTATCGAAAGGTCAGTTTTATTAAGAATGGGTTTCTCCAGCTTAGAAGCTAAAACTATCGTAGAAGGCGTTATTGATAGAGGCCTAATGGGTAAAGGGGCAGGCCATGTAGTATATAAATTAGCAAAAACAAAAGAAATGTCTATTAGAGAAGCAGGATTGGAATTAATAGAAGGTAGATCATGGGATGAAGTGCTTACAATCTTTAAAGGAGGTGTAAAGTAATGACCTTGAAGCCGAATGAAAAGCTAGATATAAAAAATATACTGAAGGATTTAGACAAATATAGGCCAAAGCGAAGAGGATGGACTTGGCGTAATAAGGAAGAGAATCTGCAGATGGGTCCTTTTACATTTAAAGATGCTTCTAGACCATTAGGAAATAGTACACCTCTACCCTCAGCAAAGTATTTTAATAACATTGATCCTCAGCCAGATGCAGTAATAACAACGGAAATAGCTTCAGGTAGATTTGAAGATGATATCCGCAGGATGAGAATGGCAGCTTGGCATGGTGCAGATCATATTATGGTTATTAGGACTGCTGGACAAAGTCATTTTGATGGTTTAATTGAAGGCACACCTCAGGGTATAGGAGGGATTCCTATAACTAGAAAACAGGTGAGAGCTCAAAGAAAAGCTTTGGATTTTATTGAAGAAGAAGTAGGAAGACCTATTAATTATCATTCTTATATTAGTGGGGTTGCAGGTCCAGAAATTGCTGTTATGTTTGCAGAAGAGGGAGTAAATGGCGCTCACCAAGATCCTCAATACAATGTACTCTATAGAAATATAAATATGATTCGTTCTTTTGTAGACGCAGCTGAAGCTAAGAAAACCATGGTATGGGCAGATATTGCACAAATAGATGGTGCTCATAATGCTAATGCAACAGCTAGAGAAGCTTGGAAGGTGATGCCAGAACTAATGGTGCAGCATGCATTAAACTCTATATATTCTGTAAAGGTTGGAATGAAAAAGGAAAACATATGTTTATCTACTGTTCCTCCAACAGCTCCGCCAGCTCCTTGTTTAACATTGGATTTACCTTATGCTGTAGCATTGAGGGAACTTTTTACTGAATATAAAATGAGAGCACAAATGAATACAAAATATATGGAATCTTCTACTAGAGAAGCTACTGTAACCCATGTGTTAAATCTATTGATTTCTAGACTTACTAGAGCAGATATTCAATCTACTATTACACCAGATGAAGGTAGAAATGTACCTTGGCATATCTATAATATCGAAGCATGTGATACAGCTAAACAAGCATTGGTAGGCCTAGACGGCTTAATGGATATGATAGAGCTAAAGAAAGAAGGAGAATTAAGAGACAAGGTTAGAGAGCTAAAGGAAAGAGCTGTCTTATTTATGGAGGAAGTACTGGAAGTAGGAGGATATTTTAAAGCTGTAGAGGATGGATTCTTTGTTGATTCAGGATACTACCCTGAAAGAAACGGGGATGGAATAGCAAGAAAGATAGATGGAGGTATTGGAGTAGGGACAGTTTATGAGAGAGATGAAGATTATTTTGCTCCAGTAACAGCTCATTTTGGCTACAACAATGTAGCACAATATGACTCAAAAGCAATAAATGATCCAGCAAACCTTATCGATGGATCTACCTTGGAAAAACCAGAAAAAATAGTGTACATTGATGAGTTGGATGAAACTGATAATGTAAACATAAGACTTGAAGAAACAGAGGATTTGAGATCATCCACCAAAGTAAAACCAGAAGTAGAATGGCTTGGAGATGGATACATTATGCTCAATCTATTCCTACCGCTTCCTAAGCGTGTTGCAGAATTCGCTTCTCTTGAAATGGCAAAAAAAATGGGACTAGAGGATGTAGAAGTAATCCATAAAGAAGAGATGCATCCAGCTGAAGGTACTAGGATTGAAATGAAAGGAAAACTTGCCTTTACTATTGATACAAAGGATTTAGTTATTCCTCCTGAGCCAGAAATTATGTCAGATGATGAAATAAGAGAAGAAATTGAAAATCAGCCTATGAAAATTGTCGCTGGTACTGTTGGAGAGGATGAGCATTCGGTTGGATTGAGAGAAATTATCGATATAAAGCATGGTGGCATAGAGAAATACGGTATTGAATGCCATTATTTAGGGACTTCAGTAGCCATAGAAAAATTAGTGGATGCAGCGATAGAATTGAATGCTGATGCTATATTAGCCTCTACGATTATTAGTCATGACGATATTCATTATAAAAATATGAAACGAATGCATGAACTATGTGTGGAAAAAGGAATACGAGATAAAATTATGATTCTTTGTGGAGGTACTCAGGTTAGTCCTGAGCTAGCAACGAAACAAGGGATAGATGCAGGTTTTGGTAGAGGTACCCAAGGTATTCATGTAGCTACCTTCCTTGTAAAGAGAAGAAGTGAAATAAAAAATGAGAATTGATGTTCTAGTTGCAGAAATAGGAAGTACAACGACTGTGGTTAATGCTTTTCAAAACATTCACACCCCCTGTCCTAAATTTATTGGACAGGGGCAATTCCCTACGACAGTTTTGGAGGGTGATGTCAACATAGGTCTACAAGGTGCCGTGGAGGATTTAAGAAAGCATCTAAATACTGACACCATTGAGTACAACGAAATGTTAGCCACCAGCAGTGCTGCTGGCGGCCTAAAAATGACTGTACATGGACTGGTTTATGACATGACTGTTAGAGCAGCTAAAGAAGCAGCTCTTGGAGCAGGTGCTATTATTCATAATATAACTGCCGGAAAATTAAGAAGGACAGATATAAAAAAAATAATGGAGATTAAACCCAATATTATCTTAATTGCTGGCGGTGTAGATTACGGTGAAAGAGATACTGCTATTTATAATGCAGAAAAAATAGTAGAATTAGATTTAGATATTCCTATAGTCTATGCAGGAAACATAGAAAACCAAGAGGAAATTAAAGAGATCTTTCTTAATACAGATAAAAAATTGTATATGATTGAAAATGTATATCCTAAAATTGATCAATTAAATATTGAGCCTACTCGTAAAGTGATTCAAGATGTCTTTGAGGAACATATTATTCATGCTGCCGGCATGACAAAAGTAAAAGATATGGTAAATGGACCTATTATACCAACCCCAGGTGCAGTCATGGAAGCTTCCAAACTTTTAAAGGAAGCTTTAGGGGATTTGATTACCTTTGATGTAGGAGGGGCTACAACAGATCTACACTCTGTCACAGAAGGCAGTGAAGAAATTAATCGCATTTTAATAAGCCCTGAGCCTATAGCCAAAAGAACTGTTGAGGGGGATTTAGGGGTATTTGTCAATATGTTAAACATAGTAGAAATAATTGGAAAAGAAAAGCTGTATAAAGAAATGGAATTAAATATAGATAAAATAGTAGAAACTTATTCACCCATCCCAAAAACTTCAGAAGAAATAGCATTTGTAGAAAGACTGACATTAGAGGCAGTAATGGTAGCTTTAGAACGACATGCTGGAAAACTAAGATACCTCTATGGTCCAGGTGGTAAAACCACTGTTGCTGAAGGAAAGGATTTATCTAACGTAAAGTATATTGTAGGTACTGGAGGAGCTTTGACAAGGCTACCTAATGGGAAGGATATTTTAAAAAAAGCTATCAATAAAAATAAAGAAAATATGTTGTTACCAACCGAAGAAGCTGAGATTATAATAGACAATTATTATATTATGGCATCCTTAGGAGTCTTGGCCAAGCGATACCCAGAAGCTGCTCTTAGCTTAATGCAGCAAAGTATGGGAATAAGTCAGAGGGAGGATTAAATGAACCCAAGAATTGAAATAAATTATAATAAATTAAAACATAACACCAATAGAATGGTAAGTAAATATAAAGAATATGATATTCATGTAGCAGCAGTTACTAAGGGATTTTGTGCTATGCCAGAAGTTGCTGAAGCAATTTATGATGGCGGCGTAAAATATTTTGCAGATTCTAGAGTAGAAAATCTAATCAAACTTAAAGATTTTCCTATAGAAAAAATACTATTAAGACTACCCATGATTAGTCAAGCAGGGGAGGTAATAAAACACGTAGATATCAGCTTAAACTCAGAGATAGGAACTATCAAGGTTCTTAATGAATATGCCTCTAAGTTTGATAAGCTCCATAAAATCGTATTGATGATGGATCTTGGTGATTTAAGAGAAGGATATTTTGATGAAAAAGAGCTAACTTCAGTTTGTAAAGAATTAAAAACACTAAAGAATATTAAAGTAATAGGGATAGGTACTAATTTAACATGTTTTGGAGGGGTTATTCCTGATGAGAAAAACCTCGGCAGGTTAGTAGAATTAGGACATTATATTGAAGAATTCTTAGGGACGGAACTAGAAATTATTAGTGGTGGTAATTCCAGCAGTGTGTATTTATTAGAGCAAGGCAAATTAGTAAAAGGAATCAATCAACTTCGGTTAGGTGAGGCTATCTTATTAGGAACAGAAAGTGCATATGGAGATAAGATAACTGAAAATTATCAGGATGTTTTTACCTTAGTAGCAGAAATTGTTGAAATCAAAGAAAAACCTTCAGTGCCAATAGGAGAAATCGGCAGAGATGCATTTGGTAACGTTCCGGTATTTGTAGATAAAGGCTTTAGAAAAAGAGCTATTCTGGCAATTGGAAAACAGGATTTTGGTACCCATGAAATAAAACCAGTTGAAAAAGGACTAGACATACTAGGCAGCAGCAGCGATCACCTTATTGTGGATATAACAGATTATGATAGAATGTTAAACATAGGAGATGAATTAAGTTTTCATGTTAGCTATGGTGCTATGCTGGCACTCATGACTAGTGAATATGTTTATAAAAAAATAATAAAATAATTATTAGAGATTGCAATCTGTCACTGAAGGTGGCAGGTTGCAATCTCTTTTGTATGAATAAATATAATTATAAAGAGTATATAGATTGTGCTGATTATGGTGAGTACCATAGGTAAAGAAAACAATATTTTGAACCCCTGAATGAAAGGGGGTTTTTATGTAGGCTAAATAATTGCTACAACTAATAACATAAGGTATAGCATCTGAACATGTTGTTTAGAAGATGTTACCTCTTCTTTTAAAAGTAAATTTTCCTCCTCCAGTTTTGCAATTTGATTATTAAGGGTTTCAATCTCATGCTTTAATGTATCTACTTGGTGCAAATCATCTCTTAGCATTTCAAACTTACTAATATTATCTTCCAAAGAAAGTATTTGATTCTTTGAAGTTATGATTTCGCTTTCTTTGTTTTGAAGCTCTTTTTGGATATTGCTAAATTGATGCTCGTATCCGTCTAATGCAGCTAATAATCTATCCTTTTCTTCTGTTAGGAATTTATTTTCTTTTTCTAGTGCCTGCAAATCTATTACGGAAGTACTTTTCTTTTCCTTAGGTATAAAGTTATTATTTGTTTTTTCATATTTCATCATATTTTTCACCTCCGAAACCTAAAAACTGGATTTTAGGATACAAACTACCAAACAAATAGTTGCAATGAATTGAATTTTCAATACTGTCAGTGTTAGATCTATATCCATATAGTTTGAAGCCAATTCCCTGGCTCTCATGTCTCAATGTAGGCATAGACCAACTTTCTCCTTCATCAATAGAATAACAGGAATACAATTTATTCATTTGCGTCCACACGCACCATAATATATTCTTATAATTAATAAGTATAGGAAAAGAACAATTAAGCTTTTCAGAAAGAGATAATACAGTAGTGGTTTCTTTTAGCTTGTTTTTATGAGAACACATATATTTTACAATTAACCCTTTCTCATCATGTTCACTCCAAGAGATATGAAAATCAGCATCATTAATGAATAGGCCATAGAGATAGACCTTATCTATTGGAGAATGAGTGATTTGAATAGATTTTTCCCACTTAGAATTAATCTTGTCATAAGTATTTAGGAATAATTGACTATAGTTTTCTTCTATTGAAGTATATAAAAGATAAAGATTTTCCTTTCCATCAAATATATGAAATGGATTCATGTATTTATCATAAGTAGCATTAATACTAAGTATTTCTTTGAATTTATCTCCATCTTGAATTAAATGAACTAAATCACATATATTCTTCTTTTTCTTAGATTGTAGATAATAAAAGAAGTGTATATCTTGATCAAACCTTTTTATCACTGGATAATAAACTATAAAATTATCGGGAGAATAGTCTTTGATTATTTCATGCATCCACTGATCATTCGATAGGAAATGATAATATAATGCCCCTTTTTTTGTATAAGTTAATATATGAATTTTATCCATGGGATCAATCTCTATGGAAAAGCTATTCACTTTTTCTTGAGAAACAATACTTTTTTCTGCCCACCTTCTACTTTCATCAGTTGTGATATACTCAAGCTGTTGTTTTTCATTCAAATAAAAATTGTATATTTGATTTTTTGAGGTTATAACAATAAACTCATAACCAGTCACAAAACCCACATAATCACATCCTAATACTATTTATTAGTAAAATATATGCTAATGAATAATAAAAATTACATATAATTAGAACCAGGGAAGTAATGGGTGCATACTTTACAATAGGAAAACTAAGATATTTATTCATAAAAAAAGCTGAATAATTAGCACCTAAACCAGGGGATTAACATATTTTACAGTAAGGGAAGTAATTTAAGTGTTAAAGCTATATTAAAAAAAGGAGTTGAGTTTAATGAAGGATAGAAATAATCCAAACCTTGAAGCAGCACAAATAGAAGAACCATGTTGTATAGCAGATACTGGATGTGTGTTTGATGGAGATTTAAGTAATGTAGTAGGTGAGTGTATTTTTATTGATAAAGTATATGATTCGGTGACCTTTAATCTACCAGGATTGCAACCTGCTTCAAAAGTACCTCTTGGTGCCCTGCCAACAACAAGGTGCGGCCCAAAATCTAAGATCACAAGAGTACTAGATATACGGGCTAGAAAATTCTTTAATCCTAAAAACATTAATGATCGTAGAAATCTAGAGATTACACCAAAAACAACACTATCAGGTGCAGAATTCGTGCTAGATGGCAAAGGTTGTCCTGTTACCGTGCCTGGTCCCGCAGGTATATTACAGTATTTAATTTATACAGATACCAATGAATGTGATGAAGTAGGTTTGGGAACACCAATTTTCGGTTCTCAAGAGATTGCAATTAGAGGTAATGTATTTGTAGCAGTAGATGTAGAATATATAGACGCACAAGGAGTAACAAGAGTAGCTACCCTTAAGACACTAGTTCCAGTGAATCAAACTCTAACAAACTTCTTTGAATTATGTATGCCATCTGTATTTGATTCTGCCTTCTTACCACAATTCACAGAGTTCTGCAATGTTTCATTTGTTGCTAGATTAGCTACTCAAAGCTTGCAAAGAGACATTATTTTTAACCCTACAACAGGAGAAATATTTGCAAACTTATTAATAGCGATAGCTGTTACCTGTGAAAAGAAAATAAAAGTTCCTGTTCAGCTTTGTGTATTAAGCACAGGCTTCTGCGAACAAGAGCCAAGAACTAGACCAATAATAGAAGACTTCCCACCACTATTCCCGCCACAAATAACTGAACAATTTATACCTCATCCTCCGAAGCCATGCCCACCACATAGACCAAGATATGAAACTTATGAGGCTGAGTCGTTAACAGAGGAGTAAAAAAAGTTAAAATAGCGAAAAAATCTGATGTCATATGACATCAGATTTTTTTTGCGGTTTCATTGGAAAAATACTATAAATCGATTATAATAGTATCAAGACTTCATAAAGGAGTGAAAACGATGAAAAAACTTGATTTTAGAAGTGATACTGTCACCATGCCTACAGCAAAAATGCTTGAAAGAATGGTACAAGCAGAGCTAGGAGATGATGTATATGGAGATGATAGTACTGTAAATAAATTAGAGGCATTAGCGGCTGAATTATTAGGAAAAGAAGCTGGCTTGTTCGTCCCTACTGGAACAATGGGTAATCTATTGGCTATTATGAGTCATACAACACCTGGACAGGAAATCATATTAGAGGAGAATTGTCATATTTATTTATATGAAGTTGCAGGTATAGCTAGAGTAGCAGGAGTGCAAGCAAAGCCTATTAAAGGTATCGATGGGGTTATGTCACCAAAAGATTTAGAAAATGCTATAAGGAAAGAAAATATTCATTTTCCTGAAACTGGGTTGATTTGTCTAGAGAACACCCATAACATGGCGGGTGGGATGGTGGTTCCACTAGAGAATATGGAAAGCATATATGCTTTGGCTAAGCATAAAAATATACCTTTGCATCTTGATGGGGCAAGAATCTTTAATGCATCAAGATATTTAAATAAAGATGTAAAAGAAATTGCACGATTTACAGATTCTGTTATGTTCTGTTTCTCAAAAGGATTGGGATCTCCTATAGGAAGTATGCTTGTGGGGACAAAGGATTTTATTAAAAAAGCGAGGAAACTTAGAAAGATGCTAGGGGGCGGCATGAGACAAGTTGGGGTTATTGCAGCAGCAGGAATCTTAGCTTTGGAGGAAATGCCTAAGGTGTTGGATATAGATCATACAAACGCAAAGCTCTTAGCAAAAGGATTAAATAAATTAGCAGGTATAAATATAGATATAGAAAAAATTCATACCAATATAGTAAATGTAGATTTTTCAAATACCGGACTATCAACAAATCAATTAATACCAAAACTCCAAGAAAGAGGACTTTTATCTAATCCACGAAATAATGATGTAATAAGATTCGTTACCCATAAAGATGTTAGCAGTGATGATGTGAAGGAAGCAATAGAAATGATAAAAGAAACTATAAACCAAGGATGATGCTGAATGGATTTATTTGATTTAACTAAAGAAAAGACATTAAGTAATACAGCACCTCTAGCTGATAGAATGAGGCCCCGGACTTTAGAAGATATTTTGGGACAAAGTGATATTTTAGGACCTGAAAAATTTCTTCATAGGTGTATAAAAGCAAATAGAATTCCATCCATAATCTTATTTGGACCTCCTGGGACAGGAAAAACAACAATTGCTAAGGTGATCGCCAATGAGGTAAAAACAGAATTTTTTCAATTAAATGCTGTTACTTCAGGGGTCAAGGAAATACGAGAGGTTGTTGAAAAAGCTAATCAACTCTTGGGGATGTATGGGAAAAATAGTATCCTTTTTATTGATGAAATTCATCGTTTCTCAAAGAATCAACAAGATGCATTACTACCACATGTAGAAAAAGGATTATTAACACTAATTGGGGCAACTACTGAAAACCCATACTTTGAAGTAAATAAAGCGCTATTGTCTAGAACAACAGTTCTCAAGCTAGAGTTACTAGCAAAAGAAGACATTATTTCAATTATGAAAAAAACTATTCAAGACAAAGGAAAGGGTTTAGGCAAATTTAATTTAGAAATCTCTCAGCAGGCTCTTAACCATATAGCTCAGGTTGCTGGAGGAGATGCTAGAAGAGCATTGAACGCTTTAGAAATAGCTGCATTAAGCACACCAATGATGGATGATGGGAAAATTGTAATTGATTTACATACGGCAGAAGAATCTATACAAAAAAGAACAGTGCAGTACGACAAGAATGGGGATCAGCACTACGATGTAATTTCTGCCTTTATTAAAAGTATTAGAGGCAGTGATCCTGATGCTGCACTGCACTATTTAGCAAAAATGCTTTATGCAGGAGAGGATCCAGAATTTATTGCAAGACGTCTTATTATTTCCGCATCTGAGGATATTGGAAATGCTGATCCTAATGCATTAACTATTGCTGTTGCAGCCCATGAAACATATAAAATTATTGGAATGCCAGAGGGAAAAATTGCATTAGCACAAGCTGCTGCCTATTTAGCTACTGCACCAAAAAGTAATGCTTCTTATATTGCCATCGATAAAGCATTATTAGACATAGAGAATTATATGACAACTGTACCTAATCATTTGAAGGATAGTCATTATAAAAATGCCAAGGATCTTGGACATGGAGTAAACTATTTATATCCTCATGATTATGATAATAATTATGTAGAGCAGCAATATATGCCAGATCAGCTGTTAGATAAAATATATTATCAGCCTACAGAAAACGGGTACGAAAAGAAAATCAAGAAATATTGTCCAAAGTATAATAAAGAATGATTGAAATAAGTATAATGACCTCGAATTAGGGGTCATATTCTTTTTCTTAAAACAATATTGTTGTGAAATCTTCTATCTGGCTCTTTCGATAGGTAACAGGTCAAAGTACCACTCATATATTATTAATATAAAAGCTCTGCCAAAGATAAATGTTGATATTGTATTAGAACGCATATTATTACAGGTGATGTCATCCTGTGCATAGGGAATGCCTACATCACAGATTAGAAAAATAGTGTCTTGGAGGAGGAGATTTTTTTGAAAAATATGCCAGAAGAAGAAAGCTACTATATCGCAGTCTTTGAATCTAAAAATCATGCATTGCAAACATATCAACACTTAGAAGGATTAAACCTTCAACAATTTCAAATAATTGCTACACCTTGTAAAATAAAAGCTGGCTGCAGTTATTCCATTAGATTTGATGCATTAGAAGATTTAGATGTTTTAATAAGAGAAACAAAAAGAGTTCATAAAAAAATAGCCAGTGTTTATTATGTAGAAAGAACTAATAGAATTAGATCCTTTAAAAAAATAAAAATTATCTAAAAAAGTTTATTATTCGATTAACAAAGCTGTCATTTTCATGACAATAATCCATTACTTCTTCATATATGTTAGAAAACTCTTCAGCAAATTCATCCATCCTTGTTTGTATTTGAGAAAATTTCACTTTTATATGATCTAAATCTGTTTCTATATCTAATTTTTCATCATGAAGCTCAGCTAGCTGAGTTTCTATTTTTTTAAGCTGTGCAAAAAGTTTATTAGATGAATAATCTGCAGGATCTACTGAATCCTTTATTGAGTTTTTATAGTTATCATTTTCTACTCTTAAAGATTTTTTTACCCCCTGTACTTTTTCTAATTCTAATATTAATCTACCAATATGAACTTCTATATTCATAAAAAGGGTGGAGAGATCAGTATCATCCTTTGCTACTATTCTACAGCTATTTTCTTTTGATTCATCAGACATTAATAAAGTTTGCTGGTCATCGGCAGTATTATGATGATTGCTATCATTACTTTTATAGTTTTTTTCTGAATCCAAGTCTAATTCTTCTCTTGAGTCAAGTACTCTTTTATTGTTAGAAGCATTCAAAAGAGAAAGAGGCTTATTTATATGGATATTATCATTAGGCTGTGGATATAACTTTGTACCAAATAAACGAATTGATTCATCGATCTCACCATATGCATGCAAAATTTTATAATGATTTTTTTCTATTTCATAATTCGTTGAATATTTGATAAGCATTGGCTCTGTTACTCTATAATATTTTGATTGATTTACAACAGACCAGCTTGAACCATAATTATCAGAGATCATTTCACTTATTGTATTATTCTGTTTACTATATATTTTAATTAAATTTCCTTCTTGCAAAAGAATAGGTGACAAATGATTATCATTTTTGTTAGATAAAGTTTTGGGACTAGACCATGTAGATTTTTGATTGATTATGTTTTTTTTATTTTTATATTTTACTGTAAAGTTATTTTTTTCAATAATACACCAGACTAAATGAAGATTATTTTTCTTATCAATAAGCATAAAAGGATGGGTGTGATCCTCTTGTGGATTAGTGATTAGTTCAGTGTTGCTCCATTTCTTATTTAAAAAATTGAATTTACTATAATAAAGCTGATGATTATTTTTATAAAACACCTTAAATATCATATAAAGATTATTGACGCTATCAGCATCGATCTTAAATGGACTAGGATACTTACCGGGAAGATAGGAAGTAATGGTTGATTTATGAAATTTTTTATTATTCCAATAGATATGCTCTATAGAAGATACCATAGGATTAAGTAAATTGGTTTTTAAACAAAAAATATGTATATTATTATTTTGTATCAATAACGATAAATATCTATAAATATTAGACCTCATATCAAGCTCTGTAAGTAGCTTATAATCCCAGCTATCATCTAAACCAATGCAATATTGTAATTTACCTACTCTAGTGATGCAAATTAAATGAATGACATTGATAAAACTAATAGCTACAGAAAAATCTATTACAGTTTCATTTATAAGAATTTCATTTTTAATTAAAAAATTGTCTTCATTAATAAGCTGATAGCAAATCTTTTTATCATGGTTTAAAAAAAAATGATAAGATATATTTTCTTGAGTTTTTATAACATAACTTTGTGGAAAAGTTTCCTGCATATCCTTCACTTCCTTTTTATTTCAAACTGATATTACCATATTTTTACTTAATTCATACTATGACATGTACAATAAATTTATGCAGCTTAAGGAAATTTAGCGTTATTGCTTTTCAGCAAAATCAAAGTAATATTCATTTGTCTCCTCAGATTAAGGGAAATGTAGTATCAAAATAACAATATTTTTGTTATAGAGATTATTTCCTGTGTCAATATAGAGATACATGCATACCTTAAACTAGGAAAGGTAGATGGACATGGGTGAAATAATCAAAGCCATCATGGGGAGCTGTAACAAATAATAATCGATTCCCTTAATTAAGGAGAGATAAATAATGAAATACTTTAAACTTGATAAATATAGGGTAACCACAAAACCCATAGGAAAGGGTTGTCACGGAACTGTATACCGCGGCTATGATACAGTTAAGAAAAAGACAGTAGCTATAAAAGTAACATCAAGATTAAATAGCGCTTATCGAGAAGTCAAGGTTATGAAAAAATATGGGCAATCTAAATATTTACCAGTGCTATATGATTTTTATATAAAGAATAATAAAGCTTATATTGTTATGGAATATATTAGAGGGAAAAAACTAGGAGGACATTTCAATGGTCATGGGAAAATATATGAAGATAAAGATAGTATTGAAATACTTATCCAGATACTGAAGGGCCTTCATCAACTTCATAAAAGTGAATATTATCATTGGGATACTAAACCAGAAAATATAATGATGATTAACAACAAAAAAATAAGAATCAAAATAATTGATTTTAATATGGCAGGTACAATTAAAGATAAGGAATCAATACAAAAAGATATATGGCATGCTGCTATGATGTATATATACCTTATGCATGGAACTGTACCAGAAGAAATAGAAAAGGTAAAATTTAAAGACCCAAAATTAAAATCAGTTATCTTAAAAACCTTCAACAAAAATAATGAGGATAGATTTCATTCTGCTAAAGAATTTATTGATGCATTAGCACCCTTTGTCTAGCCCATCTCTATTTAAGAAAAAAGAGCCATCCCGTGATGACTCTTTTTATAGTAAGATTAGAAGCATTGCTCTGGTGGTAATGGAGGGCAAACTCCTGGCAGTGTAACACATGGTGCAGGCACACAGAAACCATAGCTAGGAACTAATAATTGTACTCTAAGGATAGTCTTAATTACTAAGCAGACTTGAATTTCACAAGAAATTGTATATTCAGCATCTCCGGCTTCTTCTTCGAAGTCATTTATATTTGTAACAACACAGTTACAGAATAACAAAGTACTTTCGCTACAATCTGGATCAACACCTTCGGGAGCACAAAGAGTTACTGTTTTAATAAAGGTAAAAACTCTATTTATCTCATTAGGCTCTCCATTTGTTGCTTCAGGATTAGTAAGAGTAACTGGTACACTTATTGACAGTGTTATTGTAAAAAAACCATCTCCTACAGCTGTACGATTGATTTCTGTACATGTAATTTCTGCTCCTTCCGTTAAACCACATAAAACTGCATCTCCTAGTTCAAGTCCTGTTCCAAATTCAAATTCATCAGTAAATAAGTCTCTGCTAATAGTATCCACTTGGAAACAGCTGTCATATACCTTGTCTACAACGATACATTCAATACGGTCAGGTGGCGGACACTGTGGAAGTCCTGTTCTTGGGTTGATAGGACATTGACCAGGTTGAACTGGTGATGGTGCAGGTGGAGTAAAACCAGGTTGATTAGAAACTTCAGCTTGAGCTTGCTCTTTATTAACTTCTGACATATTTTATCTTCCTCCTTTATATTTTCTGCAATAAAGTTAAACAGATTTTAACTTCTAATATATTCTATTAATCAGCACATCTAAGTGTTACAAGTTGAGTGATATATTAAACTTTTTGTTTTAAAGCCTCCGGCCTTAACATTTTTTTCAGAAACGGTTAATATATCTGTAGCCTAGCCTTGATATCTGATAAACAATATCCTCTAAACTAGTCTGATGCTGATTATAGCTTACGGATATTTTTTTCTCTTGAAATGCACCTATATCTTTTACACCCTCAATACTTCTCAATACTACTGCTATACTTTCATAATCCTCCTTAGTTTTGAGATTTAAAATTGTCATGGAGAGCGTGATGACTGCGTTAGTAGCAAGATTCTCCTGATATTCTTTTAGTAAGGCATCATACTTTGGTGGAACTGAAGGGTGAAACATATTTTTCTGTTGTTTTTCAGCCACTTCTTTAAACTGGCATTTATATTGACTCATACAAATCCTCCTTACATAGATCACGATATACAGGCAGCCTACCTGCGGTCTTTATTAGCACATCAGCCACCTTTTTTTCGAGACTGATATTGATAAACTTCTTTTTTTTGTGGGTTTTGATTATAGCCTAATCCACTAATGATATAGTCTATAGCATGTGAACTAAGGATTGATGGAGAATAATTGATTGTAAGAATAGCTTTATTAGTAAAGGGCGCTATACTATGGATGCCTTTGTATCTTTTCAATGTATCAACAATGATATTATAATCCTCTGTTGTCAGCATATCCTTAACTAGCAATCGTATTGTCACACTGCTCTGTTTTTCTAATTGTCGGATTTTATTATGAATAGACAAATAACATACCTCCTTACACAATCCTGCTATTTAAAACCGAATATATAATCATTATTTCTCTTAAAAATTAAACCCTTTATTTCAAATCGATACTCCATAAAGGAAGGACTAATCTTTTTTTCATAATAGCTTATAATTACTTTTTTATTAGCAGGAACAACTTCGATTTTTAATACATAGGGGCCGACAGCATCGTATATTTTTCTTTTGATAGGATCTTCATCAGCACTATCGATGACATAGATTATCTGTTGTACATTTCCTAGCTGAAATTTTTCATTTCTTGCATCAATATACATCCTTTGCTTTGGCTTCAAAGCTTCTTCACCTCTTCCTATTTTGATGTATATACTTTCAGTATATTAAAACCTATAATCAATAGTTACACACTAAAAGATGTTTTTGTGTTTTAAAGAAGATGATGTGAAAGACAGCATTAAGAGAATAGAGAATAGGAGAATACCAGATTTATCCTTTGCAATCAAACATTATGTAAACTATAATAGTTATAGTGAGATATTAAGACTATTAATTTCTAAAGGAGGAAGAACATTGAAGAATATATTGAAAAAGACATCTATATTCCTATTAGTAGGTTTATTTCTTATTCAGAGCACCACATTGGCGCATGCATCGTGGGGAGCTCAAAGATTATTGCAGCAGCAAAGTCAATCAACTACTACAGTTCAACCTACAAATACACAGCCTCAGCAACAACAAAATTCACCTTCAAATACCCCTTCAAATACCCCAATTCAATCCAATAACCAATCTACATCTGATTTGATTCGCAGCTTGCGTACGAATCAATCCACTTCACTAAATAATCATGTCCCTGAAAACAATAACATCCATAATACTAACAATAACGTCAACAATTCAGCACCAGTAACAACACAGCCTACTATACCATCAAATGTTCAAAATAATATGTCTAGCATGGAAAGTATGATGCTGGATTTGGTAAATAAGGAAAGAAGCAAAAGAGGCCTTGCTCCACTACAATGGCATAATAAACTTGCAGGGGTTGCTAAACTAAAAACACAGGATATAATTCAAAACAATTATTTTGCTCATAATTCACCAACCTATGGGTCATTTTTTCAAATGATCAGCAACGAGGGTATTTCTTATAGACAAGCTGGAGAGAATCTTGCCAAGGCAAGGGATGTCCAAAGAGCCCATATGTTATTAATGGCAAGTGAAGGCCACAGAAATAACATTTTAAGTCCATCATTTACCCATATTGGATTAGGCATTTCTACAGATCAATATGGTATTGTTGTAACACAGCTATTTATACAATAAATTCTTAGATTATTGAGGATACATTCAAATATATATTTTGCAGTAAATACTCTACATCGTAGGGGCTGGTCTCTGTGCCAACCCGGGTAGGATTACAGAAAAAGGATCTCTTATGATACAAATCACAAGAGATCCTTTCTCTGTAACTGGTTAAGGATTAAAATAAAGATAGTAAATATAAGGCTCTGACTGAAACTTCCCAATAAAGCCACCTTTAATAAAATCCTCCATCAGTAAACACAATTCTGTTTCTCAAGCATATGATATAGAAGAATACTATTTAAAGGTGGGAAAGTCATGGGCAGTATAATATGGAATAAACAAAGTATTTTAGAATTCAATGATGCTGATATAGGCTTGTTAATAGAGATTTTCAATGCAGAGGATATTAAACATAGTATAGATGGTGAAAATATCATTTTGTTTCCTTCGTTATTGGATAAGACTATCATATTAAAGCCTTTAACTCAGCAAAGCGAATTAAAGACATTAATTAAATCACTTGAAAGCTCACTCCACTATGAAGGAGCAACAGTAATAAGTGATGAAAGTCTTACTGATAAAACTACATTAGAGCACCTTGATGCTCAAATGATTATAACATTTTCATCTGTAGCACAGCAAACGGACCTTACAGTATATCTGCCATTTAACATTCAAAGTACAAGCATTTCTGTATCAAAGAACATACTTAAGCAATTAAATTTTTTAGAGAATAAAGTTAGCTTTAAAATGGCGGATACCTGGAATAAATTATGGGGCACCAAATACTGGACTTATATATTCGGTAATTCTACACCAACCTTGGTTTTAGAAATTTCAAAGTCTACATTATCAGAAAAATTTATAATTAGCTTTGGAGATATTTTAATAAGAAGTATCATTGATGAACTGGGTTACAAGCCATCTAATATAGAGAAAGATCATACTCTAAAGTTTTTAGATAAACTAAAAGAAAGAAATCACTGTAGGGAGTTACTACCTAAGGAGCAAGAAGAAACAGAGAAAATTGTTTCTAAATTAGAATGCTGTGAAAGCGAACTAGATTCTTTGAAGGAATCTTATAAAGAAGCAGTAGAAAAGCTTCAAAATATAAAGGAAGAGTCACCAACAAAATCAATTCAGCAACAAGATCCAATTAAGTCGACAGATGAAAACAATAAAGCTAATGATAAAAGGGGTAGAAGAAAAAAGTCTGCAGGTAAATCAAAAAAAATATACGTACCATTAACAGTGAAACAGGATTCAACTCAAGAATATATACATCAGCACTTACCCTTTATCAAGAAATATTCAGGGCAAGGTCCTGTGCATCAGTTTATAAGACCAACACCTTATAGTTCAAATATTGTATTACCACCAAATTTCATCCCAAAATACAGAGCTATAAAGGAGAGAAAGGATCATAAAAGGCAAGAAAAATCTCGAAATAGAAAGAAGGCAGATACCACAAATAATACAAATAATACAAATAAAACACATAATACACATCATAAAAATAATATAAATAGCAGAATTGATATAAATAGTAAAATTGATACACAGATTAGCGATAATGAAAGAGAAGTAAATAACATCTATAATCTAATGTATCCAAAATAGAAAACCATAAAGCTCATAAAGTAGTTACAAAAAAAGGCTAGACCAAGGCTGATAATGATGAGGGGGAAATTTATGTGCGCAATTAAAATAGATAAAGATATAGAGCAAGATTCAATTCATATAAAGGAACTTGATTTGAAAAAAAATAATATTAAATCAGAAAAAATTATACTACATTTTGGATCTTTACAAAAAGAACTAAAAATCAAGGTAGACAATCAATTACAAGCATCAAATATCAAAGTTCCCCACATGGTTACGGAAGAAATATACATTCCCCCTGTACTTTATGAATCTTACTTTCGAGATAATCACCTGTATCTAGGGCCTGTAATTGGTTACCTTACCGCCTATAATTGTAGATTCCAGAGTCATATGAAACTATATTTTACAAAATATAGTATAATTAAAGGACTTATATATATTTTTCAAGAAAAGGGAATTAATAGAAATAATCAAACCATAAAGGGCTACTATTATAACGATGAAACCAAGTCATTTGTTGAAGGTGTTTTTCCTTATCCGGGAGCAGTTTATGTCAGAAAGCATATAAGCAGGGGAGTATTTGAAGATTTTAATAAACATATTGGCAATAAAATTTTTAACTACCCCTTTAATGTAGATAAACTGACTCTATGGAAAATCTTATCTAGAGTACCTGAATTGATGCATCATTTGCCTGAAACAGAAGTATATACAAATATAAAAAATTTACTTGACATAATGGAGATAAATGATGAAGTCTATTTAAAGCCCTTTAATAAATCTAGAGGAAGAGGAATTTTTCATTTAAAAAAATTCAAGAATTGGTATATACTTAAGGATGAATTTAGTCATTCTATTCCTCTGAAAACCAAAGCCAATTTAGAAAAAGCTTTAAAGAAAAAGTTATGCAAAGATACAAAATACTTAATTCAAAAAGCAATTCCCTTACAATATGGAAGAAATAAAGCAGACTTTAGGATATATATTCAAAAAAATCGTTCTAAAACATGGGTATTCTCAGGAATGGAGACAAAAATCGCAAAGGCTGGAAGCATCATTTCCAACTCAAGAAACAGGGCCAAAATAATTCCTGGTGAAATAGCACTAAAAGAAATTTTCTCTTTAAATGATGATAAAGTAGATGCTTTAATGACTGAAGCAGCTGAACTTTGCATTAAAGCCTTAAAAATCATAGAAAACCATAACTATCATATCGGAGACACTGCCATTGACTTAATCATAGATAAAAATCTCAAGATTTGGATTCTAGAAATTCAATTAAATTATGCTGCATTGAAAAAAGCCAATAGAACAGAAGATGAAAAACAAGTATTGCCGAAGATACTTTCTACTCCTTTTGAGTATGCCAAGGCATTGGCAGAATTTTGATAGAATTAATATAAAAATAGTAGGAGCACTTCTTATCAGGTGCTCCCATTCTTTTTGTCTTATATTTTTATGACTATTTCTTACTTCTTTTGTTTCTTGATCTGTTTCCAATTAGTCTATTAGCATCTTCATACTTTTTGATAGATAGTTTATCATTTACAAGCTTACACTGTTTACAGGCAGGCAAGGCATTTGACTCTATAAACCATAGGTTACCATGTTTATCGATACCGATGTCAATGCCAGTAATTTTTAAAGGAAGCTTATGACCTAAGATACTAGCGATTTGATGGGCAAAATCAATTATTTCTCGGAAAATTGTCATTGAATTTTGTTTTTGATCATATTGCTGCAGGATATCATGTAACAAATAATCTTTAGCTCCCTTAGCTACATTTGTCACAATAGCATCTTGTGAATTAGCTACTTTAGCGGAAGTTAAGGTAACTCGCCAAATGTTGTTAACTTTTTGCAACACAATTCTCATATCGAAGGAACACTCTTGGTAAGTTGCTAAATCGATTCCTTGCTGAATAATGTACTGCTTTGGTCTAGTCATTATTTGCTCTAATTCTAATGCAAGGTGGCGTTTATCTACTTTTTTGTAGGTGGTTTCAAATGAGATGATGTATTCATTTTTATTAGCTGCCTTTACCCGGATGATGCCATTTCCTCGACTCTTATTATAAGGCTTAATATATATAGTTGAATATAGATCCATCATATTCATAAGAGTTTTCCTGTCATACCATTTAGTATGAGGGATATGCTTAGATACCATAGGATCTTTCATTAAAATTTCATATTGCGTCATTTTGCATCGTAAATCCATTTCTTCACCCCTCATCTTTAAAATCTTCACATTCAATTTTCAATGATGTAATGAATAATAATTAAATGGCTTATGCTTGCTAGGAGGAGAAGTAATAATATCAATAAAGGTTTTGTCGATTTTTTTGATTTCCATCATAATTTTACTTACTTCTTTGATATAGGCAGCATAGATAATTTGTGATGCTTGAGGCATTTTTTTTCGATTGCATAGCTCATATTCCATTTCATTAAAAACTCTAAAGCCACTAAAATGGTAACAGATTAACGGATATTTGTTAAAAAATATACCATCATCCTTCATATAAACACTTGAAGCTTTTTTCATATCCCATATGTTCCATGGCCCAGGATTTATTCCCTTATGGTTAGATACTTTAATATTTGAGCATATTTTGTTGAAAAAATTCAAATATTTTTGATCACCCCATCTATTTTTCTCGTTTATATCATAGCACCATTCCAAGCATTGTTTGTGCCACCAGTTTAAGCATTTCTTTCCTAAAACATCCCTTTTAAAACCGATTAAACCTGCTGAATATTGGCCTACCTTCTTAATCCATTTGGGGCCAATAGGTAATTGTGTTAAGTATACAGATTTCCCGCCCCAATCCTTATATAGAGCTTTTATATCTCTATAAAAGAATAAATCAGAGTCAAGATATAGAACGGAACAAAGGTTGTAATTATTGCTTAAGATATAAGAGATAAAGGGAGCTTTTAAAGTCCAACAAAACTCATGAATCTTTCTTTGCTCCTTAGCTTTTTTAACTTTTATATTCTTGATATTATCTAAGCTTACTAGGGTAGCTTTTTCTAAATTCATTTTGCTGAGAAGTTCATAGGCTATATCATCAACACAGAGAATCCAAAGATGAAATTTAGAATGACCGTTCTTCAATGAATTGTATAAAGCTAACGCTTGCACTAGATAATCTTTAGTGGTTAAAGTACATAGCTGATAGCGATTTCTGTAGATGTCTTCGTTAATTTTCAGATTAAAATAATTTCTTATAAGCTTGTTTTTAGGCCGGTCCTCTTTATAAAAATTATTAGCTACACTGTTAATTTGCTTTACTATATCTCTAGTAGCATATATATAAGGCAAATAAATCTCTTTTATCACATCATCTGATAAACTTAATCCATAGCTGCATAGATCAAACTCAGTACCATCATAATATTTAAAGCCATAGGCGTGATAGAAGATTAGTTTTTCACCATTAACATAAATAGCATCACCCTTTTTCTTTATCTTACACCTTTGAACAATATAAGGGTTAAGGTTAACCCCAATATTTTTTATAATACCTACTCTTTGAAATTTTTTGTGCCAATTATTTATATACAATTGATCACTCCACAGACCATTTTCACGTTTATCATAACACCATTCAATTAATTTTTTTCTTAACCATTCAAGACTATTAAAGCTATACTTATCCCTTTTAAAGCCCATAAAACCTGTATTATAGATTCCAGTGATATAATTGCGCTGCCTATGTCCCTTTCTCCATCTTTCTTTAGTTAACATGATAGAGTATTGATCTCCCCATTCATCGAATATGGGCTGAGGATCAGAATAAAAAATGGTATCTCCATCTAGCCATACAATATGCTCTAATGCTTTAAACTTGTTTAACAAATAAAGCATAACAGAGGCTTTTGAAGTCCAAATATACTCTTTATCATTACGAGTTTTTTTTACCTTTAGTAAGTCTTTATCCTCTTGTTCAATATCAGATAAAGCTATGGCAGTTGCTTTCTCTAAATTCATTTTTTTAATAAGTTCCTTCACTTCATCATGCAAACAGATTATAAAAAAGTGAAAATTTTTATCATATTTTAAAAGAGAATTGTACAATAATATACCTCTATAAATATAATCTTTACTAAAGGTCGAACAGTAATAATGCTTCATAGTAATACTCCCTCCTAGTGAAATACGGCGAAATTTTCATCTAATACAGTATATGTGAAATATAGATAGTTGTTCGTTTAGGAATATAACTGAAAAACAAAAGAAGCTATAAATAGCAATAAACATCATAGAAAAGCTATCTATAGCTTTCAGAAAAAACCATCAAAGAATTTCTGATATATAGGTATCAGTATCTGCTGGACTGTATTCCTTTGATGATATAGCAAGGATAATTAATTGATTAGGACCTTCATTTTTAAAGGCATGTATTGTGAAAGGAGGTACCTTTAATATAATGTTATCATCAGCTGTAATATAGAATTCTTCACTAATATCTTGGTGAAAGCCCTTTAAAGCTATTTTTGCTCTTCCGCCGATAACAGTAAAATATTCAAAGCTTTTTTTATGATAATGATTACCTCTAACACTATTAGGATTAGAATATAGTAAATATACCTCCCCAAGTTCATCACTATTCTGCAGTTGGCTTTTCATAACGATTTTTTTCAGCATTCCTCTTTGATCTTCATAGGGATCAATGCTGATGAATTCCCAAAATTTATCCATAGAGTCCACTTCTTTCCTAGGATTATTTATAGGCTAAGCTAAACCTATACCCATATACACTACGCCAGCAGCCTCAAAAGCTTTTTTATCTAGTACTCTACGACCATCTAATACTATAGGCGTTTTCATCAATTTGTTGAAAGCTTCTGGTGGAATAGCTGCAAATTCAGGCCATGAAGTTACTAAAATCGCAACATCAGCACTTTTTAATGCTGTTACATAATCTGGGGTGTAGGATACTGATTTCTTATCCTCTGGAATAACTTTTTTCATACTCTCAATAGCAATTGGATCTACACCATGAATTAGAGCACCTTTTTCTAACAAGCTATTGATTATAGCAATAGCTGGCGATTCTCGAATATCATCTGTATCAGGTTTAAAAGCAAGACCAAGAATGACGATTTTTTTACCCTTTAATGATATCAGTTTTTCTTCCAATCTTTTTATCAGTCTTAAGGGCTGTTCCTTATTAATTTTAATGGTTGCATCAATAATCTGTGGTTGATAGCCTAACCCTTTACTATAGGAAATTAAGGCCTTTACATCCTTAGGAAAACAGCTTCCTCCAAAGCCGCAGCCTGCTTTTAAATAATTATTCATTCCTGGATTGACTAGCTGCTTATCAATCCTAGGATTAAAACGTTTATCGAGGGTAACGTATTCCATTACTTCTTTAACATCTATATTCTTGGTTTTTTCACATAGGGCTGCAATTTCATTTGAAAAAGAAATTAAAGTGGCAAGGAGGGCGTTGGAGGTATATTTTATCATTTCGGCTGTTCTTAAATTTACATGAAGGATAGGAGCATTGAAAAAGTCTTTATAAATATTCTTCATCGTTTCAAAGCTGCGATGATCATGGGCACCAATTACAATTCTGTCGGGATACATAAAATCCTCCACAGCCTTTCCTTCCCTTAAAAACTCAGGGTTCATGGCAAGGCCAATTTCACCTATCATTTTATCCGATGCCTTTTCTAGTAGATTTTTCACTATAGTATCACTCGTTGCTGGTACGACAGTGCTTTTTACACAAACAACATGATAGCAATTTTTATTCTTTAATACTGATCCTATCTCCCAAACAGATTTTTCAATATAGCTTAAATCTATTTCATCATTATTAGCAGGTGTGCCTACGGCAATGATAGAAACTTCTGAGTTTAAAACTGAGTGTTCTAAATTAGTTGTAGCAATTAGATTTCCTGATGAGACTGCTTTAATTAAAAGTTCCTCCAACCCAGGTTCATAAATAGGGGAGACCATAGCATTAATTTTATCGACTACTTCTTGTTTTTTATCAATACAGATAACCTTATGCCCCTTAGAAGCCAAGCATATTCCTGTAACCAGCCCCACATAACCTGTACCGATGATAGAGATTTTCATAGAATCCTCCTCCTTATAAACCATAATTCTTTTGATACCATTTAATAGACCTTAATAAACCTTCCTCTAAACCTACCTTAGGATCATAATTTAATAAGGATTTGGCCTTAGTTAAATCAGGACATCTTCTTTGAGGGTTATCGGTAAGATAATCAGCTTCATTACTTTTCTTATATTCAATCTCAACACCACCTACCATCTGAGCAATTAATTTTGCTAAATCTATCATACTAATCTCTCTTTCATCATTTCCTATATTAAAGGCTTCTCCATGATGATCTGAAAGAAGGATGGCCATAAACCCAGCTAGAGCATCTCTTACATAACAAAAACTTCTTGTGGGCAATCCATCACTAAACAGTGAAATCTTTTTTGTATATAGTGCATCGCTGCAGAAATCTGGTATTACTCTTTTGTCATCCAATTTTAGTCCAGGACCATATATATTAAAGGGTCTGACGATTTTAACAGGCAAATGATATTGTCGATAATAGTTTACTGCCAAGGTTTCACCAAGTCTTTTGGATTCATCATAGCAAGCACGAGGTCCAGTACAGGATACATTACCGTTATAATTCTCTGGAGTAGGAATGTTTTCTTTAGTAGGGCCTCCATAAATTTCACTTGTGGAGAAGGATAAAAAGCTTTTAATATTTTTAATTCTACCTAAGTCTAATAAATTTTTTAATCCCAACACATTAGCTTCAATAGTTTCAATAGGATACTTTCGATAAAAGGTTGGGGACGCAATACTTGCCGCATGAACGATATAATCTATATCACAAGACACTTCAATTGTTTTTACAATATCAGCGTTGATAATTTCAATATGCTTATTGTGTTCTAAATGCTTAATTCTTTGAGGTATGCCTGAAAGATAATTTTCTATACAAATAACTTTACATGGACTATAGAATACATTATTATTACAGTAGTTCAACAAATCAAGAAAGTAGCTGCCAAGAAATCCGGCACCGCCACTGATCAGCCATGTGCTTCCCTCAATTAATCTTAAAGTGTGCTTCATTTCATTATAAACAGCCTCAACGTCTTCTATAATAATAGAATTGATTTTTGTCATAGAATTCCTCCCCATTTTACTTATATTTTTTCTTGTTTTGCTCATACCATTGTATTGTTCTATCTAAGCCTTCATCAAAATCTATTTTAGGTTTCCAACCTAATATTTTTCGTATTTTATTTACATCAGGATGGGGCTTCCATACTTCTCCCGATCTATAGGGTATGGCACCATAATTTGGTTTCTTAACGGCATTCATTTTTTCATACACTTTATCTACATAGTATTTCAATGGGTGAATTTCGCCAGTGCCTATATTGAATATTTCGTTTTTAACAGTTTCATTTTTTGCAGCTAAGATAAAGCCGTCAAGGATGTTTTCAATATAGGAATAATCTCTATATTGCTCACAACCAGTTAAGTTAACATCTTCATTGCGCAAAATGGATAAGATGATATGAGGAAAAAACTTATGACTGCCTTCGTTTTCACCAAAAACTCCAAAAGCCCTCAAAGTAACAATATCCAAATTGTTTTCTCTGGAAACTTGGTGTGCCAGCATGGTAGCAGCTGCTTTGGTGCTGCCATATATGTTAAAGGGTTCTAAATATGCATCTTCTTTAATGATTTCTTGTTTATTTCCATATTCCATACATGTACCAATATTTAAAATTTTTTTACAACCTATAGAAATTAAGGAATTTATAAGATTCATTATACCTATGATATTGGTATTAGCTGCAGTAAGATAATCTTTTTGCCGTGCATCAACACCATAAGCTGCCATATTAAAGACATAATCAGGCTTTATTGTTCTGACGGATTTATCTATTTTTTCTGCATCTCTTGAATCCGAAGGATAAATGATAATATCCTTAAGTAACTCTTCAATCCTCCATAGATCAGAAGTTTCTCGTACAATGATATATACTTGAGCATTTTCCTCAAGCATTCGTCTAACTAGATGGGAGCCTATAAATCCACTAGCTCCAGTAATTAAGACTCTTTTATTGATAAATGTACTATCCACAGCATGCACCTCCTTTGATCTACCACTTAAACCATTGACTATTGCTATTATTCCATTCCTTATTAGCCAGTTGTAAGTCTTTGATTGTATCAATGCCCTGCCAAAATCCTTCGTGCTGATAAACTGCTAATTGATGATCCTGTACTAAATTTCTCAAGGGTTCATTCTCAAATATGGTTTCATCACCAGTGATATAATCAAAAATTTCCTTTTTAAGAATAAAAAAGCCTCCATTTATCCAACCGTCCTGTAAAGGTTTTTCTAGAAAACTGGTGGCAATACCATCCTTTATATCAATAATTCCATAGGAGGATCTATTTTTTACCCCAGTAACAGTTGCAAATTTTCCTTTTTCTCGATGAAATTTTATTAGACCATCTAAATTTATATCAGCAACACCATCACCGTAGGTTAACATGAATTCATCCTCATCTATATATTTTTGTATCCTTTTGATTCTCCCACCAGTCATAGTATTTAGTCCAGTATCAACAAAGGTAATATTCAACTGATCAAGTTGATTAAAAAATTTAATCTCTTTTATGTTATTTCTTATGCTTAGCTCAAAGTCATGATCCTTCCAATCAAAATTCATGAAATACTCTTTTATAGCTTCACCGTTATATCCCAAACAAAGAATAAAATCATGGATGCCATGATGCATATATACTTCCATGATGTGCCATAGTATTGGTTTATTACCAATTTTAGCCAAGGGTTTACAAGTGAAGCTAGAATCCCCACTCATTCTTAAACCTTTGCCGCCGCACAAAATAACGGCTTTCATAGATATCACCTCCAAAATTTACTCTCACTTTATAATATGATAGATGGCTTTTTTTGCTAATGACAAATAAATGAATCTATAGGGAAAACAACACTGTTGTGAAAAAGCCTTTTATATTTATAGGAAAATAAAACTTTGAGAAAGCGTTGTAGACCCTCTTTTAAATAGATGGTTGTATGAAAATCAACGGGTTTAGTGATGGATAATTGTAACAATATTTTTGCATGCACATATACTGATAGTGATAGATAATATTTGTATTTTAAGGAGGAGGGATGATATGGAAAACAACTTTAAAGACGATACTCATCTCCAAAAGTTTGAGGCAGTCAGTATTATAGCTGATAAAGTGTATGCTCACTGCAAACAAAAGGAATGCTTTGAAGCAGCAAAAGCAGCCCTGCCGTCAGAAGGACAATTTGAAATTATTGATATAGATTTTCAACAGGGAGAAATTATAGAGGGTACATTACTGATTACATCAATACATAACAGACCTAATTTTAGTCGAGTAAGATTTTCAACTAAAATAACTTTTAATGTAAGAGTTAAAAATATTGATACAGGCAGGATGATTGATATAGAAGGAAGCTTACCAAATATCTCAAATGATATTGTTTTATATATACCAAAAACAAGGAAAGAATTTAAATTCAAAATTGATATTGAAACAGCTTCTCAGACTCTATCAGAACCACAGGCAAGAGAAGGGTTTGTAATATTTTCAGTTGGAGTACTTATGATTGTGAGGGTAGTGGGGAGGGTACAACTATTAATCCCTGGATTTGGATTTTGTCCAGAGCCACCAGATCATGAAGAGTTTAAAGAAAAAGATGCTCATGAAGAATTTAGCTTAACACCATTCTCAAGCTTTTTTCCAGAGCAATTTAAATTAGATGATAAGGTACTATAAAAATGTAAAACTCCATCTCTTTTTACGTATAAAATTCAGTAGTTGTTAGATTTTGTATTGGTTACAACAGTAGAAGGCTATGACTTTTTAAATCAGGGAACTTGATTATATATAATAACCTACGAACCTATATATTTGAAGTAGCATAATATATAATAAATTAGGTTCTTGATAATTAAGAAATCTTATAATTCAAAACTAGCATAGAGAGAAGGAGGAAACTTATAGGATGAAACATCAATCAATAAATTGCAAATCAACATATGGAAAATCACCTGTAAAGGACATAGCAACTATGATTATTCAATTGCGGCAGGAAAAAAAAACTCAACTGGAGAGAAAAAATGAAAAAGGCCTTCGCCTTCAAGACAGTAAAGAACAAAAATATAATAAACTATTAGATATAGGGTATGAAACTGATACAGAGGAAGAACAAATAACAAACAAAAAAGGAGATTATGAAGAGAAGAAGATCATGGATGAGGACCACAGGATAGAAATAGAAGAAAGCGATAAGAAGTATAAAGCCCAACAAGAAAACGAAGGAATAAATGAAAAGAGTACTGAAGAAAATGATGAAAAACAAGAAAATGATGGGGCTAATATACAAGAAGATGAAAAAAATACAGAGGAGGGTATGCTAAAGGAGAATGCAATCGCTATAGGTAATTTACTGGAACAAGATAACCCCTTCGACATCATGGAAAAGCTCTATAATATATCTAAGACTAGGAAATAATAAAAACCATAAGACTAAATAGAACAAAATTAAAGGAAATCCTTTATGAAACAAAGATTTCCTTTAATTTTAGTGGCTATGTCAGCAATATATAACTGCCTAAGCCAGTTTTTATAGCCAATAAGAAATTATAAACGTCTTCAAATTGTGGATAAGTTATAATCTACGTAATTGGTTTCAACAAAGTCATCCTTTAAATCTTCTAAAGAAAGACTTTTTTCTTTTACACTATCAAATAATGTTTTATTTATTTTGTAATAAACATTTGTGTATAATGTCTATTTTCAATTCCTATTCCGATGTGAGTGAAGTTTGGGTTCATTATATTATTTCTATGACCTTCAGAATTCATGAAGGCGTTATGAGCACCTCTAACACTAGAATTAATCGCTATATTTTCTGCAGCAGCTCTATACTGGATACCAAAGTTTCTCATCATATCAAACGGTGAACCATAGGTTGGTGAAGTATGTGAAAAGTAGTTGTTATCTTGCATATCCTTAGATTTTACTCTTGCTACATAAGATAAATCAACATCTATTGCTAAAGGCCTTAGGCCTGCTTGACTTCTTGCCTGATTAACATATTCCACCATTTCAATTTCTGCTGCAGTTAAAGCATGTCTAGCATTTGATGTGTTTTCTGTAGGCGGTGTAGGCTGTGGCTGTACTGGTGTAGGTTCTGGTTGAACTGGTGTAGGTTCTGGTTGAACTGGAGCAGGTTCTGGTTGAACTGGAGCAGGTTCTGGTTGAACAGGTTGCTCTACTACTGGAGTCTCTTCCTGAGTAGGGTTTGATGGCACATTATTATCTGGTGTAGTATTAATTAGCCTATAATTAAAATTGTAGTTTTGTGGTGTTTGTTGAAATCTAGTAATATTAAATCTAAAACCATTATTAAAAGTAGTAGTAGTTGTAATATTATAAGATGTCCTTATCTGTACATTATTAATGCTTACGTTTCCTGTACTAGCACTAGCTACTACAACAGTTGAGAATAATAAAGCTGTTGTAAGAACTGGTACCACTATTTTCTTTAATGTTTTCTGTTTATTCATTTCCATCTCTCCTTTATATTATGTTAACCTTGTTAACTATAATACAGGAGTAACGAGATAATATCAAATATTTCTCCTAATTATTAACAATGTAATATATGGAATACTCATATAATAGTAGATGACAAAATAAGGATGCATTAATGAAGTGAAATTAACATATTGTAAATAAATAGATATTCAATAGAGAGGAAGGTGAAAACCTGACTATTTAGAAACAGAGATTGATATCAATTGAAGGTCAGGGGAAAAATGAAAGTTTGTATTTTGGGAGGTACTGGCGGCTTAGGACATGAATTAAATATGACTATAGAAGCGGATGAAGTTATATCTTTTGGTAAAGATAACTTTGATATTATAGATGTAGACAAATCTTATAATACTTTAAAAAGTATAAGACCAGGTATTATTATTCATGCTGCAGGCTTCACTGACGTGGATGAGTGTGAAACCAAAAAAAAAATTGCCTTTGAAGTAAATGCTGAAGGTACAAAGAATATAGCGGTTATTGCAGAAACCTTGAAAAGTAAACTAATATATATTAGTACTGAATATGTTTTTGATGGAACAAAACAAGATGGATATCATGAAATGGATCTACCAAATCCAATAAATATTTACGGAAAGTCTAAATATCAAGGAGAGTTAGAAGTGCAAAAAAACATGGAAGAATACTTTATTGTCAGAACATCTTGTTTGTTTGGAAGTAAAAATAAGAACTTTATTAAATCAATTATTAATTTAAGTAATAATAATACATTAATAAAAGTGGTAGAAGATCAAAAAATTTGTCCCACTTATGGCAAAGACTTAGGGGAGGCAATCAATAGCTTAATTAAACAAGAGGAGTATGGCTTATATCACTTAGTAAATTCAAGCTATGCTACATGGTATGAATTAGCTCAAGAAATTTTAAGAATTAAGAAAATTAGTGCCAAGATACTTCCAGTTCCTTCAAGAGCAATACAGAGAAAAGCTATAAGACCGAAAAATTCCATATTAAATAATAATTCCAGTATTAAACTAAGACCATGGAATGAAGCTTTAAAAGAGTATTTAGATAGGTAAACCGCCTATCTTTTTTTTATGTAATAATTTAGAAATTAAACTACATTATTATTCATTCAATTGCTGGTTAAATTTATTAGTATTTATTAAATAGTATTCAGACTCAACAAAAACTTCTATAATAGATCTATCTATTACGATATCTAGATGCTGTAAAATTGCAATAGTATGCTGAATTGTTAATCTCTTTTGCTCAGTATCAGCAAGATCAGGTGAAGTTTGCTTAATATATAATATAACTCTATTAATAATTATTAGTATTTTATCTATATCAGTCTTAGTAATAGCCCTATTCAGTATTGGCGCAACAACATAGATAAATATAGCTGTAAGTGTTATTATTAGTAAAAAAAGAATTAAATCCAACATAAAGAAATTCACCTCTCTAGATGTATTAATAATATATTATATGAGAAATTATAATGATTGTTACAAAATAAACTTTTTACAAAATGGAATCTTGACAAATTTACTTGGGTATACTATAATTAAAAAAGAATTCCAATCATTTTACTTGGAATTAAAGGAGGGTGAACTTTTGAAACTTTCTACTAAAGGAAGATATGGATTAAAAGCCATGTTTGATTTAACTATACATTATGGAGATGGGCCCATCGCATTAAAGAGTATTGCCGAAAGACAAGAAATATCAGATCATTACTTAGAACAGTTAATAGCTATATTAAGAAAGGCGGGCTTGGTTAAAAGCGTAAGAGGTGCTCAGGGTGGTTATATGTTAGCTGCTGAGCCTAAAAATATTACAGTTGGAGATATTATTCGAACATTGGAAGGACCTTTAGCACCTTCTGATTGTGTAATGGAGGATGATCCTAAAAGCTGTGAAAAAGCAAATTATTGTGTTACAAAAGTAGTGTGGGAAAAGATTAGAGATAGTATGAATAATGTCATAGATTCTATTACACTAGGAGATATGCTAGAGGATTACAATAAGATAAAAAACAAAGAAAACTATATGTTTTATATATAAAAATCTTAATATGAATGATCATTATTAAACACTAAGGAGAGGATTACATGAAGGTGTATCTAGATTACGCTGCCACAACACCAGTAAAAAAAGAAGTACTAGAAGAAATGCTGCCATATTTTAATCAACATTATGGTAATCCATCTAGTATTCACTCTTTTGGTAGAGAAAGTAAAAAAGTAATTGATTTAGCAAGAGATAGAATAGCTAAAACTTTAGCAGCTAAATCAGATGAAATATTTTTTACTGGTGGTGGCTCAGAAGCTGATAACTGGGCTATTAAAGGAGTGGCATATGCTTTAAAAAGTAAAGGGAATCATATTATAACATCTAAAATAGAACATCATGCGGTATTACATACCTGCCAACAATTAGAAAAAGAAGGGTTTGAAATAACTTATTTGGATGTAGATCATCATGGATTAATAAACTTAGAAGATTTACGAAGGGCTATAAGGAATAATACCATTCTTATTACTATTATGTATGCCAACAATGAGATAGGTACAGTACAGCCAATCAAAGCTATAGCTGATATTGCAAAAGAAAACTCAATTCTTTTACACACAGACGCAGTACAAGCATACGGAAGCTTTAAAATTAATCCAGAAATATTGGGCATAGATTTATTATCTATATCAGCCCATAAGATTTATGGGCCTAAAGGTGTGGGAGCATTATATATAAAAAAAGGCACAAAAATACATCCACTTTTACATGGGGGAGCCCAAGAAAAGAGACGCCGGGCAGGTACAGAAAATCTCCCAGGGATTGTTGGATTTGGAAAAGCAGCTGAAATTGCCTATAATAATATAGAAGAACATACTGAGAAATTAATCAATTATAGAGATCAACTCATTAACAAGCTTATGGGGAAAATACCTTATACGAGGCTAAACGGACATCCGACTAAAAGATTACCAGGAAATGTTAACATATCTTTCGAGTTTATTGAAGGTGAATCATTATTGCTAAGTTTAGATATGGTTGGTATTGCTGGTTCTAGTGGTTCTGCCTGTACATCCGGTTCATTAGATCCTTCCCATGTACTGATGGGCATAGGGCTTTCTCATGAAATTGCTCATGGATCCTTAAGACTATCACTAGGAGATTTAACAACACAAGAAGAAATAGATTATGTAATTCAGCATCTACCGCCAATTGTAGAACGTTTGAGACAAATGTCGCCATTATATGAAAAAGTAAAGGGGGAAGCAAAAAGTGTATAGCGATAAAGTAATGGATCATTTCATGAATCCCAGAAATGTAGGAGAAATAGAAAATCCTGATGCTGTTGGACAGGTGGGCAATCCCAAATGTGGGGATATTATGAAAATGTATCTAAGAATAGAAAACGATGTAATTACAGATGTAAAATTTAAAACCTTTGGATGTGGTTCCGCAATAGCTACCTCAAGTATGGCTACAGAAATAATAAAAGGTAAAACCATTAAAGAAGCATTAAGGTTAACAAATAGTGCAGTGGCAGATGCTTTAGATGGACTGCCGCCAGTAAAGATGCACTGTTCTGTTTTAGCTGAGCAGGCTGTAAAATCTGCTATTTATGATTATGCAACAAAAAATGACTTATACTTCGAAGAATTAGAAGGATTTGACCCAAATGAAGAGCATGATCATCATGATCATGGAGATGATCACTGTTAATAACATAACTTGTGAGGATTCTCATTAAGACTGATGAAATAATTAATAAAACCTAGACTGAAGAAAATCTTGTGACACACAAGGTGGAAAAAACCCAGTGCCCGCAGTGTATATGTAAATACGCAAGGGTGCTGGGTTTTACAAGTAACAAAGTAGATGGAGGTGGATACTTTGCAAAAAAACAATAGAGTCCTTTTAGGAATGAGTGGAGGAGTAGATAGTTCTGTAGCCGCTTACTTACTTAAACAACAAGGCTATGAAGTCATTGGAGTAACCATGCAAATTTGGCAGAATGCTGAGGAAAATGAAAATTCCGATGGTGGTTGTTGCTCTTTATCAGCAGTAGAAGATGCAAGAAGAGTAGCAAATTCATTAGATATCCCTTTTTATGTAATGAACTTTAAAGAAATTTTTAAGGAAAAAGTAATTGATTATTTTATAGATGAATATTTAAACGGAAGAACGCCTAATCCATGTATTGCCTGTAACAAACATATTAAATTTGAAGCCTTTTTGAAAAAAGCTCATGAGCTAGGTTGTTATTATGTAGCTACTGGTCACTATGCTAAAATAGAATTTGATGAGACAATCAAAAGATATCTACTAAAGAAATCTGTTACTGAAGAAAAAGATCAAACCTATGCATTATATAACATGAACCAATTACAGCTCAAGCATACACTAATGCCATTAGGATATTATAATAAAGATGAGATAAGAAGAATTGCAGAAAAATTAGACTTACCTGTAGCAGCAAAGCCTGATAGTCAAGAGATATGTTTTGTACCGGATAACAATTACGGAGATTTCATCAAAGCAAATAGTAGGCGAAAAATCTCTGAAGGAAATTTCGTTGATAAAGAAGGGAACTATTTAGGTAAACATAAAGGCATCATCTATTATACGGTAGGACAACGAAAAGGTTTGGGAATCGCCTTAGGGAAACCTGTATTTGTAACAGATATTTTAGTGGATAGTAACCAGGTAGTTTTAGGAGACAAAAATGATGTATTAGGAAGGGAATTGTTAGCTGATGAAGTTAATTTCATACCTTTTGCAGGTTTAGAGGATAGAAAAAAGGTATTGGTTAAAATTCGCTATAATGCCAAAGCGGAGGCCGCAACAATTTATGCAGAAAATCAAAATATTGTAAGAATAGTTTTTGATAAACCTCTAAGAGCTATAACACCTGGACAATCAGTAGTATTTTACAACAAAGATACTGTTATAGGTGGAGGAGTTATAGTGAAACAGATAAAATAACTACGTAATAACATCAGTTACGTAGTTTTTTTTAGAAGAAATTATAGTAAACAATGACTTATAAGTTAGGTATTGGTTACATTATTTATCTAAGTTAGAACAAAAATAAAATAAGACTTAATAAGTCTATGGATTGTCATAATGAAGCATACACAAATGAGGGATTATTATGATTAAAAGAAGTGAATTAATAGGCTTAGGCATTTCAAATGAGAAAAGCATACTACAGAATCATTATATAAAAGATATAATCTATGGAAAAAAGAAATTGAAGGTTTTAGGATTAATAGTTGGAGTATATGGATTCTCTAATAAACACCATAAGGTTATACCATATCATAAAATAAGAAATATTTCAGATGAAGGTATAAAGATTTTATCTGAAAAAGATATGATTACACCACATCAAATTCCAGAAATAGAAGAAGCATTGCAAAGACCAGTAAAAGTAATAGATTTTTCCATTTATGATTATGAAAACAATTTAATAGGCATTATAAAAGATACAATAATTGAAATAAAAAGCGGCAAAGTACTAGCCTTAGTTATTAGCGAAGGTGTATTAGATGATATAATAAAAGGGTATTCTGTTTTACCTATAGATTATAGCTCTCAATTTCATGAAGATCATTTGAGGGTGAATAAAGAAATGATAAAATCTATTTCACCTCAAGGTGGGGGTTTGCAAAAATTACTTGGTATAGATAAATTAAACTAGCAAAAAATATTATTGAGATACATTTATTTTATCCCGCTACTCTTTCAAAATTGAAAGGAGTGATGTCATGAAGAAAGAAACAATGGTTGGATTAATAACAGGTAGTCTACTAGGGGCAACAGTAGGAATGTATGCAGTTTCTAATATGAGTCCAAAAGAGCAGAAAAAAATGATGAAACGTGGAAGAAAAATGATAACAACAGCCGCTCATATGATGAGTGGAATGAATATGTTTTGATATAAAAGCAGCTATTAAGCTGCTTTTATATCATGTTTAAAGATAATTCTCTAATATAATCAAGGTGATGCTTATAGTTCTTGAGTTCTTGAGTTTTTAAATATTTATTTTTATGATAGGATGATAATGAGTATAATATAAATATACATAGAGAATTATTGGGGGATAGGATAATGGAAAACAATGCAATTGAGACTATTACGAGAAATATTCGTTCCATGGCAGAAGGAGCAGGATTTTCAGACTTTATTACTTTTTTAATTCAGCTTGTACTTTTATTATTACTTGGTTTTATGGTATATTATCTGATTCATATTGGCAATCAATATGTAGAGAAAAAAAACATAATTAATGTAGGGAAAAGACAAATATTAAAATTTACTTTTGTATTTTTAATACTGTTAGTTATTGTTTTTATGTTTAAAATACGAGGTTTATTATTACAAATATTAGGTCCTTTCATTATTGCTATAGTTATAGCCTACATATTAAATCCATTAGTACATTATCTAAGTAAAAAAGGGATCAAACGATTATGGGGTGTACTCATTGTTTATTTAACCATCTTTACTGTTTTCTTAATTCTTACTCTAACAATAATCCCCAAAATAACAGAAGAAGTAAAGAGACTTATGGAGGTAATGCCTAAATACAGTAATGATACCTATGATTATTTGCACGATCTATATTTGAAGTATAATAGAAATATTGAAAACCTCCCAACAGAGTTTGAAGGTATAAAAGATTTATTACAACTAAATATTCAAAGAATAGAAGGGTTAATTTTTGGTGCGTTAACCTCCATTACGAATATTTTTCTAAATATTTTTTCAAAGGTTATTGGGTTGATACTTATTCCTATTTTGTCCTTCTATTTTTTAAAGGATGCTGAAAAATTCAAGAGGAGCATAATGTTTTTACTTCCTAAGAAATCAAGAAATCATGTGATTAAAATAGCTAAGGATATAGATGAAGTATTAGGAAGCTTTATTAGAGGACAATTGACAGTAGCTGCATTTGTGGGTATTCTAACCACAATTTCAATGTTAGTACTAAAGGTTGAATTTGCTATTTTGGTAGGAATTATAGCAGGAATAGCCAATATTATTCCTTATTTCGGTCCTGTAATAGGAATCATTCCAGGGGTTATTTTTGCTCTTATGGATGGCCCAATAAAAGCATTTTGGGTTATCATTGTCTTTACCATCATACAACAAATAGAAAGTGGTATTATTGCCCCCAAAATAGTAGGGAAAAGTGTAGGGATTCACCCAGTATTTATAATCTTAGTCCTATTAATCGGTGGAAGATTTTTTGGTATTATAGGACTATTAATAGCTGTGCCCACAGCTGCAATTATAAAGGTATTAGGAAAACATTTAGTAAGTTACATAGCTAGATATTAGTTAACTATATAAATATGGTTATATATTGACAAAAAATAGGTTATTCTATATAATGCTAGTAAAAATAATAATTAAAAGGCTATGAAGAGAAGGAGTAATATACCTTGAGTCTGATAGAGAGGAGGTTCTTGGCTGGAAAACCTCTAGATAAAGTATATGAAGCAGTCTCGGAGCTATAATTTTGAAATAGTACAACTAGAGTAGAAATTATCGGTTGACCCGTTATCTTTTGGTTTTTCCTCTGAGGGACCGTTTAACACGGTAATTAGGGTGGTACCGCGAGAATACTCTCGTCCCTACAATAGTTTATGTAAGGATGGGAGTTTTTGTGTTTCACAATAAATGAGGAGGTATGACATGGAAAAAAAAGGATTGAATGAGATTAGGAAGATGTTTTTGGATTATTTTCACTTAAAGGGACATTTGGTAAGACCCAGTTTTCCACTGGTGCCTCAAAATGATAAAAGTCTATTATTGATCAATGCAGGAATGGCGCCATTAAAGTCCTATTTTTCAGGTGTAGAGGTTCCTCCCAGCAAAAGAATGGCAACCTCTCAAAAATGTATTCGAACAGGAGACATAGAGAATGTTGGTAGAACAGCAAGACATGCTACTTTTTTTGAAATGCTAGGTAATTTTTCTTTTGGAGACTATTTTAAAGAGGAATCTATTCTTTGGGCATGGGAATTTGTTACAGAGCATCTAAAAATGCCTGTAGATAAACTATGGGCATCCATATATTTAGAAGATGATGAAGCCTTTGAGATATGGAAAGAGAAGGTGGGCCTACCTGAAGAGAAAATAGTACGATTAGGGAAAGAAGATAATTTTTGGGAGATTGGACTAGGCCCCTGTGGACCCTGTTCAGAGATCTACTATGATCGTGGAGAAAAATATGGGTGTGCGAATGAAGCTTGTAAGCCTGGGTGCGATTGTGACCGATATATTGAATTCTGGAACCTTGTATTCACTCAGTTTGATAAGGATGAGGAAGGAAATTACAATCTACTACCAAATCCTAATATTGATACAGGTATGGGACTAGAAAGAGTTGCTTGCATAATGCAAGATGTAGATTCTATTTTTGAAATAGATACAATGAAGTATATATTAGATAATGTATGTACAATTACCAATAAAAAATATAATGAAGGAGATCAACAAAATATATCCCTTCGTGTGATTACTGATCATATAAGAGCAGTTACCTTTATGGTAAGCGATGGAATTCTTCCCAGTAATGAGGGTAGAGGCTATGTACTTAGAAGATTATTGAGAAGAGCTGCTCGACATGGAAAAACTTTAGGAGTAGAGAAGAGCTTCTTATATTTGCTTGTAGATACCATTATAAAAGTATTTGGAGAAACCTACACAGAATTAGAGGAAAAGCAAGACTATATCAAAAGAGTAATTCAAGTGGAGGAAGAGCGTTTTCAAGAAACAATCCATCAAGGCCTAGATATATTAAATCAATACATAGTAGAGCTAGAAACAGCAGAAAAAGATACATTACAGGGTCAGAATGCTTTTAAGTTATACGACACTTATGGGTTTCCTATTGACTTAACAAAAGAGATACTAGAAGAGAAGGGATTGAAGATTGACATCCAAGGCTTTGAGGAAGAAATGAGTCAGCAAAGACAAAGGGCAAGACAGGCAAGAAGTGGAGAAGATGTTGTAGGTTGGAAGGAAGATGTTTTTACAAAACTGAACAAAGAAATTGAAACAGAATTCAAAGGATATGAGAATTTAAAGGCAACTGGAAAAATACTAGCAATTGTTAAAGATAATGAGATTGTCAATGAAGCAGGAGTAGAAGAAGAAGCAATTGTGATTTTAGATGAAACCACTTTTTATAGTGAGGGTGGAGGTCAAGTAGGTGACGTAGGTAAAGTTTATAATGAAATTTTTGAAGGTAATATATTAGATACAAAGAAAGGGATAAACAATAGAGTTCATCATATTGTAAAAATTACTAAAGGCACCTTAGTTGTGGGAGATACTGTTACAGTAGAAGTGGATGAAAATGTCAGAAAAAATACTGCAAGAAATCATTCTGCAACCCATATACTACATAAGGCTTTAAAAGAAATAATAGGACAACATGTTCAACAGGCTGGATCTTTGGTAACACCTGAAAGATTAAGATTTGATTTTACTCACTTTGAAGGTTTAACTCTTGAAGAGATAGCCAAGATTGAAGAAAAGGTTAATCAACAAATATGGAATGCTGCACAAATAATAGTAATGGAAACCACTCCTAAAGAAGCGAAGGCTATGGGGGCAGAAGCTTTATTTGGAGAAAAGTATGGAGAAACTGTAAGAGTTGTAAAGATTGGAGACTATAGTACAGAATTATGCGGTGGAACACATTTGAAAAACAGTAGCGAAATAAGCATGTTCCTCATTGTTAGTGAAGGAGGCATTGCATCAGGAGTTAGAAGGATAGAGGCTCTTACAGGCATAGAAGCCTATAAATATGTAAAGAACCAACAAGGTGTATTGGAAAAAGCAGGAGAGCTTTTAAAAACCCCTACCAACAATATTATTAATCGATTAGAAACATTTATTAGTGAAAGCAAAGAAAAGGAAAGAGAAATAAGTAAATTAAAAGCTAAACTAGCCACAGGTAACGTTGATGAAATAGTTGCAAAGGCTAAAACTATTAATGGTACTAAAGTTATCATTGAGAAGGTGGAAGTAGAAGGTATGGAGGATTTAAGAAAAGTAGGGGATACACTCAAAGAAAAGATACAATCTGGCGTTATTCTTCTAGCCTCAGTCTCAGACGGAAAAGTAAATTTTGTTGCAACAGTTACAAAGGACATTGTAAATAAAGGTGTTCATGCAGGGAGTCTTGTGAAAGAAGCTGCTAAAATCACCGGCGGCGGCGGTGGTGGTAGACCCGATATGGCACAGGCTGGTGGGAAAAATTCAGAAAAAATCCAGGAAGCATTAGAAAAAGTAGAATCACTACTAAATAATCAATTAAATGGATAAAATAATAGAGCATGGATTTCCATGCTCTTTATTTTGGATTCACTACATTTATTAAAAATAATTGGAGGTTAGGCTATAATATGGTAAAATATTATTATAAAGAAGGAAAGGGGAATGAATATGGGGGATAAATTAAATTTAACCATGAAATTCGATCTAGATAAGGACAAGGAAAAACAAGCTAAGGCTGTTATTATAGAAGTATACAAAGCATTAGAAGAGAAGGGCTATAACCCAATTAACCAGTTTATCGGTTACATATTATCAGGAGATCCTACCTATATAACAAACCACAATAATGCTAGAAGTATAATAAGAAAAATAGAAAGAGATGAACTATTGGAGGAATTATTAAAAGCTTACTTAAAAAATAATAGGAGCGAATAAATTTGAAAATAAGCAAAAAAAACTGTATTATGGCAATTACAGCTTTTTTCATCTGTATACATATAAGTAATAGCTTTGCCTATAAAGTAAACGATGGCTTAGAAAAAAAAGTGATTATGCTTATAATGAATCGTGTAGATTTTTATGATTTATATAGCATGCCTCAAATAAGAATAATGATAGATAATGGCAGCATTGCTTTGATGAACACAAGGGCTGCAGGTGCAAATAATGAATTCAAATCATATGCTACAATAGGTTGGGGGACAAGAGCAGAGGCTGCTCAAAACACCTCAACCTTTTTTAATATCGAAGATAACAGCCTAGCTACCTATGAAAGAAGAGTGGGGGATAGTCCTCCAGAAACAGGGGTAATAAATACGAATATTAATAGCTTGATTCAACAGAACTTTAGAGGTGAGTACGGGGCGACACCAGGGGCATTAGGTGAGATATTAAGAAATAATGGCTATAAAACAGCTGTTTTTGGTAATAGTGATATGGAAAATAGCAAGCTTACAGCTGCTGGACTTATAGCGATGGACAATAAGGGTTATATCGATTATGGGAATGTTGAAGATACGCTAATTGAGGTAGCTAGCCATAGCCCATTTGGTATAAAAACAAATTATGATCTTTTACTAAATACACTGAAAGATATATATGCTAAAAGCAATTTTATTGTTATAGAAACTGGAGACACAAACCGGTTAGATAGATATAAAGAAAACTTAAATACTACTATGTATCAAAAACATAAAAAAGAGGTATTACAAAACATAGATTACTTTGTAAAAGCAATGATGGAATATATAGATATAGACAATACTTTAGTGATAATAGCCACCCCTTACCCTTCAGATGCTGCTGCATTAAAAGGAGAACGATTAACTCCGATAATTATCTATAATGGAGGCTTAGATAGGGGATTATTATGGTCTAGCACTACAAGGCGTACAGGGATTATAGGAAATGTAGATATAGCACCCACAATATTATCCTATTTTCAGTTAACCCCCCTTAATATGATTGGTAGAAAAATGATAAGTGTTGAAAGTAAAGATTCTATGGAAGTGATACATCAGCTAAATAAAAGAGTAGTTAATACATCAGTTCAAAGATACAGAGTTCTATATAGCTTTGCTGTCTTTCAAATGTTAGCCTCTGCATTAGCTCTATTAACAATAATATTTAGAAAAAGAATACCATCAAAAATATACACACCCATATCTTTGGTGTTAATCAGCACAATAATTGCGCCTTTTACTTTGTTGATATTACCAGTTTTTGGGGTGTTAAATATCACCTTAAATTATATTTTGTTAATAAGCATAACAGGATTGCTGGTCATTCTATTACACTTAATAGGTAAGAAGGCACCATTAAATATAATCTTGTATAGTACTTTATTAATTACTGTAGGTCTTATGCTGGATATAGTATTAGGGCAAAGTCTTATACAAAACTCATTATTAGGCTATGATCCTATCATTGGAGCAAGATATTATGGCATAGGGAATGAATATATGGGTGTCTTGATAGGCTCAACCTTAATCTTGTTAACAGCTTTAATGGAGAAGTACAGTTTTCATAAGTATTGTATTATACTTCTATTTCTAGGTTCTATTATTGTGATAGCTTTTCCAACTCTAGGAGCAAATGTAGGTGGAGGAATTACTGCGACTTTTACATATCTTTTCACTTCCATTAGACTTTTTGGAAAGAAAATAACCTTTAAAAAAATATTTTATATATTGTTGCTTGTACTAGTTATAGTGGGTATAATGTCAGTGATCGACTTTTTTTTCCTGCAATATAGAAGTCATTTAGCAGTTGCAATAGAACAAATTTTAACAAAAGGTCCAATCGTTATTTATGAAATTATTACAAGAAAGATAGCAATGAATATCCGAGTGATGGGAGTAACGGTTTGGAGTAGAGTTTTATTAAGCGGTATGCTGATTTTAGGGATACTATTTTATAGACCTGTAGGGGTGATAAAAAGCATTGCATCTAAGTATCCTTTCATAGCAATAGGTTGGAGCGGAATTATAGTAAGCTGCATTGTATCCTTCGCCGTCAATGATTCAGGAGTGGTGGCGGCAGCTACTACCATCATGTTCTTAACCACCTCCATATTATATTTTATTATGGATGCTATTTATATAGAAAAATAGATGCAATACTAAAACAAAAAGTTAAGATAGGATGAGAATTTTGGAAAAAAACAAATTAGGGAATACTTCCTTACTGGTATCAAAGTTATGCTTTGGTAGTCTTACTATGGGGCCATTACAGGCTAACAAATCTCCTAAAGAAGGTGCAAAACTGCTTCTACATAGCTTTGAAAAAGGCGTAAACTTTATTGATACTGCTGAATTGTATGAAACCTACCCCCACATAAGCGAGGCACTTAAAAGCTGGAAAAGAGATGAAATAGTTATTGCAACAAAATCTTATGCGTATTCAAAAAAGACTGCTGAAGATAGTCTTAGGAAAGCTTTAAAGGAAATGAATACTGATTATATAGATATCTTCTTATTGCATGAGCAAGAAAGTCAACATACACTAAGGGGTCATCAAGAAGCATTAGAATATTTCTTAGCTATGAAGGAAAAAGGTTTTATCAAAGCTATAGGCATTTCTACACATACGATTGCTGCTGTAGAAGCATCTTTAGCTATGAAGGAAATCGAAATATTACATCCTATTGTCAATAAAGAAGGCCTTGGGATTCAGGACGGTACCATAGAAGAGATGATAAAGCTATTGATAAAAGGTTATAATCTAGGAAAAGGTATTTATGGTATGAAGCCTCTAGGTGGAGGAAATCTACTAAAAAGCTTTAACGCATGTTTTGAATTTGTATTAGGGCTTTCATGTCTCCATTCTATAGCTGTAGGGATGCAAACGGTAGAAGAAATTGACGCTAATATAAGTATTTTTGAAGGAAAAGGGATAGAAGCGGAGCTACTAACGAAAATAGAAAACATAAATAGACAGCTTAAAATAGACTTTTGGTGTGAAGTATGTGGAAATTGCATGAGAGCCTGTAGTCACGGTGCCTTAGAGATTATTAATAACAAATTAATAATAAAACAAGAAAAATGTGTATTATGTGGTTATTGTTCAAAATGCTGTCCTCATTTTTGTATCAAGGTAATTTAGGAGGAATATAAATGACTCGGATTATGGCATTAGATGTAGGAGACAAGCGAATAGGCGTAGCGTTAAGCGATTTAATGGGATGGACAGCACAAGGGTTAGAAACCCTTACCAGGACAAATATAAAAAAAGACTTACAGAGATTAGAAGAAATAATTAGAGCAAATAATGTAAACAAAATAGTAGTGGGATTACCTAAAAATATGAATGGTACCTTAGGACCACAAAGTGAGAAAGTAATAGTGTTTGCTGAAAGGTTAGAAAAACGTACAAATATTGAAATTGTTTATTGGGATGAAAGACTTTCTACAGTATCGGCTGAAAGGTCTTTAATAGAGGCTGATGTTAGCAGGAAAAAAAGAAAAACAGTGATTGATAAAGTAGCATCTACCTATATTCTACAGAACTATCTTGATAGTATAAATAAATAAAAAGGTGTTTTTTCCCAAAGTTTAGTATATAATACATTTATGTACTTAAAATCTATAAATAGGAGGGATTATTATGCAAGAAAATGAAAATATTATAACACTAGTAGATGAAGAAGGACAAGAACAGGATTTTGAGGTCATGATGACTTTAGATGTAGAAGAGAAGGAATATGCTATTCTGTTACCTGTAGACGCTGGAGAAGAAGAAGATGCATACATCTTTAAGGTAATAAACGAAGGTAACGATGAATACACACTAGTGGCGATTGAAGATGATGAAGAATATGAAAATGTAGTGGCAGCTTATGAAGCGATTGTAGATGAAGAAGAGATACAATAATCTAAGAAATAGATGGACTGCTTAATAGGTCCATCTATTTTTTTTATTAATAGAAAAACTTGAAATTAATGCACCAAAAAAGCTAGCTGATCCTAAAAATGTAAAAATATAACTACTTAGGCGAGTGTCCATTCCTCTTAAACCAACACCAGATTTAAAAACAATTGGAGGAAGTGCTAACAAACGGTCAAAGCCTAAGAAAAAATATAATAATGCAATGACAGCAACAGGGAATATTATGGTACCACCAGTAGAAAATAAGGGGTTTAGAAAGCGTCTATAATTTTTGATGCCCTTAATGTAGCCTATGATAGCTCCTAAAACAGAAAAAATTGGATAGATATAGGCAGGATGGAGAATAGATTGTATTTCTGGTAAAAACTCAAGAGCTAAAATAGAAAGTGTCATTCCTAGGATAAAACCTAAGAAAAGTCCGTGAATCATATTTAAAAAGAGATAATAATTATTTTTCACAATAGGTACCCCCTAAAATAATAAATATTTTCTAAGACAAATAAGAAATATATCTATAAATATGGAAATAATATTATATAGCTTTAGTATAACTAAAGAAGGTGAAAATTATGAAAATAAATATTGAAGGTAATAAAATAATAGGAATTTTTCTACGTCGAGTAAATAGGTTTATTGCAGAAGTTAACATCAATAATCAATTAGAGATAGCACACGTAGCTAATACTGGTAGAATGAAGGAGCTGTTAACCACTGGAGCAAAGGTGATTTTAAGAGAAATAAATGAGCCTCATAGAAAGACGAAGTATGACCTGCTCATGGTATATAAGGAGGATATACTAGTTTCTATTGATTCAAAGCTACCTAATTCCCTCTTGCAGAGAGCTTTTATAGAAAAGGCCGTTCCATATTTTGAAGATTTTAATCATGTTAAAAGAGAAGTCACTTTTGGAAATAGCAAATTTGACTTCTCTCTCTCAAATGAAAAGGAATCAGCATTGATCGAAGCCAAGTGTGTAACCCTAGTTAAGGAAAATAAAATAGCATCTTTTCCTGACGCACCCACTGAGCGTGGAAGAAGGCATATTTTAGAGCTTATAGAAGCTAAAAAACAGGGTTTTAGAGCAGCGGTTTTTTTTATTGTGCAGAGAGCTGACTCAAGACTATTTACCCCTAACGAGGAAATGGACAAAGCCTTTGCTGAAGCAGTAGCATTAGCAAAAACAGAAGGTGTTGAGTTTTATGGTTATAGTTGCGATGTTACTATAGATTCAATAGCATTAAAGGAGAGGTTAAAAATAATTTTTTAATGAAATGAAGGTGTATTAGAAGGGTGAAATAGAGAAGAATCTCATAGAAACTCTACTTCACCTAATTAAAAAGTTCTCGCCTATCCTAAGTAAGTGTAGAGGGAAGAGCTTTATACTTTTAAAAAAAAATCACAACAAATAATAATTAGAAAAGATTGACAAAAAATAATAAATAGATTATACTATTACTTGAAAAGTATTATTATTTGAGAAATGAAGGTGGTATTGTGGAGAATGTAGTAGAACTGATGAAAGAAAAATTAAAAGAAAAAGGATACAAGCTTACCCCTCAAAGAAGAGCTACACTAGATGTTATTATTGATAGTCAAGGTAAACACTTAAATACTGAAGAAATATATGATTTAGTAAAAGAAAAATGTCCAGAAATTGGTTTAGCAACTGTATATAGAACATTACAATTACTAGATGAAATGGAAGTAATTTTAAAAATAAATCTTGATGATGGCTGCAGTAGATATGAATTTAATACTCATGAAGATGACCATCAACATCACCATTTGATTTGTCAAAATTGTGGCAGCATAACAGAAGTAGAAATTGACTTATTAGAACAATTAGAGGAAGAAATCGAAAAAAATCATGATTTTCATATAAAAGATCATAAAGTTAAATTTTTCGGCATTTGTTCTAAATGTAAATAGTCTTGCGGATTTCTGCAAGGCTTTATCTATGTTTATTTTTTAAATTAACTTTTAAAAGTAAAACCTTTAGGTTAAAATACATATATCTATTATTTATTTGATTAAAGAGTAGTGTATAATAGTAATTTTAATATATGTTTGTTGTGGGAAAAAATAAGTATCAATGTACGGATGCAAGTAATAATACAAAAATTTATGTAGAAATAAAAGGAGTGATTATTTTTGGGTAGAAAACCAACAAAAATTAGAGTAGTACCATTAGGTGGTCTAAAGGAAATTGGCAAAAATATGACGGTTATTGAATATCGAGATGAAATGATTATCGTAGATTGTGGCTTAAGTTTTCCAGAGGACGAAATGTTAGGAATAGATATTGTTATTCCTGATATCACATATATCGAGAAGAATAAAGATAAAATTAAGGCTATCGTACTAACCCATGGTCATGAAGATCATATAGGGGCGCTACCTTATGTACTAAAGAAGATAAATGTACCCGTATATGGAACACGACTTACTTTAGGATTAGTAGAAGTAAAACTGAAGGAACATAAGCTTACAGATGTTCACCTGCAGAGAGTAGATGCTGGCACAACAATTCAATTAGGTCCTTTTGAAGTTGAGTATATAAAGAGCAGTCATAGTATTCCAGATGCATGCGCAATAGCTATACACACATCATTAGGTGTGATTTTACACACAGGAGACTTTAAAATTGATTATACACCAATTGATGAAGAAATGATTGATTTGCAAAGAATTGCAGAACTAGGCAAAAAAGGTATATTATTGATGTTAGCAGATAGCACCAATGTTGAACGTCCAGGAACCACTATGTCAGAAAAAAATGTTGGTATAACTTTTGAGAATATATTTGGAGGAACAAAAAGTAGAATCATTGTTGCAACCTTTGCATCTAATGTTCATAGAATACAACAAATAGTTAATGCAGCATATAAACATAATAGAAAGATTGTTATATCGGGAAGAAGTATGGTAAATGTATCCTCTGTAGCTCAAGAGCTTGGTGCATTGACGGTACCTGAAGGATTGATTATAGATGTAAATGATATAGATAAATACGATGATCATGAGATAGTAATCATTACTACAGGCAGCCAAGGAGAAGCTATGGCAGGTTTATCAAGAATGGCAACCTCTGACCATAGGAAATTAGATATACGTGCAGGAGATACGGTGGTGATTTCCGCAACGCCTATTCCAGGTAATGAAAAAACAGTAAGTAGAGTGATTAATCAATTATTTGAAAAAGGTGCAGATGTAATTTACGAAAGCTTAGCTGAAGTACATGTTTCAGGACATGCTTGTCAAGAAGAATTGAAGCTAATGCATCGTCTAGCAAATCCAAAGTATTTTATACCGGTTCACGGAGAATATAGACATTTGAAACAGCATGCAAAATTAGCAGAAAATCTAGGAATGCCAAAAGAAAATATCTTTACTATACAGAATGGTAATGTTGTTGAAATTACAAAGGACTATGCTAAGTTAGCCGGCAATGTTCCTTCTGGTCATGTATTAGTAGACGGTTTAGGTGTAGGAGACGTTGGAAATATTGTTTTAAGAGACCGAAAGCATTTAGCTGAGGATGGACTAATGGTTGTCGTTGTTACATTAACAAAGGAAAATGGAAAAATTGCAGCTGGCCCAGATATTATTTCTCGTGGATTTGTTTATGTAAGAGAATCTGAAGATTTGATAGTAGAAGCTAAGCAGGTGGTTAAAAGTGCATTAGATATGTGCGAACAGCAAAACACAAGAGAATGGTCAGTTTTAAAAAGCTCTATTAGAGATGTACTAAAGGATTTCCTATATACAAAAACAAAACGTAGACCAATGATTTTACCAGTGATAATGGAAGTATAAGATAAGCTGAAACTCACCTACTTACTTTAAGAATGGTGAGTTTCAATATATACCGTATTAAAACAAAAAAGATAGATATTAGAATCTTGAATAGCTGAAAGGTGGGACATATATTGAATATTTTACTTTATCTAGTCATCCTATTATTAGGAGCATATATTGGTTACAAAAATCTATTAAATGATTTTTTGTCAAAAAATATAGGAGATATTCAAAACTATGCTTTATTTTTATTACTGTTTATTATGGGAATAAATATAGGAGTAGATGATAATGTTATAAAATACTTTGGTGTAATAGGATATCAATCAGTTGTACTTGCAGTTTTCTCAATTATATTTAGCATCCTAATGGTAAAACTTGTAGCAAAGACGATAACAACAGAGGAAGAAGGGGTAGAAAATGACGGGTAGAATCATCCTTTCAGTTGCATTAGGTATTATTATCGGCATTTTTGTATTTCCCCAAGCTGCTGAAGCCTATATGGGTATAATGATAGACATTGGACTATGTTTATTACTATTTTTTGTAGGAATTGATATAGGAAAGCAAGGTAATATCTTAAAAAAAATAAAGAAAATGGGTTTTAAAGTATTATTAGTACCATTGATGGTTGCAATAGGAAGTATTAGTGGTGCAATTCTAGGGGGTTTACTTCTTGGACTACCTATAAATGAAGCAGGTGCAATTGGAGCCGGTTTTGGCTGGTATTCCTTATCGGCCATTGAATTGTCAAAGCATAGTGCAGAGCTAGGAGCATTAGCTTTTATCACTAATATTTCTAGAGAAGTTATTGCACTTATTAGTATACCTTTCATTGCAAAATATATTGGTAGATTGGAAGCAATTGCACCAGCAGGGGCTACAGCAATGGATACGACATTACCAGTTATCTCAAGATCTACTGATGGAAATATAGCTGTTATTGCCTTTATAACTGGCGTAGCACTTTCTTCATTAGTTCCAATTCTTGTACCCACCCTTATGATTATATTAAAATAGAAAACATAAAAAAGTACTAAATTATAGCTAGAAATAAGTTTAACGCATACAAATATAATGATGTCTATAATAGTCATGATTAAATGATAGGAGGTATACAATGAATGTTTATGATGATGCTCATCAGTTGGCAAATTCATTAAAAGGAAGCAACCAATACCAAGACTATAAAAAATTGGAAAAGAGAGTGAAGGAAAACCCACAAAACAAAACCATGATTGAAGATTTTAGAAAGCGCCAAATAGAGATTCAAGGTCTTCAAATGATGGGGCAGGAGGTTGAGGAAAGTAAAATGAAAGAATTGCAGAATCTCCATAATACATTAATGCAAAATCCGCTAATAGCAGAATTTATCCATGCAGAGTATAAATTAACACAGATGATGGGAGATATATATAAAATTCTAGGAGATGCATTAGAACTAGATATTGATGGTTTATAATAATAGAAATAAGACAAGTTACAAGGTGGTTTTTTATAGCTGCCTTGTAAATTTTTTCTATTCATAATATAATAAAATTTGATAAATTGGGACATGCTCTATAGGAGTTATGGGAAAGAATATAAGAAAACAGAATAATAATGGATACACATTAATACTTGGTATTACCACGTATTAATTTATTTATGAGGGAGATGTACTGAGTGAACTATATTATTGAAGAATCTGTGGAAGAATATATTCGAAAATTATTGCCCCAACAACAAGAACTATTAAATGAAATAGAAAGTTATGCAACACAAAACCATGTTCCCATTATACAAAAAGAAGTAGCAGCATTACTAAAAATATTGACAAAGGCTTCAAAAAGTAAAAAGATATTAGAAATAGGAACCGCCATTGGGTATTCAAGTATAATATTATGTCAATCAGCTGGCGAAGGCGGGTTTGTTACTACTATTGAAAGAGATGAAGAACGAGTACAACGGGCAAGATTAAATATTGAAAAGGCTAATCTGAGCCATCATATTCGAATAATTGAGGGTGAGGCTCAAGATGTATTAAATTTTTTAGATGCTAAATATGATTTGATATTTCTTGATGGTGCAAAGGGACACTATAAAGAAATGTTGCAAGACTGTATTAACCTTTTAGAGGTTGGTGGTTTGTTAGTTTCTGATAATATTTTGTTTAAAGGTATGGTTGTAAATGATAATTTAGTTATCAAAAGAAAAAGAACCATTGTCAATAGAATGAGGGAATATTTACAATACATATGTAACCATCCACAATTGGATACTTCAATTATACCAATAGGAGATGGCTTGGCTATAAGCTATAAAACGAAACTAAATTCATAGGGATATTACTTCATCTCAATACTGGTTACATTAACTTCAAAGCAATATACCTAAGAATAGAAAGTTGGAGGAATTAACATGCAAAAAGTTGAACTATTAGCTCCTGCAGGAGACTTGGAACGCCTTAAAATTGCAGTAATATATGGCGCAGATGCTGTTTATGTAGGAGGACAAATATTTGGTCTAAGGGCAGCTGCAAAAAATTTCACCCTAGAAAGTTTAAGAGAAGGGGTAGAATTTGCCCATAGTAGAGGTGCAAAAGTTTATATTACCACCAATATTATTCCTCATAATGAAGACATGGAACAACTACCAAATTATTTAAAAGAAATAGAAAAAATTGGAGTGGACGCAGTTATTATATCCGATCCAGGAACCTTCTCGTTGGTTCAAGAAACTGTGCCTAATATGGAAATACATATAAGTACGCAAGCTAATAATACCAATTTTAGAACTGTAAACTTCTGGCACAAACTAGGAGCAAAAAGAGTAGTAATGGCAAGAGAACTTTCCTTTGAAGAAATAAAGGAAATTAGAGATAATACACCTACAGACTTAGAGCTAGAAGCTTTTATACATGGAGCAATGTGCATTTCCTACTCGGGAAGATGCTTATTAAGTAATTATATGACTGGTCGAGATGCTAATCGAGGAGAATGTGCTCAGCCTTGTCGATGGAATTATCATTTAGTTGAAGAAAAGCGACCGGGGGAATATATGCCGATTTATGAAGATGAAAGAGGTACATATTTTATGAATGCAAAAGATCTATGTATGATTGAATATATACCTCAAATCATTGAGTCAGGCATTTATAGTTTGAAAATTGAAGGAAGAATGAAAACAACATTTTATGTAGCAACTGTTGTGAGAGCTTATAGAATGGCAATTGATAGCTACTACAGCAATCCGGAGAAATGGATATGCACAACAGATTTGTTACAGGAAATAAAGAAAGCCAGTCATCGAGATTATACAACAGGATTCTATTTGAATAAACCTGATGAAAAAGCACATATCTATGGCGAACAATCCTATGTTAGAGGGTATAGCTTTATAGGAATTGTTAAAGATTATGACGAGGAAACTCAAATAGCTACTGTTCAACAAAGAAACCGTTTTTACGCTGGAGATACTATAGAAATCATTGGGCCACAAGAAAAAGTCTTAAAAATAACTATTGAAAAAATGTGGGATGAAGAGGATAATGAAATAGAAGTAGCGCCTCACCCAAAGCAAATTGTTAAGTTTAAAATTGAGGAAAAAGTTGCACCATATTATATTCTTAGAAAAGAAAGGGATGAAGAAGAAAGTGAATAGGCCGATTCTCATTGGTATAAGCGGGGGGACGGGATCGGGGAAAAGTACAGTTGCCAGAGCTATCTTTAAAAGTCAACCAGAGAAAAATATTGCTATCATTCAGCAGGATTCTTATTACAAGAATCAGTCACATTTGACCTTTGAAGAAAGAATTAAAACCAACTACGACCATCCTTTAGCCTTTGATACAGAACTGTTAATAAATCATTTAAAAGCACTGTTAAATAATAGACCGATATTAAAGCCAATATATGATTTTGAAAAACATACAAGAAAAAATGAGACAGAAGCTCTTGAGCCTAAAGATATCATTATATTAGAAGGTATTATGATATTGGATGATCCTATCTTAAGAGGAATGCTAGATATAAAGATATTTGTAGATACTGACGCTGATGTAAGAATTATACGAAGAATTGTTAGAGATATTAATGAAAGAGGGAGAACATTAGAATCTGTTATAGAGCAATATTTAACTACTGTAAGACCTGCACACCTTCAATTTGTTGAACCAAATAAAAAGTATGCAGATATTATTATTCCTGAAGGAGGATTTAACCAAGTTGCCATAGACATTATGGTAGCAAAAATTCAATCTATTGTTGATAGAAAGAAGTAATAAAAACGAAAGGTTTAATCTCCTGTATAATTGGTGATAATAAAAAAAAAATACAGGAGTTTTTTATGAGAAAATCAAAAGAGAAAAACCAACAGCCGGTTTACATAAAAAGATTATTGTTTATTGGATTAATTTCTACACTGCTAATTGTTTTCTTGGTGGGGAGATTATTTTACATACAAATTCTACAGCATGATTTTTTTGTGATGGAGGTTAATAGGCAGAGACAAATATCTATTCCAACTGATAGTGGCAGAGGTATTCTCTTTGACCGGAATCACATACCGTTAACTGATAGACAGGAAAAAAAAATAGCCGTTGTATTTCCACAGCTATTTTTTATTAATGATGAAAATATAAGGTTTTTATCTGAAATAACCCAAAAAAAAGAAGAAGAATTAGTAAATAGAATCCATCATTCCAGTTCTCCAATTGAAATGCCGATAACTCAAGATATAGATTACAAGGATAGCAGAGCATTAGCAATAAGAGGTTTGTTTATAATAGGTAAAAAACAACGGTATGAAGACTATCCTCTTTTGAGTCATACTTTAGGATATATTAATCAAATAGATAAAAAAGGAATGGCAGGTCTTGAAAAGACATTAGATGCTATCATAATGGGAAATCCTACTCAGAGTCTAACTGCAACCTTGGATGGTAGGAAAAGATTTCTACCAGGAGAGGGCTATTCTGTTATCAATACAGAAACAAAACAAAAAGATATAAGATTAACTATTGATTATTCAATACAGAAAGTAGCCGAAGAAGTAATGGATCAGCACAATAGGAATGGGGCAGTCGTTATTTCTAATGTAACAACTGGAGAAATATTAGGACTTGTAAGTAGACCCAATTATAATCCTAACACCATAGCGGATCACATAAAAAGTAGTGGAGATGAACTATACAATAAAGCGATACAGATGACTTTTCCGCCAGGCTCTATTTTTAAAATAGTAGTTGCAGCAGCAGCAATTGAAAATAATATAATTAACGATGATAATGTATTTCATTGTGCAGGTGTTGAAAAAATAGGCAATGTGGAAATAAACTGTAATGCTCATAGTCAGGAAGAAAATGAAGAAATATCATTCCAAGAAGCTTTTGCTAAATCCTGCAATTCTACATTTATCCAGTTAGGACAAAAAATAGGTGCAAAAAATATTATCGAGATGGCAGAAGAATTAGGGCTGGGTAGCAGGGTTGACATTGGATTGTCAGAGGAAGAAAAGGGAAACTTACCGCAGGGTAACAATTTATTAGGACCTGCTATTGGAAATATCTCCATTGGTCAAGGAGATATAGAAGTGACGCCTTTACAAATCAATCAAATGACACAAATTATAGCGAATAAAGGTGTAAAAATACCGTTAAATTTATTGATTGAAATCCTAGTAGATTCTGATACCCTTGATACCTTTGATAGAAAAGAAGCTTCAAGAGTATTATCACAAAAAACATCTATAGAATTACAAAAACTAATGGAATCTGTTATGACGGAGGGAACAGGAAAAAACATAAAAGAGCTAGCGACTGTAACTGCTGGAAAAACTGGATCAGCCCAGGGCTCCAGTAGAGGAAATGCAGTTCTTCATGCTTGGTTCACTGGCTACTACCCTATAGAAAATCCTAAATATAGTATAACTATACTGGTACAAGAAGGCGGCACAGGTGGTGAAGTAGCAGTTCCTATTTTCAAAGAAATAATAGAAGGTATCATGGACATAGATTACTAGATTGAGCCATAATGAAGCACACCCCAAATGTTAGACAAGAAATCTAATATTTGGAGGTGTGCTTTTTATTGTAGCAAAATATACTTATGAACAACGTATGAAAGAAATGAAAAAGAAACAATGCTGACAGCCCTAAATTACTTAGGTACATGCACATATGCATCCTCCTAAACATATTATTTATAGTGACCTATTATATAGGTTTTTAAGGGGGATGATAAAAATGTGGTTTTTCTTAGCAGAAGTATTATCTGGTATAGTAAAACCTTTCATATTTGGCGTATCCTATGTATCTAGTAATATCTCTTTCCCTCAGCCACTAACACATGAGGAGGAGATGAAATATCTAGAATTATATGAACAAGGAGATGAAGAGGCTAGAAATATATTAGTCGAAAGAAATCTAAGACTAGTAGCTCATATTGTAAAAAAATATGGTAACATAGGCTCTGATGTAGATGATCTTATTTCTATAGGGACCATTGGTTTAATTAAAGGAATAACAACATTTAATAGAAATAAAGGAACGAGATTAGCCACTTATGCAGCCCGTTGCATAGAAAATGAAATATTGATGACGATACGAGCTAATAAAAAGATTAAAACAGAAGTATCTTTACAAGATCCTATAGGTGTAGATAGGGAAGGCAATGAGATTTCTTTGATAGACATATTGGGAACAGAACCGGATGAAGTACTGAACGAAGTTGAGCTAAAGATGCAAATAAGAAAGCTTTACAAAAAAATGGCTAATGTGCTAAAAAAGAGAGAACTATTGGTGTTGGAGCTAAGATATGGCATATGTAATGGCGGAAGTAAAACTCAGAGGGAAATAGCAAAAATGTTAGGTATTTCGAGATCCTACGTATCTAGAATAGAAAAGCGTGCAATTAAAAAATTATATAAAGCCTTTGAAATAAAAGATAATTAGCAATTTTCATGAATATCTAGATGCTCATATCATCTGGATATTTTTATTAGCATTTAATAGAAATAATAAAAAAACACCTTGTCGAACAAGAGTGAAAAAACCTTTTAAATGTTGAAATCATGCTATTTCCTAGGAAATTCAATATAAACTATTGGAAATAAATTATTGAATTTATAAAACAGAAATTATTGCCAATAAAATTATGTTATAATTATTATAATTATAAAATTTAAATAATACTAAGGTAGGGAAAATTATGAATAACAGTAAACCTTTTAATAACATAAGGACATGTAAAAGGTGTAAAGACATAATTCATGAAAAGGCTTTACATAATTACTGCCCTAAATGCTATAAAAAAATAGAAGAAGTATTTGATAGGATTCGAGAATATTTAAAAGAATATCCTGGAGCAACTGCTTATGAGATGGAACAAAGATTAGGCATACCTGTTTATGTCGTAAACAATTTTGTTAGGGATGGTAGACTAATTGAATTACCTAATGAATTCTTAAACATTGATTGCTTGAGATGTGGGTGTCTATTATTATCAGCTCACCATAAGTATTGTCCAAAATGCGAAGTGCAGATTCACAAAGAACTAGAAAAAGCAAAAGAATCTTTAGCAGTCTATGATAAAAACCAGGATGCTTTAGGGAAGATGCGTTTTCGAACTTATACTAAGAAATAAAAATTATTATAAAAACTATGAATTGGTTTAAATCCTGTAAATTTTCAAATAATAAGAAAAAATACATATAAAAAAGAGGTGATTAATATGAAACTTTTAACCCCTGATTTGTATATTGAATCAATACTGCACTTAGACTTAGATAAACTTAAGAATAGAAATATCAAAGGTTTAATTATTGATATTGATAATACATTGGTGGCATGGGATATAAAATATGCTAGCGAAAAAACAATAGATTGGTTATTAAAATTAAGAAAAGAAGGCTTTGAAGTTTGTTTAGTTTCTAATAACACAGAGGATCGAGTAGTTACATTTAACGAAGAGCTTAAGCTGCCTGCCATTCATAGAGCAACCAAACCTAGAAGAGGACCTTTTAAAAAGGCTATGAAAATCATGAAGACTGAGATTCATAATACAGCCGTTATAGGAGATCAAATATTTACAGATGTACTAGGAGGAAATAGAATGGGTCTCCTTACAGTTTTAGTAGTACCTATTGAAAGTAAGGAGTTTTGGTGGACAACCTTTGTCAGAAAAATAGAAAGACATGTGTTAAGGGTGGTGTTAAAAGATCATAAGGGGGATTAATGAAATGAAAGAAATTGATGGTAAAACAAAAGCCATATGCCTTTTGGGTGATCCTGTAGAGCATAGCTTATCTCCTCTTATCCACAATTATGGTTTTGAAAAAGAAGGTTTAAACTATGTCTACATTAACCATAGAATAGGTGAAAAGGATTTATCCACGGCCGTGGAGGGATTAAGAGTTTTAGGATATATAGGTTGCAATGTAACCTTTCCACATAAAATTGCAATTATGCAGTATTTAGATCAGTTGTCACCAGAGGTGAACCTTATAGGAGCTGTTAATACTGTAAAAAATGAAAAGGGTCGTTTAATTGGTTATAATACGGATGGAAAAGGTTATATTAAAGGATTAGAAAGAAAAGGTATCCAACTGGCTGGGAAAAGAATTACTATACTAGGGGCTGGTGGAGCGGCAAAAAGCATTGCGGTGGCACTTAGGATGGAATATGATTGTGAAATTACCATCTGTAATAGACGAAGGGATAAATCTATTGAAATAATCGACGTATTAGAGAAAATCGATAAAGCCTCTATCGAAAAAAATCAAGCAATTGCACCAGAGGACTTAGCTACCTACCCAATAGATATCTTGATTAATTGCACCCCAGTTGGAATGGTTCCAAATACGAAGGATGTACCTTTTCAAGAGCATCTAAACCTCCATAAGGATATGGTGGTAAGTGATATTATCTACCATCCCTTTGAAACTCAGCTTCTAAAAGAAGCATTAAAGGTAGGAGCTACTATTCATCATGGATTAGACATGCTAATAGATCAAGGAATTTTAGCATTTGAGATCTGGACGAGACAAAAACTCTCATTTGAAACAATAAAAGAATTACTACAAAAAAAGCTATATTCTGACTAAGAGATTATAGTTTTTTTTTATTTCTACATTTTATTCATTTTTCCTTAATGAATTGACAAAAGAACAAAAAATCCTATATAATAGAGACAACAAAGCTAGAATAATAAACAGTCCTAGAACAAAAGACCTACGGATATATTTGGACGCCTTAAGCCGTAGGGATGTAGTGGCGTAACCGGCTAACAATATAAAATAATGTTGTTAGTTTTTTTTAACTATTTTCAGTAAATACACTAGCAAAATCTATAAACTTCAACTATATTACCAATAAAAAAATATCAATGATTTCCTAACAAGTTCATTTAAATCCTCTCTACATATCAATATCGATATAAATCTCATAATTCGGAGTGTTGCAAAAAGAGTTTCTTGATAGTGATAGCATAGATTGAAAAGCAATTAATAGGAATAAGGAGAAAAATACTATGAGCAATAAAGTTCAAAAGCTAGGAGATTTATTGGTAAGCTCAAATTATATCAGTCATCAACAACTTCAAGAAGCTTTAAGACTTCAAAAAGATACAGGAGAAAAATTAGGAGAGATCCTGATAAGACAAAAAATTATTACTGAAAAGCAAATCATTGAAGTCTTAGAATTTCAATTGGGAATTCCACATGTTGTACTAGACAATTATTATATTGAACCAGAAATACCAAGACTGATTAGTGAAAAGCTTGCTAGAAGACATAGTTTAATTCCTATAAAAAAAGAAAGAGGAAAATTAGTTGTAGCTATGGTAGATCCTCTAAATATTTTTGCTTTAGATGACATTAGGATATCTACAGGTTATGATGTAGAAGCTGTTATAGCAACTGAAAATGATGTAATAACAGCTATTGGTATTTATTATGAAAAAGAAAATACAGAACAAGCATTGGAAGAATTCCAAGAGAATTTTAGTGCTCAGGCTATTGAAGACTTAGATGAAGAGATACTAGCTCAGATTAACAATGCTCCCGTGGTAAAATTGGTTAATTCTATTATTAGACAAGCTATTAAACTAAACGCTAGTGATATTCATATAGAACCTGGGGAAAGGCATCTTCGAATACGATTCAGAGTAGATGGGGATTTACAAGAAATTATGACGATAGCAAAAACCAGTCATTCTGCTGTCGTAACTAGAATAAAGATTACGGCAAAAATGAATATTGCTGAAAAAAGGCTACCACAGGACGGTAGGGTAGAAACTGGTGTGGATGGTAGAGATATAGATATGCGTATATCTGTTCTACCTACAGTCTATGGAGAAAAGATTGTTATTCGTCTATTAGATAGAAGTGGTGTAATATTATCGAAAAATGAGCTGGGCTTTATTGAAGAAAATCTACATACTTTTGAAAAAATTATTCAAAATCCACATGGTATTATTTTAGTAACAGGTCCAACTGGCAGTGGTAAAACCACTACACTTTATGCAGTATTAAAGGATCTGAATAGAACTGACAAAAATATTATTACAGTAGAAGACCCAGTAGAATATAGATTGGAAGGCATTAATCAATCTCAAGTTAATGTAAAAGCAGGTCTTACCTTTGCCAATGGCCTAAGAGCAATTTTGAGACAGGATCCTGATATCGTTATGATTGGAGAAATACGAGATTCAGAAACTGCTCAAATTGCTATTCGTGCTGCCATTACCGGCCATCTAGTATTAAGCACACTACATACTAATGATACCACCGCTACGGTGACCCGATTAGTAGATATGGGGATAGAACCTTATCTGATTTCCAGTTCACTTGTAGGCGTTGTGGCTCAGAGATTAGTAAAAATGATTTGTAAAAATTGCAGAGTCTCCTACATAGGGAATTCTAATGAGCAGCAAATATTAAATATACAGCATCCTCCAACTCTTTATAAAGGGGAAGGCTGTAACTTCTGTAATCATACTGGTTATAAAGGCAGAACACCTATACATGAAATATTGCCTATTAGCCAACGAATTAAATCCAGTATTGATTTGCGTCAAAGCTCTGAGACGATTAAAAAAATCGCCATTGAAGAAGGAATGATTACCCTAAAACAAAATGCGGTTGATCTAGTAAAAAGAGGTATTACCACGATAGACGAACTTATTAAGGTTACCTATAGTTTGGACTAGGAGGAAAGGGAATGGAGATTAATACTTTATTAAAAACGGCGCTAGATTCTAATGCCTCTGACCTACATATTACCGTATCAGTACCACCTATTATCCGTGTTAACGGGCGATTGTTAAGAATAGGAGAAAAACAATTAACAACTACAGATACGGAAATGTTGATGAAACAGATCCTGCTACCTGAGCAGCAAAGGCTGCTAGAGGAAAGGGGCGAACTAGATGTTTCCTATTCAACACCTGGGTTAGGGCGATTCAGAGTCAACATCTATAAGCAAAGAGGAAGCATTTGTATCGCTATTAGGGTGGTATACAGTAAAATACCTTCCATAGAGGAACTTGGTTTACCTCCAATTATGAAGGATTTATCACGAAAAAACCGAGGGTTGATATTGGTAACAGGGCCAACTGGCAGTGGTAAATCCACTACTTTAGCTTCTATGATTAACCTCATTAATTCTGAGAGAAAGTGTCATATTTTAACACTAGAGGATCCTATAGAATACCTACATACCCATGACAAAAGCATTATTAATCAAAGAGAGATTGGTGCTGATACAGATAGTTTTGCCAATGGCTTAAGGGCTGCCCTAAGACAGGATCCTGATGTTATATTCGTGGGAGAAATGCGAGACTTAGAAACGATAAGTATAGCTATTACAGCAGCAGAAACGGGACATTTGGTCTTATCCACTCTACATACATTAGGAGCTGCTAAAACTATAGACAGAATTATTGACGTGTATCCACCCCATCAGCAACAACAAATAAGAGTACAGCTTGCAGCAGTGATAGAAGGAATTATCTCTCAACAATTAATGGTGAAGATGGATCATAGTGGTAGAGTTGGCGCCTTTGAAGTAATGGTATCTACTAATGCCATTAAAAATCTTATAAGAGAGGGAAAAACTCACCAAATCCAAACCGGTATCCAAACTGGAGCTAAATCAGGCATGCAAACAATGGATCATGCAGTACTAGATCTATACAGACAATCAGTTATTTCTAAAGATACTGCTATGAACCATGCATTAGATTTAGATTTTATGAGAAAACAATTGATGCTATAGTGTAACTCCATTTGAGGGAAATGAGGTGAGGGTATGCCAATATATCAGTACAAAGCTGTAAACATCGGTGGTGAAAATATAGAAGGCTCTTACACAGCAAAAAATAAAAATGAAGTGATTATGATGTTGAAACAGAATAATAACTATCCTGTCTCCATTCAAGAGAAGGAAAGCAAGAGTGTCCTTGATCTAAAGCCCTTGAGTCGTGTTAAGACAAAGGATATCGCAATTTTTTGTCGTCAATTTTATGCCATGCTGAATTCTGGAGTACCCATTATAAGCTGTTTAGATATTTTGCGCCAGCAAGTAGAAAACAAAAAGCTAAAGCAGGTTATAGCAGAGGTATATGAAGAGGTTCAAAAAGGTCAAACCTTTTCAGAAGCATTGAAAAACCATCCTTCAATTTTTCCTCAGTTAATGGTTTACATGATAGCAGCAGGAGAAACTAGTGGTAGTCTTGATATCATTATGGATAGATTGGCAGTTCATTATGAAAAAGAAAACCGTATCAATAATAAAATAAAGAGTGCTATGGTTTATCCTAGTATACTGACATTTGTTTCTATTGCAGTGGTAATATTTCTACTTACCTTTGTAATGCCTACTTTCTTAGGAATGTTTGAAGGAAGTGGTGTAGCTCTACCCCTACCAACGAGGATATTGTTAATCATCAGTAACGGATTGAAGCAATTTTGGCATGTTTTATTGTTTATAGTAATACTGTCAGGTTATGGATTAAGGCGTTATATCAACTCTATAGATGGAAGGTACAACTTTGACAGGTTAAAGTTAAGACTTCCGATGATTAAGATACTTAACCAAAAGATAATTACTGCAAGATTTTCTAGAACCCTATCTACATTGTTGGGAAGCGGGATACCATTGCTACAATCTTTAGAAAATGTTGCAAATGCAGTAGGAAACACCTATGCAGCACAGGGTATTATGGAGGCTAGAGAAGATGTTAAGAAAGGTGTAGACATCGCTACCCCCATAAGAAAAACGGGACTTTTTCCGCCAATGCTAGACAACATGATTAATATCGGGGAGGAATCAGGGACACTAGAAGAAATCCTAGACAAAACAGCCAATTTCTATGACGATGAAGTGGATCTTGCCATTCAAAAGATGACTACCCTCCTAGAGCCCATCATGATTGTAATAATGGCAGTAATAATCGGATTCATTGTTATTGCTATGATACTGCCTATGTTTGATATGTTACACACTGTACACTAATGGGTAAGGGCACAAATAAACCTTGACTATTGATATAGTTCATTAATTACAAAATCTTAGGGAGGTGAATACAGAAAAACCATAAGACAAGACCAAAAGCAATCTTTGTATAGTTTAATATGAATAAAAAAAGGGAGGACAAAAGAAATGATACAATTTTTTACTAAGAGATTAAAGAATAGAAAAGGATTTACGTTAATTGAGTTGGTTGTTGTAATTGGAATTTTGGGTGCTTTGGCGTTGATAGCTGTTCCTAGGTTGGGTTCATTTAGAGATGATGCTGAGGATACTGCAAATCTAGCTACAGCTCGAACAATACTAAGTGCAGCAACTATTGCTGAAGCCAACTATGGTAGTGGGTTTACAGAAGATGAATTAAACGAATATTTGAATGACGATGTTTCATTAGCGACAAGTGCTCCTACAGGTTCAACAACTGGCTGGACTCTTGTTAGACCTGATACTGACGGAAGCACTATGACTGTTTACAAGGGTACTGAGTTAATAGACATACCTTAAGAAATGTAAAGAGATGCTTTGCAAGGGACAGGGGACGGTTCTTTGTCCCTTTAATGAAATGATTGAGTATTCTATAAATACTGAGTGGAATTATAAAGCGAGTTAAGGACTCAATCTAGTATTAAGAGGCTTCCATTTTAGCAAAAAACAAGCAAAGTATCCAACAATTAAGCACATTGAAACATAAGAATTAGGCTTCTTTAAAATGGCCTTTAGGCATAATCTCTAAATTTTTCAGGGATCATGCCTTTTAGATTACATTGAAGTTTATTGTAACTTTATAATAGGAATTATTAATTCATTATTGGCACCTAATCGTCGTGCTGATGGAGTATAATATTTATGCGCTTATCTCATAAATATTATTGATTTAATAAATGGACAGCTTGAGAATTATGGGTGAGGGGGCCACAGTATTATGCTTAGAAAATATTTGTATAATCAAAAAGGAATGGTATTGCCATTAGTGTTAATTCTCTTTATGGTATTGTTTCTTTTGAGTGTTGTTGCTCTCAATATCAGTAGTGCAGACAATCGGCATAGTACGTATCAGGCAAAAAGAATGCAGGCCTACTATTTAGCCCGTTCAGGTGCAGAGGCATTAGGTAACTATATCGTAAATCAATCAGAATCGTTAACTCCATCACAATTGGGATCATTAATAAATAATATCTCAAATATTACCAGCGAGGAAATTAAATTAGATGATAATGATGAGGGATACTTTGAGATATTGGTGGAACAGAATGACGATGAATTAAATATCATCTCCACAGGAAATGTAGGTGATGTTCAAGATACAGTGATATTAACATTAAATAAAACAACTGAATCAATACTAGCTGATTTTGAGCATGCTCTTTTCGCGGATAACAAAATCACGTTTTCCGGTAGCACAAAAATTCTTGGTTCAGTTGCCTCTAGCTTTACTTCTGCATCACAAATTTCTTTTAACTCTAGTGGAGGACAATATATTGATGGAGATATTTATTTATTAAATTCTTCACTTACCAAATCTGATATAGCCTATTCTGAAAAAATACTTGGAAACCTTAAAGTCATTCCTGCTCCCATGACATTTACTATGCCGTCTTTTCCTGATTTTGATGAGGTAAGTTCTTCTTTGCCTATCATTGAATCAAAATTAACAGCCGGATGGAATCCTTCACCACCCTATGTTATTTCTTCAAGTGGCTGGTACAAGGAGGGAATACAAGTAAATAGTAGGCTGGAAATAAATGTAGGAGATGAAGATTTAATTATTAGAACAAAAAATCTTAACATTTCAGGCTCGGGCGGAAGCAATAGAGGAATATATATTAATAGGACTGGTACAGGTAAATTATACTTGTACATAGATGAAGATTTTACTGTTACTAGTAGTGGTGTTATTAATCCAGACGGTAATCCAGAAGACGCTCTTATTTTCTTCAAAAGTAGTAACTTTGCTCCTGCCGGTAATCCTATAATAAAGAGTTTATTATACGGTGAAAATGCAATGATTACTATAGGACATTCAGCAAATATACAAGGGCATATCATTACAGGAGGTAATCGTGTCACAATTAGCGGGGCAGGTACAGCGGTTGTTAGAGCTATTTATGCCCCAAACGCTACAGTTAATATGGAAGGAAGCGGAAGTGTAAAAGGGATAATAATCTCTAATGAATTAAATATGTCTGGTAATAGTTCATTAGAGTATACAGATTTGTCTGGTGACAGTAGCTTAGATATGTTGCTGGGTAAAACCTCCTATAGATATACTATATGGAGATAGAATTAAAATGAAAATCCAGTTTTAAGATTGGCAGGAGAGGTGTATTACTAATGATAACAAAACTAATGAATAGAAAAGGACTATCCTTAGTGGAAATTATTTTAGGTATTGCAATTTTTGGAATCATTTCTATTAGCTTAATTCCTATTTTTACTTTTAGTTTTACACAAATATTTACATCAGGACATAAAACTGAGGCGCTTTATACAAGTCAAGAGCTGATTGAGAAAGAAATGGATGGAAGTGTTGTTGATGAAATTAGTACAATGGAGAAAACAATTTCTATTAAGTTTGGAACTACAGAAATAGAGATTGATGGTCAACTTATACAAGTTGAATTGGAATATGATTCTTCAGGAAACAAAATATTAATGAATTCTTTTAAACCTGATTAAAGTCATTTTAAATAGAGATATGATTTGTACTGTATAGTAACCAAGGAAGGTGTATACCCATGCTGTATCCTGTATTTAAAAATAGAAAGGGTTTTACATTGATAGAAATAATGATAGCTTTAGCTTTAGTAGGAATGGTTATTACAGTAGCAATCTCCTTAGTTATTTATGGAAATAGCCTCTTTGGTATTAGTAACAACCAATTCCATCTACAAAGTGAAGCTCGGTTTACAATGGACACTATTACGCAGGAGGTAAGAAAAGCCACAGAGCTAAAGATTATGTCGGTAGCAGATTGTGAGGCAGAAAAAGATAGTCAAAACTACAACTATATATATTTAAAGGATGGCGTTATATATCACTCTATATATAATGAAACTACATCAACTCGCACTGAAAAAATAGTAACCAATAGTGTTTCTAACATAGGTATTGTATTTAGCAAAGCGCTTAATAGCACTAATACTCTTAGGATTAAAATAACTGTAGAGGAGAACGCACAAAGTTATATTGCAGAAACTCAAATAACATTACTAAATTTTAAATTAATGAGACCAAAATCTACTGTGCAAGGTAATGACTCAGATTTAGCAATCAGGTATCGTAATTTATTGATTGCTGAATAAAGCACAGGGACAGGGGACGGTTCTTTGTCCCTGCAATATAGAAAACATTTAAGTTGTTGGTATTTACAAGAACTAAGGGTCAATCTTACTTGAGGTAGCTCTTTTTATACTATATTATCTACAGAAAAAAAATAAGAGTTATTACTATTAAAGGTAGAACTAATTATTCTATTTATAGATATATTCTTAAGCAAGTTTTTTAGCATGAGAAATGTCTAAATCTGTCTAAAAGAATTGCATTTTAGTAGTTAAACAGGTTTTGTTTTATGATATACTATTAGACAAATGATCTTTATTATGCAAGATAATGCCTTCTAATCAATTTAGAATTACATACAACATGTACAAGGAGAAGAAGAATGTATTATTTTATGATTTTTATAGTTGGACTTCTCATTGGTTCCTTTCTCAATGTTTGTATCTATCGTATTCCAAGGGAGGAATCTATTGTTTATCCTTCATCACATTGTCCCGATTGTGGCAGTAGTCTGAGGCCTGTTGATTTGATACCAGTGGTGAGTTATATGACTTCTAGGGGAAACTGTCGTTATTGTAATGCACATATATCCTTGCGATATCCATTGGTTGAGTTGATAAATGCAGGTCTCTATCTAATTTTATATTTACAGTTTGGCTTATCTCTTCAGTTTTTTGCCCATGGAGTTTTGGTGAGTATACTCTTGGCGATTACTTTCATTGATTATGACCATCAGATTATTCCTGATGGCATGATAATTTTAATTATTGTGGCAGGTTTATTTTATAAAATAGCATATATGGTTTTATATAGAGGTTCCTTTCCTCTATTAAGCAGCATTGGTGGTCTCTTACTTGGAGGAGTTTTTTTTCTTGTAGTAGCTATCCTTTCAAATGGAGGGATGGGAGGCGGAGACATCAAACTAATGGGCGCCTTAGGATTGTGGCTAGGTTGGCAATCTACGCTTTTGATGATGCTCTTATCTTTTTTTATTGGAGGTGTCCTTTCTGTTATGTTACTTCTGTTGAAGAGAAAGGGAAGGAAGGAGGCTATACCATTTGGGCCTTTTATCGCCATTGCTACATTTATCACTATTTGCTGGAGCCAAGAAATAGTCACTTGGTATGTAGAGATGTTTTTTTAAAATCTATGAAGGAGGGAAAAAATTGGACAAGAATATCTTTAAGCTTTGGAATAGAGAGATGCTTTCTATTGATATTGGCAATCATAGCATAAAAATATTGATAGGAGAATATGAAAAGAGTACTGTGATATTGAAAAAAGCCATCAAGGTGGCAACGCCAAAGGATGCCTACTTGAACGGAGAAATCTTAGATATTTTGTCCCTAAAAGAGGCGATACACGCTGCTCTTCATAGTAATAAAATCAAGGCCAGCAAGACCTTCTGTAGTATTGAAAGTTCAGCTATCATCACTAGGGAGATTAATATACCCTCTGTTAAGCCAGAACAGATGAAAAAAATACTGGAATTTGAAATCCAGCAATATTTTCCAATAGAAATAGACGAATATATTATTCAATATAAGCAGTTAGAGAACTTTTTTGAAGGAGATGTAAAAAAAACCAGGGTACTGGTAACGGCGTTACCAAAAAAAATTGCTGAAGATTATTTACAATTACTTGAGGCTGTTGGATTAAAGCCTATGGTTTTAGACGTGCACTCTAATGCCGTTGATAAGCTCTTTAATGCTGAAATGGTTATCAATAAAGAGGAAGGGTTAAAAGATAAAACTATCGCAGTGATAGATTTGGGTCATCGTCAAATCAATGTAACTTTGATTGAAAAAGGAGTCTATAAATTTAATCGGCTACTTAATATGGGGGGATGGGATATCGATATAAATCTTTATAATTTTTTAGGTGTTCCTTTAGGTGATGCGGAATCTAAGAAGGCTGAAATAAGAGATATCAATGAAGGTATTCATAATTTTGCCGCTGCTACAAGCGGGGATATATTAGAAGATACAGAAAGATTAGTATTAGATAATGAAACAAGACAAATATCAGATAACTCAAGATTTATCAACATTGTGAAGAGAAGCATTGATAATTGGATAGAAGAAATTGAAAAGGTATTTAAATATTATACCACTAGAAGTACTGGGAATACCATTGATGCTATTTACATTTATGGAGGCAGTGGGAAACTAGGAGAGTTATCCCTATACATGGAGGATGCCTTCAATATCCCTACAAAAAAAATTCAGGAGATAAGCATTGTAAATCTTGACGAGAGTATAGAAAAGATCAATATGGCTTCTTACATTAATAATATTGGCATATTGATAAGAAGATAGGGGGAGGAGAATGAAGGATATAAACTTTTTTGAACCTTATGTATCAAAGCAAAGAGGAACTGAAATAAAACGTTTCGTGTTGTATCTAGCTATTCTTGTAACCATTATCGGTGTATTCTCTTATCCCATATTCAATTTTGCTAAGATAAAGATAATTGAGAAGGAAATAACAGCCATGAAAGCCAATCTAGAGACTCCAGAAATAGTAGAACAAATCCAAAGGGTTGAGGAGAAAGAAGGAGCTGCAGATAGCACAAGAAATGAACTTAAAATAATTGAAAATATAGATCAAGAAATTGCTAATCTAGATAGTATTAATGAAGTTTTACTTTACGGTATCTTTAGTACAATACCAGAAAATCTATATTTTCACTCAATGAACCTTTCTACAAATATGATTGTTATCAATGGCAGAAGTAATGATAAGACAGCAATAGCAGAGCTTGAACATAACCTACGGTTGACACAAATCTTTGAAGAAATATTCATACCTTCAATTAGCCTGCAAGAGGAAATCTATAGCTTTATCATTGAACTGAAAGTAAAGGATGTGAATTAGGATGAAAATAACCAAGAGAGAAAAATTCTCCATTTTTTTTCTGGTCATTGTGGTATTTCTATATGGATATTTTCGTTTCTTAGTAACACCTCAATTGGTAAAGTTAGAAAATGTTAGTCATAAAAAGCAAATGTACCAAGAAAGAACAAATGAGTTTCAGAGTATAGATTTGCTGGAGGATGCATTAAATAAGGAAATTACCAACTTGGTACAAACTAAAAAAATTGCATCTATGAATTATTTCCCTGCCCTACTGCAAGATGAGTTGATCTTGTTAATCAATGATCTTTTAAGCAGTACGGAGCTTTTAGTCAAGATGATATCCTTTTCACCTATTAGAGAGGAAGCCCTAGGAGAGGTAAGTGTGGATGCTATAACAGTTAGAATTGACTATGAGGGAGATTTTACTTCTTTAAGCAATCTACTGGAAAAAATATGGAGTTTTCAAAGAAAAATAATCATAAGCAATTTGACTATTTCAAGTGGAGAGAATGAAATCCTCACGGGTAGTATCGATTTAAATTTTTATCGTCTTTCTTCATTAGAGGTTGAGGAAGGAAGGCTATACGACTGGTTTTTAGATGAAAACCATAAAAACAGTAATCCTTTTCGTTCTAGGATTGAAGAAGAAGTGGGAATGAATTATATTTATCGAGCGGGAGACTCTCAACTGTTGATAGCAGAAAGATATAGACCTTTCAATGATATTAATGGACATTGGGCTCAGGAGGAAATAGATACCTTTGGACATTTATATTATATACGAGGCGACAGAACTAATAATTATTATCCTGATGAAAGTATTACCAGGGGAGAATTTATCCTTCTACTAGATAGAGTATTGCAGTGGGAGGAGTTGGAGGAAAGTGTGAACCTTACAGCTTTTGAGGATTATCAGAATTTAGGAAGCTATGAAAATGCTATTGCTAAAGCTATATATAAGGCGCATTTAAGAGGTTTTATTATTGGTTATATGGACAATACACTAAGACCTCAAGACCCTATTACCTACAGGGAAGTAGAAATGGTGATGAGAAAGGTTTTAGAAGACCCAGACTTCAACTGGCAACAGATTAACCAGAAGATTTTGAGGGAAAAAGGAATACATTCTAATGGTATAGATTATTTAGGAAATCCCTTAACTAAGGCTGAGGCCATATATTTCCTATATCACCTGTAAAATGAATCATGAAGGAATAATAAGGATAATTGTTTTCTTAAAATAAAAGAGGACAACTATCCTTTTTTCAATATTATGTAGATTTTTCTATTTTTAGAAGGAAATACTGATATTATAACGAATATTTACAGTATTCAATTAAATTCTATATATTTCCAGAACTTTATTATGATAATAAAATGGAGGAAAATGAATTGAAGGGGAACAAAAAAGGATTTACCCTTATTGAATTATTGGTGGTTTTATTGATTATAGGTATTCTATCAGCTATTACTTTACCTATAAGTAGAGATTTATATGATGTATTTCTTTTGAAGTCTACTGCTAATGAAATAAAAAGTGCTTTACACCTTGCACAGCAATTAAGCCTAGATGAATCTAGGGACTATAGTTTAGAGGTATTTGAAAGCTCTTTTAGAGTAAGAGAAAAGGTTTTTGGAGGAAAAGCGGTTTATCGCCAGCAAATTCATGAAAGAATTAAGGTTGTACCTGGCAATGACTCTGAGATTACTTATAATAGACATGGTAATACCAACTATGGAAGAGTCGTTTTAGGTAATAATCAAGGAAAGTATATCATGATTGAAATTATGATTGGAACTGGAAGAGTAAGAATTTCAGATATTTATTAGTAAAAAACAGGAAGGGACATACCTATTTCGATGAAGAACAATAGTGGTTTCACTTTAATAGAAGTATTAATAGCTCTTGTAATTTCTACTTTGATAATAGGTGTAACATCTTCTATTATGATGGAGATTTTTCATACAAATAAAAGGAGCAAGATCCACTATGACCTTAGTAAAACTACCCAAGGAATAATGGAGGAGATTAAAGCTTCACTGTCACAGGTAGAAGATCAGGTGAATAGAGAAGAGCAATTATTAAATACTCTGGAAACACTACAGAGTACAAGGGATAATTGTTATGATACTACGATTAGCTTAAAGAGATTATATGATGAAAAAAATATTTATGAGATTATAGTAAGGCTAGAGAATATAGATAGTAATGAAGTGTATTTTTTACATAATTATTTCTATGACACCAAAGGAGATGAATTATATCAAAAAATCTATCAAGAATTCTTCATAACTACTTTGGATGATAATAATGAATAGCTGGAGGAGGTCTATGTGAAGTGTAGAAGAAATAATAAAGGCTTATCTTTAATAGAAGTTATCCTTTCTATGTCTATATTTTGCTGCATCCTATTAGGGCTGATTTCTTTTATGATGCAAAATATAACAATCCAACATCACTTAGTAAAATCATTAACACCTCAACAAAACACTCGATTCGCTTTAAACTATATTGAGAAGCGCATAAGGGAATGTAATCAGCAATCACTTATATATCATTCTACTGAAAAGCTTATTGAAGGAAAAAATCATGAAAATGAAACGATATGGATAGATTTGAGCGGTAATAAAAGAAATCATTACAACACATTATTATATTATTACGCCGAAAAAGGAGAATTGAGAGTTAACAAAAATGGTGAACATAATGTTTTAATAGATGAAATTGAAGATATCTTGGTGACTGAGGTTATTGAAAATCAATTATTGGCCATTGAAGTATTTGCAAAAACCATTGATTATTCTGTTAAGACACAAATCAAACTAAAATATAGGTAGGAAAATTATGGAGAAGTATTTAAAAAATAGCAAAGGCTCCATTGCTGTAAGTTGCTTTTTACTGGGCCTACTTGTACTTGTTATCACTATATCTACATACACAATCTATATAAACGATTATTATGCTACTTTATCAAATAGTAATGGAGTAAAAGCTTATTATTTGGTGGAGGCAGCCTTTGAGGAAACAATATTCGTCGTTATAGAAAGCACCAATGACATCATAGTCCAGTATCTTGAGGACATAAGAACTTATAAAACTAATTTTCAAGCAAATTCTGAAGAAAATGATTTACTTGAGTATACTCCACCAAGTTTAGATGACTATATGCAATCTCATTTTATTTATAGACTAGAGGATTTTAATAGACTAGTAGAGAATCCTTTTTCTAATTATCCACATCCTCATAGTTATAAAATTATAGTTAATTATGATAGTGAAGAGAATATTTTGATTTTAGAGGGGGTAGGAATCTATAATAATGCAAGAAAAAGGATACAGGCTAAGCTAATGATGCCCAGAGCTGAGGTGGTGGGTCTTGATGCTTTCCATCTACCAAAAGTTGAGGTGAATGCTATAGAAATCATTTCTTATTATCATGGTATTATTATATCTAATTGAACAAAAACAAGTATTTTTATTTATTAATGATTGCAAATTATAGTAAAAGGGAGGCGTATTAATATGGAAATAAAAAATTATATGGAGATTGTCGTAAATAACCTATTACCAAACATTTTAAAGTTAAACGATGATGTATGTACTTGTAATCAATGTGTAGCAGATATAAAGGCTATTGCACTAAATCATTTACCACCAAAATATATTGCTACAGAATCAGGAGAGGTGTATTCAAAAATTAATGCTTTGTCTATTCAATTTGAAGCAGATGTAATTAATGCATTAACAATTGCAATAAATAAAGTAACCAGTTCTCCTAGACATTAAATATTACAAGAAAAATCATTTTAAAGTGAGACTAAAAACTATTCAATTTTTAAAAAATATGTTATGATGATATAGAATTTTGTGCAAAGGAAGTGTTTAACAGTTGTGGAAAAATATTTAGTAATCCATGGACCAAATCTAAATCTATTAGGAATTCGAGAACCAGAAGTTTACGGGAGAATGACTTTGAAGGAAATTAATGAAAATTTACTTAGAGAAGCTGCAAAAAACAATGTTAAATTGGATATAATCCAAAGTAATACTGAAGGTGAAATAATTGATTTGTTACATAATGCAAATGATATGCATGGAATTATCATTAATCCTGCTGCATATACCCATTATAGTGTTGCTATACATGATGCTATTAAAGCGATAAGCAATCCAGTTATTGAGGTACATCTAAGCAATATCCATAATAGAGAAGATTTTAGGAAAAAATCAGTCACAGCTGCTGCTTGTATAGGACAAATTAGTGGTTTTGGATTCTATAGTTATATATTAGCACTACATGCTCTGATCCATCATAATCAAAGTTAATACTATCATATAGGAGGTAGGGAATGCATAAGAAAATAGCCAGCGTTAGAGATGTTTTACTTAAAAAAGATTTAGATGCAATACTAATTGGCAAGCCGGAAAATAGAAGGTATATCTCAAGTTTTACTGGAACTACTGGATTTGTAATTATCACGAAAGATGAAGCAATATTTATTACGGATTTTAGATATATGCAGCAAGCTCAAAAAGAATGTAAACTTTTTAAGATTATAGAAACTAGTAGATATGAGCCTTTAACAAATATACTGAATGAATTAAATATAGGAAGATTAGGTGTAGAGGAAGAATTCTTCACCTATGGACATGCCCTAGATTTACAGGAAAAGCTAAAGAATCTGTCTTTGGTAGCCTTAGAAGGAGCCTTAACAAAAATAAGGTCTATTAAGTCTAAAGAAGAGATTGAGTATATTACTACAGCAGCTTCTATAGCAGATAAGGCATTTGCTTATATTCTAGACTTTTTAAAGCCTGGGGCGATAGAAGAAGATATAGCTTTGGAGTTAGAATTTTTCATGAGGAAGCAAGGTGCAAGCGGTGTCAGTTTTAATTTTATTGTAGCTTCTGGAGAAAGATCTTCTTTACCTCATGGAACAGCTTCTAATAAAATTATTGAAGCAGGTGATTTCGTCACCTTGGATTTTGGTTGTATTTATGAAGGTTACTGTTCTGACATGACTAGAACTATGGTTGTTGGAGAAGCTAGTACTAAACAAAAAGAAATTTATTCTATTGTTTTACAGGCGCAAAAAACAGCGCTTGATGCTGTGAAACCTGGAATCACTGGTAAGGACTTGGATTCTATAGCTAGAAGTATTATTGAAGAGGCAGGCTATGGTGATAACTTTGGTCATGGTTTGGGCCATGGCGTTGGTTTAGAAGTTCATGAACTACCTCATGTTAACATTATTGGGGATATTCCTATGGAACCAGGAATGGTGATTACTATCGAACCAGGTATATATATACCTGGCTTTGGGGGAGTAAGAATAGAAGATTTAGTAGTTGTCACTGAAAATGGTTATAAAGTATTATCAAAAACTTCGAAGGAATTAATTGAAATTAAAATATAATAACATATAAAGATGGAGGGATTTTATGATTTCAGCAGGAGATTTTAGAAAAGGGATCACCTTTGAAATGAATGGAGAACCATATACAGTATTAGATTTTCAACATGTTAAGCCTGGAAAAGGAGCAGCTTTTGTTAGAACCAAGTATAAAAACTTAAAGACGGGTTCTATAAGAGAGGAAGCCTTTAATCCTTCAGATAAATTTCCAAGGGCGCATATTGAGACAAAGGATATGCAATATTTATATAGCGATGGAGAATTTTATTATTTTATGGACAATGAGACATATGATCAAGTTCCGTTAACACTAAATGAGGTTGAGGATGCTATTAAATTTTTAAAAGAAAATGATAATGCAACAATAAAGTTTTATCAAGGTAAAGCATTTCAAGTAGATCCACCTAATTTTGTAGAATTAAAGGTGACTGAGGCGGATCCTGGAGTTAAGGGTGATACAGCATCAAATGTAACAAAATCAGCCACATTAGAAACTGGCGCAGTTATACAAGTACCTTTATTTGTTAATGAAGGAGATACAGTTCGAGTTGATACAAGAAATGGTGAATATATGTCTAGAGTATAGTTAAACATATTTTGGTAAATAATATGGGGAGAGCTATTAATGAAAAAGGAGGAAGACCTATGAACCACTTATTTGAAAGAGTAGCATATCTAAAAGGACTAGCTGATGGCCTAAACATTGAGGAATCTTCTAAAGAAGGAAAAATATTATTGAATATCATTGAAACTTTAGATGATTTTGCTGAAGCTATTGTTATGATGAATGAAGACCAAGAGGATTTGACTGAATATGTTGAAGCATTAGATGAAGATTTAGCAGATGTTGAGGATGAATTGTATGAAACAGATGAAAGTGAAGATTATGAGGATGATGATATAGATTTTATGGAAATTGATTGTCCTAATTGTAGTGAAGAAATATATGTAGATGAGGATTTGTTTTATGACGAGACACCAGAGGTAGTATGTCCTCGTTGTAATAAATCAATTAAGTTAGATGAAGAATTCCATTGTGATCAACCAGGATGTCAGAATCATCATCACGAATAATAATATAGTTAAATAGTCTAATATAGAAAAACCAACAGTTTTGCTGCTGGTTTTTCTTTTTTTTTTGAATTGGGAATAATTAAGATGATAGATAAATATATCTATTATATATAAGGAGGGACATGTTGTGAGAGATAATGAAAAGAGCACTAATTTTATAATAAAAAATAGAAGCTTTAGCTTAGAAGGATACCTATGTCCTAGTATAAGAAGACTTATTGGAAATTTGCCAAATAAAATAAAAGATTCAATAGAAGAAATACGGCTAAGGATAAATAATCCTTTAATAATTCATGTAAACAATCAGGATTATTTTATTACTCAAAAAGGAGAACTATCATTGAGTAGTAAAGATAGTTTTACAGTCACTAAGGATAATATAGACAATACACTTCAATTTATCACGAATTATTCTATATATTCAGTAGAAGAAGAATTGAAGAATGGATATATCACTGTACAAGGAGGTCATAGGGTTGGCATAGTAGGTAAAGTTCTTCATAATAATGGGGTTGTAAAAACTATAAAAGATTTTACGGGTTTAAACATAAGGGTTGCAAGAGAAAAAATTGGTGCAGCAAGCAATGTATTGAAACACATAATAGATAATGGCGAATTCGTGAATACATTAATCGTTTCTCCACCTCAATGTGGCAAAACAACATTATTAAGAGACATTATCAAAAATTTAAGTGATGGTATTCCTTCTTTAGGCTTAAAAGGAAATAGGGTTGGTGTTGTGGACGAAAGATCAGAGATTGCTGCATGCTATCAAGGAATACCCCAAAATAATCTTGGCATTCGAACGGATGTTTTGGATGCATGTCCAAAGGCTCAAGGGATGATTATGTTGATCAGAGCGATGTCTCCAGAAATCATAGCTACGGATGAGATTGGAAGAGATGAAGATAGTATGGCAATTCAAGAGGCTTTATTAGCAGGAATTAAACTAATTACAACGGTTCATGGGAAATCCTTGGAGGATATTATCTTTAAAAAAGTAATAGGCAGTTTAGTTAAAGAAGGAGTTTTTAAAAAAATAATCATTTTGTCTAACAAGCAAGGAGTTGGGACAATTGAAAAAATTCTAGATGGTACTACTTTCAATGACTTATTAGAATATCCCTTAAAAAATAAGGTGGCGGGATAACATGATGATCAAACTAATTATTTCTTTAACTATTATAGGTTGCAGTTCTTTGATAGGTTTTATATATGCTAATGCTTTCATTGATAGAACTAAGCTATTGGGAAGTCTTCTCTCTACTTTGCAGATGCTGGAAACGGAAATTCTCTATAGTGCTACACCTTTACCAGAATTATTAAAAAAAGTAGCAAAAAAGAGTAAGCCTGAAATTAGCAATATTTTATTAGCGACATCAGATACTTTATATAAAAAAGAAGGGTTATTATTTGCTGACGTTTGGGAAAAAGCCGTTGAAAAGGAAACAGAATACACATCTTTCACTAAAGAGGACATAGAGATATTGGTTACTCTTGGCAAAAACATGGGGATATCAGATAGTAAAGATCAAATAAAACATATACATTTAACAATGGAAGAAGTAAAAAGAAGCTATGAACAATCAATTGTAATGCAGAATAAAAATGTTAAATTATATAGAAATTTAGGCATTTTACTAGGAATTACTATTGTAATAATATTTTTTTGATCTTCATAAGGGGGAGAAATAAATGACAATGAGTGTAGATTTAATTTTTAAGATTGCCGCAATAGGAATTTTAGTTTCAGTACTCAATCAAGTGTTGTTAAGGGCCGGAAGAGAAGAACAAGCTATGATGACTACATTAGTAGGGATTATAGTTGTGTTAATGATGGTGATAAATTTAGTTAGTAATTTGTTCGATACTGTAAAAACCATGTTTCAATTGTATTAAGGGTGTGATAGGCAATGGAAATATTTCAAATCGTAGCGATTGGTTTGATAGCTACTTTTCTATCTGTATTAATCAGGAACGAGAAACCTGAGATAGGTATTTATATAGGGCTAGTAACTGGAGTAATTATATTTATTTTTATAGTAACTAAGCTACAAGCCGTGATAACAATATTAAACCAGTTGGCCAACACAATTAATATAGATGATATATACTTATCAACTATTTTAAAAATTGTAGGAATCGCCTATATAGCAGAATTTGGTGCGCAAGTATGTAGAGACGCTGGGGAAGGAGTAATCGCATCTAAAATAGAATTTGCAGGAAAAATTTTAATTATGGTAATGGCAGTACCTATATTAGTATCTTTAATGGATTTGATCATTAACATAGTGCCCTAGGATGTGATATAAGTGAAAAAAATCATTATTGTTTCTATGTTTATTTGCATTTCATTAACCTCAGTAGTTTGGGGTGAAGGAGATCAACTAACTCCAGAAACAATTATTCAGAATCAAATTGAAAAACTAGAAATTGGAGAATTGCAAGAAATAATGGATGTTATTAATAGAGATTTAGAAGAGTATATACCAAGGATAGAAATTAAATCATTTATAACAAGTTTATTAAAAGGAGAAAGCACTATCTCCTTTAACGATATACTGAATGGCAGCCTTAGATTCCTATTCAGAGAAGTTATTGCTAATTGGAAGCTATTGGCACAAATAATTGTACTAGCATCCATATGTGCAATCTTGAAAACACTACAAAGTGCCTTTGAAAATGAAGTTGTTGGTAGACTAGCCTATAATGTGTGTTATCTAGTCATAGTTAGTATTACAATTAAAAGTTTTTTGATTGCAATAAATATTGGGAAAGATACCATCGATTTGATGGTAGGCTTTATGCAAGTGCTGCTACCAGTATTATTAGCTATGCTAATGGCTTTAGGAGGCATAACAACATCTGTCTTTCTACATCCCATTTTATTGGGGGCAATAGGATTCATTGGAACCATCATTAAAACTATTATTTTACCATTAATTTTATTTTCAGCAGTATTGGCAATAGTAAATAATCTTTCATCTAAAATTCAAGTTACTAGATTATCAGCATTACTTAAACAAACAGCTGCAGTAATGTTGGGCTTCATATTAACGGCTTTCGTAGGGCTAATATCTATCCAGGGCATTACTGCTGCAACAGTAGACGGAGTGACTATCAGAACTGCTAAGTTTGCTGTAGACAAATTTATTCCTATTGTAGGAAGTTTTCTATCGGATGCAATGGACACAGTAATAGGTTGTTCATTATTACTAAAAAATGCTGTCGGAGCCATAGGGTTGATCTCCATATTTATACTATGTTTAATACCTATGATAAAAATATTAGCATTAATTATCATCTACAAACTTTGTGCAGCTGTAATCGAACCTATATCAGAAAATGGTTTGGTTGAATGTTTGAATAGTATGAGTACATCTTTAATTTTGTTGTTTGCAACAGTTAGTTCTGTAGCAATTATGTTCTTTATCACAATAACCATTATAATAAGCACTGGCAACATAACAGTGATGATGAGGTAGGTGATTTAGTGGAAATTATTAGAGAATGGATTATAGCAATTGTTTCTGTAATTATATTTGTAACCTTTGTAGAAATTTTAATACCGAACTCAAATAATAAGAGGTATATTAACGTTGTGGTAGGCTTATTAATTATGGTAGTAATACTAAGTCCGCTGCTACATTTTGTAAGAGGTGATGTTAATTTCAACGAGAAAATATTACAGGCTTCTAGTCAGATAGATTATAATACTACAAAAAACAGATTGGATAGTTATTCTGATATGCACAATCAAACTATAGTAACGTTATATAAAAGCCAGTTAACTGAGCAGATGAAGTATCGTATTGAAAATTTATCAAATCTAGAGGTTGTAGATATTGTCCTAGAGATTGAAGAAGAAGAAATAGAGTATTTAGGTTTTATCTACAATGCTGAAATAGTACTAAGAAATATGAATACAGATACTGAAATAAATAAGGATATAGAACCAGTACAAATTGATGTATCTCTTAATAAAAATATTAATAACGAAGAAGTTGAAAGCATATGGATAAATAATGAGAAAGAAACTATAAAAAGTCATTTTAAAACATATTTCAATTTACCTAAAGACAATGTTAATATTCATATACTAAAAGACAAATAAAGGAGGATTAGAATGGATAAGGATAAATTAAAGGGAATGATTAAAGAATTTTTATCAAAAAAGTATATAGCCAACATATTAGTTTTATTGGCAATTGCAATCATGGCACTTATTGTATCAAGTGATTTCCTAACAAAGGACACCAAGACAAAAAATAGTTTTAATGAACCATTGGGAGATGTTCTTGTACAAGGAACTAATATCCAAATGACAGAGGAGGAAATCGTAGAATATAGATTAAAAAACATCTTACAAAGTATTGGAGGAGTAGGGGCAGTAGAAGTAATGATTACCTTTGAAATGGGTACCGAAATCATACCTGCTTCTAATACTACAAAATCTACTGATACTACTGAAGAGAAAGATGCTAGTGGTGGTACAAGGGTTATTGCTTCAGATAATGTTACGGAAACCATTGTCGTTGCAAATGAGGCTAATACACATAGACCTTTAGTTTTAAAAGAAATTAAGCCAAAGGTTAATGGTGTGATTGTAGTGGCAGAAGGAGCAGAGGATGTAGTAATAAAGGCTAAATTATATGATGCAGTTAAAACAGTTTTACAAGTTCCTGGACATAAGGTCCAAGTATACTCAAAATAATAGTTGGGAGGGATTTTTAATGAAATTTTCAAAAATAGGAAGAAAGAATTTTGTAATCTTTTCTTTAGTTGTAATGTTAGGGCTTATTGGGTACATCAACTACAATTTAAACAAACAATCGCTATTGCAAACTTCAAGTGAGTTAGAACAATATAGAATGACAATGTTAGAAGAAAGTGGAGTATTATTAGACTTATTAGATGATGAAAATATAGGAGATGGTGAGGAAACCCAGTCCATAGGTACGGATGATGATACAGATGCTGGTAGTGCTGAGATAAGTCTAGAAGAAACAGGTATTGTTGATAGCAGAGGTAATAATGAGGTTGTAGAGATTGTACAAGAAACCAGTGCACAGATTACAGAAAGCATTACTAGCAAAGAGTCCATGCGAAGCGGTATATATTTTATCGAAAGCAAGCTAGAAAGAGACAAAAAGCGTAGTGAAATGGTGAGTCAATTAAATGATATTATTAATAATCACCTTACTAGTGACGAAATGAGAAACCAAGCACAAAATATAAAAATTGATATGATAGCAAGTACAGAAAAAGAAGTATTGCTTGAAAATATGATTGTAGCAAAAGGATTTAGTGATGCTATTGTATATTTAACAGATAATACCATTAATATAGTAGTAAACAGCGAAAATTTAACAGAGAAAGATGTGGCGAAGATTGTTGACGTGGTAATGCGTGAAACTGATATTGGGATGAGAGGCATAACAATTATGAATAAAAAATAGAATTGTTTGTCAATAGAGATGCAATTTGGTATAATAAAGACTAGATATTAACTGATTACTTATTGAAGGTTGAACTTAGGGGGTATAGGCATGGAAGCAATAGAAAAGCTAGAATATGGAGAAATAAAAATAGCAGATGAGGTAATCGTAACGATAGCAGGCTTAGCAGCTACTGAAGTAGATGGTGTTACAGGAATGAGTGGTGGATTGGTAGACGGTATTGCAGAAAAACTAGGAAAAAGAAGTTTGTCAAAAGGTGTTAAAATTGAAGCTTCTGATGAAGGGGTTGCAATTGATTTATATATCATTGTTGATTATGGAGCTAAAATTCCAGATATAGCTTGGAAAATACAAGACAATGTAAAAACTATAATAGAAAGCATGACGGGAATAAAAGTTTTTGATGTTAATATCCATATACAAGGGGTGAATTTTCCTAAAGAAATTCAAGAAGACAATGTCACATCGTAAAGTTAATAGTTTTTTATTAATTTACTAACCCTCTGGTACCAGAGGGTTAGTTTGAATTAGATAGCAAGCAAAAGAGAGTTATAGATTATAGGTAATAAAAACATAGGTTTTTGGGTAATATCAATTATATAATAGCTTATTATCATAAAAGACAAGCTGACGTGGCTTTAATTTTTAAAAGTACATATATGCAGGAGGAAAATGATAGTTATGAATAGAAAATCAGCTAGAGAGTTATGTATGAAGATTATTTTTGAAATGCTTATGAACAAGGAATATGATATTAAAAAATTGGACAACTATTTATTGGAGGATGAAGATACAAATACTCAAAAAGAATATATAGAAGATGTTATAAATGCTACTGTAAATAATATAGTTGAGGTTAATGGGATTATTGAAGAATATGCTATAGGCTGGACGCTAGAACGTATAGCGAAGGTTGATTTAGCAATTTTACAGTTAGCATTGGTGGAAATACTATATATTGAGGAAATCCCTTATAATGTATCTATAAATGAAGCTGTGGAATTGGCTAAAAAGTATAGTGCTAATGAATCCACCTCCTATATAAATGGTATATTGGGAAGATTTATAGAAAAAACGGGAATCAAAAATAATGAATAAAGAAGCTGCTATTTTAGGTATAGATACTAGTAATTATACTACCTCTTTAGCATTGATTACACTTGAAGATGAACTTTTAGTGGATAAAAGAAAACTATTACCCGTAAAAGAAGGTTTACTGGGTCTGAGACAATCAGAAGCGGTGTTTAACCATATAAAAGAACTGCCTCTTCTTGCAAAAGCAATATCGAAGGAAAATTCTAGGTTCGAGATAGTAGCTATAAGTAGTGCTACAAAACCAAGACCTTTGCCAGATTCTTATATGCCAGTTTTTATTGCGGCAGAATCCTTTGGATATACTATGAGCAATTTATTTCATGTACCATTTTATAAGTTTAGTCATCAAGAAGGGCATATCCAAGCAGGGTTATGGTCTTTAAGTCTAAAACTTAAAAGACCTTTTTTTGCATTACATATATCTGGCGGAACTACAGAATTACTAAAAGTGATTCCTAAAGAAGTAGGGTATAAAATTGATATTTTAGGTAGTAGTAGTGATATAAGTGCAGGTCAGTTTATAGATCGTATTGGAGTTAAGTTAAAACTACCTTTTCCAGCTGGTGCTCATATGGAAGCGTTAATAAATAAGGAAATAGTAGACCATGTAAATATACCCGTTTCTGTAAAAAACAATAGCATAAGTTTTTCAGGTCCTGAAACCTATATACAAAGAAAATTGAAGGAGAATATTAAGGATGACTTAATTGCTTATTCTGTCTTTCAATGTGTCGGTAAATCACTATATCAGTTAATAAAGAATGCTTCAACGCAAGATACCTGTAGAGATATATTGTTAGTTGGCGGAGTAGCTTCTAATAAAATTATTAGAGAATATTTATCAGAGAAGTTGAACCAAGAAGCATTTAAAACATATTTTGCTCTACCTAATTACTGCTCAGATAATGCTGTGGGAATAGCTTCTTTAGGCGTAGAATGCTTTAAGCATAAAGTAGATGGAAATTAAGGGGATATCACAATGAAAATAAAAGCTTTGTCGGTTTCTGAGATAAATAAATATATAAAAAGACTTTTGATTAGTGATCCTATTTTAAGTAATATCTATGTAAAAGGAGAAATATCAAACCTAAAACTACATAGCAGTGGACATATGTACTTTACTTTAAAGGATGAAGACAGTAAAATAGCATGCATTATGTTTAAAGCCAATTGTGATAAGTTAACGACAATACCACAGAACGGCAGCAAGGTTATGGTTAAGGGTTATATTTCTTTATATGAGAGAGATGGATTATATCAGTTATATGTCAATGAAATGGAATCATCTGGATTAGGGGACTTATATATAGCATATGAAAAACTGAAAGCCAAACTAGAAAAGGAAGGGCTCTTTAAATCGGAGAATAAGAAAACCATACCTTTTATACCTGATAAGGTTGCAATTATTACTTCACCTACAGGCGCTGCAATTAGAGACATTATCTCTGTGGTAAAAAGACGCTTTCCTAAAACAAGCTTATATGTTTTTCCAGTTGCTGTACAAGGACAGCTGGCAGCACCTTCGATTGTAAGGGCTCTTGAATTATGTAATACTTTTAATGATATAGAAGTCATTATACTTGGTAGAGGGGGAGGTTCTATAGAGGAATTATGGGCCTTTAACGAAGAAGCTGTTGCTAGAGCAATTTACAATAGCGATATTCCAGTTATTTCAGCAGTTGGACATGAAACAGATTATACTATAGCTGACTTCGTAGCAGATATAAGAGCTCATACACCTTCAGCAGCTGCTGAATTAGCAGTGCCTAAATTTGTTGATGTAGTGGAGACACTTGAGACTATAAATAGAAGACTAATATATACTATGAATATAAAAATACATGAAGAAAAAAAGAAGCTTGATGCTATTAAAAACAATTATCATTTTAAATATCCTTTAAATTATATTTATGATGAAAAACAGCAAATTGATGAATTAAATAAAAACCTTGTAAAAACAATAAGACAAAAAATTCATGATCATAAAGTAGTATTAAACAATAAAATTGAACGTCTAAATAGTTTGAATCCTCTATCTGTTTTTTCCAGAGGCTATGCTATTGCAAGAGACACTGAGGGTAATACCATAAAAAGCATAGAACAGGTTAAAATGAATGATGTAATAAGCATCAGTATGCTGGATGGAGAAGTAACTGCAAGGGTGGAAAATTTAATAAAGGAGGACAAGTCTTTTGGAAAAAATGGATTACGAGAAAGCTATTAAGCGACTGCAAGAAATAATAGAACAGTTGGAAAACAAAGAATTATCTTTAGATGATTCTTTGAAGTTGTTTCAAGAAGGTATAGAATTGTATAGATGCTGTAACACAAAACTGAATAATGCTGAAGAAAAAATACTCATGATTGTAGAAGAAAATGGAGTTACAACAACAACGCCATTTTTAGAGGGGGAACAATAACCATGGAGTGGAAGCAACAGTTGAATGATTATATCAAATTAATCAATAATGAACTTGAGCGCTATATTAGTTTAAAGCATTATAAGAATAGAACACTGATACAAGCTATGGAGTATAGTTTAACGGCAGGTGGAAAAAGACTGAGACCCATATTAGCTATTGCTTCCTATGAGCTGTTCAATAGTAATGTGGAAAGAGTATTACCTTATGCCTGTGGTATTGAAATGATTCATACTTATTCTTTAATCCATGATGATTTGCCAGCAATGGACAACGATGATTATAGACGAGGTAAACTGACCAATCACAAGGTGTTCGGGGAAGGGGTGGCTATCTTAGCTGGAGATGGCTTGTTAAATTATGCTTTCGAGATAATGCTTCAGGATGCAGTAAAACATAATGATATGAGAAGATATGTAGAAAGTATAAAAAGTATTGCCGAGGGAGCTGGGATTAATGGAATGATAGGTGGGCAAATTGTGGACATTGAAAGCGAAGGCAAAACAATTGATAAAGAGACTTTAGAATATATACACTTATGTAAAACTGCCGCATTGATTACTGTATCCCTAAAAATCGGGGCAATAATTGCAAATGCCGATGAAAAGGATATAAAGAATATGGAGACTATTGGAGAAAATTTAGGATTAGCCTTTCAAATAAGAGATGATATACTAGACATAATTGGAGAAAATGAAAAAATGGGTAAGAATGTGGGCAGTGACATAAAAAGCAAAAAGTCTACTTATCCATCATTATATGGACTTGATTACTCTATTAATAAAGTAAAAGAATTAGCCTTGAATACGAATGATATTTTGAAACAATATAATAAATCAAGTTTTCTATTTGAATTGAACAACTATTTAATTAATAGAGAGTATTAACTAAGGAGGAAACTTAGTGAGTTTTTTTGATGCTTTTTTTAACAATAAAATTTTGATGGCTTCAATAATAGCGTGGTTTATAGCTCAAACAATAAAAGTTATACATACTTTTATTGTTGATAAGCGATTTAATGCATCACGTTTTGTTGGCTCAGGTGGAATGCCTAGCTCTCACTCCTCTTTTGTCATGGCCCTGACTACTGCAACAGGCCTTACACATGGTTGGGATTCCGCAGTTTTTGCCATTGCTCTTGTTTTTTCTTTAGTGGTTATGTACGATGCTGCCGGAGTAAGAAATGCGGTAGGGAAGCAAGCTATTATTATTAATAAAATTATTGAAGACATTCATCATAAAAAGGAAAAAAAGCTTACGGAACAAAGATTAAAGGAGTTAATTGGACATACACCAATTGAAGTAGTGGCAGGAGCTATTTTAGGGGTAATAATAGCCAATATAGTCATTTGATAAATATTTGTGCTTATGCTATAATTTTTGCTATATTATCTGTAGTGGTACAGTATTCTAGTCAGTTAAATTAACTTGGAAGGCGGGGCTAAAAATCCGTTGAAGGGCATGTCGATGAAGTTCTTGGTTTCGGCTTCTGACGCCCAGTTGGGGGTCGTTTCTGGGAGTAAGGAGATGGGGGCGATCTGCAAAGGCATGCAGGCGATGACCCTCGCTCCGTGGAGGCCATTTTCAATTTTTATTGAAGTGGAGGAAACCTATAGATTTGTGCAATCTGTGCGAATCATAGTGTAGCCTGCCTTGAGTGGAGTAGGCAGATAAATAGATCAGGTTTTAGAAATCAGGGCCCGATGGAAAAAATCATTGCTATTTGAAATCTATTCTGCAAAAGAGGCTAAGAGTTAATTTATACTGTTGAGGAAAACTCCTAGACTGTTCCAATGGAAGTATGTTAAGGATTACAGTGCGGACTAAGTGGTATTCCAGTCCTGTTTATGGTGACAAAGCAGAGATTAGTTTAAAGGGAAACCGCTACTTTGGCGACAGGTAGTATTAATCTGGGAAATCCTACTGGACCTAAGCCGTAAAATTTACTTAACATACTGCCACTACAACTTAAGGCTGATAGCTGATGCTATCAGCCTTAAGTTTATTAATAAAGAAAAAACTAGAAAAATCCATTAAAGGAAAACTAACATATTTTCCCTTATAAAGTAGATTATCCTTTATAGTAGTAGTATAATAGTTGGAGGGATATTTTTGTCTAAGAATAATGATAATGGTAAAAAAGGTAATAATGATAATAGTGATATTTGGAAAAAATATAATCTGAAATGGGTTATTATTGTTTCAATATGGACTTTTTTGTTAACAATTATTATAAGCATTGCTGCTGAAATGGTTTTTATTAATACTACGCTTATATTCGCATTTATAATTTTAATTGGCATTGTATTGACGGGAGTTATTAGTGATATGATTGGTATAGCGGTAACCTTTGCTTCTATAAAACCATTTCATGCAATGGCTGCAGATAAGGTCGAAGGTGCCAAAAATGCAATAAATCTATTGAAAAATGCTGGACCTGTATCAAATTTCTGCAATGATGTTATAGGTGATATTTGTGGAATCGTCAGTGGAGTAGCAGGAATTAGCATAATTCTACAGTTGGACAACTTGGATTTCCCCATCAACCGTGCACTGACTACAGTGATTATGAGTGGGTTTATAGCTTCATTAACCGTAGGAGGAAAAGCAATTGGAAAAAGTATAGCAATCATACATTCTCATACTATAGTCTATAACACAGCGAGATTTCTGTATTTTATTGATAAAAAATTAGGGATTAATCTATCCTCTAGCACCACAAAAAATAAGAAAGAGAGATGATAACTATGTACAAGTTGTTAGAACAAATCAACTCTCCTAATGATTTAAAGAAAATGAAAAGCTATCAGATTAAATTGTTAGCAGAAGAAATCAGAAATTTTTTAGTTGAGTCTGTCTCTAAAACAGGTGGTCATTTAGCTTCAAATCTTGGGGTTGTAGAATTAACATTAGCCTTACATACTGTTTATGATAGTTTGCAAGATAAGATTATTTGGGACGTAGGTCATCAAAGTTATGTTCACAAGATTCTTACAGATAGAAGAAAGCAGTTTTCTACTTTAAGGCAGTATAAAGGTATAAGTGGATTTCCTAAAAGATATGAGAGTTCTCATGATCATTTTGATACTGGTCATAGCAGTACTTCTATATCTGCTGCATTGGGGATGGCGTGTTCAAGAGATTTAAACAAAGAAAAACATTCAGTTATTGCAGTGATAGGAGATGGAGCATTAACTGGTGGTATGGCTTTTGAAGCATTAAACCATGCAGGACAAAGCAAGAAAAATATTATTGTTATTTTAAATGATAATGCAATGTCAATTTCTCATAATGTAGGAGGCTTATCAAATTACTTAAATAAAATTAGAACCAATGCTGTGTATTCAAAAGTAAAGGACGATTTTGAGAGCTTAATTAATAATATTCCTGCCATAGGAAAAAGCGTTTTTAAAACAGCTGAAAAGGCTAAAGATTGTATTAAGTATTTTTTCGTACCTGGTATTTTATTTGAAGAGCTTGGTTTTAAATATATTGGGCCAATAGACGGTCATGATTATAGTCAGCTATGTAATGTATTAAAAAATTGTAAAAATATAAAAGGACCTATTTTGTTACATGTAATGACTAAAAAAGGCAAAGGCTATCAACCAGCAGAGAAGTATCCTGATAAATTTCATGGAGTTAGTCCGTTTATGATAGAAACTGGTAAACCTGCTTCTTCGTCAAATAAAATATCTTATTCTGAGGTGGTAGGTAATACTCTAGTAGAATGTGGAGAGAAAAATAATAGGGTTGTGGCTATAACTGCTGCTATGCCAGCAGGAACAGGTTTAAGTGGTTTTCAAAAACGTTTCCCTGAAAGATTTTTTGATGTTGGCATTGCTGAACAACATGCCATTACTTTTGCCGCTGGCCTAGCTGCTACAGGATATAAGCCTTTTTTTGCAGTATATTCAACTTTTCTACAAAGAGGATATGATCAAATTATACACGATATTTGTCTGCAAAATTTACCAGTTACCTTGTTAATTGATAGAGCCGGGTTAGTTGGAAATGATGGTGAAACTCATCATGGTGCTTTTGATTTGTCATTTCTATTACCAATTCCCAATTTAACGATTATGGCTCCTAAAGATGGATCTGAACTCAAAAAAATGATTCAATATTCCATAAGTGAGAATAAACCGATAGCCATAAGGTATCCTAGGGGATCTGCCATAAACCTACAGAGTCCTTCTGAAAATAATGATATTATTACTGGAAAAGGCGAAATACTATACCATGAAGGTAATGATGTTTTATTAATTGCTGTAGGACATATGAATGCCATGGTGTTAGGACTGTGTAATAAATTAAAGGAAAACAGCATTGATGCTACTTTAATAAATCCAAGATTTATAAAGCCATTGGATGAAGATTTAATTATAAAGAATGCAACAAAAGCTAAGAAAATCTACGTTATAGAAGATAATGCTAAAATTGGCGGGGTAGGTCTTCAAATACAGGGACTACTCAATAAGTATAGTATCTATAAAGAAGTGCATACTATCGGATTGCCGGATGAATTTATCCAACATGGCGATACGAGTACATTATATGATCTCTATGGATTAACTGAGGAAGAAATATTTAAAAGAATATGTGAGGCTTTTCAGAAAAAAGCTATTAAAAATATTGTTATTACACGGTAATAGGAGAAAATTCTCATGGAAAAAATTAGAATAGACACATTTTTAGTAGAACATGGCTACTTTAATACTAGAGAAAAAGCAAGGCGTACGATAATGGCGGGTTTAGTTTTTGTAGATAATCAAAAAATAGATAAACCTGGGACGAAAATAAAAAGAGATTCAGAAATTCTAGTAAAAGGCAACCCTATTCCTTATGTTAGTAGAGGAGGACTTAAATTAGAAAAAGCAATAAAAGAATTTAACATCAGCCTTAATAATAAAATTTGCTTTGATATAGGTGCGTCTACTGGAGGATTTACTGATTGCATGCTCCAAAACAATGCAAAAATGGTATATGCTATTGATGTGGGATATGGTCAATTAGATTGGAAATTGAGGCAAGATCCTAGGGTTGTTGTAATGGAAAGAACAAATATAAGATATGTAGAAAGCAAGGATATTGAAGAATTGGGAGATTTCGCTTCAATTGATGTATCTTTTATATCATTAAGACTAGTGCTACCTGTAATGAAAAAGCTCCTTAAACCCTCTTCAAATATTGTAGCATTAATAAAACCTCAGTTTGAAGCTGGTAGAGAAAAAGTTGGTAAGAAAGGCGTTGTTAAGGATATCGCAACTCATAAAGAGGTAGTCAAAGATATCTTAACTTTTACGAAATCCCTAGATTTGAAAATAATAGGTTTTTCTTACTCACCTATCAAAGGACCAGAAGGAAATATTGAGTATCTATTATATATATCAGATAAGTCAAATGACAGCATAGAAATTACTGAAGATAATGTAAATAGGATTATTGAGGTTTCCCATGAAGAATTAAATTAGTATTTAATAAATAATAATTTAGTTTTTTGAAGGAAAATATCTTTTTTTGAAGAATACAAGATATTATTAAAATATTTGAAGGTATTTAATTAATGTTGCTTTCAAGCATTAGAATGGGGAGGATTTCTATGAAGTATACAAGGCATGCAAAGATTTTAGAAATCATAGAAAATAGAGAAATAGAAACTCAAGAAGAATTGTCTGAAGAGCTAAAAAGAATAGGTTTGAATGTAACTCAAGCAACGGTATCTAGAGACATCAAAGAATTAAGACTTATTAAAGTGCTATCTAAAAGTGGTAAGTATAAGTATGCTACTTTAAAAAGTCAAGATACAATATTATCTGATAGGTTGGTTAGGCTATTTAAAGATGCCATTATTTCCTATGATCATGCCGGCAATATTTTAGTTTTAAAAACTATACCTGCTGCTGCCCAAGCTGCAGCTTCAGCTATTGATGCTACTAACTTTGATGGCATTGTAGGAACTGTTGCAGGAGATGATACAATATTTGTGTTAGTTAGAGATAGTGATAAAATGGAAGAGATGAAAGATAAATTTAGAAAATTGATGAGATAGAATGGGGGGCCTTTATGCTTTTAGAGCTAGAGGTTAGAGATTTTGCATTAATCGATAGACTTAATGTGAATTTCGATAAAGGATTAAATATACTAACTGGAGAAACTGGTGCTGGGAAATCTATTATACTTGATGCAATTAATATGGCTATTGGTGAACGTGCCGATCGAGAATTTGTCAGGACTGGCGCAAAAAAGTCTGTTATTCAAGCAGTTTTTTCTATGGAAGATGTAATAGATTTTCATCAAACTTTAGAGAAGTATGGTGTAAACTCTGAAGAGGAGGATGTATTAATTGTAACACGAGAAATATATGCTAATGGAAGAAGTATCAGTAGAGTGAACGGAATCATTGTAAATCAAAGCATACTAAAACATATCACAGAAAAACTAATTGATATCCATGGACAACATCAACATCAATCTCTTTTAAATACTGAATTTCACATAGATGCTTTAGATGCTTATGGTGGTAATGAATTAATTGGATTATTAAATACATTATCAAAGAAGTACAAGAATTTTCTTCTATTGCAAAATGAATTACAGTCTTTTTGTTATGATGAAGTAGAGAGAGAAAGAAAAATAGATTTACTTAAATTTCAGATGCAGGAAATAGATGCAGCAAAGCTTCAAATAGGTGAGGAAGAGGAATTAAATCAACAAAGAAACATCATTGGCAATAGTGAGAAAATATATGCTACACTAGGAAACATTTATGAAACTTTTTATAATAGTAGTTTTCAACCCTCAGTATTGGATCACATTGCATCAAGTGTTAAGTCCCTTCAAAGTATCTCAAATTTTGATAATGACCTAGGTTATTTTTATGCAACCTTAGAAGATATAGAATATAAGATTCAAGATATTGTTAGAGAAATAAATAATTATCAGGAACAAGTGAATTTTAATCCAGAAGTATTAGAAGAAATAGAAAAAAGATTAGATACTATAAATAATCTAAAAAGAAAGTATGGTAAAACTATAGAAATCATTCTAGCTTATAGAGATTCTGTTGAAGAGGAATTAAATAATTATATAAATAGTGAAGAAAAAATTTCAAAGTTAATAAGTACTATCGAGAAGACAAAAGAAGAGCTTTTAGATTTAGCTATTAGAATAAGTAAATTAAGGTGTCAAGCAGCAAAATCCTTTCAAAATCAAGTAATCAGTATTTTACAAAGCTTAAACATGAAAAATGTATCTTTTACAGTTTCTATCACTAAACAAAAAGATTCTAATGATGAAATTAAGCTTTCTAAGAAGGGTATTGATAAAGTAGAATTTATGTTGTCCTCTAATATAGGAGAACCTTTAAAACCTCTATCAAAAATTGCATCTGGTGGAGAAATGTCAAGAATTATGCTAGCTTTAAAAACAATATTAGCTCATGTAGATAATATTCCAACCTTAATTTTTGATGAAATTGATACTGGTATTAGTGGTATAACGGCACAAACTGTAGCAGAAAAATTATATGATATTTCTAGTAATAGACAAGTCATTTGTATTACACATTTGCCACAGATTGCTGCAAAGGCAGATGAGCATTTTTTGATTGAGAAACATTCTACTGAGAAAAATACTAAAACTCTAATAAGAAAGATGGATAGAAAAAGCAGAATATATGAGCTTGGCAGATTATTAGGAGGAGAAATAACAGATATCACTTTAAAACATGCTGAAGAACTAATCAATAAAGCTAATAAAAAAAACAAAAGCTAATAGTAGCTTTTGTTTTTTTTATTAATATTTTAGCCAAAAAAGGATTAAAGTTACAAGTTTATTATAATTTATACATAATAATCACTCTTTAAATAAGCCAAATTAATCTTAGAGATTCTAAATCTTGATACTAGTAAATTTCTAGATATAAAGATTATGCTTGTTAGGAGAGTGGTTTTGTTGATCAATAAAATAAAATATAAAAAGTATTTAAGTTATATAATGTGTTTTACTTTAATTTTTACAGCGTATGTTCTCTTTATAGAAATTACAGGTGGATTAGATAAAGAATATAACATCTCAATAGGAGACAACTATACATTAAATCAAAGATTTCCTCTGTTTCTTTCTACATCAGATACAGGATTAAATTCTATCATACAGATAGAAAAATTAAATCAAAGAAGGCTAAATTTAAATAAAAGCTTTCATTTAAAAACAGTTGATAAAGGCACCACAAATTTCCAGCTAAAAGTATTTGGTCTAGTACCTTATAGAAATATTAGAGTAAATGTAGTTCCTCAAATAGAGGTAATACCAGGTGGACATTCTATAGGGGTAAGATTAAACACTAAAGGTGTGTTAGTGGTAGGTACTGCCCAAATAACTGATAAGAATGGGAATGTTTATAATTTAGCAGAAACTGCTGGAATTAAAATAGGAGACTCATTAATCGCTATTAACAATATTAAAGTAAATAATGCTGAGCATGTAGGAAATTTGATTCAAAATAGTAGAGGTGAAGCACTTAATTTAACTCTTAAAAGAGATACAAAAGAATATAGTATATCTATAGAACCAGTTCAATCTTTAGAAGATCAACAGTATAGGCTTGGATTATGGGTTAGAGATAAAACTGCAGGTGTTGGAACAATGACATTTAACCATCCTGAAACTAACAAATTTGGAGCCTTAGGTCATGCCATAACAGATATTGATACTGGTAATATATTGTCTATTAAAAATGGCGAAGTAATCAAGTCAAGAGTTGTATCTATACAGCAGGGTAAAAGAGGAAAGCCAGGGGAGATAAGAGGAATTTTTTATGATGTTAATGAACCGCTTGGTAAACTAGAAAAAAATACAGATTATGGAGTATACGGAGAATTAATAAATGTCTTGGATAATGAAATCTATAACAAACCAATTCCTATTGCATATCAGCATGAGATAAATGAAGGACCAGCACATATCCTAACAACGGTTGATACCAATAGAATAGAAAAATATGAGATAGAAATAACTAGAATTAATCCTCAAGCTAGAGTAGACTCTAAAAGTATGATAATCAAGGTCACAGATAAAGAATTATTAGAAAAAACTGGTGGAATTGTACAAGGAATGAGTGGGAGTCCAATTATCCAAAATGAGAAATTAGTTGGTGCTGTAACACATGTACTTATTAATGATCCTACAAAAGGCTACGGCATTTTTATTGAATGGATGATTGAAGAATCGGGAATATTTGATAAAAAATATAAAAATGTTGTAGAAAATTAGAAAATATAGGGGAACGAAATATTGTAAAATTTTGAAGTTTTTTCTAGGGGAGGAAGGAATAAAAATTCACTTGTCGAATAAATAATTTTATAGAGATAATATAATATTAAAAATTTAGAGAAAAAAAACAGTATTTCAGGGGGGTTTATAGTGAAAAGTGAAAAAATATCTGTATTAATCGTTGATGACAATGAGGATTTTTGTGATATCTTGAGTGAATATTTAGAAAGGCAAGAAGATATTCATGTATCAGGTATTGCTCAAGACGGGTTAAAGGCAATAGAATTAATTAATGAAAAAATGCCCGATTTAGTAATATTAGACATAATCATGCCACATTTAGATGGTTTAGGAGTTTTAGAAAGACTTAACAAAATGAATCTACAGAAATTTCCTAAAATTATCATATTATCAGCAGTTGGGCAAGACAAAATTACACAACGTGCTATTAACTTAGGAGCAGATTATTATGTAATAAAGCCTTTTGATTTTGAAGTTTTTATTGATAGGATTAGACAGATGACAGGAGGTTCAAATAATAGTAATAGGAGAAGAGTAAGTATTGGAACCTCAACTTCATTAATAACAAATAACACTAGTTTAGAAGCAGAGATAACAAATATTATTCATGAAATAGGTGTTCCAGCCCATATAAAAGGATATCTATATTTAAGAGAAGCCATTACTATGGTAATAGAGAATGTAGAATTATTAAGTGCAGTTACAAAGGAATTATATCCATCAATAGCAAAGAGATTTAATACAACACCTAGTAGGGTTGAACGAGCTATAAGGCATGCTATAGAAGTAGCTTGGAGTAGAGGAAAAGTAGATACTATTAATAATTTATTTGGCTATACTGTCCATAATGATAAAGGTAAACCAACCAATAGTGAATTTATCGCTATGGTGGCTGATAAATTAAGATTAGAAAAAAGAGTTAGTTAAAAGTACTAAAAAAAGATACCTTCTGTACTGTAAATAAAGTACTGAAAGTATCTTTTTTTTAGGGCATATATTATCATACTAAATATTATCATAAGTGATAATATTTCATAACTATTTATTATTATTTAAAATTTCTTCAACAATAACATTACATAAAGAATAATCAAAACCTTTACTTATAAGCTTTCCATATAGTTTTTGTTTTACTTTATATTCATTCTTCTCATTCTTACTATATTTTTCAAAGAATTTAGTAGCTATTAGTTTAGCTTGTTGATTATAAAACTCCTCTTGTTGTAATAATATAGATTGTATTTCTCGATCTTCATCTAAAAATTTTAGAGCATAATTTATTGTATCTATAGTAAATCCTCTTTGGAGCAACCTGCTATACAGCTTAGCCTTAATCTGGTTTAGTGGTAGACTTTTTTTAGAAGAAAAAAATTTTTTTGTAACATTTTCAATTGTTCTTATTTCTAAATTAGACGAATATAAAGCTAAATGCTCTGATACAATCTTTTCATTTATTCCTTTTTCTAATAGTTCTTTTCTAATCAAATTAATTCCTTTGGTTTGTTTCTCAATAGAATTATTAACATAATCTATCGCATATGTGTTGTCATTAACATAGTTGAGATCTCTAAGTTTTATTATAACTTCTGAAATAACAGTATCATCGAAATCATTTTTAGATAAATAACTGATTACTTCTTTTTCGGTTCTTGATTTATAAGATAAATAACTAAAAGCCTTATTTAGAGCCTGTTTATAATAATTTGTTTTCATATTAATTAACACTCCTTATATTTCTTCATTATAACTAAAATAGTAAATAAATCAACAAAAAGTTTACCTTGCTTATTAAAAAATATTAACTTTATATGGTAGTAAGTATAGGAGAATAAATATAGCATTTTTATATCATCTTGTACAAATACTAATACTGGAATCGATATGGAGGTTAACGTCATGGAAATGAAGGCTCCAGTAAAATTAGACAAAAAAACTAAAAATTTGATAGGTAGAATTAATGAAGGGGAAATAGCCATCATTGATCATAGTGACATAGACGAAGTAGCCGCAAACTCATTAATAACTAGAAGGGTAGCTGCAGTAATAAATTGTAGCAAATCTATTAGTGGAAGGTATCCTAATTTAGGACCAAGCTTATTAAAAAAGTCTAATGTTCTCTTATTTGATGTTGTCAAAGGAAATCTCTTTAATGTTTTAAAGGATGGAGATATTGTTGAAATCAGAAGGAATGAGTTGCTATTAGATAATACAACTATTGCTACACTTGAATCATTATCATTTGATAAGGTAAATGATTTGTTAGAGCTAGCAGAGCAGAATATAGAAGTTGAGTTGGAAAAATTTATTGATAACACTTTGACCTATGCCTATGAAGAGAAAAACTTTATCTTGGGAAAATTAGTTATTCCTAAAATAGAAACTAATATGAATAATAAGCAAGTATTAGTTGTAGTTAGAGGCCAAAACTATCAAGAAGATCTTCAAACCATATTCCCTTATATAAAGGAAATGAAACCAGTGTTAATAGGGGTAGATGGAGGTGGTGATGCACTATTAGAGTTTGGGTTAATACCTGATATTATCATTGGTGATATGGATAGTGTTTCAGATAGATGCTTAACCCTATGTAAAGAAATAATAGTACATGCCTATCCGAATGGAGATGCTCCAGGCATCGATAGAATAAAAAGACTGGGTTTACATGGCGAAATTTTTCCAGCTCCTGGTACTAGTGAGGATATAGCAATGCTTTTAGCATATGATCAGGGTGCAGATTTAATTGTTGCAGTTGGTACACATTCAAATATGATTGACTTTTTAGAAAAAGGTAGAAAAGGAATGTCCAGCACATTTTTAGTTAGACTTAAAGTAGGATCTAAACTAATTGATGCTAAAGGAGTCAGTAAATTATATAAAAGCACCATGAAAATAGAGCATGTGGTATTGTTCTTTATTGCAGCACTTATTCCTATTATAATTCTTTTATTTATTTCGCAGCCCATAAGAAATTTGTTTAAGTTATTAACTATTAGATTAAGAATATTTTTGGGAATATAGGGAGGTTTACAATGGTTATTGACATAAAATACTATATTATTACTATAGCTTCAATCTTTATATCCCTAGGTATTGGAATCATTATTGGGTTTAACATGAATGGAGATGAGATATATTTAAGTCAACAACAACAATTAGTAGATAGCCTTGAATACAATTTTAATATGCTCAGAATAGAAAAAGAAAATCTTATAAATACAATTGAAGAATTAACCAAAGAAAATGAGAATAAGCAAGCGTTTATAGAAAAAGCATATTACGAAATAATTTCTAACAGGCTTTCTGGTATGAATATAGCTCTCGTACAAATAACTGAAGATTATTACTATAACAATATTAAAGAAGTAGTAGAGGAAGCTGGAGCAGTTATGCCAATACACATAGTATTTACTGATAAAATAGTTAATTTAAATGATAAAGAGTTACATAAAATTAATACCTCTCTAGGACTAAGCTTAACAGAAGAAAAACTTTTGCATCGAATTAATATAGAAATGATGGACTTATTCATAAATGAAGAGATATCATACTTGTTAAAATATCTTATATCTAACAAGTATATTCACTTCAATCATTATAAAGAGTTTAATGACTCTATCGATCAAGTGATTATAGCAGGAGGTAATCAGAATGAACTTAGAGACACTACTAATGATCTGGTTGAGGACCTTATTAATGAGTTAAAGATAAGTAATATAAATATTATAGGTGTAGAAAGGTTAGATGTAGCTCATTCCTACATACCTATTTATAATCAATTTGGTATCTCTACAGTAGATAATATAGATACCTTAGTGGGAAAAATTTCTTTAGTTCTTACATCTAGTGGTAAAGAAAACTCATTTGGAGTACGTCCATATGTAGAAAGTTTTACACCTCTAGGCATACCATAATTGGGGAGGAAAACATGAAAAAAAGAATTTCAGCCATCATACCAGTATTTAATGAAGAAAAAAAAATTGAAGAAACTTTACTGGAAATAAAAAAAATTGATGTTATATCAAAAATATACGTTGTAAATGATGGCTCAACTGACAATACAGCTGAGATTACATCAAAAATAAATGGTATTGTTCTAATTAATTGTCTTAGCAATAATGGTAAAGGTGCGGCTTTAAAAATGGGTGTTAAAATTGCATTGGAAGAGTCTGATATAATTATTTTTTTAGATGGAGATTTAGGAAAAACAGTTAGAGAGGCAAATAAACTATTAGAGCCCATTATAAGTAATACTACTGATGTAACGATAGCAAAATTTCCTCCTGCTAAGAAGAAAGGTGGATTGGGGTTTGTAAAAAAACTTGCTAAATATGGTGTATACTATTATACAGGTAAGAAGCTTGATACTGTTCTTTCTGGTCAAAGGGCATTTAAGAAAAGTGTGTTAAAAAGTATAAGTCTCGATTATAGAGGTTTTGAGGTGGAGTTAGGAATGACAATAGAAATCTTGAAAAAAGGTTTTATTATTAAAGAGGTTGATGTAAACATGGTCCATAATGAAACTGGAAGAGACCTCCAAGGTTTTATTCACAGGGGGAAACAATTTAAAGCAATTTTATATAAGCTTTTAACCTTAAAAACCTCTTTATAATATACTGGTGGTGAATTTCTTTATGACAATTTTATTAGTAATTATTAACACTTTACTAACTTTGATTATGATCCCATATATCGCTAAAATGCTGAAAAGAGGTAATTTTATAGCAAAAAATTATCGAGAAGAAAGCATTCCTATTGGGTTAGGCATAACCATTGTTCCAATAATCCTTATCAATTACTTGTTCTTTGCAGTTTCACAAAGAGATATGTTGGATAAGCCATTGATATTTTTAACTGCCATAATTACAATGGCTTTTATTGGTATCATAGATGATTGTAGTAGTAATCAAGTTGCTAAAGGGTTTAAAGGCCATATTTATTGTCTTCTCCATGGAGAATTAACTACAGGACTTTTCAAGGCTTTTATTGGTGGAATGATAGCACTGTTTGTTAGCATTCTAGTTTCTACCAGTATAATAGAGCTTTTTCTGAACTTTTTTTTAATTACTTTATTTACAAATTTAATTAATTTATTTGACTTAAGGCCCGGTAGAGCAATAAAGGCATACATTTCTATAGCTTTATTATTTATTGTACTAGGGCTTAATAGTTTTTATAAACTTATACTGTATAGTATTTTAGGATACTGTTTAGGTTATTTGCCCCAGGATTTAAAAGCAAAAAGCATGATGGGTGATGCAGGGTCAAATCCTTTAGGAATAAGTCTAGGCATTATATCGGTGTTCAATTTTTCATTATCGGTAAAGTTTATTTTAGTATTTATTTTGCTTCTATTTCATATTTTGTCAGAAAAGTATTCCTTTACTAAGATAATTAGAAATAATGCTATTCTTAATTATATAGATCAATTAGGTCGTCATTAAAATAATGAGGTGATATAATATATGATTAGTATGAAAAAAGGAAGAGTTATAAAAATCTTAGAGAAGCTTAAGAAAAAAACGAAGCTTATTGTTTCAATTGATGGAGAAGAAGCCCTAGCAATAAATTATTCTGATTTAACTGGAGAAGCAAAAATAAATGATATGGTTATAATTAATACAACTGCAGTTGAATTGAAACTTGGCACAGGAGGGTGTCATTTTGTAATAAGTAATTTTAATAATACGCATCAAGAATTACAAGGAAAAGGACATATTATGAAGCTGCGGTATACTCCTTTACAGCTAAAGGTACTAGCCGCCGAAGAACAACAAAGTCCCTATCACTATTTGTTTAATGAGTTTACTTCATTAAACGGCTTGCCTGTGATTGCTGGGATTTTACATAGCATGTTAACTCCAATCGTTTCGACGTTAAAATACATAAACTCTAATATTAAAATAGCTTATATCATGACAGATGGAGCTGCTTTACCCTTATCTTTTAGTGATACTGTTGATTATCTAAGGAATAACGATTTGATTGATACTACTATAACTACTGGTCATGCCTTTGGAGGAGACATAGAAACCATAAATATATATAACGGTTTAGTTGCAGCAAAGGAAATTGCAAAGTGTGACATAGCTGTTGTCACTATGGGGCCCGGTATAGTAGGAACCGGTACTCCCTATGGGTTCTCAGGGATAGAACAGGGATTAGTATTAAATGCTGTTACTGATTTAGGCGGTTTCTCTATAGGGGTACCAAGAATTAGTTTTAGTGATAATAGAGTACGTCATTATGGTATGAGTCATCATAGTTTAACAATCTTCAGTAAAATATGTAAAACAAAATGTAATATTATTTTACCTTTGTTACCTAAAAAAGAAAAAAAAATTATTTATAATCAAATAGAAGACTTGAATATTATAGAAAAACATAATATTATTGAAATAGATGGCAGTATATTACTTGATGCCTTAAAGCATTTTAATTTAAACGTTAAAACAATGGGTCGAGATTATGATGCGGATCCTTTCTATTTTTTAGCCTGCAGTGCTGCTGCTATGTATGGATTTAATTATCTAATTGCATCGCCTAAGTAAGTAACTAAGGAGGGTTATCTAAACTATGCCAATTGAAGAAAAAACTTTAAAGTCTGAGCGGATATATGAAGGGAAAATTATCAATCTACGGGTGGATACAGTAGAACTGCCTCAAAAAAAATATTCTAAAAGGGAAATTGTTGAACATAGTGGAGCAGTAGGTATACTACCCATAACAAAAGAAAACAAAATTATTTTTGTTCGACAGTTTAGAAAACCTGTAGAGGAAATATTATTAGAAATACCCGCAGGCAAAATAGAAGCTAATGAAAGTACTGAAAAATGTGCTCTAAGAGAATTAAAGGAAGAAACTGGATATAGTGCAAAGGATATAAAGAAAATCTTAGATTTTTATACTACTCCTGGTTTTACAAATGAAGTTATGCATATATATTTAGCAGAAAATCTAGAAGAAGGAACAGCTAGTCCTGATGAAGATGAATATATTGAACTAGTTTCTTTGTCTTTGGAAGAAGCCCTTGAATACATAAAGGAAGGTAAAATAAAAGATAGTAAAACAATTATTGCAATCTTAACCTATAAAAATTTATCACTAATCCTTTAAGGACATAGCATAAAACCTCTATTTTAAGCATAATCATTAAAGTATTGATATGCATAAGAATGGAGGTTATTGTGTTGTATAAATTTATTGATCTCTTAAAAAAACATATAAAAGATAACTTTTTTATATACGCTACTGTTGTATTGTGTTTCTTAATCGGTATATCCGTAGGGGCGTTTACCGTAAAAGTTGTAGACAAACATCAAAAAGAAGAGTTGTTTTATTACTTGAGGAATTTTTTTGAAATATTTCATAATAGCAATTTAAATAGCTTTAATATATTAAAACAATCATTTATAAACAATTTTCAATTACTATCTTTAAGCTGGGTTTTAGGAGCTTTCATTATTACGGCACCGCTGGTATTAATTATTATTGGATTTAAAGGGTTTGTAATTGGGTTTACGATTGGCTTATTAATTGAGGAGTTTAAGTTTTGGGGTGCACTGATCATTATATTTGGAATTTTACCTCAAAACATATTTATTATTTCAATTTTTACTATTGCTTCAGTTATTTCTTTAACTTTTGCTACTGGATTTTTGAAAAGCAAAATTCATAAGATAAAAACCATTAATTTTTCAAAAGTATTTCTGTTATATAGTAGTAGATATGGAGTCTTGCTTGCTCTTCTTTTAATAGCATGTCTGATAGAGGCATATATTGCTCCAATTTTTATTAGACTAATTGTGAAAAATGTACTTTAGCTATTAAAGAGAATATATATAAAGATTTTTATGCAATTTTTATTTTCTTGCAGGATTTATCAATAATTTGTTGAATAAATGTAGTAGCAATAGTAAAGGGAGATTTTCAATATGAATCAACTCATTTCAAATTATGTTGACTATTTAACAAATGAAAAACAATTATCTAATAACACCTTAGAATCTTATATACGCGATATTAAGCAATATTTAGAGTATTTAAATAGTAATGAGATCCTTGATGTTGTTTATACTAATAAAACTACCATCATCACTTATTTATTACATATGCAAAACAAAGGGAGAGCTGTATCTACTATTTCAAGGAGTATTGCGTCTATTCGGTGTTTTTATCAATTTTTGTTGCAAAATAATCTTGTTGTAAAGGATCCAACATTAAATCTCGAGACCCCAAAGGCTAAGAAAAAATTACCAAGTATCCTTAGCCCTAAAGAAGTAGATATGTTATTAAATCAACCTGAAGAGTCTACTTACAAGGGTATTAGAGATAAAGCAATGCTAGAACTGTTATATGCTACTGGTATAAGAGTATCAGAATTAATATCTTTACAAGTAGATCATGTTAATATTAATCTAGGCTTTGTAAAATGCTCTACTGCTACAAAGGAAAGAATTATTCCTGTTGGTTCAGTGGCTTTACAAGCTCTAGCAAATTACTTGCTTAATGCCAGAAATAATTTTATTAAAAATGATAAAGAAAAATTACTTTTTCTAAATATGCAGGGTGGAGGCTTAACCCGTCAAGGGTTTTGGAAAATAATCAAAGCCTATACAAAGGGTTCCAATATAGATAAAACCATTACACCCCATACTTTAAGACATTCCTTTGCTACTCACTTAGTCCAAAATGGTGCTGACTTAAAATCTGTTCAAGAGATGCTTGGCCATTCTGATATATCTACTACTCAGATATATGCAAATATTACTAAAAATAAGATTAAGGATGTATATAATAAGACTCATCCTAGGGCCTAATATAGGTCCTATTTTAATCTAAGGCTGTTTATGAAATTACCCTTCAGTGTAGTGGTGAGCCTACCAATTCAGTAAGATCAGTTTAAGGACTACATCCTCGGAATAAATTGGGCTGCAATTCAGCATTAGAAGCGCATCACTGAATGATATTTCATTTTATTTCCCTCTTAAGAGGGGTATAATAAATCTAAATAAATGATAAAGGAGGATATTTATGATAAATAGGGTGATTTTGTTTATTATAGACAGTGTGGGCATCGGTGCATTACCAGATGCTGAAAAATTTGGAGATATAGGTGCTAATACGTTAGGAAATATTTCAAAAAACGAAGGAGATATTCATCTACCTAACCTTAGAAAACTAGGGCTAGGTAATATTGATAATATTGAAGGAATTCAGTCATGGGATCATCCCTTAGGTGCTTATGGTAAAGCAGCAGAGGTTTCTCTAGGTAAGGATACTACAACAGGACACTGGGAAATATCAGGGATTCATCTAACAGAACCACTGAAAACCTATCCTAATGGCTTTCCAAAAGAGGTAATAGAGGAATTAGAAAGACAAATTGGTACAAGAGTTATAGGAAATAAGCCTGCTTCTGGCACAGTAATTATAGAAGAATTAGGTGAGGAGCATATGGAAACCGGATATCCTATTGTATATACCTCTGCTGATAGTGTCTTGCAAATAGCCGCCCATGAAGAAGTTATCCCTCTAGAAAGATTATATGAAATATGTAGAATTGCAAGAGATATTATGATGGGAGATCATGCTGTTGCACGTATTATTGCTAGGCCATTTGTTGGAGCTCTTGGAGGGTTTACTAGAACCTCAAACCGACGAGATTTTTCTTTAAATCCACCCGAGGAAACAATATTAGATATTGCTAAGGCTCAAGGTCTAGACGTTATTGGCATTGGAAAAATCGAAGATATTTTTAATGGACAAGGTATTACTGAAGCTGTTCATACAAAAGATAATATGAATGGAGTAGATGAGACTATTAATTATCTTCAAAAAAATAACAGGGGCATTATTTTTACCAACTTAGTTGACTTTGATTCCAAATTTGGTCATCGTAGGGATGTAAAAGGCTATAAGAATGCTTTAGAAGAAATGGATAGTAGAATACCTGAACTAATGCGTCACTTGAAAGATGACGACATTATTATTATTACTGCGGATCATGGTAATGATCCAACCTTTAAAGGAACAGATCATACTAGAGAATATATACCTATCCTTATTTATGGCAAATCAGTAAAAAATAATGTTAATATCGGCACTAGGAAAAGCTTTGCTGATATTGCAGCTACTATTGCTGAATTATTAAAAATTAATTCTACTGGTAAAGGCGAAAGCTTTAAATCTCTAATAGTTTAAGATAAATGTTGTTGTAAATAAAACAGGTACAACTATAAAAAAAGTAGAATATTTGTAAGAAGGAGGCAAAATAGTTATGGAGAACTTATTACAAAAAGTTAAAGATGCAAAAAAATATATTTTAAGCAAGACCAATGAAACACCTCAAATAGGCTTAATGTTTGGATCTGGTTTAGGTTCTTTGGTTATAGTACCACGTCATGGTGGCTTGAAAGTATTAGGTATCCCTTGTGTTACAGATATGCCAATCCCAGATAAGTTGGAATCTATCAGCCATGAAGAAGTAATGGAGGTAGCTAACAAAACTAAACCTAAGTTCATTGGTTTAGTAAAGGAAATTCTCTCTGAGGTGAATGTTTAATGAGAATGTATGATATTATCCTAAAAAAAAGAAACGGCGAATCTCTTAGTAAGGAAGAAATCAGCTATTTTGTCAGAGAATATACAGAAGGTTCTATTCCAGACTATCAAGCTTCAGCATTGCTAATGGCAATCTATTTTCAAAAAATGAATAAAGAGGAGACTGTTTATTTGACAGAGGCAATGATGAAATCTGGTGAAATAATCAATCTATCGAGCATAAATGGAATCAAAGTAGATAAGCATAGTACTGGAGGTGTAGGCGATAAAACAACGATAGCCCTAGGTCCTATAGTCGCTGCTTGCGGTGTTCCAGTAGCAAAAATGTCCGGAAGAGGTCTAGGCCATACGGGAGGTACAATAGACAAATTAGAGGCCATCCCGGGCTTCTCTGTCGAGATGAGCCAAGCAACCTTTATCAATAATGTAAATCGCATAAAATTGGCAGTAGCAGGACAAACAGGAAATCTTGTTCCTGCTGATAAAAATTTATATGCTCTTAGAGATGTAACTGCTACAGTTGACAATATCTCTTTGATTGCTAGTAGTATAATGTCTAAAAAATTGGCCTCAGGCGCTGATGCTATCTTACTAGATGTTAAAACTGGTGATGGCGCTTTCATGAAAGAAATTGATGAATCTTTTTTATTGGCAAAGGAAATGGTTGATATAGGAAACAATATGAACAAAGATACTATTGCTGTTGTTACTGATATGAATCAGCCTTTAGGTTATGCTATTGGCAATAGCCTAGAAGTTAAAGAAGCCATTCGGTTATTAAAAGGGGAAGGTCCTGAAGATTTAAAAGCCCTTTGTCATTTCTTAGGTGCCTACATGCTTTTGTTAGCCAATAAGGTAAATACTGAATCAGAAGGAATTCAAATGGTTCAACAAGTCATAGAGTCTGGAAAGGCTTTTGAAATGCTAATAAAATTTATTGAGCAACAGGGTGGAGATACAGCTTATGTAGAAGATCTTAGTTCATTACCACAAGCTGAGGAAATATTGATTTTAAAATCAGAAAAGAAAGGATATATACACAAGATTCAAGCAGATACCGTAGGATTAAGTGCATTGATTTTAGGTGCAGGTAGAGATACCAAAGACAGCGATATTGACCTATCTGTAGGAATTGTCTTAAATAAAAAAGTTGGTGACTATGTTGAGACCGATGATATACTAGCCTATATTCATTGTAATGACATTAAAAAGGGTGAGGTTTCCATTAATCAATTGAGGGAAGCTTATACCATTGAGGAAAATCCGTTAAATGTACGACCATTAATCTTCGGAGTGGTAGATAAAAATGGTATTAGAAAATTATATTAATAATGCAACTGTTTAAACACTTACATATTCTACAATATTTGTAAAACCAGCATCTAGACGTATTTATTGTACGTTCTACCTGCTGGTTTTTTGCATTAAATTTGAATCATGAAGATAATTTGTTTATTATTTTGCAATGAGTTATTAAGTCTACATCTTTTTCATGAGTAGACCACTTACTGTATGAAATGATTTGAGCTGTAGTTTAGGCCTTGGTAAAAAGTCTTGCGGATTAAGTGTCATTTTATATAATCCTTCTGGTATAACTAATTATGTAGATGGAAAACCTAAGATAAAATGATTACAAGGAGGAAAAAGTATGGTAAAACATCTAATTAGAATGATATGTATTGTATTTATAATCACTTTATTATTTAGCAATATTACAATGGTGGCACAAGCTCAGCCATTTGAAGTTGATGCTAAGGCAGCTATATTAATAGATGCCTCCACAGGGACTATCCTCTATGAAAAGAATATCCATGAAGCGTTGCCTCCTGCTAGTGTTACTAAAATTATGACAATGCTATTAGCAATGGAGGCATTAGATAATAATAGAATTTCTTTAGAAGACAAGGTGGTTATTAGTGAAAGAGCTTCCTCAATGGGGGGAACACAGATATATGTAGAACCAGGTGAAATTAAGACCGTCGAAGATTTAATGAAGGCTATAGCAATTAGATCAGCAAATGATGCATCTGTTGCTATCGCAGAGCATATTGCTGGGACCGAAGAAATTTTTGTTGAGAAAATGAATGCAAGGGCAGCTGAATTAGGAATGGAAAATACTCACTTTGTTAATACAAATGGGTTGCCTGTTGAAGGGCATGTTACTTCTGCCTATGACATAGCTTTAATGTCAAAAGAACTATTAAAGCATAAGGAAGTGCAAAGATGGTTGACGACCTGGATGGATACTGTAGAGGTTGGAAGAAGAACACCATCTGTACAAGAATTGGTAAATACCAATAGATTAATACGAACATATAAGGGTATCACTGGTATAAAAACTGGTTCTACTTCTGAAGCAAAGTATTGCTTATCAGCTTCGGCTACAAGAGGAAATAATACTTTTATAGCAGTAGTACTAGCAGCCCCAACCTCGCCAATAAGATTTAGCGAAGCATCAAAGCTTTTAGATTACGGATTTGCCAACTTTAATACTGTTAAAGTTGCAGAAAAGGATGGTGATTTAGGAACAATAGTAGTGGATAAAGGTAAGCAACAGGTGCTCCATGTTACTGTAATGGAAGATTTAAATGTATTGGTAAAAAAGGGTGAGGAGTCCAGCATAAAGAAAGAAATAATATTACCACAATCAATAAAAGCACCTATCCAAAAAGGAGAAAAGATTGGTGAAATTATCGTAACAATGGATGGAAAAGAAGTGGGAAAAACTAATCTTATCAGTGCAGAAAATGTTGAACATGCTTCTGTTTTTAATATATTGAATAGAATGTTTCAAGGAATGATGGGCCATTAATATAAAGTAGTTAAAGACAGGTTCCTTATCCATTTTTTTAGAATAGAGAAGTAGCTGATTGGTATGCTGCTTCTCTTTTTGTTGATAACTATGTATGTTATAATAGAAAAGAATTAGCCAGGTTAAAAAGGGGAGATATTGTGAAAATAATTACTAGCCATATTAACTTAGATTTCGATGGACTTGCCAGCATGGTGGCTTGTTCTAAGCTATATCCTGAAAATTTCTTGGTTTTTTCTGGAAGAATTAATAATGATATAAAAGAGTTTCTAAGTCTTTATAAAAATATTCTGCCAATAAAATCTTCTAGAGAAATCTCTATCGAAGATATTCAAGAACTAATAATCGTAGATGTAAATTCTTCTACTAGAATAGGCAAATTTAAAGATTGTATTAATGATAGCATTACTATTAAAATTTATGATCATCATGAGGAAAATAGAAATACTATAAAAAACGCATCTAAAATCATTAAACCTTATGGCGCCTGTTCAACTATTTTAGTGGAAGAATTAAAGAAAAAGAAAGTTCCAATTACCTCTTTTGAGGCAACATTATTTCTATTAGGAATTTACTCAGATACCAATTGTTTAACCTTTTCCAGTACTAAGTCAGAAGATGCTGATGCCGTAGCTTTTTTATTGAGAAATGGAGCGGATCTTAAAGTAGTATTAAAATATATTCAAAGGCCCTTTAATAACCAACACGATCAGTTGTTTTTGGCTCTCTTACTAAATATGGAGACTATAAATATTAACAATTATAGTATTACACTTGCAACACATCATCATGATAATTATATTGGTGAGTTAGGTTATTTAGCAAATAAAATGTTAGAAGTAAAAGAAAGTGATGCGGTTTTTCTTATAGTAGAAATGGATTCTAGATGTTATATCATTGGAAGAAGTTCTAATGATGCTATTATTATTCCAAATTTGTTAGAAGAATTTAAAGGTGCTGGACATAGCAAAGCTGCGTCAGCTACTGTAAAAAATGGTGATATTAATCAGATTAAATCTTTATTAATAAAAAATCTACATAATAGAGTAAAACCACAGGTAACGGCCAGAGATTTTATGAACTATCCCGTTAAAACAGTACGGGAAGAAATGTCAATTGAAGAGGTCAATAAAATAATGCTACGATATGGTCATACGGGAATGCCTGTAATTAAAGATGATGATTTGATTGGTATTATTTCTAGAACTGACATTGATAAAGCTATGCAGCATGGACTGAGCCATGCTCCTGTAAAAGGATTCATGGCAAGTGATGTTAAAACTATAGGACTTGATACTTCTCTGAAAGATATAAATGAATTACTAGTAAAAAACAATATTGGCCGTTTACCTGTAGTAGAAAATAATAAAATTGTTGGTATAGTAACAAGAACCGATTTATTGAGAATGCTTCATGGAACGAATCATCCAAATTGGTACAAAAAAACTTTTAATGAAAGTGAAAGTACAGAAATTATTAATTGCAAAGAAAAAATATTAAATCTTTCAAAAGAAATCTCTGATTTATTGAAGACCACAGGAGGTTTAGCTGATACATTAGGCAAAAAGGTTTATGTAGTAGGTGGGTTTGTAAGAGATTTATTACTTAATAGAGAAAATTTTGATATTGACTTTGTTATCGAAGGCGATGGAATTTCTTTTGCAGAAAGGTTAAATGAAACATTAAGTGGTACTCTTATGACTCATAAAGAGTTTGGGACTGCAAGTATTACCTTAGCAAATGGAAGTGTTCTAGATATTGTTTCTGCTCGAAGGGAGTACTATGAGTATCCAGCTGCTTTACCAACAGTAGAAAAAAGCTCTATATGGAATGATTTGTTTAGAAGAGACTTTACAATTAATTGTATGGCTATTCAAATTAATATTGCTAATTTTGGTAAATTGATTGATTTTTTTGGAGGATTAGAGGATATTAGAAACAAAAGAATTCGCGTTCTATACAATTTAAGCTTTATAGAAGACCCTACCAGGATTTTCAGAGCAATTAGATTTGCTTCAAGGTTAGATTTTGAAATTGAAGAACAAACAAAAAGTTTTATAATGGAAGCGATTAAGGACCATATGTTAACAAAAGTTACAAATGATAGAGTAAGGGAAGAAATGGCTCAAATTTTTACTGATAAGGGTGTAAGTAAGAGCATTTTCTTGATGAAATCCTTTAATATATTTACAGCGATTCATTCAGATTTAAATATTACAAATGAAACCATCACAAAAATCGATAATCTTTGGTCTACCATTGAAAAATTTCATAGGTTTGATAATAAAAAAATAGACATACAACTACTTGTTATCATGCAACTATTTCATTCATTTCCTTTAAATAAATTATCTGAGGCTATTCAGAAGTTCTTAAATAACAAACAAGGAATAGTCAATATTCAAATAGCTTTAAAGGAAAAAGAAAAGGTTTATACATCTTTATTGAAGGATGATATAGATAAATATACTATATATAGTATTCTCCATAATCATTGTCTAGAGAGTCTTATTTTTTATTATAATGATTGTACAGAATACTATATTAAACATTATATAATGTATTATATGATAAATCTTAAGAACATTAAACTTAAAGTAACAGGCCGAGATTTATTGAATTTAGGAATCCAACCAGGACCAATTTATAAAAAGATACTAGATACTATTTTAAAATCAAAAGTTATGGGTGAGATTTATGACGAACATGATGAAATAGAATATGCTAATAAACTATATAATGAATTAAAGGAGATAAAAGATGTTTAACTTAGATTTTAATACTATTATTTATACTCTACCAGGAATATTAATAGGCCTTACAGTTCATGAATTCTCTCATGCGTATAGTGCTTATTTATTAGGCGATTCTACGGCTAAGCATCAAGGAAGGCTTACTCTAAACCCTATATCTCATATTGATATAGCAGGGTTTTTAATGTTAATATTTTTTAGATTTGGGTGGGCTAAACCAGTTCCCATTAATCCTAATAATTTTTCTAATAGAAAAATGGGCTATTTTTTAGTTTCTATTGCCGGTCCTTTATCAAATGTGCTATTAGCGATCTTATTAACGTTATTCTTAGGAGTCACAATAAAGCTGCAATTAAGTTCTTTTATATATAATATAGTCTACTTTGCTATTTTTATTAATCTAGTATTGGCTATATTTAATTTATTTCCTATCCCACCTTTAGATGGTTCAAAGATACTATTGGCTTTATTACCTGAAAGCTTTGAGTATAAATACTACCAATTACAAAAATATTCTTATATACTTTTGTTTGCATTATTATATTTTGGAGTAATTGGTAAAGTACTATTTCCCCTTGTTTCCTTTGCTTTTCAAATTTTAATGTATTTACTTGTTTTTATAGTTTAGGAGGTAAGTAATGAAATATACTATTAAAATTGAAGCTTTTGAAGGACCTTTTGATTTGCTATTTCATCTAATTGAAAAGAATAAGATAGATATCTATGATATACCTATCAATGAAATTACTCAGCAATATCTAGAATATATTTATGCAATGGAAAAATTCGATTTAAATATTACTAGTGAGTTTTTAGTTATGGCTGCTACCCTTATTGAGATAAAATCAAAAATGTTATTGCCTAAAGATGTATTAGAGGCTGAGGGAATGCAAGCAGATGAAGTAGATCCAAGAAGTGAGTTAATAAAAAAATTATTAGAATATAAAAAGTATAAAGCAATAGCAGAAACTCTTAAAATAAGAGAAAATCATTATAATAAGATTTTTTTTAAACCCAAAGAAGAAATTATTATTGATCATTATGACTACGATACATCTTTTGAAAACCTTCACATTCAGGACTTATTATCTGCTTTTAAAAAAATACTAACAAATCAAACTGTCTCAACAGATGAATTTTATAATAACATTAGACAAATTGATAGAGAGCCTGTTACTATAGAAGATAAACTTAACTATATTTTAAATAAATTACAATACTCAAAAAAAATAACATTTCACAGTATCTTTATTTCTGCAATAGATAAATCTGAAGCTGTAATAAGCTTTTTAGCATTATTAGAATTAATTAAAATGAAAAAGATAAAAGTGATTCAAGATAATTGCTTTGAAGGTATTATGATTGAATCATTATAATTAGAATATTGTCAACTTATAAAGAGGTGTTATGAAAATGGAAAGAGACGAAATTAAGTCAATACTAGAATCTATTCTTTTCGTATGGTCTGAACCTATAGCTATAAAAGAGTTAAGTAAGGCTTTATCTTTAGACATTCAAGAGGTAGAAACGATATTAAGAGATATGATAGATGAATTCAACTATAACAAAAGAGGGATTCAAATAATAAAAATGAATGATTATTATCAATTATCCACAAGGCCTGAGCATTATTCCTATATAAACAAACTGTTAGCACCTAAGATGAGTAAAGGATTGACTCAAGCAGCTTTAGAGACTTTAGCAATCATCGCTTATAAACAGCCTATTACAAAAATTGAAATTGAAGAGCTTAGAGGTGTAAAATGCGATAAAGCATTAAGTACTTTACAAGAGAAAAATCTAATTGAAGAACAAGGAAGACTTGATAAGATTGGTCGTCCTATCATTTATGGAACTACAATAATTTTTTTGAAAACCTTTGGATTAAAATCTATCGAGGACCTTCCTGACATAAGTCAATTTAAGCTATTATCAGAGGAAAATGATGTTAAGAATCTCTTTGCAAAATAATCATCTAATACCATCTTTTATAAAAGGATGGTTATTTTTATTTAATTGTATATCTAAATAGAGTCTATTATACAAAAAAATGGAAATGCTACTAATAGCACGATTTAGAGGTGATTTAATTTGCAAACATATTACTATTTAGTTGGTATATCCATTTTTTCAGTATGCTTGTTTATTGCACTGTTGTTTATAAGCATTACTATTGACATAAAGATTTTAAGGGAAGGAGAAAATGATGAAGTAATTATTGTTCTATCTGTTCTCAATGGTTTTTTCAAATATAAAATTGATATACCTTTTTTAGATATGGTACACACTGGAAATAATCTAATAAGAGCTAAAATACATAATGATACAGAGGTTGGCAATAAAAAAGAACAAATAAACGATTCTTGGGAGGAAGAGCTTAATTTTAATGAAATAAAAATAATTTTTGAAGAAATTCAATCCTTCAAAAAAAAATACTGGAATGTTATTGAATATATCAAAGGAAAACTGAGGATCAAGAAGGTCTTGTGGTATACAAAGATAGGCTTAGAAGATGCTGCTATTACAGCTATAGTAACTGGAATTATATGGGTCATAAAAACTAATATTATCTTATTTATTAGAAATACACTAAACTTGGAGGATATCAGTATCGATGTAGTACCAAATTATATGTCAAAAAAATTTGCGTTAACTTTTCATTGTATAGTAGGTTTGAAAATAGGATATATTATTATTGCAAGCATAAAATTATTGATGATGAAATTTAGAGGTGGTGAAAAAATTGAACGAGCATCCAATTGAAGCATTAATGAAAACTACCATGGAGAGTATTAAAGAAATGGTAGATGTCAACACAATTGTAGGAGATGCTGTTGAAACTCCTGATGGTACAGTTATTATTCCTATATCAAAAGTATCCTTTGGATTTGCTTCAGGAGGTGGAGATTATATAAATAATAATTCAGATGAAGAAAAAGAGGAGAAAGCTGAAGCTAAACCTGAAAAATATCCTTTTGCTGGGGGTACTGGAGCTGGGGTATCTGTACAGCCTGTAGCTTTTATGGTAGTAGGTAATGGTCAGATAAAACTAATGCCCGTTGACCAAAGAGCAAATATGATTGATAATCTAATTAATACTACTCCTAAGGTAATTAATACAATTCAAAGTATGTTTAATAAAAAAGAAAAAAGTAATGATGCAGAAAATAATATTATTTCATATGAATAGAGGATAGTTTCAACATCCTCTATTTTTGTGTCTAATTTATTTTGACATCTATTTGAAATTTAAAAATTTTAGAGTATAATGTTAATAAGTTTATAAAAAAAGGGGGTCAAGTATGAACTTAAGAGAAGCTATTGATATGATTTGGGATAATAGAAAATATAGTACCAACGATCCTAAAACTGCTATTAGTCACTTGAACGAAGAGGTTGCTGAATCGTTAAAAGCATTAATGAAGGGTGATTTAGATAAAGCTAAAAGAGAATTACAGGATGCAATGTCTTGTTTATTTATCGCATTAAAAGTATTGGATGTAGATGCTGAAGAAGCTGTAAATAAACAAGTTAAACAGATGAAAAAAAGGCATAGCAAAATAATGATATTTAAGGAAGATAAAGTGGAAATATATGTTGATGGTACATTAAAAGGTGGTTGGTCAATCTGGAGTACTGAAGACATTAAGGAAGCAGAGAAAATTGCTAAAGAGTTTGGTTGTGAAATTAAACACCAATTTAACGAATCCATAAATGATAAGTAAAACATGATTACTTATCATTTTTTTATGTAATTATATAGCATCAATATAGCTTCTTTTGTTCATAATAATTGAAGTAAAAGTAAATTATCTACTAAAACGAGGTGTGTTATATGTTTAAGAGGATGTTTAAATCGTTTTTTGTATTGCTATTCATAGCTCTCCTGAATCCATTTTTTGTTTCAGCCCAGGAAGTATATTGTAATGGCGCAGCAGGTATAGTATTAGATGTTGAAACTGGACGAGTACTATATGAAAAAAATATACATCAGGAGCTGCCTATGGCAAGCACAACTAAAATTATGACTGCTCTATTGGCTATAGAAAGAATTCCATTAGATCAACAAGTAAAAATTCATCCTGAAGCCGTAGGCGTTGAGGGATCATCTATTTACCTTAAGGCTAACGAAAAGGTTAACATAATAGATTTATTGTATGGTCTAATGCTGAGATCCGGCAATGATGCTGCTACTGCAATAGCTTATGAAGTTAGTGGTTCTGTAGAAGATTTTTCTCAATTAATGAATCAAAGAGCGAAAGAAATTGGAGCAAAAAACACAAACTTTATGAATCCCCATGGTCTGCATCATCAAGAGCACTATACAACAGCCTATGATTTAAGTATGATTACAAGAGCAGCACTTAGAAATCCTACCTTTAAAAAAATTGTTAATACAAAGTTTTGGTTAGCCGATAGAGAAGACTATAAGCATTTTTCCAATAAAAATAAGATTCTGTCCATCTGTGAAGGGGGCGATGGGGTAAAAATAGGCTTTACAAAAAAAGCTGGAAGATGCTTAGTGGCTTCTGCCACTAGAAATGATATGCAATTTATCGCGATAACTTTAAACGACGGGGATTGGTTTAATACTGCAAAAAATTTATTAGATTATCATTTTGAATCCTACAAGCCATATGAGGTTTTTAAGGAAGGAGAGTTAGTAAAAGGTATCTCTGTTAAGAATGGTGAGAAGATGACAGCACAATTAAAAGCTTCTAAAAAACTTGTTGTACCAATAAAGGATGGAGAGGCTGAAAGGATTATATCGATAATAGATGTTCAAGAACCTCTATATGCCCCCTTAATGAAAAATCAGAGAGTTGGAAGGATTCTAACCTATTTAGATGGCAATCTAATAAATATTACAGACTTAACTACTGATGAGGACATAAATAAATTGTCTATTAAAGGTAAGGTATTAAGATTTATGAATCTAAGGTAGTATCAAAACTTTATCGTCTTCATATCTTTGTACACCAGCTACCATAAAGTATTTATAAATACGTTATGGTGGCTGGTTATTTAACTTTAATCTATTTTAACAACCTCAGTAGCTAAACTTATGCTACTTTTCTTTATTTGACTAGAAACATTGTAACATAATTATTCAAAATAAATATTCTATTATTATAGTTGTTTTTTAGTCAAAGGAGGGAATTTATGCGTAACCATAAATGGCAGTGTATCGATGCTGGAAGTGAATATTGCCCATGTTATTTAGCTGAAACGATGGATTGTATTACTTGTTCTCACTTAAAAGGAAAAGAGTTTTGTGACTGTGATTGGAGAGGAGTATGTATATATCAAGCCTTCAAATTTGAAGGAAATAGGAAAAAACCCCCTAGGGTAGATATAGAGGCTAAAATACTTCAACGTAAAGAATTAAATGATCATATAATAATCTTTGCTCTAAAAATACCCCATACCTTAGCTAGACAAATAAATCAACCAGGCTCTTATATTTTCATTAGAAATAAAAATTATAATCAATATTTTGATATTCCCATATCCATAATGCATGTGGATACAAAGAATGATGTTGTAGAAATTGCTGTCGAAATTCATGGAGTAAAGACGAAAACCATCAAAGAAACAAGTGATCAATTATTGATTAGAGGTCCTTATTGGAATGGAATTTTTGGATTAGAACATTTAAAAACAACAAAAAATTCAAATGCTTTAGCAATAGTTAGAGGAGTAGCTCAAGCACCAGCCATATTAGTTATTAATCATCTGTTAAAAAATAATAATACTGTAGATTTAATTCTTGATAAATCCACCACTAATTATAATCTTATTAAGGAATATTGTAATATTCATGCTGTAGGGGAAGGTAATCTATATGAAATGGATGGTTTAGATCTTATTAATAAACAGATAAATACTAAAAAATATGAACTTGCCTTTATAGGTGCTTCAGATTATTTAAGAGATAAAATATTCTCTTCTATAGAAAATTTGAAAGAGATAAACACTGTAATGACTAATAACAATGAAATTTGTTGTGGTGAGGGTATTTGTGGTTCATGTACTGTATATGATTTAAATGGAATTCCTATTCGTACATGTAAGACTCAAATTATAAATAATTAAAGCTGGGGAGGAATTTCTGATGAGTAAACCAAAAGTGGTAATAATCGGTGGAGGCTGGGCTGGGTGTGCAGCTGCGATTACAGCAAAAAAAGCCGGGGCTGACGTGGCAGTACACGAGCGAACGGATATGCTTTTAGGTTTAGGTAATGTAGGAGGGATCATGAGGAATAATGGAAGATATACTGCTGCTGAGGAGTCAATTTTATTAGGATCCTATGATTTATTTCAGTTGTGTGATGATTTTTCTAGACATAAAAATATTGATTTTCCTGGACATAAACATGCAAGTCTTTATGATGTGAATATTATTGAACCACAGGTAACGAGGCTCCTTACATCTCAAGGGATTGAAATTTATTTAAAAAGTAGAGTTACAGATGTTATTAAAGAAAATAATAGCATCACCGCAGTGAAATTACATGACAATCGTGTTATAACCGGAGATGTATTTATTGAAACTACAGGCTCTACAGGTCCTATGGGGAATTGTCTTAAGTATGGGAATGGATGTGCTATGTGTATATTAAGATGTCCATCCTTTGGCCCTAGGGTTAGTATAAGCTATAAGGCTGGTGTAGAGGATATACTAGGCCGAAGAGCTAATGGTTCTTTTGGAGCCTTTAGTGGTTCCTGTAAGTTAAACAAATATTCTTTATCTGAAGAATTGATACAAGAGTTAAACAATAAAGGGGTAGTGGTGTTACCTTTACCTAAAGAGGATATCAACTTAGATAAACTGAATATCAAGGTATGTCAACAATATGCTTTAAAGGAATATGCTGAGAACATAGTTTTACTAGATACAGGACATGCGAAGCTGATGGCACCTTTTTATCCTTTGGAAAAACTAAGAAGTATAAAAGGTTTTGAAAATGCTAGATTTGAAGATCCCTATGCTGGTGGTATAGGTAACTCTATTAGATATCTATCCATAGCACCACGTAATAATAGCATGAAGGTGGAAGGTGTAGATAACTTATTATGTGCAGGAGAAAAGGGCGGCCTTTTTGTCGGTCATACAGAAGCGATAGTCACAGGTAGTTTAGCTGGTCATAATAGTGTCAGAGTATTATTAGGAATGCCTTTATTAGAGCTACCGAGAAACCTTGCTTCTGGTGATTTGATTGCATATGCTAATGAGGAAATAGTAAAGGAAGAAGGCTTAAAGAGAAGATATACTTTTGCCGGGGCTAGCTTTTTTAACAGAATGAAGGAAAAAGGATTGTATAGTTTAGACACTAATGAAATAAAGAAAAAAATAGAAAGATTAAATCTATTAAATATATACACAGAGAAATTAATATAGTCAATAGGAGGGTAGAGGCCCTCCTATAATTGATTAATTTATTTCTACAGCTGCATCATTTATTACCCTAATTTTTGATTCCTGTTTTAGATCTTCAATTAGTTGAAATAATGCTAAATCTTTATTTTTAGCCTCAATCATAACATCAAAATCCTCACCATAATTTTGGGCTGCATTAATAAAATCCATTAGAAAATCCTTTTCAATATAATCAGCATGTGCTCTAATGTTCTTTTCATTTTTAGGACTAGAAGCATGAATTTTAGGTGGCTGCTTTTCATTTCTCCATGTATTAAAAATTGATGGTAGCAAGGCTTCTAGTTTTTCTCCATTATTATTGCACCAATGATGATGAATGTCTAGTACCATAGGTATTTCCAAATGTTCACAGATTTCTAAGACTTCCTTAGCAGTAAAAGACTTATCATCATTTTCTAAAATAATTCTATCTTTATATCTCGTATCTAATCCTTTAAAATTGCTAATAAATCGTTCTGTAGCCTTTAGTTTGTTTCCATAGGTACCTCCAACATGCAAGACAAGCTTTGCATCATTAGAAGATAGGTCCATGGCTTCAAAAATTCTTGCATGGTATTCTAAGTCCTCTAAAGAAGCTCGTAAAACATCCTCATTTAAAGTATTAATAAGAGTAAAATGGTCAGGGTGAGCACTTACTCTGAGATTATATTTCTTTATATAGTCACCTATATCCTTATAGAGTTCACGAAACTCCGTTATGTAATCCCATTTTAAAACATCAGGATGAGTAGCAAGGGGTACTAGCTTAGAAGTGAAACGATAGACCATGATATTATGTGCTTTATTGTAAATTAGAATCCTTTTAGTAGTATCTAAATTCTTTTTTGTTAAAGATTTCAGCTTGTATAGTTTTGTTTCATTATCTGGAAGATTAGAGTAGAGCTTATATGTTATTGTTTTATTTGGAGAACCTTCATTAATATTTAATGCTATAGCAACATATCCAAACCTAATGACCAAGATAAACACCTCCAATAATAATATGCCCAATTTATCAAATAAATCATAAGAAGGCCTGTAAAAAAAACATGCCTTTCATGTAATATCGATTAATATCGATTCTCAATTAATAAAATGCTGGGAAATAGCTGATCTTAAAACCAGTTTCTTACAGATAGTACAACGCCATGTGAATATTAATACATAGGATGTATATTATGCATATTGTGTATAATTATAAACTCTTTATGCATTCGGTTTTTCTAAGTCGAATGTGGTCGCAAAAGCTAATGTAATGGTTGTAAAAAATGTCGATAAATCCTAGGGTGTAGTTGACAAATTATTTATTTTGAATGCAGTTTGATGTCGAAGATTATTATAGCTAGAACCTTTAGATTCTAGTGGATTCGACAGCGGTAATCCCCATAAATATAGTTGTTATGTTTTAATAGTAAGCTCTAAATTGAACGCCAGCTAGAACTTTAAAGCTTTTTAATTTCTCAGTATTTAATTATTGTCATAAAAGTTTCGCCATTGTAATTAATCTAAAGAAAGAAGTAGTAAGGGGTTAGATATTCGATATAAAAAATAGGGCTAGATTTATATAGTCAGTGGTAACCCTTACTCCTTATAACTATTCTTTAAATGTATATTTAGGGAATAGTTATAGATTATAAATAATATTGTTATTGATTACCGCTTCTGCTAGAATTATTTTCTAACAGTTATCAAAAATATAAAACCTCCTAAAGTTGATTTACCATGTACTTGTCTTCCATGTTTAACTTTAGGAGGTTTAACGATTATTCTAGTATTAACTTGTTTTTTGATCATTACTAACTAATTCAATAACTATTTCTTTTTCATTAAAAGGAATTGCTTCATCACCAATAATTTGGGTGGTTTCATGACCTTTGCCTGCAATTAAAATTACATCATCCTTCCTACTGTTTTCAATTGCATATCTGATAGCTTTTTTTCTATCAATAATGGCCACATAATCACCATTTTCCTCTTCAATCGATTCGGTGATATCTGCTATGATTAGTTCCGGATTATCTCTTTTAGGGTTGTCAGATGTAACAATGGAAAGATCAGCATATTTGGCAGCTACCTTACCCATACCTCTTCGTTTACCTTTGCCCGATTCTGCTCCTGGAGCATATACTCCAAAAACTAGTATAATCCTTCCTTTGGCAAATTGTTTTATGGTAGTAAGTGCTTTTTCTAAAGCATCCTCCGTATGGGCAAAGTCTATAATGACTGTGTAGTCTTTACCTGTAGGCACTATTTCAAACCTTCCTTTAATATATTTAACTGCATTAATACCTTTTTGTATGTCTATTAAATCAATATTATTACAATAAGCACATGCAATTGCTGCTAAACTGTTATAGACATAGATAGTACCTGGAATGTTTACATGAATATCAATACTTCCTTTTGGTGTATTTGCAACATATTTTACTCCTTCAACAGAATAACGAATATCTGTTGCATAGATATCAGCTTTATTCTCAATGCCGTAGGTGATTAGTTTCGTTTCATAGTTTTTAATTCGTTTAATTAGTTTTATTCCATATTCGTCATCTGCATTTACTACATTATAATCTTTTGTCATTTTAAATAGTTCAGCTTTTGCATTAAAATATTCATCCATGCTTTTATGTAATTCTAAATGATCTGGAGTAAGATTAGTAAACACACCAGTATTAAAACTGCATGCAGCTACTCTATGAAGACTTAATGCATGGGATGATACTTCCATAATACAGGTTTCAATATTATATTTTAAAATCTCAGAAAACGTTCTCTGAAGCTCTAATGATTCCGGAGTTGTATTCTTATTTTCTGTTATTTGATCGCCAATTACGCTCCCAATGGTGCCTATAAGACTAGTTGGCCTATTGGTTTGTTCAAAAATAGATTTCACCAAATAGGTTATGGAGGTTTTGCCATTTGTTCCTGTAATTCCAACAATATTTAAGCTATCACTAGGATTATGATAATAATTTGATGATATTTTAGCTAAAGCCTTTCTAGAATTTTGAACCTTCAAGATTGTGATGTTGTTACCTTCTATTGCTATATCCTTCTCGAGGATAATAGCAGATGCCCCCTTTTTTATTGCTTCATTAATATAAGCATGTCCATCTTCTCTATAACCAGAAATAGCTACAAAAACACTATTCTCTATTACTTTTCTTGAGTCATAAGCTATAGAGCTTATTTCTTTATTTATATCTCCTTTTATCTCAATAAAATCAAGGCCTTTTATTAATGTAGATAATTGCATTATAATATCCATCCCTTACAAATATTTTGGTGACTTCACATATCTAATAAAGCGTGTAAAAGGTTACTATTTTCTTGATATCTTTCTAAATACCTTATTAAGAATTATTTTTAAAAAGCTAAAGGCTGGTTTAGGATCCTTCCAATCCCAAATTGCATATGCTTTTGGCTTAAAATAGGAAACAAGCACTTTCCCCAAAGATAGTTGTCCAGTTTTAATATATTCCTTAACAGCTAATAAGTCTTCAAATGCATACCAAAACACTATGTTAGTATCTTCTTTAATTGCTTTAGGCTCTAGAGGGTTGCCGGTTAAGTCCCTATAGGCAATATATGGCATATTGAGACCCACCTTATATAATAGCTGATTAAAATTAGTCGTTCTAACATTTAATTCAATCAAATAAAATTTTCCAGTTTCAGCATCTTTTTTAAACTCTATTTCCACAAAGCCCTTAAATTTTATAGCTTCTAAGAATCCAGCTCCTATTTCGTACAACTCTGGAACATACTTTTGAGTGGTATAAACAGAAGCTCCAAAATTTATTGGATACTGACGATACTTTTGAAAGGTTGTCCAGTGAGTAATCTTTGCATTTTGATTTAGATAAGCATCAAAAGTATACATATGGTCATCAAAGCCTGGAATAATCCTTTGAACGATTACTTCTAATCCTGCTTTTTTTGCTTTAGCCACTGCAGTTTCTAATTCTTCTCTATTCTGGACTTTAAACATTTTTCTTCTAAATACTGATACAAATGTATGAGAATCAACAGGCTTAACAATACACGGAAATTTAAGAGTATTTTCTGCTTTTTCTAAGAAATCTTCCTCATACATGCTTACAGTTTCTGGTACTGCTACACCTTTTTCTATGGCCAGTTTATGTAATTTTTCTTTATTCATGGTTTTGGTATATAAACCAGGTTCCGTCTGAGGAATTAGAAAAAACTCTTTAAGCTCTTCTAAATGCTGATCTATGACTTCAACATAGGGGTCTGCAGATGGAAAAAGCACAGGAGGATGACTTTGTTTGTTGGCATAGTTTTTTAGAAAACTAATAAATTCTCTAGTTTCTTCTCTATAATGGGGAGCAATTATTCTCTCAGAACAATATTTAGATTCAGAGCCATATGTATCCTTCCTAGAGTGATCTATAGCAACAACTGTTATTCCATTTATCCCTAAACAACGTATTAGGCTAAGGCCTATATAGTAGTTTGACCCTAAGACTACAGCTTTATTCTCCATTCTTGTTTCCTCCCTATTCAGTTAGTTAAGCACTCTAAAAATTTCTCATAGCCTTGTTAAAGACAGTAAATATCAATATAGAGAAATAGAGAGAAATAAATAAAGTTAATTTTAGAGTACCAATAATATTTATTCTTGTCAAGGTAATTATGGCTATATGTTTGTTATTTCAATGGATACACCTTGTAGCCAATTTAATGTTATTTAAATTCCTCTTTTTACTAAAATATTAGCTGATTTTTATCTAGCTTTTCCCTACTAGAAAAAATCATTTCATATTTTTCTAGTTCTTATTATGATTTTAACTGTTTTTATTGACTAATATACTTATCACTCTCCGGAAATGATATAATATACTTAAAACAAAAGTTGTAAAGAGGTGTGTTTATGTCAAAGAATAGATTATTAATACACAATAAATCTGATAAGCCTGATAATATAGTTTTAAAACAGAACCAGATAGTTGAAAGATGCCTAGAAATTGAAGGACAATTACCATCCTTCATGAGAGATTTCTTTTTATATTTAAAAAGTGGTGTTGCCTTATCTACTCGGTTAGCCTATTTAGAAGATATCTTTTTTTTCTGTAGATACCTTATTCATTCAAGCTCCTTAAGTCAAGCTTCATCTACTACAGAAATCTCAATAGAAGAATTTAGTCATATTGCTGCTAAAGACATAAATCGATTTTTAGGAGATTATTGTTCAAGATATACTATGGAAAATGAGGAATATACTAAGATAGTAGAAAATCATAATAGATCTTTAGCAAGGAAAAAATCTTCTTTATCTGTTTTATTTAAGTTTTTATATCGAGATGAAATAATCAGCAAAAATATAACTGATGGATTTAATCCTATTAGGTTGCCCAAACCACAGCCGGATGCAATTAAAAAATTAGAGATTGATGAAGTTGCAAAAATGTTGGATATTATTGAAACAGGTAGTGTCTTTACAGAGAAAGAGAAAATTTATTGGCAGAAAACTAAGCTAAGAGATAAAGCTATTATTGTATTATTTATTACTTATGGTCTTAGAGTAAGTGAACTGCAACAATTAAATGTTTCATCTTTTAACTTTAATAGAGGAGATTTTAGGATCTATCGAAAACGTGGCAAAGAAGTATTAATGCCTTTAAATAAAACCTGCGAAAGAGTTATTAAGGAATATATAAAAGATGAACGACCTTTAGATAGTATATTAGAGGATTATGATAAAGATGCACTTTTTCTGTCTATTCAAAACAAGCGTATGACAATTAGAGCTATCCGTAATTTAGTGAAAAAATATACATCTTTAGCCTTAGGAACTAGCCGAGATAGTGGTTATAGCCCCCATAAGTTAAGGGCAACAGCTGCTACCTCATTAATTCAACAAGGTTTTTCTATATACGATGTGCAAAATTTGCTGGATCATGATAATGTTACAACTACTCAACTATATGCAGCTCATAAAAAGGATGTAAAGCGAGAAATCGTTAAAAATTTTGAATGGTTAGATGAGGAACAATAAGAAATAACATGATTCATTATTGCGAACAAATGTTTGATATTGCATTCTTTATATGGTATACTAGTGGTATTATATACCTTAATAAATGATTAGAAGGGAGCCTCTATTTCTATGTATGAAGATTTAAGTAATAAACAGATGGAGATATTAAAATATATGAAAAAAGAAATTAATGCTAAAGGTTATCCACCCTCTGTTAGAGAAATCTGTCAAGCAGTGGAGTTGAAATCCACCTCAACAGTTCATGGACATTTAAACAAATTAGAAGAAAAGGGTTATATTAGAAAGGATCCTACAAAGCCAAGAGCTATTGAGATACTAGATAATGATTCTACATATGATTTTAGATTAAATAAAGAGATGATTAGCATACCGATCATCGGTAAGGTAACTGCTGGTGAACCAATTTTAGCAGTAGAAAATATAGAAGAAACATTCCCACTTCCAGCAGATTTTGTGAATCATAATAATAAAGATGTATTTATATTATCCATTAAGGGTGATAGCATGATTGAAGCCGGCATCCTAAACGATGATTATGTTATTGTGAGACAACAGACTCATGCCAGTAATGGTGATATTGTAGTAGCTTTGTTAGATGAAGAGGCTACAGTTAAAAGGTTTTATCGAGAATTTGATCATATCAGGCTGCAACCTGAAAATAAATTTATGGAACCTATCTTAGTAAAGGATATTGCAATTTTAGGTAAGGTTGTAGGGGTGTTTAGAAAAATATAAAATTAAAACCCAGAATATTGCGCACTTCTACTAGCGTTGCAATGGCTGGGTTTTCTTATGCCCTCAACCTCTCAGGGACAGGGGACGGAGGCATGTCCCTCTGCTTACGGGACGCATCTCCGTCCCCTGTCCCTCCGGCCTTTTTCCCCTCTTTGTCTAACTTGGGTTTTTATTTCCTTCTTTTTAAGTCTTTTATATTTTGCAATGCTTTTAGAGCACCTAATTTACTATGCTCATAAGTTAGTCCACCTTGAAAATATACTATGTAAGGTGGTTTTATTGGAGCATCTGCACTTAGCTCTATTGATGAGCCTTGTATAAAGGCCCCAGCAGCCATAATCACAGGATTATCATACCCAGGCATGTCCCAAGGTATTGGAGTTACAAATGCATCTACAGGAGCTGCTGCTTGTACTCCTTTGCAAAAGGCCAGTACTTTTTCTTCATCTTCTAGTTTGATGGCTTGGATAATATCACTTCTATCTTCGTTGTACTTAGGTTTTACCTCATATCCTTCGTTTTCAAATAGCTTAGAACAAAATACAGCTCCCTTTATGGCCTCTCCTACAACATGAGGAGCTAAAAACAGTCCTTGAAACATTGATCTATTTAAACCAAATGTTAAACCGCACTCTTTCCCAATCCCTGGGGACGTCAGTTTATAGGATATCAATTCAATTAAGTGTCTTTTGCCAACTATATATCCGCCGGATAAAGCTAGTCCTCCCCCAGGGTTTTTAATTAGAGACCCAGCTAAAATATCTACCCCCACCTCCGTAGGCTCTTTTGTCTCAAGAAACTCACCATAGCAATTATCGACCATACAGATAACTCCTGGGTTTTTAGCTTTTACTAAATCTACTATCTTTTTAATAGTTTGAATGTTGACAGCTTTTCTGAATCCATAACCAGTAGACCTTTGAATATATACTAGCTTTGTTTTTTCAGAAACTTTTTCTTCTATAGCTGGAAAGTCTATTTCTCCATTTATTAAAAAGTCAATTTGTTTGTAGCTTATATTAGTATTTTTAAAGCTTGCTGGATAGTTACCACTAATGCCAATTAGTTCATTTAGGGTATCGTATGGCTTGCCGGTAACAGCAATCATTTCATCACCACTTCTCAATAAACCTGTTAAGCATAAGGTTAGAGCATGAGTACCATTAACAATAGTGGGCCGCACTATAGCATCTTCTACACCAAAAACCGCGGCATAGATTTCTTCAAGTTTGTCACGTCCTATATCATTATATCCATAGCCTGTTGTCCAATTAAAATGCTGATCACTTAGATTGGCCTCTTGCATTTTATTTATTACCTTGTATTGATTAAAAGCTTTAATAGCATCTATCTTTTCAAAGGTTTCAGATAAGCTTGCTTCGATGTCATCAACCTTTTGTATAATACTTTCCTCAATTTCAAATAAGTTATGTAATATGTCTTTATCTAAATTCATCCATTGATACCTCCTCATTTGTTAATAATCTATTTCCTCCTTGGTTGTAATGATAAATCTCCTGCCTACCTAAAAGCTAGATTAAATACTATATTTTCTCCAAGCAGAATCGTCTATAGCTCAGTAGGGGGAATAATCCCTTCTGAGTTGAGTCTCATTTTATGAAGATTTTTAGAGCTAGAACAAATTGGACATTTTTTCTTGTTATAATAATCAATTTTTAACCCAATAACAGTCTGATTAATAGCCTTTTCCCGCCCCTCTTCTATCCCAATTCTTCTTCCAATGCTATACCCTAATAATAATATCACTAAGTAAAAGATAAGTATATACCCATAAAGCATTTGATCCCTCCTATATTTTATCATAGAGATAATTTACTAAAAAACTCGAAGTTAGAATTGTAATAGTATTAGTCCATGATATTATAAAGCATATGATTAAAAGAATACTAGAAGCTATTACGATTTCTCCTAAGCCCAAATTATTTACATAGTTTTTATAGCCATATTTAAAATCATATTGATAATCTAACAAATCATCTATAAATTGAATCAAAAGTATTGATAAAAAGGCAATAGCAAAAATATTAGGAGGAATGAAAATTATATTTAACAGTATCAATATAATCATTTCCTGGTACGCTTTAAGCTTTAAAGGTAAAATTTGATGAGGAAAGTAAAACATACCTATTATGTAAGCAGAAGTAAATATTGAAAACACTAGATGTGGCTGTAGTAGCATGGCTAAGGATAAAAAAAGTAGACTATAGGGCAGTTTATACTGTGAAAGATTAGCATAGATTTTACTTTCTGCTATCTTATCCTTAGTATCCTCATCTACCTCGTCATCTAGTAATTTTATTACTACCCCTAACAGTAATAATCCAATATATTTATTGAATAACTCTAGATACAAATTTATTCACCTCTTTAAAGCCTTTCATTTTTCTTGCAGAAATAGGTATTATGTAGGTATCCTTGAACTCTTTTCTTATAAATGATAAGCCTTTTTCACCTTCCTCTAAATCTATTTTGTTTGCTAATATACAGTAGGCTCCTCTTGAATGCCCATACTGATTAATCTGATAATCTATTTCACTTAAAGTGCTGCAACAATTATGATCTACACTAGAGGCATCTATCATATGTAATATTAAATCGGCTAAGTATAACTGTTTTAATGCCTCCGCCATTGATTTTCTAACTATTTCATTTGCACTTATTCCATCAATCAATCCTCCAGTATCAAATAATGTAATTTCTGTTCTCCCTTTGTACACAGGAATAGAAAGATTCATTCTACAGATTTCTTTTGTTTTAAATGGAGTTTGATTGATTAGATAGCTTCTTGCGACGTTTATAGAATAATTTTTTCTAGTAACGCTACCTTCAAAATTTTCAAATTCTAAGATGCAACTTGTAACCCCTAAATATTCAGCATAAGATAGAAAAAAAGTAGTTTTTCCTACATTGGGTTTACCTAGTAATATACAATTATTCATTAAGCTTCACCATCCAGAAAATCCTCTCTTTTAAGCATAATTAAATCATCTCTTGTACAAAGTTCTTTTTCTTTTAATCTAACTGCTTGCTTTCTTATGGATTTTTCTATTAGATTTCTTACTAATCTAGCATTACCAGAATATCTACTTTCTTTTTTTCTTTTGGAAGCTAAAATATTATAGAGCTTTGCCTTTGCAGATTTAGACATACTATATTGTCTCTCATTTACCATTAGTTCTGCTATGTCTATTAACTCTTCAATAGAATAATCTAAAAAGTCTATATGTATAGGAAATCTGGATTTAAGTCCAGGATTTACTTTAAGAAAATCATCCATTTCTTCTTGGTAACCTGCCAAAATTAATATAAACTGATCTTTATTATCTTCCATAGCTTTTACTAATGCATCTATTGCTTCTTTACCGAAATCCTTTTCCCCCCCTCTTGCTAAAGAATATGCTTCATCAATAAAAAGAATACCACCTAAGCTTTCTTTTACTTGTGTTCTGACTTTTAATGCTGTATGTCCTATATATTCCCCTACTAGATCTGCCCTTTCTACTTCAATTAGATGTCCTTTGCTTAAGAGGTTTTTTGCTTTAAATATTCTTGCTAAAATTCTTGCAACTGTCGTTTTTCCTGTCCCAGGATTTCCTTTAAATATCATATGCAGCACTAATGGGGCAGCATTAAGCCCTTGAAGTCTACGTCTTTGCTGTATTTCTATATATGCTAATATTTCATTAACAATTTCTTTTACTTCTCTCAGCCCAATTAGCTGATACAATTCCTTTATTATTGAGTCAAAGGAATCTTCTTCTCTATTGTTATCTTGAGAGGACTTTTGATTAATCTGTTCTGTACTTAACTTTGAATCTATAATAAGATGATTTAAAAATTCATTACTTCCAATAGAGCCTTGCTTTGCTAATTGATATAAATAGTTTACTTCCTTTTTTATCTTTTTCGGCACCTTTATCACCTCAAAATACATACTATATTATCATATTCCTCTACTATATAATATGTGATACAAATAGATAATAAAGGTGAATAATTACATTTCAGTTCATTTATATCTAAATGAAAAAACTTCCCTATTATAACTAATAAGGAAGCACGCTAATTCGTATTTATTATTCTGGTGAGTTTTTTGTGTTTTGTAGAAAATTTACAGTGGTACTAGGAGAAATGGTTGAAATAGCATGTTTGTATATTAATTGTTGTTTCCCATCTGTATCTAATACTATCGTATAATTATCAAATCCTTTAACAAGTCCCTTTAGCTGAAATCCATTTACCAAGTATATGGTTATTAGAATACTTTCTTTTCTAACTTGATTTAGAAAAATATCCTGTAGATTGATATTATTTTTCATGTTAACCCTCCTCAAATTATCCTAATACTAATATTTAATCAAAGCAATAAGACCTATGATTTTATAATTTTTCATTAATTTTGTCATATTACTATTATTATTATTCTATAAGAGATTAAAATGTCCTTCAATGTATTCCATAATATTATCGATTAATTTTTCATTTGAACTCCATTCAGATAAGTTATACCATTTAATATTTTCTAGTCTTCTGAACCAAGTCAGTTGGCGCTTAGCATATCTTCGTGTATCTCTTTTAATTATTTCTATAGCTTCTTCTAAACTATACTTACTATTTAAGTAATTTATTATTTCTTTATATCCTAGCCCTTTAAATGCTATAATGTCTTCTTTATACCCCAACGATAAAAGGTATTTCACTTCAGCAATTAGACCATCTTCTATCATTAAATTCACTCGTCTATTAATTCGTTCATACAACTCATCTCTATCTCTCGTTAATCCGATTAAGATAATGTCATATTCATCATTTAGCTTTAGTTGTTTACTAAAGTCTCCAATTTTCTCTCCACTTTCATGTACTACTTCTATAGCTCTAATTACTCGCTTGAGATTATTTTTATGGATTCTTTCAGCAGCTTCTGGATCTAAATCTAGTAATTTGTTATGTACATATTCATTGCCATACTTCTGTGCTTCTTCCTCTAGTTGCTTTCTTAAACTCCAATTAGATATTGTACTTGTAAAATCCATATTATAAATAATAGAATTAACATATAATCCTGTTCCACCTACTATAATAGGATTCTTCCTTCTATGAAAGATATCATCAATTTTTTCTTTTGCATCTTTTTGAAAGGATGCAACTGAATATTGTTCATCTGGTTCTATTATATCCATTATATGGTGAGGAATTCCTTGCATCTCTTCTTTTGAAGGTTTGGCTGTTCCGATGGTCATATGTTTATATATCTGCATAGAATCTGCGGATATAATCTCACCATTTAGCCTTTTTGCTAATTCTATAGCTGTGTTGGTTTTTCCCACAGCTGTGGGACCTAGAATTATTAGTAATTGATTTTTGATCAAAAAAACTACCTCCTACTGAATCCGCTTAAAATTCTTTTCAATTTCATATTTTGTTAATGATAATAAAATAGGCCTACCATGTGGACAGGTTAATGGAGGTGGTACTTCACTTAGCTGGATTATAAGAGCATTTATTTCATCTATATTCAATTTGTCCATCGCCTTTATAGCTTCTCTACAAGATTTTCTAATAATAATTTCATTGAAATACACTTTATTATGATTGCCATTTTTGAATTCATCTATAACTTCTAAAAGAAATTCAAAGTTTCTTGGCACCCCCATGATTAGAGGTACTTCTCTTATAATGATGGTATTCCTTCCGAAAACTTCTATTCCAAATCCTAAATCATTAAAAGTTTTAATATGCTCTGTCAATAACAGAAAATCTTCTTGAGGTAATTCAATAGCTTTTGCTTCCAATAATTGTTGAGTAATTATATTATTGTCTTTATATGCTTGTAGCATTTTATTATAGACCAGTCTCTCATGAGCAGCATGTTGATCAATAAGATACATAGCTAAATCTTTTTCAATAATTATATAAGTATCAAATAACTGTCCTATGATTCTATATCCTGTCAGTAGACTAGTTAAAAAGTTTTCTTGAGTAGTCTCTAAGTCTTTTTGTATATTATTATTTTGTGAAGTACTCCTGTTATTCTTTTCAAATTCTTTTTCAATAGTTTCTGTTTCATTATTTTTTTTAGCACCTTCAATTGATATCTGTAGGCTAGTAGATTTGTTGTTATTATGTGTATTATAGTTGCATTTATTCTCTTTGAAGATACTCTCAGTAGAAGGGTTATTTCCAGCTAAAAATGATTTCCAGTTAATATTTTTCATAACCATAGCAGGTATCTTTGTGTGTTTTGCTAAATTTGCAAGTATAGTTTTATAAATAAAGCTATATATTATTTCCTCATCATGAAATTTGATCTCAGTTTTTGATGGATGTATATTAACATCAATTATATTTGGATTTATGTCAATGTTTAGAACACATACGGGAAACTTATTAATCGGAAGTTTTTCTTTATAGGCGGTTTCAATAGCTTTATATAATAATTTGCTTTTAATAAATCTTCCGTTAACAAAAATAATCTCAAAATTTCTATTCCCTCTTACATAAGTAGGTTGACTAATATAACCATATAGCTTTATATCATTGGTAGAATTTTCTATATATATAAGATTTTTAAACAAATCTTTATCTAATATAGAAACAATCGTTTGTTCTAAATTATTATTTCCAGGAGAAGTAAACATAATATTGTTATTGTTAATGTATTTTAGTGTAATGTTGGGTTGACTAAGGGCAAGCCTTGACATTATTTCACCAATTTTTGTCGCTTCTGCCTGCGAGCTTTTCATGAACTTTAATCTAGCTGGTGTGTTAAAAAATATATTCTTAACTTCAATAGTAGTCCCATCAGGAGAGCCGACTTGTTGCTTATTAACCACCTTCCCACCCACAATATCTAATGATATGCCATATGGTTGCTCCCTCGGTTTTGTAATTATTTGTATTTGAGAAACAGCTGCAATACTTGCAAGAGCTTCTCCTCTAAAACCTAAGGATATAATAGAAGCTAAGTCCTCTAAGGATTGTATTTTAGATGTAGCATGTCTTGTAAAAGCCAGTTCCACATCTTCTTCATGAATGCCTTTTCCATTATCGCTAACTCTAATATACTTCTGTCCACCCTCTTTTATCTCTACAGTTATATTTGTAGCATTTGCATCAATGGCATTTTCAATTAATTCTTTTACAACTGAATAAGGGCCCTCTACTACCTCCCCTGCCGCTATTTTATTAATAGTCAAATCATTTAATATTCTTATTAATTTACTCATTTAATGCCTCCTAAAGATCATTGGCTTTCCTCTGTAAACGATAAAGAATGTTTAGAGCATCTATTGGTGTTGTTTCATGTAGATTAATTTGTTTAAGCTCATTTGCAATGTCTTCTTTATTCATGTCTATAAAATTCAACTGATGATTTTCTTTTGTATTTTTGCTGTCCTTACTCTCTTGTATACTTTCATGCTTTGTAATATCATTTTTTTCTAGATTTGTTAATATCTCCTTGGCCCTTGTGATAACAGCCTTTGGAAGTCCAGCCAGTTTAGCAACTTGAATACCATAGCTTTTATCAGCACTTCCTTCTACTACCTTTCTTAAAAATACTATATTTTCTCCCTCTTCTTTAACAGAGATACGATAATTTTTAATACCTTTAACCTTTCCCTCAAGCTCTGTTAATTCATGATAATGAGTAGAAAACAAGGTTTTACATTTTATATTCTTACTGATATATTCACTTACAGACCAAGCTATACTAAGACCATCGAATGTACTGGTACCTCTCCCAATTTCATCTAAAATTAACAAGCTATTATTAGTAGCATTGTTTAGAATACTTGCCATTTCACTCATTTCCACCATAAATGTACTCTGTCCTTGACTAAGATCATCACTAGCACCAACTCTAGTAAATATCCTGTCTACTACCCCTATAGTTCCAGAATCAGCTGATATAAAAGAACCAATTTGAGCCATTAATACAATTAATGCCACCTGTCTCATGTAGGTTGATTTGCCTGCCATATTTGGGCCAGTAATTATAGATACTTCATGTTCATTTTGATTTATATAAGTATCGTTAGGTACAAAAATACTATTGTTAGTCATTTTTTCTATTACTGGATGTCTCCCTTTATCGATACTAATTATTGTTTCATTATTAATTATAGGCTTTATATAGCCATTTTCATAGGCAACCTCTGCCAAAGAATATATGGTATCTAATTGAGCTATAGCACGTGCAGTATTTTGAATCTTAGCTACCTCTTTTTCTATAATACTACGTATCTGGTTGAAAAGTTGATATTCAAGTGAAATTACTTTTTCCTCTGAACCAAGAATTTTAGACTCTACCTCTTTTAAATCAGGTGTAATATATCTTTCACAGTTTGATAATGTTTGTTTTCTTATATATTCAGTTGGAACCATAGACAAATTTGATCTTGTCACTTCAATATAATACCCAAATACTTTGTTATATCCTATCTTCAACGATTTAATCCCCGTTTTTTCTCGTTCCTTTAGTTCTAAAGTAGTTATCCAGGATTTACCATCTCTAGATGCACTTCTCAACTGATCTACTTCTTGGTTATAGCCATCCTTAATAACATTACCCTCTTTTACTGCAATAGAAGGTTCCTCTAATATAGCCTCTTCAATTAAGTCTTTTATAGTATCATGATTATCTATTTCATCAACTATTGATTGTAACAAGCCAGCTTTCTGATTTATGATAATGTTTTTTATATTAGGTAGTCGCTTAAGAGAGTTTTTCAATGCTACTAAATCTCTAGGATTTACACTTCCATAAACAATTTTGCTGCATAGTCTTTCTAGGTCATAAATTTCCTTGAGATTTTCTTTAAGTTCTTTTCTTGTTAAGATATCTTCTTTTATACTTTCAACAGCATCTAATCTTAGATTAATCTTGTCCACATCAATTAATGGTTCTTCAATCCATTTCCGAAGCATTCTTCCTCCCATAGAGGTTACTGTCTTATCTAATACCCCTAACAAAGAACCCTTTTTCTTATTCTCTCTTATTGTTTCTGTCAACTCTAAATTTCGTCTAGTGGTTATATCTAGTATCATCGATTGCTTTAATGAATAAATGTGTATTTTGTTAAGATGATTTAGAGCTCTCTTTTGTGTCGTTTTAAGATAGTCTATTAATCCCCCAGTAGCGTAAATACCTAAGTGGTTTTTAGCAAAACCTAAGGAGTCTAATGTGAAAATTTGAAAGTGCTTCTTAATTTGTTTTAATACATAATCATATTCAAATCTCCATTGATCATATTTATTTATGTATAAATTATGTTTTTTCTCACATACTCTTAAAAAATCCTCTAGTTCATTATCTTCTATTGAATAAATTATCTCTTTGGGTTGTAATTTACATATCTCATCCTCAAGATTTTGTTTTAGATTTTCTTGAGTAATTTCCGTGGTAAATAATTCTCCTGTTGATACATCTACATAGGTTATCCCAAATCCACTGTTATTCCCATATATACACATTAAATAGTTGTTCTTTTTATCCTCTAACAACTCTGTATCTATCAAAGTACCAGGAGTAATAATTCTTACTACATCTCGCTTAACAATTCCTTTTGCCTCAGATGCATCTTCAATCTGCTCGCATATAGCTACTTTATACCCTTTCGTAATAAGCTTATTAATATAATTATTTACAGAATGATGAGGTACACCACACATAGGGGCTCTCTCTTCTAGACCACAGTCTCTACCAGTCAAAGTGATTTCCAATTCTTTAGATGCAACAATAGCGTCATCTAAAAACAATTCATAAAAGTCCCCTAGTCTAAATAGTAATAATGCATCTTTGTATTGTTCTTTTATCGTTAAGTATTGATGCATCATTGGTGTTAGCTTCTTCACTGTAATAACCCCCTTAAAAGAAATCATAGCTATATTATAACAGAAATATATCAATATTTAAAAAAATTATATAATAACTTTATCATTTATGATAACATTTTATATGATTACATGACTACGCTAATGCAAAAATTAAAACTGACTTAATATTATAGTCAGTCTTAATCCTATCTAAGAGATGATTTCTCCATTTAAAGAAAATGTTTTTGCTTCAGTAATTTTTATCATCACAAGCTTTCCAATGAGGGATATGCTACCTTTGAAATTTACTAATTTGTTTTGTCTAGTCCTACCCATTAATCTTGTTTCATCTGTTTTGCTAGTACCTTCAACTAGGACTTCAACTTCTTTTCCTAAGTAACTTTCATTTATTTCACCACTAATTCTATTTACTGTTTCTACTAATTTATTGAATCTTTTATGTTTTGTTTCATCATCTATCTGTTCTTCCATTTTAGCTGCTGGAGTACCTTCTCTGATTGAATATAGAAAGGTAAAAGCTGAATGAAATCTAACCTTTTCCACTACATCAAGTGTATCTAAAAAATCCTCTTCTGTTTCTCCTGGAAAACCGACAATAATATCCGTGGTTAATGCAACCTCAGGAATTGCCTGTTTTAGTTGTTCTACCAATTCCAAATATCCTTCCTTTGTATAACTTCTATTCATTTTATTTAAAATGTTATTACTGCCTGCTTGAAACGGTAAATGTATATGTTCACAGACTTTATTAGACTCAGCAACAGCTTTTATTAAGCTGGGGGATAAATCCTTAGGATGAGATGTCATAAACCTTATTCTCTCGATGCCGTTGATTTTGTTTAATTCTCTTAGTAAATCTGCAAATTCTATTTTTCTCTCCAAGGTTTTTCCATAAGAGTTTACATTTTGTCCTAGTAAGGTGATTTCTTTTGTACCTTGTTCTACTAGATGAGCCACTTCATTAACAATATCTTTTACTTCTCTGCTACGCTCTCTACCTCTAGTGTAGGGAACGATACAATAAGTACAAAAGTTATTACATCCATACATAATATTTACAAAGGCTTTGGTATCATATTTTCTTATGGTAGGTACACCTTCTACAATTTCTCCTTCTTGGTCCCACACCTCTACCAACATATTATCCGCTTGTTTACAGTTAGCTAATAGTTCAGGAAAATTATGTAGATTATGTGTTCCAAAAACTAAATCTACATGCTTATATTTTCTTTTTATTTCTTCTACTACTTTAGGTTGTTGCATCATACAGCCGCATACTCCAATAATCAAATCAGTGTTTTTTTGTTTTAACGGTTTTAATGCACCTAAATTGCCATAAACCTTTAACTCTGCATTTTCTCTTACACAACATGTATTATAAATAATTAGGTCTGCTAATTCCTTTTTTGTCGTTTCTACGTAGCCCATATCCTTAAGCATACCTAATAATTTTTCCGAATCATGTTCATTCATTTGACAACCATAGGTTACTATTAGTACCTTCTTCTGCTTCCCTGTTTTCTCTAAAATATCTTTATTATTACTAGATATCTCTTCAATTATCTCTTGCTGTCTTTGAAGATTTATAGAAGTAATTTCATGGTTACTTTGTCTTTTCAAAGCTATTTCCTCCTTAATTTTGCGGCACTACAACACCTATTACTTTTTCATTAATATATTATATCCTAATTATACTAATAAAAAAAGTACAGGCATGGATTATCCTGTAAAAAATAGCTTATTATCCTCCTAAGGTAATATCCTGTTTATTATACCATGCAAGTGCTTCAAAAAAATGCTGAGAAGTAAAATCTGGCCAATATTCGTCTATTACATAGAAATCTGAATAAACTGATTGGACTGGTAAAAATCCGCTTAGTCTTCGTCTTCCTCCCCACCTAATAATTAAATCGATTCTAGATATATCTGATGAATATAGTTCACTGGTCCAATTGTTCTTCTTCTTTGAAGGGCTTACTGATGCTTTAGATAGGTCCCATTGCCATCCATAGTTTACTAGAAAATTAACCTTTGTAGTTCCCTTACCAAAACTTCGTCTTTGGGTATACGGTATTAATTCTTTTGGAAACATTAAAGAATTAGTATTTCCCATTACCAATAAGGAAGCATCCTCCATAGAGAGCATTTTTACAGCATCTATACAGGCCTTCGTAAATGCTATGGTTTGTATCGATGGACGTTTAGTATTATCCATCGTAAATCCATAATAAGTTAACTCTTTAATCCCAACTTCTTTACATAGTTTAAACAGTTCTAGACCAGGTTTCAAACCTTTACGATATCCTTCTTCCTTTGACATTCCTTTACTATCTGCCCATCTTCTATTGCCATCCGGGATAATCCCTATATGTGTTGGAATTCTCATACTTAGTCCTCCTAAAACCTTAATTATTCATTATATTACTTGATTATTACCACTATCTATAATTGTCATTCAGGTAATAGTATTTTTTTAAAGATATAATAATAAACTACTTAATGGTAATAATTATTACTAATATGAATTGTAAATATTATCACTACTTGATAATGAAAGTGTTTGCCTAATTTGTCTTTTAGAAGTTGTTATATTATAGAAATACATACAAATATAATACATAGGAGGTATTCAAATGAGTTTATCTAAACGTATTACGGATATGCAAGAATCTCCCATAAGGAAGTTAGTACCTTACGCTCAAGCTGCAAAGGCTAGTGGCAAGCATGTTTATCATTTAAACATTGGACAACCAGATATTGAAACACCTGCATCTTTTATGGAATCTATTCGCAATTACGATGAGAAAGTTTTGGCTTACTCCTTATCACAAGGAATGCCAGAGTTAATTAGTTCTATAATCGACTATTATAAAAAGTACAATATGTTTTATGATCAAGATGAGGTTTTAATAACCAATGGTGGGTCAGAAGCCTTACTATTTACAATTATTGCTGTAGCAGATGCTGGAGACGAGATTTTAGTACCTGAACCCTTTTATACAAATTATAACGGATTTAGCTCTGCTGTAGATGTTAAAGTTTCTCCAATTACCTGTAAAGCAGAAGAAGGTTTTCATCTGCCTAATAAGAAGATACTAGAGGAATCTATTAATCCTCGTACAAAAGCAATATTACTTTCTAACCCAGGTAACCCTACTGGTGTTGTTTATACAAAAGAAGAGATTGAAATGCTAGCAGAGTTAGCAAAGGAGTACAATTTATTTATTATTGCTGATGAAGTATATAGAGAATTTGTTTATGATGGTTTAAATTATACCAGCTTCGGTAACATTGATGGTATCCAAGATAGAGTAGTTATTATTGATAGTGTGTCTAAGCGTTACAGTGCCTGTGGTGCTAGAATAGGGTCTATTACCAGCAAAAACAAAGAATTAATGAAACAGATATTAAAGCTTTGCCAAGGAAGATTATGTGTTCCTACATTAGAGCAAATTGGCTCTGTAGAGCTTTATAAAACATCGGAAAATTATTTTAACCTAGTTAATGAAGAGTATCAAAAACGTAGAGATATCGTATATAAAGGTCTCAATGATATTTCTGGTGTATTGTGTAAAAAGCCAACTGGTGCCTTCTATGTCGTTGCTAAACTGCCAGTAGATGACGCAGAAAAGTTTGTGATTTGGATGCTAAAAGACTTTGATGTAGATGGTGGAACTGTTATGTTAGCACCTGCTGAAGGGTTTTATGCTACACCTGGTTTAGGTAAGGATGAAGCTAGAATTGCTTATATCTTAAATGAAAATGACCTAAAGTCTTCGATGAATATATTAAAGCTTGCATTAGAGAGTTATCCTAATAGAACAAGGTAGGTAGCTAACTTACATCTCGTTCTATAGATAGATATTCCTATAACTTAAGCATAGTAAAAGCTCAGTCTAAATATTGACTGAGCTTTTAATTACTTGTACCAAATATTTTAGTGAAAATCGATATCTTTCTGTTTTGCTCTCTCTTTAATTTTTCTTTTAACTCCGCAACTTCATAAGATTTTTCTTTAACCTTCATTTTAAGCTTAGCATTTTCACATATCAATACATCTTTCTCTTGATTGACAAATTCATTTCGTATTTCATCAATTTTATATGATAATTCTTCAATATCATTTCTATAATCTAGTTTTTTCATAACGTCTGTTAAGTGCTTTAAAATATCGTGTATGTCATCTCTTCTTATCTCTATGTCTCTTTCTTGGGATAAGTCATCTAATACCGAGATAGCTGCTTCTTGTGAAGTATTATCCATTGTATTATCACTAATTACGATTTCAGGAGACTTTAGTATTTGTTTAATTTGCTTATTTGACAATCCTTTTTCTTGCAAAGATTTAATATACCTTAATTTTTCTAGTTCGTTAATAGTGAAATATCTTCTGTTGCTCTCGTTTCTAGGTATCTCTAATTCAAATTCTTTTTCATAGTAACGTATCACATGTGGTTTATAACCAGTAATATCAGAAATCTCTTTTATTGAATATATTTCATTAATAATTTCCACAATTTCACCTCCTGTAGATTTCTTCAATATCAATATACTTTTTTCCTTTAAAATTTTATAGGTTTCGTTAAACAAATTCAGCCATTCTCTTCAATTGCACAACAAAAAAAGACATGAGCCCATGTCTTTTTGAATTATTTATTTAATTCGATTTTATTTTCTAACATATGCTTCGTTAGCTTAACAGCGTTTTCTACATCAGAGAGAAAAACCATTTCACAGTTGCTATGTAAATACCTACAGGGAATTGAGAGAACGCCAGAAGGGACGCCGCTTCTTGATAAATGGATAGCACCTGAATCAGTGCCTCCGTATTCTAAGACCTCCAGTTGATAAGGAATGTCATTTTTTTCTGCTTGCTGAATCATATAATTCTTGACCTTTGGATGACATAATATGGAGTTATCCTTCACCTTAATTGCTGGTCCTGATCCTAGTTGTACTGCCATGGGTTTTGCTTTTGGAGTGTCACCAGTAGCTGTCACATCAAAAGCTATAGCAATATCTGGCTCTATAGCAAAAGCAGCAGTTTTGGCGCCTCTTATACCCACTTCTTCTTGAACAGTAAATACGAAATATATATCGTTATCAGTATTTGCTAGTATCTTAAGAGCTTCTATCATTACAAAACATCCGATTCTATCATCAACTGCTTGGGATATTACTTTTTTATTGTCAACGATGGGTTCACTATAGTATACTGCAACATCTCCTATGGTAATTATCTTTTCTGCTTCTTCTTTGCTACTGACTCCAATATCTATGTATAATTTATCTAGTTTCAAATCCTTTATGCTTTCCAACTTCTCATTTCCTATTACACCTATGGTACCATTTTCGAAAATAATCCTTTGAGAAACAGATATAGTAGGTGAAATACCTCCTATGTTCGTACATCTTAAAAATCCCTTCTCATCAATATGAGTTACCATCAATGCAATTTGATCCATATGTCCGGCTAGCATTATTTTTGTGCCATTGCCTTTCTTTCGAGCAATTAAATTCCCTAAAGCATCAACTTGCATCTCATCTACTAAATCATCAATTTCTTCTTTTATAATCTCTCTAATATTTGATTCATTACCTGAAGGTGAATAGACGGATAGCATTTCTTTTAATAATTCAATATTCAGTCCTTTCATTAGTTAAATGATACCTCCTTTACTAATTTCTTCAATATATTTTGTTATCAATTTTAGAGTATTATTCATATCGTCTTTGCTTAAAACAGAAATAGGAGAATGAATATATCTACAAGGTACAGCTATAGATATACAAATGGTACCAGATTTTGCATGTTGAAACTTACCAGCATCGTTTCCCCCAAGGGTTGCTTTTCTATATTGCCAAGGAATATTATATTTCTTAGCAGTATTAATTATAAATTCTACATGCTTCTTATTATACATAGAGGTTTGGTCCATAATAGAGATAGCTGGTCCTTTCCCTAACTCTGTTATTTGGAAATGAGGTTCAGTCCCTGAAACGTCTGAAGAGGTAGTTCCTTCTACTACAATGATTAAATCAGCCTCTAGATGATAGGACGCAATTTCAGCACCCCTTAATCCAATCTCTTCTTGAACAGTGAAAACTCCAACTATATTACTTGGCAATTCTTTTTTTAGGAGTTCTATAATTATATTACATCCAACTCTATTATCTAAAGCTTTTCCTTTAATTTTATTATCACCAAATTCAGTAAACTCACTATGGAAACTTATGTAGTCTCCTATAGAAATCACTTTATCTGCTTCTTCTTTTGATTTTGCTCCAATATCAATATAAAGATCATCTATATTTAAGGCTTTTTTTCTTTCTTCTGGCTTTTGCATGTGAATAGCCTTTGCACCAATTACACCAGGTATTTTCCTATTACCAATCAAAACAATTTTAGAAACCAATATTCTACTATCAATTCCCCCTACTGGTGTGAATTTTACTAATCCATGATCATCTATTCCTTTCACCATAAATCCAACTTCATCCATATGAGCAGTTATTGCTATATTGTATTTACTTTTCCTGGATTTCTTTTCTGCAAAAATATTGCCTATGCTGTCTACTCTTATATCATCTGCAATTCCTTTTAATTCGGCCCTTATTATATTACGTACTTCATCTTCATTTCCGGAGACTCCAGAAGCATTGGTTAGTTTTTTTAATAGCATAAGAACTCCTCCATATCAATTTCATTTAATGCAACAATAAAATTGGCTAATAGCTTCCCTGTTTTTTGAATGTCATCCAAGCTAATTGTTTCAACTGAAGTATGCATATATCTTAAAGGAATCGATAACAGCCCCGTTGCTACACCCGTCCTTGATACTTGTATTGATCTGGCATCTGTTCCAGTTTGACCTGGTGCTACAGTGATTTGATAATCTATAAAATTCTCTTTTGCAGTCTCCTTTAACCTTTGAAATATTTTAGGATGTATATTGGGTCCTAGTGTGATGGCTGGTCCTTTATTCATTTCTATCGTATCATATTTGTTTAGTTCTGGTGTTCTACCAAAACCTACATCGATGGCTATGCCTACTTGAGGATTTATTCCATAAGTAGATGTAATTGCTCCCCTAGTACCTACCTCTTCTTGAGTGGTTGCTACACAATATACATCTATATCATGTTGCCTATTCTTTAGTTCTTTTAAACATTCATATAATGCTGCTACACCTGCTCTATCATCTAGGGCCTTTCCTGCTATCCAATCATTCAAAAGATAGGTGACATTTCTTTTAATTGTTATAATATCTCCTATGGAAACTATTTTTTTAACCTTTTCTGGGCTTAAACCAACATCAATAACTAAATCCTCTATCTTTACGGCTTTCTTTCTTTCTTCTGCTGTCGTTAAATGTGGCGGTTTTACACCAATCACACCAAATAGCTTTTCTTTACCATGAATGATTACTTCTTGACACAAAAGTGTTCTTTGATCTATTCCACCTATACTAGTAAATTTAATATATCCCTTTTCATCGATTTCTTTTACCATTAATCCAATTTCATCCATGTGAGCTGCCAACATAATTTTTTTACCATTATTTTTGTTTCCCTTTTTAATACAAATTAAGTTTCCCAGCTTATCTTTTTCTATGATGTCAGTATATTTGATAAAATGAGTTTCAATTATCTCACATACCTCTTCCTCATACCCTGAAACTCCAGATGCTTCAGAAAGCTTATGCAATAATTCTTTTATTTCCATCCACAACATCCTTTCTATTATTTATACAATTTTTGTATAAAAAAAGGTTTTGATAGGTGTAAGCTTATATCTATGTGGCAAAATAATTTGTTCTGTGCTCCCAACAAATAGTACACCATTATTATTTAACGAATTGTAAAATTTATTATACAATTGACTTTTTGTTTCCTCAGTAAAATAGATCATGACATTGCGACAAATTATTAGATCACAGTTATCTGGATATTTATCCTCCAATAGATTGCTATGTTTAAAGACTACTCTACTTTTTATCTCCTCAGCTATTTTGAAACTTTCTCCAATTTGTACAAAATATTTCTGCACAAATTCTCTCGGTAAATTATCTAAACTTTTTTTTGAATAAATTCCTACACTTGCTTTTGCTAAAGCACCTTTATCTATATCCGTTGCTATAATACTAATATCATTTAGTGATTTAAATTTAGTTAATAACATGACTAACGAATAGGGTTCTTCTCCAGTCGAACATGCTGCACTCCATATTTTTAGTTTATTATTGTGTTTTAATAAATGTGGGATTATCTCATTTTCCAATGCATCCCATTGAATTGGATTTCGATAGAACTCTGACACATTTATTGTTAAATAATTAATGAATTCATCTAATATTCCACTATTACTATTTAATGCCTCATAGTAATCTTCATAGGAATTAATATTATTACGAGTAATTAAGGACTCTATTCTTCTTTTCATTTGCCTTTCTTTATAGCTAGATAAATTAATACCTATTTTTTTATATATTCTTTCTTTAAATAAATTATACCCTTCCATTGTTTTCCCCCTCTCGGTAACAACATTGTATATTTCTTATTATATCCATGTTAATAACCTCAAAACATCTATTCTTTATCAACGTTAAAAAATAAAGAGTCTAAGACTCTTTATTTTTATCATCGTTACTAGAAGATTTAACAATATCACCTATTGTAACTGGATTTTCATCATCTACGTAATCTATACTAGGATCTTCTTTGGTTTCTTTAGCTGCTATTATACTTAGGCTAATTCTTTTCTCTTCTTTATTTATATCTAGTATTTTCACATTGATTTTCTCATTCAGCGCCAATACTTCTGAAGGATTCGCTATATGTTTATCACTGATTTGTGAAATATGTACCAATCCATCTAACCCTGGCTCTATTTCAACAAATGCTCCAAAATCTAAAAGCTTAACAACTTTTCCTTCTACAATATCTCCTGTCTTGTAATTGTTCTCTATGTCCTCCCATGGTTGTATTTGAGTATTCTTAAGACTTAGTGATACTTTTCCAGAAGATCTATCAAAATCTAAAACCTCTACTTCTACAGATTCTCCAGTTTGTAATATTTCTGAAGGATGTTTTACTCTGCCCCAAGATATTTCTGAGATATGAACTAAACCATCAATTCCTCCAATATCAACAAAGGCTCCAAAATCTGTGATTTGTTTAACTTGCCCCTGTATTCTTTGACCTTTTTCTAATTGACTAAAGACTTCATTTCTCTTCTCTTTCTTTTCTTCCATTAGTACATCTTTTCTAGATAATACAACTTTATTTTTTCTACGATCAAATTCAATAATTTTAGTATTAAAACTTTTACCCACATATGCATTTAAATCTTCTACATATCTATCTGATAATTGACTAGCAGGAATGAAACATCTTATTCCTCTAGAGATGGTAACAACACCTCCACGTACCGCTTCAATGACCTTTGTCTCAACAAGAGACTTTGCTTCATTAATCATTTCTAAGTCTTCCCATCCCTTTTCACTATCTACTTTCTTTTTTGATAACAATACATTACCTTCACCATCATCCACTTTTATTATATATACTTTTATTTCATCTCCTACCTTGGCTACATCATGAGGATTAACTGAAGTATCATTGGACATTTCTTGTTTTGGTATTACTCCGTCAGCCTTATATCCTACATTAACAGTTATTTCACTATCTGTAACCCTTATTACTTTTCCAGTTACAATATCTCCTCTATGTAGCTTTATCATAGATTTTTCAATTTCTTCCATTAAGTTTTCCATTTCATTATTCATTTTGTTATCCTCCTTGATAAATTATATGTTACTAAGTTTATTAATAATTTCTTTAATAATCCATTTAGGTGTTGAGGCTCCAGCTGTCACTCCTACAAGTTGGTACTTTTGCAACAAATCCATCGGTAAATCCTCAGCAGTTTCTATGTGAAATGTAGAATAGGGTCTTATTTTTTTACATATATCTACTAGTTTTTGAGTATTGGAGCTATGATAACCTCCAATTACAATCATTGCTTCTACTTCTTTGGCAAGGTTTTCTGCTGCTGCCTGTCTTTCTTTTGTAGCTAAGCAAATTGTATTATATTTTACAACTTCCTTAACCTGCTCTTCAAGTTTTTTGCTGATTTCTTCATATTGTTCAACCGACATAGTCGTCTGTACAACTATGCATAGTCTATCAATGTTTTGTAGTTTCTCTATATCTTTTTCTTCTTCTACTATAATAGCCTTGTTATCGCACCACCCATTGATACCTATTACTTCTGGGTGCTTTGGATTTCCTATAATAGCTATAGTATATCCTTCTTCATGATGGGTTTTTGCTATATTTTGTATCCTCTTAACAAAAGGACAGGTTGCATTTATTATATTTAAGCCTTTCTCTTTAGCTGTATTAAATGTATTTTGGGGAACTCCATGAGATCTAATTATGACGGATCCTTCCTCCAGCATCTCTATATCTTCTATTACTTTTACACCTTTTTTCTCTAAATCCTCTACTACTTGATCATTATGAATTAGTGGTCCAAGAGAGTATATGATATCATTTTTGCTCTCTTTATTTAATTCTTCAAAAGTTGTAGTGATTGCTTTTTCTACCCCAAAACAAAATCCTGAGTAATCAGCTAGAATAACCTTCATTTACTTCCTCCTAAATAATGGTTTTGAATTATTCCTATATGTTAATACTTGCTTTAATCAACCAAATTACAAATTCTATAAATCTTTATAAATTCCTTCTATAATAATTACGAATGATAGCTATTATTTATCTCTATGAATTATATGTATAATCTTTTCAATAACTTCATCAATAGATAAACCAGTTGTATCTAATTCAATTGCATCTTCTGCCTTTACGAGAGGTGCGTAATCTCTTTGGGAGTCAATTTTATCTCTTTCTTCAATAGATTTTTTTATCTCCTGAAGGTTTACTGGCTGATCTTTCAGTAATAGTTCATTGTATCTTCTATATGCTCTTTCCTCAATTGATGCAGTTAGAAAGATTTTTACATTTGCATTTGGTAAAACAAAAGTACCTATATCTCTCCCATCCATAACCACACTATTGTTATCAGCAATTTTTTTTTGTAATTCAACTAAAATTTTTCGCAGCTCAGGGATTTGAGCTATATAGGAAACATAATGTGTGACTTCTTTGCTTCTTATCTCATCTGTTATATGCTGATTGTCAAGATATAACTCATCTTCAATTAGTAGAATATTTGTATTTTTAGCAGTTTCAATAATACTATCAATATTGTTGATTTCTATTTTATCCTTTAAAATCTTATAGGTTAAAGCTCTGTACATCGCACCAGTATCCACATAGGTAATATTTAGATTTTTTGCTAGTTTTCTAGCAATTGTACTTTTACCTGCTCCAGCTGGGCCATCAATAGCTATTTGTAAATGATTCAATTACATTCCTCCCATTAAAAGGTTGAAACCACCATTAAGGGTGGTTATAATGCAGTAACCTCTCTTTAGTATTATACACTATTAAAATTATACATTAATTTATTCAATTACTCAAGCATTGTGTAAAAATGAATTATTTACTAAGCTTTAATCTGTCTTCTACATAAGTCATATAATTAAATAGTATAACACTAAACAAAACATACTGTATTATAGGAGATACACTCTCTATAGGACTATCTAATTTCTTTCATTTATAATCCATCATGCTTATGACTTTATATAACATGTATCGTTATAATTTAAAAGTCTTGGTCCATACTTTCCAAAGCTCAAAATATTTATACAGCAATTATCTTGTTTTAATATATAGTAGTTAGATAAATTCATTCCTAGAATATAAAGTAATAATAACTTGTTAATGGTACTATGACTGATTAATAGAATCTTATTATAATTTGTTGTTTTTATTAATTCTTCAAAGAAGCTGACAATTCTTTTTTGAGCTGCTATTAAACTTTCTCCTCTTGGTATGCAAACTTCATGAGGCTTCATTCTCCATCCATTATACTTATCAGGATATAGTTTTATTATTTCATCATTGGTTAACCCTTCCCATTCTCCAAAATCCATCTCAGCTAAGTTCTCTTCATAGTAATAAGGAACATTTAATTGTTTGCTGATCATGATTGCTGTTGACTTAGCTCTAACTAAATTGCTAGAATAGATAACTTCTATTTTTTCTTCAGATAATCTATGGGCTAACTTTTGGGTCTGCAAATATCCTAACTCTGTCAGTTTAGAGTCCTTTTTCCCTTGCGTTTTTCCTTCTAGGTTCCAATTTGTTTCTCCATGTCTAACTATATATATTTTTTTCATCCTGCTTACTCCTCGTATGATACTCTTTTTTTATTTATGCTCAAAAAATACGTAAATTATTACATATTTTAATCTATATGCGAAAAATAAAAGCACCTATAATCAGGTGCTCCGAAGGAATTTTACTTTTCATTATCATAAACGTTATATTTATCCCATAAACTTTCTAATTTATTGAAATATGCTGTAATTTCTTCCTTTTCCCGCATTCCTACAGAAATGATTAGCGTATTTAATAAGCTTAATGGTGCCACTAAAGAATCCACAAAAGAGGCCATATTATTCTTAGCTGTTAGACAATAATTAGACAACCCATAAATAGGGGATACAAAACTATCTGTTATAGCTACGATAGTTGCATTTTGCTCCTGTGCATATTTTAGGACTTCCACAGTCCTATTGGAATACCTTGGAAAACTTATTCCAATCACTAAGTCTTTTTCTGATACTCTTAACATTTGTTCGAAAATATCACTAATGCCATATCCAACAATTTTCACATTATCTAATATTAAATTTAGATAAAAACCTAAATACTGCGCTAATGCAGTTGAGCTTCTAAGACCAATTATATATATTTTTTCTGCCTTTAATATTTTGTCCACTACTGCCTCAAATACTTCAAAGTCCATACTTTCTTGAGTTGCACGAATGTTTTCTATGTCAGCTTTAAACATTTTTTTTAATATCATTTCTTCATTTGAATAATCTCTAGCCATTTCTACTCTTTGTACTGTAGTTAATTTAACCTTAATTATATCTTGTAATCCCCGTTGAAGTTGTGGGTATCCCTCAAATCCTAATGCATTAGCAAATCTTACTACAGTGGATTCGCTAACCCCAACAATTTTTGCTAACTTTGATGCCGTCATAAAAGCTGCTTTGTCATAATTGTCTACAATATATTGAGCAATTAATTTTTGTCCCTTGCTAAGCCTAGTAAAATTTTTCTGAATTTCTTCAATTAAATCCTTTTTTTCTTCTATCATTCGCATCACCCATTTTATTTTATTTTATTTATACTATTTTGTTAACTGCCTTAGATGATGTGCTTTCTATTGCTAGATTATAACCTTCCATTAAAGCTTTTTTATTTAATTCCTCAGTACCTCTCGGTACTCTATTAAGCACGGCTGTTTCTAAAGCTTCTTTTGTAACAATACTCGTTAACTGCTGTATTGCTCCAATGGCTACAATATTTGCAACCATTGCTTTTCCAATTTTTTCAGAGGCAGTTGATATTATTGGCACTTTTACTACTTTGCAGGGTATGTCATTATTATGTTTAATGCTAGAATCAATGACTAGTATACCTTCATCCTTTAATGTAGTAATGTATTTATCATATGCCACTTGCGTTAACGCTAATAATAGGTCGGCTTTTTCTACTTTTGGATAATCAATTGATTCACTACTAATAATTACTTCAGCCTTACTGGCTCCACCTCTTGCTTCAGGCCCATATGATTGTGATTGAACTGCATTTTTTCCATCTATTATTCCAGCTTCTGCTAAAATAATACCACCTAATATTAATCCTTGTCCTCCAGATCCGCTAAGTCTTATCTCTTGATGACTGACCATATTATCTCTCCTTTGATATACTTAATATTTAAGTATTAAAAATTATTTACTTTTGATTGATTCTAATATTTTTAAGTATTCTTCAGTATACTCTGGTTCATGAATGTTTTTAAACTCACCAATTAAAAATTTACCTTCTGTTTTTTCCTTTGGTAGTTTTGCAGCTACTTTTACGTCAATAGCTGTATCTTTTAAGTATTTCATCATATCAACAACTGATCCTTTTCTATTCTTTCTACCATAATAAGTAGGACAAATACTAATAGCGTCAACTAATGAGAAGCCTTTATTTTCAAGGGCATTTTCTATTAGTTTTACTAATTGATTTGCATGGTAGGCGGTTCCTCTACCAACATAAGTTGCTCCGGCACCATCTGCCAGTTTACATACATCAAAGGCTTTTTCTATGTTACCAAAGGGGGCTGTTGTTCCAAACTCTTTAATCGGTGTAGTAGGAGAATATTGTCCACCTGTCATTCCATAAATATTGTTATTAAATACAATGGTAGTAATATCAATATTTCTTCTTGCCGCATGGATAAGATGATTTCCACCTATAGCTGTACAGTCACCGTCTCCTGTAATAACAATTACTTTGAGTTCAGGATTAGCAAGTTTAACACCAGTAGCAAAAGCTAATGCTCTACCATGAGTTGTGTGTAATGTGTTAAAATTCATATATCCCGGTGCCCTTGATGAACACCCTATTCCAGAAACGATGCAAACCTTTTCCTTTTCAAGATTGCAATTCTCTATTGCCTGTGTAACCATTTTCATTATGATTCCATGACCACATCCAGGACACCAAATATGAGGCAGTCTATCCATTCTAAAGTTGTTTTTAATTAAATCACTACCAGTATACATTTTATAGAACCTCCCTAATTTTAGCTAAGATTTCATCAGGAGTTATTGCCTCTCCATTTACTTTGCCTAAATGATATACTTCAGCTTTATCTCCTACAATCCGTTCTACTTCAAGAACATATTGACCCAAGTTCAACTCTGGAACTAACACTTTTTTGGTCTTGGCAATCAACTCTCTTACTCTTTTCTCTGGAAAAGGCCAAATTGTTAAAGGCTTAAAAAGACCTACATTGATACCTGCCATTCTTGCTTTTTTCACAGCACTTCTAGCCGATCTTGCGGTTCCACCATATGCCAATACTATAAGATCAGCATTCTCAGTAAACTCTTCATCATACATTACAATGTCATCAACATTGTCGTTAATCTTATTCATAATCCTTCGTAGAAGCTTATCGGCTATATCAGAATCATTCGTTGGGAAACCAAATTCATCATGCATTAACCCTGTCACATGGAAATTAAATCCTTCTCCAAAAGCCGCCATAGGTGGCACCAAGTCACCTTCATTTAATCTATAAGCCATATAGTCAGCTTCTCCTTTTTCAGGCTTTATCCTATCTATTACTTCTATTTCATCTTTGTTAGGAATCTCAATTTTTTCTCTCATATGTCCCACAATTTCATCTAACATTAAGAATACAGGAGTTCTATATTTTTCTGCTAGGTTAAAAGCCTTTATTGTCAAATCATAGGTTTCTCTCACTGAAGATGGTGATAAAGCTATGACAGGATGGTCACCATGCGTTCCCCATTTTGCTTGCATAATGTCACCTTGAGAAGGTGCTGTTGGCAGTCCTGTACTGGGGCCTGCTCTCTGAACATCAACTACTACACAAGGAATCTCTGCCAATGCTGCATAGCCAATATTTTCTTGTTTTAAAGAAAATCCCGGACCGCTGGTTGCCGTCATTGACTTAAGGCCAGCAAGAGATCCACCTATAGTTGCTGCCATTCCTGCTATTTCATCCTCCATTTGTATAAATTTACCCCCAATTAATGGCAATTTTTGAGAACAAATTTCTGCTATTTCAGTAGATGGGGTAATTGGATATCCTGCATAAAACTTCAACCCTGCTGCTAGTGCGCCTTCAACACAAGCTTCATTTCCTTGCATTAGTTTAACACTTCTATTTTTCATCTTTATCCTCCTCTAAATAAATAGCGTAGTCAGGACATCTTAATTCGCATAGTCCACATCGTATGCATTTGTCTTTATCTGTAATAGTAATCTTATCATCTATAAGCTTCAAAACATTTACAGGACAAAATTCAACACAGATTCCACACCCTTTGCACCATGTTTCTATAATCTTTATTTGTTTATTAGATTTTGGATTAGCCACCCTTTACAACCCCTCCCGTATTTGTAATTGCTACAATATTCCTTACTAACAGAATATCAAACTTCTCATGGTTTTGCAATTTAAATTTCATTTTTCTATATATTTATTTATTTTTTGCAATTTGAATTTCATTTTTTTCATTTTATTGTTTTAGCTTAAAAAAATAACCTAATATTTTAGGCTATTTTTGAAAGTTAAGCTTTTTAATTTTCTCAAAGGTTTTAAAGTGGGTTAAATCAAAATGTATAGGTGTAATGGATATATAACCATTTTGCAATGCAAGAATATCACTATCTTGATTTTGCTCCATGTCAACAACATTGCCGGAAGTCCAATAATAAGAATTTCCTCTAGGATCTTTTCTTTCAATGAAGGTATTTTCATATTTTCTAACGCCTAAAGTAGTTACTTTAACTCCTTTTACTTCTTCCTTAGGACAGGTTGGATAATTAATATTAATAATAGTATCTTTAATATCATTATTGTGAATTATTTCCTTAGCTATCCTGCAAACAAAATTTGCAGCATCTGTATATTGTGTGATATTAGTACTTCCCATAGAAATAGCTATAGAATCTATATCCATTATTGCCGCTTCTACTGCTGCCGAAACTGTGCCTGAATAAATCACGTCTGTACCTAAATTCGGTCCATTATTGATACCTGAAATCACAATATCAGGTCTTCTATCCTTTAAAAGAGCTTCAACTGCTAATTTTACACAATCAGCAGGTGTCCCACTAATTGAATATGCTTCTATGGTTGTATCAAAAAATCTTACCTTATCCACCCTGAGGGGATGATGAATTGTAATAGCATGTCCAGTTGCACTTCTTTCGCTATTTGGTGCTGCTACGATTACTTCTCCTATATCTTGCAAGGCTTTTGCCAAGTCATAGATGCCTTCTGCAAAAATTCCGTCATCATTAGTAACTAAAATACGCATACTTCTCCTCCTTAGAATTATAATTTATATTATTTTAATTATATATATTTTGATTATTACAAACAATAAAGTATGTTAGTACTATAATAGAATGCTCTAGATATATTGAGGTGATACTTTGATTCAAATAGATGATGCAGGTAGTGGAAGTTTACTTGGCGGAACAATTATTGGCGCTTTACGAGTAGAAACCAATGAGTATTATCATTCAGTTATACCTTTAGATTATTATAAAGGTGAAAATTTTCAAAAAAAGGCATACATACATTATGTTATTTCTATTGTAGAAGATCTCTTAAATAAGCTAAAGGTTGATAAAAATGAACCTATAGAGGTATGCCGCGGGTATATGTTTGATGCTTCAACAATATGGCTTAGGGAAAATAACTATAATTATGTAAAAACAGTCATTAAAGATCCCCTTCAGACAAAAATTGAACAATCCTTTGAAGAATACGCTATTGGATTAGGATTACCAAAAATGTTTATAAGTTATACTAAATATCCCTTTCATTTTCATCGAATTTTGAAATGGGTATATGCTGATTATCCTAATCGGAGTATTTTGTGTAAAACAGGATGGAAAAGCTGGAAAAAACATGGGAATCTTAAATTGCAATATTCCTCAGAGGTAATTAAGACTAAAAACTTAATTTGTCTAAAATGTTACAATATAATACCTCATAAATCAATAGGAAAAGTCATTACTTTTTATAGTAATAGAAAGACTAAAGTTTTTATTCATCCTACTTGCATTTAAATAGCTCCTAGTTTTCTAGGAGCTACGTTAATTACAATCCTTTCATTCTTTAAACAGGATGGGTTTTTTCTTCTTCATTGTATAAAGTAGATTCAATCTTATATTTTTCTGCCCATCTTTGTTTAAAGAAATTCATTGCTACTTGAGGGAATAAAGCGTAGGATAACACATCCTCTTCTTGTTCTAAGTATTCTTTCATCTCATTCTTTAATATTTCTAGCTGAGGAGAAATAAAGTCAGCAGGTCTGTCAGTGATTACTTCCTTATCTCCTATTATTTTCTGCTTTATTTCATCCTTTATCGGTACCGTTGGTTGACCATATAATCCAGCAACATAATCTTTAATTTCCTTTGGTACCATTTTATAGCTTTCTCCCGTTAGTACATTGAACAATGCTTGTGTTCCTACCATTTGACTCATAGGAGTCACAAGAGGTGGATAGCCTAACTCTTCTCTAACTTTTGGAACTTCTGCTAATACTTCTTCAAATTGATCAACTTTATTTTGTTGCTTTAATTGAGAAAGAAGATTGGATATCATGCCGCCTGGAACTTGATATATTAATGTATTAGCATCTACACCCATTACTTTTGGATCAATAAGTCCTTCATTTAAGTATCTATCTCTTAATGGCTTAAAGTAATCAGCCACCTCACTTAACAGCTCTAGATTCATACCAGTATCATAGGGTGTGCCCTTAAGCGCAGCCACCAAAGGCTCAGTAGGAGGCTGTGAGGTGCCTAAGGCCAAAGGAGAAATAGCTGTATCCACTACATCCGCGCCGGCTTCTATAGCTTTTAAATAGGTCATAGACGCAATTCCACTGCTATAGTGATTATGAACCTGTACCATTAATTTAGTATTTGTTTTTAGCTGTTTAACCAAATCGTAAGCTACATAGGGAGTCAATATTCCAGACATATCTTTAATACAAATGGAGTCGGCACCTAAGCTCTCTATTTCCTTTGCTTTCTGCAGGTAATACTCTATATTATGGACAGGACTGATGGTATAGGAAATAGCCACCTGTGCATGCCCACCTTCCTGCTTTGTTGCCTTTAGCGCTGCTTCTATATTTCTTAAATCATTCAATGCATCAAATATTCTTATAATATCTATACCATTATAAATGGCTTTTTTAACAAATTCATTTACAACATCATCGGCATAATGTTTATAACCTAACAAATTTTGTCCTCTTAATAGCATTTGTAATTTTGTTTTCTTGACAACCTTTCTAATACTTCTAAGTCTTTCCCATGGATCCTCGTTAAGAAATCTTAAGCAAGAATCAAAGGTTGCTCCACCCCACACTTCCAAAGAATGATAGCCAGCTTCATCCATTTTTTCTGCTATAGGTAGCATATCTTCGGTTTTCATTCTCGTGGCCATTAGCGACTGGTGAGCATCCCTGAATACTGTTTCAGTAATTTTCAATTTTGGATTCATCTCCTGTTACCTCCTAATAATAATTATTAATAATATTATACACTATTTTTATATTATTACAATTTATTCCTAGCCATATCTTATCTATTTTCCATAGTATAACAAATTTATTATTTGTTTTTTTCAATAAGTACAATAATCGGTGGATTTTTCTCTTTATTTAAGTAACTACACTGCATTACTGTATATTCACTACTATTTAAATTATTTACATAGTCCATTAGACGTTGTTTTTCCTCTAAGCCACCAATGTGTCCATAATAAATTACTATAGATATAATCCCTCTAGCTTGTAATAACGATAAAGCTGCGGACAAAGCTTGTATCGTAGTAGAATTTTGGGTAATTATTTCTTTATCTCCATTTGGTAGATACCCTAAATTAAACATGGCCACGCTAATTGGCTCTTTTACATATTGTCCTATATTTTCATGTCCATCATGGATTAATCGAATACGATTAGAATCAATTGCTATATTGTTTTCTATCAACATTTCTTTAGTTCTCTCTAAAGCCAATTTTTGAATGTCAAAAGCATAAACAACACCCTCTTCTCCTACTTGTTCATGAAGAAATAAGGTATCATAGCCATTTCCCATCGTTCCATCAATTACTGTACTTCCTTCAGGTATTCGATTTATTAATAAGTTATGAACAAAATTAGTTGCCTTCAAAAAGCTTACGTATTTCATTTTACACCTCAACCTATTTTTTACAACCTTTTATAAAAAATGAAGAAATATTACAAAAGAAGGTTTGATTTTGGTCATATTGATTAAAATAACCTTGGTAACCTTTGGGGGCCTTTACATCTTTCATTAGTAATAGGCCTTCTTTTTTATAGAAATTACTCAAATTATCATTACCCTCGATTACTGTAAATGAATACCCATTACTTAGCACATAGTTCAAAGTGGCTCTTAAAATCCCATCACCTAAACCTTGTCCTCTTTCTTCTTTATTTACATACATTCTCTTTATCACAGGTAGCATTTTTTCATAAAATGTTATTTCAGCAAATCCTAGTGGAGTATTTTCATCTAAAGCTGCTATGTATTCGCTGGATGAGATAGCTTCTTTAAAAAATTTACACTCTTCATAGTAAGTAGACAATACTTTCATTTCTGAGTCGCTAATTTTTTTGATGACAATCATTCCCTCTACTCCTTACACCTTACATATTTTTTCCTATACTTGATTCAACAGTTTTTTACTTATGATTTTAAATATTCTATTTCTTTCTCAGTCAAATATCTCCATTTTCCGGTAGGTAGTTTTTCTAGACGTATATTACCTATTGCTACTCTCTTTAAAGCCATAACAGGGTGCCCAATAGCCTCACACATTTTTCTTACCTGCCTATTTTTTCCTTCCCTGATAATAATTTTTAAGATGCAATTGTTTTTTTCTTCTTTAACATGCTCTACTTTCGCTGGTAAGGTAACATAATCTTCTATTGGTATACCATTTCTTAGCATCTCTAGTTTTCTAGAAGTTGGTTTCCCTTGTACCTTTACTAAGTATGTTTTTTCAACTTTATATTTGGGATGAGTTAATTTTAATGTTAATTCTCCATCATTCGTAAGTAATAACAATCCACTGGTATTGTAGTCTAGTCTTCCAACTGGAAAAATTCTAGTTGATATATCAACTAGGTCTGTTACTTTCTTTCTATTAAATTGATCGGAAGTAGTTGTTATATATCCTATAGGCTTATTTAATAATACATAAATATTTGTTTTTTGTGGGGTAATTACTTTATCGTTAATTTTAACAGCATCTTTATCAGGCTCTATAACATATCCCATTTCAGTTATTACTTCATCATTTACCTTAACAATCCCCGTCTTTATTAACTCTTCACTTTTTCTTCTTGAAGCTATACCACAAGATGCTAGATACTTTTGTAGTCGCATGCATATCACTCCTCTATACCAAGAAATCCTTTATTTATTATTCTCAATTTCTCTAAAAAACTTCTAGGTAATACAAAAACTAATTATATTATTCTAAATAAATACAATTAGTTTTTGTCATATCTTATTTCTTAAACTTAAGGATAAACTCTGTTTAATGTTCTCGCAAATGGTATGGTTTGTCTGATGTGTTCAATGCCACAAATCCATGCTACTGTTCTTTCAAGACCTAAGCCAAATCCTGAGTGAGGCACTGAACCATAACGTCTTAAATCTAGATACCACTCATAAAGTTCTTGAGGTAAATTTTCTTCTTGTATTTTTTTCAAAATCAAATCTAGATCATGTATTCTTTCTGAGCCTCCAATGATTTCACCATATCCTTCAGGAGCAATTAAATCTGCTCCTAATACAACCTCTGAGTTATTTGGATCTGGCTGCATGTAGAAAGCTTTCATCTTTGTTGGAAAATGTGTTATAAACACAGGTTTATCAAACTGTTCCGCTATATATGTTTCATGAGGTGCACCAAAATCATCTCCCCATTCAAACTCAAAATCAGCTTTCTTTAACATTTCTACAGCATCAGTATAAGAAATTCTAGCGAATGGCGCCTTGATGCTTTCTAACTTTGTAATGTCTCTATCTAATACTTTCAGTTCATATTGTTTATTTTGGAGAACTTTTTGAACGATATATTCTATCATTTCCTCTTGAATTTTTAGGTTACCTTCAAAATCAACAAAGGCCATTTCTGGTTCTACCATCCAAAATTCGTTAAGATGCTTTCTAGTTTTGGACTTTTCTGCTCTGAAGGTTGGTCCAAAGCTATAAACTTTACCAAAGGCCATTGCAGCTGCTTCTGCATAAAGCTGTCCAGTTTGAGATAAATAGGCATTTTCTCCAAAATAGTCAATTTCGAATAATTCTGTTGTTCCCTCGCAGCTTGAAGGGGTTATAATAGGTGGTTCTACTAAAATAAAGCCTCTCTCATGAAAAAATAAACGAATAGCTAGATTTATTTCATCACGAATTCTAAGGATTGCATTTTGTTTTGGTGTTCTCATCCATAGATGTCTATGATCCATTAAAAAGTCAGTTCCATGCTCCTTTAACGAAATAGGATACCCTTCTTCTGCAATAGTTAATGGCTTTACATCCTTTACTAATAACTCAAATCCACTTTTAGCTCTATCATCCTTTTGTACGATACCTATTACTTCTATGGAGGATTCTTGTGTCAGTTCTTTGCATACTTTGAAAACCTCCTCTTCCACTTGATTTTTAACAACTACTCCTTGCAGAAAACCTGAACCATCTCTTATTTGTAAAAAGTGTATTTTACCACTAGAGCGTTTGTTATATAGCCAGCCTCTTAGTAATATTTCTTGTCCATCATATTTACTTATTTCTTCTATTGTTGTAAAAATAGCCATTGGCTACACCTCCATATTTCTTGTATCTTTGTATTTTAGACTGTTAGGTCAATTTCAACTCCAATTAGTTCTTTATTAGCTTCTAAAACTGGATAAACATATTCTCCTAAAAATTCAGTCACCTGTTGTGGTGCTCTACCAATATAGTTTACTGGATTCATTATTTCATTTACTTCATTTTCAGTAAGATTAAAAGAATCATCTTGAAGGATACGTTGTATAAGATCATTTTCTTTACCTTCAATTTTTACTTGCTTAGCAGCCTCCATAGAATGTATTCTTATTTTCTCATGCAATTCCTGTCTATCTCCTCCATTTTTAACAGCTTCCATTAAAATATTTTCTGTTGCCATAAATGGCAACTCCTTTTCAATATGTTGATTAATCATATTTTCATATACTACTAAACCATCACAAACATTTATTGCAATTTCTATGATTGCATCCGTGGCCATAAATCCTTCAGGTATTGTAATTCTTCTATTGGCAGAATCATCTAAGGTTCTTTCAAACCATTGGGTGGATTCAGTCATAGCTGCATTCTGTGTAAGTACTATAACATGTCTAGCTAATGAAGCAATTCGTTCGCTTCTCATAGGGTTTCTTTTATATGCCATAGCAGATGAGCCTATTTGTTTTTTTTCAAAAGGTTCTTCCATTTCCTTTAAGCTTTGTAACAAACGGATATCATTGGTCATTTTATGAAGGCTTTGAGCAATTCCACTAAGAACAGATAATACTTCATAATCTAGTTTCCTAGTATAGGTTTGTCCAGTAACAGGATATGTTTTTTCAAAGCCCATTTTTTCAGTTATTTTCTTTTCTAATAGCTTTACTTTATTTTCATCATTATCAAATAGTTTCATAAAGCTAGCCTGTGTTCCAGTAGTGCCTTTTGCACCTCTAAGCTTCATTTTCATTAGTTGGGTTTCGATATTCTCAAAATCCATTAGTAAATCGTGCAACCATAATGTAGCTCTTTTACCTACAGTTGTTAACTGTGCTGGCTGAAAATGCGTAAATCCTAAAGTAGGTAGTGCTTTATAAGTATCGCAGATTTTTGTAAGGACATATAAAAGATTTACCAATTTCTTTTTAATTAATAGTAACGCGTCCCTCATAACAATAACATCAGTATTGTCACCTACAAACGCACTTGTAGCGCCTAAATGTATAATTCCCTTTGCCTTTGGAGATTGTTCACCATAGGCAAAGACATGGGCCATTACATCATGTCTAATTTCTTTTTCCTTTTTTCTAGCAACATCATAGTTGATTTTGTCTTGGTTAGCTTTTAACTCTTGTATCTGCTCATGCGTAATAAGTAGACCTAGCTCCTGCTGAGCTTCTGCCAAAGCAATCCATAGCTTTCTCCAAGTGATAAATTTATTATCAGCAGAAAATAGATAATTCATATCTTTACTAGTATATCTTTCCGTTAACGGATTCTGATATATTGATGAATTCAAAATAAAACTTCTCCTTTCTAAATAATGCCTATTTATCATATCAGTGAATTCCTTCTAAAACCCAGTACCTTGACGTATTTTCTAGACGTTTCGGTAACTGGGTTTTATATGCTATATGTTTAAGTAATTATCGATTCGATTAAGTCCCTCTTTAATATTTTCTAAGGAGGTGGCATATGATAGACGCATAAAGTTATCTGCCCCAAAAGCTAAGCCTGGTACAATAGCTACTTTTGCATTATCTAATAGCATTTCAGCAAAGTCTATTGAATTTTCTATTTTTTTCCCTTTTACTTCCTTGCCAATCCATTTAGAGATATTCATCATAACATAAAATGCACCTTTAGGAGTAATACATGACAAATCTTTAATTTCATTTATTCTATTCACCATAAAACTTCTTCTCTCATCAAAGGCTTTTCTCATTTCTTCTATTGAGAATTGGTCTCCTCGTAATCCTTCAATACTTGCATATTGAGCTATTGTATTAGGGTTTGATGTAGCGTGGCTCTGAATATTTCCCATGATTTTAGCGATTTCTACTGCTGAGGCTGTATAACCAATCCTCCAGCCTGTCATTGCATATCCTTTAGACATACCATTAATTACAATTGTTCGTTCTTTAATTTCATTGTTTAGGCTGGCAATACTGATATGTTTTTCCCCATCATATACTAGTTTTTCATAAATCTCGTCAGCTACAATAATAATATCATTCTTTATGGCGATTTTAGCTATTTCTTCTAATTCTTCTTTTGAATAAACAGATCCAGTTGGGTTAGATGGACTATTTAAAATAATAGCCTTTGTATTTTTAGTAATGGCAGACAATAAATCTTCTTTTCTGAGTTTAAACTCATTTTCTTCATTACATTCTATAAATATAGGTGTTGCATCTGCCATTTTAACTAATTCTGGATAGCTTACCCAATAGGGTATAGGAATAATAACCTCATCCCCTGGATTGCATATAGCCTGAAAAATATTGTAAAGAGAATGCTTTGCACCATTAGATACTATAATATTTTCTGGCTGATAGCTTAAATTGTTTTCCTTTTGGAGTTTTTCACAAATAGCTTTTTTAAGATCTGGCAGTCCAGATGCAGCGGTATATCCTATAGAACCATTTTTTATTACTTCTACAGCAGCATTCTTAATATTACTGGGTGTTTGAAAATCTGGCTCTCCTACCCCGAAACTAATTACATCGATGCCATCGGCTTTCATTTGTTTTGTTTTAGCATCAATAGTTAATGTTACTGATGGTGCGATATTTAGATTCTTTTTAGAAAGTGTAATATTCATTTATTCCCCTCCACAACAAATTATATTTTCTTGAAAAATCAAATAATACATATTTCTATATTATTCCTTTCATACCTTATATTTTATCAAATTTTTATCTATAGGGACAGTATCAAAAAATAATTTTTCTCATAATGCTTTTTTAATGGCATAGGTTGAAAATGTACTATTTATCACCATATATGTCTTTTAAGGTATTCTTAATGATAATTAGTGAGTCTAGTAAGACAGGCTCATATATCCTTTTTATACTTTTATAATGTTCTATTCCTTCATCTGTTATACGATAGTGTCTAATAGATCTTTTATCTGGTTCCTTCCACCATCCTTTAATGTGATTATTGCTTTCCAATTCTCTTAATAAAGGATAAATCATTCCTGGGCTTGGCTCCCATTTTTCGTTCAATCTAGTTCTTATTTCTTCAATTATCTCATTTCCATAAAAACTTTTTTGTGAAAGCAAATGAAGAATATAAAGCTTCACAAATTGAGTTGTGCTTATTTTAGATGGAAATTGCCGGTTTCTCTCGTTTTTGATTATCATAATATAATCCTCTCCTCATAACACTTTAAATATTTTCGATATATCCTTTAGAGGCATTTTTTCCGTGCCTAAGTCACCATGCCCTTTATCTTCTATAGGAGGACTATGAAAATCAGATCCTGCAGTTACAATTAGTTGGTACTCATTTGCTAGAGCCAAGTATTTTATATTGTCTTGCTTTTTATGCTCTGGATGATATACTTCTATACCATCTACTCCTTTTCTTAGTATGTTTAACAATATGCCATGATTCTTTATAAGACCTGGATGTGCTACTACAGCTATCCCCCCAACTTTATGTATAAGGTCTATTGCTTCAAAAGGTGTTAATTTATATCTTGGAACATAAGCAGGACAGCCCTTGCTTAAGTATTTTACAAATGCTTCCTGTAGATCCTCTATATAACCTTTTTTAACTAAGGCCCTAGCCACATGTGGTCTGCCAATGACACCTTGCTTTGACATAGCTAGTATCTCATTATAGGTTATATCTATATCTAGTCCCTGTAGCTTTTTAACCATTTTTTTTACTCTATTCATTCTTTGATTTTGAATAAGCATTAGTGTATCCAAAAGCTCTTTTGACTTATAATTAATATTATAGCCTAATATATGAACTTCTTCACCTGAATCTTCAGTACTTAACTCTACTCCTGGAATTATTGTGAAATCAGATAATTGACTACAACAGACCTTCGCTTCCTTGATCCCCGCTATAGTATCATGATCTGTTATTGCAATTCCAGCTAAGCCTTTAACTATTGCATACTGAATAAGTTGAGTTGGGGTAAGTGTACCATCTGAAGCGGTGGTATGGGTATGCATGTCTATATACTTCATATTATTGCTCCTTAAAATTATTGATTCATTAGTTTTCTTAATTATTGCCAAATATACACTGCCTAATGCTATAAATTATTTTAAAAAGCCTACTAATAACAGTAGGCTCTTCAACTTTTTTCTATTCATCTTGAAATTATTGTTGGGTCTACCTCTTATGATAAACATGGTAAGTAGCTAAAACATTGAACTACTTATCTGATAGAAGTAGATAATTGAGCACTTTATCTTGAAATAACTTAAAGTAAAATATAGTAAGATACAAATTCATTTAAATTAATTTTATTTTTATCGTGGTTCTATAATTAATTTTATAGCAGTTCTTTCTTCACCGTCTATCTCAATATCTGTAAATGCTGGGATACATATTAAATCAATCCCACTAGGAGCTACAAATCCTCGTGCAATTGCTACTGCTTTTACTGCTTGGTTTAGAGCGCCAGCTCCAATAGCTTGGATTTCAGCAGTTCCTCTTTCTCTAAGAACGCCTGCTAATGCTCCTGCAACAGAATTTGGTTTTGATTTTGCTGATACTTTTAATACTTCCATTTTAAAAGCCCCCTTTAATATAATGTGTTATACTATAATTAAATAATTTATCCTATTAATATTCTACTTAATTTTAAAAATACCTGCATTTTTCATAAAATTTCGTAAAATTATTGTGTAATTATAAGAAAATGACCTTAGAGGCAGATAACATTTATTTGTCCTTATAATGCTTTTATTTGCAAAAATAAAAAACTGTTATATAACAGTTTTTTATTTTGCATATTCTATTGCTCTAGTTTCTCTTATAATATGAACTTTTATTTGACCAGGATATTCTAACTCACCTTCGATGCGCTTCGTCATGTTTCTAGCTAATACAACAATTTCTTCATCATTATATTGCTCTGGTTTAACCATAATTCTTACTTCTCTTCCAGCTTGTATTGCAAAAGATTTTTCAACCCCATCATAACTGTCTGCAATTTCTTCAAGTTTCTCTAAACGTTTAATATAAGATTCTAAAGTTTCACGCCTAGCCCCTGGTCTTGCAGCAGATATTGCGTCGGCAGCAGTTATTAACACTGCTTCTATTGTTTCTGGCTCATAGTCACCATGATGTGTTGACATAGCATGTATTACATCTTTTGATTCTTTATACTTTCTAAGAAGTTCCATTCCTATCTCTACATGAGTGCCTTCTATTTCATGATCTACAGCTTTCCCAATATCATGTAACAAACCAGCTCTCTTTGCTAATTTTACATCCACGCCTAGCTCCGCAGCCATAATCCCAGCTAAATACGAAACTTCAATAGAATGTTTTAATACGTTTTGTCCATAGCTTGTTCTGTATTTTAGCCTACCTAATAACTTTATAAGCTCTGGATGAAGACCATGAACACCTGTATCAAACGTAGCTTGTTCACCTTCTTCTTTTATAATATTATCAACTTCTTTTTTTGCTTTTTCTACCATTTCTTCTATTCTAGCAGGATGAATTCTCCCATCAACAATTAGCTTTTCTAAAGCCAACCTTGCTACTTCACGTCTTATGGCGTCAAAACCTGATAGTATTACTGCTTCAGGGGTATCGTCAATAATTAAATCTATACCCGTTAAGGTCTCTAGGGTTCTGATATTTCTTCCTTCTCTTCCAATTATTCTACCTTTCATTTCATCGTTAGGTAATTGAACAACTGTAACTGTAGTTTCTGCTACATGATCTGCTGCACATTTCTGAATTGCATAAGTAATGATTTCTTTTGCTTTCTTCTCAGCATCTTCTTTAGCTTTAGTTTCTATATCCTTAATCATAATTGCTGCTTCATGCTTTATTTCTTTTTCTATGTCGCTAAGAAGTAATTCACGTGCTTCTTCTGATGTCAAGTTAGACAATTCTTCTAGTTTTTGAATTTCTTTTTCATATAACAATTGTATTTCTTTCTGCTGATCTTCTAAATCCTTCAATTTCTTATTTAGCTTTTCGTCTTTATGCTCCAGAGCATCTGACTTTTTATCTAATGATTCTTCTTTTTGTATCAGTCTTCTTTCAATTCTTTGTAGTTCATTACGCCTTTCTCTACTTTCTCGTTCAAATTCATTACGAAGTCTATGAACTTCCTCTTTTGCTTCTAGCAGAATTTCTTTTTTGGACGTCTCTGCATCCTTTTCAGCTTCTTCTATAAGCTTTTTCGCCAATTCTTCAGCGTTATTAATCTTACCCTCCGCAATGCTTTTTCGAATAAAATAGCCGATAAGGCATCCTACTATAGCAGCAACTAAAACTATAAGTGTGATTAGACCATTATTAATACGTGGACACCTCCTTTATTAAGTTTTTAGATCATATATACTTCGATTGGATAAATAAAACCTTTGTCTTTAAAAGTTCAAGTAAAATCACCTAAATACAATGATTTGATATTATTGTATATCTTTTTTTATATTGTGTCAAGTTAGATTGCTTTTTATGGACAATAATAGAATTTATCTTTACCATTTATTAGCATTTTATTCAGAGCTGTTATTATCAACTATCTAGTACATTAGTTTTAGTTCAGTTTTAGTAATTCTGGAGGTTTTAATAGTTTCATATTTAATAATAGGAAAAACTCAGTACCCTTAACGTATAAACAATACATAAGAGTGCTGAGCTTTTGGAAGCATGACAGAAAGCGAAGGTTTTGCAATAACATTAACAAAAGCTAACGAGTCTTTTTTACCCTTCACTTTCTATAACTTCATCCTTTGGTTTTTCGTTAATTTGTGGTAAATCATAATGCTTTCTTATAGTATTTTCTACTTCTACATATATATCTGGGTTTTCCAAGAAGAACTGCTTTGCATTCTCTCTCCCTTGACCTAGCCTGTGTTCTCCATAGCTATACCAAGCCCCAGCCTTTTTGACAATATCAAGATTGGTTGCTACATCTAACACATCTCCTGCTTTTGAAATTCCTAGTCCATACATGATATCAAATTCAGCCTGTCTAAAAGGAGGTGCTACCTTATTTTTCACAACCTTTACTCTCGTTCTGTTACCCAATATATCATTTCCCTGCTTAATTATATCTATTTTTCTTACATCCAAACGAACAGAAGCATAGAACTTCAATGCCCTACCACCAGGAGTTGTTTCGGGATTTCCGAACATCACACCAACTTTTTCTCTTAATTGATTAATAAATATAGTGGTTGTCCTAGATTTATTAACGGCACCTGCTAATTTCCTCAGGGCCTGAGACATTAATCTAGCTTGTAAGCCAACGTGAGTATCTCCCATTTCACCTTCTATTTCTGCCTTTGGTACTAGTGCAGCGACTGAATCAATAACAACTACATCAACAGCACCACTTCTCACCAATGCTTCAGCAATTTCTAATGCCTGCTCTCCTGTATCTGGTTGAGAAACTATTAGGTTATCAGTATCTACACCTAGCTTTCTAGCATAAGCTGGATCTAAAGCATGTTCAGCATCTATAAAAGCTGCTGTACCTCCATTGTTTTGTGCTTCTGCAACAATATGTAAAGATACTGTTGTTTTACCTGAAGATTCTGGGCCGTATACTTCAACAATTCTACCTCTTGGAACCCCACCTATTCCTAAGGCGATGTCCAAATCAATTGAACCAGTAGAAATACATTCTAGATTCAATTTTGATTCCTCACCTAATTTCATAATCGAACCTTTACCGAACTGTTTTTCGATCTGATTAATAGCCATTTCCAATGCTTTTTTCTTTTCCATAGCAATCCAGAACTTCGTCTGGCTCACCTACCTTTCATAGTTTTCGAACAAATGTTCTTATGTCATTATATCTTATTATTCACAAATGGTCAAATGTAAATTGAAACTAAAATGAAACTAAATAGTTTATGCCTCTAAGCTTTTTAAAATAGTCTAGAGGCAAAAATATACATTACTATAAAGATTTTTAGTGCTTTAAAATATGCTTATTAATTCTAATATAATCTACTCCAGATATAATAGTAAAGATAACTGCTACCCAAACCATAATAGTGTCAAAAGGGAAATTGATATATTTAAATGGAAAGTTATCTACCAATATTGCAATAATTGCTACGATTTGAGTAATGGTTTTTAATTTACCCCACCAACTAGCCGCAATAACAACTCCTTCAGCAGCCGCTACAGCCCTAAGAATACTAATAGTAAATTCTCTTGCTATAATAATAACTACTACTAAAGCTGATAATTTACCCATCTGTACTAAAGATATTAGTGCAGCTGAAACTAATAATTTATCTGCTAATGGATCCATAAACTTCCCCAATGTTGTGATTTGATTTTTTTTTCTAGCAACATATCCATCTAATGCATCTGTGATAGCAGCTATTATAAATATTACTGCAGCAATTTCTACACCATAGGGAATTCTATTTAGCAAGAACATCATAAAGACTGGTATTAAAATGATTCTCAAGCAAGTCAATTTATTGGCTAAATTCATCTATTCTCTCTCCTATCAAATCATACTCTAGTGCATTATTAATCTTAACTTTAATAATGTCACCAGGCTTTAATGATGATTTTGATTGAATATATACTACACCATCTATATCTGGTGCATCACCTTTTGTTCGTCCTAAATACTCATTGCTTCCATCTAATTTTTCTTCTACTAATACTTCTATTAATTCTCCAATTTTTCCTTTGTTTTTTTCAAGAGAAATTTGTTGTTGTATTTCCATAATTTTTTTCTGTCTTAAATCCTTAACATCTTTAGGAACTTGATTAGACATTTTAGCAGCTGGAGTATTTTCTTCCTGAGAGTAAGCAAAAGCACCTAACCGCTCAAACTTTATTTCCTTTATAAAGTCTACTAATTCATCGAAGTGTTTTTCTTCTTCTCCTGGGAAACCAATAATTAAGGAGGTTCTGATAACAATGTTAGGAATTCGCTTCCGTAGTCTGTTAATCACTTCAATTAGTTTATCTTTTGTTGTTCTTCGATTCATTTTCTTCAATATTTCATTACTACAATGCTGTATAGGTATATCAATGTATTTACATATGTTGTCATGTTTTGCAATCGTATCAATCAGCTCATCAGTGATCATCTCTGGATAACAATACAGTATTCTTATCCATTCGATACCATGTATCTTGCTTAATTCTTCTAATAATTTCGGTAGCATATATTCCTGATATAAATCTATTCCATATCTAGTTGTATCTTGAGCAATCAAAATTACTTCTTTAACTCCTTTTTGTGCTAATTTTTCTACTTCTCTAGTGATGTTTTCTATTTTTCTACTTCTATATTTACCTCTCAATTTAGGTATAATACAATAGGTACAATAGTTATTACACCCATCAGAAATTTTAACATATGCACTATAAGAAGGTGATGTTTGAAACCTTGGTAAAGATTCATCATATACTCTATCTATATTACCTATCCTAATAGTTTTATTACCCTGTAAGCTTTCATGAATAACATCAATTATTTCACTGTAGTCTCCAGTACCGATAATCGCGTCTACCTCCGGTAGTTCTTTTAGCAGTTCATTAGCATATCTCTCGCCTAAACAACCCGTAACAATTAGTAGTTTGAGTTTCTCTTTTTTTAATATGCCCATTTCAATAATCTTATTTACTGACTCTTCTTTTGCTGTGTCAATAAATCCACAGGTATTAACAATAATTATATCAGCTTTAAATTTATTGGTTGTTAGTTTATAGCCATACTTATTTAGTAAGCCCAGCATTATTTCTGCATCAATTAAATTTTTAGAGCATCCTAGGGATTCTAAATAAATAGTTAAATTCATATTTACATCTACCTTTCTATCTACCATAATAGTCTTCTATTTTATCTACTGCCTTATCAATTCTATCATAGTTTATGAATAAATCATAATTATATTTTTTAAAGGAAGACTTATATAATGGGTCATAATAATTTAGGATTAATTCTTTTATAACTTTTTCATGTTGCTTATTTTGAATTAATTCTACATATCTAGCTATATTTTTATCTCCCATTCGTTTTCTTAAGTGTGCGATGCATTCCTTCAAATATTCATCACCATTTGGTAGTTTAATAACATAGTCATTTACTAATCTTTTTATTCTGTTCTCCACTGATGTTTCTATATAAACATGCTTTCCAGCATTCAAAAGCCTATATAATTCCTTAGGAATAACCACATTTCCTATTCTTCTACTTTCACTTTCTACTACAATAGTTTTGTTACTTGCTTTTATTAAAGCATCTATGATTGAAGCTTCAAAAGTTTTTTGATTAATAGTTCTTTCAAAATAGCCGATACTTCCAAATACTGAGCCTGTATTTTGTGCCATTTGTTCAAAGTTTAAAATAGGAATGTTTCTTGCAGCTAGTTCCTTCAATATTTCAGTTTTTCCAACACCTGTGTATCCATGCAGTACAATAAACTGGTGATAATGATCAATATTACGAAAATAATCTAAGGTGAATTTACGTAGAGCCCTATATCCTCCTTCTAATTGGAAGACAGTTACACCTAGTGTATCCAAAAGATTGGTAACGGAACTGCTTCTTAATCCTCCTCTAGAGCAAAAAATTATGATGTCTTTTTTCGCTTCACATAATTCTATGACTTTTTTATATAAAGGTGGCAGCTTTATTGCAGTAAACTCCAAGCCTTTTATTATTGCATCATTAACACCTTGACTTTTGTAGATTTTGCCTACCTCTATTCTCTCTTCATCATTGAATAGAGGCATATTTATTGCATTGGGAATTGTACCCTCATTAAATTCATAAGGGGATCTTACATCAATAAAGATTTTTTCATCTTTATTAAATACATCACTAACATTAATAGTTCTAATCATAAGTTTTTCACCTGCGTATATATAACTTTCTATAATAAGTATATTTTTATGAACTTCGCTCCTCTATTACTGTTTCTTTGTCAATAAGTACTTGTCTTGGTTTACTTCCTTCATGAGGACCAACAATTCCTTTAGCTTCCATTTCATCAATCAGTCTTGCGGCTCTGTTGTATCCTATCTTCAGTTTTCTTTGTAGCATTGAAATAGAAGCCTGTTGATTCTCTATAACTATCCTTAAAGCATCATTAAATAACTCATCTGTATCAGTATCTTCCTGAATAGTATTATTCTTATCAATTTTATCAATTATTTCAGCTTCATAACTGGGTATTTCAATTTGCTCTTTTATAAAAGATACTACCCTTTCAACCTCTTTTTCTGAGACAAAAGCTCCCTGTATTCTTATTGGCTTACTTGCACCAATTGGATGAAATAGCATATCACCTTTGCCCAATAATTTCTCTGCCCCTCCCATATCTAATATCGTTCTAGAATCAGTTTGTGAAGCAACTGAAAATGCAATTCTCGATGGTATATTGGCCTTAATAACTCCTGTAATAACATCTACTGATGGTCTTTGAGTTGCTATTATTAAATGAATCCCTGCTGCTCTAGCCATTTGAGCTAATCTACATATAGCATCCTCCACATCGTTAGGTGCCACTAGCATTAAATCTGCTAATTCATCTATAACTACTACAATATAAGGCAGCTTGTTATCGCTAGATTTATCATTGTACCCTGCAATATCTTTGACACCATTTTCTCCAAACATTTTATATCTTTGCGTCATCTCCTGCACCGCCCAATTTAAAGCTCCGGTTGCCTTTTTGGGGTCTGTCACAACAGGAATCAACAAATGAGGAATACCATTATACTGGTTTAATTCTACAACTTTTGGGTCAATTAGCAACAATCTAACATCCTCCGGAGTTGTCTTATACAGTAAGCTAAGTATTAATGTATTTATACACACACTTTTGCCTGATCCTGTAGCTCCAGCAATTAATAGATGAGGCATTTTGCTGATATCAGTAATAACTGGGCTTCCAGAAATATCTTTTCCTAGCGAAAATGCTAAATTCGCCGTTGATGATTGATAATTATCGCTATCAATAATTTCTCTTAAGGTTACAGTAGCTATATCCTCATTAGGTATTTCAATTCCAATAGCAGCTTTTCCAGGAATAGGTGCTTCAATTCTTATGGCAGGAGCTGCTAAATTTAAGGCTATATCATCGCTTAAACTAACGATTCTACTAACTTTTACACCTATACTTGGTTGTAGTTCATATCTTGTAATAGTAGGTCCTTTACTAACTTGTAATACTTTAGCCTGCACGCCAAAATTTTTCAAGGTTTCCTCCAATATCTTAGCCTTTGAAAAAATCTTTTTCTTATCATCTTTATTAGGAATATAATCTATTTTGTTTAGCAAATCGCTGCTTGGCAAATCATACACTATCTTATCATTAGTATTATATCCTTCAACGCCAATAACTAAAGGGGTGCTTTTATTTTCATTGTTTTCTTCTGGATTATTATCACACCCTGAAAAATCTTCTTCTATAGCTTCTATTGGTTGATTATTAATAGCAGTATAATCTAATATTTTTATCTTTTCATCAACACTCTTCTCATTGATTCCAATATCTTGTTCTAATGATATCTGTTTTTTATTATTGCCCTCTTCCATTGATATACTATCTTCTATGTTTTGAACAGTATTCTTATCCTTGGATAAAAATGTCTTAAAATGTAAAAATAATTTACTGCTATAAATTTTGATTTTCTTTGCGGATTCTAATAAAGAAATTTTAGTATACATGATTAAGGAAATAAGAAATAAAGCAGTAATTATGATATAGCTTCCAACTTGTCCAAATAAATTTACTAAAACATATGTTGCAGCTACTCCAAAAATCCCTCCACCAATCCCCTCGGCGCCTCTGTCAAAGATGATCTTAGTTGATTGAAAAAATCCGTAGTTAGATATTTCTTCGATAAATTCTATGTCAAGTAAGGACTTAAATATTAATAAACATAAGAATATTAAAGAAAAGAATAAAACGCCTTTTAGTTCTTTCCAAAAAGGTTTATCAATAAACATTAAAACACCAAACAAAACTAACCCATAAGGCAGTAGCAGAGCAACATTAGAAAATAAGCCCATCAACAAATACTCCAGACCCTTGCCTACTTTTCCAGCGCTATTACTATGTAATGCTGTTAAAAGAATTAATCCTAACGCAATGGTGAAAATTCCATATATTTCATTGTTAAATTGATTCTTAAAGAGAGTAAATTTCTTATTAATCTGCTTGTTTTTTTTAGTATTTTTTCTATTCAAAATATTCACCCCATCAATATATATAGTAAATTATAAATCTTCTAGCTTTGATCTGCTATGTGTAAATCCGTTATATTAATTATAGCGCAGAACTCTGCGCTATAATTAATACTTTTATAATAATTTTACACCATAATGATTAATTCTACAAATCATATATTTCAAATACTAAGAAAAGTGTTAATCTGTAGCATTAACACTTTTTAAAAAAATTAATTATTCTTTTCTTTCTTTAATCAATTGCTGGAGTTTTTCCATAGCTTTGTTTAATCCACCTACTTCATCAATTAACTTGTATTTTACTGCATCTTCTCCTATAAGTATACTGCCTACATCATTTGCTAGTTCATCAGTTGAATTCATTAACTCCATCAATGCTGTTTTTGTAATCCCAGATGTTCTAATAACAAAATCAGTAATCCTATCCTGCATTTTAGAAAAATACTTAAAGGTTTGTGGTATACCTATAACAAGTCCTGTCATTCTAATGGGATGAATGGTCATAGTAGCTGTAGGAGCTATGAAGGAATAATCCCCTGAGGTAGCTAATGGAACACCTATACTATGACTGCCTCCTAATACTAGGGTTACCTTCGGCTTAGATAGACTGTGTATAAGTTCTGATATTGCTAATCCTGCTTCTACATCCCCCCCCACTGTATTAAGGATCACTAACATGCCTTCAATATTAGGATTTTCTTCTACTGCAACCAATTGGGGAATAATATGCTCATATTTTGTAGTTTTATTCTGAGGAGGTGCTACTGTATGCCCTTCAATATGTCCTATAATTGTAATAGTATGAATTTTTTCATCCGCTTTAGGTATTTCAGGCGTTCCTAAAGTATTAATGTTTGCTAAATCAGGACTTATAGCTTGTTTTATTGAATCTTCTTTTCCTTCTTTATTTTTTGTATCTGATTTATTATCCTTCATCATAATTCACCTCTAATATTTTTTTTGATGCTAATATTATTTTTACCTTTTAATGATCAACTATTCTTATTCTAGAATTATGATGGATTTTTCTAATAATGTTTCTTTCATTCTAAATAGTTTCATAATCTATAAAGAATATTTTCTCTTTTTTTCATCCTCTAGTTCTATTATGATCATATCATTACCAATTTTCTTAACAGCTTCCCAAGGTATTTCTAAAAGTGAGTTGCTAGCAAAAAAATTAAATAAGTTTTTTTCATCAGGTATTAGTAACGCAACAATTTTTCCTGTTTTTTCATTTATTAATAAATCCGATTCTGCAATAATTCCCAAGCGACTTCCATCACATAAATTTACAATTTCTTTGCCACCTATTGTACTAAATCGCATAAGTCATTCTCCTCCTCTTCTTTTATTTCTATGTATTTATTCTTATCACAAGTTTTAAACTACACGATGTATGAGTTTCCAACAGAAAATTTCATAAATAAATCTATGTTCATTTACATGTTGGTTATTTCCTTAGGAAAACTTGTCTTAACAAATATATTAATCGAAAATATAAAATATTCATTATCATTTATGATAATATTTTTTATGACTGAATGGGGCAAAAAAATAAGGCTAGTAATTAACCTTATTCTCTTTCATCTGCTTTTCCTACTACTGTTAAAGTAACCTTATTTAAGTCAATAATCTCTTTAATTATCTTTTCAGTATCCTCCAACTTTACTGCATCAATCTTCTCAATGATTTCTTTAGGACTATATATTTTTTTCAATAATAGCTCTGATTTACCTATTGACGTCATTCTGCTACTTGTACTCTCTAATCCCAGAATATAATTGCCTTTTAACTGCTCCTTAGATTTATTTACTTCTAAAGCTGATAACCCGCTTATCCTTAGCTCTTCTAGTTCATTAAATATTAACCTTTTAACCTCTTCCAATAAATCAGGATTCATGCCAGCATAAATGGTTAATAGACCTCCTCCTTTATAAGTAGATGGGTAAGAGTAGATGGAGTAAACCAGTCCTCGCTCTTCCCTAATATTTTGAAATAGTCTAGAGCTCATACTTCCTCCTAAGATATTATTAACTACTAGTAAAGGATATAACTTATTTTCCCCTAGGGTTATCCCTTTAAAGCCTAGGCAAAGATGGGTCTGTTCAATATCCTTAGTCTTATAAAATTCTCCATAATTATATTTCGAAGTTTCTTCTTTTAATGCTAGACTTTTTGATTCTTTCCAATGTCCAAATTTACTTTCTATTGTTCTTAGTAAGTTATCCTCATCAAAATTACCTGCTACAGATATTACAGCATTGTTTGGTACATAATACTTATTCATATGTTCAATAATACTATCCCTATTAATCTTATTAAGGGATTCATTAATTCCCAGGATAGGAAGGCCTAATGCACTATTTTTAAAAATAGATTGGTATAATAAATCGTGAACTAAATCTTCTGGTGAATCTTCATACATACTTATTTCTTCATAAATAACACTTTTTTCCTTTTGCATATCATCTTTGTCAAACTTAGAATTAAAAAGCATATCTGCTAATAGATCAATAGCTAGCTCATAATGAGAATCTAATACCTTTGTATAATAACAAGTACATTCTTTACTGGTAAAGGCATTAATTTGTCCTCCTATGCCATCTATTGTCTCTGCAATTTCTTTGGCAGTTTTGGTAGTTGTCCCTTTAAATAGCATATGCTCAATAAAATGAGAAATTCCATTATTTTCACTTGTTTCATGCTTCGATCCTGTTTCAATCCAAACTCCGATAGATATCGATTTTACAAAAGGAATATGCTCTGTAACTATTCTTAATCCATTGTCTAGTGTATATCTCTTATACATTTTATCCTCCTATGTAAGTATTTTCATGTACAATATAAATTATAATTCAGTTAGGCAACATATGCAACCTAATCCCCTATTACATCACTTACTCTTCCAACCTGTAAGTTCTTGCTCTGAAGTTCATCTATAAGTATAGGAATGGCTTTTGCAGTTTCTGGCATAGGGTGCATCAATATGATTCCACCTTTATGATCAGGTTTTTCCATAACTCTCTTTACAATAATATCTTTTGTGCTACCTTGTCGCCAGTCTATAGTATCTATAGACCATAAAATTGTTTTATAACCTAATTCCTCAGCTGCCATTAGTGTATATTGATTATAAGCTCCTGATGGAGGTGCAAATAGAGTAGGCTTAGTTTCTATATGTTGCATAATTACTATCTCTGCATCTTTAATTTGTTTTTTATTATGTTCCAATGATAATTTACTATAATCTAGATGTTGATAACCATGGCTACCAATTTCATGCCCTGCCTTAACAATGGTTTCAAATAGTTGAGGATAAGCCTTAACCCACCTTCCTGTTACAAAAAATGTGATTTTTATATTTCTTTCTTCCAATATTTCTAGTATATCTGGTATTACTTCATTGCCCCAGTCTACATTACATGCAAATGCTATATAATTACTTTTTTCATTCCCTTGCTCTATTGGCTTGTTGAGAACATAGGTTGTAGTTACTGAAGTATGGTTTTTGTTATGATTGATTACGATACTCGTTACAATTATTAGTATTATTACCATGATTAAAATAATACCTTTTAGTGCTTTTTTATTTACAATTACTATCATCTACTCTCTCCTCCTATAAACTATGGTTTTGATACTATACTATTCCAAAACCTGGGAGTTATTCTTTGGAAAGAGATATTCTTCTATTTTTCATAAGTAAACCACATTCAGAGTAATTTTTTTATGATTCAATGTTATTATCTTTAAAATCATAAAAAAACATAAACCTTTTTTGGGTTTATGCTTTCTTATCATTCTCTTGTTTATTTTCTTTATTCGTTGGTTTAGGTAATAATGCTTTGTGAGATAAGTTTATCTTTCCTTGGGGATCAATTTCCATTACTTTTACATCTATTTCTTGTCCTACTTTTAACACATCTTCTACTTTATTCACTCTCTCATGAGCCAGATGTGATATATGAACTAACCCTTCTTTACCAGGCAAAATCTCTACAAATGCACCAAAATTCATTATTTTTATGACTCTGCCTTTGTATATCTCTCCTATTTCAGGGTCCTTCACTATATTTTCAATAGTTTTTAGCGCCTTTTCACCTAACTCTTGGTTTTCAGCCGCAATATAAATGGTTCCATCATTTTCAATGTCAATCTTCGCACCAGTTTCTTCAATAATTTTGTTTATTATTTTTCCACCAGTTCCAATAACATCTCTAATTTTGTCTGGGTTAATTTTCATCCTGAAAATTCTTGGTGCATATGGTGAAAGTTCTGGTCGAGGCGTATCTATTACTTCCTTCATTTTGTCCATAATATGTAACCTTCCAACCCTTGCCTGTTCCAATGCTTTTTCCATGACTTCTTTTTCCATACCATGGATCTTAATATCCATTTGAATTGCTGTAATACCTTTTTCAGTACCTGCAACCTTAAAATCCATGTCCCCTAAAAAGTCTTCCATTCCTAGAATATCTGATAAAATTGCCACTTTGTCATTTTCTTTAACTAATCCCATTGCAATACCTGCTACCATACTTTTGATAGGGACCCCTGCATCTAAAAGTGATAATGTACTGCCACATACACTTGCCATTGAAGAAGATCCATTAGAGCCTAATACCTCTGATACTAAGCGTATTGTATAGGGAAACTCATCCTGTGATGGAATCATAGGCTCTAAAGCTCTTTCAGCTAAAGCACCATGTCCTATTTCTCGCCTACCTGGACCTCTTAAAAATCTTACTTCACCAACACTGTAGGGTGGGAAATTATAGTGATGCATATATCGTTTTGATTCTTCTTCTCCCAAGCCGTCTAAAATTTGTACTTCTCCTAATGCTCCAAGAGTTGCAACATTTAAGACCTGTGTTTCTCCTCTAGTAAACAAACTAGAACCATGAGTTTTAGGTAATATACTAACATCACAGGTAATCCCTCTAATTTCATCTAAGCCTCTATTGTCAGGTCTTTTTTGTTCATGAATAATCATACTTCTAAATTCTTCTTTAACAATACTGCCCAAAACCTCTTTTATATCTTTAGTGTTTTCTTCAAACTTTTCAGCAAAATGTTCTAAGGTTTCAGCTTTAATACCTTCAACCTTTTCATTTCGTTCGGTTTTATCAATGGTTTTAATTGCTTCTGCTAATTTATCTGTTGCATACTCTCTTACTAACTTATCGATTTCTTCGTCGATTTCAAATAGCACTACTTCTTTCTTAGGTTTTCCAACCTCCGCTACAATATCTTCAATGAAATCAACAATTCTTTTTATTTCTTCATGACCTGCTTCAATTGCATCTAATACCTGTTTTTCAGTTAACTCATTAGCGCCAGCTTCTATCATCATGACAGCATCTTTAGTTCCAGAAATAATGATATCTAGATCGCTAACTTGTCTTTCTTTACTGGTGGGGTTAATTATATATCTCCCATCAATCATACCAACTCTTACAGAGCCAGTAGGTCCAAGAAAAGGAATATCTGAGATGGAGAGGGCTATAGAAGAGCCAATCATTGCTACAATATCAGAAGAATGATCTTGATCTACTGATAGTACAGTAGCTATCACTTGTACTTCATTTCTATAACCTTTTGGAAATAATGGCCTGATTGGTCTATCAATTAACCTTGAGGTTAGAACTGCATTTTCTGAAGGTCTTCCTTCTCTTTTTATGAACCCACCAGGTATTTTCCCAGCTGCATATAATTTTTCTTCATAATCTACGCTAAGCGGGAAAAAATCTATTCCTTCTCTTGGTGTTTGAGAAGCACAAGCATTTACTAATACCGTTGTGTCTCCATACTTAAGCAAACAAGATCCATTTGATAATAAAGCCATTTTCCCTATCTCTACTTCTAGAGATTTGCCAGCTACTTCAGTTTTAAATGTTTTTATCATTTTAATGCATATCCTCCTTTCATATTTTGCCTTTGTTAATGTTACTACTCAAAATTATTATTACCTTTATGTATTGATATATTACTGTTTATTGTATGTCATTTTTTAAGTATTATGTAAGTCGACAAACCTTAGTATAATAAAAAAATACAAAGTATCTATCTTTAGGTTATAAAGCAACTTATAAATAATAGAGCGGGTAAACCCGCTCTACATTACTTTCTTAATCCTAATTTCTCAATAAGCTCTCTATATCTTTCTATGTTCTTTTCTTTGACATAGTTAAGCAGATTTCTTCTCTTACCTACCATTTTTAATAGACCTCTTCTTGAATGGTAATCTTTCTTGTGAAGCTTCAAATGTTCGTTTAAGTGATTGATTCTTTCAGTTAACAATGCTACTTGTACTTCTGGAGAACCAGTGTCACTATCATGAGTCTTGTAAGATTCTATGATGGTTAGCTTTTTATCTTTTTCCATAGTTTCACCTCCTTGTTTCATATCCCCTTATTCTAAGTAAATGTTGGTGAGGCAAATTACTGAGAATAGGTTCATAGCCTTAATTATTTTAACACATTTGTATTACTATGTAAATATGTTTTTATGTGTTTAATATCTTCATTAATTTGTTTTATTAACTCATTAGGGCTTTTGAAGATTATTTCTTCTCTAATTCTTTTAATAAAGGAAATATCTATAAATTGATGATATAGGTCCCCTTCATAATCTATAATAAAAGTTTCAATGGCTATTTTTTCTGATTTAAAAGTTGGTTTTGTTCCTATAAAGGTTGCTCCCATGTAGGTATTGTTATTTATGTTTATTAATGTAGCATACACACCTTCTTTTGGAGTAAGCTGTAATGGGTCAACATCAATGTTTGCTGTTGGATATCCAAGTTTTTTACCTCTGGCATCTCCATGAATAACCTTATTTCTAATAGAAAAAAATCTACCTAAAAAAGCATTAGCTTTCTCAACGTCCCCATTTTTTAAGTATTTTTTTATATTAGAGCTACTAACTTTTTCTTCATTTATTGTAACTGCATCCACCACACTAACTTGAAATCCATATTTTTCACCAAGTTTTTTTAGTAACTCAACATCACCTTGTGCTTTGTATCCAAAGCGATAATCAAAACCAACAACAGCTATTTTGCAATTAAGTACCTTAACTAGTATTTTTTCTACAAAAGCTTCCGGGGTCAAAGTCATCATTTCTTTGTCAAAGCTGTCTAAAAACAGCATGTCAACACCTAAGCCTTGAAATATTTCTTTTCTACTATTTAAATTTGTAATATACTGTATAGGCTGCTGATCAGCTATAACAGGTATTGTATGATTTATGAATGTATAGACACAGGATTCTAGTTTCTCTGGTTCACTTTTATCTAATAGATGCTCAATTAGTTTTTGGTGCCCTATATGAATACCATCAAAGTTTCCTAAAGCTACACTTCTTTCACGATTTGAATCAATTTGCTGATATTCTTCTATTACCTTCATATGTATACTCCTTTAAGCTCTAAATAAATAGTCTAGAAAATTTAATATATTTATTATTTTTATCCATTTCCTTAATAATACCAAGTCCAATAAAAGCATTATCTACATAAGCTCTTACCTCAGTCTCAATTGGGTACTGCTGTGAATAGTTCACTAGATTAATTTTATTACCGTTTAATGCAGCTTTTTTATCTCTAGCATCAATAGATAGAATAGGAAGATGATCTAAGGGGTAATCTATTGGTTTTAATAAAGCACTAATATCCTGGCATTTTTCTAATTCCTCTAAGGTAATGGCTGATGTAATATCAAACCTATTATTAGCTGTTCGCAACAAAAATGACATCATTCCACCACAGTTTAATTTCTCTCCGATATCATGACACAGGGTTCTAATGTAGGTTCCTTTTGAGCATACCACATCAAATAAAACAATATTTTCATTGATTTGAATTATATCTACTTCATGTATACATACTCTTCTTGGTTCTCTATCTACTTCGATCCCTTGTCTTGCTAAATCATAAAGCTTCATTCCATTCTTTTTTAATGCTGAATACATAGGTGGTATCTGGTGGTATTCCCCTAAAAAACCTATAATTTCCTTTTCTATTTCTTTAGGTGTGCTATTTACTTTTTTTGTTTCTATTACTGTTCCAGAGGCATCTTGTGTATCCGTCTTATATCCCAATGTCAATTCTGCCCGATACTTTTTTTTGCTATCCAAAAGATATTGAGAAATTTTTGTGGCTTGACCAATACAAACTGGCAGCACACCTGCAGCTTCTGGATCTAATGTTCCTGTATGGCCTACTTTCTTTATCCCCGTTATTTTTCTTACTCTTGCTACAACATTATGAGAAGTCATTGAAGGGGGTTTAAGAATATTAATAATTCCATTCAATTTGCATCATCACCAACCTAAATCAATTCGTATTTGTTTTTCAATCTTTTCTCTCGCCTCTTTTACATTGCCTTTTATAGTAGCACCTGAGGCTTTTTTGTGACCCCCACCACCAAATTTTTGAGCTAATGTACTGACATTAGCTTCTTGTTTTGATCTAAAGCCTGCTTTTACTTGGTTTCCTTCTATTTCTTTTAGCATGACAGCTATTTCTACGCCTTTTATATCACGGGCATAATTAATAACACTATCTATTTCATTAATTGTAACATTATACTCCTCTAACAGGTTATTGGTTATCATAATCATGGCAATTTTCCCATTAGAGGATATCTCCATATGCTTTAATATATGACCTAAAAATCTTATATTGTTGATAGATTTATTTTGATATAAATTGTAAGAAATATCATTTAGATTGATATTATAATTCATTAAATCCGCAGCTACGCGAAAAGTTTTAGCCGTTGTATTATCATAAACAAAGTTTCCTGTATCTGTTGCTAATCCAATATATAGACAAGTAGCAATATCCACATCAAGTTGCAATTGAAAATCTTCTAGTAGGTCATAAATAATCTCACATGTAGACGATGCATCTGACTGTAAAATATTAATGCTGCCAAATTCAGTATTGCTGATATGATGGTCAACATTTACGGTATTTTGACTTCTACTTAAAATACTTTGGCTATAACCTAGTCTTTGCAGATCACCACAGTCTAAGACAAAGCAAAAATCAAAGTCCATGTTATGGCTATTGTCATATGTGGTTATATATTTGTATCCTGGTAAAAATTTGTATTTTTGTGGAAAATCATCATTAATGAATATATAAACACTACCGCATATTTTTTTTAAGGCTAACCCTAAGCCTAAAAGAGAGCCCAAACTATCTCCATCAGGTTCTACATGAGAAATGACAGCTATGGTATTATTTTTTTCTACCAAGGCTAGTGGATTATTTTTCCAGGCTTTCATTGTCTTCATCCTCTTGTAATTTATCATTTTCACTGACTTTAGAAATCTTGTGATACATATCAATTCCTTTTTCTATTGATTCATCTAACTTAAAAACTATTTCTGGTGTATATCTTACCTTTATCTTTTTACCTACTTCTCGTCTCACATACCCTGAAGATTTTTCTAGACCTTTAATAGTTTCTGTTTTCTCATTTTCATTTCCCAATACACTTATATATACAGTAGCATATCTTAAATCTCTAGTGACATCTACTGCAACAATACTGGTCATAGATGAGATTCTTGGATCTTTTAGTTCATTACGTATGATATGACTTATATGTTTTTTCATTTCTTCATTTAGTCTGCTTGCTCTAGGATAAGCCAATGTATTCCTCATCCTTTCGTATTTTATCTTTTAATTTCCTGCATTTCATAAGCTTCAATAATGTCTCCTTCTTTCATATCGTTAAAGTTATCAATTCCAATACCGCATTCATATCCAGTGGCTACTTCTTTTGCATCATCTTTAAATCTTTTTAAAGAACCAATTTCTCCATCATGAATAACAATTCCATCTCGTACCAATCTAATTTTTGCATTTCTTAGTATTTTACCTTCAATAACATAGCATCCACCAATTGTCCCAACACCTGGCACCTTAAAAGTAGCCCTAACTTCTGCTTTCCCTAACTCTACTTCTTTAAACTCTGGATCTAACATTCCCTCAACGGCAGCTTGAATATCCTCTAAAGCATTATAGATAATTCTATAGGTCCTTACATCTACCTCTTCTTTTTTTGCTAAAGCAGTTGCACTTGATGTCGGTCTCACATTGAAACCTATAATAATAGCGTTAGATGCTGATGCCAGTAATACATCCGATTCAGTTATGGCACCTACTCCACCATGTATTGGTTTAATTATAACTTTTTCTATAGATAGCTTCTCTAAAGATTGCTTTACTGCCTCAACAGACCCTTGAACATCTGCTTTGATAATTAGATTTAGCTCTTTAATTGTCCCTTGTTGTACCTGACTATATAAAGCATCTAAAGAAATTTTTTGACTTTTTTTGATTTGCTCTTCTTTAATTTTATCTTTTCTTTTACTAACAATATCTCTAGCAGTTTTGTCATCATCAACAACCACCATCTGGTCTCCTGCCTCAGGAACTTCAGAAAAACCAGTTATTTCTACAGCTGTTGAAGGCATAGCTTGTTTTACACGCTTTCCTTTAGCATTTAACATAGCTCTTATTCTACCAAAGGTTAATCCAATAACTACAGAGTCCCCTATTTTTAAAGTTCCATTTTGTACAAGTACTGTAGCTACAGGACCTCTACCCTTATCAAGTTCCGCCTCGATTACAGTTCCAACAGCACTTCGATTGGGGTTTGCCTTTAATTCTTCCATTTCTGCTACTAATAAAATCATTTCTAATAAGGTATCTATATTTGTTCCTTCTAATGCTGAAACAGGGACACTGATAACATCTCCGCCCCATTCTTCTATAACAACACCACGATCAGCTAATTCTTGTTTAACCCTATCTGGATTTGCTCCAGGTTTATCTATTTTGTTAATTGCAACAATGATTGGCACTTCTGCTGCTTTAGCATGATTAATCGCTTCTATTGTTTGAGGCATAACCCCGTCATCAGCTGCTACTACTAAAATAGCTATATCTGTTACTTTTGCTCCTCTTGCTCTCATGGTTGTAAATGCCTCATGGCCTGGTGTATCTAAAAAAACTATTTTATTTCCATCTATTTCTACTTCAGAAGCACCTATATGCTGTGTGATACCTCCAGCTTCTTTTTCTGTAACACTTGTATTCCTAATAGCATCCAATAAAGATGTCTTTCCATGGTCCACGTGTCCCATTACTGTCACTACAGGGGGTCTTACTTTTAAATCTTTTTCATCATCTATAGGTATAGTTATTAAGTCATTGTCCTCTACTACTTCACTTATACTCTTTTCAATTTTTATCTCAAATTCAGTTGCTATTGCTTCAGCAGTTTCAAATTCAATTTCTTGATTTATAGATGCCATTACACCTAACTTTATTAGTTTGGCTATCACTTCATTTGGGTTTTTGTCAATTTTCTCTGAAAAGTTTTTCACTGTAATCTTATCTTCAATTTGTATCACTTGTTCACCTTTTTCTACCATAATATTGTGTCCTTCTTCCTTTGAAGCATTAGTTTTCTTTTTGCTTTTATTTTTTTTGTTGCTTTTTTCTATTTTATTGTTAGATTTTTTCTCAACATTTTTAGACGGTTTCTCAGGTTCTTTTTGAGGTTTTTCCTCTTGAGGTTTTTCCTTGGAATTATCAATGTTTCTATTCTCTTCATTTTCTGTAAATAATTCTAAAAGAAGCTTTGCTTCTTCATCTTCTAGAGTACTCATATGCGTTGAAACCTCAACTGATAACCCCTTTAATTTTTCAATCAATTCTTTACTACTAACACCTAATTGTTTTGCCAATTGATATACTCTCACCTTTGACAAAATAATCACCCCCTAATAATAATTTAAACATTATTGTCTAAATAACCTAAAAGTGTCGTCGCAAACTTCTTATCTTTAATAGCAATAACAGCTCTAGTTGATTTGCCAATGCATTGTCCTAATTCCTCTTTTGTAGCAATAACCCTTATAGGTACATTGTAGTAAGTAGATTTATCTAAAAAAGTTTTACGTGTATTGTCAGAAGCATCACCAGCAACAAGTATTAAATATAATCTTTTTTTTTAAGTTCTTTTTTGCAAGTTTCTTCTCCAGAAATAATCATTCCAGCCTTCATCCCTAGACCTAAAAGATTTGCAATATTACTTTTCACTATTCATCAATCTCCTTGATTAGTTTTTCGTACACAGCTTCTTCTATATCAGCTTTAAATGTTCTATTAAGTATTTTAGATTTTTTTGTTTTCTCAAAGCAATGTTTATTATTACAAATATACGCTCCTCTTCCATGAGCTTTTCCTGTAAGGTCTACATTAGTCTCGCCAAATTTATTATGAACAATTCTAATTAGTTCCTTCTTGCTTTTCATTTCATTGCATCCAATACATTTTCTTAAAGGTATTTTTTTTGTTTTCATAATAAATTTATCACCTCTCTACTCAGTAGACTTTGCTTGGCTTTCACTTTTTATATCTATTTTCCAACCTGTTAATTTTGCAGCTAACCTTGCATTTTGACCTTCTTTGCCAATAGCCAACGATAATTGATAATCAGGTACAATAACTTTTGCTGTTTTATTATCATTGTTTACTTCTGTAGAAACTACTTTAGCAGGGCTTAAAGAGCTGGCAATATATGCACTGGGGTCCTCACTGTATTTAATGATATCTATTTTTTCTCCTTTTAATTCATCAACAATAGCTTGAACTCTAGTGCCTTTTGGACCAACACAAGCTCCTACAGCATCTACATTTAAGTCCTTTGACTCTACTGCAATCTTTGTTCTAGAGCCAGCTTCTCTAGAGATACTTTTTATTTCAACAACCCCGTCATGGATTTCTGGAACCTCTAGCTCAAATAATCTTTTTATTAATCCTGGATGTGTTCTAGATACCAACACTTGAGGTCCCTTTGTCGTCTTTTTTACCTCAACAATATAGGATTTGATTCTATCTCCATGGTTATATTGTTCATTAGGCATTTGTTCTGTAGGCCCCAAAATAGCTTCTGTTTTTCCTAAATTAATATGTACTATTCCTTTTGCTAATCTAGCAACAGTTCCCGTAATAATATCTGACTCTCTATTAATAAACTCTTCGTATACTACGCCCCGCTCCGCCTCTCTAATTCGTTGTACTACTACTTGCTTCGCTGTTTGAGCTGCAATTCTTCCAAAATTTCTAGGTGTTACTTCTCTTTCAATGACATCATCAATTTCATAATTTCTACTTATTTCTTTAGCTTCTTCAAGGCTTATTTCTAATAATTCATCCTCAACCTGTTCTACTACTCTTTTTTGTGAATAAACATGAACTTCACCGGTTTCTCTATTTATTTCTATTTTTACATTTTGTGCCGAACCAAAATTTCTTTTATAGCTTGAAATTAAAGCAGCTTCTATAGCGTCAATCAATATATCTTTAGAAACACCTTTATCTTTTTGAATTTGTTCAAGAGCGTCAATAAACTCTACATTCATTTTATATACCCCCTAAAATTTTATAGCAAGCTTAGTAATGGCAACTTTCTCTTTAGGGATCTCTACTAAACCTACATTAGCAATATTCAATTTAATTACATTTTCATATAAACCTAATAGTTCACCTTCAAAGACTTTACTATTGTTTATTGGTTCATATAGTTTAACTTCTACAATTTCTCCTTTAAATTTATCAAAGTCACTAGCTTTTTTTAATGGTCTATCCAAGCCAGGTGAAGATATTTCTAGGAAATAGTTTTCTTCAATAGGATCTACTTCATCCAATTTATCACTAAGCTGCTCACTTGTCTTCTGACAATCATCCAGTGTAATACCGCCAGGTTTATCAATATACACTCTTAAATATCTATGGGGTCCTTCTTTTTTAAATTCAATATCCACTAATTCAAATCCTTCGTTTTGTAAGATTGGAGTGATTAACTCCTCAGTTACTTTTTCTATTTTTGCATTCCCCATTCAATTACCTCCCTTATATTTAGTTTTGATTTATTATACTTGTATATTTTGTAATTTAATTCATATTTATTCTTTATGTGCTTTCTTAATATGTTTTTCTCTATTTTTCTTTTACTTTCTTTATAATAAATAGGAAAGAGTGGGTGAACTCCCACTCTACAGAATAATCATATATTGTTACACTGAGTATACCATAAACTTCTTTCTCAAGCAAGTTAAAAGAGAGAAAGTTGGTTGGTATTAGGCAAATCGTCAATGCAACCGTGTTTAACTAATGTTTCAATCACAGTTTTTGTAACCCTTGTTCTTTCTCTCAGATCCTCAAGAGACAAAAATTCACCATTTTTTCTTGCAGTAACAATACTTTTGGCAGCATTTTGCCCAACTCCTTGTAATGACTTTAGTGGAGGTAAAAGCTTGTTATCAATAATAATAAACTTATCTGCATCGGATTTATATATATCTACAGGTAATAATTCAATATTTCTATAATACATTTCAAGTGCAACTTCTAAAACTGTTAAAAGGTTTTTTTCCTTTGCCGTCATCTTTTCAGCTATATTATTCCCCAAATTTTCTAATTCTATAATTTTATTCTTCACCACTTCTTTGCCTTTTGATATTAAATCAGCGTCGAAATCATCTGCCTTCATTGTAAAATATGTAGCATAAAAGGCTTCAGGGAAATGAACTTTAAAATATGCAATTCTAAAAGACATCATAACATAAGCTACAGCATGAGCTTTAGGAAACATATATTTAATCTTATTACATGAAGCAATGTACCATTGAGAAACATTATTATCCCTCATCAGCTCCTCATCTTCCGGAGTTAACCCTTTTCCCTTTCGTACATTTTCCATTATTTTAAATGCATTCTTAGCTGGCACTCCCTTTAGTATTAAGTAGTTCATAATATCATCTCTAGTGGAAATTACATCTTTTAACTCTGCGGTATTATTTCTTACTAGCTCCTGAGCATTGTTCAGCCATACGTCTGTTCCATGAGATAAGCCACTTATTCTAACAAGCTCTGCGAAGGTTTTAGGTTGCGTATCAACCAACATTTGTCTTACAAATTTTGTTCCAAACTCTGGAATGCCAAGAGTTCCTACTTGACACTTAAAATCTTGCGTATTGATATTTAACTCCTTTGTCGTTGTAAAAATACTCATAGTTTTTTCATCATCTAATGATATCATTTGTGCATTAATTTGTGTTATGTCCTCAAGCATTTTAATAATAGTTGGTACATCATGTCCAAGAATATCTAACTTTAATAATCTTCCACTTATGGCATGATAATCAAAATGTGTGATAATAACACCAGTGCTAGGATCATTAGCCGGATATTGGATAGGACAGAATTCATGAATATCCCTATTGCTGGGTACAATCATAACACCACCTGGATGCTGACCAGAGGTTCTTTTCACACCTGTACATCCAATAGTTAGACGATTTACCTCTGCTTGAGTGTAGTCCATTTGTTTGCCTTCTAAGTATTTTTTTACGAAGCCATAGGCTGTTTTATCAGCAATTGTACCTATGGTTCCAGCTCTAAAAACTTTTCCTTCTCCAAAAAGTTCCTCTGTATATTTATGGGCTTCACTTTGATATTCACCTGCAAAGTTTAAGTCAATATCTGGTTCTTTATCGCCTTCAAAGCCTAGAAAAACCTCAAATGGAATATCGTGTCCTTCCTTTGTTAGTTGATGATGACATTCAGGGCATTTTTTATCTGGCAAATCCGCTCCTGAGCCATAGGAACCATCGGTAATAAACTCAGAATATTTACATTCTGCACATACATAATGAGGCGGTAGAGGGTTTACTTCTGTTATGTCACTCATTGTGGCAGCAAATGATGAGCCCACAGACCCCCTTGAACCAACTAAATAACCGTCCTCCAACGATTTAGTAACTAGTTTTTGGGCAATAATATACATAACAGCATAACCATTATTAATAATAGCATTAACCTCTTTGTCTAATCTATTCTTTACTATGATGGGCAGAGGTTCCCCATAAATTTTACTAGCTTTTCCGTAACATAGTTTTCTTAGTTCTTCTTCAGAGCCCTCTATTTCAGGAGGAAAGGTTCCATCTGGTATTGGAAGCAATTCATCTATCATTTCATTAATTACATTAGGATTATCTACAACAACCTTTTTTGCAGTACTTTCTCCTAGATAACTAAATTCATGCAGCATCTCATGTGTTGTTTTAAAATATAACGGTGCTTGCTTATCTGCATCACTATAGCCTTGCCCTGCCATTAATATTCTTCTGCAATACTCATCATGTTGGTGTAAAAAGTGCACATCACCAGTTGCAACTACAGGAATATCAAATTCTTCTCCTAGTTCAATTATTCTAGTGTTTATTTTTTTAACATCTTCAAAACTATTTAAAATTCCTTTTTCAACAAGAAATTCATTGTTTTCTAACGGTTGTATTTCTAGATAATCATAATATTTAGCTATTTGTTCTATCATTTCACCAGGTAAATTATTAAGTAATGCCTGAAAGAGTTCCCCACCTTCACAAGCTGAACCAATAATAATCCCTTCCCTATAATGGTTTAATAAACTCTTGGGTATTCTTGGTTTTTTATAGAAATATTTTAAATGAGATTCGCTAACGATTTTATATAAATTTTTGAGACCTATTTCATTTTTTGCAAGTAAAATAATATGATATGTATCTAGCTTTTTAAAGTCCACCTTCTTTCCTAGAAATTGATTAATATCCTGTAAAGTATGAATGTCTTTATCCTTCATTAGATCAATAAATTTCATAAATATTTCTGCAGTAGCTTTTGCATCATCAACTGCTCTATGATGATTTTCTAACGTTACATTCAGTTCTTTTGCAATAGTATTAAGCTTATGTCTTTTTAAATGGCTCAATAAAATTCTTGATAGCTTTAGTGTATCTACAACTGGATTAATAAATTCATGCCCTAATTCATTGGCATTCACTCGAATAAACCCAACGTCAAAGGCTGCATTATGTGCTACCACACAGCTAGTACCGATAAAATCTAAAAATTTCGGTAATACTTCCTCTATAGTAGGTGCATTTTCTACCATTTCATTGTTAATACCTGTTATTTGTGTTATTTTTTCAGGTATTGGAATTTTAGGGTTAATTAAAGAAGAAAATTTGTCAATCACCTGTCTGTTTCTAATTTTAATTGCACCTATTTCTGTGATTTTATCTGTAGCATTGGATAGCCCAGTTGTTTCAATATCAAATACAATGTATTCATCTTCCAAAGAATAACTATCATTGGATATCTCTATCAACTTTTCTTCGTCGTTTACTATGTAGCCCTCCATACCATATATCACTTTAATTCCATACTTTTTAGAAGCCTCCATAGCTTCCGGGAAAGCTTGTACAACACCATGATCAGTAATGGCTATAGCTTTATGACCCCATTTTGAAGCCAATTGGATCAAATCTGATGTGTTGGAGATTCCATCCATCGATGACATTTGTGTATGCAAGTGTAGTTCCACTCTTTTAGTTTCTTCTAAATCTTTTCTTTCTTCTTTTGAGAGTAATAATAAATCTGAAGCTATTATTATGTTTTCCTTTAGGTATTTATCATAAACAATGTCTCCTTTTGCTTTAATGTATTGCCCTTTAGATACTAGATCCTTTAAAGGAGTCGATTGATTTTTTCCTTCAAAAATTTTCAATGTGATAGAGTTGGAAAAATCTGTAATATTTAATATGATCATGGTCTTTCCACTGTTTAAGGTTCTATGTTCTACATAAAATACTTCGCCTTCAATAATAGCTTTTTCTGTATCAATAGTAATTTCATTTATCTTTATAGGACTTCCAGTAAACTGCTTGCCTAATATAACCTTAGATCCGCCATGAACTGCTTTTCCATTATTAGTATGTCCTATATTTTTTTGTGTTTTTTGCAAGGCTGTAGTCTCTTTTTTAATTTTATCTGCAAATATATTATTCTCTTCTTGTTTTTGTTTTTCATAAGTTGATAAATCAAAAATAGGTCTATTGCTAGAAGTAATAACACATCTCATAGTGCATTTAAACTGATCTGCAAAATATTTTTCAATGGTTTTGTCTATTTTACGTTCTTTGGCTTTTTGAAAAATCATAGCTTCATCTACTTTAAGTGATAGCTTACTATTAACAATTTCCCAAGTCACTTTTTCTGCAACAGCTTTAACAGCTGGCATTTCTCTTTTTAGTAAAAATAAAATGTTATGCCAGGCGTTTGTAATCAAATCCTCTAAGGATTTGTACTGTAGCTCATAATTGATACTAACCTCAATATCCTTTACAATATTAATATTGCTTTTGAGTTCTTTTATAAAATATTGTAGCTCTTCTTCATCAACAATGCTTGAAGCTTTTATGCAAACAGCTATTTTCTTGCTTTTTTTATATAGTTTAACACCTTCCACAGTAGTATTTTGTAACGAAGCTACTGGTGTCAATCCAAGTTCTTTGGCAAAATCTTTTATTCTCATCTGTTTGTTTAAAGGATCCATATGGTTCCTCCTATTCTAGTTAACCCAATGTTTTAGTATATCCTTATACATTTTTAGTCTCCATACCATTCCTTTAGTGAGACCAAGCTTTTCTTCCTTCATAATATGACTTATATCTTCTAGTACTACATATTTTGTTTTGATATTATTTTTTCTTACATATTGAGATATAGCAATCTCTAAGCTGTACCCACTCATATTCAAGTCAATAATATCCTGTGCTAGCGATCTTTTAAAAGCTCTTTGTCCAGAAAGATCGGGTGCAAATTTTTGTGCTAAATCTGTAATAAATCTTCCAGAATGAAAAATCCCAACAGTCATTTCATAATCTTCTTTTAACAACGGTTCCAACAGGGATTCAATATGATGTGATTTCAATCCTACTAAATCTGCATCTATTAATAAAATAATATCTGCATCACAATCCTTTAACCCTATTTTAATTGCCTCAGCTTTACCCTTATTTTCTCTTAGTTGGATCCCATTTATATTGGAATACTCATTAATTACCAAGAAAGTATTATCTTCGGAACCATCATCAATTGCAATAATTTCTGTAACCAATTTTGATTTATAGATAGGTTCAATTACGTCCTTTATTCTGTTTTCTTCATTATAGGCAGGTATAATAGCAGATATTTTCATAAAAATGCTCCCTTGCTACATTTTTTCAATTTCTCTAAGTAGTGTGTTCACTATATCTTCTTCTAAAACTTTTCCTACTATTTTTCCTTTTTTAAATAATAATGCTGCATTAACTCCTCCAGCAATTCCTATATCCGCATCTTTAGCCTCTCCTGGACCATTTACCGCACAACCCATGATTGCAACCTTCAATGGTTTTTTGATATTTTCAAGTTTCTTTTCTATTTCCTGTGTTAAAGTAATTAGGTTAATATTGCATCTTCCACAAGTAGGACAGGAAATAATCGTGATTTCATTTTGAAGCATTCCTAATGATTTTAATATCTGCTTACCAACTCTCACTTCTTCTGTTGGCTCTCCTGTTAAAGAAACCCTTATTGTATCACCAATCCCCATTAAAAGGAGCGCTCCGATTCCTATGGAAGATTTAATTGTTCCTGTCCATGAAGTGCCTGCTTCTGTTATTCCTAGGTGTAATGGGTAGTTAATTACTTCTGCAATTTTCTTATAAGCTTCTATGGTTAAATATATGTCACTAGCCTTTAAAGAAACAACAATATTAGAAAAATTCATTTCTTCTAATATGGCTATGTGATTTAATGCACTTTCCACCATTCCGTCCGCAGAAGGATATCCATATTTCTCTAATATTTTTTTTTCTAAGGAGCCAGCATTTACACCTATTCTAATTTTAATATTTCTTTTCTGTGCTTCTTTCACTACTTCTTTTACTCTATTTTTATCTCCAATGTTGCCAGGATTTAGTCTTAATCCATCTACTCCTTGTTTAATTGATTCAAGAGCTAAACGATAATCAAAATGTATATCTGCAACAATAGGGATTGTAATTTGATTTTTTATTTCCTTTAATGCATGAGCTGCCTCTAGATTAGGGATTGCCACCCGAACAAGATCACATCCTGTTTCCTCTAAGGCTTTTATTTGTGTTATTGTTGCCTGTACATCTCTCGTATCAGTAGTTGTCATAGATTGAACTGATATGGGATTATTCCCACCGATAAGTACATCGCCACAATGCACTACCTTTGTCTTTTTTCTCAATTTCTATCACCCTTACATTATAGGTTTATTGGTTTTATCCGCTAAAAATAGTTAAGATATCTTTATAAGTAATAATAATCATTAACAGCATTAATAATGCTAAACCTACCATATGCACCATTGCTTCTTTTTCTGGGTCTACTGGTTTTCCTCTGAAGAATTCAAAAACTAAAAATAAAATTCTGCTGCCATCCAATGCTGGTATTGGCAATAGGTTTATTATACCTAAATTTATACTTATCAGTCCAGCTAAGTACAAGACATTATATAATCCATCTCGACTAGCCTGCCCAACTAAACTTATGATTCCCACTGGACCTACAACCTCTGCGTCAGTTGTTTGTCGTGTCAGTAAACCTCTGAAAAATCCAAACATTTCAGTGAAAATCATCTTTGTCTGAAGATAACTTCCTCTCATAGCTAATGTAAATGATTTCTCAGTGTGGGGGACTATTCCAATCATATATCGATTTGTTTCTTCTTCTATCTGTGGTGCTACTATTTTTTCAATTTTTTCATTACCTCTAACCAATCCTATCTTTAGAGTTACTCCTTCTGAATCGTTTATTTTTTGGACTAATTGCTCCCAATCATTTACTGCAGCATTATTAATCGATATGATCTCATCATTTTTTTGAATGCCTACTGATTCTGCAGGGGAATTCTCTATTACTTCTTCAATCGTTGTTGTAGGGGTTCCTGCAACATTATAAAATATAATAGCAAATAAAATCATAGCTAGAATAAAATTCATGAAAGGACCTGCAAAAATTACTGCTATTCTTTCTCCTACCGTCTTATTGCTAAAGCTTCTAAGATCATCAGAATTTTCATCTTCTCCCTCCATTTTTACATATCCACCAATGGGCAGCATTCTAACGGAGTAATCGGTCTCTCCTTTAGTATATTTTAACAGTCTAGGTCCCATACCAATGGCAAATTCATGGACTTTGATGCCTACCATTTTAGCAATGCTAAAATGCCCTAGTTCATGAAAAAAAACTAACAAACCAAAAACAAGAATAGCCGTAAGTGCTGTAAACATAATAACACCATCCTATCTTAATTCATCTAATAACCAACTTTTAACCCATTCTTCTAAAGCTAATAATTCTTCTACATTATTATAATGAAATGCATTGTGAGCTCCCATGATTTTTTCAATGTATTTTGCAATATCGTAGAACTTTATTTTATCTTTTAAATAGTAGTCTACTAAAACTTCGTTAGCAGTGTTTAATACGCAAGGCATTGTTCCTCCTATTTTCATGGCCGCATATGCAAGCTCTAGGCAAGGGAATCTTACAAAATCAGGTTCTTCGAAGGTTAAAGTATTATATCTTTTGAAATCTAGTTTCTTAACCTTTCCTTTAATTCTCTTTGGATAAGAAAGAGCATATTGAATTGGTAACTTCATATCAGGAACTCCTAATTGTCCAATGATAGAAGCATCTATTGTTTCTACCATAGAATGTATAACACTTTGGGGATGAATAACTACTTCTATTTTCTCCACATCTATGCCAAATAACCATCTTGCTTCGATTACTTCTAGACCTTTATTCATTAGTGTTGCTGAATCAATAGATATTTTTTTACCCATACTCCAATTAGGATGCTTTAATGCTTCTTTTGCTGCAGCGTTTTCTATATCTTGGTAACTCCAATTTCTAAAAGGCCCACCGGAAGCAGTTAGTATTATTTTAGCTATATTTTCATCAGTCTCACCCTGTATGCATTGAAAAATTGCTGAATGTTCACTATCTACAGGTATTATACTTACATTGTTTTTTTTGCATTCTTCTAAAACTAACTTGCCAGCAGCTACTAAAGTTTCTTTGTTAGCTAATCCTATGTCTATTTTATTTTTAATTGCAGCTATTGTAGGTAATACACCAATACTTCCAACTACTGAGTTTATTACCATGTGATTGTCCTGGTGACTAGCTACCTCTATAAGCCCTTCTACCCCATAATACACTTTTATTTTAGATGCTATTCTAGATGCTAGGATTTTTGCTTTAGCTTCATCAAAAACCGTTACAAGCTTTGGTTGAAATTCTTCAATTTGAAGCTCTAACTCATCTATATTATTCATAACAGCTAATCCTACTATTTTATACTTTTCTGGATGCTCTCTTGCAATTTCCAATGTTTGCTTTCCTATGGATCCAGTTGACCCTAAAATACTAATATTTTTCATTATGTATTCACCTCTACTCAATAAAATAAGCATTGCTTTTTTGCTATGCTTATCTTTTTTACACTTGCATGAATAAAACAAAGAAATAATAAACTGTTGGGGCTGTAAAAAGTATACTGTCAAACCTGTCTAACACACCGCCATGTCCTGGTATGATATTGCCAAAATCTTTAATTCCTACATATCTTTTTATTTGAGAAGCTGTCAAATCTCCTAGTTGTGAAATTATACTTCCTATAAGTCCTACTAATATCACCAATAAAATATCCTCTATTAAAAAAATGTATCCAAAAATACCACAGCAAATCATAGAACCCATTATTCCAGCGATTGCTCCCTCTACCGTCTTTTTAGGGCTAACGCTAGGGCATAGCTTTTTATTCCCAAAAAAGTATCCTCCAAAATATGCAAACGTATCTGTTGCCCATGCTATTATAAAGATTAACCAGATGATAAATGAATTATGTAGTTTATCCGTCAAAAGAATATGTCCTAAAAAAATTGTAACATAGACACATCCATATAATGTTATACTATTATCTAAGATAGTATATTTAGAATTGTATAATTGTATACCACTTAGTAAAAGAATAGCAGAAAATATAGAAAGTATAATTATTTTTCCATCCATGTCAGCATAAAACATCGATAGTATAATAATAGATAATCCATACCCAATACCCTTTAGAGGATTTAGTTTTTTAAAGATCATAGCCTGATAAAACTCATATAATCCTATTAAAGATACCACCATTGTACCTAGATATAATACAAGTCCACCTTGTAAAATAATAAATATTAAAAGAGGAATTCCAATAATACCACTAATTATTCTTTTTAACATGAAATTACCTCCTATATTCCACCGAATCGTCTTTGTCTTTTTTGAAAATCTTCTATTGCCTGTAATAAGTGTTTTCCAGTGAAATCTGGCCAGTGCACTTCAGTAAACCAGAGTTCTGAATAAGCACATTGCCATAAAAGAAAATTGCTCAACCTGTATTCACCGCTGGTCCTGATCAATAAATCTGGATCTGGTATATTGCTACTATCAAGATATGCATTTATTAATTTCTCATCAATATCATCTATTACTAATCCATCATTCAAAAATTCATTACAAATCTTTTTTACTGTCCTAGTAATTTCATCCCGCCCACCATAGTTTAGAGCTATATTTACGCATAACCCATTGTTATGCTCTGTTAACTCTTTAGCTTTATTTATTTCGTTTTGTACATCCTCTGGAAATTTTTTTATATTTCCTATTGTATTAATACGTACATTATTTTTGTGCAGTTCTTTCACTTCTTTTCTTAAGTATTCAATTAATAATTTCATTAAAGTTGATATTTCTTCCTGCGGCCTTTTCCAGTTTTCGGTTGAAAAAGCATAGATGGATAAATAGCTAATACCAATATTTGAGGAGGTTTCTATCACATCTCTTATAGCATCTACACCTGCTCTATGTCCTAATGCCCTTGGAAGCTTTCTTTTTTGTGCCCACCTACCATTTCCATCCATAATTATCGCAATATGTTTTGGAATTTTTTCTATATCGATATCAAATCCTTCAATTTTTTTAATACTACTCATGTCCTTTATCGCCCTCATAATGATAAAACCACCTTAACTATTTTTAAACCTCCTAAATGGAGGCTTAAAAATAAGATATTATCAATTCTATTGTGCTGCCTGGTAGATTTCTTACTTGTATGATCCTGGGAATCTTTTGCTTATCATGCTTTAAAGCAAGACTTTCTGTTATAGTATACTCTAATGAAGATGCTTTTAATATAGCTTCAGCATCCTTTAGTTTATATCCTAAAATATCTGGGATTACTGTCAATACTATACCTCCAATATTTCTTTTTCTTTATTTTCAGTCATGATATCAATTTGCTTAATAAATTTATCAGTAATTTTTTGCACTTCATCTTGTGCAGCTTTTAAATCGTCCTCAGTCAACTCTCCATCTTTTCCCATCTTTTTCAGGGTATCATTTGCATTTCTACGCTCATTTCTAATAGCTACTTTGCTATCTTCCCCTGTTCTTTTAACTATTTTTGTAAGGTCTTTTCTTCTATCCTCTGTTAGCTGAGGAATGTTCAATCTTATTACTTTACCATCATTAGAAGGATTAATACCTAAATCCGATTGTTGAATAGCCTTCTCAATAGTAGTCATTACAGACGGATCATAAGGTTGGATAGTAATTAGTCTTGGTTCTGGAGCAGTTATAGAAGCAATTTGCTTAATAGGTGTAATGGTTCCATAATAATCAATAGTAAGTCTGTCTAGCATTGAAGGATTGGCTCTTCCTGCCCTAATACTATTTAAGTCATCCTTTAAAACTTTTAAGGTTTTATTCATCTTATCCTCTAAATTATTATGTATTTCTAAATTCATATAATCTCCTCCTCTTTTATATAATATTTTTTTAAGTATCACTGTGAATATATGTTCCTATTTTTTCTCCATAAATAACTTTTAGAATATTCTCTGGTTCATCTAAGCTAAAAACCTTAATAGGTATCTTATTATCCATACATAATGAAGTAGCTGTTGAATCCATTACTTTTAACTCTAGCTTTAGAACATCTAAATAGGTTAATTCTTCAAATTTTATGGCATCATTATTCACATGTGGATCCTTATCATATACCGCATCTACCTTTTTTGCTAATAAAATAATATCCGCTTCGATCTCTGCAGCTCTTAATGCAGCTGTTGTATCCGTAGAAAAATATGGATTACCCGTCCCTGCAGCAAAAATAACAACTCTGTTTTTTTCTAAATGTCTTACAGCTCTACGTCTAATATATGGTTCAGCAATTTGTCTCATTTCAATGGCAGTTTGTACTCTAGTTACAATATCAGTATTTTCTAGAGCATCCTGTAACGCCAATCCATTTATAACCGTTGCCATCATTCCCATGTAATCAGCAGTTGTTCTATCCATCCCCTCCCCACTTCTTCCTCTCCAAAAGTTGCCTCCGCCAACAACAATTGCAACCTGTACACCTTCCTCAGTAACACTTTTGATTTGCTGAGCAATTTTATTTATTGTTTCTGTGTCTAGTCCAAAACCTTTTTTTCCTGCTAATGCCTCACCACTTAATTTTAACAGTACTCTTTTATATAGAGGTGTATTCATATAGTTGCCTCCAATCTAATTATTTCTACAACCAGCAAAAAAATCCTTTATTTTTAATATATAGTTTATACTAAAATCTACAATTTAAAACCTGTAGACTTATATGCCAATTCAACTTGCACAATTATTATTTTAAAAGAGAACACAAAAAGTGTTCTCTTTAAAGACTATTGTCCCATTTGCTTTGCTACTTCCTCTGCAAAATTTTCGGATTTTTTTTCTATCCCTTCTCCAACTTCAAATCTTACAAATCTTCTAACACTTATGTTTTCGCCTATTTTAGCAATTTTTTCAGTTAAAAGCTCACTCACTGTTATATCAGGATTCTTTACAAAAGGTTGTTCCAGTAGACATACTTCTTTATAGAACTTATCAATTCTACCTTCAACCATCTTCTCTACAATTTTTTCTGGTTTACCTTCATTTAGAGCTTGCTTCTTTAGAATATCTTTTTCTTTTTCAATCTCATCTTGTGGTACTTCTTCCCTGCTTACATATTGAGGATTTGAAGCTGCTATTTGCATAGCTACATCCTTAACAAAATCTTTAAACTCTTGGTTTTTAGCAACGAAATCTGTTTCAGAGTTTACTTCCACAAGAACGCCAATTCTACCACCATGTATGTAGGCTTCCACTAATCCTTCAGCTGCAATTCTACCTGCTTTTTTAGCAACGGCAGCAAGACCTTTCTCTCTTAATATTTCTACTGCCTTTTCCATATTTCCTTCTGCATCTGCTAAAGCTTTTTTACAATCCATCATACCTGCACCAGTTTTTTCTCTAATCTCTTTTACCATCGCTGCAGTAATATTCATTATAATAACGCCTCCCTATAATATTTTTAAAGGTAAGGGAGTAAGGGATAATCCCCCAAACCCTTACCTTATTATTGTTAAAACTAAACTATTCTTCAGTTTGGAATCCTTGCTTACCTTCTAGGACTGCATTTGCTATCGTTGCAGTAAGTAACTTTACTGCTCTAATGGCGTCATCATTCCCAGGGATTACCATGTCAACGTCATCAGGGTCACAATTAGTATCTACTATTGATACCACTGGTATTCCTAAAATATGAGCTTCTTTAATAGCAATTCTCTCTTTTCTGGGATCTACAACAAAAAGAGCACTTGGCATTTCTTTCATGTCTTTAATCCCGCCAAGAAACTTTTCTAGTCTTTCCATTTCAGCTCTAAGCTTAATTACTTCTTTTTTTGGAAGTACATCAAAAGTACCGTCCTCTTCCATTTTTTCTAACTCACGGAGACGATCAATACGATTTTTAATTGTGTTATAGTTAGTTAACATTCCACCTAACCATCTTTGATTTACAAAATACATGTCACATCTTTTTGCTTCTTCTTGTATTGCTTCTTGTGCTTGTTTTTTTGTACCCACAAATAATATGGTTTTTCCTTCAGATGCTAATTCCTTAATAAACTCGTAAGCTTCCTCTACTTTTTTTACTGTTTTTTGAAGATCGATAATATAAATCCCATTTCTTTCAGTAAAAATGTATTCTGCCATTTTAGGATTCCATCTTCTCGTTTGATGTCCAAAATGGACACCTGCTTCTAACAATTGTTTCATTGAAATTACTGACATTTTACTAATTACCTCCTCTAGTTTTTCCTCCACCTTATTCATTTCATCTTAGCACCAATTATGGCACCACTAAGATAATCATAAGATGTGTGTTTTATCACCTTTTGTATTCTAACACATCGTCGATTATTAATCAATATGTATTTTAAAAATCTATTATAATTATTGTCAATTAATGGAGTTTTTATTAGGGAATTTCTACTAATATTTTTAAAATATCTTCTAATGAACTATCTACTGGTATTTTCTTCTGTCCATATCTTAGGCGATGTATTACTCCTAGCTTATTAGCCATTTCAATAAAAGCTTCGCTACTACTTATAATTTTTTCATCCATCAATAATTCTGCGATTTCTTCGCTATTCATTCCTTTAGATATATAAATGCCATTGTATTCCTCTTGATTTCCCTTATTATTCTCCTCATTATCAAATAGATGTATATTCTCAGTTGAATTTTTTTGTTCTGTTCTTGTAGAATCAATACCTTCTGATTTATCATAATTTTTTTCATTTTGTACTATAGTTATAAAAGGATCTTCATCTATGTTGCTAGCACTATTCATAGGCTCTTGCCAAAATAATAAATTAATTATAGATGTAATAATCATACCTATCCCAATTCCTATAACCATGCTTGTCGCAGAGAATTGCTTCAATCACTTCACCTCATTTTACTAGTTTAACCACCATCTCTACTTCTCTTATACTTTTATTAAGCTCTCTTGCAATTTCCTCTAGGTTTTTATTCTGTTTAAAAAGGTTAATGATATCATTATTTTTCTTTAGAAATTTGTTGTAGTTTAAAAGGTGCTTAAAGTTATCATTATGATTATCGCTATGGTTTTCGTCATTAAAATCCTCATTATCTTTTACTTTCAGATCAATTAAGTCTTCAGTATGCTTCAACATATCTTTTAATTGACTAATTTCGTCATTAATTTTACTAATCTCCTTCATTGCTTTGTAGTTTTCATTTTTTACTAAACCTTCAAGTTTTTTAATGCTATCCTCATTAGAAAACGAAGATGCGTATTCATTGTTAATGCTATTATCTCTATTTTGTAATAGTATATATAAAGATATTATTACTACTATACTGCCAAATAATATAAAAATTATATTTATAGTCTGATTCATAGAACACCTCTTATTTTATATTAAACAAAAATATCAATTTTTCGTCCTCTTTTAGGATCAGATTCCATTTTTTCCTTATTTTTAGAGGATTTATTTTTCTTTTCTTTATTTTTGTGATTTTTGTGTTTTTTTGATTGCTGTTTATTTTGGTTATTTACTTTTTTTTCTTCTAAGTGTTCTGTATGCTGTATCTTATTTCTATTTCTTTCAATTTCATTTTTTTGATCATTCTGTAGAAATGTTGTTGTATCCTTAATTCTATTAAAATCATTTTGCTTTTCTTTTGATTGATGAATTGTATTATTATAAGTCAAATGAGAATCAATTGGTTTGATTGCCATATTATCACCACCTATTTTTCATAGGGACCAATAACAATATCTCCTTCTTTCCTATATAATGTTGTATGGGACAATTCGTCATACATATGTCTTACTGCATTTAAAATAGTGATCTTTGTTCCCGGATATAATTTGCCTGAGACATGTATTTTCCCTTTTGATGAACCTTCCATTTTTAATTCTAAATTTTTTAATTCATTGTTAAGATTAGTGTGCTTATTCTTTAAATACTCGAAAGTTTTCAAGGACTTAATTAAGATTTCCTCTTTGCTTTTAGGTAATTTACCATCTTTACTCATTTTGTTTAGAAGTTCTATCGTCTTTTTTAGGTTCATTAAATTCTTTTGAATTTCAGTTATTTCTACTTTAATTGCTTCGTATTTTGATTTATCATCGGGATCAATACCTACCTCTATTATGGTGACTGTTCCCATATGAGAACCTAGAGTTTGAGCTCTAATTTCTTCTCCTGCTCTAATTTGCCCCCCTACAATTAATCCTCTTTTTCCGCTTACAGTTACGTTTCCTTTTGCCGTTACATTGCTATGGAGTATACAGTCAGCCTCAATGTTGCCTAAGCATTTTATCTGGCTATTCTCAACATATTTAGAGATAAGATTCTCATTGCATTCTAAATATGCTTGATTATTACCCTGTACGCCTCTATTTAATACGATACTTCCCTTTGCTATAAGAGTAGCACCCTCTACTACACCATTGACTTCAATATCTCCATCAGCATCAACTGTAAAGCCTGACATAATATTCCCTTTTACTACTACTTTCCCATTAAATTTAATATTCCCTGTAGAATGATCAACATCTCCCGGTACTTCGTATACTTGACTTACTTCTAATTTATTGTCCCTAAAAAAAACTTGTCCATCAACAGCTGCATATATTTTCAAACCATCATCTTTTTCTAAAATATTTTTTCCTTTAATTATTTTAGCTGGTTTTCCTTTTAGGCAAGATATCTCTTCTCCTAAAACATTTTTCCCTGGAATTCCATCAGTTGGTTCAATGACCTCAATTAACAGTTGTCCTTTTTTGACATTGTTTATTAAATTCAGATGCTTAAAATCTACTGATCCATCTTCTAATAATTGTGGAGTATGCTGCTTATCAACATCAAAATGGTATACTAGTTTACCGTTCTCTCCATTTTGAGGTTTTTGCCCTTTAGCTATCAATATTTTATTATCGAAGGTTTTGCTTTGTATTATATTAGATATCATTGCTTCGTCAATTCCATAAATAACACCATGGTCAACTAGGATTTTTTTGGCTTCTTCTATAGAAATATCTTTTCCTCCTACAGCCTCTTTAATGGTTATATAAGCTTCTAGTTTATCTCTAGATACTTCTACAAGCGCCTCTCCGTCAATCAATTTTTCTTCTTGGTAAGGAGCTATTTTAAAAGGTTCTTTTATGTCTTCTTTTATACATTTATTAATTGCCTCTGTATCATATTCTTCTATTGATTTTTTTTCTAAATGATCTAATATGTTATTAACTTTCTCTTTATGAGTCAATGCTGTATTGTTGATAATGGTCAGATATATACCATCCTCTTGATAATCAATACTAAAAAAGTCTTCGTCTTTTAAGGGAGTTACTTCAATATTGTTTTCTATACTGTTTTCTACCTTGTCTAATACATCTGCTAATGCTTTGTCTATAACCTCACTTTTTATTGTAACTTTTAATTTGGTGTTGCTCTTGCCAAACAGAAATGCTTTTTTCTCTTCTAAAACCTCAATATCCACTTGAGATACTTGGACTTTCAATTGATCTAATCCTTTAGATAAAGCCTCTTCATAATTACTTCCTTCTACGATAACATATTCCTTTATCATAGTTCTCCCCCCCCCTTTTTTCTAGACTAGCGTACTTAAACATCTTTAATCTTCCCTTTTAATCTACTAATAGCCTTTGAATGCAACTGAGAAACCCTTGACTCTGAAATGCTTAATACTTCACCAATTTCTTTATAAGTCAACTCATTATAGTAGTATAAAGATATTACTTGCTTTTCTCTTTCAGGCAACTTTTCTATGCTATTTTGTAGTATCTGGTATAATTCTTCATGACAAACGATGTCTTCCGGTAAAGGTTGAGCTTCATGCCTTAAATAGTCAACTATGTTACTATCATACAGTTTTTCTTCTAACGAAATAATATTAAAGCTATTGGTCTGCTGTAAAATACTGTGTAATTCATTAATAGAAATGTTTAGTTCTCTTGCCACTTCAATGTCTTTAGCGTTTCTCCCTAGTTTATTTTCAAGCCTATTATAGGTCTCTTCAATACTTTTTGACTTCTGTCTTATAGATCTAGGAATCCAATCGAGGTTTCTTAATTGATCTATAATTGCTCCTCGTATACGTATTTGTGCGTAGGTTTCAAATTTTACTTTTTTCTCAATATCAAATTTTTCTATAGCATCTAGTAGACCAAAAATGCCATAGCTTACCAAATCATCATATTCGATACTTGAACCATAGGTATTATACAGCCTTCCTGCAATTACCTTTACTAATTCTATGTATTTCTCTATCAATTGATTTTTAGCCTCTGTATCATTATTAGCTTTATATTTTTGCCATAGGCTTTGATTTGCCATTAAAAATCCTCCTGGCTTGTATAATCCTTAAATTTCTTTAATCCCATACCCTATTGTTTTTACCAGCAACATACTTGTATCTGTGTATACTTCTATTGTTCTACCATGATTTCCTCCAGTATCTTCCGCTATTAAGGGAATCTTCAAGCCATCTAAAATTTCTTTTGTAGCGATGACATTTCTATAACCGATCTTCATAACATCACTATTTCCGCCGAAGGAAAACATCTGAGCGCCTCCTGCTATCTTGGCTACAATCCTGTTCCTACTGCCGCCTGCTTTCAGGAGCTCCTCAAGCAATATTTCAATTGCTGTATCTGCAAACTTAGCTTTGTTTGTATTGTTTTTTATCTGCTTACTATCAGGCAGCATAATATGCGCTAATCCAGCAATTTTTTCTTTTTGATCATATAGTGCTATACCTACACAGGAGCCTAATCCCAATGTTGTTAAAATTTGAGGAAATCTTACTATTTTTAAGTCAGCCATACCGACCTTTATAATATTTTGCATCTAATCATACACTCCTAAAGCATTTAATAAGGTACTATAGGACTCCGCATTTGGTATCAGAAAAAAGTTAGCCTTTACTAAATCATCGCCTTCTCTAAGTTTTGTTTCTATTAGTAGAACCTTATCGCTAACATATCCAAACTGAATTGCAGGTACACTAAGTATGGCCCCTGCCATGTCGATGCAAAGCGAAGGAATTGACAGGGAGATATTTAAGCCAGTAAGGGTTGATAGGGATGAAATATAGGACCCTGATAGAATATTGCCGATTTCCTGTAGTGCAGAGCGATCCATTTCATCTAATTCTTTTGAGCAATCTTCTCTACCCATAAGCATTCCAGTAAGCATTTTTGATGATTTAACATCTAATAAGAACATAATATTGCCAGTGATATCTCCACTAACATTAAAGTAAATACCAGCCACTACACTTTCTTCTCCACCTAGAATGCCTGCAACATCAGAATAGTCTAAAATTTTAACAGTTGGCACTTCCATGTCAATTTTTTTATCTATCATTTTAGCTAATGCTGTAGCTGCATTTCCTGCCCCTATATTACCCACTTCTCTTAAGACATCAAGATGCATATTGTTTAAGTCATCGACATTGAACATATATAATGCACCTCCTATTAACCTTCTTGATTGTGATAATATAATATTTTCATTGGGTCTAATATAATAATCATTCTTTCATTAACTTTTCCAATTCCTTTGATATATTCATCTTCTGAATAATTAATTAGACTATTGGTGTTGTCTATCTCTTCTTTTTCTATAGTCAATACCTCTGAGGAGCTATCCACTAATAAACCAATGGTCATTTCTTCTATTGTTAAAATAATAATACGAGATTCTTCTGATATTGCCTTGTCCTCTATATTAAACCTTGTTCTTAGGTCTATTACAGGGATAACCTCCCCTCTTAAATTAATAACTCCTTTAATGTAGTGGGGAGCATTAGGTAGTCTAGTAATTTCCACAACCCGCTCTATCGTTTCAACAAAGTTGATATCAATGCCATAATACTCTTCTTCTAGCTTAAATACAACATACTGATTTGTTGCTTCCATATAATTATCCAACCTCTTTCACCCCTTTTAGTAAAATGAATTCGTGTCTATAATTAATGCAACTGAACCGTTACCTAATATCGTTGCCCCTGCGATGCCTTTAATACTTGCAAGATACTTTCCTAGTGATTTTATCACTATTTCCTGTTGCCCAATTAACTCATCCACTACAATACCTGCCACTCTATCTCCTTTTTTTACAATTACTATGGTATATTCCTCTTGGTCTTCATTTATATTTGGTACCTTTAACAGATTAGCTAAACGCATAATGGGCAATGTAGCATTTCTAAATAGCACTACTTCATTTCCTTGCACCTTTCTAATGCTCTTAGAAGTTATTGTGGAGATTTCCTTTATATTATTTAATGGAATAGCATATTTTTCCTCACCCGTAACCACTAAAAGGGCTTGTATTATTGCTAAGGTCAAAGGAAGCCTTATAATAAATTTGCTGCCTTGTCCTTTAAAGGAATCTACTTCCACAGTTCCACCTAATGCTTCAATTTTAGTTTTTACAACATCTAGGCCTACCCCCCTACCAGATAAATCTGATATTTTATCTGCTGTACTAAAACCTGGGGCAAAAAGTAATTGTATGATTTCGTTATCCTCCATTAGTTGACTTTGTTGCAATGAAATAATGTTCTTTTCTATCGCCTTTCCTTTAACCTTTTCTATATCAATGCCCTTACCATCATCTTCCACTTCAATAACAACACTATTTCCGTCAGGATAAGCTGATAGTTTTACTGTGCCTTTTTTATCTTTGCTAGATCGCTCTCTAGTTTCCATATCTTCAATACCGTGGTCTATTGAATTTCTTATCAAATGAATAAGAGGATCTCCAATTTCGTCAATAACAGTTCTATCGACTTCAGTATCAGCTCCAGTCATAATTAATGAAATTTCTTTATTCAATTCTTTGGAAAGGTCTCTTACCATTCTTGGAAATCGGTTAAATACCCTTTCAATTGGAACCATTCTAACCTTCATAACTGCATCATGCAAGCTGGTGGTTATTCTTTCAAGGTGCTCAGTAGCTTCATTCATTCTTTGTCTTTTTTCTGAATCATCAATATCTTCCAGTCTTGTTTTGATAATAATTAATTCGCTAACTAAATTCATTAAATTATCTAGGCGATCAATGTCTACCCTCACAGTTTTCCCAGTTTTTGTTTTCTTAATGGCTACATCTTCATTAGCATCAGTTGCAGCCTTATTTACTGTCTGCTCACGATCTTCCAATTCACTGGTTAATTCGTCATCATTAGAAGGTGTAATAGCCAGTTTTCTATCTAATATATCTGCTATTTCAATCGATTCTATCTCAGATATATTATTCATTTCTGAAGCTATAAAGTCTTTAGAATTTTTTGAAACAATAATTAGTTCAAAATGAAAATCAAATTTTTCATCTTCTATGTCTTCAATACTTGGTGTAGATTGAATAACTTCTGCTATTTTTTCTAGGGTGTTAATAACGATATAGGCCCTAGCTGATTTAAGCATGCATTTTTTATCTAATGATACCTTCACCAAATACACATTATAGTTTTTTTCAGCAGCTCTCTTTATCGTACTATCTACGTATTCATTAACAATTATTTCCCTCTCCTGTTGTACTTCTACATCCAAATTCCCAGCATTACTGACCTCTGCCTTACTCCCATCATCTTCTTGGGCCTTCATTAGTTGTTGTAATTTTTCTATTAGGTCGGAAGATGAAAGACCACCTTCATTATTATGTTTTTCTATTTCGTTTACATATTTCTCCAACTCATCAAAACATTCAAACAATAAATCTATCACGTTATTACTTATTCTTATTTTACCATTTCTAATATCATCTAAGATATTTTCCATTTCATGTGTTAAGCTTGAGATATTACTAAATCCCATGGTTCCTGACATTCCCTTTAAAGTATGGGCAATCCTAAATATCTCATTCAATAAACTAATATCCTCGGGAGAGCTCTCCAACTTCATTAAAATATCATTCATGCTTTGTAAATTTTCTTTAGACTCCTCCATAAATATGTCTAAATATTGACTCATATCCATACTATTACACCCCCACTCTTTTTACTATAACATCCATTATTTTCTCTAATGGTGTCACTACATCTACAACCCCTGCTTTTAATGCACTTTTAGGCATTCCATATACAACACTGCTTTCTTCATCTTGAGCAACTATGTAGGCTTCTTTTTTTTCTTTTAAAACACTTAGACCTTTGGTCCCATCAGAACCCATTCCAGTCATAATAACAGCAGTAATATTTATATTGTTTTGTTTAGTTTTTGCTATAGATTGAAATAACACATCAGCTGATGGTCTATGTCCAGATACCGGTGGGTCTTGAGTCAATTCTATAAACAAGTCTTTAGAACTATCTTCTTTTATTCCTAGGTGATAATTACCCGGCGCTATGTATATGTGTGCAGGAAGTATTTTCTCTGAGTCCTCCGCTTCTTTCACTATAACATTAGAGATTCCATTTAATCTCTCTGCCAATGACTTTGTAAATCCAGGAGGCATATGCTGTACAACAAGGAAGCTGCCAGGAAAATTCTTAGGAACTAAAGGAATTATGTTTTGTAATGCTCTCGGTCCACCAGTTGAAATGCCAATTGCTATAATATTATCTCTTTCTTTTTGTCTAATGAGCCTACCCTTGTTGGCAAGGACAATACTTGGTTTTGGAGAGCTATTGAATGCTTTGCTGCAAGAGATAAGTTTTGCTTTATGAGCTCCTTTCACCTTCTGAATAATTTCTTTTTTCAAAATTTGTGAATTCACTGCAAATATATTTGTTGGTTTCTGAATAAAATCTATTGCCCCTAATTCTAATGCTTCCATTGTTAATTGTGCTCCATGATAGGTCAAACTACTTAGCATAACTACAGGCACTGGATGACTAATCATTATTTCTTTAAGAGCATCTAACCCATTCATAATTGGCATTTCTATATCCATGGTTACTACGTCAGGTTTTAATTCTTTTATAATCTCTATTGCTTTCTTGCCATTTTTTGCGTCTCCAATAACTTTAATACCGTCATCACTGTTTAGAATATCGCTTATAATTTTTCTCATAAAAGGGGAATCATCTACTACTACAACATTAACTGTTTTATCTTTTAATGTCACTTTACATCAGTCCTTTTTGCCTCAGTTCTCTTTGTTTTTTAAAGACAAAGGCAATAATTTCATTTCTTGTGCTATCAGTTATGTCCATATATTTGATCCCTAATTCAAATTCATTTGTAATAGGATCCTTTATACTTCTTATAACCTCTCCTACTAAAGTTGCTGACTCACTATCACTTAAAAATAATGTGCACTCGACTTTCTCCCCAGGTTTTAGTGATGTTTTTGTCGCTACCCTTAATCCTCCTCCGCTAATATCTTTTGTAAAGCCTTCGACAGCATTACTGCTATCTAAGCTCCTTATCATTACTTTCATCAACGTCTTAAGTCTAAAATATAACCTTCTTTGATTTTTTTCAGGATCTGATATTGGTTTAATGATATAAATAGGGATATTCATATCTACTCTCTGTAATACTTCTCCAGTAAAGCTAAATATTCCTTTTTCGTCACGATAAAACAAAATAATTATTTTTTGTCCTGTATGGAGAGGATACGATGCTCCCTGTTTTATTGGATTCGATATAAATAATTTATTATCCTTAATATCTGTCAATTGACTGGTGATAGTTCTTGATGTGATATTCATTCTTGACTTAAAAGGGTATATTTCGATTTTTTCTCCTATTTTCAATTCCGTCATTAGATTCATCGACACAATTCTCCTATCTAAACAAACTAATAATTTTACTAATAAAGTTATTAGATTCATTGAAGCCTTCATCTTCAATGTTTCCGTTTGATAATTTTAAAGCTATTACTTCTATGTTTTTACTGGCTGCTGTATTAGGAAATTGCAGAATAAATGGTTTTTGTAATTTAACTGCTTTTGTTACATTTGCATCTCTCGATAAAAATCCTAATTTTTCTATGTTTTTTCCTAAAAATTTTTCGCAAGCATTTTTTAGCTTCTCAAAAGTAGCCTTTCCTTCATTAATACTTTCAACTTGGTTGATAACAACCCTGATATTTTTATCTTTTTCCTGCATTCCTATGGCTTTAATCATGGCATAGGCATCTGTAAGTGATGTAGGCTCAGCAGTGGTAACAATAATAACTTCGTCTGCTGATAAAACGAATGATAACACTGATTTTGATAGCCCTGCTCCCGTATCTATTAGAATAATATCTGCATAATCATTTATTTTATTAAACTGACTAATTAATGTATCTAATTTCTCCTTTGATATATCTACTAAGTCTATGATACCTGAACCTCCAGATACAGTTTGAACACCGCTAGGTCCATTATTCATGATCTCAGTAATATTTTTACCCTTATTTAATACATCTAATAATGTGTATTTCGGAATTACCCCTAATACTACGTCCAAATTTGCTAATCCTAAGTCTGCATCAATAATAACTACTTTCTTATCTTTCTTTTGCAGAGCTATAGCTAAATTTGCTGTGAAATTTGTCTTGCCAACGCCACCCTTTCCACTGGTGACGCATATTACTCTTGCTTTTTTTTGAGGGATATTCTCATCTTTAAGTGTTTTTTTAGAAACTAGTTTTTTTTTGCTAATCAATTCTCTCAATTTTGTTGCCTGATCTGTCATTGTTTAGCCTCCTTCATTAAAAGGCTCACAATTTTATCAACATTGGTTTTTTCTATATCATCAGGCACACTTTGTCCTGTGGTTAAGTAACAGATTGGTTTTTTTGTTTCTTTAGCAATATTTATAATTGTACCAAATGTCGTTGCTTCATCAATCTTAGTCAAAATAATATTATAATTGTTAATAAAGCTATAAGTGCTAATTATTTCTTTAATATCGTTACTTTTACAGGTGCAACTTATCACTAGATATGTTTCCTTTTCATCTATTTCATTTAACAATTTTTTTAATTCTAGTATTTGACTTTCGTTTTTATGACTTCTACCTGCAGTATCTACCATAATAATATCTCTATCATTTAATTGATTAACTGCATAATGAATCTCCGATGGATTATATATTACCTCTAAGGGTATATTTAAGATATCGCTATAAGTCTTTAATTGTTCAACCGCAGCAATCCTATAGGTATCTGCACTAATTAATCCCACTGTTTTCCCTTCGTTTAGTGCATAATGGGCTGCTAATTTAGCTATAGTTGTAGTTTTTCCTACTCCTGTAGGGCCCATAAAAACCATTATTTTTGAATTAGCATTTCTCTTGTATGCAATTATATATTTGTTAATAATTTTAGTGATTTCTCTTTTTATTAATTCATTTTGATGCTCTTCCTCCGCATTGTTCTTTTGAATGGAAATACACTTTTGTAATATTTCCTCTATTAATATTTCATCTACCTCTTGCTCCTTTAGTACATGAAACAATTTCGATATTTCTTGATTTTCAATAGTCTTAATTAAGTCAGGTAATTCCTGTTTATTTATTTTTGAAATAACGGTAGTTAACATGCCTTTTATTTCATCAACTTCTTTATCAATAGTGGTCTTTTCAACTTTATCATTTTTCATATTATCAACTGTCATTTTAAAAATTTTTTCAACACTCTCATTTTCGTTGTTTGCCATTAATGGTCTTATAGGTTTTTCATCTTCCTTAGCTGCTACCACTTCAATCATTGGTTTTTTAAGAAAACCCAATAACCCTTTAGGTTTTATTTTTCTTTGATGTATGATGATGGCATCTGGACCTAATTCATTTCTCACCTTCATCATTACTTCTTGATTGTTACTAGCAGAAAATTTTTTAACTTTCATCTTATATATTCACCGCCCCTATTGATTGTATTTCTATAGAAGGATCTACTTCATTATAAGACAATACAATTAAATCAGATGTTAGTTGCTCAGATAACCTTTTAAAATATAATCTTACGATGGGGGCAGTAATAACTATAGGCTGTTCACCCAAAGTAATCAGTTTTTGTAATTGCTGAGATAAGTTGTTGATTACAGTTTGTATGATTTCTGGGTCCATGGAAATATAGGTGCCACTTTCTGTTTGCTGTATAGAATCCATTATTCTTTGCTCAAGCTCTTTTGCAATAGTGATGACTTTAGCTGGTTGTGTAGCAATAAACTGCTTTGTTATTGCTCTGCCTAAAGCTTGTCTAACATATTCCGTTAACATATCTGTATCCCTGGTTATGTTTGCATAGTCCGCTAGTGTTTCTAGTATCGTTACCATATTTCTAATGGAAACACCTTCTCTTAATAAATTACCTAACACTTTTTGAACTTCACCTAGGCCTAGTTGGTTGGGAATAAGTTCTTCAACTAATACTGGATGGCTCTCCTTAACGTTGTCTATCAGTTTTTTCACATCTTGTCTTCCTAATAACTCATAGGCATGACTTTTAATTATTTCCGTCAGATGCGTAGCTATAATGGATGGAGGGTCAACAACAGTGTATCCTAAAATTTCAGCCTTCTCACGTTCCTGTTCATTAATCCACTTTGCTGGCAGACCAAAAGCAGGCTCAGTAGTATCAATGCCTTCTACTTCTTCATCTACCATCCCTGGATTCATAGCCAAATAATGATCAAAAATGATTTCTCCTACCGCTATGTCTACTCCTTTTATTTTTATTATATATTGATTCGGCTCTAGTTGAATATTATCCCTTAACCTTATCATGGGAACGATAATTCCCAATTCTAAAGCACACTGTCTTCTAATCATTACTAATCTATCAAACAAGTCTCCCCCTTGACTGGCATCCGCTAAAGGGAGAATCCCATAGCCAAATTCCAGCTCTATGGGGTCTACATTTAATAAAGGCATTACATTTTCAGGCTTTTTCTTTTCATCAACTGCTTCTTGTATTTCATCTGGAATATCATCTAACGCAGAAGACAATAGTTCTTTTCTTAAAGATAACCCAAGCAACAGGAATGCTATAGATAGAAAAAGAAATGGTAAAAGTGGTAGAGGTGTGAGACCCAAAAACAGCAATACACCTGAAATAATAAACATTATTTTAGGTTGATTAAAAAGCTGCTTAATTAAATCACTACCCAAATTGCCTTCAGACGCCGCTCTTGTAACCACAATGCCTGTAGCAGTTGAGATTAATAGAGCAGGAATCTGGCTAGCCAAACCATCTCCAACAGTTAGCATTGTATACTTTTGTATAGAGGCGCTAAAATCTAATCCCTGTATCGAAACTCCAATGATAAACCCTGCTATAATGTTAATAACAGTAATTATAATTCCAGCTATGGCGTCGCCCTTGACAAATTTACTGGCTCCATCCATAGCTCCATAAAAATCTGCTTCTCTTTGGATTTTTTGCCTTCTTTCTCTTGCATCATTATCATCAATCAATCCTGCATTTAAATCAGCATCGATTGCCATCTGCTTACCAGGCATTGCATCCAAAGTAAACCTAGCAGCTACTTCAGCAACCCTCTCAGAGCCTTTGGTGATAACAAGAAACTGAATAATAATGATGATTAAAAATACAATAAATCCTACAATGGCATTTCCTTGCATAACAAAGTCACCAAAGGTGTTGATTACATTTCCAGCTGTACCCTGGGATAATATATACCTAGTAGTGGTGATATTTAATGCTAATCGCAGCAATGTCGTAAGTAGTAATATAGAAGGAAAAATAGAAAAATCCAATGCTTCTTGTGTATATGTAGCTATAATCAGTATTAATAATGCTAATGATATGTTAAAGCTTAATAGTACATCAAGGGCACCTAGAGGGATAGGGATAATAATAATAATAACAATGGCAATAATAGCAAGTACAACAATAATATCTCCATGCTTCATTCAAGTTCCCCCTTTACGTCCTATTGTTAATTTGATAAACATAAGCCAGTATTTCTGCTACTGCTTGATATAATTCCGGTGGAATAAACTCACCAATCTCTACTCTATCATATAATGTCCTTGCCAGTTGTTTGTTTTCTACGACAGGCAGATCATTATCTGCGGCTATCTTTTTAATGTTTTGTGCAATTAAATCTTGTCCTTTGGCTAAAACCTTTGGGGCGTTAAACTCTTTTGGATTGTATTGTATAGCAACTGCATAATGCGTTGGGTTTGTAATGATAACATCTGCCTTTGGAACTTCTTGCATCATACGTCGCATTGATATTTGTCTTTGTTTTTCTCTAATTTTTGATTTTATTTGTGGATTACCCTCAGTTTGTTTAAATTCTTCTTTTATTTCTTGTTTAGACATCTTGAGGTTTTTTTCATAATCATATCTTTGATAATAATAATCTAATATTGCAATTACCAGCAAAACAACTCCTGCTCTAAATCCTATATTCATAGCTATAGTTACCATTAATTGAATAATTACATCTATTTCCAGCATTATGGTGCTGAAAATAGTATTTATTTGACTTATAGCATACCGGTAAATAATATAGCCAACAAATATTATTTTGACAAAGGATTTGACTAATTCTACCAAAGACTTTAAAGAAAACATTCTTTTAAATCCTGCTATGGGATTTATTTTGCTAAACTTTACTGCTAAGGTTTTTGTAGTAAACAGATAACCTACTTGTAGATAACTGCATAACACACCAATAACTAAACAAGTTATTCCAATAGGTATCGTTATTTTAAAAAGATTATACAATACTATCAGGGTTAATCTATTTATGTTTTTATCCGAAAATAGATAATTTAAGTTTAAGTATTCATCATAAATGTGTATAGTAAAGCTTTGGACTGATGTGCCTATATAACCTGCCAATAGGCTTAGCATTGCAAATGCTCCTAGCAAAACAAAGGCTGAGTTTATTTCCTTACTTTGTAATACTTGTCCTTTTTCCCTTGACTCTCTTACCTTTTTTGGTGTAGCTTTTTCTGTCTTTTCCTCTGTAAATAACTGTAGATTTATTTTAAACTCCATATGATCATCCTCTGGATAGGATATACATGATATCTTGTAAAGCTCCAAACATCCTATCAAATAATCTTTCTGAAAAAGGCACTAGGAACTGCAAGGTAATAGTAGCTGTTAGCAAACCAATAATAATTTTAAATGGTAATCCAACAATAAAAACATTCATTTGTGGCATGGTTCTAGCTAATATCCCTAGCAATAGATTTGCTAGAAGGATCGTTACTAATATTGGCGCACTAAATTTAAAAGCCAGGATAAATACTTCCATCATAATAACTATTAACTTTGAAATAATATCTTCACTTATAATAAAAGTGAAGCCGATAGGTAACAATTCATAACTATAAACTAATCCTCTAATAATGAGATGATGTCCATCAAAAATCAAGAATAATAAAGTTACCATTAAATTATAAAAGTTACCCATGATAGGCATTTGTATGTTTAATTGAGGATCAAATACATTAACCATACCAAATCCCATTTGTGTATCAATAATCGTACCTGCTAAATATAGCGTACTAAAGTATAGAAAACAAATGTAGCCTATAATTATTCCTAATAATAATTCTTTTGCTGCATTTATGCCCAGAGCCATAAAGCTGTATTGCTGCAACGTAAAATTTGTAGAAATCGTTGGTAACAAAATAAATGCTACTAGTGCCGATAAACCGATTTTCATAATCATTGGAAGATTATTTCTGCCAAAAATAGGTGCTATTATAAATAAACCACTTACTCTAATTAGAATAAGAATAAATAAGTCAATATTTAAAGCAATCATGTCATATAAATTGTTCATAAATTTAACCACACTTTACTGAATAAAACTACTCATATTTGTATATAGTGTTGATGTAAAATTAATAATAACAGATAATAACCATGGACCAAATATGACAACAGATCCTAAAACTACAATGATTTTAGGAATAAACGCTAGTGTTGCTTCTTGAATTTGTGTAGTTGCTTGAAAAATACTAACTGATAAACCTACTAAAAGACCTAGCCCTAACATCGGCGCTGCCATTAGTAAGATAGTAAACATTGTTTGTTGACCTAGTTCAATAACCATAGCTTCATTCAAAATATCACCTCTAACGGAAGCTTGTAATAAGAGATCGAATTAAAACATTCCATCCATCAACCATAACAAATAACAACAGCTTAAAAGGTAAAGAAATCATTGCGGGAGGTAACATCATCATTCCCATAGACATCAAAGTACTTGCTACCACCATATCAATTACAATAAAAGGTATAAACAGCACAAACCCTAACTGAAAAGCAGTTTTCAGTTCACTTATGATAAAAGCAGGAATTAACACTATATTTGATACATCACTAACCTCAACTGGTCCTTCTACATTAGACATTTCAATAAATAGAGCTAAATCTTTTTCTCTTGTTTGTCTCATCATAAATTCTCTAATAGGCTCCATAGCTAGGCTTATCGCCTCTGGTTGACTTATTTCTTCCTGCATATACGGCTGAATTGCATTTTCATTGATATTTGCAGCAATAGGTGCCATAGTAAAGAAGGTAAGAAAAAGCGCTAAACCAATCAACACTTGTGTTGGCGGCGTTTGTTGTGTGGCTATTGCATTTCTTAAAAAGGATAAAACAATAATGATTCTAGTAAAACTTGTCATCATGATTAAGATGGCAGGTGCTAACGATAAAATAGTTAATAAAAACAATATTTGTATCGATGTTGCCATCTCTTGAGGATTTTCTGCCTCCTCTATGTTTAATCCAATCCTTGGAATAGGTAATGTAGGTTGAGCATAAACGCTAACAGTAGTGGCTAGGATTACAAATAAAATAGTCAAAACCAAAAATACTGTTTTCTTTCTATGTCTTTTATGTTTATAATGCCTATTTTCTTTCATGGTTTCTATTTTTATCACCCTTTTTGCAGCTGTCTTTTGCATTTTTTTTGGTTAATGGTTTTTTTATTATATCCAGCGACCTTTTTATAAAGGGAGCTAATTCTTCCCCTTCACACACCTCATGATTCTTTTTATACTCAATCCATTCAATATAATCCAATGTATCTATTACTTCAATGTTTTTACTTTGGACAGCTAAGATATATACTTTATCTAAAACCTGTATTGCCATAATTGTTAGTTGTGCCGTTAAAGCTGTTCGTTCTAAAACCTTTACACTTCGTCCTTGAAAGTAAAAGTTTGTTTTTTTTCCTATAATACTTGTTACAAAGTACGCCATGAAAATTACTATGATAATCATTGAAACAACAGTAAAAACAGTATATATATTTTGTAACATCATCCTATACTAGCTTGATTAGCCTATTACTTTTTTCACAGCTTCAATCACACGATCTGCTTGAAAAGGTTTTACAATAAAATCTTTTGCTCCTGCTTGAATAGCTTCAATAACCATCGCTTGTTGTCCCATGGCAGAACACATAATAACCTTAGCGTCAGCATTATTCTTTTTAATCTCTTTCACCGCCTGAATACCATCCATTTCAGGCATAGTTATATCCATGATTGTTAATAAAGGATTTAATTCCTTGTATTTTTCAACTGCTTTAAGACCATTTTCAGCTTCTCCTATAACCTCAAACCCATTTTTTGTTAAAACATCTTTAATCATCATTCTCATAAATGCAGCATCATCAACAATTAAAATTCCTTTGGACATGATTTATTCCTCCTTAAAAATTTCTAATAATAAAAGTATTTTTGAAAGCTAACTATTGTATTAGATTTTACTAATTCTTTTGTTGGGATTTACAATGTCTGTTATTCTCATACCATAGTTCTCATCAATAACAACAACCTCTCCCTTAGCCACATATTGTCCATTAACAAGTATATCTAATGGCTCACCAACTAATTTATCAAGCTCAATAATAGTGCCAGGACCAAATTCTAATACCTCGTTAATTCTCTTAACAGTTCTTCCAAGCTCTACAGTTACTTTTAAAGGTACATCTTGTATCAATGCAATATTCTCTGGTACACCTCTATAAGTATCTTGATCAAAGGATTGAAATTCTACGGGCTGAACATTCACTTTTGGATTTTGACGAACTTGTTGATTGGCAGTTGTTTTCTCTTCCTGTACTTCGTGAGCAAAGGAGGTATTCATCATTACGCTATCCATTTGCTGATGGTTTTCATCTATACTACTATTTACCGTTTCATCAAATACAGAAGAAGATTGTGGTTCACTGGTATTAGTAGGCATTAATAGTTCTACCATTTCTTTTGCAAAATCTATTGGGATTAATTGCATAATTTGACTTTCTATTAACCCTTCAATTTCCATTTTAAATGCTATTCTCACTATTTTTTCTTGCTCATTGGTGAAAACATCATCAAGTTCATTTGGATTCATCTGTATTTCAAAAGATCTAGGAGGATGTATATCTATTTTTTTAGAAAACATTTCTGATAATGATGTAGAAGATGATCCTACCATTTGGTTCATAGCTTCACTAATAGCACTCAAATGCAATTCCGTTAAAGGTTCTTCAGAAATTGTCCCATTTCCTCCCATCATTAAATCAGTAATTATTTTGACATCATCCACCTTAATAATGAGTAAGTTGATTCCCTGAATTCCTTCTTTATATCTCACGTCTACTGCTACAAAAGGAATAGGATATTGCTCAGAAAGTTCCTGCATTGTCATAACTGAAACCTTGGGTGTAGTAATCTTTACTCTGTGACCCAATAGTGTAGATAATGTTGTTGCAGCGGTACCCATGCTGATATTGCCTATCTCGCCTATGGCATCCTTTTCAATGGTTGTAAAGTCAAGAGTTTCTTCATCTTCACTACCTGTACTGGTACTACTTCCACTAAGGAGAGCATCTATTTCTTCTTGGGATAGCATATCACTCATCTAGTTCATCTCCTTCCTTGTCAATTCTTGTTACTTTTACTGCTAATTTATTGTTTATCGTCCCTGGAACACCATAATGCTTTCTTTTTTCTCCCACCATAATTTCAATTTCATCCTTTGCAAGCTTGTCTAATAAAATCACATCTCCAGTTTGCAATTCAAGAAAATCCTTTACAGTAATATAAGTAGACCCTAGTTGCGCACCAATTTTTACCTTGCTTTTTTCCACGCGGTTTTTTAATGTTTCTTTATCTTCTTCAGTGATTGTTTTACTGATACTTGAAAACCAAAACTTTGTGCTTAACTTTGGTAAAATAGGCTCAATCACGATATGGGGTATACAAAGATTGAGCATACCTTCCACATCCCCTATTCTTAGATTCAGTGTTACCAAGGCAACAGTCTCATTGGGCGAAACAATCTGAGCAAATTGAGAATTTGTTTCAATTTTCTCTAGTGTAGGTTGAAGTTCAATAACATTTTCCCATGGATCAATCATTAAGTCAATTATTTGTCTCATTAGCTTCTTAATTAGAGTTGTTTCTATTTCTGTGAAGGTTCTAATATCTTCATAACTCTTACCACTTCCACCTAATATCCTATCTATTAATGTGTAGGCTATTGAAGGTGATAAGTCGGCAATAATTTGTCCTGTAAGAGGTTGAAAATTAATGATAGAAATAACAGCAGGGTTAACAATTGAGTTGTTAAATTCATAGTAAGACAATTCTTCTACAGAAGAAACCTCTGCTTGAACATAACTTCTCAGATACCCCGACAAGAAGGTATTTAACATCCTTGAGAAATTTTCATGTATAATCTGTATTGTTCTCAGCTGGTCCTTTGCAAGCTTCTTAGGGCTTTTAAAGTCATACGGTCTTATTTTTTTATCTTGTTTATCTTCTTTAATTTCTTCAACATCTAGTTCTCCAGTACTTAGGGCATTTAGTAGAGCATCTATTTCATTTTGCGATAAAACATCAGACAATTATATCACCTCCTATTGAACAATATAGTCAGTAAAATATACATTGGTGATCCTATCTGACGCCATTACCTGAGAAATCGTTTGTAATATTTCCTGCCTCAATTGTTGTTGCCCTTCAGGGCTTAATATATCTTCTGGCTCTTTACTAAGTATAGTTTTAATTATTTGATCTCTCAATTCTGCATTTTTTTCTTCAAACTTCTTTATCAATCTTCTATCATTTGTTTCTGCAACAATTTCTCCTTAGAAAAAGTTTCTAGGATGACTTAAATTAGTAGAAAAACTGCCGATATAAAATTCATAAAGCTCTATGTTTTCAACAGCATCCTTTGGCGTTCTAAAAACTGTGAAGTATAATATTGTTCCAAAAAATACCCCTGATAAAATAAAACCTATCAATGAATATAAAAGTATTTTTTTTAAATTCATATTGTTTTACCCCCAATTCCCTCAATTACTAGGGTGTAGAAATAGTTAATTCAGATTTTAAAATCACAATATCCACCCGTCTATTTTTCGCTTTGTTTTCTGCCGAATCATTTTCAGCTACTGGGTGATACTCTCCATACCCCGCTGCAGAAAATTTATCTGGCTCAAGTCCAAGTTCCTCAATAAAATGCCTTACGACATTCGTAGCTCTTGATACAGACAATTCCCAGTTGGAAGGATACCTATATGAGCTCATAGGAACATTATCAGTGTGTCCTTCTACCCTTACAAATTTTTTTTCAAACTCGGGTTCATACAATACTTCCGCTATAAATGAAAGAATTTCTTTTGATCTTTCTTTTAGTTCAGCCAGCCCAGGATCAAATAGCACATTATCCTGAAATCGCAGAACTAACCCCCTAGTTTCTAAGGTAATTAATACATCTGCATCAAGTTCATTGGCCTCTAAAAACTGTCGTAACCGTTCCTCTAATTTCCTGAAATCCTCAAGCTCTTCTAACTGGTTTGTAGTTAATTCATCTTGCATAGCACTGGTAATATACTCACTTTGCTCAATTGTTTTTCCAGAGTCCAAAATACCTAGGGAGCCCTGAAATGATCGAATTACTGCTTCAAATTTTTTTGCATCAATCTCCGAAAAGGCAAAGAGTAGTATGAAAAAACATAATAGTAAAGTCACCATATCTCCATAAGTAGTCATCCACTCAGGAGAACCTTTTTTTGTTTCTTCTTGTCTCCCCCTCTTTCTGGCCATTAAGCTTCAACACCTTCCTGTTTTTGCTGCAATTGCACTCTTACTTTAGGTGGTAAAAAGGCCTTTAGCTTTTCTTCAATGATTCTTGGGTTTTCTCCCGCTTGGATTGATAATAATCCTTCCACCATAATCTCTTTTCTTAATATTTCTTCCCTACTCTTAAGCTTTAGCTTGTTGGCCATAGGAAGAAATATGAGGTTCGCCAGCAAGGAACCATAAAAAGTTGTTATTAGTGCTACTGCCATACTTGGGCCTATGGTTGAAGGATCATCTAATGTTCTTAACATATTTATTAGTCCAATCAATGTTCCTATCATACCGAAGGCAGGTGAGAAAGTACCCATTGCTTCAAATATACCTTGTCCATCTTTATGTCTTTCCTCAATAAAAGCCAGCTCAGTTTCTAATAAATTTCTTACTAACTCTGGGTCAGTGCCATCCACGATTAGCATGACACCTTTTTGTAGAAAGGTATCCTCTATTTCTTCAGCCGCTTCCTCCAGCGCCAATAAGCCTTCCTTTCTGGCAGTGTTAGCTAATCCAATGACCCTAGAAATTATGATTCCAGGCTCTGTCTCCTTGTTAGAAAATGCTTTTGAGGCTATTTTCATGGCCTCTAAAACCTTGGGTAATGGGTATGCAACAAAGGTTGCTGATATGGTCCCCCCTACCACAATCAGGATAGATGCCACACTAAAATAGATAGTTAATTCACCATTCACTAAAATACCTGAAATAACAAATATCAAACCTACTACTATCCCTATAATTGTTGCTATGTCCAAATCTACACCTCTTTTCCTTAAACCAGTCTTTCGTTTTGAGGATGAAAGCCATATATTTTCTTTTTATATTCTATAACTTTTTCAGTGATTTCTTCTGCACTTTCTAATACAACAATCTTATGTCCATTAGCTAGGGTTATAACTGTATCGGGAGTTTCTTCCACAAGCTCTATCATATCACAATTTAACAGAACTTCACTTTTATTTAATCTTTTTAATTTTATCATCATCATCTTTTCCTTTATTCAAATATTACAAACTGCAGATAGAATCCTTTTATTTACTCAGTAGCAGCGCAGTAGAACACGCTGCTACTGGATAAAATTACCGCTTCATATTCACTACTTCTTGAAGCATTTCATCACTGGTTGTTATGATTCTGGAATTAGCTTGGAAGCCCCTCTGGGTAGTAATCATGTCAGTGAACTCTCTGGATAAATCAACATTAGACATCTCCAAGGCTCCTGGGTTTAAAGCACCCCTTCCACCAGTTCCAGGGTTTCCTACCAAGGGTTCACCTGAGTTTGGTGTCACTCTATAAAGGTTATTGCCAGCCTTTTCTAGTCCAGCAGGGTTTCTAAAGTTGGCTAGTGCCACTTGTCCAACAGGACGCATCTGTCCATTGGTGAAATAGCCTGTGATGACGCCATTACTATCAATGGCGAAGGTGTCTAGGCTTCCTTGTTTGAAGCCCCTAATATCTGAGGCAGAAGCATCGGATTCGTTAGAAAACTGTGTGAGTTGCCCCAAATTAATATTGAAAGTAAATGGTCTAGCACCATTATCTAATAATGGAGGGTCACCCTCTCCTCTTCTTACTAATGTCATTACTATCCCATCGTTACCATTAGCATCGTCATCAATAATTTTTCCATTACTATCAAAAAGAATTGTATGAGGTGGTACTTCGCTAGACAGTACGCCTTCTTTATTAACCACACACACTTCATATCTATTTGGGGCTACTTTAACAAATGCTAACCTTACCTCATGGGTTCCTCCTAATTCATCATATACTGTAAAGGTAGTGTCCCTGGCAACAGCACTTTTATTATCATCATCTAGTAAGTCATCTATTCTTAATGGGTAACCATCTGCTCCTTCAGCTGGGATTGTAAACGTTGGTGGGGTACCTGCTGCTCCAGCATAAACTTTTGTATCTGCATTTAAATTCCCATCAAATGTAACTCCATTAGGTATTGTGGCTCCTGCCTCGATAAGTGTTCCATCATTGTTTGATGGCACTCCAGTCGACATGGCGGGATAACTCATTCCCCTAGATATTTGCAGCCCCTCCATTGCAGTACCCATTCTTCCTGTCTCTGCATCATACATATAACCCAATACCCGTAATCCCTCCGGTGTCACAAGATTTCCCGCTTCATCTAAAGCAAAGCTCCCTGCTCTTGTATAGCTTCTGTTTAAGAAGTTTGCATCATTTGATACAATAAAGAATCCTTCTCCATTAATCATCAGGTCTGTGTTGTAGTCGGTTCTTTCAACAGCCCCTCTGATATGGAAGGTATCCATTGAAGCTACATTGATCCCTAGACCTACCTGTTGAGGATTTGTTCCTCCTCTACCTGCCTGCGGTGCACCAGCGCCTCTAAGGGTTTGGCTAAAGACCTCTTGAAAGGTTACCCTGGAACCTTTATATCCCACTGTATTTACGTTGGCGATATTGTTTCCTATTACGTCCATTCTAAGTTGATGAGCCTTCAGCCCTGATACGGCTGAAAACATAGATCGCATCATAGTACATGACCTCCTATTAATATTTTTCCTTCACTTCCTCTGTCATTCAGAAGTGATAAGCCTCCATAGTTGGTCCGGCTTATATAATCACTGCACCATCAATATTTGTAAAAACATTATCCTTTAGCTGATCCTCTACTGCAGCTGTGATTACTGTCTTGTTCTTGACACTGGCAATAAAGGCTCTATTATCCATAATAATCAAGGTTTCCTTTATTCCCTTTTTAGCAGCGTTATCAATAGCGTTGTTCAGCTTAGATAAATCCTGTTTTGATAAATGTATATTCCTTTGCTGCAGCCTTTCTGTAGCATGCTTAGAAAATTTTAATTCAGCATTTTTTTCTATATGCTGTTGCAGCAATTGATTAAAGTCCCCAATAGTATTCCTATTGTTTACTTTTTGTGTGGTCTTAGGGTCCAATAAAGGCTTATTATTTATTTTGTAAGTAACCACATCGATACCTCCTTACTTCAACTACCTGTCATCATCTTTTTCTTTACTCTTGACCTTCAGCTCCATCAACACCATTATCCTGTTCTTCTGCATCAGCTTCTCCAACCTGTAAAGCGTTGGTTATTTTGGAAAGCTGTGTATTAATGCTGTCTAATGTCTCACTCATGAAGGTATGACTTTTTACTACATTATTATTCATCTTAGTAAGGTGCTCAGCTAAGGTTGTTTTTGTAGCAACTAGATTATCATTCATATTTTGCATCTGCTCTAGAGAGCTGAATTGAGCCATCTGAGCAATAAATTCTCTATCCTCCATTGGATTTAGTGGATCCTGATTGCTTAGTTGTGTAGTTAGTAGCTTTAAAAATGCATCTTTATCTAAATCATTAGATTTTTTATCCTTTTCCTCAGGATCATAATATCTGGGTTGTTTTATCACTCCATCAGTGTTTGTAACATTACTCAAGGCATTTTCCCTCCTTATCCTAATCTATCAAAGTTCGTTGTAACAATGTACGGATTTGTGTTAGTAATAGATTCTAGTTCTTGCGCCAGATGTACATTGTTATCTATAGCCTTTGATGCTGTTTTCTTTAGCTTTGTCCTTTGTTGCATCAAACTTCTATTTTGCTGATAGGCTTCTGGGTCTTGTCCTACTGAAACTTCAATGCTAGAAAGGCTTAAGCCCTTATCCCTTAAAGATTCTCTAAATTGGTTTAAATTATTTTCAATAACTTCCTTTACCATTAGTGACTCTACGTAGACTTTTGCTTTTACTGACTGATTATCTGTAGATAAATTGATGGAAAGCTTTCCTAGATTTTCAGGCACCAGTTGTAGCTTCAATTGATTTTTACCTGTTTTATAGATTGCATCTACTTTATGAATCAGTTGCTCCAATAAATTTTTCCCATATATTTCTTTTGTGTTAAACGACTCATTAGGTAAATGGTTAAACTTCACCTGATAATTTTTTTCTACATCTAAGGATAAGGTGCTTTCTGTTAAATCCAGTTTTTCATAATTATCTGCTATGTTGAATTTGCTGGTATTATCAAGACTAGAGGCTTTTTCTATGCCTGTTTCCTTTATTGTGATCTCGGAATTCTCTAGTTGATCAAGCTTGGGCGTTAAATCTTGATTATAGATTTTAGAGCTATCCTTAATTGAATCATGAGGCTCTTCCTTATTATGAAACTCTAGCTTTATGACTTGCTTCTCAGAAGCTTCGTATATCGAATCAATTGTCCTTTGAAAATCCTTAATGTTTTCATGAGTCATTAAGCTGATTTCCTGTTTTTCTACCTTCATGACGATGTCAGTCAATAGGGTTTCTAATTTCGGCAGCAATTCCGTCATTAGTCTTTCATTTCCAAGCTGCAACTGATATTCTTGAACTTCTTCAACTGTGATTAAGCCTTCCTTATGTAGCAGGTTTATCAATGTCATTAATTCATCCATTTGCTGTGATGTTACAAAAGCCTCTTCCATTACTGCTATTTCCTCAGACTCAATGGGTTTCTTGGATTCCTCTAGTTCCTTTTTACCTTCAGTTTTATTAGTAGTATTCATGGCATCTTCTTGAGTTTTTCCTTCAGTCTCTTGACTTTTATTGTTATCTTCCTTTTGCTCCATTTCAGTGGTATTCATGTTGTTTTGCTTCATTTTTTCTTTGTTTTTCCAAGAGCCTACTGATGAATTATTATTGTTAAGTCTTGTTGAGTCATTATTCAAACCCAAGGTTTTCCGAGAATTGCTGTTTCTAGATTGCATTTTACTTTGAAGTATCTGAGTAAAGTCATTGTTATTGGTTTTTCCTGCCATTACATCTGACCTAATGTTGTTGGTGATGTTTTTTAAATTCATTAATCCATCCATAGCTATCATTATTATCACCTCCTTTCAATATTTGTTGATTCTTTGTCTTCTGCTATCAATCATTCCACTTGCTTTTTGCCTTCTACATAGTGCTCACAGTCTATTAGGTTTAATCTATAACAAATTTTTGGGATAGATTTACCGAGCTTTGTGTATTTAATTGTTCCAACAATGCTGCCACTTTAGCAGGTCTTAATCGGTTTAAAACGTCAATTACTAACCTTTCCTCTGTGAAAACAATCTCCTCATCTCTGATAGTGTATTGTTGGTAAACATTGTTGTTTCTTATCATTTGTTGAATTACATTGGTTAGCTCTTGTAAGGACATCCTCTCATAAACATCAACTAATTCTTTAACTTTTGTTTCATAATTTTTGTAGATCTGCACAGCTTCAGATAAGTCAACAGCTAATTTAGCTTCTTTACCGTGTAATAGTTCCAACGCATTTATGTTTTCATATAATTCTGCAATAAAATCATTATCCTCTACTGAGGCTAAGATCCTTCCACCACTTTTTATGCTCATATTTTTATAGATAATAGCTAGGTCTTGCTGTCTAAACCTATCAATATTTCCCAAATCTTCTATTTGCTCCTCTAAAGATTTTTTTTCATAAATACTGGCTAATCTCATCATTTCATCTTGACGACTTTGTATTTCCTCCATCTTTTTTTCAATCTCTTTCTTAATGGTTTGTCTCAAATTAAACATTATCTGTTCTGTTATTTCTGGATCTAAATATAATAGATACTGTGCACTAATATCAATTGGTAGTTTTTCAAATAATACTGGTAATTCTTCACTTTTTAGTTCGCCATTTCTGTAGGTTCTTTGAATTTCAGAAATAGACTGTGGCATTTTAAGAGATAGAAAGTATTGATTTAATTCATCAATTCTTGTTATTTTATCTTCATCAATCTCTTCCAAAATCCTTTGCATTGAATTAGATTGCATTGTAGCACTTCTGAGTTTTTCATTAACGTTACGCATTTTCATAGGATTTTCCCTGCTAAGTAGAATGATTAGATCATCATATAGGTTACTATCCTCACCTTTTATAATTAGTAGTTTATCTACTAATCTATCTTCCTCAAACGTTATATAGTACTTGGCTATTTGCAGCTTTAAGCTTTCTATTTCTGTTTTAGTAGGTTGTCCTTGAAAATACCCTCCTAAATTTCCTGGTAAAATAGACAAAACGTTGTTAGTAGAATGTCTAAAATCCTCGTTACTGAAGTACATAATCAGCATTGTCATTATAGGAATAAATAGAAATGCTATTATTACAATAATGATTCCTTTTAATAATCCTTTATTATCGTTTTCTCGAAGGTTAGTAGTCATTTTAACCTCCCTTATTAACTGTGCTTTTATAGGTTACTAGTTGATCTATTAAAGCAGCTTCATTTTTTGACTGTAGAATTTTGAAAACTTCATAATCTTTTTCTTTCAATTTTTCAAATATTTTCGTTTGTTTTTTTGCCTCTATAAGTTCTTTTCTTGACTCATTTAGTTTCTCTTGTCGTTTCTCAACTCTAGTCTTTTGCTCTGTCAAGGCCTTTTTTAGATAGTCTATATCAGCTGATGCTCTTTGTAATGCGCTTATCTTAACTATATTATCGTTATTGATTGTTTTGTTCCACTTATCAATAGTGTTTTCTCTTTTTATAAATAGAGTCTCCAAACTCTTTTTTTCGATTTCTAATCTTTTTTGTTCTGAAGCAAATATATGTTTTTTATCTTCTTCTATTTTTTCTTTTATCTTAAGAATATTATTAAATCTATAAGAAAACTTTTCAGTCATTATATTCGCTCCTTTCTTACTTAATTAATTCTCGCATCATATTTAAAACGTCTTCATAGCTCACTTCATCATCTACCCTTTGCTGTAAAAAATCATTAATTCTGTCTATATTATCTAGTGCATAGTCAATTTTTTGATTACTTCCCCTTATGTATGCTCCAATATTGATGAGATCTTCAGCATCTCTATAGGTGGCTAATATTTGTTTCGCTTCATTTGCCATTGCTAGTTGCTCTGCTGAAACGATGTTGGGCATCACCCTACTTACGCTTGATATTACATCAATAGCTGGATAGTGATTTTGTGTTGCCATTTTTCTTGATAAGACAATGTGTCCATCTAGTATCCCTCTCACAGCATCTGCAATAGGTTCATTCATATCATCTCCATCAACCAGTACTGTATATAGTCCTGTGATAGCACCTCTATCTGAGGTTCCAGTCCTTTCTAAGAGCCTTGGCAATATTGCAAAAACCGATGGTGTGTAGCCCTTTGTAACAGGAGGCTCACCTATAGCCAATCCAACCTCTCTTTGGGCCATAGAAAATCTTGTCAAAGAGTCCATTAATAATAAAACATTCTTTCCTTTGTCTCTAAAAAATTCTGCAATGGATGTTGCTAAAAGTGCGCCTTTCAACCGTACAAGGGGAGGTTGATCAGAGGTTGCTACAATAACTATGGATCGTTTCAAACCATCTTCCTTTAAGTCATTATCTAAAAACTCCTTTACTTCTCTCCCACGCTCTCCTATGAGGGCAATTACATTAATATCTGCTTGAGTATTTCTTGCAATCATACCTAGGAGTGTGCTTTTTCCTACACCACTGCCAGCAAAAATGCCTATTCTCTGACCATTACCACAGGTCAATAGTCCATCTAGTGCTTTTATTCCTAAAGATAATGGTTCTTTAATCTTTGATCTCTCTAAGGGATTAAGTGGTTTACCTACTACTGGATACGTAGTAGTGTCCTTTAATGCCCCTTGATTGTCAATAGGGTTGCCTAGACCATCTAGAATTCTTCCTAGCAGTGCATCACCCACCTTCACTTGTAAAGAAGCACCTAATGCCTCTACCTTACTACCAGGTCCTATTCCTTCCATTTCCCCTAATGGCATCAACAATACTTTTTTTTCCTTGAAACCAACCACTTCAGCTAGGATAGGTTCTGAACCTTTGACAGTGTATATTTTACAGGTCTCGCCAATTTTTACAGCTGGACCAATTGACTCAATAGTTAACCCTATTACTTGAGATACATATCCTGTATATTTAACTAAGTCCAGCGTATCAAGAGATTGCTTATATTTATGTAGTACTGTTCCCTTCATGAAATCCCTCTTCTCTAAGCAATTCTTTAAATAATACCTCAATTTGATTTATTTGTATATCAATACTGGCATCAATTTTACCTGATAGCGTTTCAATAATTATACTACCTTTCTTTAAAGCAGCATCCTTTTTAATTTGCAAATCATCGATACCTTCTGTCATCATATATATCTTATTTTTATAAGATTCCAAAACATCATAATCTTCATTGCTTACACGTATTATCAAGGTTTCAGTAAACGTGCATTTTTCTAATCCTTTGCTAATAAGATTAAGAAGCACTTGGTGGTTTTCTTGTAATTCATAATCAATGACTTTCTTTATACTATAAATCACCAAATCTATCATTTCTTTTTCTATTTCTTTAGCTAATCTCTTTTTTGTTTTATAAATGTCTTTCTTCATAGCCATTGCTTCATCTAGTAAATCTTGATATTCTTGGTATCCTTGCCGTTTTCCTAATTGTATTCCATCGTTATACCCATCTTTTTTTGCTTTTTCTAAAACAGATTTACTATCTTCATAGGCTTCTTCAATAATCAACTCTGCTTCTTTTCTTGCATTCTCTAGAAGCTGATTTCTTTCTTGCTCAGCATCTTCAAGTATTTTTCTCGCTTTCAGGCGAGCAATTTCGTTTGATTTTTCTATTTCTTCAGAAGAGATTTCATCTATTGGTTGTTGTGTATTCTTTACTATGTTTTCACTAATATATTGAAGTTCTTTTTTATGCCCTATTTTTATATCCATAGATTTATACACCTTATACAATGATTTCATCTCCTCCACCACGAGAAATAATAATATCTCCAGTTTCTTCTAGCTTTCTGATGATGTTAACAATTTTCTGTTGAGCTTCTTCTACATCTCTAAGTCTAACAGGTCCCATAAATTCCATATCTTCTTTGATCATTTCTGCCATACGTTTTGACATGTTAGCATATAATACACTTGCAACTTCTTCTGTCGCTCCTTTTAAAGCTATCGCTAGTTCATTGTTATCAATTTCTCTAATAAATCTTTGAATAGAAGTGCTATCTAGATTAATAATATCTTCAAATACAAACATTCTCTTTCTAATTTCTTCTGCTAATTCTGCATCCTGCACCTCTAGCGTATCCATGATATTTTTTTCAGTACCTCTATCAACAGAATTTAAAATATCCACAATGGACTGAATACCACCTGCAGAAGTATAATCTTGGCTTACCAAAGCTGATAATTTTCTTTCCAATACCGATTCTACTTCTTTTATAATATCTGGAGAAGTCCTATCCATTGTTGCAATTCTCTGCGCAACCTCTGTTTGCTTAACCTGAGGTAGAGCTGATAAAATCTGCGCTGATTGATCCGCTTGAAGATAGGTCAGTATTAATGCAATGGTTTGAGGATGCTCATTTTGAATAAAATTTAATAATTGGCTTGGGTCTGCTTTTCTTGCAAAATCAAAGGGTTTTACTTGTAATGAAGCAGTCAATTTGTTAATAATGTCCATAGCTTTTTGAGAGCCTAGAGCTTTTTCCAGCACCTCTTTTGCATAGTTGATTCCACCTTCAGAGATATATTCTTGTGCAACACAAATTTGGTAAAACTCATCCATGATTTTTTCTTTTTCTTCTGGAGCAACTTTTCTCATGTTAGCTATCTCAAGGGTCAATTCTTCGATTTCTTCATCGTTTAGATGTTTAAATATTTGTGCAGAAAACTCAGGTCCTAAACTGATGAGCAAGACTGCTGCTTTTTCTTTGCCTGTCATCTCACCTTTTGCGCTTTTCCTAGTCATCTATCCTATTCACCTCTAATCTTCACTTAACCAATTCTTTAAGAGTTGTGCTACAGCTTCTGGTTTTTTATTTACTAGTTTCTCCAGCTGTTGTTTAACTTGTGATCCTGCTAATTCTAATTCTATTTCTTCTAATGAGGATGTTTGCTGAATTGGGATATCCATCTCCATTTCAGTATCATCCTTTTTCTTTCTAACTCTAGTAAAGATAAAGTATCCTATTCCAAGAATAACAGCTGCTAATAACCCTAAAAGCCATATAGGAAGCCCTCTAGTATCTGCTAAACCTCTCATTTCCATTGCTCGACGTATCTCATCTTCTAAAGTAGTGCTAAATTCCTGTGTTGCCACTCTCACTACTCTAGTATCAAGACCTGCTGCTGCTGAGATTAGATTTTCTAATTCCCTTCGTTCTTCATCATTTAATGTGCCTCCATCGATGGCTGTGCTATTTACAACAACTGCAACAGTAATATCTTGAACTTGTCCTTGAGCTTTAACAATTTTTTGCCTCAATTCATTTATCTCATAATTTATAATCCTGTTTGCCTCATAATACAAGGAGCCTTCTTGATCTTCTTCAACGTACTGTGGGATGTCCTCTGTATTTGTATCAGTTCCTGGAGCTCCACCTGCACCATAATCTACAACCCTTTGTTGAAGATCTTGCATGCTTCTTACAATTCCTTCTGTTTCTCCTTCTATAGGTGGTGAAAACTCTTGTATTTCTGTCACTTGACTATTAAAATCCAGTTTAACATTTGCCATTACAACTACATTGCCATAACCATATACAGTTGAAAGAAAATCTGTTATGCTATTTTCCAAATCTTCCTTCACTGTTTGCTGCAGGGATAGCTGTTCCGATGGTCCAAACACTTGACTATCACTAGGTGAATTAAGGTTTAATACTCTTCCATCTGGGCCATGTATCGTTACATTTTCAGACTCTAACCCCTGTACTGCATTAGAAACTAATACCGCAATTCCTTCTACACTGTTTTTGTTTAATGCTACTCCATGATCTAAATTCAAAAATACTGATGCTTTTGCATATTGCTCTCTATTGGCTTGAATAAAGCCTGTTGTGTCTGGCACTGCAAGGCTTACATATGCATTTTGGATTCCGGGTATTTCTTCAATGATTTTTCCTAATTCGTTTCCCAAGGCAACAACAAATTCCTTTGATTTTTCTTCACTTGTTTTCATGAAATTATTTCCAGAAAAAAAGTCTTCATAAGAAAAACGAGCTTGGGGCAATCCTTCTGTAGCAACTATCACCTGGGACTTTTGATAGTCCTGCTGTTGTACTAGGATTGTACTACTGGTATCACCATACTTGGTCCTTATTCCACTGCTTTCTAATGTATTCTTGATTTCCCCAGCCTGTCTAGCATCTAAATTATTATAAAGCATAACGTATTGGGGTCTAGTAAAAAATAATATAATTGCTGTTAATGTCAATAAAATCAAGATTATCGATACTACTATTCTAATTTTTTGTTTTTTCTCCAAGCCTTGAAGAAAATCATTAAACTGATTTCTTATTTGTTCCAGCGCTTCAGCCATTAACTCACCTCATTTCAGCTATGTTTATATCTGCATCCTCATGATTTCTCTATAAGCATCAAGAACTTTATTTCTTATTTCCATCATAAATTGTAGAGATATTTCAGATTTTTGTGATGCAATCATAGCTTCGTGAATATTCTCTAATTCGCCAGATGCTAGCTTAAGGGTGTAATCTTCAGAAGCCTTTTCCAAAGAATTTACCTTATTTATGGCATCCGTTAATAGATTGCCAAAGGAAGCACTATTTTGTTGTATAGGTTTATTTAATAGTCCTAAATCTGCACTTAAATATTCGTTATTGGTTTTATTTAGATGATTAATCAACATATTTAATACCTCTCTATCTACCGATTTCCAAAGCCTTTAAGGCCATACTTTTTGTTGCATTCAAAGATGTTACATTCGCCTCATAGGCTCTTGTAGCCGATATCATATTTGCCATTTCAGTAACAATTTCTACATTAGGCATTAAAACATAACCATCTGCATCGGCATCAGGATGGCCAGGGTCGTATGTTTTTTTAAACGGAGTTTGATCATTCCTTATTCCTGCTACCTCTACTCCTTTTAAGTTCTTATCTCTGTTTGCGACAGCAGTATTAAGAAATTGTGAAAATGCCGGTTGTTCTTGGCTTTTAAATACAACCACCTGTCTTCTATAGGGTCCACCATTGACAGTTCTTGTGGTGTTAGCGTTTGCAATATTTTTAGATATAACATCCATCCTTAACCTTTCTGCTGTTAATCCCGTAGCGCTAATATTGATTGCATTAAATATTGACATTATCTATCACCTTCCTTCATTAATAACTGTTTTTAACTTTTTAAAATTACCATTAATTCGAGTAGATAAAGCATCATATGTAATAGTATTTTTAGCTAGTTCTGCCATCTCCACATCAATATCGACGTTATTACCATCTCGACGAGTCTTATAATTCTGAGGGGTAGTTATTTTGTAGTTTATATCTTCTATGGAACTAACCCCGATCCTAATATGATTATCATGAGTGGTTTTTCCTGGAATAGAATCATTTTGTAAATAACTGTGTAAAAGTTCTTCAAATTTTACATGAGACTTCTTAAAATTGGGAGTATCAACATTTGCAATGTTATTAGATATAACTTCATTTCTCTTCCATGAAGCATTTAAGGCTTTTGTCATGATATCAATGTTACCAAAGATGTTACTCATATATACCTCTCCTTTATGAAATTAGTAAGATTATCTATGTTTTACTGTTTTCAAATAGTATGTTTAAAATGTCTACCCATAGATAGGATTCGATATTATTTTACATAATTCCTCCTATTTTTCATCAACTTTTGCTTGCTAGTCTTTTAAACCAATGCAAACATTGCAATGATATATAATTCGCCAACATGTGCTAAATTCCTCCATTTTTTACTAGTAATTATTATAATTATTTATCCAATTTTAGCAAACATTTACAAAAATGAATTTGCTGTTGTTTATTGAATAGTTAATGTTATTTTTGCATGTATTGGTATTACTTGGATTCATAGGGATTCTAATCTCTTTTTTTTACTTACTCATAGTATCATTGCCATTATTTGTAGACAAGCAACAATGTATTTGTTGCATAATTTAGGACTTTATGACTAATACTGACAAATTATAGGATTAGTCTTTTTCTTGATTGAAAAATCATTTAATAAGAAGTACATCTACTGCCATCCCTGCCGTACTCACTTGTAAATAGTTTTTTAAGTTATTCTTTTTTGAACAAAAAAAAGAAGGCATTTTATTTCAAATGACTTCCTTTTATATATTTAATTTCTTATATTATCTTTTAAGCTTTCTCAGTTCCTCTAGTAATCTATCATTTAGTATCCTGATATGTGTACCCTTCATACCTAAAGATCTCGATTCAATTACTCCTGCACTTTCAAATTTTCTAAGGGCATTGACAATAACTGAACGGGTTATACCCACTCTATCCGCAATTTTACTAGCCACTAAAAGCCCTTCGTTGCCATCTAGCTCATTAAAAATATGTTCCACTGCTTCTAATTCTGAATAAGATAGAGTATCAATTGCCATCTGTACTACCGCTTTCTTTCTAGCTTCTTCTTCTATCTCATCTGTTTTTGCCCTCAAAATTTCTAGTCCAACTACAGTAGCACTATATTCTACCATTACTAAGTCATCATCCTGAAATTCTTTTTCAAATCTCGCTAATACCAACGTCCCCAATCTTTGACCACTTCCATTTATAGGTACTATGGTCACCAGTTTGTTATAGCTTTCAACATCATATCTAAATATTTTTAGCAGTTCATCTTGGGTAACATTAGATTTTGTCTCGATAATCTGTAGCAATTGATCATTATACTCTTGTGGGAATTTTTTAGTACCCGTTTTTTCGTCTACTATAATAGGACAATCTGAGGCATCCGTTAAACTTACCCCCAATACCTTTCCTTTGGAACTAGCAACATATACATTCGCATCCAAAACTTCGCTTAATATTCGACATAGTTCATTAAAGGATACTGCATGATCTCCTGATTGTTGTAATATCTTGTTGATTCTTCTTGTTTTTTCTAGTAAGTTACTTACCATTCCGCTTCCTCCTTTGTTCATTTAAATAATATACCTATCTTCTCTAAAAGCCTTGACTGTATTTTTTAGTTTCTTATTCACATAAGCTTTGTCTATTGTAATCGTTTTATTAACTAATTCTGGCGCTTCAAAGGAAATATCTTCTAATAGTTTTTCTGTAATCGTATGTAGTCTACGAGCCCCAATATTATCTCCTTGTTCATTACTGATATAGGAAATTTTAGCAATCTCATCTATAGCTTCTTCTAAAAAATTGATTTCTATACCTTCTGTTTCTAACAATAGCTTATATTGAGTCAACAAAGCATTTTGAGGCTGTGTTAATATCTTTTTAAAGTCTTCAACTGTTAGATTACTTAAGTTAACTCTGATGGGGAATCTTCCTTGCAGCTCAGGAATTAAATCAGAAACTTTAGCAATATGAAAAGCTCCAGCAGCTATAAAGAGGATATGATCTGTATTTATAGGACCGTATTTTGTCATTACTGTTGAACCTTCAATGATAGGTAATATATCTCTCTGGACCCCTTCTCTTGATATATCTGGACCTGAACTCCCTTGTCCTCCAGTAATTTTATCGATTTCATCAATAAAAATGATACCTTGTTCTTCTGCATTATTGATAGCTATAGAAATTACTTCCTCCATATCTACTAGTTTTTGAGCTTCTTCATCAGTCAATATTTTTCTCGCTTCTGCTACTGTAACTTTTCTCTTTTTCATTTTTTGTGGGATAATTCCTCCCAGCATATCTTGCAGGTTAATATTCATTTCTTCATTTCCTGCTCCAAAAACTTCAAAGGTGTTTGGCCTGCGGTCTTCTACTTGTATTTCCACTATTTCATTCTCTAACAGACCTTCCTTAAATTGTTTTTTGATTTGTTGTTCTTTTAACTGGATGTCACTTTCATTTTCCTCATGACCTTCAACTATATCTATTTCACTATCTCCTTTAAAAAACATATCAAAAGGACTCTTGTATTTATTCTCCTTTTTAGGTCGAGGATTTAGTAATTCCAGCACTCTATTATTAGCTATATCTTTAGCTTTTTCATAATTCTTTTTAACATGTTTATTTTTAATAATTCTTATGGAAGTCTCAACTAAGTCTCTAATCATAGACTCTACATCTCTGCCTACATATCCTACTTCTGTAAACTTTGTAGCTTCAACTTTGACAAAAGGTGCATCTATCAATTTTGCTAGTCTTCTTGCTATTTCTGTTTTTCCTACTCCTGTGGGGCCTATCATGATAATATTTTTAGGTTTTATCTCCTCTTTGAATTCAGAAGAAATTTTACTTCTTCTAATTCTATTTCTTAAAGCAATAGCAACGGCTTTTTTTGCCTCCTGTTGCCCTATGATATATCTATCTAATTCTTCTACAATTTGTCGTGGTGTAAATTCCTTCATATTTCCCACCTCACTTTACCGCTAGAGTGTTTCAACAACAATCTCACTATTGGTAAATACGCATATTTCAGAAGCAATTTCTAATGATTTCTTAACAATTTCTTCACTTGTTAAGTTGGTATATTTTTTTAAGGCTGTCGCGGCCGCCAACGCATAAGACCCTCCCGAACCTATAGCAATGACATCATCATCTGGCTCTATTACTTCTCCTGATCCACTTATAATTAACATACTAGTTTTGTTTAGTGCAATTAGCATAGCTTCTAGTTTTGTTAGTATTTTATCATTTCTCCAGCTTTGAGCTAGTTCAATAGCTGCTCTTCTTAGATTGCCATCATGCTTTTCTAAATAGCTTTCAAATTTCTCAGCTAGTGTAAATGCGTCAGCAACTGAACCTGCAAAGCCGATTAAAACCTCATCTTGGTATAGTTTTCTTACTTTTTTAGCCTTTTGTTTTATTACGGTTCTTTCACCAAGGGTTATTTGTCCGTCTCCAGCTATAGCAAAGTCTTGTTCACTTCTTTTAACCGCCACAATCGTGGTACCCTTCAACACATTTCACCACCACCCACCAACTATTTTCTAGCCAATTAAATATATTCTTACTATTTTTATAGATTTCTAGGATTGAACATCTCTTGTGTATTTGCATTCTTTATTAGTACAGGTAATTTTTTCGCTTTTTTTGTTAATCTTATGAGTTAATAAACTGTCACAATTTGGACACTTTTCATTGATGGGTTTTCCCCAGGAAACAAATCTACATCGTGGGAATTCACTACATCCATAAAAAGTTCTTCCTTTTTTTGATTTTCTTTCTACAATCTCACCGTCTTCACATTGAGGACATTTTACTCCTATTTTATGCAGGATAGGTTTTGTAACAGTACATTCTGGGTAATTAGAGCAAGCCAGAAATTTACCATAACGCCCGTGTTTTATTAACATCTTTGCATTGCACTTATCACATACTTCATCGCTTTCTTCAACTAAGTCTATCTCTTCCATATTTTCTTCAGCTTTTATAAGCATTTTTTCGAAATGTTCATAAAAGTTTTTTATAAGCTTCTTCCAATCTTCAGTACCTTCTTCCACATCATCCAGCCTTTTTTCAAAGCCTGCAGTGAAGTTGATATCTACTATATCAGTAAAGAACTCCTCAAGTATCTCTGTAACAATTCCTCCAAGTTCTGTTGGTATTAAATGTTTTCCATCTTTTTCTACATAGCCTCTAGAAAGAATGGTGCTGATAGTAGGAGAATAAGTACTAGGTCTTCCTATTCCTAATTCCTCCATTACCTTTACTAAAGATGCTTCTGTATATCTGGCTGGTGGCTGTGTAAAGTGCTGATTAGGAACCATTTCCTGGATGCTAACCTCTTCTCCTTCTTTCAATAGGGGTAGATTAACTTCTTCTGATGCTGTTGCATGTGTGTAGATCTTTAAAAAGCCTTCAAACTTCATCCTGGAACCAGTAGCTCTGAAAATAACGTCTTCAATATTTAATTCTATGGCCAGCGTATCATAAATAGCTGGAGTCATTTGACTTGCTACAAACCTTTCCCAAATAAGCTTATAAAGTCTATATTGATCCCTAGATAGAGAAGGCTTAATTTTCTCAGGAGTTCTCATCACATCTGTTGGTCGAATAGCTTCATGAGCATCTTGTACCTCTTGTTTCTTCTTATTCCCTGTTTTTGGTGACGTATTGTAATATTTTTCTCCTAGATTATCTAAAATGTACTGTTGTGTATTTTTTTTTGCTTCTTCTGATATTCTTGTTGAATCAGTACGTATATAGGTAATTAATCCAGCTGTTCCTTCTTTTTCTAAATCGATGCCTTCATATAACTGTTGAGCAACAGCCATCGTTTTTTTAGTGGAAAAACCTAGCTTATTTGAAGCTTCTTGCTGTAGTGTACTAGTTGTAAAAGGAAGATTTGGATTTCTTTTTTTTGTACTTTTTTTAACATCAGTAACAGTCAATAACTTATTTTCAATCCTAGTTATTATATGGTTCATTTCTTCTTTGGATTTAATATCTTTATTCCCCAAATGATCTTTGTTAAACTTAGCTTCGAAGCTTTCTTTGTTATTATTTTGCAACTTTAAAATCAAGCTCCAATACTCTTCAGGAATAAACTTCTTTATTTCTTCTTCACGGTCTTTAATTATTTTTGTTGCCACCGACTGTACCCTACCAGCACTTAAGCCTTTGCGCATTTTACGCCATAAAAGAGGGCTTATTTTATACCCTACTAATCTGTCTAAAACCCTTCTAGCCTGTTGAGCATCTACAATATTTTTATTGATTACTCTAGGTTTTTTAATAGCATTCTTAATAGCATTTTTTGTTATCTCGTTAAATTCAATTCTGCAAGGTACATCATCGTTAATTTTTAAAGCATTCGATAGGTGCCATGAAATTGCCTCACCTTCTCTATCAGGGTCAGTTGCTAAATATACTTTTTTAGCCTTCTTCGCCTCTGCTTTAATCTCTTTTAGTACTGGTCCTTTTCCTCTTATTGTAATATACTCGGGTTGAAAATCTTTTTCTATATCAATACCAAGCTTACTTTTGGGTAGGTCGATAATATGCCCCACTGAAGCTTTAACAATATAGTTTTTTCCTAAAAATTTTTTAATAGTTTTTGCTTTTGCAGGTGACTCTACAATAACTAAAGATTTTGTCAATCACCTCACCTCCAATATGTTGTTGTTTTTGGAATAATTAGACAAAATGAATCCAATCCATTATATCAATTTATTTATCTGCTGTAAATGTTTTTCCTGATAGCTGACTTATTAGACCTTTTAACTCTAGTATTGTTAATATGGTACTTAATTCTGAAATACCAATGCCAGTTTTGTAGGATATCACGTCAATGTGGGTAGGCTGTCTTTTTATAATATCAAATACCCTCATTTCATCATTACTTAACATCTCTTGGATTTCCCACTCTTTTTTTGTATTACTTAAATCATATTTATATCTTAATTCTTCAATAATATCCTCTGTATCTAAAAGTATTTTAGCACCTTCTCTTATTAGTTTATTTGTGCCTTTGCTTTGGTTATTATTTATATTTCCAGGAAGAGCATAGACATCCTTTCCCTGCTCCAGTGCAAATCCAACAGTAATAAGCGTTCCACTCTTTTCTCCAGCTTCTATAACAACTACTCCATCGGAAAGTCCACTAATGATACGATTCCTAGCAGGAAAATGATGTTTTAGTGGTTCTATACCTGGTCCATATTCTGATATAATACAGCCGCTTTCTTCTAATTGTTTAAATAAATGGTAGTTTGATGATGGATAAAAAGTATCTATTCCACAACCTAACACGCCTATTGTGTAACCCTTCTCTTCTAGTGCTCCTTTATGCCCTTCTGCGTCAATGCCTAGTGCTAACCCACTGACTACTCCTACGCCCCATTCTGTAAGTTCTCTAGCAAATTTTTTTGCAGCCCACCTGCCGTAAGGTGTTGATTTCCTGGCACCTACAATAGCAATGAGGGGTTTGTTAAAATCTGCTATTCCTTTAATATATATTACATAAGGTGGGTTATATATACTTTTCAATTTTTCTGGATAATCACTATCTAGTATTGTAACTATCTTATAAGCATCTGAATTAGTCTCAGTTAAAACTTTTTCTAAGTATTGTTTGTTTCTAGTTTTCAACAATTTATCAGCAATTATACGATGATTCTGGAGAACTTCATATATCTCAGCTTCTTTAGCATGCCACAGCTCCGTCAATTTGCCGAAGTGCTCTGTAAAGTCTAATATCATTTCATAGGTAATGCCGCCTAAACGATTAAGCCAGATTAGTAGGTTTCTTTCATTTATCATCCTTTACCTCCTCACAAGACTAGAGACTTTTCTATATTGTAATGCTTCCGCTAAATGATTCATCTTTATTGTGGGACTTTCATCTAAATCTGCAATTGTTCTTGTGATTTTGATGATTCTGTTATATGCTCTTGCACTTAATTTCATTTTTTCAAATGCATTTCTTAATAATTGTTGAGATTGGTCATCTAGTTTGCAATGCTTTTTTATGGCAGAAGGAGTTAACTGACTGTTAAAGGTGATTTTTGTTCCCCTGTACCTATCCAATTGTATTTCACGAGCTATTTCCACTCTTTTTCGAATTTCTTTAGAGCCTTCTGTTGATTTGTTATTGGTTAAATCAGCATAGGAAACAGCTGTTGTTTCAACGATAATGTCCATACGATCCAGCAACGGTCCAGAAACTTTACCTGCGTAGCGTATTATTTGTTGTGGCGTACAACTGCAACTGTGCTGTCCACCCTCAGTACCATGATAACCGCAAGGACATGGGTTCATAGAACCTATTAACATAAATTTAGCAGGATATGTAAAGGAGCCATTGACTCTAGAAATGGTTATAAAGCCATCCTCCAAGGGTTGTCTTAATACCTCTAAAGCATTTTTATTAAACTCTGGTAGTTCATCTAAGAAAAGTACTCCAAAGTGACTTAAGGATACTTCTCCTGGTTTAGGAACCCTTCCTCCTCCAGTTAATGCAATCATAGAACTAGTATGATGAGGTGCTCTGAAGGGTCTCTGGGTTATAAGTCCTTTGTTTTGCCCTAATAACCCCGAAATACTATATAGCTTTGTTATTTCCATCGCTTCTTCAAAAATTAGCTTTGGGAGAATAGATGGCAATCTACGAACTGCCATTGTTTTGCCTGATCCAGGAGGCCCCACCATTAATAGATTGTGACTACCGGCGGCTACAATTTCCAACGCTCTCTTTAGGGTTTCCTGACCTTTTACTTCTTTAAAATCCTCTTCAAACTGACAATTCTCTAAATCCTCTATGGTATTTCCTATATGTGCTTCTATCTGTATTTCCCCATTAATAAAAGCCATTAGTTCTCTTAGTGATTTTATTCCTATACATTGAAGTCCATTAACTAGTTTGGCTTCCTCTATATTGCCTAGTGGTAAAATCACTTTGGTAAAACCTCTAGAATACATTTCCAGCAGCATAGGTAATACTCCATTAACTGGATTTACTTTTCCATCTAAAGATAACTCTCCAAGTACTACAACTCCTGAAAAATCCTGTAGCTTAATTTGTCCAGATGCTGCCAATACCCCTAATGCTATTGGTAAATCAAAATGAGTTCCTTCTTTTTTTGTATCAGCTGGAGATAGATTAACTGTAATCCTCTTTAGAGGAAATTGAAAACCACTATTATTAATGGCAGTCCTTACTCTTTCCTTAGATTCTTTTAAAGCTGCATCAGGCAGCCCAACAATGTTCATAGTTGGTAATCCATTTGTTACATCTACTTCAACTTCAATATCTGCAGCCAATAGTCCATAGATACAGCATGTTTTTACTTTAGCTAACATTTCAACACATCCTAATTAATTAAACTGAATATGTAAAATATTCTATATAGTACAGAATTATCCTTTATATTTCGTATACGTTTAATCAATTAAAACACTTTTTCTAAACATACAATTCATTAAGAGCGGAACACTTCTTTACCTTTCATGACTCTAAGGCATAATAATGGAATCTTATTACACCTATAATTATAAGTACTACAGTATTAAAATGCATTTTCGATATGGTTAATCTGAATTTGATCTCTCATTAAGAGAACCTCAATTACGTCAAATCTAAAGCTCATATTTTTTAGTTTTTTTTGTTGTATGTACTGCTGAGCTATTATATATATGGTTGATTGCTTTTTAAAATTCACAGATTCTCTTGGCAGCCCAAAAGTACTATTTTTTCTGGTTTTGACTTCTATAAAGACCACTATATCATCTTTCTGGGCAATAATATCAATTTCTCCCACTTTAGTTCGATAGTTGGTAGCTATAATAAAGTATCCTTTATCAATTAAATATTTTTTACTTAATGCTTCACCATAGTTACCAGTTTTTTTATTCATGACCTCGTCCCCTTTTATATCAGGTCAAAATCTTTTTCAAGAAGCTTTTCCTATGCATGATTGTAGCGCCATATTTCAATAGGGCTTCCTTATGCGTTTTTGTCCCATAACCTTTATGCTTATCTAATCCATATTGTGGATATTCCTGATGCCATTCCATACAGAGCCTATCTCTAGTCACCTTAGCTATAATAGATGCAGCTGCAATCCCATGGACTAAATTGTCTCCTTTGATAATTGATTTTTGCGGAAAATCCACTTCTATTTCCTCAGCATCTATAAGTATATAGTCAGGTTTCACATCATTTCCCTTTTTATCCTTAAGATTAAGTATAGCTTTTTTCATAGCTAATCTAGCGGCATTTTTTATGTTGATTTCATCTATGACTTCAGGAGATATAATGCCTATTCCAATTGCAGTAGCCTCTTGACAAATATCTTCATATAAAGCCTCTCTTTTCTTTTGGGAGAGCTTTTTTGAGTCCTTCACACCTTCTATCTTTAAGCCTTTTGGTAAAATTACAGATGCAGCCACTACAGCACCAAACAAGCACCCTCTTCCAACTTCATCACAAAAGGCGATATTTTTGTACCCAATTTCCCAAAGATTCTTTTCCACCTCTAAATCCATTACTAATCCACCTCAGTTTATCAAAATAGATTTGCTTATTCATTATGATTTATTTTATTTTTAAAAACAGCTTTTATATTTATCAGCTTTTTATCTCAGGTACTAGAAGCAGTTTTCAGCACTTATTAGGCATATAGAAGTATTTATCTCTATAAATTTGTAATTACAATATAGGTGGTTGTTCCAGAGAAATCCTACCTATTTTACCTCCTCGAAACTCATCTAAAATCATATGGGAAACCCTTGAATAATCTATTTCACCTCCGCTGACAATACAACCTCTATTCTTAGCTATAATATCCATAATCTCCAAAGGAAAGGTAAACTCTTCCTTTAGTTTGTATCTTTCTATTAGCTTATCCTTTTCCTGTTCCCATAATCTTTCTACTAGCTTTAGAGCTAATGTTTCAATGTCCATGATTTCATCTTTAATTGCTCCTGTAAAGGCTAAATTTAACGCTACTTCCTGATCCTCAAACTTTGGCCAGAGTATTCCTGGGGTATCTAAAAGTTCTATATTTCCTCTGATTCTAACCCATTGTTTTCCCTTTGTTACTCCAGGTCGATCTCCAGTTTTAGCGCTTTTTCTTCCAGTAAGTTGATTAATGATTGAAGACTTCCCTACATTAGGAATCCCTACCATCATACTGCGTATCGCCCTAGCCTTGCGACCTTTTTCTATTAATGCCGCCATTTTATCCTTTGTAACATTCTCACTTTCCGATAAAGCTTCTTTTAATCCCTTACCTTCCAATGTATTGACAGCAATTGCTTTTATTCCTTGTTTTTTATAATATTGAACCCATTGTCTTGTGGTTCCCTCATGTGCTAAATCATACTTATTTAAAATGACGATTTTCGGTTTATTGCCTATAATCTCATCAATGATAGGATTTTTACTGCTTAAAGGAATCCTTGCATCTAAAAGCTCAAATACCATATCTACTAATTTTAATTGCTCCTTTAGTAATTCTCTCGTCTTCTTCATATGACCAGGATACCAGTTAATGTCCATCTTATCTCTCCTTTACCTAACACAATTAAACCAAGACACAAAATCCCAATAAATCTATGTAATAATAAATTTCTTCAATATTCAATCATTTCTTTATTGCGAAATAAAAGGGACTGTTTACAGTCCCTTTTAAACTAGTATTTTCTCTTTTCTTTAATCTTGAAAGCAGCCTTACCAATTCTATCTCTTAAGTAGAATAATTTAGCTCTTCTAACCTTACCTTGCTTAATAACTTCTATTTTTTCAATCTTTGGAGAATGCACTGGAAATGTTCTTTCTACTCCAACACCGTAGGAAATCCTTCTTACAGTAAAGCTTTCTCCAATTCCTCCACCTTGCTTCTTAATAACAATTCCTTCAAAAACCTGAATTCTTTCTCTATTACCTTCTTTAATTCTAACGTGTACTTTTACTGTATCGCCAGTATTAAAATCTACTACATCACTTTTAAGCTGTTCTTTTTCTATAGCTTTAATTAAATCCATGTTTGTACCTCCTTCCTTCCTAGACGTTCATATGATTTGCATAGAGGACCGTCCGTGCTAACTTTGCCATTATATCATAACTATTGTAATAGTTCAATAGTAGTACCAACAATTTATATACATATTTTTTACAATAAAATATTATTTTCATCTCTCTTTTTGTTCTTCATCCTTGCAATTAAATCAGGTCTTCTTTTATTGGTGACCTCCATAGCCTTCTGGTTCCGCCAGTTAGCTATTTCTTTATGATTTCCAGATAATAAAACCGATGGAACAGTTAGTCCTCTGAAATTCTCTGGCCTAGTATAGTGGGGATATTCCAAAAGTCCTGAATAGAAGGATTCCTCTTGATAGCTTTCATCCTGGCCTAAAACACCAGGTATTAGTCTAGATATAGCGTCTATTATGACGGCAACTGGTAATTCACCTCCAGTTAGCACATAATCTCCAATAGATATTTCATCTGTTACTAACTCATCAATAACCCTTTGGTCAACGCCTTCATAATGTCCACAAATAAAGACTAAATGCTTCTCTTTAGAAAGCTCCAAAGCTATTTGTTGATTGAAAACTTTTCCTTTAGGGGTACAGTATATCGTTCTTGGTTTTATAGAATCTTTAAATTTTTCAAGGGTTTTTTCATAACAATCAAAGATAGGTTGTGGCGTCATTACCATGCCAGCACCACCACCATATGGGTAATCATCAACTTTTTTATGCTTACTATTTGAAAAATCCCTTATATTTATATATTCAATGGTTAAAAGTCCTTTTTCTTGAGCATTCTTTATTATGCTTACATCTAAAGGTCCTTTAAACATTTCCGGGAACAAGGTTAGAACTTTTATTTCCATTATTCTATCATTCCTTCGATAGGATCCACTATGATTTTACCAGTTTCTAAAGAAATTTCTGGAATAAATTCTTTTACAGCAGGAATCATCAACTCTTTACCTGCTTCATTTTTTATACAATACACTTCATTAGAACCTGCTTGCAGTACATCTACCACTTTGCCTAAATACTTATGGTCTATAGTATAAACATCTAAACCTATAATATCTACTATATAATAGGTGTCCTCAGGCAATTCTCTTTTTTGCCCTTCATCAATTAATAGATATTTTCCTTTGAATTTCTCTACATTATTGATATCATCATGATCTTTGAAGGCAATAATTATATCCTTAGGCCTATACTTCACATTGGAAATGTGAAATTTTTCCTTGTGCCCTTCTATATATACATACTCCAGCTCTTCAAACCGCTCATCATAATCAGTTAGAGAAAAAACCTTTATTTCACCTTTAATTCCATGCGTATTTAGTATTTTTCCAACTTTTAAATATTTCATCTAATTTACACCCTTTTAAAATAATTATAACCATTTATTTTAAATCTACTAATAATTTATTTCGATCTATGTTTTTCTATCAATAGACTAGATGTCGTGAAATAAGGATTAGGAGAACCTAATCCTTGTGAATTAAATAATTTCAACAATAACTCTTTTATTATCTTTCGTAGCGGCTGCTTTCACTACTGTTCTTATTGCTTTGGCAATTCTACCTTGCTTACCAATAACTTTTCCCATATCTTCTGGGGCTACTTTTAACTCTACAATAATAGACTGGTTACCTTCAACCTCAGTAACAACTACTTCTTCTGGATGATCTACGAGTGCTTTAGCAATAATTTCCACTAATTGGCCCATTTGTATACCCCCTAGTTTAAAAGATTATTATTCAATAATCCCATTCTTTTTAAACAAATCTTTTACAGTATCAGTAGGTTGCGCACCGTTGTTTAACCACTTTGTAGCTTTTTCATTGTCTATTTTTACTTCCTTTGGTTCGGAAACTGGATTATAGTATCCTATTTCTTCAATAAATCTACCATCTCTAGGAGCTCTAGCATCAGCAACTACAATTCTGTAGAAAGGCTTTTTCTTAGCACCCATTCTTTTTAATCTAATTTTTACTGCCATTTTCTCACCTCCTTTAAATAGTCAAAATCTATCTTCCAAAGAAAGGAAACTTAGGTTTTCCTCCCTTTTTCATTGTTTTTTCCATATCGGCAAACTGCTTCATCATTTTTCTTGTCTGGTCAAATTGCTTTATTAATCGGTTGACCTGTTGAACGGTTGTACCACTACCCTTAGCAATTCTTTTTCTTCTACTACCATTTATAATAGCTGGATTTTGTCTTTCTTCCCTTGTCATGGATTGAATAATAGCTTGTATATAAACCAGCTCCTTTTCATCCATTTCAAGATTTTTTAGTTGTTTTCCACCAGCACCGGGAATCATCTCCATTAATTGACTAATAGGTCCCATGTTTTTTACTTGCTGTAATTGCTCTAAAAAATCTTCAAAAGTAAACTGTTGATTTTTCATTTTGCTGTGGAGCTCTTTTGCTTTATTTTCATCAAAGGATGCTTGAGCTTTTTCTATTAGGCTTAGAACATCTCCCATTCCAAGAATCCTAGAAGCCATCCTGTCAGGGTAAAAAGGCTCTAAATCCTCTAGCTTTTCTCCTAAACCCACAAACTTGATTGGTTTATGGGTTACTGTTCTTACAGATAAAGCAGCTCCCCCTCTGGTATCTCCATCTAGCTTAGTTAATATGACACCATCAATCCCTAGTTTCCCATTAAATTCCTCTGCAACATTCACAGCATCTTGCCCTGTCATGGAATCAATCACCAGCAAGATTTCATGGGGCTTTACAATAGCCTTTACACTTTGTAATTCCTCCATCAGCTCCTCATTGATATGAAGCCTTCCTGCGGTATCAATAATGATAATGTCGTTACCATGACTTATACCATGCTCTACACCTGCTTTAGCAATATCTACAGGACTTAGTTTGTCTCCCATAGTAAACACAGGAACATCTACTTGATTACCAACCACCTGCAGCTGTTTTATGGCAGCTGGTCTATAAATATCTCCTGCAATCAACAAGGGTCTTTTCCCTTGCTTTTTTAATAATCCTGCAAGTTTCCCACTAGTGGTGGTTTTACCTGCCCCTTGCAAACCTACCAACATAATAATAGTAGGTGGTTTAGATGCAAAGGTTAATTTGCTTTGGGTTTCACCCATTAGGGATGTCAATTCTTCATTTACAATTTTTACTACTTGTTGTCCAGGGGTAAGACTTTCTAATACGTCTACTCCCACAGCTCTTTCTTTTACTTTTTTAACAAAGTCTTTAACAACTTTAAAGTTTACATCTGCTTCTAGAAGCGCTAGCTTTACTTCTCTCATAGCTTCCGATACGTCTTTTTCGGTAAGCTTTCCTTTACCCTTCAGTTTCTTTAGGGTGTTTTGAAGCTTTTCAGCTAATCCCTCAAAAACCATCTTTATTCACCTACCTAGAGGATTGAATTATTTAGTAGCTCGTCAAACAATGACTTCATCATCTTTATTTCTTCCTTTAACTCTTTCTTGGATGAATCCAATTCTATCATTTCTTCTAGCTGTAATACCTTTTCTTTTAGTTTTTCTATACTAGCTATTTTAGAGTTAAATAGACCAAATAGCTTTAGTTTTTTTTCATAATCGTAGAGTATCTTTTCTGTTCTTTTAATGGTATCATATACCGCCTGCCTTGATATCTGCAATTCCTGTGCAATTTCTCCAAGGGATAAATCTTGATTATAATATAAATCAATCATATCTCTTTGTTTTGCAGTAAGAAGTTGATTGTAAAAATCATAGAGCATAGATATTTCAATTTTTTTTTCTATCATAGCAGCACTTCCCATATTATTGGTGTAAAGCTCTTTTGCTTTACACTAGAATTCTATACTAAAAACTATTTAGTGTCAAGTATTTTTTATTGACAGTTCTTTACTTATTCTTCTCCAAACAGTGCTTTAACAAAAACACTAGCATTGAATTCCTGTAAATCTTCCATTTTTTCACCTACTCCAATTAGTTTTACAGGGATATTTAACTCTTTACTAATTGCAATAACAATTCCGCCTTTGGCGGTTCCATCAAGCTTTGTCAATACTAGACCAGAAATATTGGCAACTTCTTTAAAGGTTTTGGCTTGTTGTATAGCATTTTGACCAGTGGTAGCATCTAAAACCAGTAGCACTTCCTTTACTGCTTGGGGGAATTCCCTTTCAACAACTTTAAATACCTTTCCTAATTCATTCATCAAGTTTTTCTTGTTATGCAAACGTCCAGCGGTATCGCATATTAATACATCCATTTTTCTAGCTTTTGCCGCTTGTATTGCATCGTATATAACAGCAGCAGGATCAGAGCCTTCTTGATGTTTAATAACATCAACACCTACTCTGTCTCCCCATATTTTCAATTGATCAATGGCTGCTGCCCGAAAGGTATCTCCTGCTGCAAGTAATACCTTTTTCCCTTGACCTTTCAATTTATATGCAATTTTTCCTATAGAAGTTGTTTTCCCAACGCCATTTACACCTACTACCAGTATAATTGATGGTGAGGATTCTGTATTCAAGTCTGATGAAGATAGTTCATTTAGTGTTGTAGTTAGTTTTTCTTGAAGCAATTCTTTTATTTTCTCTGGCTGGGTAATCTTCTGTACTTTTACTGCATCCCTTAATTCATCAATAACTTCCATAGTGGTGTTTACACCAATATCTGCAGTGATTAATATTTCTTCTAATTCTTCAAATAACTCTTCATCTATCTTTTGATAGGATTTTATTAATATATCTACCTTATCAGTGATACCTTTTTTTGTTTTGGATAACCCTTCCTTTAATCTTGCAAATAAATTTATTTTTTCAGTTGGTTCCTCTTCTAATGCATTGTCTTCTTCTAACTCATTGTCTTTTTCTAATTCATTGTTTTCTTCTAATTCTTCCTTCTCAAGAGGTAATAATTCTTCAACCATCTCTGGTTCTTCCATTATTTCTTCTGGGGTAATTGGACTCTCCTCAGTAATTTCATCGATATGGAGTTCTTCCTTTTCATCCTCCATAATTACGTCTTCTTGATTATATTCTTTTTCTTTTTTGTCTGTTGCCTCGTTTTTATTATTTAACTTTTCCCATAGTTTTTTAAACACCTATTTTCCTCCTAACTAGCGATTTCTTTATCCATATCATCTGTAAATTTAACAGATACAATTTTCGATATGCCTTCTTCTTCCATTGTTACCCCGTATAGTGCATCTGTGCACTCCATTGTACCTTTCCTATGGGTAACAACAATAAACTGAGTATCACATGAAAGCTCTTGAAGAAACTTTGCAAATCTAGTGACGTTAGCATCATCGAGAGCAGCTTCAATTTCATCTAAAACACAAAAGGGGCTAGGTTTAACTAATAAAATACCGAATAATAGGGATATGGCCGTCAAGGCTCTTTCGCCTCCAGATAGTAACGATAGATTTTGCAATTTTTTTCCTGGGGGCTGAGCTATGATCTCTATACCACAATTCAAAATATTTTCTTCATCTTCTAAAACCAACTGTCCTTTTCCTCCTCCAAAGAGTTTAATAAACACTTCATTGAAGTTTTTCTTTATCTTAGCAAACTCTTGAAGAAATTGCTTTTCCATAATGGTTTCCATTTCTTTGATTACTTTTAATAGAGCTTGCCTAGCCTTTTCTAGGTCATCCTTTTGTTGATGCAAAAACTCGTATCTTTCTTTTATTTTTTCATATTCCTCAATTGATTCAAGATTGATATGCCCTAGAGCTTTAATTCCATCTTTTAATGTTTTTATTTCTTTTGCCACATTTGTATGGTCAGAAATATCTTCCTGCATGTCTTTTGCATTATTATAGGTTAATTCGTACTCCTCCCATAATTTGTTATAAAAGGTTTGTTGCTGCATTTCTAATCTTGTGCATTTCACGTCTAATTTATAAGCACCTTCATTTAAATCTTTTACTATTATTTCAACTTGGTTTAGCATTTCTTTGCTTTGTTTTTGTAATTGGATAAGATTTTGCTTGCTGTCTCTTAGTTTTTCTATATTCCTTTGGGACTTAGAAATGTTAAGGAGTAAATTTTCTAGCTGTTTCTTATTTTTTAAAAGTTCATCTTCCAAATTATTATATTCTTGATTGCTTTTCTTTATTTCTTCATTCTTTTGTAATATCTGCATTTCGTTTGTTTTAATAGTTTCTTGCAAATTTACAATCTCATGTAGTAATGCCTTTTTTTGTTCCTTCATGGAAGCTAGATTTATTTTATCTTTTGTTATTTCATCATTGAGATTTTCTATTTCTTGCTTGCCTTTTAGCAGATTTTCCTCATAATCAACTAATATTTGTTTGGTATTTGTAATCTTTTCTTCCAACAGCTTTACTTCTTGACCGATAATATTAAACTTAACTAGTGTCTCTTCCTCTGCTTTTTTTAGTTCTATTTTCTCTCGATTCAAGAGCTTTATATAATTGGTGGTTTGATTGTTTTCTTCTTCAGCCTGTTGAATTTTACTTATTATTGTAGCCTCTTGAATTCTTTCTTCTTGTTGTTTCTCATTCAATTCTTTTAATTCTTCATCCAATTTATTAATAGTATTGGTGGCTTTATGACTTTTTTCTTGTAATACCTTATAGTCTTTATCCATGAATTCTATAGCTTCAGACAATTCTTCTAATTCTCTTTTCCTCCCCAATATACTATTACCCTTCAAAGCAGAACTGCCACCAGTGAGAGACCCTCCAATGTTTAATACGTCTCCAGCTATTGTGACTATTTTAAATCTATAATTTAAGGCTTTTGCAATCTTTACTCCTATATCAAGATCAGGTACAATTAGCACTCTAGACAATAGATTAGAAAAGACATTGATAAATTCAGTATCATAATTAATAACATCTATCGCTGTCTTAACATTACTAAATCCTTTAATAATTTTCATTTCCTCTTGATTAATAAACTTTTTTTGCATGGCAGTAATAGGGAGAAATGTTACTCTACCTAAATTATGCCTTTTTAAATAACTTATCAATCTTTTAGCATCTTCTTCACTTTTTGTAACTATGTTTTGTATACTGAAACCTAAAGCTGTTTCTAAAGCTACTTCATATCCTTTAGAAACTTTTAATAGATTTGCTACAACACCATAAACATCTTTTCCTAGTACATTATCTTTCTTGCATGCAGTTAGAATGTTCTTTACACTTTTGTTATATCCATCATGTTCCCTTTCCATCTCTTCAATAAGATTTTTCTTAGAACGTTTATGCTGAATTTCCCCTTTGATTTTTTCTATCTTTTTGTTAAGCTCTTTGCTTTCCCTTTCCATAGTGGTTTTGTTGTTTATTGTTAGTTCTATTGCTTTGTTTCTTTCCTTTAGACGCATTTGTAATTGGTTTAAGTTCTGCTGAAGATCATTTAGTTTTCTGTGGCCTTCTTCGTTTTTACTCTCTAAGTCCTGGATCTCCTTATTTATCTGCTGTATTCTTTGTTCCATAGTCTGAATCAATGTTTTTAAACTATTACTTTCACTTTTTTTATCAGAAATATCATTTAAAGTTTCTATGATAAATGACTTTGACTTTTCAATATCTTCTTCTTTCAATGTCTTTAATTGATTGACACCTTGATATTTTAATACCTGCTTTTGTACTTTTCTCTCTAAATCCTCTAGCTCTATATCTACTGTTTTTAAATGTTGTAGCTTATCCTCTAAATCCTTAGTATGATTAGTAATAATTGTTTTAATATCGCTAACCTCACTATTAAGTCTAGCTATATTTTCATTATAGTGTAACAATTTCTCTTGGTTTACGCTTATTTCTCCTTCTTTTTTTCCAATTTCTTGTTGCACTTTATAAAAATCATTTTGATGATTAGCAGTTTCTTCTTCATTCAGATCTATTTGTTCTTGAATCTTTTCAAAATTTTTCACATGATTTTTCTTTTCTATTTCTTGTGTAGATAAAGATTTTTGTAACATTTCCATTTGTTCATGTACATGTTTTAACTCTTCATCTATTTTATCAATCTCTTTAATAAACAGATTGACCTCTAGTCTTATCAGGGTTTCCCTTAATTGGCTATACTTTTGAGCTTTTATGCTTTGCTTTTTCAAAGGCTCCAGTTGATTTTCTAATTCCTGTAATATGTCTGTTACCCTAATTAAATTATCTTTTGTAGTAGTTAATTTTTTCTCTGCATCATTTTTTCTGTGCTTATACTTAATGATTCCCGCAGCCTCTTCAAATAGTTGTCGCCGATCTTCTGATTTACTGCTTAATATTTCATCAATTTTTCCCTGCCCAATGATGGAGTATCCATCCTTGCCTATCCCAGTGTCCATTAACAGCTCCCTAATATCTTTTAAACGACAAGCTGATTTGTTTAAATAGTATTCACTTTCCCCAGAACGATACATTCTCCTTGTGATGGTGACTTCTTCATATTCAATTGGTAGTAATTGAGAGCTATTATCTAATGTTAAAGAAACCTCCGACATACCTAAAGGTTTTCTGTTGCTGGTTCCAGCAAAAATAACATCTTCCATTTTACTACCTCTTAAGGTTTTGACACTTTGCTCTCCTAGTACCCATTTAATGCCATCAGAAATATTGCTCTTACCACTGCCATTGGGTCCAACCACGCCTGTAACACCTTGATCAAAATTCATCTCTATTTTATTGGCAAAGGATTTAAATCCATATAACTCTAATTTCTTTAAATACAAAAGAATCCCCCCACACTTGCTTTCAAATTACCATAGAATCATTTTACCAAAAATGCTGGTTTTTCTCTATAGTAGTTTGGCCAACTCAGGCTATGTATCAATTTTTATTTCTATCTCATCTATTCTCAAATCTATAGATTTCTTAATACTGACTTTAGAAAAATTATATTTATCCAAGATATATATCTTATTGCTTTGTTTAAATCCTGAAACCTTGGATACTGCACTAGGATGACAAAAGATGATTAACGCATCCGTATCATTTATGCTTTTCTCTTTTATTTTTTCTTCTATTATATCCTTATATATTTCTGACTCCACGATTTCCCTAAATGCAGGATGATATGGTCCTGCTATCACTGCTTTTCCATAAGTTATTTCTTCTGTAGTTTGTAGGCCCAATCTAATTACAGGTATATTGTTCTTTTTAAATAGTAGTAATAGTTTTTTACATATATCTACAGAGCGTTGTAATGTAAAAGGAATGTATTCGCCTTTATCATATAATGTTTCTAAATATGTGTCTTTAATAACAACAGTTGGATAAATCCTTATAAAATCAGGTTTCAATTGAAGAAAATCCTCTGCTGTTTTCATTATAGAAGCTTCATTATCTCCCAGCAGCCCCACCATCATCTGTAGACCAAGCTTGAAATTATGTTGTTTTATAAGTTCAACCGCTTCCAATACTTCTTTCCTTGAATGGCCCCTCCTATTTAATGATAAAACCTCATTATCAGTAGATTGTACTCCTAATTCAATAATAGAAACATCATACTCATGTAATAGATCTAGTATATCACTATTTATATAATCTGGTCTCGTTGAAATTCGAATATCCTTCAGAAGTCCTTTAATTTTATATTCAGATGCCGGTTTCAATAAGTCAGCTTGCACATTTTTAGGAAGTCCTGTAAAACTTCCTCCATAGTAGGCTATTTCAATGAACCTAGCAGTTTTAGGGAATAAATTTCTATAGGTATCTATAATCCTATAGACATCTTCTTGTGTACTATCTACAACTTTTCCTGCAATTCTCCGCTGATTACAGAAACTACAGTCATGTGGACATCCTCTGTGGGGTATAAATATCGGAATAATATACTTTTTCATGCTTACCTTAACCTTTCTTGATAGCTTCCTCTGCTGCTCTTTGCTCAGCTTCTTTTTTACTTTTCCCACTTCCTCTTCCTATGACCTTATCTCCAATAAGAACTTCTACATCAAATTTTTTATTATGATCGGGGCCATATTCCTTGACAACATGATAAGTAATCTTCTTGGAAGTTTTACTTTGTAATAGTTCTTGAAGCAGCGTTTTATAATCTCTAAATAAGATACCTTTACTGGCAAGCTCTATACTTTCTAAGAGGTAATGAAGGATAAATTCCTTTGCACATTCTATACCCCCATCAATATATATCGCTCCAATAATGGCTTCAAAAGCATCTGCTAATATGGATTCTCTCTGCCTTCCACCAGTAAAGGCTTCTCCTTTACCTAAAAACAAAAATTCACCAAGTTTAATTTCCCTTGCCTTTGCAGCTAAGGAAGGTTCACAAACTACATTAGCCCTAACTTTTGTCAATTCTCCTTCAGGAAGATGATTGTACTTTGAAAATATATACTCACTTACTACTAAGCTTAGGACAGCATCACCTAGAAACTCTAGTCTTTCATTGTATTTGATTTTTTTGTTCTTTGATTCATTTGCAAAGGAGCTATGTGTTAAAGCTTCCCTTAAAATTTTACTATTTGTAAAATTATAGTTTAGTATTTTCTGAAGAATCATAATTTGGTCATCGGTATCCCTGTTTATGTATGTCATTTTTTCCCCTCCAATGGCTACTTGGATTATTTATATAGTATTTTTAGTTTCGAATAGAAAGCTCTTTTATATACAACTACAAAATAGTTTTTCATTAAATCCAATAACATTTTACTATATATAAGTGCTTTAATGCAAAACAATTATACAAATTGAAGGATTTCTATAATTATTTTACTAGACCTTCAGAAAACAAATCCTCATCATTTGGAAAACCCAGCACCTTAACGTAATTTTTATACGTTATGGTTACTGGGTTTTCTCCTCTGTCTAGGTAAAAGATATTTTCCTCTGACTAAATTTTAAACTGAGTACTTTTTAAATACAATTGTTGCATTATGTCCACCGAATCCAAAGGAATTTGATAAAGCATAGTTAACAATTTTTTCTCTTGCCTCATTTGGAACATAATCTAAGTCACATGCTTCATCTGGTGTTTCATAATTAATAGTAGGTGGTACGATATTATTATATATAGCTAGTACACATGCAATTCCTTCCACCCCACCAGCAGCGCCTAATAAATGACCTGTCATGGATTTTGTTGAACTGACGCATAATTCTTTAGCGTGCTCTTTAAAAACCTTCTTGATAGCCATTGTTTCAAATTTATCGTTATACGGTGTGCTGGTACCATGGGCATTGATGTAATCAATATCCTTATAGGTTATCTCTGCATCATTTAAAGCATTTTCCATTGCTCGGGATGCTCCCTTGCCTTCCGGATCTGGAGCAGTAATATGATATGCATCAGCACTCATACCATAGCCGACAATCTCACCATAAATCCTTGCACCTCTGTTGACAGCATGCTCTAAATCTTCTAGTATCAGCATTCCTGCTCCTTCTCCCATAACAAATCCATCTCTATTTAGGTCAAAAGGCCTACTAGCTTTTTTAGGATCTTCATTGAAGGTAGACATGGCCTTCATTGAGGCAAACCCTGCTATTGCCAGAGGGGTAATAGAGGCTTCAGTACCGCCAGTAATCATAATGTCAGCATCTCCTCTTTCTATAACTCTAAAAGCTTCTCCAACTGCATTAGTAGAAGATGCACAAGCAGTTACTACGGTACTATTAGGGCCCTTTGCATTAAAAAACATAGACACATGTCCAGAACCTATATTTGTAATCATCATAGGTATGAAGAATGGACTAACTCTTTTGGCCCCTTTATCTATAAGCCTTTGATTTTGCTCTTCGAAGGTTTCTATTCCACCAATTCCTGAACCAAGAATTACACCGAATCTCTCTGTTTCAATCTCTTCTACATTTAGTTTCGCATCATTTATTGCTAATTGGGAAGCAGCAATCGCAAATTGGGTGAATTTATCCATCTTCCTAGCTTCTTTCTTATCAATATATACTTCTGGATTAAAATCCTTTACTTCAGCTGCAATTTTAGTTGGATAATCTGATGTATCAAATTTTGTTATTAGATCAATGCCAGAAACTCCTGATGTTAACCCTTTCCAAAACTCATCCTTACCTGTCCCTATTGGAGTAACACAACCTAATCCTGTTACAACGACTCTTCTTTTCATATTGCCCTCCTTTACTAACGTCGCCTGTTAATCCCTCTGATCAGGATTATCAGACTTATAAATTCTTTTCTACATAGGCTACAATGTCACCGATATTTTTAAAATGTTCAGCTTCGTCATCTGGAATTTCTACCCCAAATTCATCTTCAATGGCCATTATTATTTCTACAGCATCCAATGAGTCTGCCTCTAAATCGTTAATTAACGATGTTTCCTTCGTAACAGTTTTCTCATCCTCTACCCCTAATTGCTCAACAACGATTTTAACAATTTTTTCAAATACCATTTTAAATTCCTCCTCAATAGTTTTATATTGCCATTCCACCATCAACACTGATGATTTGACCAGTGATATAGTTTGAAAAATCACTACTTAAAAACAATACTAGCTTTGCTACATCCTCAGGCTGTCCATATCTTCTAAGAGGTATGTTCTCAATTAATTCATTTTTAATATCCTCAGATAATACAGCTGTCATATCAGTATCGATGAATCCTGGGGCAATGGCATTTACATTAATGTTTTTTGTGGCAACTTCTTTAGCCACAGATTTAGTAAATCCTATAACTCCAGCTTTTGAAGCAGAGTAATTAGCCTGACCTGCGTTCCCTGTAATTCCTACTACTGAAGATATATTTATTATTTTTCCAGATTTTTGTTTCATCATCTTTCTGATGACAGCTTTCGTGCATAAGAATACTCCGTTTAAATTAACCTCCATTACCTGCTGCCAATCCTCTTCCTTCATTCTTAATAATAAATTGTCTTTTGTTATTCCAGCATTATTCACTAGAATATCAATAGTCTCAAAGTTTTCCTCTGCTATTTTTATCATATTTTTTACATCATCAGATTTGGTCACATTACATTGGACAGCATAGGCCTTAACGTTATAGGACTCCATTTCCTTGACAGTTGCTTCCGCTGCCGCCTTATTACTAGTATAGTTCACTAAAACATTAGCACCATTTTTTGCAAGTTCTAGGGCTATTGCTTTTCCTATTCCTCTAGACCCCCCTGTCACAATTGCATTTTTTCCTCTTAAATCCAAACATATCACTCCTTATTAAATTATGGGTAATGCCTTTAAGCTTTTCATATCTTCTATACTATATACATCTACCTTTTTATCTAAACCTTTAGCTATCCTTTTAATAAAAGAAGCTAAAGTTTTACCAGGACCTATTTCAATAAAGGTATCTACTTCTTGTTGCAGCATTAGTTCAACGGAATCTTGCCATAATACCGATTTGCTTACTTGGTTTACCAATGAATCTATTACTTTTGTTTTACAATCTAAGATTTTAGCTTCTACATTGGTTACTACTGGAATCTTAGGAGTGTGTATTGTCAAACTTTTTAGATCTTCCTTCAGCTTTTCACCAGCCGGTTTTAGTAAGCTGCAATGAAAAGGAGCACTTACTGGTAATAAAACAGCTTTTTTAGCACCTAACTCTAGTGCTTCCTTAACTGCCATTTTCACTGCTTCTATTTCCCCTGAAATAACAATCTGTCCTGGACTATTAAAATTAGCAGGTTCTACAATGCCATAATCTCTGCAGTTACTTAAACAATTTTCCAGTTGCACTCTATCTAATCCTAGTATAGCCGCCATCACACCAACACCTACTGGTACCGCTTCTTGCATATATCTTCCTCGATTTTTTACGAGTTTTACAGCAGCATTAAAGTCTAACACATTAGATTTAACTAATGAACCATATTCACCTAAGCTTAATCCTGCTGTTATTTCACATTCTACGCCTAATTCTTCCATGGTTCTTAGAATAGCAATACTTGTGGTTAATATAGCAGGCTGAGTATTTTCTGTTTTAATTAGCTCTTCATCAGGACCTTCGAAGCATAAGGCTTCCATATTTATTCCTAAAGAATCGCTAGCTTCCTCATAAATTAATTTAGCTGTCTTAAAGTTATCTGCAATTTCCTTACCCATGCCCACATACTGGGACCCTTGACCTGGAAACACAAAAGCAGTTTTGCCCATAATGCTATTCCTCCTTAACTTAATACCTTTAATCTTTCTACTTGCGCCTTAGCTTGGTGAATTATCTCATCTATAATAGCTTTACAGGGCTTGATGTCCTTTATCATAGCAGCTACCTGCCCTGCCATTACAGAGCCGTTTTCTACGTCTCCTTCCACAACTGCTTGTCTCAATCTCCCTACACCTAACCTTTCTAATTCTTCTGGTGCTATTCCTTCCTTTTCCATCCTAATAAAATCTTTTACAAACTTATTTTTTAAAACCCTTACTGGGTGTCCTGTACTTCTGGCAGTAACAACAGCGTCTCTATCCTTTGCCTTTAAAACCATTTGTTTATAGTTGTCATGAACCGTGCACTCTGTAGAGCATAAAAATCTTGTCCCCATTTGTACACCTTGAGCTCCTAAGGACAGCGCTGCAATAAAACCTCTCCCATCTACAATTCCACCGGCAGCTATTACAGGAATATTAATTTCATCTGCAATCTGAGGCACCAATGCGAAGGTTGTTAGCTCTCCTATATGCCCCCCTGCCTCTGTTCCTTCCACAATGACTGCATCTACTCCTAAGGCTTCCATTCTTTTGGCTAAAGCCACTGAAGGTACGACTGGGACAATCTTACTGCCTATTTCCTTCAGTTTGGATATATATTTTCCTGGATTACCCGCTCCAGTTGTAACAACAGGAACTCGATGTTTATAAATAACCTCCATTACCTCCTCTAGGAAGGGAGATAATAGCATCACATTGACACCAAATGTTTTGCCAGTCAGTTTTTTTGTATTTATTATTTCCCTCTCCACAACTTCTGCCGGGGCATTTCCTGCTGCAATAATACCTAATCCTCCAGCATTAGAAACAGAAGCAGCTAATTCTGCTGTTGCAACCCAAGCCATTCCCCCTTGAATAATTGGATATTCGATGTTGAGTATTTCACACAATTCAGTACGCATCATTTATATCACCTTCTCTATAAGATTACTTGCACCATTTCATCACTGTTGAGCCCCAGGTCAATCCACCACCAAAGGCTACTAATACAACAGTGTCCCCCTTTTTTATACATCCCTTCTTTAATGCTTCATCTAGTGCCACTGGCACTGATGCAGCCGACATATTTCCATACTGCCCGAGGTTCACATAAACCTTTTCCATAGGAAGCTTTAATCTTTTGGCCGCTGCCTCTATAATCCTTATGTTTGCTTGATGGGGTACCAAATAATCGATCTCATCCAAACTTATGTTACTCTTCTCCAACGCCTTTAAAGCAGCCGTACCCATCACACGAACTGCAAATCTAAACACTTCATTTCCGTCCATTCTTATACAGTGTAAATTTTCATCAATATTCGCAGTGTTACTAAGTGTTTTGCTACCTTCTGATGACAGAGTTAAGTATTCACCATTTCTACCATCTGAGCCTAAATATGAGGATAATATTCCCATTCCTTCTTCAACGCGCTCTAATACAACTGCTCCAGCTCCATCTCCAAACAAAACGCAGGTGTTACGATCTTGCCAATCAACAACCTTTGACAATATTTCACTTCCAATAATTAATGCATTTTTATAAAAACCTGTTTTAATAAATTGTTCCCCCATTGTCAAAGCATATACAAATCCAGTACAAGCTGCAGACATATCAAAGGCAGAAGCATTTATAGCACCTATGTTTTTTTGTACAATGCATGCAGTGGATGGAAAAGCCATATCTGGAGTGGCAGTAGCAAGAATAATTACCTCTATATCTTCAGGGGTAAGTCCTGCATCATGGATTGCCTTTTCTGCAGCTTTTGAAGCTAAGTCAGAAGCAGCAATTTTATCCTCGACAATTCTTCTGGCACCAATTCCAGTTCTAGTTTTAATCCATTCATCAGAGGTATCCATGATTTTTTCTAAATCCTGATTGGTTAAGATTTTTTCTGGTAAGTAACTTCCTGTTCCCGTGATGCCAACACTAAATAATTTATTCAATCCTATCCTCTCCTAGCTGACTAATTTCCTTCATGATTTCTTCTACTACCTTGTTTTCTACAAAAGCCTTGGCTTGTCTAATAGCGTTTTTTATAGCTTTGGCATTTGAACTGCCATGAGCCTTAATAAGATTGCCCTGAACCCCTAAGAAAGGTGCTCCACCATATTCTGTGTAATCAAATCTCTTTTTAAAATCTCTGAGTCCAGGCTTTAAAATTCCTGCAGCTAGTTTACGTAATGAATTTTTAGTAAACTCTTCTTTTAGGTTTTGAAAAATTGTTGCTGCTATACCTTCTGTTAATTTTAATATTATATTTCCAGTAAACCCATCACAGACAATTACATCTGCATATCCTGAAGGTATATCTCTAGCTTCTACATTGCCAATAAAATTAAAATCTGATTTTTGACAGAGTTTGTAGGCTTCTTTAGTAACATCATTACCTTTTCCCTCTTCTATCCCAATATTTACTGTGCATACTTTTGGATTATGCACCTTCAATATTTTTGAAGCATAGATGTTACCCATCAAGCCGAACTCTAAAAAATTCCTTGGTTTGCAATCAGAGTTTGCCCCCCCATCTATTAGCACAGCTCCCCCAGTTGTTGTAGGAAAAACAGGTGCTAATGCCGGTCGGTCAATTCCTTTTATTCTTCCTAATACAAATAGTCCTCCAGCTAGTAAAGCCCCTGTATTGCCGGCTGAAATGAATGCATCTGCTTTATTTTCCTTTACTAATCTTAGTCCAACCACCATAGATGAATCTTTTTTTCTCCTAATTGCAGCGACTGGTTTATCTTCATTGGTTATTTCTTCACTACAATGAATTATTTCTATATATTCTTCTGGATAATCATATTTATTTAATTCACTTTGTATTAAATTCTTATCTCCAGTTAATGTAACTTTTATACAATAGGCTTTAACAGCTTCTATAGCTCCCGGTACAGTAACTGCAGGACCATGATCTCCCCCCATTGCATCTAGAACGATTCTCATTGTATCCCCCCTGGTTTCTTATCAATTACTACAAGGATAAATTTTCCTCTAAAAACTTGGATTTGGTTTACTTTAATTCTGACATGAACAAAATGATTATTACCTCTAACTCTAACTACCTCTGCTTTTGCTACTAGTTTATCTCCAGCATTCACTGGATTTAAATACTTGATATTTGATACTCCTGTTAAAGCAACCTCTGCATCAATCACTGCCATAGCTAATGATTCTGCTTGAGAAAAAATATGATGTCCTCTAACAATGTTGGTTTTGCTAAATGCCATCTCCTGTGAAGTTTCTAAAATAGAAATACCATTTACACCTAAGTTTAAATCAATTAATTCACCTACTATTTCTGTCCCAATAATACTTCTCACTTTTTTATAGTTTTTTTCTGCCACATTTTTAATTCTTTCTCTTAGCTCTGGTATTGCCAATTCTAATCTGTCTAAACGTATAGTTTGTATACTGACATTAAATTTAACAGCTAAATCTTCATCTGTTAAAAATGGCTCTTCTTCCATCAGCTCAATTAATTTTTTTTGGCGTACTGTTTTCTTTATCTTTCCCGATGGTTTCAATTTTATCACCTCGAAATTAGTACTAAAAATTAGTACCTGATACTAATAATAAGTGTATATTATTTTATATGAAAAATCAAGTATATTATCTCTATTATTTTATCTTTATTAACTTTTATTATGAAATTTATATTTTAAAAATATTTTGTGTATTTCTAAGCTTTAAAGTCTAATTTATTTATAGGAAAAGCTTTCACTCCATATTTAATAAAACAATAAAAGCAATAAAAAATAGTAATGTGTTCACATTACTATTTTTTATTGCTTTTTATTCATTTACTGAAATAACCTCTTTGTTTTTGTAGTATCCACAGTCTGGACATACACGATGTGATAATTTAGGTTCGTGACATTGTGGGCATTTTACATATCCTGGTGCTACATATTTTGAATTAGATGCCCTTCTCATATCTCTCTTAGATTTACTTGTTTTACGCTTTGGTACTGCCATGCTTAACACCTCCTTAATCTTGTTGAAACAATTCTTTTAGCTTAGCTAATCGAGGATCTATATCATGATCAATATCATTATTTTTCATATTGCATTGACATGATTCTGAATTTAAATCTAACCCACAAGTTTTGCATAAGCCTTTACAGGCTTCGTTACATAGAACTCTCATGGGAATACTAGTTGTAATCTGCTCTTTAATAATTTTATCAAAATCTAAAATATTATCATTACAAACAATGATATCGTCGGAATCATCCTCTTGGATTAAAATTTCTTCTTCCACTAATTCCACATTAATACTGGTCTTTAAAGAGTGTAAAAAGAAATTCAAACATCTTCCACAGGTTACTTCTAATTCTGTTTCTAATCTGCAGGTTAAAAAGATTTTTTCACCAACGCTATATAATTCTCCTAGAACTTTTACAGGTTTTTTAACTTTAAAGATATCGCCATAATAATTTATACTATCAAGATTTACATGAAAATCTAAAGTAACTTTATTATGTTCTTCTCTTTTTAAGGTGTTTAAATCAAACTTCAAAATTCTCACCTCTATTTAGTTATACAATCATAAGATATATTATAATAAATATTTCTTTATTATGTCACCAAAATTGATTATACAAATCAACGGTAAGTTTGTCAAGTATTTTATCTTGATACCTTGTTTATTTAACCTTTAGAATCTCTAAATAGGATATTATGCTATGATTTGTGATACAATTCATTATACCTTATAACAGTTTTTAAAGCTATACTTTTCTATTATACAAAAGCAATACAAGAGTAAAGGTAGAGAAGCTTTTTCCCTACCTTCAACTTCATTATCCTACTAAGGATTTTGTTTCTCTTGCAATCATTAATTCTTCGTTTGTCGGAATTAATAATACTTTTACTGTAGAATCCGTTGTTGTTACATCTGCTTCTTTTCCTCGAATGTTATTCTTTTCATCATCTATCTTTATTCCTAAGAATTCTAATCCACTACAAATTGCTTTCCTGGCTATAGCTGAATTCTCACCTAAACCAGCTGTAAATACTACTGCATCTACCCCACCCATTTCCGCAGCATAAGCTCCCATATACTTTTTAACTCTTTGATAATATAAATCTAAAGCTAATTGAGCTCTTTCATTGCCTTGGTCAGCAGCATCCTCAAGATCTCTAAAGTCGCTGCTTACACCTGATACTCCTAAAACTCCAGATTTTTTATTCATAAGGTTATTTACTTCTGCAATGGTTAGATTTTCTTTGGCCATCCAGTAGGCAATAATAGCCGGATCTAGATCTCCACATCTAGTACCCATTGCTAATCCTTCTAATGGAGTAAAGCCCATGCTTGTATCTACAGACTGTCCATTTTTAACAGCGGCAATACTAGCTCCATTACCTAGATGGCAAGTAATAATATTTAAATCTTCTAGTGACTTTCCTAATAGCTCTGCTGCCTTCATGGCTACATATTTATGAGATGTACCATGAAAACCATATCTTCTTATTTTATATTTTTCATACAATTCATAGGGTAATGCATACATATAGGATTCCTTTGGCATAGTTTGATGAAAAGCTGTATCGAAAACTCCTACCATAGGTACATTAGGTAATATCTCTTCACAAGCATAAATTCCCATCAGATTTGGAGGATTATGTAATGGTGCTAATTCAGAGCACTCTTCTAAAACAGATTTTACTTCTTCATTAATAATCACAGATCCTGAAAACTTCTCTCCTCCATGAACAACTCTATGGCCTACAGCTGTTATTTCTTCCATTGATTGTATGGTACCGTATTCCTTGTTAATTAATGCCTCAAGTACAATCTTAATAGCTGCCTTATGATCCTCCATTCTTTCTTCAATGACAGCCTTTTCTTTCCCAATTGTTTCATGCTTTACAAAAGAACCTTCGATTCCTATCCGTTCCGCTATACCTTTAGCTAATAATTCTTCATTTTCCATGTTAATCAATTGATACTTTAGAGAAGAGCTTCCACAGTTCATAACTAGTACTTTCATCTTAATAAAATACCTCCTTATGTATTAAAATTTGAACAAACTTTCATAAAACACTAAAAAATCTCTTAACATTTCAATAATAATAAATTTTGAGTATTATTTCAAGGTTTTCTATGATTTTTTATAAAATACAATCACTATGATACAAATTGTTTATTCACTATTAATTTTTTTTCTGATATTATGATAAAATTAATTATCTAGATTCAATTACTAAAATAACCTTATTTGCTTTAAAGTATACTAGAAAAAACATAATCCTTAACTAAAGTGGGTACCTTCTTAATATTATAAAAATAGTTTTGAAAATGTTTAGTATATATTATTTATTTTGGAGGTTTATTGTATATGAAGATATTAGGTTTAGTTACAGAGTACAATCCCTTTCATAATGGTCATTTGTATCATTTGAATAAGTCTAAAGAAATAACAGGTGCAACCCATACTGTGGCCGTCATGAGTGGTAATTTTCTTCAAAGAGGTGAACCTGCATTAATTAATAAGTGGTGTAGAGCAAAAATGGCAGTAAGATCTGGTGTTGATTTAGTTATTGAACTTCCTACAGCTTATGCCTCTTCAACAGCTGAACTGTTTGCTTTTGGTTCAATAAGCCTACTGCATAATCTAGACATCATAGACTGTATCTCTTTTGGTAGTGAACATGGTGATATTGATGCTTTAAAAATTATTGCAGATATATTATCTACTTCTCCTCCTAGGTTTAATGATTATCTAAAGGTTCATTTGAAATCAGGTGTTCCTTTTCCTGTGGCAAGAACACAGGCTTTAATTGATTTTTTAAAAATGTCATCTTTAAGCAATAAGGATAAATCTCTTGTAGATATAGAACCAATTATGAATAATCCTAACAATATTTTATCCATAGAGTATCTAAAAATGTTGAAAAAATTAAAAAGTAATATTGTCCCGTATACCTTGGCACGGATAAAAGCTGCTTATCACTCAACAGAAATCAATTCATCTATTTCTAGTGCAACAGCTATTAGGGAGCATCTGAAGTCTAATAAATCTCTGGAGGATCTAATTAAGGTGATGCCACTTTCCTCTTATGATATTCTAGCGGCTTCCTATCAGGATAATATCGCACCTGTTTTTAAGGAAGACTTCAGCAATACTATTATGACAATCCTAAGACGTGAATCTCCTAGTAGCCTAACTAAGTATTTTGATGTAAATGAAGGATTAGAAAACAAAATCTATCAATGTGGTCTTACATGCAATTCCATAAATGAGCTTTATCATTGTATTAAAAGTAAACGATATCCTTTGACCCGTATACAAAGGATTTGTATCCATCTCCTTCTGAACCTGAAAAAAGATGACCTTATGGAGTTTACTTCTGAAGGCGGTCCTCAATATATAAGAGTGCTAGCTTTTAATGATAAAGGTCGAGAGATTTTAAAATGGTGCAAATCTCAATCTAAGCTACCTATTATTAATAAAATAAATCAATATATACCTCAAAATTCTACAGCGGAAAAATTATTGAATTTAGATATAAGGGCCACAAATATATACACTTTAGGGATAAATAACCCGAATTATGCATGTAAGCCTTTAGACTTTTATTTAAGTCCTTATTACTATAAAGAGTAATGCTGTATAATCTACTATTTATTCCCCTCTTTCATGAGAATATATATTTTATATTCAAATATATATTTATTAGGTTGCAATTATTATAACCTAATTTATACTGAATCTGACTTTAGGGGGAGTATTATGCTTTTTAGATTTGTACTATTATTTTTAGTAGGGATGGTTGCTATTATATGTTTTTTAAACAAAAAGAATTTTAGGAGATTCCAAAAATATTTTCCACATTTCTTATTGATACTTATTGTATTATTATTGGTTATTTGCATTATTCTTTTTCCAAGTGAATCTGTTAAAGCTGCTCACAATGGATTAAATATATGGTTGTCTGTAGTCTTGCCAGCTTTGCTCCCATTTTTCATTGGATCAGAGCTTTTGGTAGGCTTGGGAGTAGTTAAATTTGTGGGGACACTCTTAGAACCCATTATGCGTCCTCTTTTTAATGTGCCTGGTGAAGGGTCCTTTGCATTTGCCATGAGTGTAACCTCTGGTTATCCAGTAGGTGTGAAAATTGCTACTGGCTTACGCGCTCACAAGATGATTTCTAAAATTGAAGCGCAACGTTTAGTAGCTTTTTGTAGTACTTCAGGACCGTTATTTCTAATTGGTGCTGTATCCATAGGTATGTTTAAATCTTCTGAAATTGGGATTTTGTTGGCTTTATCTCATTATCTATCTGCTGTTATCGTTGGAATTCTTTTTAGATTTTATAAGAGGTCTGATACAGAAACAGTATTATCTTCTAAGAAAAACTATAACAATGGTATAATTAAAAGAGCATTCCTACATTTAAGAGCTAGTAAAAAAACAAATACGTCCTTTGGTATTCTATTAGGAAACGCCGTTAAAGAATCTATTAATACGATGTTGATGATCGGAGGATTTATTATTCTATTTTCTGTTATTATCAACATCTTAGAAATTATTGGACTTATCACTTTTGTTTCAAATATTATTTTCATTTTATTAAAGCCTTTTTCTATAGATTTTGCCATCATTAAAGCCTTGCTGACGGGTTTATTTGAAATAACGATAGGGTGTAAACTAGCGGCAGATACCATCAGTGCCTCTCTTATTAATCGTATCGCTGCTGCTGCCTTCATTATTGGTTGGAGTGGGTTTTCTATTCATGCGCAATCTATAAGTATTCTTAGTACTACTGACATCAATCCTTATGTTTATATCTTTTCAAAACTCCTTCATGGACTTTTTTCCTATATCTTAATTCTTCTTATTTATCCTATATTTACTTTGTACTTTACGATTACTTCTCCTACTTTTCACAATTATGGAGAAAGCTATTGGTGGGGAGACTTTTTTAACAGCTTTAAGTTATCAATGGAGTTATTTGTTATAATATTGATTTCTTTATTATCATTTTCTTTACTATTTGGTTTTTTCATTTTCGTAAAAAATGTTTTTCAAAAGCATAAAACAAACCGTCTATAAAATCTTACAAAAAAAGGGATGATTTATTTCATCCCTTTTAATTCACTTCTATTATTATGAATAGTTTCAGCTACTTCCTTTAAGGTATTTTCTACCTGTAATAATAAGTCATCTGCATAGTCTCTAGCGCCTAATCGCATTTCCTTAGCTCCTACTTGGGCCTGTATAGTAATTTCTTCTGCCTGTTTTCGAGCAATTTTAGTAATTTCATCTTCCTCTACCATGGCTGCAATATGTTCGTTAGCTTCTTGAATAATTGCATCTGCTTCTTGCTGTGCCTCCACCAGAATTCTTTGCCTTTCCTCTTTAATCCATTGTGCCTGTTTTACTTCGTCTGGCAGGTGTATTCTTACTTCTTTAATAATCTCTAGCACTTCTTCTTTATCTATTAGTACTTTTTGTGCAAAAGGAATTGATGAGCCACTTTCTACTATTTCTTCCAATTCTTCTAATAATTTTAGTACGTCCATATTATATCCCCCTATTTTTTATATTTTTTTCATAATAGCATCTTTTGTTGTAGCTGGCACTAATCCTTCTATACAACCACCAAACCTCGCTACTTCTTTTACTAAACTAGAACTAAGATATGAGTTTTTACTACTAGTCATTAAAAAAATTGTTTCTACATCAGAATCTAATTTTCTATTCATTAAAGCCATTTGAAATTCATACTCAAAATCTGATACTGCTCTTAATCCTTTAATAATCACTTTAGCATTTTTCTTTTTAGCATAATCTATTAATAGTCCTGAAAAACAATCTATTGTAATATTCTTATAGGGCCCTACAGCCTCTTTTATGAGTTTTACTCTTTCTTCCAAGGTAAACATAGGATTTTTATTAGGGTTTTCCAGTACTGCTACAATCACTTTGTCGAAAAGCTTTGAAGCTCTTTGAATAATATCTAAATGTCCATTGGTAATGGGATCGAAACTTCCTGGATAAATACCTATCTTCATTTATATTTCCTCCTTTTGCTTATAGAAGGAAACGCTGGTATTACCGTAATCCTTCCTGCGAAATTGATGCAGCTTGTTCATTTCTATTGGCATATCTTCACTTTTGTCATGTTCGATGATAATTCTTCCAGAAGGTGCTAACAGTTCACTAGTATCTATATCCTCTAAGGCAGCATTACCTAATCCTTTATTGTATGGAGGATCCATAAATATAATATCAGCTTGTACCTTTTTTTCAGTAAGATTATTGATTGCAGAAATAACATCTGCGTGGATAATCTCCCCCTTAGCCAGTAGATTCATCTTGCTTAAATTTTGTTTTATAATATCAATACTATCCTTGTCCTTATCAACAAAATAAACCTTTTCAGCATTTCTTGACAAGGCCTCTAATCCAAGGCTGCCAGTTCCAGCAAATAAATCAATAACGATACCATCAATAATATAATTTTGTATAATATTAAAAATGGATTCTTTTACTCTATCAGAGGTAGGTCTTATTTTAAAATCTTTAGGAGTTATAAGTCTATATCCTCTAGCTTTACCAGCAATAATTCGCATATATTTCCTCCTCATGTAATTATATCTATATTCTAACACACAGACTATTAGTTAACAAAATATTTTTGTATATCTGACATTCTATATCTTTTTGATCCCTTTTATACTTAACAATATAAGGGACTACAAAAAAAATCAGCCCCCGACGTATTTATACATGCGTTGCAGTGGCTGAATTTCATCATTCATAAATCTAGCATTTTTTTCTGTACCAGATTAAGTACCTTCAAAGCTATTGAATTTTTCATCTAGCTTTCCCTTCAATGCTGGGTATTGTTCTAAGCACAAGGCAGGGTCCTCATCTAATAGCTCCTCCACCTGTTTTTGTACTCGTTTTAATACCTTCATGTGTTTAAATAGATTGGCAATTTTTAAATCAGGTAGTCCATGTTGTCTTATACCAAAGAATTCACCTGGTCCCCTAACCTCAAGGTCCTTCTCGGAAATGATAAATCCATCATTTGTTTCCTCCATAATTTTTATTCTTTCCTTAGCTATTTTACTCTTGTTATTATGAATTAATATGCAATAGGATTGAAATCTTCCTCTTCCTACCCTGCCTCTTAGTTGATGTAGCTGAGCCAAACCAAATCGTTCAGCATTTTCTATAATCATTATAGTTGCATTTGGAACATTTACACCCACTTCAATGACGGTTGTTGAAACTAATATGTTAATTTCATTACTTAAAAATTGTTTCATCACTGTTTCTTTTTCTTTAGCACTCATTTTCCCATGTAGTAATCCAACTTTATACTCACAAAAATATGTAGCAGCCAATTCTTCCTTAATTTCGGTAGCAGCCTTAGCTTCTATTGCTTCCGATTCCTCTACTAAAGGACATACTACATAAACCTGTCTCCCTAAGCTTAACTCTTTTTTTGCAAAATGATAAGCTCTTTCCTTTTCTTCTGTGGTTAACCCATAGGTTTTTATTTTTTTTCGTCCTGGAGGGAGTTCATCAATAATAGAAATATCTAAATCCCCATATAAAATTAATGCTAAGGTCCTAGGAATCGGCGTTGCCGTCATAACCAAAATATGTGGATTGTCGCCTTTATCAGCAAGAATGGCTCTTTGTCTAACACCAAACCGATGCTGTTCATCAGTAATAACCAAAGCTAGTTGACGAAAACATACAGTTTCTTGAATAAGTGCATGGGTGCCAACAACAATATCTATTTTACCTACTTTTATTTCCTGTAATAATTGTTGTTTGTTTGATTTTTTTATGCTTCCTATCAATAGCCCAACTCTTACTCCTATAGGCTCTAATAACTGTCTTATCGCAACATAATGTTGCTCTGCAAGAATTTCGGTGGGAGCCATTAGAGCACCTTGGAAGCCGTTAATGAAGGCTTTATATAAAGCTATTATGGCAACAATTGTCTTTCCTGAACCAACATCCCCTTGTACTAATCGATTCATAGGTGTACCTTCTTCTAAATCCTCCATGATTTCCTTCAGTACAATTTTTTGAGCCTTTGTTAATTCAAAAGGTAAGCTGTTGATAAAAGAAGATAGGCCTTCATTGATGTTAAGAGATGGACTCTTTTTTTCATTGATAACTCTCTTTTTTATGCGGATCAGTGCTAATTGTAATAATAGCAATTCATCAAATACCAATCTATATTTTGCTATTTTTAGTTCCTTTACTGTTGAAGGAAAGTGTATATTCTTTAGTGCAAAATCTAAGCTGCATAATTTATTTTTTTCCAATATACTTTCCGGCAAATAGTCTAGTGTAGCATTTTGTGTCATTGATAAAACATTTTTTTTGATGCCAATTAGATAACTTTGATTAATGCCCTCTGTAGATGGATATATAGGAACAATACTATTTAATGATGAAGAACAATCTTTTTCTTTTAGAATCTCATAAATAGGATTAATTATTTCTAAGCCTTGTAAACCCATTTTTACTTTCCCATTGATCATTAATTCATCATTAAGCTTAAGTATATTTTTTATATAGGGTTGATTAAAAAAAGTAATAGTAATAAATCCTGTATCATCTTTTGCTAAATATTTATTAATATTAAGTCCCTTTCTGCTAAAAGGGGTTTGACATTTTCCAGTAATCACCACATAGATAGTGGTCTTATCGCCTGGTTTCAATTCAATTATCTTTTTACTAATACTACGATCATCATAGTCCCTTGGAAAATGATATATCATATCTTCTACATTATATATTTTTAGTTTTTTTAATAAGGATAGTCTTTTAGGGCCAACACCTTTAATGTATTGTATATCCTTTTTAAGAATTTCCATACTTTCCACTCCTAAAGTGAATCTTTCTATAAGAAGCTGTTTACTCTACAGAAAAAATATAATAATATAATGGCTGCCCTCCAAAATATAATTCTATATCATACTCAGGAAAAAGGTCCTCAAGGTGCTCTAAGAGTCTATTTGCATCCTCTTCTCTAGTCTCTTCACCATAGAAAATAGTTACTATTTCATCATCTTCTTTTACCATTTCTTTTACCAGTTCTATAGATACTTCAAAGATATCTGTACCAACTGCTTGAATTTTGCTATCACCAATACCCAATATATCTCCCTGTTTAATAGGGATATCATTAAAGCTTGTATCCCTAACAGCATAAGTTACCTGGCCAGTTTTGACAGCTTTTATAGCCTCCAACATCTGAGTTTCGTTTTCCTCTGGAGTATTTTCTAAATTGAAAGCCATTAAAGAGGCTATCCCTTGGGGCACAGATTTAGTTGGTATAACCAAAATATTTTTTTCTGAGATACTCTTTGCTTGATTAGCAGCCATAATAATATTACTATTATTAGGAAGTATAAAAATCGTGTCTGCATCGATGCTATTAATCGCCTTAACAAAATCCTCTGTACTAGGATTCATGGTTTGTCCACCTTCTATTACATAGTCTATATCAAAGTCTTTAAATATCTTTGTTAGACCTTCTCCCATAGTTACAGCGATAAACCCATATTCTTTTTTCTTAGTTTTTTCTATTACTTCTTTATGTTCCTCAGGGTTTTCACCTCTATGTTGAAGTCTCATATTATCTATCTTAATATCGCTTAAATAACCTAGTTTTAGTCCTTCTTCTAGAACCTTGCCAGGATGATCGGTGTGTATATGCACCTTTACTACATTTTCATTACCTACTACCATCATGGAATCTCCAAAGTCCTTGATGGTATCCTGCAATTTTTTAATATCACTATTAGAAGCATTGACAATAAACTCAGTGCAGTAACCAAACTCCAGTTCTCCTTCGATATACTCTTGATGCTCAACTGTTTGTTGCATGATTTCTAAGTCTTCCGTCGTAGGAGTAACACCTGTAATTGCACCTAATGCCCCTAAGTAAATATATACAAGGCCTTTTCCTCCAGAATCCACTACACCTGCATCCTTAAGGACCTTCAACATATCTGGGGTTCTTTTTAATGTTTCTTCAGCCTGCAGGATAACTTTTTCAAAGAAGCCCGCAATCTCTTTTTCTTTTTTTGCTATCAACATTGCTTCTTCTGCACTTTCTCTAGCAACTGTTAAAATAGTACCTTCTACTGGCTTCATTACTGCTTTATAAGCAGTATCAGCAGCCATCTTTAATGCATAAGCAAAATCTCTAGTATTTAGCTTTTCTTTGCCTTTTACTCCTTTTGCAAAACCTCTTAGCAACTGAGATAGTATAACACCTGAGTTACCTCTTGCTCCCATCAAGGAGCCATTTGCCGCTAAACTAGCTACTTCTTCTAAGCTATTGGCCTTATTGTTCTTTATTTCCTTTACTGCCGATTGCATTGTCAATGACATATTAGTACCAGTGTCTCCATCAGGTACAGGGAATACATTCAATGCATTAACAACCTTCTTATTTGATTCTAGTGATTGAGCACCAGCTAAAAACATTTCTCTCAATAATTGCTGATCTATATATTCAACTTTCAAGTTATGTACCTCCTTAAGTTACTTTTGAACTCTTACGCCCTGCACATTAATGTTTACCTTTTTAACATTCATACCTGTCAAGTGCTCAATATTGTATTTTACCTTTTCAATAATATTATTTGCAACAACTGAAATTCTGGTGCCAAACTCCACAATTACAAACAAGTCAATCGTAATTTCATCATTTTCAGTATGAACCTTTACACCTTTACTTGAATGCTCTCTTTTTAAGAGCTCTACCAACCCACCTGCCGCAGACTTTGCTGCCATGCCTACTAAGCCATAGCATTCCATAGCTGATGCTCCGGCAATTGATGCTAATACGTGATCATCAATTGCTATTGTTCCAATATCATTGGTTAATTTTCCTGGCATAGATTACCCTCCTTTGTCCTATTACATTTATTATAACCAATAGGAGATTATGAACTATAGTCAAATGTGAATAGATCATAATTTCTGTTATTGGTTTCAAGCTAGCTGAAAAAAGAATAATAATTTTGTGTCAGTCACTTAATCTTTTGTCTCAATAATATATAATAATATATGTAGTTACCACAATATATATTTAAAATATATATAACTATTGTATATGAATCTTTAAAATAGTTCAATATAAAACCATTATTGCTATTTCCATAATGCCAGCTACTGAATTTTTTCTATGATTACTAGAATTATTTTCATGTTTTTATTGCAAAATAAGTATTAATATGATAATATTATAATGTTTTTAAGGTTTGAACATGCGCTTGAAGGAGGTGTTCATAATGGCAAGAGTATGCGATATATGTGAAAAAGGTAAAGTACATGGAAACCAAGTAAGTCACTCTAACCGTCATAATAAAAGAACTTGGTTACCTAACTTAAGAAGAGTAAGAGCAATTGTAGCTGGTACACCTAAGAGAATTAACGTCTGTACAAGATGCTTACGTTCTGGCAAAGTTGAAAGAGCATTATAAATAAAAAAAGCCACCTTACTTAATAAGGGTAGGCTTTTTTTTGCTTTAATAGTTATAAATGAGTATTCCTACTGCCATACAAATAAATGCAAATATAAAAATCCATAGCTTAAATGGCATAATATATAAAAATATACCTAATCCAATAATAAAAATAACTAAGCCTATGAACTTTATTAAAGATATTCCCCTCCTCCTCCTAAACATAACATCACCTACCTAGATTCATTATTATTAATATATTATTCAAAAAAAACTAAAATGCTACAGGTTTTTTAAAATTCATCCTGTAGCATTTTGCATCTTCAATCCTTTGATTTTATTATAAGTAATACTCCTTCTTTTAAAGAAACCGTGGCTTTTTCCTTGGCAAAAACATTGCTAATCCCAAGGGTACTGCCCATAGTGATATCTGCGTTCTCAAGAGGATATTCTAGACCTGTTAAAGTGATCCCACTGACTTTTTCTGTTAACGGAAGAAGAGAAATTGTTTCTCCAACCTTACCTTCTATATCCAATCTATTGTCTGTAATAGTAATTTCATTATTTGTATTGATTATCTTGCCATTAGCCCCTTGTTTTAGAATTTTATAGAGAAGCATTACATTTGCCAAGCTATGATCCTGCCTGGATCCTAATGCCCCGATCATGGTAATGCTTTGGGCCTTTAGCTTTAGAGCATACTCCACCGCCAACTCTGTATCAGTTTCATCTTTTCTTGAGGGAAACTTCTCACAGGCTACTTGCTGTGTCTTCATCCATAATAAATCTTCTTTGCTGATGGAATCTAAATCTCCTACTAATAAATTGGGTTTAATATTTAATGCTGCTAAATATCTTGCTGCTCCATCAGCACATATAATATATTTGTTTTGCATTAGAGGCTTATACAAGCTTAAATTGTCGATTTGACCGTTTGTAATAATTACAACTTCCATGGGATTTCCTTTCTATCTCGCATTTTTTCTGAATTCTTCTACTGTCGCTTTTAAATCTATACTATTAAATATTGCGGATCCCGCCACGATTACATTGGCTCCTGCTTCTGTTACCAAATGAACATTATCTGGCTTAATTCCTCCATCTACTTGGATATCAATATCCAGCATTTGTTCATCAATCATTCTTCTTAATACTTTAATCTTGTCGATGGTGCTGCTGATAAAGCTTTGTCCGCCAAATCCAGGATTTACAGTCATAATCAGTACCATATCTAAATCTCCTAATACATATTCTATAGCTGTAAGGGAAGTGGCAGGGTTAAGTGCTACTGCTGCCTTTATGTTGTAATTTTTGATCTGTTGAATTGTTCTATGCAAATGAATACACGCTTCAGCGTGGACGCATATGATATCTGCTCCTGCATTAACAAAGTCTTCAATATATCTCTCAGGGTTTTCTATCATTAAATGAACATCAAAGGGTAGTTTAGTTTTTCCTTTTAGGCTACTGATCACTGGTGGTCCTAAAGTAATATTGGGAACAAAATGACCATCCATCACATCGATATGCAATAAATCACATCCCGCTTCTTCTACTTTTTGAACATCCTGAAATAAGTTTGAAAAATCAGCAGACAATATTGATGGCGCTAATTTAATCATATAGTTAATACCTCCTATTATTCCTGATCTCCTCTATCAGTTGCAAATAACTATTATAACGTTTTTCATTAATAATGCCTGATTTAATCGCCTTTTTCACTCCACAACTGGGTTCATCCATATGTAAACAAGAAGTAAACCTGCATTCTTCAATATGCGCAGAGAATTCTGGAAAAAGCAATTGTAAATCTTCTTCTTCTATAAAGTCTAAATTCAAAGAACTAAAGCCTGGCGTATCTACAACCCAACCATGATTTTCAATGGATATCAATTCAACATGTCTTGTGGTATGTTTACCTCTAGAGGTTTTTTCACTTAATTCACCAGTTTGCAGCTTAAGCTCTGGATGAATTTTATTAAGCAGTGTAGATTTACCTACACCAGAAGGGCCCGCAAATACACTGATTTTATCCAGTAGCATTTCTTTAAGCTGTTTAATACTATCTTCCTCCTTGGCAGTGGTTAATACTACATCATATCCCGCAGAGGTATAGATATCTACAAAGGATGTATATTCATTATTTTGTAGTAAATCAATTTTATTAAAACAGATGACTATATCTAACTCTTCATTTTCAGCTAGTACTAAAAATCTATCTAGTAACACTAGATTAGGCTCTGGTTGAGTAACAGCAAATACAATAATGGCTTGGTCTACATTTGCAACTGTTGGACGTATAAGCTCTGTTCTCCTTTCCAGGATTTCTTCTATAACACCTTTCTTGTTCGTTTCATCTATGATAGAGATTTTTACATCATCTCCTACCAACGGCGTTATTTTCATTTGTCTAAAAATACCTCTAGCCTTACATTCATATATTCTTCCAGCTATATCTACATAATAAAATCCACCTATTCCTTTAATCAGCCGGCCTTTTAGCATGCCTTACCTCCTAAAATCAATCCTTATAGTATCAACTTTTTCATTATTGATGAATAACTCATATTCTTTTACCCCTGTACCCGTAAGAGATATCTCTACTATTTCTCCTCTTTGATCAATATTATGTTGGGTATTAATAATAGTTCCTCCATCTGGGATGCTTTTAATTTCAATATTTACAATACCTTCATGTCCTCTTAATCTTATTTCTACTGTCTTAGTGGTAAGATTATTAGCGGAGGTTTCTTCTGCTTCCTCATCATCAATCTCTACATCAATCTCCGTCTCTTCTTCTAATACCTCCTGCGGTCCTCTACTAACAACTAGATCAATAATTGCATTTTCTCTTACTGGTGTTCCGGCTTCAAAATTTTGTTCTATTACAATGCCTTTAGCATGTTCATCATTGTCTACTTCACTAACTCTACCTTCCTGCAATCCGTGGTCTTGTATAATGTTTTTAGCATTTTCAATAGAGAAACCTACTAGATTTGGCATTGGGAAAGTAACTACCTCAGGTCCTTGGCTAATAACATAATCCACTGTAGATCCTTGAGTAGTTGATGTGCCTGCTCTGGGGTCTTGTCGGATGATTACTCCATTAGGAAATTCACTGAATTCATAGCTTGGTACTCCTGCTATTAACCCTTGGTTTTCTAGTATAAAAGGCGCATTTGCAGCATCCTCATAAACTAAATCTGGCACCTCAACTTGTCTTGGCCCTGAGCTTATCTTAACTATTATCGAGTAACCTGGTCGCACCTTCATACCTGCAGATGGATTTTGATCCATAATTTCGTTAGCTGGCACCTCATTGCTGGCGGTTTGTTCTTCTGTTAGTCTTAAATCCATCTCTATAGCTTTGACTCTTGCATCTTCAATGGTCATACCAAGTAGATTAGGAACCTCAACCTCACCTGTTCTAAAGAAATTACTTAGATAAAAAAGCCCGAAGGTAAATAACCCTGCTGCTATTAAAGCTGCCATAACAGCAGAAATAACGATTACCTTATTATTTCTCTTCTTAATCTTCTTAGGATTTTTCCTCATTTCCTTAATATCTTCTTCTTTTATACGAGGTATGATTTGCGTAGGTGAATCTTCATGATTTATATTATTCATTAAAGTATTATTACTGGGATCATTTTTTAATTTATCCACATCTTCTATAAGATCTTGTGCATTTTGATATCTTGATAGCTGATCTTTTTGTATTAAGGTTAGAATTATTTCTTCAAGACCTTTAGATATTTGAGGGTTTAGCTCTGAAGGCACCACTGGTTCTTGTTGAATATGCTTCAAAGCAATAGCTATTGGACTATCTCCCTCGAAAGGGACTTTACCTGTAGCCATTTCATACATCACAATACCTAAAGAATATAAATCTGATTTTTCATCCGTATATCCGCCTCTAGCCTGCTCTGGAGAGAAATAATGAACTGATCCTATAACGCTGCCCATATTGGTTATCGTTGAAGATGTAGCAGCTAAGGCAATACCAAAATCAGTTACCTTTGCACGACTATCTTCTGTTATTAATATATTATGGGGTTTAATATCTCTATGAATTACATGGTTATAATGGGCATGCTGCAATGCTAATGCTATTTGTTTTGTATAATGAATGATTTCTTCTAAAGACAATATGTCTTTCTCTTTTATTACCTCTTTTAAGGTTTTCCCTTTTACATATTCCATTACAATATAATAGATTTCGTTTTCTTCTCCAACATCATATAAATTAACTATGTTTGGATGTGATAAACTAGCTGCTGCCTGAGATTCTTTTTTGAATTTATCAATGATATCTTTATCATTCGTGAATTCTGCTCTTAGTATTTTAACCGCCACATATCTATTCAGTAGAGTACATTTGGCTTTATAAACTAGAGCCATACCTCCTCCACCTATTTTTTCTACTATCTCATATCTATTTCCTAATGTTTTGCCTATCACATTTTTCACCTACTTTCTGCAATAGTGGGTTGATCCTTTATGATGACTACAGTTATGTTGTCATACCCACCTCTTTGATTTGCTAGTGAAACTAAATAACTACAACCTTCCATACAATCTTCCTTTTCTAATATAGCTCTCTTTATTTCCTCTTTATCAACAAAATTTGTTAATCCATCAGTACATAATATTAGCATATCTCCTTCTACAAAGTCTAGAGAAAAAATATCCGCCTTGACACTTTCGTCTGTTCCAAGGCACCTTGTAATAATATTTTTCTGAGGATGCTTTAGCGCTTCTCTTTCTGTAATACTTCCATTTCTAACTAGTTCTGCAACTAAGGAATGGTCTTGTGTAATTTGCTCTAACTCACTATTCCTTAAAAGATAAGCTCTGCTATCTCCAACATGCCCTATAAATAACTTCCCTTGGATAATTAAAGCCATAGTTACAGTAGTACCCATACCTTCACAGTCAAAATTATTAGCAGATTTATCATATATTTCTTGATTAGCTCTGTTAAAAGCTTCAAAAATAACTCCTTTTATTGCTGGTTCTTCAAACTCATCTGTTAGGTAACGTATAATATGATTCTTTATGGAGTCAATAGCTATAGAACTAGCTATTTCGCCACTTTTATGTCCCCCCATCCCGTCAGCAACCATATATAATGCTACTCCATTTTCATAGATACAATAGTTATCTTCATTAATTTCTCTAACCCTTCCAACATCAGTAATTGCTGCTGCCTTCATATCGGCTCCCCTCCTATCGGTATTCATATATTTCATAGGTTTCTTCTTAGCCCTCTATACTACAGAATACTTTTTGGTGTTCTACCCCCAAAAGATCTATAGAACAATTGCCCGCATACAATATCAGCTGATAGATCTCAGCCAATGAATGACTAACACATAAATCTATTACTGCAATCTTATCTATGTATTATTTATATAATTATTTCTTAATTGACCACAGGCAGCATCAATATCTGCTCCCATTTCTCTTCGTATAGTAGCCTCTATACCTTGTTTCATCAAAACGCTTTGAAACCTTTTAATCTTTTCTTGAGTGGATTTTTTATATTGTGTTTCATCTACCATGTTAATAGGTATCAAGTTGACATGGCAAAGCAGTCCCTTTAACAGTTGACTTAATTGCTGCGCGTGGATTTCCTTATCATTTATATCCTTTACTAAAGCATATTCAAAGGTGATTCTTCTATTGTTTTTTTTCAGATAATATGCACACGCATTTATTAAATCCGTTAGAGAATATTTTTTTGCAATAGGCATCATTTTTTGTCTTATTTCATCGCTGGGAGCATGAAGAGATATAGCTAAATTAATTGGAATTTGCAATTCTGCTAATTTTTTTATTTCTGGCACTAATCCACAGGTAGATAAGGTAATATGTCTATTTCCAATATTTAAGCCATTTTCATTGTTGACAATTTTCAAAAAGTTAATTACTTCACTATAGTTATGTAAAGGCTCACCACTACCCATTATTACAATATTTGATATTCTCTCACCAAAGTCCTGCTGCATCAAAAGAATCTGGTCTATCATTTCTCCAGCTCTTAGATTTCTAACTAATCCTCCAACTGTTGATGCACAAAAACTACAACCCATTTGGCAGCCAACCTGGCAAGAGATACATGCAGTAACGCCATGTTTATACTGCATTAATACTCCTTCTATTATATTACCATCTTCTAATAAAAATAAATACTTCCTTGTTCCATCTATTTGAGAAATGACTTTTTTCTCAATTTCTACATTGGTAATAAAAGAATACTCATGAAGTGCTTGCTTCAATGTGTTGGATATATTGGTCATACTTTCGAAATCTTTTATTCCTTTTTGAACCCATTGAAATATTTGTTTCCCTCTGTATTTTTTTTCACCTACCTTTTCTACGATAGCTTCTATTTCTTCTATGGTTAAGCTTAATAAATCTTCCTTTGCCAAATATAGACCTCCTATCATTTTACTTCAAGCTATTTCTTCTCTAATTTAGCAATGAAGAAACCATCCGTCCCATGAATATTGGGATATAACTGAATCATTTCTTCTTTGTGTTCTCCTGGTAAAATACTCTCATATTCCTTATTTATGGCTACTAGTTTAAAATTACAGTGCTTCTTTAAGAAAGCTTGTACTATCTTTTGATTCTCTTGTGGATGAATTGTACAGGTGCTATAAAGTAGTTCGCCACCTTTTTTTACATATCTAGAAGCTTTCTCCAGTATTTCTAACTGCATTTTTGTTATAACCTCAGTATCATCTGGCTTTTTTCTATATTTTATTTCTGGTTTTCTCATTATAATTCCTAATCCAGAGCATGGCGCATCTACCAATACTTTATCCGCTGTCTCGATTAAGTCTTTATCTAAATCTTCTCCATTATACTTTTCTGTTCTTATTATATTAATGCCAAGTCGCTTAGCATTCTTTTTGATTAGCTCTAGCTTATGGGGATGGATATCTCTAGCCAATATTTTCCCTTTATTATGCATTAATTGTGCCATATGTGTGGTTTTTCCTCCAGGTGCGCTACATACATCAATAATGAATTGACCTTCTTTTGGATCTAAAATTTTTCCCACTAACATAGAACTGATATCTTGAATATGTAAAAGTCCTTGCTTATAAATATCCAATTCCTCTAAATCACTAAAGCCACCTTTCACTACTAGGGCTTCGGGAAGATATTCACTTTTTTCTACATGAATGTTTTTCTCTTTTAACAAACTTACAATCTCATCTGCGGATGTTTTTAAAGTATTTACTCTAATATGTAGTTTAGGGGTTTCATTATTTGCTTTTAATAAAGATTCTACAAAGTCCCTTGAAAAGATTTCTAAAAACATCTCTACCATCCATCGAGGATGAGAATATTTGACTGTTAGATATTCTTCAAAGTTCTTCTCTTTATCAGGCATTTCTATTTTTTCCTTGTTCCTTATGATATTTCTTAATACACCGTTGATAAATCCTGAGGCTCTCTTGCAATAGCTTTTAGATAAGTTTACTGACTCATTTACTGCTGCAAAAACAGGGACTCTGTCTAAGAAGAAGATTTGATAAATTCCCAGCCTAAGCAGATTTAATGCCCATGCATTCATCTTATGAAGCTTCATTGTAGAAAACTGCTGGATAACATAGTCAATAAAAATTAAGTTTTCTAATGTTCCATAGGTAAGCTCTGTGATAAAGTTTCTATCAATGGCAGTATATTCCTTATTCTTCAACTCTTTATTTAAAGCTATATTAGAATAGGCTTTCTTTACTTCTATATCATATAAGACCTTTAATGCACCTTCTCTAGCATTCATTCAGGCTACCTCCTGTTTTTAATTATTATATATCATTATGGGATTTATATAAATATTTTTATTATTCCCATCATCATTCTATTTTTTCAATGAAAAAGAGTCAATGGAAATCATACCCCCATTGACCCATATGAAAAATACTATTTATTACATGTTTATTGCCTTTTAACAATGAAATGAGCCAATTGGAAAAGTTTCCTGTTGGCTCATTTATTGAACTACCTTCTATTTCTAATAGCAATTAATCTAAATAGCTGTGCCAATGCTGCTGCCATTGCTGCTACATAGGTTAAAGCAGCTGCCTTCAAAACTTTTTGTGCTGGGCTGTACTCTTCTCTCGATATAAACCCATTAGCATCTAACAGTCGTAGCGCTCTACTACTGGCATTGAATTCCACTGGAAGGGTAACAATCTGAAACAGCACTGCTGCAGAGTATAGAAGAATCCCTACGTCCAGCAAGGCTGGTGAAATTAAGAAACCTCCTATTACAAAAAACCATGCTGCAGAAGAACCGAAGCTTGCTATAGGAAAAATAGCGTTTCTAAATGTCAATGGTACATAGCTTCCAGCATGCTGTAGGGCATGACCAACCTCATGGGCTGCTACACTTACAGCAGCAATGGAACTACCACTATATACATCTCGAGATAGTCTTATTTTTCTACTCCTAGGATCATAATGATCCGTTAAATGTCCTTGGGCCATTTCAACAGGCACATCCCTAAGACCATTTTGATCTAATATGGTTCTGGCAACATCATAGCCTGAATAACCTTTTCTTGTAGGTACCCTTAAATACTTGTTAAAAGTTGACTTTACTTTACTTTGAGCATATAAGGTAAAGATAATAGCTGGAATTAAGAAAACAATTCCTTCAAAAGGTAAAAACATTAGGCAATCACTCCTTTATAAAATGTAAAATAGCATGTTCTACTTCTACGATATCTACCTGTGTATTCACACAGGGTCCTTCTGGCCTTTGATTGACAATAGCTAGTATGGGTATTCTTTTTACGTCCATCAACCCACTAAGGAGATCCCTCTCACAGGCGATGGCTATAATAGCTCTAGGCTTTAACTCAAGAATAATCTTTCTTGCTAATGTACCTCCTGTAACAATCTTAAAATGGATTCCATATTTTTGTTGTAATTCTATTAAGCTGTCTACTTTACAAATGCCACATCTTTTACAATTGTTAATATTGTTGGTTATTTTATGAGGACAAGAAGATATTTGAATGCAATGGGGTGTTAATACTAGTATTTCTTTCCCTTGCAAACTATAATCTCCACTTAATACCAATTGATTGTTTAATTGTGTATAAGCTCTTCTGATTGTATTCTTATCGTATTTTAAGATTTTACCCAAGATGTTTATAAAGGGATACGAAATATGTATAAAGGTCTCCATAATGATTTTTATAAAAGATGGTACTTTTTTATTATACCATAGTAATTTCATGGCAAAAATAGTAATAGCTATAGAAATGCTAAGAATAAATAATAAAATTATACTACTTAGAAATATGAATTGATATAGTAATGCATTTCCCTTAGCTGTAAACCAAAATATCAAACTGGCTGCTATTATTACGATTGTCAACATGACTATTAATAGTGTGATAAGCATTCTAGTAGAGTTTTCTTTAGCAATCCTTTTATCTGTTTTCATTTTATAATCCTAATACTGTGTTTTTCTCTATTGTATTTCCAACTAAAAAATCCTTCACCTTTAATCTTTTCCCTCCACTAAACTGCAACTCATCTACCACTAATAAATCTTTACCCGTTGCGACAAAAATCTTATCTTTTGTTACATCTATAATTGTTCCTGGCTGACTATCATTTTTACACCTTTCTATACCACTTCGCCATATTTTCATGGTTTCTCCTAAATAATTTGTATATGCCACAGGCCACGGTATCGTTCCTCTAATTAAATTATGAATTTCATCAGCAGTTTTATGCCATTGAATGCATCCTATATCTTTTGTAAGTCTAGGTGCATAGGTAGATTCTTCATGGTTTTGTCTCTCTCTTGGCGCCTTTCCACTTTGTATATCCCTTAAGGTTTCTTTTAAAACACTGCCGCCTATAATAGCTAATCGGTTATGAAGCTCAGCAGCAGTTTCCATTTCTCCTATTTCTATTTCTTTTTTATAAATCATATCACCAGTATCTAAGCCTTCCTCCATGTACATGGTAGTAATGCCAGTTTTTTTCTCCCCATTTATGACTGCCCATTGGATAGGACCAGCACCTCTATATTTAGGAAGGAGTGAGGCATGAACATTGATACATCCTAAAGCTGGGATGTTAAGAATTTCTTTTGTTAATAACTGTCCATAAGCTACCACTACGATAACATCTGGGTTTAAACTTTTTATAATTTCTATAGTCTCTTTGTTTTTTAGAGATTTAGGTTGATATACCTGTAAATCGTGCTCCTTCGCCTTCTCCTTCACTGGGGGCATAGTAAGCTTATTTCCTCTCCCCTTAGGTCTGTCGGGTTGAGTAAACACTCCAAGAATATCATGTTTTTCTTTTATGAGCATTTCTAATGATGGTACAGCAAAGTCTGGAGTTCCCATAAATATTACTTTCATCATAATCACCTATTTCTACTTTCTTCTATTTTATCTATGAAAAGAATCCCATTAAGATGATCAATTTCATGACATAATGCCCTTGCTAATAGCCCCTCACCTTCAACTATAATCTCTTCTCCATTTCTATTTAATGCTTTTATTGTTACAATTTCAGGTCTAGTAACATCTCCACTTCTGCCGGGGAGGCTTAAACAGCCTTCTACATCACATTGTTCTCCTTTTGCGTCTAGTATTTCAGGATTAATAAGTTCTAAAAGTCCTTCACCAATATCAATGATAATCACTTGTTTTAATATACCAATCTGAGGAGCTGCTAAGCCCACTCCTTCTGCATGATACATCGTCTCAGCCATGTCATCCAATAAAAGGTGAATCCTTGCATCAATTTTGTCCACTGGTTTTGATTTTTTTCTTAAGATAGGATCCTCATCCTGTCTAATAATTCTGATAGCCATATTTTTCCTCCTAACTGCATCACATAATATATGATGGATTTATGTCAACACTTATAGAAATAGCCTGTGGTATAAACTTTTGTCTATTGTCTATTAATAAGTATTTTACTATTGCTTTTAATAGAGAATACGGTACATTATAATCCTTCAGAAGAATCTGAAACCTATATCGTTCCTTCACCTTTGCAATCATGGCGGGATTGGGCCCTAATATGATTTCTTCATAATTATTATATCCTTTACCTTTTAGTATATATTTAATATTATTGGAAATTTTTTCAGCCACAGTATAAACATCTTCAGATTTTTTCCCACTGAAATTAATGTTAATCAATTGTACAAAGGGAGGATAAGCAAATTCTTTTCTTAGCTCCAGTTCTTCCTTATAAAATCTATTATAATCATGCTGAGCTGCGGCACAAATGCTGTAATGATCAGGATTGTATGTTTGGAGTATGACTCTGCCCTCTTCTAGTCCCCTACCTGCTCTTCCTGCCACCTGTGTAACCAATTGAAATGTTTTCTCAGATGCTCTAAAATCCGGGAGGTTTAATGAAGCATCCCCTGATATAATTCCCACTAATGTTACATTAGGGAAATCTAAGCCTTTGGAAATCATTTGAGTACCAATCAAAATGTCTATTTCCTGTTTTTTAAAGCTATTTAATATTTTCTTATGGGAACCTTTTATACTGGTAGAATCCATATCCATTCTAGCAATAACAGCATTGGGAAAGTGCTCCCCTATAAGATCCTGAATTTTTTGAGTTCCTGTTCCAAAGTAATTAATATGGGTACTGCTACAGGAAGGACAATGCTTTGGTTCTTCTTTTTTCTCTCCGCAGTAGTGGCATTGTAGGTTTTTCATGTTTTTATGATAAATCATTGTAATGTCACAGTGTCTACATTTTATTACATATCCGCATTGTCTACAAGAGATAAAAGTAGCATAACCTCTCCGATTTAAAAAAAGTATTGTTTGCTTTTTTCTCTCTAAGTTTTTATCTATTAAAGAAAATAACCTATGACTTAAGATGCCTTTGTTCCCTTTATCCAACTCTTGTCTCATATCTACTACTTCTACTTCTGGCAGGGCTGAAACGGTAGCTCTTTCAGCTAAAGTCAATAAAGTAATTTCTCCTACTTCTCCTTTATAGTAGGTTTCTATTGATGGGGTAGCTGATCCTAAGATGACTACTGCCCCCTCTTGTCTCCTTCTAAAATCGGCGACTTCAATAGCATGATACTTTGGTGAAATTTCTGACTTATATGTATTTTCATGTTCTTCATCAATAATAATCATCCCAAGATTTCTAAAGGGGGCAAATATGGCTGATCTAGCTCCAATAGCGATGTTTACTTTCCCTTCACGGATTTTACGCCATTCATCAAATCTTTCTCCTTCTGAAAGATTACTATGAAGTACAGCTATACCTTCTCCAAATCTTCCATAAAATCTTTCTATTGTTTGGGGTGTTAATGCTATCTCTGGGACTAAAATTATTCCTTGTTTCTCTTTTTTTAAAATTTCTTCAATCAGCTGTAGGTATATTTCTGTCTTACCACTACCAGTAACACCATGTAGTAAGAAAGTATTAGACTTCTCCTTTTGAATGTAGGATACTATTTTTTCAATAGCTCTTTGTTGTTGCAGATTTGGTTCTAGTTTGGGGAAGCTTTCGAAAGTAGTGTTTTTAAAAGGATCTCTTTTATATTCCTTATCAATAATTATCAAATAGCCTTTATTCACCAGAGCATTTAAAGATCCTCTAGTTACCTTCAGTACATCTATCAATTCTTTTACTGGACAGATCTTATGTTCTTTAAGAAAAAGTAAAATCTCTTTTTGTCTTGAAGCATTTTTCAGAGAAACAATTATATCCTCTATCACTTCTTCTTCAATGTTTAACTGAACATATTGCTGTGTTTGTATCTTTACTCTAGTAGCAATTTCATAATCTATTTTGATAATACCTTTTTTTTCAAGAGTCTTTAATATATTATTCATATTGCTTATTGGTAGTTTATTGTATAGTTTTTCTAAAGTAGCCTTTCCTCCTAATGCTTTTAATACTTGTAGGATGTCTTTTTGTTTGGTAGAGTTTTCCTTAATATCTTCAATCCACTCTTCCTTTAACAAAGAAATTGTTTTTCTTTCTTTGTTAATAATCCCTGCTGGCAAAACGCATTGGATCGCTTCAATGTATCTACATAGATACTTATTTTTTAACCAGCCAATCATCTTGATTTGATTTCTGCTTAAAATTGGTTCTTCGTCTATGATATATAGTATCTCCTTTAATCTATACTTTACTTCTTCCTCAGTTTTTATCTTAATTATGTATGCCTCTAATTTTTTATTTCCCATCCCAAAAGGTACCATACACCGCATGCCTTCTTGAATAGTCATCAGCAGGCTTTCTGGAATTGTATAGTCAAATATTTTATCTGTCTGTAAACTATTATTATTTACAATAACTTGAGCTATATAGACCTTTTCCCCCACATCTACCCACCTCTTTTCATTCAGCTGTCATTCCTGCTTTGTTTTCTATATTATATCAGATTTCAATGTATTTAAAAATAACCACCATGCTATGTATTTTTTATAAACATCATTTTATAATCTTCACTATAGGATTTTTTTAAAATAGGGTAGTCCAAAATAATTACAAATACATAGCCTGTATTCCCAAAGGAAATACAGGCTATGTATCATTATATTTAATTAAAGACATTCTTTAATTTTATCTAAAATTTGATGAGCTATATCAGTTTTGTTAGATTTATCAATCTTTTTTATATTATTACCACTATCTATTAAATATACAATGTTAGTATCAACTCCAAAGCCAGCACCCTCCTGGGTAATATCATTGGCAACAATAAGATCTAGGTTTTTCTTTGTTATCTTCTCTTTAGCGTATTCTATAATATTATCCGTTTCTGCAGCAAAACCTACAAGGACTTTATTATCCTTTATCTTACCCAGTTCATATAAAATATCAGGATTTCTAACTAGTGTTAATGTTAAGTCTCCCTCTTGTTTTTTTATCTTTTTATCGACAGTACTATTTGGGCGGTAATCAGCTACAGCGGCAGACTTTATAATGATATCCTGCTCTCCATAATGCTCCATAACAGCTTCATACATATCTAAAGTAGAGCTAGTAGAGACAAGCTTTACGTCAGATGGAGGTGAGAGATTAGTAGGACCTGATATCAATGTTACTGAAGCACCTCTCTTGCTAGCTGCCTCTGCTATAGCATAACCCATCTTACCACTGGAATGATTGGTAATAAAACGTACTGGATCAATAGCTTCTATCGTTGGTCCAGCAGTAATCATTATTTTTCTACCATAAAAATCCTTTTCTACAGATTCAATTTTTAGGATATAATCAATAATTGTATCTATATCTGCTAGCTTCCCTGCTCCTATATCCCCACAGGCTAGTCTTCCGCTACCTGGTGGAATGAATCCATATCCTAGGCTTTTTAATGCTTGTATATTTGCCTGAACTATTTTGTTCTCATACATTTTTGTGTTCATAGCTGGTGCAAATACTACTTTTGCAGTAGTGGCCATAATAGTGGTAGATAGCATATCGTCTGCAATTCCATGTGTTACCTTTCCTATAATATTTGCTGTAGCTGGTGCGATTAAAACAATATCGGCTTTTTGTGCCAATGATATATGCTCTATATCCCAATATCTAGGTGTTTGAAATACATCTGTAATAACAGGATTTTGGCTTAAAGCTTGAAAGGTATGGGGTTGAACAAACTCAGTAGCAGCCTTTGTCATAATTACATCTACATTAGCATTTAATTTTTTCAATCTACTTACAATGTCACAAGCCTTATAAGCAGATATGCCTCCAGTTACACCTACTACAACATTTTTTCCATTTAACATTACTCATTAACCTTTCTCTGCTTATCATCGACAGCAGGGGTGTAGGTAACCATATCTTCAACAATTTCCTGAGTAGCTATGGAGACTGGTTTAAGAGAAGTAGGCTTCACTTTTACATCGTTTCCGTCTATTAACTGTCTTGCTCTTTTGGCAACAGCTACTACTAAAGTATACCTACTATCTACTTTCTTCATTAAATCATTAGTTGATGGATATAACATAATATCACTCTCCTTATTAAAAAATTGATTTGATATCTTCGTGTACTCTTGTAACCTTGCATTTTTCTGCTTTAATGATTGCTTCAACGTCTTTGGTGGCTCTATCTACATCATCGTTTATTACTGCATAATCATATTTAATAACCTGTTCAATTTCTTCTATAGCACAACCATATCTTTTTTCTATATCCACATTGCTTTCGGTTCCTCTGCCAACGATTCTATTTTTTAGCTCCTCTAGGGAAGGTGGTAAAATAAAAACAAAAACTCCATCTTTAAATTTGTCTTTAACCTGTAATGCACCAACGATGTCTATTTCTAGTAAAACATCATTTCCTTTTTCTAAATTATCTAAAACATATTTTTTAGGAGTTCCATAATAATTATCATATACCTTTGCATATTCTAATAAAGCATCCTGCTGCAGCATTTCTTCAAAGTCTTGGTTAGAGATAAAGTAATAGTTTACGCCTTCAACTTCACCTTTTCTAGGAGCTCTAGTAGTAGCTGAAATTGAGATTTTAATATCTGGATTCAGTTCTAGTAGGTTCTTGCAAATGGTTCCTTTCCCCGCCCCAGAAGGTCCAGAAACAACGATTAATAATCCTTTTTTAATCATGGCTCTCTCCTCTTCTATACTTCTATTCACCTTCAGTTATTGTCTCTGTGTCTTTGTTTGTATCTTTTGTATTTAATCTATGGGCAACTGTTTCAGGTTGTACTGCAGATAGTATAACATGATCACTGTCTGTTACAATAACTGCTCTCGTTCTACGTCCATAGGTAGCATCTATTAACATACCTCTGTCTCTTGCCTCTTGAATGATTCTTTTGATTGGTGCTGATTCAGGGCTTACAATAGCAACGATTCGACTAGCAGATACAATGTTTCCAAAACCTATGTTAATTAGCTTTATATTCATTTTGGGGCCTCCTTATTCAATATTTTGAATTTGTTCTCGTATTTTTTCTAACTCACTTTTTATATCAACTACAATATTAGATATAACCAAGTCATTAGCTTTTGAACCAATTGTATTTATTTCTCTGTTCATTTCTTGAATTAGAAAATCTAATTTTCTTCCAATAGCTTCTTTTTGCTCCATAGATTTATTAAACTGTACTATATGACTATTAAGCCTTACTATTTCTTCAGTAATATTACTTTTATCTGCAAATAATGCTACTTCCAATGCAATTCTAGCTTCATCAATCTCTATCTCTTCCTCCATAAACTCTCTAATTCTTTTTGTTAACCTTTCCTTATGTTCCTTTACCACCTCTGGCGATCTATCTTTGATCTTGGCTATTAATGCTATTAGTATTTCTAAGCGCTTTTCTAAATCATCCTTCAATTCACTGCCTTCTTCTTTTCTCATCTCTAATAAATTATTCAGTGCTTGGGTTAAGCCTTCTTTCAATAGATTCCATACTATTTCTTCGTTTTCTTCCTGCTTCTCTAGCTGTAATACATCAGGAAATCTTGCTATAGTAGAGACTCCGATATCCTTTTCAATGCTAAAGCTATTATGGATTTCTTCCAAGGCCTTTATATATTGATGGGCTAATGTAATATCGGTAGTAACTTTGATATCACTTTCTCCAAGATTTTTATAGGTAATAAAAATCTCTACTCTCCCTCTTTGTATATACTTCTTCACTAGTTGTCTAATACGATCCTCTAGATATGTAAAACTTCTAGGCATTTTAATACTAATATCCATATATCTATGGTTTACCGACTTTAGTTCAATATGAAAATATTTCCCTTCTTTTTGTACTTCTCCTCTACCAAATCCTGTCATACTAGTTAACATAGTTTTCACCCTTCCATTTACTACCTTACCCATAATATTTTATAGTCCAGTGTAATGAATTGCAAGATAATTAAAGGATATTATTGAAAACATATACCCCATAACATATATCTTCTGCAGGACCTTCCATAATCATAAGCTGATTTTCCATCACCGTTATTTTTAATGTTCCTCCTTCTGTACTAACCAACAGTGTATCTCCTGCTAGATTTAATAAATGGGCTACACCACATACACTGGTAACTCCCGTTCCGCAGGCTAATGTATAGCCAGCTCCTCTTTCCCACGTTCTAACTTCAATATGAGCTTCGTCTACGATTTTAGCAAAATTGACATTTGTTCCCTCTGGAAAAAATCCATGTTTTTCAATTATTGGCCCAAATTTTTTTACAATATTCATATCTAACTCATCAGTAAATATTACAGTATGAGGAACTCCCATTAAAACTGTTGAAACTAAAAATTCTTTATCTTCTATTTTTATTGTTCTATTGATAAAATCCTTAGCCCCTTCTGCTTTTACTGGAATTTTTTTAGGCTCTAAAGTCATTTTTCCCATATTAACGCTAACGGCATACACACTTCCATTTTTTTCTAGTATCTCAACAGTTTTTATCCCCGCTAATGTTTCGATGGTAAAGTTTTTTGCTTTTACTAACCCTTCATCATATACAAATTTAGCAAAGCACCTTATACCATTGCCACACATATTGGCTCTGGAACCATCGCTATTATAGTAATACATTTTGAAATCTGCTTCTTTAGAGGCGGCCACAATCATCAAACCATCTGCTCCTATCCCGAAGCGTCTATGACAACTTTTAACTGCTAGATCATTAAATTTTTTTTCATAAGGGTAACTGTCATATTTTATAATAATAAAATCATTTCCAGCACCATGCAGCTTCTTAAAAGGTATGTTCATTATTTTTACACCTCACTTTATTTAAAAGTGTTAACACATTTTCCCATATTAATTTTGCATTTATTATATCACACATAAATCTTAGAAGAAATTTATTATTCCCAGTAATTCATTTTATTAGGTACTTAAAAGCACTTAAATTTCTTTTAATATTTAAAGCATACTAGTATTATCTATAGATTGCAATAGTTTCCTTTTTGAATTACAAAGGAATCTTTCCTGATTTTGCATTTTAAAAGCTTTTATGCTATATTATGATTACAAAACACTAGGAGGAATTCATTATGGCATTAGATGGATTAGTTGTATCAGCCTTGGCTCATGAACTTAGCAGTCTACTAGAATATAATAGAATTGAAAAAATATATCAGCCAGAGGCAGATGAGATTATCATACATATCCGTAGTCAAGGTAAAAATTTAAAGCTTCTTTTATCTTCCAGCAGTAATTATCCAAGGGTGCACTTCACCAATGTAAATAAGGAAAACCCTTCTACTCCTCCAAATTTTTGTATGCTATTACGAAAGTATATACAAGGCGGAAAAATAGTGGATATACTACAGCCAGATTTTGAGAGGATTATAAAGTTTAAGATTGAAACACTGGACGAATTAAATATGTTGAAACATAGAGAATTAATTATTGAAATGATGGGTAAGCATAGTAATATCATTCTTATAGACTGTGAAGATAATAAAATCTTGGATAGTATTAAAAGAATTTCTCTTGATATTAGTCGTTATCGTCAAATTCTTCCTGGTCTAAAATATAATATGCCTCCTTCACAAAATAAATTTAATCCTTTATCTGTTACCTCAGCTGAAACCTTCCGTGAAAACCTAACAGGCTCCCTACAAATTCCTGTGATAAAAGCTTTATATGCTACCTTTACAGGCATCTCACCTTTGATTGCAAGGGAAGTTTGTTATCTAGCTAATGTTGACGGAGATCACCTATTGGTTCACTTGTCAGAAGAGGAACACCAGAAATTGTTCATGTCCTTTCAGTCACTCTTGCATGTGGTTGATAATAATAATTTTGTTCCAATTATTTATTTTGATACAACAAATAGTAAGTACATTGATTTTACTGTAATGGATCTTCATCATCTTTCTGAATTAGAAAAACAGGAAAAATCTTCTATTAGTAATATGCTGGAAAGCTTTTATGCCAATCGCGATAATAGAGAACGTATTAAGCAAAAGTCTTATGACTTGAGGAAAAACATCAATACAAAACTAGATAGATTGTATAACAAGATGCAAAACCTTCATCATGATTTGAAGAAAGCAGAAAAAGCCGATCTCTATAGGTTAAAGGGGGAGCTTTTAACTACTAATCTCCACCAGATTGAAAAAGGCCAAGAAGCCATCGAGTTAATTAATTACTACGATGAAAATTATACTCCTTTACTCATTGAATTGGATAAAAAATTGACACCTTCAAAGAATGCACAGAATTACTATAAAAAATATAATAAAGCTAAAAATGCTTTGCTTGAAGTGGCTAAACAGCTAGAGAAAACCAAAACAGAAATTGATTATTTAGAGCAGATTATTGTTAATATTGACCAATCTACTTATCTTTCAGACCTTGAAGAAATTCATAATGAGTTAATGGAAACTGGTTATTATAAAAAGCGTCTTGGGAAAAAAAAGGTCACAGTTTTTAAGAAATCAGGCTATTTGAAGTATAAATCCTTTGAAGGCTTTGAAATCTTGGTTGGCAAAAATAATAAGCAGAATGATGAAATTACTTTGAAAATCGCTGATAAAGAGGACCTATGGTTCCATGTTAAGGATAGGCCTGGGTCTCACGTGGTTTTAAGGCTTAGTGATAGCGACTATACCGATAGATCTATATTAGAAGCTGCCAGTTTAGCTGCCTATTATAGCAAAGCTAAAAATGCTACAAAGGTTGCGGTTGATTATACCCAAAGAAAAAATGTAAGAAAACCAAAGGGAGCTAAGCCTGGGATGGTAATTTATGATAACTACTCGACTATATTAGTAGATGGCGACGAAAATGCCATTCAGAATATTCATCAGATAGAATAACATTCTTTGTTTTTATGTGATTTGAGACATTTATTGTAGATTTATCCTACTAAAAAGAGCCTATATATCTCTCTCAGATATAGGCTCCTTTTTATTCCTCCTTATAATCTTGTAATAACTACAAAATTATCTTTATCTACCTCTTGAAGGTTTACCTTAACTACCTCTTCCTTTGATGTGGGCACATTTTTTCCTACATAGTCTGCTCTAATTGGTAGTTCTCTATGTCCTCTGTCTACTAAAACTGCCAATTGAATTATTTGTGGTCGTCCTATATCCACAAGAGCATCTAGAGCAGCCCTTACTGTTCGTCCTGTATATAATACATCATCAACTAGAATGATCTTTTTATCGTTTATGTCAGCATTTATTTTTGAGCCATGAATAACTGGATCAATGGTGTCTTTTGACAAATCATCTCGATATAGAGTAATGTCTAATACTCCTACAGGAACTTCGTTCTCTTCAATGGACTTGATCTTTTCAGCTAATCTATTAGCTAAAGGAACACCCCTTGTCTTGATCCCAACTAATATGATGTCGTTTGCTCCTTTGTTTTTTTCTAATATCTCGTGGGCAATTCTAGTAATCGCTCTATTAATAGCTTTGTCATCCATCAAGTGTACTTGTTTTTTCATTTCAACACCTCACTTCATACCGCTCTTCTTTTCTATACTTTTATTTCATTGTTCCTCAGCACTCTTAAAATTTTTTCAAATATCATAGGTAATGGTGCTTCAAACTCCATATATTTATTTTTAGTAGGGTGTAAAAATCCTAAGACCTTGGCATGGAGCGTTTGTCCTTCCAAATTAAATTTGGAGGATTTGCCACCATATAAATCATCCCCTAGTAATGGATGCTTTATATAAGATAAATGCACCCGAATCTGATGGGTTCTTCCAGTCTCTAATTTAGCTTCAATATATGTATAGTCATTATATCTTTCCAGTACCTTTATATGGGTGATAGCATTACGTCCATCCTCTACCACCGCCATCCGCAGTCTATGGATAGGATGCCTTCCTATAGGCGCATCGATAGTTGCTCTACTCTCTTTTATTTTTCCTAAAGTAATTGCATGATATTTCCTAGTAATAGTATGCTCCTTTAATTGTTCAGCTAAGCCTCTATGAGCCTTATTATTCTTTGCAATCATCAGTAAGCCTGATGTATCTTTATCAATGCGATGAACAATGCCTGGTCGTATTACACCATTAATAGAGGATAGTTGGTTTTTACAATGATATAGCAAAGCATTTACTAGTGTACCTTCATAATTCCCAGGGGCAGGATGCACTACCATGTTTTTAGGTTTATTGACAACAACTATATCCTGATCCTCATAAATAATTTCAATAGGGATATTTTCTGGTTTAATATCAAGCTCTCTTGGAGGTGGTACTAGTACAACAATCTCGTCACCATGTTTAACTAGATACTTACTTTTTTCAGATTTGTCATTTACCTTAACTAAGTTATCTTTAATTAATTTTTGTATATAACTTCTGCTCAAGTCTTGATATTGATCAGAAATATAAGTATCAAGTCTGATACCTTCCTCGTCTTCTGAAACAAAAAATACTTCTCGTTCCAATCTTTACATCTCCTTTTGTTCTAGTTTATCATATTTTATAATGACATAAACCACTAAAACTTGTCCGATGACGATAGCAGAATCAGCAATATTAAAAACAGGCCATATTCTAAAATCTATAAAATCTACTACGAACCCATGTACCACTCTATCAATAAAATTTCCTATGGCTCCACCTACAATTAGACTTAAAGCAATCATCATAGGTTTTGGGTATCCTCTTTCTTTCCTAAAATATATAATAATAAACCCAACAATTAATATTGTCATCGTTATAAAAAACCATTTTTGATGCTGTAGGATACCAAAGGCAGCACCTCTATTTTCTACATAGGTAAAATGGAGAAAATTCTTAATCACTGGAAATTCTCCTATGTTTTTTAAATACTTTAGCACTAATATTTTACTAATCTGATCTAATGCTAAAACAATAAAAGATAATATATAGTTCATATTGCATTGCAGCCCCTTTCCCGTCCCCATACTTTTATGATTATACCATTATCCAAAAAAAAAAGATACAAAAAGTACCTTTTTTGTCTATACTAAACCCTACTTTTTTCTTCTTTCTTCTTTAGTGGTTGGAAGCTGATTTTCATAATGCTCTTCAGTAATCTTATCAGTTCCCTCAACAATTCCAGGGCTATCCTCATCAAATATTCCTTGATTGTCTGCCGTGGAGAAGGATGGATCACTTGCAACTTCATTAAACTTTGCAACCTCCTGATAAGCATCTTCACCATCAAAACCTGTATAATCATCATCGTCTTTATCAGTTCTTCCAAAAGGTGGTTGTAGTAAAGACTCCTCAACAGGTCTATTTGCCTTAGAATCATATAAAGCAATTTCTCCTTTTTCACATTCTATACAGGTATTAGTTTCAGGGACAATTTCTAATCTTTCTACAGCTATTTCGTCTCCACAACCTTGACATATGCCATAACTACCTATTTCAATTTTTTCTAATGCTTCATCAATTTGGTTTAATCTGTATTTTTCATTATTTTCTAAATTTGACTGCATAGCCGCCATAAACATTTCAGTTCCTAAATCAGCAGGATGATTATCATAAGCAGATAATTCCTCAGTAGCTTCTCTCATAGAAGCATTATGGGGTTGATGCTCTTCCATGCGTTTTAATGTATCTAAAATATCTTGTTTTTCTTGTAATAACAAGCGTTGAAAATAATTCTGCTTTTTTGTATCCAAATTTTGGTTCCTCCTATCTATAATTCTCAATAATTTCTATCAAATCTGCTATTAGCTTGCCAATAAAAGGAAGGTTCACCCAACTCCGCATAACATAAGCCAATAAAGCTATGATAAGTCCTGTTAATAGAGTAAAACCAATGCCCATGCCTATCCCTCGCACCATTCCAAGAAGGAAATTCATCAAAATAAGTCTTTTTGGATTGGATACCATTTCAACATATTCTGCAACTCTCATGTTATCCATCTTTTTTGATAAATTTTCTAGCTTATCTCCAATATTGGGCCTTTTTTTCTTGCTAGGCATATTGATTCTCCTCTACTAAATATTTTAACCTTTTCGTTTAAATTTATTTACATTAATTATTTAAACAAATGCGTTATAGGACTAAAGAAATATATTGCTTTATAGATAGAAAACAATATATTTACATACTATTAAGCATGTCTATTATAATCGTCTTAGAGTGGTTTGAAGCTTCTATAACAAATTCATTAAAATTTGCATGTGCAGAACCATCAGCTTTATCTGACATAGCTCTTATTACAACGAAGGGAACCTTATTAAGATGACAGGTATGTCCAATGGCAGCTCCTTCCATTTCTGTGCAATATGCTTGGAATGTGTCTTGTATTTTATCCTTTAACTGTGTACTGCTAACAAAAACATCCCCAGAGACAATTCTTCCTTTTAACACCTTTCCGTTTGTTAATACCTTTTCAGCTGCTTGATAAGCTTTAGAAGCTAGCTCTTCATCAGCTTTAAAGATCCAAGTATCCATTCTTGGTATCTCCCCTATCTTATACCCAAAACCTGTGACATCAAAATCGTGCTGCAATACATCAACTGAGATTACAACATCCAAAACATCTAAATCGTTGTGTATAGCACCTGCTACCCCTGTATTTATGACTGTAGTAGCATTTAGTTGTCCAATAAGGATTTGGGTACATATTGCAGCATTCACCTTTCCTATGCCGCATCGTACCAGCACTATATCCTTTTTACAAAGCTCTCCAATATAAAAAACCATATCTGCGATCTTTTTGGTCTCTTTGATCCTCATTTCTTCCTTTAAAATATTTACTTCTTCATCCATCGCTCCTATTATGCCTATTCTACTCATTAATCCTCTGCCTCCTTTTTCTTCTTTATTATCATTTTAAAAGTATCCTTCATATCTAGAAAAAAATCTCGTTCACAATAATAATTAGAACGAGACTTGCTATAGTTTTAGTTTTAGCCTTCCTGCAATTCTGCTGTAGTATCTATTAATGTTTCTAATTGTGACTGTAATAAAGTTTTATATCGAGTTTTAAATATCTCCATTTGTTTTTTTACTTCCTCATACTGATTTCTTACATCATCAACATCTCTATTGGCTTTTTTTATGATTTCTCTTGCTTGTATTTCTGCTTCTTCAATAATCAACTGGGATTTTTTTGAAGCAGCTCCCTTCACTTCTTCTGCTGTGTTTTGCGCTACAACTAAAGTGTTTTTTAGGGTTTCTTCTAAACCTTTATATTGCTCTACCTGCTGATAAGCTTTTTCTATTTTATCCTTTAATTCAGCATTTTCTTTATATAACTTTTCATAATGAATCATTATTTCATCTAGAAATTCATCTACTTCATCTTCCTTATATCCTCTAAACCCTTTCTTAAATTCTTTGTTTTGAATGTCTAAAGGCGTAAGCATAAAGGTCACCTCCGTCAAAATTATATTGGCTTTTTAAGTTTAACATGAATCCGTCCTGATTTTGTATTCCCTTGAATTTCATCAACAATTATTCGTCCCTTTCCTCTCACAGAAATGATGTCACCAGTATGTAGCTCATGAAAATTTTTGTTAGCAATACCCCAATTTATATATACCCTTTCCTTAGCTATTAAGGCTTGTGCCTCTGTCCTAGATGTTTTAAAACCTAAGCTGACAATACTATCTAACCTTAAAGAAGCAACAGTGCCACATAAATCCTTATAGCTAATAATTAAAGGCTTTATATCTTTCAAATTTATTTCTCTAACGGTAATAGAAGTATTTCCAACTTTATCTAGGTTATATACTACATAATCCTTTAAATCCTCCTGAATCACAACCTGACAGATATTACCGTTTATTATGATATCTCCAATTTTTTCACGTTTAATCCCTAAGGATAAAATACTACCTAGATAATCTCTATGATTTAAGTCTTTAGACTGTAAATTCCTAGTTATTTCTACAGCAGTTAAGGGAATTTTTATATCATCAACAGAAAGGTAGTCTTGAAAAATAATAATTATTTTCCTTTCAGCCTCCTGATACCCTCCTGTTACTATCCAATTAATATTTTCAAAAGTAGCCAAAACATTTGTAATAGCTTTTTCTTCATAAGGATTCAAGAAATCAGTTGTTTTAATATCATGGGTTCTTAATACATTTTCAGTTTTATCTAATGCCTTAACTAAAAGATGTTTTAAGTCAGCATCCTTCACATGTTGTAAGTATAGTTCCTTATCTATCACAGACCAGTTACCAACCTAATGATTACTGAAGTTATCATGTTTACCAATAAAATTGCTGCAATTGGTGAAAAATCAATCATACCATTATATCCAAGCCTATGAATAAGATTTCTTACAGGTGCTAAGATAGGTTCTGTTACTCCATAAATAAATTGTACTAAGCCACTATGAGGATTTGGATTCACCCATGAAAAAATCACTCTAACAAATATAAAAATATTAATCAATCTTTGCAAATAATATATCGCCATTACTATATCTCTAGTAGAAAACAAGCAAAATCACCTTCCTTTAATTATTTCTGCCAGGGGAATACCCCTTTATTTTTCAGTTCCTCCTTAATATTTCCAGTAATATCTACATTATTAGGCGCTAAAATAAAAATACCAGTAGATACTTTTTGAATGCTACCATCTAATGCATAGATAGCTCCATTTAAAAAGTCAAAAAACTTTCTTGCCAAATCAGGGTCAATATTTTCTAAATTAATAATTACAGGCTTTCTATTTTTCAAGTTATCTACTATGCCTGGTGCTTCATCAAAATTACTAGGTTCAAAAATTACAACCTTCATTTGTGTAGTGGTGTGGATATTTAACACTTTATTTTTTTTGCTATTACTGAAGATTGGCATCATTTCTTCTTGTGATTGTTGACCTTCTTCTCCTTCTACCATTTCTTCATCTTCCTCAAAAACATCTAACCCGATAAAATATTTTACTTTATCTATTAATTTTCCTGCCATAATTCTCCCCCCTAAATTTAATAGTTACGTTCTCCAAAGATTTTACTACCAATTCTAACTAAATCTGCACCTTCTTCTATGGCTATCTCAAAGTCATTGGACATACCCATGGATAAGTAACGCATCATCACATTATTCATGGCCATTTTATTAATATCTAAAGATATTTTCTTTAGCTTTTGAAAATAAATCCTCACTTCCTCTGGATTTTCAGTATAAGGAGCCATAGTCATTAAGCCTACAACCCTTATATTACTTAAAGAACTTATTTGCTTTAGTAGTTCTTTAGCATCACAAGGCTTAACGCCATATTTTGAAATTTCTTCAGAGACATTTATTTGTAATAGACACTGTACCTCTACTCCTATTTTTTTTGCCCTTCGATCTATTTCTAAGGCTAACTCATAAGAGTCTAGCGAATGGATAAGTTCTACTTTATCAATAATATATTTCACCTTATTTTTCTGTAGATGTCCAATCATGTGCCATTTTACTTTATCGCCTATGATTTCATATTTTCTAACCAATTCTTGTACTTTATTTTCTCCGATATGTTTAACACCAGCTGCTATAGCTTTTTCAATTATTTCTGGCTCCACAGTTTTGGTAACAGCGATAAGTTGAACTTCATGGGACTTTCTACCAGCCTTCATGGCAGCCTCATCAATTTGCGATTTCACTACCTTTAAGTTGGTTTCTATATCTAATGTCAATGATACTCCTCCTTATTTATTTCAACGTATTCTTTCTCCTATATTAATTTTTTCAGCATCTACTACTATCTCATCATAATAATTAATTGTATTAATCCTCTGGGTTTCATTATTAACTTTTTCGTCAAAGGATCCATTATAAACTATTGAGTATTCACGATTACTTCCCTTTGCCTTGATAGGTACAAATCTTGCAAAACCATTAACATCCAATCTAAATACACCTGTTTGTTCTTCATGTTCAGTTATTGCAGAATTAGGAATCATTACTCCCTCATAGCTTCTTATTATCACATCAAATGTAATACTTCGTTTATTATAAAACTCTTCCATAAACTCTGTTAGATCTAATACTACAATGCAATTATCATCATCTTCCTGAATAACATTTCTAACAATGGCATTATATTCTTTGTTATCCCCTTGTTGCCTTATTTTTATTTTCCGTTCCTTTTCTAATCCTAGTATATCTTCCTGCATCAGCTTTGTAATAATACTCCATTGATGATTTTTAATAATCCTTATATTGGTTTCATCATCCTGCTGTTTATCATTATCTAATGAATTTCTTATAGTTTCAAATTGTTGTAGTGTCATATAATCTAAGTTGCTCAAGGTTAATAGATCCTCTAGCCCATCCCTTCCTAAGGCAACCGCCCCTGGGTATTCACTAATGATAGTTTTAACAGAAGCACTTACCTTTTCTTGTAGGTTTTGCTGTTGTCTTTCTAATTGTTCAAGATTTCTTCCTGGAAGGCTTTTCTCTCCACTAATAATACTCTTTTTTTCTACCAGTATTAAAAGTGTTTCTTTTAAAGCACCTACCTTTATATAATCACCATTTTTAATCAAGTCTTGAATTTGTTGAGTAACGGTTTCTATCTCATTATTAATTTTTTGGATATCTGTTTGAAATAAGTGTTCTTCTAACTGCTTATCTTTAATATTTTCTATCCTTAAATTAATTATTTCCAAATCTTTGGTTATATTATCATCTAAATCATTAAAATGAATAGTTGCGATTTTCTGCCCTCTCGCTACCCGTTCTCCCTCATTTACTAGAAGAATAACATCTCCTTCACTAGTACTTGTAATCACTTTTTCATCCCTTACTATGTAACCTTCTGTTGTTATTGCAGTTTCTATCTTTCCATATTCTGCTATATATGTTTTATTGGTAGCTTGACTAAAAAACGGAGGCATTCTGGATAAGAAGTACAATAGTATAATAATGCCAATGAATAGCTTGTTAATATTTCTTATTATCAGTCTTTTTTTCACTTTTTTCTTTTTATGCAATAACATCACCTGCCAACCCAATTCTTATATATTAATTCTGCATATTCCTTTAAAGTCCTTCATTTTGAAGAATAAAATTTATAATTCCCTAGTACTATATACATCATAAAAAAAGCCACCTTTTAGGTGGAGTTAGTTGTAATTCTATTATGAATTTAACCAAATGCTTCATATAATAACATGCATAATCCAAAAAAACAACCTGTTAATAATGCAAACTCAAAAATATATAAAGTAGCTTCGTATATTAATAAATACTGTTGTTGCTTCAATTCTTTTATACCGAATTTTTTTTCAAGCAAATCCTTAGTTTCCATAGGCATAGTCTCCTATATCATTTGGTTTGTACAACTATTATATTATTTAAGGGAAGTGAATATGTCCAAAGTCATCAATCATCTGAAAATATGGTTGATTATAAATAGTATTAATGCAATACTTAAAAGTTTATGCACAACACACCAATTAGATTTCATCCTTTTAATTCTTTGCCCTAAAATAACCGATAGAGCCATCATAATTATTGTGTTTAAAACCAAGACCCCGCTATGCCATTTTAAAAAACCAACAGCTAAATAGCCATGTATAAGTCCTATGGTAATGATAACATATCCAATATCGGGGTGTGCTTTCCTCAGCTTTTTATACATCTCTAATACCTTCCCGTTTTTTCCCCTTTTCTTTTCTCCTGATGAAGCTAAGCTATATTTTTTTAGTGGATACATCAATGTCATGATTGCTACCAACACAGTATTAGACCATCCTAAAATTTTAACCATTATGCCCCTCCTTTTATTTTGCAGACAATACTAACCTTAGCATTATACTCTATAATAAGTATATTATTATTTTTGTATTTCTTGACAAAAACTAGCTCTAAATAAAAAGACCAGAAAAATTATTCTGGCCTAAAAAATATTATTTATCAGTATTAATCATTATGGCTTCTATCTAATAATAGGTTTATTAGCAAGCTTTAACTGAACCATTGTATTTAGTTCTTCCTCAGTAATATCTCGAAAGGTTCTAAATGTATAGCCTCTATCTTTAAAAACTGTTATTACTTCAGGTAATATTTTTTTCATAGAAGTATTTCTTGGTACATCATGAAACAGAACTACTATAAAGTCTTGACCTTTTGCACCATTCAATACGTTTTCTATCATTTTTTCTTTGTTATTGTAGTCAGGTCCTGCATCTCCTGAAGATACATTCCAATCAATATAATAGTATCCTTTTTCCTTAACATCCTCTGTAAGCTTTGGCATAAACTGCTTTCCCCCGTAATTAAAGGAGCTATGATTAGAGGATCCCCCTGGAAATCTAAAAATTGGGGGTAGCTGGATATCTAAAATACTGCTCACTGTTTCCTCTGCCCTAAAAAAATCTTCATAGAATCCATCAATGGTACTATAAATAGAATAATCGTGTGTATAGGAGTGAGGCAGTACCATATTGCCTTCATTATAGATTCTTTTTATTTGATCAGGATGTTTTTCCGCCAGTCTCCCGATTGCAAAAAAAGTAGCGTTAACATCATGTTCCTTTAAAACATCTAGTATTTGAGGTGTTAAAGTAGTTGGACCATCGTCAAAGGTTAAAAATATTTTTTTGGATTTATGATTATCCTTCTTCTTAGCATCACTATTTACTTCCAGGTCCTTTTTTTCCACTTCATCTTCCTTTAAAGTCTCCTCCTTACTACTATCAATTTCTTTTTCCTCTCTCAAGTCCTTTTTAGCTTTTTCTGTGTCCTGTATATTTTCTGTTTTATCTTTGTTTTCTTTTATTTCTGCTTGAAGCTTTTCACTTGTTTTTTCTGCTCCTACATCTACTGGCTGTTGTTGAGTTTGAGAAAAAGTACTGCCGCCTACTATTGCCATCAATACTATCCCTACAATAAATATTATAATAATTTTTCTCATCCTAATCTCTCCAGTCCATAAAATTTTTCTTTTGTCTAACATCATTATAAAGAACTTTTTTTAACATCTGCTAAAGAACTGTTAAGATACTATTAAGATACTTTTAAATTCTTCTAATGCTAAATTCTACTTTAATGCGACAATTTCCTTCAGTATATTCTGTATTTCAATATTTTTTTCATTAAAAAAGCACCTGTATTCTTTAAACACAGGTACCTAGTTTAACTTCATAAAAAAGTAGTTCCTTATATTATTTTACGTGAAAACTCTTATCTTCTGAATTCGATTTTTTTCAATAGCCTCTACTGTAATTTTAATATTATTATATTGAATAGTTTCACCCGGTTTTGGTAGTCTCCCTAACTCTCCAATAATAAATCCACCAATGGAATCAAAGTCTTCTGATTCTAACTGTGTTCCCAATTCATCATTCACAGTATTTATTTTTGTGCTACCATCTACTATATATTCATGGTCATTAACTACTTCAATCTCTGATTCCAGTTCATCATATTCATCTTGAATATCTCCAACAATTTCCTCAATTAGATCTTCTATTGTAACAATTCCTGCAGTTCCACCGTATTCATCAAGCACAATAGCCATGTGTATCCACTTTTTTTTCATTTCTTTAAACACATCGCTTATTTTTTTGAACTCAAAAGTATAATAAGGTTTTCTTATGTAGGTTTCTATGTGAAATTCTCCTTTTCCAATATCTAGAAAGACCAAATCTTTTGTATTTAATGTTCCAATAATGTTATCAATCCCCTCTTTGTATATAGGATATCTAGAAAACTGGTGTTCTTTTGCTATTTTCATTACTTCTTCATAACTAGCCTCCACATCAAGTGCAACAATGTCTGTACGTTGAACCATTATATCTTCTATCTGTAGGTCACCAAATTCAAATACATTATGGATCATTTGCTTTTCTTCGATTTCTAAAACACCTTCTTCTTGGCTGACAGTTACAATTGTTCTTAGCTCCTCCTCTGTAATAAATGGCTTATCAGCATTTATTTTTATCCCTAGCATATTCACGAACTTATTTGTCAGATAAGTCAATACCAGTACAACAGGACTCAACACTTTTACCACCAATGAAATAGGTTTTATCACTTTCAGAGATACCTTCTCGGGATCCTGTGCTGCGATTGACTTAGGTGTGATTTCTCCAAAAATCAATACAAGAATTGTCATGACTCCTGTAGCTATTGCTATTCCTGCTTCTTCATAAATACTTAAAGCTAAGGAAGTAGCTAAGGCAGAAGCTGCAATATTGACTAGATTATTACCTAAAAGAATTGCTCCTAACAATTTACCAGGGTCTGTTATAAATTTATTGATTAAAGCTGCTCTTTGAATATTTTCATCAACCATGTGTCTAACTCTAATTCTACTTAAAGACATTAATGCAGTCTCAGAAGCAGAAAAAAAACCAGACAAAAATAGCAGTATTATCAAAAAAAATAATTGCCATATATACTCATAAACTATCATACAGTCTCCTCCTAACAGCCCTGCCTATAATAGTTTAATATTGATAGATTATGACAATATTATACTTTTAATTTGGAATTTTGAATTTCTTAAAAGCTTAAGGTTGATATGCTGCTTTTTTTACTGTTTTATATGCTGTTTTTAATAACAATCAGTTCTTCATGAATATCTTCCAATTTTCTTAATATCATTCTGGCTGCGTAGTTATCCATTTCAATTGTTTCTTCTTGATGTTTGCTATTAATTATCTTATATAACTCAGTTTCCTCCAATAGCATTTCTTTAATAATCCTATAAACCCTTTCTTCAGTAAGCCCCTTCAAGGTTTTATTTCTCTCTAATAGCTTATTTAAAATTTTATTATGACTTAGTAATGTAAAATCGTTGATCATTAAATTATCCTCAAATATTACATAGCTCCCCTTACTTCTTGTTGCAATGGATTTGCTTCTATCCAAATAATTATTTTTTTCATGTGCATCTACTAGTTCTTTTGCCACCCTATCTAGGACTTTTCTGATTAGAATGTTTACATCTCTAATACTTTCAAATGTTTCTATTACTTTTTCAGCCCATTCCATGATATCTCCCCCTTCAGTAAAATATATTAGCTAGTCCAAATAATTATTCTTACTTAAATTTAAAGGAGAGTTTTTATGTATCTATAGCCCTATAAAAATCATTGTATCTACCATATAAAAATCCAATCACCTTCCATATGCCAGAAAGGCAGAATTCCATAAAGGTTGAGTAGATGTTTTATTTGCAGTTAATCCTATATAACTTACTTTTATATTTACAAATATTTTATTGTCGGTCTCAACTATTTACACTATGGATTCCAGCAATATAACCTGTAGAAAATGCTATTTGAAGGTTATATCCTCCTGTTACAGCATCTACATCTAAAATTTCTCCTGCAAAGAAAAGACCTTTAATTATCTTCGACTCCATTGTTAAGGGATTAACTTCCTTTACAGAAATTCCTCCCGAAGTTACAATAGCATCCTTAACACTTTTTAATGCTTCAATAGTAATTTCAAAATTTTTCAAAGCTTCTATGAGCTTATTTCTATCTTTTCTATTAAGCTGGTTTAAGCTAGTTTCATGTAATATACCTAGATTGTTTAAGAGCTCCAATAGTAATTTCTTAGGTAAATATTCTGTTAATACACTAGAAATCTGCTTATTACTTTTTTCTGTCGCCAATAATAATTTTTTCAATTCCTCTTGCTGTATTTTAGGTACAAAATCTACAAAGATTTTGTGTCCTCCTTTACAGAAATCTAATTTGTTAATATAAGCACTTAATTCAAAAACTGCTGGTCCAGAAATGCCATAATGGGTAAATAATAGATCTCCATAAAAGCTTTTAGCTTTTTTACCTATCTTGGTTTTAAGAGCGATATTTTTTAAAGAGATTCCAGTCATTGTCGTCAACCACTTCTCCTTGATAACCATAGAGATGAGACTTGGCTTAAGTGGTAGAATGGTGTGACCCAGTTTCTCACAGATATAAAATCCTTCTCCCGTGCTTCCTGTATGGGGATAAGATACACCGCCAGTTGCTAGAATAATAGAATCACATGGTACTATTTTTCCCTGGTCTGTCTTAATACCTATTACTTCTCTCTCCTCTATAATAATCTCCTTCAGCTGGCATTGAAAATATACCTTCACCCTTTTCTTTATTAATAGATCATTAAAAACTTTAATTATGTCAGAAGATTGCTCACTTTTGGGAAATACCTTTTGATTTGATTCAATTTTTAGGGGACATCCATTTTTTTCTATAAGTTCCATAAGCTGCTGACTCGTAAAAGCATGTAGACTTTTATATAAAAATTTGCTATTGGTAATAGTATTTTTCATTATTTCTTCAGGAGAAGAATTGTTTGTTATATTACATCTGCCACCTCCGGTTATCTTCAACTTTTTGCCTATAGCTTCGTTCTTTTCTATCAATATGACATCATTGGTGAATTCTGCCGCTGTGATAGCTGCCATAAGGCCTGCTGGACCTGCACCAACAACTAAAACTTTACTATTCTTCATTTTTATACACCCTTCTACTCTATAAATTTAAGCTAATCATCCAGCTTTTTCATTCACTTTATATCCTAAAATATAGGTTCCATAATAGTAAAATAGTATCTACCATAATTTTTACCAAAGAGCAATGCATTATCCCTTACAACCATTAGCATTATTTTACCTGAAAATCTAAATAATTTTAACTTATAATTTCTCGTCTATAATTTATTCTTGTTATTTATAACAAATTCCTTTAATTCTAATATACATAAATAGTCCATGATAAAACCTATAAATTCATTGTCTAAAGTAAAAAGAACAGTATCCTAATTCCTGTCTATAAGGAAAGAATACTGCCTTAGCTTATGTGATTTGAGTCATTATACAATCCTTGCGACCTCCCTTTGCTATATACACTATCAACAGTGTCAGGGATGAAGGCGGCCAAAATATTATCTGTTTTGAAATTTCTTGCAGCCTTTTTTTCATAACAGTAGCATTGAATTACTTCCTTTGTTACCTGGATAACCCTTATCCTTCTTTGACTAACTTCCAAACCTTTTTGATATATTAGTGTAATGGGTCTTTTATTATTATATGAGTACTTTAATGCATAATCTATCATAACATCAGCCTATAATCTCGTAGGCTCGAATCACTTCTCTGCCCTTATCAGTAATCTTCATAGCTCCCCTTTGAAAAATCTCTTGTTTTTCGATAATCCCCAATACTTCTAATTGATTTAAGTAGCTATGTACTTTGTTAGGAGAGTAGATACTTAATGATCTGCAGACTTCACCAACTGTTGGATTAAATCCATTTTCTCTAATATATTTTTCTATAGCCCTTAAGATAGATAATTTTCCATTTCCCACTTAGATATCCTCCTTTGACTAGTTATCTCTTTTATAATTTATTTAGTTTAAATTTGTATTACTTTATATTTTTCGCTGTAGTATTCTTCCATTGCTCTAGGTACTCTCTTAGTTCCTTTACTGTTCCTATAAAGAATAATGATTTCATTTTCATCCCTCCTCCTCAAACATGTGTTCTTTTTTATTATACTAGAACAAATGTTCTGTGTAAAGGATAATTTTTCTATTTTTTTAAAAAAGTCTATATTCATTATGTGAATAATAAAATACCAGAAATTTCAAAATATATTATGTTATATAAGTTTTATAATGCTATAATAAAGTAAAGCTATTATTAACTTTTTTACAAAGGAGCTGAGAGGTAATGCATGATTCAAATAATATTTTAAATTGCTTTATTGAAATAGGTGGCTCTATTAGTGAGCTGATGGATGAAGACATAATAGTAGGAATCTCTGATGATAAAACTTTCTTGAAGTACTTCCCAGGCAAGGAATTAGATGTTAAGGCCCAAGAAGGAAGTCCGCTTCAAAAAGGTGATGCAATGTATGAATGCTTAACAAAAAACAAGAAAATCGTTAGCATTATCCCCCAAGAAGTTTTTGGTATTCCTTTTAAATCCATTACTATTCCTATAAGAGATGATAAAGGAAAAGCTGTAGGGACAGTTAGTATAGGAAAGAGCTTAAAAAAACAACAGCAGCTCTTGACAATATCTGAAACCTTATCAGCATCATTGCAGGAAACAACTTCAAGTCTAGATGAAATCTCCTCAGCTGCCCACAGTATAGCTGCCTCCTCTGATAAAGCAATGGACCAGAGCAAGATTTCTAATTCAGAAACAAGTAAAAGCGATAGAATTGTTAAATACATAAAGGGCATTTCAGAAGAAATAAACCTCTTAGGATTAAATGCAGCTATTGAAGCAGCTAAAGCAGGTCAGCAAGGCAGGGGCTTTTCTGTAGTAGCAGAAAGAATAAGAAAGCTGTCTGTGGAAACCAATACTGCTATTGAAAATATTAATGATATTTTGACTAATATTAAAAAATCTGTTGAAGCAATGTCTCAAGCTGTTATAGAAACGGGAGATGTAACAAAAATTCAGGCTCGTAATACACAGGAGATTCTCTCTGCATTAGAAGAAATCAATTCAACCTCTGAAATATTACATGAAATTGCTAGGGAATTGTAATATAAAGCTATGGAACAGAAAAAACTCCCTTTTGACCAAGAGTTTTTGTTAATTCTTGCCTGAAAGGAGTTTTTTTATTTTCTTTAAACACATTTTCCCATTGGACTGCTAGCGTATATGTTTTTCCATGATGATGTATTGTGTTCCATCCTTTGAAAAAACTTTTTCTGTTTCTGCTAACCCAAATTTTTTATAATAATCACACTTATCCTTTCTAGCATTACACCATACGACTTTAACTCCCAGTTTTTTAGCTTCCTCTATTAAATGCAATAGCAGCTTGCTTCCATACCCTTTTCCTTGCTCTTCATGATGGGTGGCAAATTTTCTAAATTGCCCTCTATCCTGGTCAATAAAAAGTGAAATAACAGATATCAAATTACCTTCATAGAATAGACCAAAATGAATACCATTGTCATCATCCTTTAGCTTTATGTGCTCTATACCTTTGTTGGGCCATAAAACTTTATGCCTCAGGGGCCATGTTTCCTCTTTCTCTATTCTTTTTATCATGATGATTCTCCTTTTCTATCCTTATTAATATTTAACAAGCATATTATGGTTTTCATATATTATAAAGTCAATAAAGCACTAAATTAAAAGCTGATATTTTATACAGGTCTTTAAATCTATTTTCTTGGTGCCGCCACTGTCAAAATCAACCATTGCTATATTATCATTACGCATTAATATGCGCCCTTTGCCAAAGGTTATATGATTGATCTCTTTATTTTTTTTATAACCACTTACATCTATCTTTTCTACATCTTGCTGTATTTCTTTAGGTCTAAGCCTTGTCTTTATTGGGTTGACCCCCAGGATTTCCTTCACTTCTTTTAAAAAAATCGACTCCTCTGTGGTGTTTTCAAATCTCATTTTTGTAGAACATATTTTTAATTGCTTTCTAGCACGAGTTAGTGCTACATAAAAGGTACGTCTTTCTTCCTCCAGTTCAGAAACATCCTGATATTTTTCTAATTGATTTAAGCTTGACGCATTAGGTAAAACGCCATTGATAACATCAATGACATAAACATCATCAAACTCCAGGCCCTTTGCAGAGTGAATAGTTGATAATACCACACCTTTGCCTTTATTTGCACTGGCTTCTTTTATCACTTGGTTTAATCCTTTTATCTTATCTAAAAATTCCAGCCCTGTCGTTACATTATTGGCTAAGTATTCTAAAACACCTATTGTATTATTAACCACCTCTTTAGAAGTTAATTCTTGTTTTTCTAAGTACTCGTTATATCTTAGTCTTTTTCTAATAAATTGCATAAAGTTATTGGTGTTTTGTTTTCTAAAAATACCAAAATCATACTTGATTTTTAGTATTTTTTCTTTCTGATAATATTGAAGGTGAGGGTATGTCAACAACACATCAAAAATATTGATCTCTTCTCTTTCTGCAAAATCTATTTTTTCCAGTTCCTGAGCCACATAAGACATAGATTGTTTTGTTAAAAAAGCATTTAGTTTGTAGTAAATATTTCTAAATAGCTCTAAATCATAAGGCTTATAAGCCAATTGGATAAATGATGAGATATCCTTTGCGATCCAGTGCTTAAGAAAAGACATTTTATGCTCCCTAATATAGAAGGGGATATTATTCTCCTGAAAACTATCTATAAAAGGCATAGCAGAGAAACTATTGCGAAACAAAATCGCTACTTCTTGCAACTGTTTCTTTTGTGTGATTTCCTGGACAATGGTCTTGATTTGAGTATTTTCATTATTAAACTCTTCGATAAGTACAGGGAAACCTTTCTCATTCTGTGTGAAAATGCTTTTTTCATATCGTTGTTGGTTTAAGGCAATAATTTCATTGCTTAATCTAATAATCGTCTCAGTACTTCTATAATTTTCTTCCATAAAATATACCTGCGTCTTTTTAAATACCTTTGGGAACTCTAATAGTATCCTAGGATAACTCCCGCGCCATGAATAGAGTGTTTGGTCATCATCCCCTACACAAAAAAGGTTGTTTTTTGGTTTTGCTAATAGTTTTAGAATTTCATACTGTATGATACTAGTATCTTGAAACTCATCCACTTGCCAATATTGGTATTTATTTTGTATTGCTTTTAAAAGCTTTGGTTCATCTAGTAGTATGTTATACATCACCGTCAGCATGTCATCATAGTCTAAATAATTCTTTTCCTTTTTAATATTTTCATAGGTTTCAAATATTAAAGGAAAGTTTTTTATGGTGGTATTAAGTCCTTCTATTTCCTTTGGCTTATGCATCATATTTTTAGTATAGGTGATATAGGTTAACAATTCCTCTAACTGTTCTTCTGTAATATATTCATTACTAACATTTTTGAATATATCTTTTAAAATACTATATTTATTTATTTCTTCCTTTTCATTTTCTATAACAATGAGAGGTATATTCTTGTGCTTGTAATAGTATTTAATCACTGAAAAGGCAAAGGAATGGATTGTACTAAAATCAACAGCATTAGCTTTTTTGATTCCTTCTCCAGATAAACTTATAAATTTTTCCTTCATGTCTCTAGCAGCAGCTCTTGAGAAGGTCATTGTTTTTATTTTTAAAGGATCTACCTTATGTTTTAATATAAGATTGGCTGTCCTTGCGCACAATGTTGTTGTTTTTCCTGCTCCAGCAACTGCTAAAACAATGGCGGGACCATCCTTATGTAAGGAAGCTAATCTTTGTTGCTTATTTAACTGAATCTCCAACATAAATCATCATCCTCTTTAACATTTCAATCAATAGTACTTTTTTTTTTGGAATTACTGAGGTTCTAAAATTTAGAATCATCATTACTTTACTAAAATTATGTAATACTGAAGAAAGAACCAATAGGCCCTTGGAGCAATACATCTTCTACAGTTTTTCTATTAGGCTTTGTAGATTTTTACTACACTTTTACTCCTCATTATATTTTATCATATTTTTTAACCTTCCTCTAAAGTTAATCTATGGTTAAAGAATGTCCTAAATTGCTTTCCACTAACTTATTATTGATTTTATGCTTTATTACTATTAAATCCTCAAAACACTACCGATTTATTATCGATAGTGTTTTTTAAACATTTAGGTATATTTATAGTAATTCCCTTGCAACAGAAGTAAGCATCAATAAATCATTTGCTTTTTTCCATACACTCTTTGCATAAAACTGGCTTAGGCCCACCTTTAATATCTAATATCTTTCCACATTGAAGACATTTTACTAAACAGCTGGTTGATAATTCATCAGTACATTTATGAACAATCTCCCCTTCTATAGTAAACCCTAATATATTCGTATTGTTACACATAGTGACTTCCCCCCCATATTATGTTTTACTATATAATATGCATTAACCACTGCATTTTCTATTGCTAACTATATATTTCTCTATGTTTTAGCCTTGATTGTTACATATAAATACAAAGCTACTATTAAGGGGATCTAACTTAATAGCAGCTTTAATTAAATTAATTATGTCATTAACTTACATATATTATCAGTAAATTCTACAGGATCATTAATCGTCAATCCTTCAATGAGTAATGCTTGGTTATACAGAACATTGGTATATATCTTTAACTTATCTTTGTCTTGATCAAAAGCTTCTTTTAGAGCTTTATATACATCGTGATTTATGTTGATTTCCAGCACTTTTTCTGCCTTCATTTCTTGATTATTGGGCATTGCATTTAATACCTTCTCCATTTCTATAGTTAGCTCTCCATCTGTTGCAAAACATACTGGATGATTTTTTAGTCTTTTAGAAGGTCTAACATCCTTTACTTTATCTTGTAAAGCTTCTTTCATAAAGGCAAATACTTCTTTGCTGTCTTGTTTTTCCACCTCTTCTTCTTTTTTATCTTTCTCTTCTATGCCTAGATCTCCACTTGATACAGATTTAAATTCTTTCTCCTTATAAGCTCCCAGCATGCGAATAGAAAATTCATCTACATCGTCCGTGAAGTACAATATTTCATAGCCTTCCTCTGATAAAAGCTCCGTTTGAGGCATTTTGTCAATTTTTTCTACAGAATCCCCTGAAGCGTAATAAATGTATTTCTGGTCTTCTTTCATTCTATCTACATACTCTTCTAAGGTAGTCATCTTCTTTTCTTTGGAAGAGTAAAACAGTAATAATTCTTGCAGAGTCTCTTTATTTTGTCCAAAATCACTATAAACCCCGTATTTTAGCTGTCTGCCAAAGTTTTTATAGAAATCTTCATATTTTTCTCTTTCCGTCTTTAGTAGGGATTGTAATTCACTTTTGATTTTCTCTTTAATTCTTTTAGCAATTATTTTTAGTTGCCTATCATGCTGCAACATTTCTCTGGAAATATTTAGCGATAAATCCTCAGAATCCACCATTCCCTTAACAAAACTAAAATAGTCTGGTACAAGATCAGGGCATTTATTCATGATTAATACGCCGCTTGAGTACAGCTCCAATCCTTTTTCATAATCCTTGGTATAAAAATCATATGGCATTTTTTCAGGTATAAATAGTATGGCATTATATCTTACTGCTCCATCAGCACTTATGTGGATATGCTTTAGGGGTTTATCAAAACCATAGCGCTTTTCAGAATAAAAGTTGTCGTAATCTTCCGTGGTAAGCTCATTTTTATTCTTGCGCCACATAGGAACCATACTATTAACTATCTGCTCTTCAACCACATCTTCATATTCCTCTTCTGTTCCTTCTTTAGGCCTGCTTGTAGCAATATCCATCTTAATAGGATATCTAATAAAATCTGAATATTTCTTGATAATAGACTTTAATCTATATTCTTCTAAGAAGTCCTGGTATTTTTCATCTTCGGAATCTTCTTTTAGTTTTAGGATTATTTCTGTCCCAACTGCTTCTTTATCATAGGGCTCTATGGTATAGCCATCTGCTCCGGTAGATTCCCACTTATATCCTTCATCACTTCCAAAGGCTTTACTAATCACTGTGACAGAATCTGCAACCATGAAGGCAGAATAAAAACCTACACCAAACTGTCCAATGATATCAAAACCATCCTTAATCTCATTTTCTTTTTTAAATGCCAGTGAACCACTTTGGGCTATTACCCCTAAATTATCCTCTAGCTCCTTTTTTGTCATTCCAATTCCTGTGTCAACAATTCTTAATGTCTTACTGTCTTTGTCAGCAATAATCTTTATGTAATAATCATCTTTATTAAAGGTTAAATCTTCATCTGTTAATGCTTTATAATACATTTTATCAATAGCGTCACTAGAATTGGAAATGAGCTCTCTTAAAAAGATTTCCTTGTGGGTATAGATTGAGTTGATCATGAGATCTAATAATCGTTTGGATTCTGCTTTAAATTCTTTCTTTATCATTTTATCCTTCTCCTTCCATTTAAACTTCTTGTTTGTTAGCACTCTATTTAATAGAGTGCTAATTATAATTTACCAAATTTATTTTATTTGTCAATGGTTTTCCAGATATTAAAATATTTTTTTAAGAAAAATCTGTCAAATAATTATAATGACCACAGCTTGTACTGCATAAATCATACAAAAATCTGTAAAACCTGTATCCATGATGAATACAGGTTTTTGCTGGTCTGGCTGACAGGAATTGAACCTGCGACCTCCAGAACCCCATTCTGGCGCGCTACCAAACTGCGCCACAGCCAGATATCCTTAATTTTGTTACATAATCTATTCTAGATGGATTTCGATCTATTGTCAAGTAGTTTTACCATATAAATAGGACTTAATACATCTCAGTTAATAGTGGTATTTTATTGGAGGTAAAATCATTTGGGAAAAATAGTCATTAGTGAAATACTGCGCTTAACAATAGCTGAAGGATGCATTAAGGGGTATACCTTTATACCCCTTAATCATATATTATTCTATTATTTATTTAACTGCTACTATAAAATAATAGCAATGAAACCACTATTTCCCTCATTGATAATTTTTTGTAGTGTCCTTTGCAGCTTAACTCTTGTGTCTTCCGGCATTGTTTGAAGCTTATTTTGAAGCTGCTCCTTTACTAAATCATGGAGGGACTTTCCAAACATATTGGTCTCCCATATTTTTTCAGGATTTTGTTCAAATTCCTCTAGTAAATATTTTACTAGCTCCTCACTTTGCTTTTCTGTACCTACTACAGGTGACACCTCTGTAGTAATGTCTGCACGAATAAAATGAAGGGAGGGTGCATTTGCTCTTAGCTTTACACCAAATTGATTCCCACGTCTAAATATCTCTGGTTGTTCTAGGGTTAACTCATCCAGAGCTGGTGGAACGAGACCATATCCTATACCCTTCACATCTCCCAATGCAGTTTCTATCCTGTCATACTCACGCTTTGCTATGGCTAATTGTGTTATAAGTCCCAATAATTGATGGTCTCCCTGGATATTATAGCCTGTTTTTTCTTCCAGAACCTTATAGAATAGATTTTCATCAGTGGTTAATTCTATTAAGGCGGAGCCCTCTCCCATCTTAATGCTTTCAAGAGATACTTTCTTAAGATTTTCAATTTCACTTAAGCCTGTTAACATGCCCTCAATATTTTTCAGTCTTCTAGCTTCTCCTGCCATACTTTTAATTCCCTTCATAATAGACGCTTTTAACCAGTGACTAGACTCAATGCTTTCTAACCAGCCTGGTAGATTAAAGTTTATCTCAGTGACTGGGAATTCAAATAATACAGTTTCTAAAATCTCATGGATATCATCAGCACCCATAGTAGCACAGTCTTTTATAACAACAGATACACCATATTTTTCTTCTAAACTATCTTTTAATACCTGTGTTTCTGCATTGTCTGGGAATCTACTATTTAATACAATGGCAAAAGGTTTGTCAATTTCTTTTAGTTCATTAATAACTCTTTCTTCTGCTTCAATATAGCTTTCTCTTTCTATGTCCGTTATCGATCCATCTGTTGTCACAACTAATCCAATCGTAGAATGCTCTTGGATCACTTTTCTTGTACCGATTTCTGCTGCTTCTTCAAAGGGAATTTGTTTCTCAAACCAGGGTGTATTTACCATTCTTGGCTGTCCTTCCTCTTGATGCCCTAATGCCCCTTTTACTAAATATCCAACACAATCAATCATTCTCATCCTAAAGGATGCGTTCTCCTTTAATACTAATTCAACAGCCTCATTAGGAACAAACTTGGGTTCTGTTGTGGTAATTGTTTTTCCTGTTCCGCTTTGAGGAAGTTCATCCTTTGCTCGTTCTTTTTTATAGGTGTTTTCTATATTTGGTAAAACCAATAAATCCATAATTCTTTTTATTAAAGTAGATTTACCTGTTCTAACAGGTCCTACAACACCTATGTAAATGTCTCCCTGTGTCCGTTGTGCTATATTACTGTAAATACTATATTTTTCCATCTTATCCCTCCTTAATTATATAGATAAATACTATGTATCGATTAGTTCATAACACTATAAATATATGATTGTTCAAAAAAAATATGACAACTCAACCTATTTACTGCCTCATATTTTTATAGTAATCATATGATTATTACAAGTAATTTACTCCTATAGAAATATATGCTTATTTCATAAAAAAAGAGAACCCTTTTCAAAAGAATTCTCAACTTTTATATATGCTATTGCTTTCTACCATTCAACATTATTCATATCAACAATTTCTTCCATTTCATGTTTCCTGCTTCTACTCATAAGGTTGGTAACAGCGTCTTTAGGATCTCTACCCTCATAGATTACTTTATATATCTCCTCAGTAATAGGCATTTCAATCCCATGCTTAATTGCTAGCTCATAGGCTACATTGGTTGTGGTAATACCCTCTACCACCATACCTATTTCTTTTAATGTTTCTTCTAGGTTCTTACCCTTACCAATAAGTATTCCAGCTCTACGATTTCTACTATGCATACTAGTACAGGTAACAATTAGGTCTCCTATGCCTGAAAGCCCTGCAAAAGTAGCAATGTCAGCTCCCATGGCTTTTCCTAGCCTTGCAATTTCTCTAATTCCTCTGGTCATTAAAGCTGCTCTTGCATTGTCACCGAAGCCTAATCCATCTGCTATTCCTGCACCAAAGGCTATAACATTTTTCAAAGCGCCACCTAGCTCAACTCCAGCTACGTCTGGGTTAGTATAAACTCTAAATGTTGAAGTCATGAACACATCTTGTATAGTTTCAGCTATTTCTCTTTTTTCTGATGCCACGACAACAGTTGTAGGCATATTTCTAGCTACTTCCTCTGCATGAGAAGGTCCAGATAGAACTGCATACGGTTGGCTAGGTAGTTCCTCTTGCATTATTTGTGAAATTCTTAATTGGCTTTTTTGCTCAATCCCTTTTGCAGCATTGACAATAATTTGATCAGGTTTTATGAAAGGCTTTATAGTTTTTATTACTTCTCTTATTTTTTGTGTAGGGACTGTCAGTAAAATGATTTTTGTATCTTTGATAGCATCAATTATATCTGTATACAACTGTATATCCTTAGGAATCTCGATTCCAGGAAGATATTTACCGTTCTTTCCAGTTTTTATTATTAAATCATACTGTTCCTTACGTCGCATCCATAGTTTTACTGAGTGACCATTGCTCGTTAATACAAGGCCTAAAGCTGTTCCCCAGCTTCCTGCACCCAATACAACTACTGAAGAATAATCCATAATAGAACGCTCCTTTATTTAACTTTTAATTTTTCAGTAAACTTCTTTTCTGTACCATTTAGTAAGCGTTGCATATTTTCTTTGTGTCTATATAGTGCCATTAGACATAGCACTAAGCCAAAAATAAAATAATTCAAGTCTTGAAAAAACAGAATAATAGGTAATAACGTTATGGCAACGATTGATGATAGAGAGACATATTTAAATATAATAAGTAATATAATTCCTACGAAAATACATATTGAGGCAACAACAGGATGTATACTCAGTGCTACTCCTATTGTAGTGGCAATCCCTTTACCTCCTTTAAACTTCAATAAAACAGGCCAATTATGCCCTAACACTACTACGATTCCTGCCACCATAGCAAGATTTTCAGAGCCAAAGCGTTTAGCTATATATACAGCCAATACGCCTTTAAAACAATCTAATAAAAGGGTAAAAACGGCTGCTTTATAGCCTAATGTTCTCATAACATTAGTTGTACCAGCATTACCACTACCATAATTTCGGATGTCAATATTTGCACTTAATCTACCAATCACATAAGAAGGAGAAAAATTCCCCAGAATATATGCTACTATTACAATCAGTAGTTGCACCTATTTTTCACCTCCTGTTTTTTCTCGATTAATAAATCTAATGGGTGTTCCTTCAAAACCAAAATTCTCTCTTATTCTGTTTTCAATATATCTTTGATAAGAAAAATGCATAAGCTCTTTGTCATTAATAAACAATACAAAGGTAGGAGGCTTAACAGCAGCTTGTGTAGCATAAAATATTTTTAGCCTTTTTCCTTTATCAGAAGGCGGCTGGTTCAGTAACATAGCTTCTCCTATCACTTCATTTAAAGCACCTGTTGGAACCCTCATAGCATGCTGATTAGCAACAAATTTAATCTTATCTAGTATTTTATTTAATCTCTGTCCAGTTAAGGCAGATACAAATACAATTGGTGCATATTCACAATAAGCCAGCTCTGTTCGAACACTTTTTATAAATTGATTCATGGTATTTGTTTCTTTTTCAATTAAATCCCATTTGTTGATGACAATGATTAAGCCTTTTCCATTTTCATGACTAAATCCTGCTATTTTTTTGTCCTGCTCAGTAACACCTTCTTCAGCGTCGATGATCAACAAACACACATCTGCTCTTTCAACAGCTGATAGGGATCTTATAACGCTGTATCTTTCAACATGCTCTTTTATTTTGCTTTTCCTTCTTATACCAGCCGTATCAATAAATACATATTGATCCTCTCCATCCGTAAAGGGGGTGTCAATTGCATCCCTTGTGGTACCAGCTATATCACTTACAATAACCCTGTCTTCTCCTAGGACCTTATTAATGATGGAGGATTTACCTACATTGGGCTTTCCTATAACTGCAACCTTGATAACGTCTTCATCATAATCCTCGGCTTCTTCATTTGGAAAGTTTTTTACAACCTCATCTAGTAAATCTCCTATACCTAAGCCTAGCGCAGAAGAAATCTCTATTGGATCACCTATGCCTAGTTCATAAAAATCAAAATAATGAGGAGATTGCTCCTTTGTATCCACCTTATTTAAAACTAACAAAACTGGTTTTTTTGATTTTCTTAGCATATCTGCAATTTCTCTATCAGAGGAGATAAGCCCCTCTCTACCATCTACTAAAAATACGATCACATTTGCAGTTTCTATGGCTAGCTCTGCTTGTCTTCTCATCTGTGCTGGAATTATTTCTTCAGATTCTGGCTCAATACCGCCTGTATCAATTAAAGTAAACTTGTGATTCAACCATTCTACTTCTGTATAAATTCTATCTCTTGTTACTCCAGGCTCATCCTCGACAATGGCGATTCTTCTGCCAGCAATCTTATTAAAAAATGTTGATTTTCCTACATTAGGTCTTCCAACAACAGCTACAATAGGTTTTCCCATGCCTCTTCACCTCATTCTTTCCTATACTTTTATTCTAAAGCTTTGTCAATGAAAGCACTACCTTCTACTTCACATACCTGCACTTTTACTTCCAATTTGTTCTGTAACTCTGTTACAGTAATATCATCTAAGAAGACTTCTTCTTCTGATTTTAACATCGAGATGGGGATAATGATTTTTTCTCCAAGGTCTATCCCCTTTAGCCTATTTAAAATATCAGTAGCTGTGATTAATCCTGTTACTGATACCTGTCCGCCAAAATAGTCATTAGGAATAGCAATAGCTTGTAGTATGAAGTTATCCACCTTGCTGTTTAATGCTTGACAAAGCTCATTCATGGTATTATGTATCAAAGTTCCTGTCAAAACAGTTACTTTCTTAGCTGATTTAAATTTGGGGATTTTTAGTTTCTGCAGATGATCATAAAATTCTTTCTTGAATTTCACCACCATCCCCACTCCATTTTCCAGTTGAGAAAAACCATCATAATCCTCATAAGCTGGAAAAGGCATTTCAGCCAATAGGTAAAACTCATCTGATAAATGTACCAAGCTTCTATTTATTGTTTTATGAAATTTTTTCTGCCAGCTTTCTACCTGTTGAATTGTATTTAAGGCTGTAGTTTTATAAAAGGGTTGTAATGGATAGAGTTTTTCTCTATATCTAGTTAAACCAACTGGAACCACAGCAACACTATTGATAGCATGACTTAGCTCACCTAAGTCTTTTAATGTATTATCCAGTTCTTCTCCATCGTTAATACAGTGACAAAGAACAATTTGACAGTTCATTTCAATATGGTTATCGGCCAGCTTTTTTATTATACCCAAAATATTCCCTGCTTTAGGATTGTTAAGCATTTTTTTTCTCAACTGACCATTTGTGGTATGTACAGAAATGTTTATGGGGCTAATTCTATATTGTATAATCTTATCAATGTCTTCATCCCTCATATTGGTTAAGGTGATATAATTACCATGTAGAAAAGATAACCGTGAGTCGTCATCTTTAAAATAAAGGCTTTTTCTCATATCTTTAGGTAATTGATCAATAAAACAAAACATACATTTGTTTTTACAGCTCTTTGCTTCGGCTATGATTGGGTTCTCAAATTCTATCCCTAAATCCTCATCATAATCCTTATCGATTTCAATGACCCATTGCTCACCATCTGGCTTTTCTATTTCTATCTCAAGGTATTCTTCAGCTAGATAAAATTTATATTCAATGATATCTTCAATCATTTCTCCATTGATGCTTAATAATACATCTCCTACTTCTAGACCCACTTCTTCAGCAATGCTATCATGGTTTACCTTGCTTATGATATTTTTTATACTAGACTCTTTCAAAACAACACCTACTTTAATATTATTAGTACCTGATACTAATATTATAGCACACCTATATATTAATACCATCAAATAATATTATCATTTTGTATTTATAATGGTCAAGGACCTTTAGTTAATTCTTTCCTTAAGGTTTTTAACTAATTCAGCAAAATAAAAATAATTTTTTTGGATTCCAAAAACAGTTAAAGGCCTTCCTAAGGAAATAATATTTAGTCTTCTAGACATAAAGCCCCCTAATCTAGTATAATTGTTCAGCAATGATGTAACATTGATGATAATAATATCTTTATTATTATAGGGCGCCACTTCATTGTAGAACTCATATAACATTTCAGTATAGTAATCCCTTGCATGCCCCATCCCCATAATATAGATTATGTGGTTATTCTGATCCTTTCCCATATAATGTGGGATACCTATCTCATTGTTTTGTGCTTTATCATAAAAAGGAACAGCTAGTATTTCCTCCTTAGATGGTAAGCTGTTATTAGGTAAGTAGCCCATGTGAATTGCTGCTGTTACAACAGAGGAATGGGCTCCACCAAAGCAACTATATATAATTTTCATAGGCAATAACCTCTTTTCTTTTTGATATGTAAGGATTAATTCTATATCCCTAATGAATAAGGATTATCTGCACTTCTTCCCCATAAATACGCCCTATCCCCTCCATGGCATTTTGAAATATTGTATAATTCCTTCCACAACTAGCGATATATATTTCATTTAAATCTTCATCAATTCCTAAGTAATAGGGTTTTATATTTTCATGAGAACGCATTAATTCTCTCCTAGACTTAGGAATCAATTGTGGATTTAATGATAAATGAAGATATGCAGCTCTATAGGCTGCATAAATATTTTTTTTATATGCATATACTATTTTCATATATCTATCACCTAATGTTTAACAATAATATAAGTGCCTCCCTCTAAATCATGCACCATTCCTCTTGTAGTTTTAGCTATTAATAATGCTAGTCTTTCTAAATGCTCTTCGTTAGCAGCATAAAAAATCGGTGCAGTTGAACTATTTACCATATCTTTATTGAGTGTAACAATTGCTATTATAAACTCCTTTAAACCTATTTCCATTATTCAAGCCTCCATCATTTCCTTGGCTATTTTTATATATTAACTATGTTTAATTTGTTCACCCACATAAGAGTCTAAGGGCTTCCTTTTTGAGGATTCTAATACAGGTGTTCTTTTTACAGCCTCAATTAAACATTCCATATCTGGCTCCATTGCAACAATTGCCATTACGATATTGCCGTTTTCAGGGTTTCTTCTTGCAATGGGGGTAAAATCTGGTTCATCCATATCCTTTCGTATGCCTAATTGAATAGCTACATTGTGCTGAATAGCTTGTCTTTGTCCTATATTTGATAATACTGCTACTGCATTGGGGTCCTTTGGAATCATTTCTACTGCCAAGCCATTGGCTAAAAAGACTTCTCTTGATTCCTTTAGACCTATATTCATAACCCCTACGCCTGCTATCGTTAATATTGGTCCCTCAAAGGTAATCTCTGCCTCCTTGATTTCAGCTATATCTGCAACAAATCTTGTCTGCAGCATTTTGTTTAATAGAAAAATAATAATTACCCCAACAATAATCCCCAATAAGGTTCTTAAGAGGATAGGTATTTCTAATACTTCTCCTATATACATTGCAGTTCCTGTGGCCGTAGCTGTTATTATTGCCATATAATTTCTTGCCTCAAAGGTCTTTGCTATATCTTCTATATAGGCGGTACCTTTAGGTACCAGCTCAGTGGGTTCAATATTATCTAGACTTTCCCTTTCCATACTTCTTACGTCTCTAAAATGCTGGGCTGCTATAGCTAGAAAAGTAATAGCTACATACTCCTTTTCTGTAATGGCAGGTATAACCACTGCTCCTAATCCAGCTGCGATAACCCCTAGTGTAAAATGGGATAAATATGCCTGTGGATAGGTAGGGTATTGTCTATAGTCAATTCTCATCATGTAAGTTCTAGCTATAACACCCAAAATAACTGATATTACAATTGTAATAAAATGTTTGTCCAATTTATAGCACCCACCTATTTTTTCTTTCTTCTTCCTAGCAAGTTTGCAAATTCTTGTTTAAAATTACCAAGCTTTGATTTCCATTCCTTCCCACCACTGCTTAGAAACAAGAAGGCAAAACCTCCAATTCCTATCACTGCAATAAGTCCTATTGTCCCCAAACCAGCGCCTCTATTGCTTTCCTGTACGCCTCCTGTTTCTGCTGGTGGAGTCCCATCTGCAGCTCCCTCTTCTTCGATAATACCACCAAACAATGCAGTTGTTACTACCTCAGATAAATACCCGGCAGCTGTTTCAGCCCTTTGTCTTGTATGTTCATAAGTACCCATTTCTACCAGCATAGCTCTTGGTGTCAAGTCTTGATTATAGTCACCTTTTGCATAAAATATATCTTTTATTAATTCCGGGTGCATTTCATCTGCTACAGCCTTTACTTGCATCGCCAACTCTTCATTGGCTTTAAAATTTTGATTGCGCCTTCCAATAACCAACCTTACCTTTGTGGCGGGCTCTCCTTCAATTTCTGTAATATACTGTTCTGCTGGCACAGCATCTCTGTGAACATCTATTAATGCATTTGCACCATGTTCTCTCATCAGCTGTACAGCTGTTCTTCTGGCTCTTTTATATGCTCCTGCGTCATGGGGTATATGTGGAGTATTATCAAAGGTGGCTTCAACACCATGGCCATCAAAGCTATTTTTCAGTACTTCAGCTACTTGGAGTATTCCTCCTCCTTCCTCAATACTCTCGGAACCATCAGTAGGGACATAGGATTCAGCAGTGTGTGTAGCATATATACCTACTTTTCTTTCTTCTTGGTTCTCTTCTCCCTCTTCCTGTGCTAATAATAGGGTTGACAGTCCTCCTTCTTGTATTGCTAGTTGTATCTTTTGCAAAGCTTCTCTGTTGACTTTAGGTAGCTGTACCTCTTCTACAAATTCTGCATAGGCTAGATGACTTCTAGGGTTTACTCTAACAATGTGATACATTTTATTATCGCCGCTTAAATATTGATCTCCTCTTGAAACTTCTCTTGCAGTTTTAAATAATATTTCATTGCTTTCAACATCATATACTCTAAAATAATTTCCGTACTCTCCATACCAATCATCTGCATAGATGAAAGGATTAGCTATCAATAAAAGAAATATAAGACATATAGCAAGCTTATTTTTCATCATTGTCACCTCTTTTTTCATCAATATCTTTTTTGGTATTTTTGTCCCTTTCTCCTAATGTACTGGCAAAATGTCCTTTTTCATAATGCATATTCTTTTTTGCTGTTCCTCCCTGCAGTCTTTCTCTTGCCTCTCCAACAATTTCTGCTAGTAGTACTGCTAATACACCTGCTATCACTGTAGTATCTACTCCTCCAGCTCCCCCAAATCTTGTAGGTGCTGGTATATTGTTTATATTATTAATGATCATTTGGATTAGGTCACTGATTACTACGCCAACAACACCAGCAATAAATGCTCCTCTTCTGGAACGCCCTAATACATAAGCTACAATTGCTGCTAAAATGGCATATACATAGTTAGGGTCTATATTTTGAGCCTCAGGCTCCGCTGGAAGTATAAACCTTTGTGTTCCATAGATAACTCCACCTGCAACTACTGCCGCTACTACTGCTCTAATTTTTTCTTTGCTTGTATCTGCCTTAATAAATAAGTAGATTGCTAGAGCCATCGGTATGACAAATCCTCCTATGTTAAAAGAGACATTTTCAGTAATACTGATATCAGGAATAAAGATAGTTGAGACAACTATAGCTATTATTATAGCTATGGCAGCTTTATCACTTAATCTCAGTCTATCTAATACCCTTTCTGCTAAGCCTGCAAAGATCAATATAGATACTATGATTAATAAAATCATTCCTATAGACATATGTTTTCCTCCTTATAATTGAAATAGTAATACTGTGATTTGTATTTATATTTCCCTTCGCTGAGTGAAACTATACAAAAAGCTGGTGTTATAAATATCAATCAATCTTTATGTAATTTTGTTAAAATGCAAAAAAAGAAGAAGATATTTTAAAAATATCCTCTGACTTGCCAATAAGCTACAAATATAGTTTTTATTCTAATATATATTCCTTTAGACATACTCCCTTAACTATTAATCTACTGAGGATAACATTTACAGTCCTTCTTTTGGCAGAACCCGTAGACACTATATATTGCAATTGAACTTTATATGTGTATGCCTATGATTTATGCTAAAGCTATAACAGCAGCCATTCTTCCTGTTATCCCTTTTTCTTTCCGATGAGAATAAAACAAGTCTGTGTTACAAGCTGTACATATCTGTCCCGATATTATATTTCTTTCTAATACCCCGATTTCCTTCAATGCAATCCTATTGGCTTCCCATAAATCCAACATATATTTATCTTTTTTAACTGGAAATGCTATTGTAGAGAGTTCTGTAAAATTTGTGTTAAATCTTTCAACCACCTCTTCCGATACTTCATAGCAACATTTCCCAATAGACGGTCCGATAGCAGCCAATATGTTTTTTGGCTCCGATTGAAATTCCTTCATCATCTTTAAGACTGTTTTTTGCCCTATCTTCAACATAGTTCCCTTCCAGCCTGCATGGGTAGCAGCTATCACCTTATTCACAGTATCTAAAAAAAGTAACGGTACACAATCTGCATGAAAGGTCATAAGGGGAACCCCTGGTACATTGGTTATGAGACCATCAACTCCAGCATAATCTTTAGTGTATAGAATTCCCTTTCCTTTATCTTTTTCTGTAACAATGATGATTTTGTCCTGATGTACTTGATCTGCAAGCACTAAATCATGATACTGGACATCTATAGCATCACAAAATTTTTTAAGATTTGTCAACACATTCTCTCTACTATCCTTTGTTCTAAATCCAATATTTAAAGTATTGAAAACTCCTGTACTGATCCCGCCTATCCTAGTACTAAACCCATGGTGTACCACTTGAGTTTCTTCTAATTCACTTGTTTTAACGACACTTATCCCTTTGTTTTCTATTATCTTGAATGTCAACGTCCTCACTCCTTCATCTTATAGAATACAAGAATAGTTCTGCCCAATAAATGAAGCTTAATTCAGAGGAATCTTTAAAATAGAAACAGGATTAATAAATCCTTTTTTCTACAGAAATAGGGAAGTTAGGTAACTTCCCTTTAAAAGAGTACTCTCTATTGCTTTTTAAAATTCAGTAATACAGTTTATGTAACATGTTGTCATCAGACATCAGTCTTTTCTTTCAATAGTTTTCTTAATTCTCCCATAAAAGTATTAATATCTTTGAATTCTCTGTAAACGGATGCAAATCTAACATAAGCAACCTCATCTAGCTTTTTTATATGATCCATTATTAACTCACCAATTAACTCGGTTTTGATTTCCTTTTCCATTGAATTATACAATTGCTTTTCTATTTCATTTACTATGTTCTCTATATCCTTTAAAGCTACTGGTCTTTTCTCACAGGATTTTAGTATACCATTCAAAATCTTGTTTCTATTGAAGGGTTCTCTATTTCCGCTTTTCTTAATGATTATCAAGGGTATTTCCTCGATTTTTTCATAGGTAGTAAATCGTTTTGTACAGGAAATACATTCTCTCCTCCTTCGAATAGATTGGCCTTCATCAGTGGGTCTAGAGTCTACTACCTTTGACTCATAATGGCTGCAAAAAGGACAGTTCATCTTATGTTCACCCCTCTCAGATACTACTCAATTTTTTATTAGTTTCATTATAATATAGACTATAGTGTATGTCTAACTAATTTTATTCTTCAACAAATTGCAAAAAATTCGTCTTTGCCAGGGGACAATTGCAGTACTACTTCCTATAAATAATTATAGCTGTTATCTATAGAAAACGGCTCCCACACAATTGCAAATACAGGAATTTATCAAGATATTTGACTTTTTTCAACGATTTCTCAGAATAAGGTCTTTTTCTATTTGTAATATATTGTCCTATCGATCCTTCCCTTTGATGCTATTTTTTAGAGGTCTATATTCTAAGGAATTGTAGCTATCTGTATGATCGCTCTCTGAGTAATCCATATTATGAGGTTCAATGTTTCCCTTTATTTCTACTAAAATAACATCCGTCCCTATTTTCTTTATCTCAGCCCAAGTTATTTCGCTTTCCATTTCCTTACCAAATAATCCAAAAAATTTGTCATTATTGGGTACAATGATAGCATTAATTCTGCCCTTTTCTAAATTAACATCAATATCAGTAATTAGCCCTAATCTTCTTCCATCCGTTATGTTTATGACTTCTTTTTCTGTTAAGTCTGATGCTCTAATCATATTATCACCTCCAACCATTGTAGATATAAAGCTAGTACTATACAACATGTTTATAATATTTTTCCTTGGTTTATGCCTCAAATTTCATTTAAAAATCCACCCTGTTGGGGGTGGATTTTTAAATATGCTTCCGCATATGCTTTACAGCTGTTTTTTCTAGTCTAGACACTTGTGCTTGTGAAATACCTATCTCTTCTGCCACCTCCATTTGTGTTCTACCTTCAAAAAATCTTAATGTAAGAATGAGTTTTTCCCTATCATTTAATTTTCTCATTGCCTCTCTTATAGCAATGCCATCAATCCATGTCTCATCCTCACTTTTCTCGTCACTAACCTGATCCATAACAAATATGGCGTCACCACTATCATGATATATTGGTTCAAACAAAGATACTGGATCCTGTATGGCGTCTAAAGCAAAAACTACATCCTCTCTAGGTAAATTTAATTGTTCGGCTATTTCTGATATAACGGGTTCCTTGGAATTTTTATTAATTAATTGATCTCTTATTTGTAGAGCTTTATATGCAGTATCTCTCAAGGACCTACTTACACGAATAGAATTATTATCCCTTAAGTATCTTCTTATCTCCCCAATAATCATTGGTACAGCATAAGTAGAAAACCTTACATTATGACTTAAATCAAAATTGTCAATTGCTTTAATTAGCCCAATACAACCTACTTGGAACAAATCATCCACATGTTCTCCTCTATTGTTAAATCTTTGAATAACACTCAATACTAATCTAAGATTTCCTCTTATAAACTGTTCTCTTGCGATATTATCTCCTTTTTTAATCTTTGTAAATAGCTTTTGCATTTCATCATTTTTTAACACTGGTAATTCTGATGTGTTTACTCCGCAAATTTCTACCTTATTGATATGCATTGTAAGATATCAGTCCTTTCACTTGAATTACCCCTTTAATATTTAAATTATTGACTGAATCATTATTTTTATGCAGTAGATTTATATTTAAAATTATTTAAGCGACAATCGTCACTATGACAATTGTCGCTTAAACCATACGATTGATTTCTTTTTTTAATCTTGAAACTATTCTTTTTTCTAGTCTAGAAATGTAGGACTGAGAAATCCCTAGGATATCTGCTACTTCTTTTTGGGTTTTTTCTTTCCCACTATTCAACCCAAAACGAAGCTCCATAATCTTCTTTTCCCGATTTGATAATTTATTTAAAGCTACTTTAAGCAGTTCTTTATCTACTTCTTCTTCTAAAAATTTATAGATAATATCATTATCTGTACCTAAGATATCTGATAATAATAGTTCATTTCCATCCCAATCAATATTTAACGGTTCATCAAAAGAAACCTCCATCCTCACTTTACTGTTTCTTCTTAGATACATTAATATTTCGTTTTCAATACATCTAGAAGCATAGGTTGCTAATTTAATATTCTTTTCTGGGTTAAAGGTGTTTACAGCTTTGATTAGACCAATAGTACCTATAGATATTAAATCCTCTACACCTATCCCTGTATTTTCAAATTTTCTTGCAATGTAAACAACTAATCTCAAATTTCTCTCTATTAAAATAGTTCTTACAGTACTCTTATCATCTTTTAATTTTTCGATTAAGAAATTTTCTTCATCATTTGATAAAGGCGGTGGTAATGTCTCGCTGCCTCCAATATAAAATATACTTTCCTCAGAATATATTTTAAAATACTTTAATAATTTAATAGAATAATAATGATACATCAGTTTCATCTTAATGATATATTGTCTCATTTTGCAGCCCTCCTAATTTCGTTAACAAACTTGTTGTCCTATCTTATATTAGATCTGGATGTAATAATGCTCTATACTCACCTGCTTTTGATAGTTTTCTTTCATAGATAGCTATAATGATTTCATTGATATTCTTTATATCTGTTTCCTTTTGAATATATACATAGTCTGGTTTAAATCCTAATAACATCCCGTTCTCAGTTCCTAGGGCATTATATGGAATCATCCTAAGTCGAGTTATCCAACTGCTGTCGTTTAAGAGCAGTGCCATTTGTGTATAATTTGGTTTGCCTTCACAGCTAAATAATCTTTGCACCTCAGGTGGTAGCAAATCAATAATAGCATCATACTCTACGATAATCACAGGATAATGACTTATGGGATCCTTTAATGAATTACCTGTATCAACCATTCCAATGACTTCGGCAGTTGTACCCTCTATTTCGATTTTAACCTGCATTAATATTTTCTCTTTAGAAAACTGTTTTTGTATATATCCCCAACAAAAATTGATTAGTATATATCCTACACCACAGGCTATAAATATGTTTTTTATAGAAATGTTTGTAATGTAAAAAATACCGTTGCTAATAATACCATTAAAATTGCTAAAATAAAAAATAGCAAAGCCTGCTCCCCCAAATATTAAGGTTATCAGATAAAAAACTCCTAATAATCTAAAAAAATCCTTGAAGCTATAAGGGGTAAAGGCTAATACAATAATGATCATGGAGCAAGCTATTTTCATGATGATAGAAAATAAAAAATGCAATGATGGAAAAAAAATAATAAATGCATATAATGCACTAATGGAAGAAGCAATTAATAGTTTAATTTTTTTGGTAGGATATTTACCGAATTTTGCAGTTAAAGATAATATTACAAAATTCATAATGAAGTTTTCTAAAAACACATACTCGGCATAGACTACCATTTGACTTCCTCCCAAGGGACATAACTCTCTTATTATACAAGTATTCATTATGAAGATGATTTATGTATATTATATAAAAAATAGGCTATTTTTTTTGTCATTTTGTGAAGTCGAATTATTATTTCTATATTCTATTTCTTAATAAGTGTATAAAATATCTTTCATTCTTCTAATAAAGCTCATGATATTGAAAATTGCTAACTTGAGTAACTAAATAAAACCCAATAACCCTAATGTATATTCATACATTAGGGTTATTGGGTTTTAGAAGCAATAAACAGTTTAACCTTTTCAGCTGTATTAATCATTTAGAAAAATATGCAGTTATAAAATCATTTTTTTCTTCTTAAAAATATAGGAATATCTAAATCATCAGTTTGTTTCCCATTAGCATCTCCAGCTGCCACTTCTTTTTGTGTGGCATTAATAGAAGATGTGCTGCTTTGACCTGATTTTTTTGATAAATCTTGTTCAAAGCCTGTCGCTATAACAGTTATTCTGATCTCATCTTTTAACTCTTCATTAATAACAGCACCAAAAATAATATTAGCATCTTGGTCAGCTGCTTGTGTTACTAACTCTGCTGCTTCATTCACTTCAAATAATCCTAAGCTAGAGCCACCAGTGATGTTTAACAATACACCCTTTGCTCCCTCTATTGATGTTTCCAATAATGGACTGTGAATTGCTTGCTTTGCTGCCTCTGCAGCTCGATTTTCTCCACTAGCTCTTCCAATACCCATATGGGCTAGTCCTTGTTCTAACATGATGGTCTTAACATCAGCAAAGTCAAGGTTTACTAATCCTGGAACAGCTATCAAATCAGAGATACCCTGCACACCTTGCTTTAATACGTCATCAGCTATTCTAAATGCATCTAGCATAGTTGTCTTTTTTTCAATGACTTGTAGTAATCTATCGTTAGGAATAGTAACCAATGTGTCTACTCGTCCTTTTAACTCCTGTATCCCTTGTTCAGCATGTAACATTCTTCGCTTGCCTTCAAAGGTAAAAGGTTTTGTTACTACACCTACTGTCAAAATGCCTAGCTCTTTTGCTACCTCTGCTACGATAGGTGCTGCTCCGGTTCCAGTGCCGCCCCCCATTCCAGCAGTGATAAATACCATGTCTGCCCCTTGCAGTAGCTTATGAATATCTTCTCTACTTTCCTCAGCTGCTTTTTTTCCAATCTCAGGGTTAGCTCCTGCTCCTAGTCCTCTTGTTAATTTTTCTCCAATTTGTATTTTGTGTTCAGCTTTAGAAGTAAATAATGCTTGCTTATCCGTATTGATTGCAATAAATTCAACGCCTTTTAATTCAGCTTCTATCATACGGTTAACAGCGTTATTCCCTCCTCCTCCGACACCTATTACTTTAATTTGAGCAAATTGATCCATATCTACATCAAATTCTAACACAATATTACCCCCTTGTTATGTAAATACCCTGTTTTCATTTGAATTTCTATTTTGCGAAGTATAATTTTTTCAACTTTATCACATTTTTGTTGACATATCTATAGGTCGCAAGGCTACAATTGAATTATACTCTATCTATCATCTATATTAACAAGAAATAAAAATTTGATTTGACAATATAGTGATTTACAGAATTTAATCTTACAAATAAATTCATTAATGTTATACATTCAACAAAAAACTGAATTTTCCTTTTTTCAATTATAATTTATATTACAAATAATTATTTCTGATTTATCTGGAACGCAAACGCTCTAAGAGATGTCTGCGAATAATAGCAAAGTTTTGGAATAATCTTCCTCCAAAAGCAAAAATAGCAGCATAATATAGGGGAACACCTAATCGGTCCCCTATGTATGCTAAAATACCAGCTAATATTGCATTACCAAAGAAACCTGAAACAAAAATCTCTGTGTTAAATTTGTTCTCAATACTTGATCTAAGGGCGCCAAAAACAGAATCTAGTGCTGCCAGTATAGCTACTGAAATATATAAAGAGTAAGTGGCAGGATAAGTTACAGGTAAATACAAACCCAAAAAAATTCCCAACATTAAACCAATAATAGCAAATAACATAATTACTCCCCTTCCAATGGCGTTATGTGTCTTATTGTCATGTCTCCTTGATATCTTGATATTCTCACCCTATCACTTACATAAGATTCTACAATTAAATCCCAAACTTCTTTTAAATTTGAAGTATAAGAACCTGGTGCCTTTATAGCAGCATCTAAGGTTTCAGGGTTGCCAATAGCTTTGATAATGAATGGTTGACCATAGGTATGATTATTTATAGTAATTGTAGGTCCAGTACATTTTATTTCAGATGTGCTTAATATTCTTTGTCCATTAATAGACAAAATTTCAGCTCCAGCTATTTTCAAATCATTTAGTATCGTTAATACATCTCCATCATGAACAATTAGATCATTTGGATCTTCTCCTTCATAAAGCTCTCTTATACTATCACTGAGCCTAATTACGATACCAGGTCCTTCTACATCTGTAAACCCACTAATAAGCTTCATGGTGTTAATGTCATTTATAAGGACTTCTTTAATACTTCCTTCTTCCTCTAATGCTCTTTGATATTCATTTAGCTTTTCTTCAGTGGAAACTATTAGTCTTTTGATATTATTTATCTCTTCTCTTTCTTTACTGATTGCCCCCTGTAGGTCATCCAAGGTTTTTGCACTGATAAAGCTATAGTCTTCTGAATCATTTCTAAATTGTAATACTATTGTAAATCCTAAAATAATAAACATTAACATAATAATGGTGTTTTGATAAATTGCTTTCATAGCTTCTCCCTCATCTCAATCCTTACTGAATCGGTTCAATGGGTTTTGCATACTCATGTTGAATAATCTTGTTATAACGTGGCATTAAAATAGCATTTTCTTTCCGGACATTCACCTGTAAATTATGGTATTGTCTCATTTGCCATACGATTCCATATCTTATATTTAAAGCAGCCTCTAAGGTTTCTGGGTTTCCTATTGCTTTTATATTAAATGGTGGTCTAGTGGGTACGTTATTGATTAACACAGAGTTTGAGGTATAATATATCTCAGTAGTAGATATATATCTTTGATCATTAATAGCTATCGCTTCTGCACCTGCTGCATTTAATTGATTAATCACTTCTAGCAATACATCGTAGTTGTACATGATGAAGCTTCCTTCCCCTCCCATAAAGAAATCATTAGGAGGATCATCTATTGTAACTACTACACCTGGCCCTTCCCCTTCTTTATATCCTGCTAATAGCTGATAATATTCTAAATCTCTTCTTAAATTTTTTATAATAAGATTTTCATCTGCTTCTGAGACTTCATAATTCTTTAATCGAATTTCTAAGCTAGTCAATTCCTCATTAAGTCTTTCCTTTTCAGTTCTTAAATTTCTTAAATCCATTGCCAGCTGTTGGGCCTTTTGAGTAGATAAAAAACCTCCATCTGTGGCATCTCTAATGGTATTAAATTGCATAGCTATAATAAGTCCTAAAATACCGCAAAGTAATCCAATAGAAACTTTGCCTTTTAAATTCATCAATCTTCCTCCCAGTGTTCTCTATTTCTTATAGATATTTGTCCTTTATATCGCATATCAACAATTACATTTTTTATATCTCTTGTATAAAGATTCGTCAACACTTCTTTTAAAGCCAATGTTGAATAAGCAGGATCTTGTGTGTCAGCCAACAGTATTTCTATTCCATCAAAGGTGATTAATTTTATATACGCTTCCTGCCCTATATTGATTTCAGAAATCCTATCTATAATAGATGTCATTTTTGAAGCTTCAATAAAACCCATGACAAAACTTAACAGTTGCGGATTCTTTATATCTACTACATCACCTAGTTTGAAGCTATTAAAATCTACTCCAGTTATCAAAATTAAATCTTCTTCTAAATAACTGTCAGATATCTTCAAAACTACTTTGTTATGGTCTATATATATGAAAGTACCCATATATGGTATTATAGCATACTTTTCTCTTTCTCTCACTGTAATTATGATTGTTTTGGGAATTTTTCTTTTAATAATTGCATCCTCAACAAAAGGATGTGATTTTACTTTAGCTTGTAAATCGGATAGGCTGTATTGGTATATATTTCTATTTGTGTAAAGCTCTGCCATTTCAATTATTTCTTCTTCAGCTAATGTTTTATTTCCTTCAATACTAATTATTTTTAAATTGAATAAGTCCGATTTTAATAAGAAATATACACTCCATAGTATAAAAACCATGATTAAAAAAATTCCAGTTAGTATTTTTCTTATTTTTCTTCGACGTCTTTTCTTTTCTCTTTTTATCTCGGTGTATTCCATAAACGATTCCTACCTTTTTATGACTTGTACAATTTTTTGGTGTTTTAAGGGCAGCTCAATAGCTGCAACTTAAAATGTATCTATTTCCATTTTAGTCTATTCTATTATTAGAATTTTTTTGTTTAATATTGATCTCCCAATTCATAGTAAAATTATCATAACAGATTACAATTTTCTTATATCTGCTCCTACATTTTTTAAGGAATCTTGGATATGATCATAACCTCTTTCTATATGCTTGGCGTTTTCTATGATCGTTGTTCCTTCTGCTGCCATACCTGCTAAAATAAGTGCCGCTCCTCCTCTTAAATCATTGGCTGTTACTTTAGCTCCTGTGAGTTTAGGGACTCCCTTTATAATAGCTACTCTTCCATCAATTTTTATGTTAGCTCCCATTCTTATTAATTCATAGGCATGTTTATATCTGTTTTCAAATATATTTTCAGTTATAATGCTTATGCCATCACTGATACTCATTAATGCCATTATCTGAGATTGCATATCAGTAGGAAATCCAGGATAGGGTAAGGTTTTTATAGATTCGATAGCCTTTAACTTCTCAGGTGCAATGAGTTTTATACTATCATGGGTGTATAATATTCTACAACCAGATTCTTTCAGCTTATAAATAGTAGATTGTAGATGTTCTGGTATAACATTTTTTAATACAATCTCTCCTTTTGTCATGGCAGTAGCAATCAAATAAGTACCGGCAACGATCCGATCAGGTATGATTGTATGCTCTATCTCCTGTAATTCTTTTACACCATTGATCCTTATTGTGGCACTTCCTGCACCTGATACTTTGCCCCCCATTGCATTAATAAAATCTTGTAAATCTTTGATTTCAGGTTCCCTAGCAGCATTTCTAATGATGGTTGTTCCTTCAGCAAAAACAGCTGCCAGCATTATATTTTCTGTTGCCCCTACACTTGGAAAATCCAACTGTATATCGCATCCTTTTAAGGCTTTTGCTTTACAGGTTAAAAAACCATGGGCCTCCTCAATTTCCGCCCCCATTTCTCTTAAGGATTTTAGGTGTAAATCTATTGGTCTTGGTCCTATCTCACAACCCCCGGGATAGCTTACTACAGTTTCTCCACACCTAGCCAGCATAGCACCCAAAAATACAATGGAGGATCTCATTTCTCTTACTAATTCTTCAGGAATCTTAGAATTATTTAGTCGACTTGAGTCCACAATCATGGTATTATTTTCTCTTTTTACAACACATCCTACTGCTCTTAAAATCTTTGTCATAACATTTACATCAGATAGTTGAGGAATATCATGAATCACATTTATTTTTCCATTTAATACTGTTGCAGCTAATATTGGTAGTACTGAGTTTTTAGCACCACTAACCTTTAATTCACCTTGAATTTTATGTCCTCCGTTAATTATTAGCTTACTCACCTTAAGCCACCTCCAGAACTTAATGAATAGTTTTATATTTAAATTACCAGTAAAGTAATTCGTCGGCAGGATATGTAATATAAAACAAATATATAACCATATTATGCAAAAGTTCTAAAGGTGTTCCTAATTAATGGACTATTTCTTTATTTATTAGTTCAATCACTTGATGATAGATTTTATCTGTTGCATGTTTTTTTGATGCATCGAGACTAGCTTTTTTCATAGCCTCAAGCTTTTCCTTAGTGGCGAAAATTTGCTGCATGTTGGTTAATAAGGTGCCGCTGTTTAAATCTCTTTCTTTAATTACCAAAGCCGCTCCCCTAGCCTCTAAGGCTCTGGCATTATATTCTTGATGGTTTTCTGCAGTATAAGCTTTTGGAATCAAGATAGCTGGTTTGCCTACTGCATTTATTTCTGTTATGGTAATAGCACCAGCACTGCAGATGATTAAATCACAAGCCTTTAATGCATAGGGCATATCATTTATATATTCCTGGATAGTGTGATGCTGAACTATTTCCTGCTTTTTGGAAATCGTCTCCATTACTTGATGATAGTGTTTTTTGCCCGTCACCAACAGTATTTCAAATTTAATATTTGGTTGTTTTATCAGTAAATCAGAAATCGCTCTGTTGATACTAATAGAACCACCACTTCCTCCCACAACTAATACTAAGGGATTATTTGTTTTTGATTTATACCTTCTTTTTCCCTCTTCCTTAGAGATGGTTAAAAATGTCTCTCTTATAGGATTCCCTGTTACAACCAGTTTGTTTTTATGTTTAAAATATCTCTCTGCTTCTTCAAAGCTGATAGCGATTCTGTCCACATAGTTGCCAAGTATTTTATTAGCTATCCCAGGAAAAACATTTTGTTCATGAATAATTGTCTTAATTCCCATTTTAGATGCAACATAGAGTACCGGTCCAGATACAAATCCACCCGTACCAATAACTATGTCTGGCTTAAAGTCTTTTATTATTTTTCTAGACTGCCATAACCCCTGTAATAGCATCCCAGCACTTTTTATGTTATGGATGGATATCTTTCTTTTTAAATAACTGACCTTGATAGTTTTAATTTCATAGCCTTCCTTAGGGACAATATCCTTTTCCATCCCCTTTTCTGTACCTATAAATAGAATGCTGGCCTTTGGATTCTCTTTTTTTATTTTATTGGCTATAGCAATAGCAGGATAGATATGGCCTCCAGTTCCTCCACCGCTGATGATTACTCTCAATTTTTTCAGCTCCTATTCATGTTGGTATATTTAGAGATGTTTAGTAAGATACCCATACTTGCCATAAATATGACAAGGGCATTACCTCCAAAGCTTATAAAGGGTAAAGGCATTCCAGTAACAGGCATGGAAGAGGTGGCAACGGCTATATTGATTACTACCTGCACAATTACCATAGTAGTGATTCCTGTTGCCATTAAACAGCTTAGCAGGTCTGGTGCATTAATGGCAATACGTATCCCTCTCCAAATCAACACCATAAATAGAAGAATAACTGCTACACCACCTAAAAACCCAAGTTCTTCTCCTATTATAGCAAAAATAAAATCATTTTGCGGCTCTGGTAAATAAAAGTGTTTTTGTACACTTCTTCCTAATCCTCTACCAAAAAGTCCTCCTGAACCTAAAGCGAGTAAAGATTGTACTGCTTGAAATCCACTGTCAGTAGGATCTGCCCAAGGATCTAGGAAGGCCGTTATTCTTTTGGCTTTATACCCTTTTCCACTTATGAAGATATAAGCAATCATGGAGGATAGTCCTGCTAAACCCGCAACAGATAAGCCGATGAAGTGAGATAGCTTCATACCTCCTACAAATATCATTGATATAATTACAACTACTACTACAAAAGCCGTACTAAAGTCTGGCTGTGCATAAATAAGACCAAAAAATACCCCTGCTAATAATAAATATGGCACTACTCCATGAAAAAAGCTCTGAATTTTTTCTTTTTTTCTCGTTACACTTGTTGAGACAAAGATGATAGCAGCAAACTTAGCAATCTCTGAAGGCATAATAGTGATGGGCCCTACAAAAATCCACCTCTTTGCAAAATTGATTTCCGTCCCAATGGGTGTTAATACTAAAATCATTAAGATAATACTAACCAATAGTAATATATTTGCATATCTAGGCCATTTCCAATACTTCATTTTTGCACAAAAAACCATGGCGGAGCTCCCAATAACAGTCCATATCAGGATTCTTTTCAAGAAATAATATCCATCTCCTAATACCACCATTGCATAGGAGAAGCTTGAACTAAAAACCATAATAATACCGGTGGTTACTAATAGCGCTACAGTGATTATAATGGTGAAGTCATAGGGATTCTTCTTTCCCATGTTAAGACCTCCTTATATTTGCAACTATTTTTTTAAAATGATTACCTCTTTCTTCAAAATTTTTGTACATATCCCAGCTAGCACAGGCGGGTGAAAGTAAAATCGTATCTCCTTCTCTTGCTATATTATATGCATATTCTACAGCTTCTTCTAATGCTTCAGCTATAGTAACATCATGAAATCCTAATGTTTTTGCTGTATTATAGATGCTTTGAGATGTTTCTCCATAAACTACTAATTGTTTTACTTTACCATCAAAGGCTTTGATAAAGTCTTTGAATTCACTAGCTTTATCTAGTCCGCCTGCTAGCAAAATAATAGGGGCTGATACCGCTTCAATAGCTTTGATGGCAGCATCCGTATTGGTAGCCTTAGAATCATTAATGAAGTGTATTCCGTTCACTGAGGCTACATATTCGATACGATGTTCTACACCATTAAAAGTCCCTAGGGTTTCTTTGATAATGTCTATATTTATACCCATTACGTGAGCCATTGCCGTTGCCGCCAATGCATTTTCTAAGTTGTGTTGTCCAGGTATTTTTATATCATCTACGTGAATTACTTTTTGCTTCTCAGCATCTGTATGGATTGTTATAACATCATTCTCTACAAAAACACCCTTTTCCAGTTGTTCCTTTCTACTAAAAAATATTTTTTTGCTTTTAATAGCTCCACTATTATTTCTGCAAATAAGGTCATCGTAATTGATTATGGCAAAATCATCTTTTGTTTGATTTTTAAAGATACTAAACTTAGCATCACGATAGTTCTCCATGGTTTTATGGCGATTCAGATGGTCCGGTGTTAGATTTAGTATCGCAGCTACCTTAGGTGAGAATTCAACAATACTTTCCAATTGAAAGCTGCTGATCTCCATTACCACTACATCTTCCTCCTGTGTTTCTAACGCTTTAGAAATGGCAGCTACTCCGATGTTTCCCACCACAAAAGTCTTTTCTCCTGCATTACTAAAAATATCTCCTACTAAAGCAGTGGTAGTTGTCTTGCCATTTGTGCCAGTAATAGCTACGATAGGAGCTCTATTTAATCGATAAGCTAATTCTATCTCGCCGATGATTTCAATTTTATTTTTTCTTAATTCCTTTATAAACGGAATATCCAATGGAACTCCAGGGGATACCACAGCTAAGTCCAAATTCTTTAAGAAGGCTGGATTCTCCGGATGTTTCCCTAGGATAGCTTGAAAGTCAATTCCCTCCAGTTCCTCAAGACTCTGTTGTAATGCTTCTTTTGATTTCAAGTCATTTACAATTACCTTTGCTCCTAATTTTATAAGGGTCTTTACTAATGGTACTCCTGTTACAGCTAGTCCTATAACTAAAACATTTTTATTTTCTAAATTCATACTGACACCTTCCTTTTTAATGTAAAGCCAAAATACCTATTAAGCATAAAACCACAGTTACAATCCAAAACACTGTTACAACTTTGGTTTCTGCCCATCCACTAAGTTCAAAGTGATGATGCAACGGGGTCATCTTGAAGATTCTTTTTCCAGTAGCTTTGAAGGAAATCACCTGTAAGATCACTGATACTGTTTCAGCGAAATATATCCCTCCAACTATTGGTATAATCAACGGTACATTCATTAATATAGCTACAGCAGCAACGGCACCTCCTAAAGCTAAAGAACCAGTATCCCCCATAAAAACTTGGGCAGGATGTGTATTATATCTTAAAAAGCCTAAACAAGCACCCGTTACAGCACTAGAGAAAATTGCTAAACTTGTGTATCCCCAGCTCATGGCAAGTAAACTGAAAAATGCTGTGATAATAAGGGTTACGCCTGCTGCCAAACCATCCAACCCATCTGTTAGATTAACACTATTCACCGTTGCTACTACCACAAATACAATAAATGGTATATAAAAAATCCCTAAATCAAAGTATTGAGGTATGACTATATTGCCAATCTGAAGGTTCCCTTCTACAAAGGGAATAATCACCTTTGTTTGAACAACTGAAGCATTAGATTGATAGATAGCCAGAAACACTGCTACTGTTATTTGTAATAAGAGTTTTTGATATGCTCTAAGTCCTAGATTTCTCTTTAGCACAACTTTTATAAAATCATCAATAAAGCCGATTAGACCAAAGGCTATAGTAGCGCCTAAAGCCACCAACAGATCTGTATTTATAATACCAGAGGTAAAGGATGTGATGATAATAGATACAATGATGATAATACCACCAATGGTTGGGGTTCCAGTTTTTGATAGATGACTTTGAGGACCTTCTTCTCTAACAGTTTGACCTACCTTAAGCCTTCTTAAAAACGGAATGATCAATGGTCCCAATAATAATGTAATGAAAAATCCAATAATGATTGTATAAATTAGTTGGTTTTGCTGTAACATCTAAATTAACTCCTCTCTTGTAAGTAACGTACAATCTCCTCCATCATCATCCCTCTTGAACCCTTTACTAAAACAACATCATCTTTTTCTACAAGCTTATCAAGAAGTTCTATTGCTTCATCATTAGAGGTTATTGTATAGACTTGATCTTTCTTACCTCTTTTTATCGCCTCATCAGCTATCCACTTAGCCAAATTACCTACAGTGATTAATATATCTACTTCGTCCACTGCAAAAGTTCCCACCATGCGATGTCCCTCTTGGGAAAAATCTCCCAGCTCAAACATATCTCCTAAAACAGCTATTTTTCTAGCCCCTTTTATATCCCCTAATACTCTTAAGGCAGCCTTCATTGAATCTGGACTAGCATTATAAGCATCGTTGATTATTTTTACATCACAATTTGAGATGATCTCCATTCTCATTTTAGATGCTTCATGCTTCAGTAATCCTTCTCGAATAGCTTGCACTTCCATATCATTATGGAGACCTATCCATATAGCAGCTAAGGCATTATATACATTATGTATACCCGGCTGTTTTACAGCAAAGGCATAATCCTTATTATTAATTTCTATATCAAAAGTGAAACCATTTTCCCCCAAATCAACTAGATTTTTAGGGTATATGTCATGCTTCTTAGATAGACCAAAAAACACTTTTTGATAAATGCTCCTCTCTTTTTTTATCGTACTCAATAAATCATTGTCTCCATTTAAAAGCAAATAATCATCTTTTTTCAAATAAGTAGCTATTTCCATTTTAGCCTTCATTATGTTTTCTCTACTTCCTAATGATTCAATATGCGAAACCCCTATATTGGTTATAACAGCAACAGTGGGCTTAACAATTTTTGCCAAATCTAAGATTTCTCCAGCACCAGACATGCCCATCTCTAAAACTGCTATTTCATGTTGTTTGTCTAGGTTAAATACTGTCAATGGCAAACCAATCTCGTTATTTAAGTTGCCAATATTTTTAAGGACACTATATTTATTTGAGAGCACACTGCTAATCATATCCTTTGTTGATGTTTTCCCCGTACTGCCAGTGATAGCAATAAAAGGAATATCAAACAACTCTCTATAATACTTACTGATATTTTGTAGAGCTTCTAGGGTATCCTCCACTTCTATTATATATATATTATTTAAAGACTCTATAGGTATCCTTCTTCCTTTAGTGTAAAGAATACCACAGGCTCCTTTATTTTTAGCTGAAACAAGGAATTCATGACCATCAAAATTTTCTCCCACTAGAGGAACAAACAGACTATTATCCTTCATTTTTCTTGTATCCGTAGAGATATCTTCAATATTTTTTTCTACGCCTCTTTGTATTACCTTCCCATTACAGGCTCTTATAATACTTTCAAAAGACTGTTTTATCATAATATTCCTTCCTCTCTTGCAACCTCTATTGCAACTTTTTTATCGTCAAATTCTATTACATTCTCATTAATAATCTGATAGGTTTCATGTCCTTTACCAACAATAAGAATTATATCGCCTTTAACAGCACTTTTCAAAGCTTTTCTGATAGCCTCTCTACGATCTACTACTATATGATATTTCTCTTTATTTCCTCTTATACCTTCCACAATCATATCTATAATCTCTGTTGGTTTTTCTGATCTAGGGTTATCAGAAGTAATTATGGTTACATCACTAAACTTACTAGAAATTTCTCCCATAACAGGTCTTTTGCTTCTATCTCTATCACCACCACAACCAAAAACAGTTATAAGTTTATTATTAACAAATCCCTTCACAGATTTCAATATATTTTCTAATGCATCTGGCGTATGTGCGTAATCAACAATAACAGCAAATTCTTTAAATTCTTCAATAGGTTCTATTCTCCCTGCAATACCTTTGATGGACTGCAAGCCCAGCTTGATTTGTTCTCGATCTATCCTCATACAATAAGCAGTTGTAATGGCTGCTAAGGCATTGTATACAGTAAACATCCCTGGGATATTTATCTTAATCTTTTCTTCATAGCTTGGAGTCATTAAATCAAAGGAAACTGACTTTATCGTCATAACAATATTTTTTGCTGAAATATCAGCTTCACTATTGACACCATAGGTTAAAATAGGTGTATCTAAATGCTTAATCTCATCTAATATGATTTTACCATCATTATCATCTATATTGATAATATTATAAAAGGAAGTTTTATAAAAAAGTTTTTTCTTCGCATTTCTATAGTTTTCTATAGTCTCATGAAAATCTAAGTGGTCAGGTGTTAGATTAGTAAAAACTCCTATAGTAAAATTGCATTCCTCAACTCTTTGTAATTCTAAAGAATGGGAAGAAACTTCCATAACACAACTTTTTATCTTTTTCTTAACCATTCTATGGAGTAGTCTTTGTAGGTCTAATGCTTCCGGCGTGGTTCTATCATCCTCTTCTTTCTCATTCCCTAACCAGTTTGAGATTGTACCAATTAGACCAATTTTCTTTTCATTGATTTCTAAAATTTTTTTTATCATATAAGTGGTAGAGGTCTTCCCATTGGTTCCCGTGACACCTATTAGATTTAATTTAGTGCTGGGCTGATGATGGTAACGGTTGGCTATCAATGCTAGTGCTTTTCTTGTGTCCTCTACCTGTACAATAGTAGCACCTTCAACTTTCACATCCTTCTGAACAATAACAGCTATTGCACCCCTTCTGATAGCATCCTTTATATATAAATGTCCATCTGTCTTTAAACCTTCAATGCAGATAAACAAACTATCATCTGACGATTTTTGCGAATTATAGGCTATATCTTTAATAAATAGTTTATCATTTCCTTGTATCTCCTTCACTTTAAGTCCCCGCAATAAATCCTTTAGTAGCATAAATATCCCCCTGTTCAATAGAATAAAAGTTTGGAGTAAGATTTTTCTCCTAGGATTTTTCACTGGTTTCTTAAAGGTCAATAGCTATATCAAATAAGCCATTACCTATACTATTCTTCAGTGTTTGAAAAGACTTTCGTTTCTACCAGGCGGCAGATTAACCTCTATAATTCCCCAGTAAATCCGATTATAATTCAGCCTTGGTACCAACTTTCTCTGAATTAAGTCTCATTTTATCCTTTAAACTGTTTTCTATTGAATAGAAAAATATTTATCCCTATCTATGTTGTATTACCATTTGTTTGACTTTTTAAAAGGCAACCTAAAATTAAAGTACTACTCTTTAATCTCAGTTGCCCTTTTTATAGAAGGTTTATAAAAATTTTTGTAAAAATATAACTGTCAAAGCTTTAATTGGGCTTAAATTCTACAGTCACTATGGTTCCTGGATCTACTTCAGCTCCAGCTTCTGGTGTTTGCATATCAGCTAGACCACTGCCGGTTATCTTGAGTTTTAATCCTAAAGAATTTAATATAGCATTTGCTTCTCTGATTGTTTTACCCTTTAAATCCGGTAAAACAATGGAGGAAGGAATGTTTTCATTATGCTTAGTATATAACATAATAATAGATTTTTCTGGTACCCTTGCACTTGGTTTTGGAAACATATCAGTAACTATGTTCTCACCATCTCCTATATATTCTGGCCAAGTGGCATGCTCTAATTTGCTTTGTGTTAATATCTGTGATGCTTCCTTGACTGTCAAGCCCCTAACCTCTGGTATTACAACCTCTCTGTGGATTAATGCTTCTGCTTCTTCATCTGTATATTTTGGCTTAATATCTAAATATCTTAAGCTTTCTTCCAATATCTCTCTTGCTATAGGTGCGGCAACTACGCTTCCAAAATGACTATATCCTCCTGGCTCATCTACTATTGCCAGGACTGCTAATCGAGGATCATCACTTGGAGCAATGCCAATAAAAGAAGATACATATATTCCTTGAGCATATCTTCCATCTACAACCTTTTGTGCTGTCCCTGTCTTACCTCCAACAGAGTAGCCCGGTATATAAGCACTTTTGCCGGAACCTTCTGTTACTACTGATTCCATGATATCCCTTATTTCCTTTGAGGTTTTAGAAGAAATCACTTGTCTCACCATGGTTTCTTCAAAACGATGAACTACTTTGCCTTCATGATCCAACAACTCTTTTACAATACGGGGTTTCATTAAGTTGCCGTCATTGGCAATTGCAGACACAGCAGTTATTAGTTGAATAGGAGTGATGGATATACTTTGACCAAAGGAAATAGTAGCTAGTTCTACTGGACCTACATTGTTTACGTTATACATAATTGATTTTCTTTCTCCCGGCAAATCAATACCGGTAACATCAGCAACTCCAAAACCATCTAAATAGTTATAAAAGGTTTCAACGCCCATTTTTTGCCCTAATTCTACAAATACTGGATTACATGAATTTTGTACTGCCTCAGTGAAGGTTTGAGCTCCATGAGGATTATAGTATCGCCAGCATTTTATTGTGCGACCACCCACAGTAATTGTACCAGTGCAATGAAACTGACTATTTGGATTTGCCACTGCCTCCTCAAGAGCTGCAGCAGCAGTTAAAATCTTAAAGGTAGATCCTGGCTCATAAGTATCATTAATGGCTGGATTTCTCCACATACTAAACCATGCTTCTAGCTTTTTTTCATTATCCATAGCCTCTATCTGTTCTCTTAATACATCATCTAATGGTGTTCTGGGGTCATTTGGATCATAATCAGGTTTTATTGCCATTGCTAAAACATCCCCTGTTTTTATATCCATTACGATAGCTGTTGCCCTCTTAGCTTGATTCATAATTAAGGCATTTTCAACAGCTTTTTCTGCAAAGTGCTGTATTACTTCATCTATGGTTAATACAAGATTTAATCCATCCTCTGGAGGATAATATCTTTCTACACTAAAGGCTAGTTGTCTTCCTGCTCCGTCTGTATTCTTTATCCATCTCCCTGGCAGTCCGCTTAAATATTTTTCATACTCAAGCTCAATTCCAGCCATCCCTCTATTATCATCAGTCGTATGACCCAATATATAAGCTGCAAAATTTCCATAGGGATAAAACCTTTTATTATCTTCAGCAATCCAGACACCCTTTATTCTTTTTGAGCGAATGGCTTCTGCTAAGTCATCCTCTATCCATCGGGCTATTCTTACTAACCCATATGTAGTATCCTCTAATTTTTCTATCGTTTCCTCCACATCCAGTTGCAAAATTTCCCCTAGGAGTTCTGCTGCTATCTTAGCATCTTCAATTTCTCTAGGTCTTGCCCAAACAGTATTGGTACTGGCACTGATAGCTAGTTCTTTACCATTTCTATCATATATCGTTCCTCTTTTTGACGGAATTGGAATATCCCTTGTCTGTTGTGCATTAGCTAGTTCCTTATATCTTTCTCCTTGTACAATTTGTATCCATCCTAATCGTATGATTAGACCAAGCATTGCTAAGCATACACTGACAAAGATAAATACCAGTCTTTTTTTACTAGAAATACTAGGTTGTGACACTAGGATTTTCCCCCTTTAAATTTTGAACAAACCAACAATTATATCAAATACTTTATTTAAGTTGTTATTAGAAGCCACATGATAGGTAGGATTTTCTTCTATTTTGCTGCTAAGTTGACTAGAAAGCTCAGCTACTTCTGCGGGATGAACATGAATATAGAGGATCTGTTCTGGTGAAGGATATTGCATATCTAATCTATCTATTGCTTCACTCTCAATCCATCTAGATTTTGAAACCTTTTCTGCTTCAACTCTCAACTTTTCCTTTTGAGTATGCAGTTGTTCTAATTGTGTATTTAGATGATTTACTCTATACCTTGTCTCAGTAATAACGGCAAATCTAGTTAATAACATCAAACTTAAGGAAAGCGCAGCAATAATACCAATGCTTACTACAATTTTTTCAAATCTGTAGCTTCTTTTTGGTTTAGGCTTTTTAAACTGCTGTTGCTGTTGTTGTTCTTGAGGTTGAGCATAATCATATTTTTTCCGTGCTACTACCAAATCTATTCATCCCCCTTTCTTAATATTCTTATCCTTTATCATCTTACGCTTTTTCGGCTACTCTCAATTTTGCACTTCTTGATCTGGGATTAATCTCTAGCTCCTTTTCTGTAGGTACAATAGGCTTTCTAGTAATAATTTGTAGTTGCTTTGTATTCCCACATTGACAGATGGGGAATTGAGGTGGACATGTACAGGGATCATTTAACTCTTTAAAAATATTTTTTACAATTCTATCTTCTAAAGAGTGAAATGTAATAATACATATACGTCCCCCTTGTTTTAGATATTTAGTGGCGGTCTTGATTGTTTCTCCTATAACATCTAGTTCCTCATTTACTTCAATCCTAATGGCTTGGAAGGTTCTTTTGGCTGGGTGCCCCCCTTCTTTTCTAGCACCTTTAGGAATGGCTTTTTTTATTATATCTACAAGCTCATAGGTAGTATTTATCTCTTGATTTTTTCTGTGTTCTACAATAAACTGGGCTATTCTTTTACCCCATTTTTCTTCCCCATATTTCCATATAATTTTTGATAATTCTTCTTCTGAGTACTGATTAACTACATCTTTAGCAGTATAGGATTTTCTTATATCCATTCGCATATCCAACTGGGCATTATGCATGTAAGAAAAACCTCTTTCTGCTTCATCTAATTGATGGGAAGATACGCCTAAGTCCAGTAAGATTCCGTCTATACCATCAATTTCTAAATCATTTAAAATCATCTCTAAATTTCTAAAATTATTATGTACTAATTTAATATCACATGGGTAACCCTTTAGCTTTTCAGTTGCTGCCTTAATAGCATTTTTATCTTGGTCTATACCTATTAGCAAAGCATTTTCATTCAATTTTTTTGCTATTTCTGCTGTATGTCCAGCGCCACCTAAGGTCCCATCTATGTAGACACCTTCGCTTTTTATATTTAAACCTTCTATGCATTCCTCTAATAAGACTGATACATGTTGGAAATCCATTTTATCACCTTCATATCTATATTCCTAACTCCTGCATCTTGACAGCAATTTCATCATAGCTCAAATTAGCGTCATTATTGTATTGATTCCATTGATCAAGACTCCATATTTCTAATCGAGTAGCAACCCCTATAATTATTGCTTCTTTTTCAAGGAAGGCATGTTCTCTCAAATTATTGGGTATTCTTATTCTTCCCTGATTGTCCAATTCACATTCTGTTGCTCCTGCGAAAAAAAACCTTACAAAAGCTCTAGCGTCTCTATTGGTCATAGGAAGTTGTTTTAATTTGTTTTCTAATATTTTCCATTCCTCTAAAGGGTATACAAATAAACAGTTATCTAAGCCTTTTGTCACAATAAAGTGCTCTCCTAATTCTTCTCTAAACTTAGAAGGAACACTTAGTCTACCCTTTGTATCAATTGAATGGTTATATTCACCAATAAACATTTTCATCCCACCTTAGGGAAACTCCCCCACTTTATACCACTTTTCACCACTTTTTATATTATTTCTATAGATTTTTGTAAAATCCTTCTAATTAGCGAAAAAAATTTTTTATAGTACTCTGGTTCTACAATAGATTCAATACAAAAAGAACTGTCACAGCTAAATGACAGTTCTTTTTAAAATGAAGCACCCTTTTCAATTATACTAAACTCGCAATTTCATTATATTCTTTGCTATTTATTATTTTTTAATAGTTTCATAAAAATCAATGCTCCCACAATAGTGATGATACTGATCACCTGTGCAGTTCTTAATGGACCTATCATTAAACTATCGATTCTAAGTCCCTCAATAAAAAATCTTCCGATAGAGTATAGGATTAAATAATACAAAAATATTTGCCCTCTAAATTTTTTCTTTTTAGTATAGTACAATAGAAATGCAAATACTCCAAAATTCCATATTGACTCATATAGGAAGGTGGGATGCACCATCGTTCCCTCTATTTCTATTGCCCAAGGCAAGTCAGTGGGTCTACCATAAGCCTCTTGATTAAAAAAATTACCCCATCTTCCTATTGCTTGTCCTAGGATGATGCTGGGAGCGCAGATATCTGCCAGCTTCCAAAATGAGATTTTTTTGTATTTACAAAAAAGGTAACCTGCTAAAACTCCTGCAATCACACCACCGTGGATGGCCAATCCCCCTAATCTCATTCGTAAAATATGACTTAGGTTCTGTCCATAATAATCCCACTTAAAAATAACATAATATAATCGCGCCCCTACTACTGCTGCCGGAACCGCAATAAGGGCAAGATCTAAAATAACATCTTCATACAAATTTTCTTTTTTTGCTCTAATGGTGGCGACAAAAATACCCATAAAAATACCAATCGAAATAATAATACCATACCAAGCTACTGCAATACCAAAAACTCTAAAAGCTATTGGGTCCATACTTATCATCCTTTGCTCTATTTTTTCTCTGTCTATTTCATTTATCTGAAGTAAATTATAGTTAACTTTCCTATAAAAGTCAAACTAGAGATTTAACAATTGTATTCTATTTAATAATTCTCTAGCTATGTCATCATTATAAATCCATGGATTAAGAGAATAAACCTCTACTGTATAAGGCGTCTCTATTGATTTAATTATTTTCTCCATTTTAAGCTGATTGGCAATACTATGTAAACTAGTTGTTGATGGAACTAAAATAATCTCTGCAACTCCATACTCCATAAGCTTTTCAATCTCATCTTTAACATTTCTTTTATTAAAAGCCGTAAGACGTATTTTATTATTATTATATCCATCCCTTACAAGTAAATCCTTTACTTTTTCTCTAAATAATAAATCCTGTTTAATATATGGAAAATTATAGTTACTCTTTGTTATTTCTTCACCTACTAATAGAATACCAATGTTGTATTTATGTTCACTAGCTTTAGATTTATTGATTTCACTTGCAAAGGATCTAGCTATCGTATCGCTATTCCATAATGGCTGTGTTATATATACTTCAGTCCTATATTGTTGAAGATTTATTCTTTTTATTTCTTCTTGAAGGTTTATATAGTCTGTGGATTCCGTTAGAAACATCGGACAAAATATTATTTTTTGGTTTCCATCACGTATAATTCTATTCATAGTTTCCTGTAAATAAGGTGTCTTCGATACATACGCATTATACACATTGTATTTATCTCCCAACTCTTCTTCCATTAAACGCTTTAATCTTGAACTGAAATATTCTTCCCATTGAGTATTTGCTTTTTCATAGCTGATTTTTTCTCTAAATAGTTTAAGTGGCATCCATAGGATTTCCCATAATTTCATGTTATTTGTGTAATTTCTTGATGCCAAAGAAATGTCGTAGGTACTAGGTTCTCCTGAGAATATCAACACGATTGCTGATTTATTTGTAGGTACATAATTTTTACCCACATAAATTTCTTCAATTGGATGCTGCAGGTTCATTAATAAGAGCATTACTACAATATAGCCTAAAATCATGCCTTTAAAAGTATTTCTCCAATAATTCCATTTACTTATCTGTTTATACTCTTTAAAGAGCACCCCCACTAAAATAGCACCTGTAATCCAAAAAATTCTTTCTAATAAGCCATTCGTAATGAAAGCTATTAATACTACTATTGTCAGAAACATAGATACCAAAATTGTACTCATATTCTCCATCCTTTATAGGTTTCTATTAAGCTTTTCTTCTATAATAGTATGAAAAATAACTCTATAAAATGAATAAAGATAGAGTCAAGCTCCATCTTCATTCATTTTATGCTATGCTTTAGGAGTAATTCTTCTAAAGATTTCTTCTATTTCACGTCCAAATCCGCTTAAAGGTCTTCCTCTTCCAGCTTCCCTAGCAATACTTTCTATCCTGCTAAATAAATCTGGATCTGCGGTAACTGCTACTCTGTCAATATGTCTATCTGCTTCTTTTACTGTCTCCTCAATCCTTTTTTCCACATCCCTATCAATTTCTTCTCTGTCTCTATCCGCCAGTGTTACACCTACTAGTGCAGTATTCTCTGAAATAACAACAGTAGCACTTCGTACTTCCTCTAATCTAACTACTTCATTTACTATTCTATCGGCCCTAATCATCAAATCCTGTTCCATTTCTACTGGTTGCATATTTCTGGGTGCAGTTCTATCATCTTCAGGATCTCTCATCTCTCGTACTGTTCCATCATCTGCTTGTTCTCCAGGTACAGGTGCTGGTGGTGCTTCCTCCGGCACTGGTCTTCTAGCTGGTCTGCATCCGGTAATAGCCATAGCTATAATGAGGAAGATACAAATGATTAATAGAAGCTTTTTATTTTTCAAATTATCACCTCCTAGTTATATTTTCTCTCTAGGTGCTTTTTTTATTTAGCTACTTTTTTCAAAAAATCTCATTGTTTTACAGCCCCCAAAAAATAAAGTCTTATATCTTCAATATAGGACTTTATTTTTTAGTTCTTATACTTATTGACGAGGGGGCATATCTCTAGGCACCGTTGGATCTTCTTCAGGTGTCCTTACATCTCCTTCTGGTATTGCCTCTCTAGGTTCCCGTGGCGTTATTGGTTCTGCTGGTTGCCCTGGAGCAGGTGCAACAGGATCACGCACTCCCGGTTGTGTTTCTTGAGGAACAGGATCTGGTACTGGTCTTTCAGCTGGTCTGCAACCACTAATCGTCATTGCTAAAATTAGAAAAATACAAATCGTTAATAAAAGCTTTTTATTTTTCAAATTATCACCTCCTAGATATATTTTCTCTCTAGTGGGTGCTTTTATTTAAACAATTTTTTCATTTGTTCTCAAAGTTTGCTAAATTAATTCCACAAATTACACTATTTAAACAACTAAGATTGAAGCTGTAAAGCAATTTCACGTGGAGTTTTAAATAAATTTAAGCCTATGTTCTATAGAACATAGGCTTAAATTTAATATCCATTATTATCTTCTTCTAAACCTTTCACTATGCTGACAGAAGCACTTGCACCAAGTCTTGTAGCGCCTGCTTCAATCATAGCTTTGGCTTTTTGAAAATCTCTTATACCTCCAGAAGCCTTTACTCCAATTTCTGGTCCGACAATTTTTCTCATCAGCTTAATATCTTCCACTGTGGCTCCTCCTGTACTGAAGCCTGTTGAAGTTTTTACATAATGAGCCCCTGCAGCTTTAGCAATTTTACATGCTGTTATTTTTTCTTCCTCACTTAATAAGGCTGTTTCAATAATAACTTTGACAAGAGCATTATCTGATGCCGCTTCAACAACAGCCCTTATGTCTTTAAACAAATAGTCTTCATTTCCACTTTTTAATGCACCTATGTTGATAACCATATCAATTTCATTGGCACCTTTTTCTATTGCATTCTTTGTCTCAAAAGCTTTTGCTTCTATTGATGAGGCTCCCAAAGGAAAACCTACAACAGAGGTTACTTTCACCTCAGTTCCTTTTAATGCTTCTGCAACATATGCTACATTACAACTATTAACGCAAACAGAATACAACCTATATTCCTTCGCTTCATTACATATCTTTTCTATGTCCAACTGAGTAGCATCTGCATTTAAGATTGTATGATCTATGTATTGACCAATATTCATATCTTTTCTCACCTATCTTATTCAGTAATTAGTTCTACTAATTCACCATTTTTTATTCCTGCAGCATTTCCTTCATCAATATCTACATGCATTTCTAAGGCAAATGTTGGATGTACTCTTACTAATACATTTTCAAATACAACTGCTCTCTCTCCAGTAGTTCTTACTTTTACTCTTTGTTTATCTTCTACCCCAAATTTTTCTGCATCATCTGTATGCATATGAATATGTCTAGAAGCGGCTAATACACCTTCTTTTAATTGTACTTCTCCTTTTGGTCCTACAATTTTTACTGCCGGACTTCCTGCCACATCCCCAGAGTCTCTCACAGGTGGTGTTACACCTAAAACGAATCCATCTGTCAATGATATTTCAATTTGTGTGTTAGGTCTAGCTGGTCCTAAAACCCGAACTCCCTTTAATGTGCCTTTAGGTCCTACTAAGTCAACTTTTTCTTGTGCTGCAAATTGTCCAGGTTGAGATAAATCTTTAAATTTATTTAACTCATAGCCTTCACCAAATAATATTTCGATATGCTCTTGGCTTAAATGAAGATGACGATTTGATAATGCGATTGGTAGCTTCTTTTCTCCCATCATAATTCCTCCTTGTTAAATAAATGTCAATATGGTTTTTGTTTATTCTTCATCCTCATTATACGATTTTTATATAAAAAAATCAAATATCTCCTAAGATTATCCTCTTTTTTAATTGCATGGGAAATACTGATATAGAGATTGTTATCTTTTTCTCGTCTACAAGCTTTGAAATAGGTCTTGTACCTCTATTTTATCTTCTTGGATTTTCCTTTTATTGTTATAGTCAATAATGAATGTAGTCAACGCTAAAAACATAGTAATACCTGCAAAAATCATGTAATAAACTGTATAAGGAGTATAAAAAGCCGCTATGCTAAGATAGATGGTTAATAGAAAGTATCCTTTTATTTTCTTACTAGACAAAGCAGCGGTTTTATATCTTGACCAATTTTTCTTTTTTTTACTTATTTGGTTTTCTATAGCTTCATCTATTTCTTCTTCAGGTGGTAACATTTCAGTAGTTTCTATTATGTTTAACAGTTTATCTTTGTTTAATAATAATAACCTATAGTTTTCACTTAAATGCTCTATAAAAACATTGCAATCATGGGTGAAATCAGAAGTTGTAACTATAATTCCTTTTTTTATATCATATGCTGTTAACTGACACACAAATTCTTTTAGTTCTTTTAATTCAACATCAAAATCATTCTTGTATACATAACAACCAATTAAAATATTATTATCGTTGTGAGAGGCTTGTAGCAATATAGATTTATGGTGATTATCAATAGATTGTATATTAGCAAAGCCAACTTTCTCAAAAACCTTTGTCATATATTCCTTCATCTCTTCTTCTGTTTTGTTTAATATCTCTTTATATACTCTCTGATGAGCAATAATTTTTCTTTTTTCTTTTTTGTAACCCATCAATCTTTTATTTCTAATTGGTATCGAAATAATATGATACATAGTTAATGCCATTGCTGATGCTAAGACAGAAATATATAATGTAAACCCCCTCAAATATACTGATAACAACACAGCAAAAAATATTATTATTCTAATTAGCACATAATCTATGATTTTAGCTACATCACTTCTTTTATCTTCTTTACTGCTATAATAGAAGGCTTTAAATCTTCTACTGTTTGAACGATTCCTTTTATACTCTTTGTACTTTTCCTTAAAGGTTTGTAAAAAGCTTTGTATTTTTTTCAAAGTGATTCCCTCCTCACTAATGATTTTTTCCAAAAAAAACCATAGTATTCTTAAACTATGGTTTTTTATTCTAATTCTTCTACATTGTTTATTATATTGTTTATTCCTACTTCATCAACATTAATCATTTTAACAAATTGATTATAGGAGGGAATGCTTATATTTCCCCTCATATTATGGGCTAAATACTCTTTATTTTTACTAGAATATATGATTACATCTATAGGCTCATTTGCTTGGTCTATGGTGGTTACCCTATATCCTTGTTTTTTTAATAGCTCTGCCGTTTCGTGAAGGCCCTCTTGGACGGCTATTAATTTACTTTTCATATGTTTAACCTCCTTGGCTTTTAAAATGAATAGTCAAAAACAAAAACCTTCCTAAATTGTTTTTAAGAAGGTTTAATAAGTTAGGATTTAAGCCATTGCTTTTTCTAATTTATCTAAATGCTGAAGTGGAAAGCTTTGTAGTAATTCTTTAAACTGTTCAACTGTTAATCCTTGGGTTGTTGTATATATTTCTATTTTTCCATCTACATCTGCTTGCAAAAAACGTTGCTTTATTTCTTGAAAGTTAACAGCACCATTCATTATTAAAATCCTCCTTAACTTTGGATTTAATAATAGTATGGAGCATTTATCTTCTAACTATACGAAGTTTTTTATTCTATAAATAGATTTCTTTTTTTAATGTGGCAATGTATGGTAGATTTCTATATTGTTCTGCATAATCAATGCCATAACCAACGATAAATTCATCTGGTATTTCAAAGCCAATATAGGCTATATCTAAATCACATTTTCTTTTGGACGGTTTATCTAATAGTGTGCATATTTGTAGACTCTCTAGTTTTCTTGATTTCAAATTTTCCGTAATATATTTTAAAGTCAAACCGGTATCTACAATGTCCTCTATAATTAATACATGTTTGTTTTCTATCTCTAGATCTAAATCCTTTAATATCCTTACCACACCTGAGCTCTCTGTAGAAAGTCCATAACTAGATACTGCCATAAAATCAATATAAAGTGGGATATTAATCTTTCTAATTAAATCTCCTAAAAAAATATTTGCACCCTTTAAAACACCAATGATGATTAGTTCTTTACCTTCATAATCCTCGGTAATCTTCTTACCCAATTCTTCAACTTTCTTAGCTATTTTTTCTTTAGTAAATAGTATCTCTTTAATATCATCTTTCAGCATCTTTCTTCAGCTCCTCTGACTTACAGTATCTATTTTTTAAACTCTACGTATTTTAGCTGACTTTCTAGATATCTTGCAATAGTATAAATGGTATCCGACAAACGGTTAACATATTTGATCAATACAGGGTTTACATTTACTTCTCTGTTCAAAGTCAAGATTCTTCTTTCTGCTCTGCGGCATATGGTCCTAGCTACATGTAGACTTGCAGAGGCTTTATTGGTGCCTGGTATGATAAATGCATTGACTTCTTCAATCTTAGCAAGATATTCATCAATAATATTTTCTAAAAAATCCACATGCTCTTTAGCAATCTTCTCAGGAAATTTTTCTCTATCTTCTGTAGCCAATTCCCCTGCTACATCAAATAGTTCTCTTTGAATCCTATAAATAATATCAATAATTTTTTCATCCTCAATAAAATTTCTAGCAAAGCCTAATGTAGAATTTAGTTCATCAATGGTTCCATAGCTTTCTACTCTAATATCATCTTTTTTAATTCTTTTTCCATCATATAAACTAGTTTCTCCAGTATCACCTGTTTTAGTATAAATCTTCATAAATAACCCTCCTGATAAAAGTCTATTTGTATAATATATACCTTTTCTCCAACTTTTTACACCCTTTTAACGCTATATTAAAATATTTATATGTTTATAAATAAAGCTGGAAATTGCGCAACAGACTATATATTACTACTATTTAGGAGGCATTACTGTAGCTATACCATCTAAAACAACAACACCCTCTTGATTGGTACAGGTAGTTTTTAGCTTGACTCGATTTCTTTCTTCTTTTTTTTCTATGACTTCTGCTTCCGCTTTAATTGTATCACCAAATTTTACTGGTGCTAAAAATTTCAGTTCCTGCCCTAAATAAATGGTTCCTGGTCCAGGAAGGTACATACCTAGTATCGTAGATATTAATCCAGCTGTCAGCATACCATGAGCAATTCTTTCTTTAAACATAGATTCCTTCGCCATTTCCTCATTAATATGAGCTGGATTTAAGTCCCCAGTAATCCCCGCATATAAGTATACATCTGTTTCCGTGATAGTTTTTTGAAAACTTGCTTTGTCACCAACACTTATTTCTGTTATCTTTTTACCAATCATGATAAAACCTCCTCCTTATATATTAATTTCTTTTTTAGATATAGTACTTGATATACTACTTATAGGTACAATATTATTAAGCTCAGTTATACCTTCTTCATTCATGGTATTTTTCCTTTATAAAAATAAATTTGACCTAAAGAGTTTTTTCTTTACTGAATTATAGCTTAAATATACCCTGATGTACTAAGAAGTATCAGCTTTTTTTCAATAAACATATATACATACGAATATAACCCCTGAATACTTTGTATTAATATTATGAATGTGATAATCTAAAATAGTATACTATATTTTGTTGAGGTGTTTCATACTATGGATTCTTCAAAAATTGTAGAAATATTTAAGGTCAAGGCGAAGAAAAAATCTTCTGCTCATCCATTATTAAAATCTTCAGTGTTGGTTCCTATCATTGAAGTAAAGAATGAACCTCATATATTATTTCAGGTTCGTTCTTATGATATGAAAACGCAGCCAGGTGAAATATGCTTCCCTGGAGGCAAAGTGGAAAAAAATGAGACTCTTCAGCAATCAGCCATTAGAGAGACTGTTGAAGAATTAAATGTTTCCCAGGATCATATTGAGGTCATTGGAAAACTAGATCCTATTGTTACTACCTTTAATATGATTATTTACCCTTTTTGTGGTGTTCTTCACAACTTGGATCTACAAACAATTCACTTTAATGAAAAAGAAGTAGATTCTCTTTTTACAGTACCCATTAAGGATTTGCTGAGTCAAAAACCCCTGGTCCATAAATTAAAAATAGATACCATTCCTGATGAGAGCTTCCCCTTTCATCTTATTCAAAACGGTGATAGCTATCGTTGGAGAGTTAATGATTATTATGTATACTTCTATATCTATAAGGATTATGTTATTTGGGGAATTACTGCAAAAATATTGAAGAATTTTTTGGATATCTTATCTGACTAATAGTTCAGCACCTGTTACTGTTCTCCAACAGGTGCTGTTGCTATATTGGCTCTAAAATAATTCTCTAGTTCCCTTGCTATTCTATTATTTATAACAAAGTAATAACCTTCAAGATAAATAAATTCATTATTCATCAAGCCATAAATATCCTCGCTGTTGGTAAAATAAAAGTTTATTGGACCTATAATTTCACTACTCTGATTTGTCTCCAATTCTTCCTTTATTGTATAAGTGAAAAAGCTATCCACTAGATTAATGATTTTTTCTCTCTCCTGTATCATCCCAATTGTATTATTCTCAGTATCCTTTAACTCTATAGCTGTAGCCTCCAATAATCTTTCCCTTAATTGATCACTTTCCAAAAACTGGTTTACCTCTACTATAGGTGTATAATTTATATCTTCTTCTGTTTCATTAGCTTCTGTTTGGTTTGTCGGGTCTTGTATCTCATCTGCTGTGCAACCAATTAGAGAAAGCATAAGTGTTACAATTATTATAAATATTATTCTCATCTTCATATGCTTCACCTTCCTCTATTCTTATAATTCATTATAGCATATATTCCCATGCTTATGCATAGGAATGGTACCCTACTAATAAGGTATTTACACCTATATAGGTAAACAAAATAGCTATAAAGCCTAAAATCGCAAACCATGCAGCTTTTTTATTTTTCCAGCCCTTTGATAATCTTACATGCAAATAAATTGCATAGATAATCCAGGTTATAAAAGACCAGGTTTCCTTTGGGTCCCACTGCCAATACCTTCCCCATGCTTTTTCTGCCCATATAGCGCCACTAATAATCACCACTGTCAGCATAATAAACCCTAATGCTATAGCTCGATAGCTTATCATGTCTAGGATCTCAAAATTAGGAATATACTCTTTGATAAAACCATCCTCTTGGAACCTATCTCTGATTAAAAACATAATAGATATGCCGCAAGCGATGGCAAAAGCTCCATAGCTAAAAATTGCTGTACTAACATGGATAGTAATCCAATTGCTTTGTAATGCTGGCATCAAAGGTCTTATATCTCTTGTTTGCAACGCAGCATAGAAGCCTACTAAAAGAATAATAGGAGTAACAAAGGTCCCCAACGCCTTAAATCTATACTTCCATTCGAATCCAACAAAGCTTATAGCAATTCCCCATGCAAAGCTGGTAGCAAATTCGTATTGATTAGCCAATGGCAACCTACTGGCCATTACAGTTCTACTCGATAAAGCTATGGTATGAAAAAGGATTCCAACCTTTACTAAAAGACTACCATAGGAAGAAAATTTTTCATTTCGCAGCATAAAAAAGATAAAATAGCATACCATTGATAAACTATAAAAAACTAATGTTGCAACAAAGCTATGTCCCTCATCCAGCATATTATTCCTCCTTTTGATTAAAACCAATATCTTTTATGCTTTGATTATTGCCAAAAATCTGTAAAATATTATCATTTTTAATAATCACTAGTTCCTTTGGTCTTCTATAAAAACATAAATAAAGTCCTAGTATCAATAATAAAGAGCCTATCAATACACCTAGTTTCCCTTTCATTTTATTTACCTGAAAATAAGTATATCTTTGAGGGTTGTTAAAGATAAAAGTAAACTCATTCCATTGAATAGCTTCTCCCATTGCAGCTACATTCATAGCCATCCTTTCTCCTCTAAAAAATATTGAATATAGTACCCTTGGATTATTGAGTTGGTTTGATAGATTGATGATCCCTCTGTCATTGAATAAAAAGTCAGGATAAAACCTAGTAAATTGGATAAGCACTTGGGAGTTTTCATCCATAATGGATGTAGACTCATAGAAAATATCTTCTTTAATCAACTCTTCCTCCCTAAAGATTTTTATATCCGTTGCCCAACCTGTAGCAGTTTGATAAAAGGCATATCCTTGATACCGCATAGGATTATTTACATAGATTTCTTCTGTTTTTATAAAATCTCCATCCTGCTGTTTCAAATCTACCTGAGAAATATATTGTTCTACAGTACCATCCTCTCTATACTGGATGTTGAAATCATTGATTTCTATGCGATAAGCTGTTCCTAGAACCTCTTTAGCTTCCCCTGGGACACCATATACATTTGTAGTAAAATACGTTAGTTGCCCATATCCATAAAACACAATCGTCAATAGTATGCCGGTATGAATCAACCAAGAACCTAAATAACTAATGGAATTTTTTTTGCTATAATATACTATTTTATTATTTTTCTTTTCAATCCTATTAAACCTTTTAAAACCATACTCTTTGAAAACCTTAATTATACTATCCTTATCCAAGCTTTCATCCTGAGTTTTCTTATCTAATTTTTCTAGGGTTTTATAATCTGGGATTTCCTTTATTTTCTTTAGTATTGAACTTAGCCTTGAAATACTGCATAAAAACAGATTTAAGCATAAGGCCCCAAATAATACAATAAAATAAAAAGAATGATAAATATCGTCCATCTTTAAAACTAGTATTGCCTTAGTCTTGTTTGGGGAATAATGATTATGATAAAAAGCTACATCTCTCCCTTGTGGTATAAAGGAACCAATAATAGAAAGCACTCCTAATGCACCTAATAAAACTAAACCAAATCTCATTGACTTTAGAAAAGAGATCAGTCTATTGAAAGTGTTGCCAGTATCCCTCATTTTATCACATCCCTACATTTCTCTTTTTTGTGTTCTCAAAATTCTTTAACATTATTTTAGAGGATTTACCTTTTTCTCTCAGAAGCTATGTCTTTCTGAGATTCTATACAAATTTAGCTTCTTCTATACATAAAATCAATCACTACCAACTTTAGTATTATTCCATTGTTGGTAGTGATTGATTTTATAGTTTATATCTATTCCTGTTCTGCTAATAAATCTAAAGCCTCCTGAGCAAATTCCTTTGCTTCCTCTAATGCTTTTCTTGCTTTAGAGGCATTATGAAACCCTGTCGAATTCTCTACCATTACAAAATCCCAACGATACTGTGCCCTGCGATGTAAGGTTTGTAGCTGTTGAACCACATCCTGTTCCATTGTTCTTTCATCTAATGCTGCGGCAAAATCTTCTATCAGCTTTACTAGCATATCACTAACCTCTACCTGCATTTCATCTATCTCTCGTTGTATATCTTCTGTTTGGGTTATAATTCCCTCGGCATCCTGATGACATTGTCCACAGGATTCTTCTACAGTTTTTAATGGACTCTTTGCCCAATGGGATCTGTAGGTTTCTCCCTCCTCCTCCACCATCGGCATATGACAATCCATACAGCTTATTCTCATTCTATCATGAATACTTCCTGTATACATCTCGAACTCCGGATGCTGTACTTTTATTAAAGGTGTACCTGTTCTTGGATGCTTCCAATCATAGAATCCTCTTTCATCAAAATATGCTTCTATTTCATCGATTTCAATACCATTATCCCAAGGTAAGACAACTTCACCAGTATCAGCATCGAAATAGTATTCTACATGACATTGGGCACAAGCCTGTGTTCCTGCTGGTGGTTCTTCTTCTAGTTTTGTTAGACCAATAGCAAAATGGGGAGCAGTGATATGTACATTTTCACCAGGTTCATTTCTATGACAGGTATAGCAGCTTATAGAGTGCTCTACTCCTTGGACAGTCTCATGAAAATCCATTCTAAATAAGTCTTCTCCATGCTCAACATAGAGCTTTTCGTATTCCCCTGTCTTGCAAGCCAAACAAGAGGCACCTGGCTTTGGCCTGGCGGTATTAATAACGTCCTCTAAAGCATAATAGTGCCCTCTTGCCACATAATATTCTTTTGAAAAGCCTATCCCATCATACAGTATTTTTATATTGGGGTATTTCTCTAAATAATCAGCAGGATGCAACCCTCCTAAGGTACTATCTTCCACTGTAAAATCTCCCATTCTAGAGGTTCTTAGAAAGGATTCATAAATCATGGGATATCTATCTTTCCAGTGAGCAGCATCTACAATCATATCTTCCGGAGCTGGTACATCCCCAAAGGGTATTCTTAATTCTTCTTCTGGAGCTTCTTCCCCTGGTAATTCTTCCTCTTCCCTAGCACAGCCTGTAGTTATAGCCGTCATTCCCATTATCATTATGTAAATTATCCCCCAGCAAATGACTTTTCTCATTATACATTTCTCCTCTCTTCAGTATTATCACTTATTCTTTAGTATTTCTTATATTTTTAATCTTATAAATAATTTTTTTTGTTATTCTACAGCAGCTGTATCTTTTGTAAAAACAAATAATCAAATCTTATCCTTCATATATATTATTGATAACCACTTTTAAAGTTAAATAAGGAGGCAAATATTCATGATTATTCCTTTTCAACCAAACAATCCTACTACAAAAGAACGATATGCCATGATGTCCTTCGCATTAGAGGCTGAGGATCGTATCGTGGACTTTCCCAATATTGTTGAACTACTTAATCCACCACCTGATATCACCAACATTGCACCACCCGGTTCCTGTAAAGGGATCAAGATAGCTGTACTAGGAGGAGGATTGGCTGGTCTCTCTACAGCCTTTGAATTGAGAAAACTTGGTTTTAATACTACTCTATTTGAAGCCCAAGAAGAAAGAATAGGAGGAAGGGTATATACCCATTACTTTGACAAAAAGAAAGGTTTATATGGAGAATTAGGAGCAATGAGATTTCCTGTAAGTCATAATGTCACTTGGCATTATCTAAATCTATTTAAGCTACCTACCCGTCCTTTCGTCCAGACTAATGAGAATGCCTTCATTTATGTTAGAGGAGTAAGGGTGCGAAATGACCCTGAAGGCAGAAATGTTCAAAAATATATCTATCCCCTATTTGATATGACACCAGAAGAAAGAAGGTTATCATGGCAGGAGTTAGAAAGTATAGCCTTTGAGAGATCTTTGATGGCTATTCCTCCAGAGATAAGAAAGGAAATATTACAAATTAAAGAAACTTATTCTCGACAGATTAACCTTGCAGATTATTATAATATCCATCAAATGATGCAGGAGTCTGGTCTCAGTGATGGCTCAATCTCTATGCTAAGCAATGTCAGTCCTTCCATCGGTGCTTTCTTTTATCGTAGTTTTTTTGAGATTCTAGCAGAAATATACGGTATCAATTTTTCCTTTATGTATGAAATTCCTGGTGGAATGGCAAAGTTCCCAAATGCCTTCCTTCATTCATTACTGCAACCATCACCTAAGGATGATTATCCCCATATCTCTCCTAAGGATTTAGGACCTGTTGATCTTAAGATGGGCCACCAAATCATGGGGCTTAGTCAGTGTAGAGGAGACAACACTGTAACTGTTCATTATAGAAGGCAGGGCCAGCCCCACATACAGCATCAAGATTTTGATTTTGTAGTATGTACTCTACCCTTCTCCAGTGTACGCCGTTTACGACTAGATCCACTATTTTCCAGTAGAAAAATGCAGGCTATTAGAATCTTAACCTATATTTCTGCACAAAAAGCCAGTTTTCTATTTAGTGAAAGATTTTGGGAAAGAGGTGGACCTATGGAGAGAATTCTTGGTGGATCTTCTGTTACAGATTTACCTATTAATAGCATATGGTACCCCTCTGATCATGCTGTGATGCTAAGAAAAAAACGTGACTATTATAAAAAAAGTTATCATGATTCCTACGGCTGCAGTTGGGATTTAAACTCGTCCGTCTCTCCCAATGTGCCTGGGGTATTGCAGGCCTCTTATAACTGGGGGCAAGATGCAGTGAGGTTAGGAAATATACCTAAGCCTCTAAATATTTATGATATCACTAGACAGGTAGAGGCTGTAAATGGGCTTTACCCCGGGTCTTTAGATCCGTTATTGTTAGACCATAGAACAGTCCATTGGAACACCGAACCCTGGTTTTGGGGTGCCTTTGCTTTCTATTCACCAAGTGAACATAGACTGTTTTCCAAGGTAGCTATCACTCCTGAATACAACAATAGAGTCTTTTTTGCTGGAGAACATGTTTCTGTCTCAAGAGCCTGGATGCAAGGTTCCTTGCAGACTGGTATGATGGCTGCTAATGATGTAGCTAGGGCCTGTAGAGAAATATTTTAATATGGTACTATAAAGCACTCACATTAAAAAGGACTGTTGAAGAAGCTGATTTAGTCAGCTATCATCCACAGTCCTTTTTAAATATTCTTATTCTCTCCTGAGAAAAGCTACAGCTTTCATCCAGCACCACAGGAAGGAGTTTTACAGGGGGGATCACTTGTATTGCTTTTTACACCAAAGGTAGATATTTGTCTCATTGCACCTTCAGATCCACAATGGGGACATTTTATTTCTTTGTCCATATCTGCCATAGCTCTCAATTCTTCAAATTGACCATTGCATTCCTTACATCTATATTCATAAACTGGCATAGCTTCACCTCCCTCTATCCGCTTTTTCATTGGATTCTATTCTTTTCCTTTATCAATAGAAGCTTTCTATAAATCTATTTTACCATTTTCTAACTATCATTAAAACAAGAGGATTCCTTTTCAACTTGATGAACTCCATCTCTTATCTGCTTCCATTCGTCAGTTGACATAGTGGGAAAACCAGTGCTATACTAAAACAAAATGAATAGCATCATTAGCAGGGGTGTCTTAGGACTGAGAAATGAAATTTATTTCATTAACCCTTGAACCTGATGTGGGTAATGCCACCGTAGGGAGCTAATTATTTCCTTCTGAGTATTATATTCGTGCTATGAATACAAGGATTTATGTCTACCTCCCTAATCAAAAGGGAGGTATTTTTATTTATATAATAAGGAGGCTGTTAATAATGAAGGAATTTGTTAATTGTTTAAAGGCAGTAAAGGCTGACACACCCTTAGTGCAAGCCATCACCAATTATGTTACAATCAATGACTGTGCCAATATTTTATTATCTGTAGGTGCATCTCCTGCCATGTGTGAGGCAGCAGATGAGGCCTATGAATTTAGTCAAATCTCCAGTGCTATCTACTTAAACATCGGTACCTTCACCAAAGAGCAGGAACTAGCAATGCTGCTAGCTGTTAAAGGTGCAGCGAAGAAAAACATACCCGTTGTATTAGACCCAGTAGGCTGTGGCGCCATCCCCAGAAGAATAGAATACATAAACAAGCTAAGAAAATTTGGTAAAATTCATGTTGTCAAAGGAAATCTTGGTGAGATCAAATCTTTATTAGGTGTAAAAAGTAAGGTTAGAGGTGTGGATTCCATCGATGATGGCGAAGATGGTATAGCAGTATGTAAAGAACTAGCAAATCAATGGGATTGTATCGTGGCTGCTACAGGTAAAATAGATATTATTACCGATGGACAAAAGGTTGGTCTAATAAAAAATGGTACGGAAATGCTGACAAAAATAACCGGGGCCGGTTGTATGGTGGGGGCCCTAACGGCTGGATTCTGCGGTGCTAATGATAATCTTCTTGCAGCAACTATGACTAGCCATTTGGTGATGACTTTAGCAGGAGAAAAAGCTGTGGAAGGTAAGGACGGTAATCTACCTGGGAGCTTTAGAATAAAGCTGTTTGATGAAATATCACTGGTAGATGAAAATACCATTTATGAAAGGGGGCAAATAGAATGGCTGTAGATTATAGTTTATATTTGATTACCGACCGTCATTTGGTTGGAACTAAGGATTTTTTTGACTCCATTGCTAAGGCTTTAGAGGGGGGAGTAACCCTTCTACAGGTGAGAGAAAAGGATATCAGTTCTAAAGAATTTTATGATATTAGCTTAAAACTGAAGAAAATAGCACATGCCTATAATGTTCCTTTGATTATCAATGATAGGTTAGACATAGCACTGGCTGTCGACGCAGATGGTCTACATATTGGTCAAAGCGATTTACCAATCGACGTAGTAAGGAAAATCCTAGGTGAAAGTAAAATCTTGGGTTATTCTGTATCTACCATCCAAGAGGCACTTTATGGTCAAAGAATGGCAGCAGATTATCTTGGTGCAGGAGCTGTATTTTCTACAGACAGTAAAGCAGATGCTGGTGAAGCAATTGGACTAGAAGGATTAAAAAAGATAGTAGCGGCTGTTTCTATTCCCGTGGTAGGTATCGGAGGCATCTCCATATCCAACATAAACAAAGTAAAATCTACAGGAGCTGATGGTATTTCTTTGATCTCTGCAATCCTATCACAAGAGGATACCTGCAAAGCAGCAAAGGAGTTGATCTCCCTATGGAAAAAATAAAGCCAGTGTTCTTTGTTGATTTTGACGGTACCATCACAAAGCAGGATGTTTGTGAAACTATCGTAAAAAAATTTGCAGGGGAAGGCTGGGAGGATATCAATAAAAAATGGGAATCTAAAGAACTATCTACTATAGAATGTGCTAGAGAAACTTTTAAGCTTTTTACAAGAACAGATGAAGAAGCCTTTAAGGAAGTCGCCGATACCATACAAATCGATGAAAGCTTTCAAACCTTTGTCTCCTTTTGTAGAGAAAATGATTATAATATCTATATCTTAAGTGATGGTTACGACTATTATATCCAATATATCTTGGATAGAAAGGGTATTTCTCTTCCTTTTTATGCCAATAGATTGATCTTTTCTTCAGAGATAGAGGTTGAAGCGCCTTATCAAGCTGAGGATTGTCAGCTATGTGGGGTATGCAAAACTGCACTAATGAGAAAGTTGAAAAAAAACTATGAGACAGCTGTCTATATAGGCGACGGTTATTCAGATTTTTGTCCTACAAAAACAGCTGATTATGTATTTGCTAAAAATAAGCTATATGATTATTGCTTATCGATAGAGCGTAAGGTTTATCTCTATGAAAGCTTTCAAGACATATTAGATCAAATTCATCTTATTGAAAAGGAGGTTAAAGCATGAAGCATTTATTAACAATTGCCGGCTCTGACTGTAGCGGCGGAGCCGGTATACAGGCAGATCTTAAAACCTTTTCAGCATTGGGAAACTATGGCATGAGCGTGATTACTGCCATCACTGCCCAAAATACCCTAGGGGTGGATGCAGTTGTAGAAATAGACAAAGCTATGGTAAAGGCACAAATAGATGCCATATTTAAGGATATCACTGTGGATGCAGTGAAGGTAGGAATGGTTTCAAACAGTGAAATTATACAGCAAATCACAAGTTCCCTATTGGAATGGAAGCCTCCTGTTATCGTTATCGATCCTGTAATGGTTTCAAAAAGCGGTCATCATTTGTTGCAGCCGGAGGCAAAAAATGCTCTTATCAAAAATCTTCTTCCTATTGCTACAATCGTCACACCTAACATCCCAGAGGCTGAGGTTATCTTAGATAGAAAAATCACTACCATTGAAGCAATGGAAAGGGCCGCCATGGATATCTATAGGCTGGGACCAAAAAGTGTATTGGTAAAGGGTGGTCATTTGTCAGGGGATGCAGTAGATGTTTTTTTTGATGGGGTTGTTATAACAAAACTATCATCTCCAAGAATTCAGAAGAAAAACACCCACGGTACAGGCTGTACACTATCCTCAGCCATCGCCTCCTATCTTGCATCAGAAGAGGATATCATTCTAGCCATTTCTAAAGCGAAGGAATATGTTACAAAGGCCATTGACTGCGGATTAGAGATAGGCAAAGGTGTAGGGCCACTTCATCATTTCCATCCCTTTGTTTCAATCCAGGATAAAAATTCTAAAGCATAATACAGTAGGAGGTAGATAAAATAATAGTCTACCTCCTACTGGTTTGCATTATTATTTGGTTATGGTGCTGCTGTATCCACAGACATTTTACTGTTTTCTACATCTCCTGCCACTATCTCTATTTCTACCACTTCATTTTCTACTGTTAGTGAATGTCTTTTGTCTGGTGTTCTCTCTCCAAAAATCCTGTGATTCCTGCGTTGGTTGGTTTTATGTTGGTTTCCATCAATCATTATGTATGTAGCAGGTAAACTGGATTGGTGATTCTTTATTTCTAATGGAAGATAAGTTAAATCATTACCATCACTGCCATTTTATTAAAGAATAATTTGCTATAATTTTTCATAAAATTACTATTTATTGAAACTTTTAGTAATTTTTTGGTGTATATTATAAGTATAGCCTAAGAGAAAAGGGGGGGAATCCTTTGGAAATCTGTGATGAAAAACTGGTAGACCTTTGTAAATCTAAGGATATGAAGGGCTTTGAGCTATTATATAGTAAATATGAAAAGTATATCTATAGCCTTTGCTATTACTATACCAATTCCAAGGAAGACTCCCTTGATTTGCTGCAGGAGATCTATATCAAGATCTACAAATCTATCAACAGCTTTGATACAAGTAAATCCCTTTTACCATGGCTTAAGAGGATCACCATCAATACTTGCCTCAACTATATAAGGGACAAAAAGAACCCAACAGCATCATTGAATGTTTCTTTAAATGATAAAACTACTGATTATCAGGAGATAATACCAGATCCTAATACAGTGGAGAAAGAGATAGATTTTCTTAGTACAAAGCAGCTTTTAAAAAAGTCTATAGAAGGTCTGCCGGATGAAATGAAGTCGGTTGTCATTCTTCGTCATGTAGAAGATATGAGTTATCAGGCTATAAGTGACGTACTGTCACTGCCAGTTGGCACTGTAAAAACCTATTTGTTTAGGGGTAGAAGGCTTTTGAAGGAAAGCCTTAAAAAACAAGGGGTATGGGAGGTGTAAGGGATGAAATGTACATTCAATCATGATTGGCTGCAGGAATATCTTGATAATACTTTAACTTCAGTAGAGAGGCTTGTGCTTGAAGAGCATGTGAAGGGTTGTCCAGAGTGTAGGAAGGAACTGACGGAGCTGAAGCTGCTACTATGGGAGATAGAGGAGATGATAGATGTGGATCTTCCTCATGAAGCTGTCACTGTAAAAGCTCAGGTATTAAGCAACATAAGAGAACTAGCGGATTGTAATAGTGCTACTGTTTCCTTTGATATAAAAAGCTTTGTCGCTTTACAAAACAGCATCATTGATAATACTACATTGTTTTTAAAGGTGATGCCGGGTATGCAATATGTAGTGAATACATCAAAAAAATCTGCTGTTAAAGGCACCTCCGTCCTAAAGAAATATGCTGCCGCTGCTTTAAAAAATAGGACCAAGACTTTGTTAATGAGGGGTAGTATATGATGGTATTAATGATCTTAAAATATATTTTATTGTTTTTATTGACTTTACTTCTTCTTCTGTTGTTTGTGCCTATCCACTACCATGCATCAGGGTCAAAATATGAGACTGTAAAATTCCAAAGTGGTATAAGCTGGCTATGGAAAGGACTTCAGGTAAATATCATGAAGGATGATGCTTTCCCTCCCAAGATAATGCTTAAACTTTTAGGTATACCCTTTTCTTTTTCTTTAGATAAAGAGGAAGAAAAAGCAGAAGAAAAAATAAAGAAAAAGAGCAATAAAAAGAAGCAAGAAAGTAAAGAGAAAAGTAAGTCTAAGCTGAAAAAGTCACCTGAAGAATGGCTAAGGCTTGTGAATAGAGAAACCTTCACTGTCATTCTAGCTTCCCTCATGAAGCTATGGTTTCATATTAAACCCAAAGCTTTAAATGTGAAGGCTCATTATGGCCTTGATAATCCCTGTGATACTGCCATGGTTTTAGCTTTTTTTAGTTCCCTCGCTCCCCTTTTAGAGGGGTACTCTATCGCTTTAATCCCTTCCTTTGAGGGTGCAGTACTAGAGGGTGAAGCTCAGATCCAAGGGAGGATAGTTTTGGTTTTGTTGGTGATGATACTGATAAAGCTTCTGCTATCTAAACCCATTAAAAAAATAATAAAATTTTTAATCAAAATGAAAAAGGAGGAAAAAATCTATGTCAGCTAAATTTACTGAAAATGCAGATGTATTATTTGAAAAGCTAGAAAAATTCTTTACATCAAAAACTGTTATAGGTGAAACTATTATTGTGGGTGATGTTACTTTAATACCAGTGGTGGATATCGCCTTTGGCTTAGGAACAGGAGTAGGTGATGGTACCGACGATAAGGGAGGCAAAGGATACGGTACTGGAGGAGGAATAGGTGCCAAGGCTACACCAACAGCTGTCATTGCTATCATTGATGGGAAAGTAGAGATTCTGCCTATCAATCAAAAAGGCGGTCTTGAAAAACTAATGGATATGGTTCCTGATATTGTACAAAAAGCTAATCTTTGTAAGCCAAAGAAGGAAGAAAAGGATGAATAAAAGCTTAGTTTAACTCTAGCTTTTTCAAAGTACCTAGATAGTACAAACCAGCAATATAGTTCATTCTTAGAAATAAACTACATTGCTGGTTTTTTCATAAAGAACATTATTGCAAGTTACTCTCCGGTATACTCATCCATAGCTTCATTTGCTAACTGATCGCATCTATTGTTGTACTCATTATCACTATGTCCTTTCACCTTTATAAATTTCACATTATGATAGCTAAGCATTTCAATAAGTCTTAACCATAATTCTTTATTTTTTACTGGCTCCTTTTTCGCCGTTTTCCAGCCTTTTTTTATCCAATTATCAATCCAGTTTTGATTGATAGCATTTACCACATAAGCAGAGTCACTATACACCTCTACATTGCATGGTTCTTTTAACATCTCCAGTGCATCAATAACCGCAGATAGCTCCATTTTATTATTGGTAGTATCAGGAAAGGCTTTTTTAATTTCCTTTTTATTGTTTTTATACATCAGGATAATCCCATAGCCCCCTAGGGCATTTTCTTGTCCATTTCCTCTACAGGCCCCATCGGTATAAATTATTATATTTTTCATAATACAGCTCCTTTGAAAATGTAATGAATTGTTTCTACTTGAATCTACATTCCTTAAAACTATATAGGTATATTCTTTTTTAAAATAGAAATATCCTTCTTTCTTATGAAGATAGCTTTTTTCTTCTACACTAATTAGTATTTTCTAATAAAAATCTTAAACACTTCCCTAAGGAGTATGCACTAATGGATTCTTCCTCATTCTTTTTAAATAAAATGTTTTAGTTTTTTAGTTTTTTTATTTATTTTTTTGTATAACTAAGCAATATCTGGTGATAATACTATTAATGAGAATATGATGTCTAGGTATTTTAGTCCCCCTTTAATCCTGGTACATCAATATATTCTCATTTTTCATTTGTTTTTTTGCATAATAAAACCACCTTAGCGATATCTACTTTGGTGGTAAAAGAGAAAATTATATAGCTGTAACGTTATTTATTATCTCATAAATGGGTCTTTAATTATTTCAATTCCTTTATAGGCTCTCAATGATTTCTTTACAGGCCATTTTCTTGTTTAATTGATGACTTATATCTGTTCTATTGTTTACTGCCTTTTTAACTTTTAGCATTTTTGAGGTATCACCTATCAAGGCACCAGCTGTTAATTGGTTCTCCTTTATATATAGCTTATAGATTTTTTCTTGTTGATTTTCTTCCTCCATTAGTGTCTTATCAAAATCTTGAATATTTCCTGCAGAAAAAACAGATAAATCGCCAATATTGGTAAAGGTATGTGACTGAGGTAGCTTATACACTTTCTCTCCGCCTACCATGTTTTCTCCAGCAATTTTACCCTGCTCTACAGCTACTGGCCATAATCCCAAAACAACACCATTGACTTCAGCTACATCTCCTGCAGCAAAAATATGATCAATGTTGGTTCTCATACCATCATCTACAAGAATTCCCTTATCATACTTAATATTTGTATTTCTCACTAAATCCAGGTTTGGCCTTATGCCTGCTGAAAATAAAACGCCATCTGTTTTAAACTCATTATTATCCTTCATTTTTATGCCTTCAACTACGGTATTTCCAAGGATTTCTTCTACAGCAGCTCCCAAATGCAGCCTTAATCCTCTTTCCTCTAGCTTGTTTGTAAATACCTTAGAAAGCTCCTCATCCAGCTGTCTCGGTAATAGATAGGGGAAGAATTCAACTACATTCACATTTTTTCCTAGTTCCTTTATAGACCAAGCAGCTTCTAATCCCAAAAGTCCTCCGCCAATAACTGTTATGTCTTTACAATAGGAAAGATAGTTTTTTGCATACTTTAAGTCATTTAATGATCTTAGAGCAAATACACCTTTTTTATATTTCCCTTGAACTGGTGGTATAAAAGGCCGACTGCCATTGGCTATTAGTAGCTTGTCATAGGTTAATTTTTTTCCATTGTCCAAGGTTATGGCATTGTTTTCAACATCAAGTCCTTCCACTATGGTTTTTAACAGAACCTTAATCCTCTTATCCTGATACCATTTCTCATTATGCACTACAAATTCTTCATCATCGAAGGTCTTGGAAATATAATGGGACAGTTTCACACGATAATAGGTAAGATATTCTTCATTAGTAACAATGGTAATGTCTGCATTTTCATCCCTTTTTCTGATTGTTTCCGCTGCTGAAAGTCCCGCTATTCCATTTCCAATAATAACATAGCTCAATTGACCCAATCCCCTTTCACCTCTAGGTAATTTTTTATTATTATACCCCATCACTGATTTTTGAATCCTTAAGGATTCTACTAATCTATTATCTCCTATCTCTATGCCAATATATCCTCTATAATCTCAAGCATAGTATTGATACTATACATTTATCCTAAAAAAAGAAACACTTAAATCTTATATTTTAAGTGTTTTAAATAGCTATTTTCTCTTCAGATTAATAACATATTTCTTATATCTTCCTTATTCAAAAATTCTTTGAAGTTCTTCTTTGAATCTTTCTTTGCATGTAGTGTTACTGTCAAACATAGCCTCTGCCAAATAGTTTGTAGATAGCATATATGATTACTGAAGCTTCAAAAGGTGTTGTTGGATCATTGGGTGGAAAATTATCACTTAATATTTATTCAATAGCAAATATCAAGAGTTTCCTCCCATAAGTAAAGGTAAAGCCTTCATAAATTCATATGTTTTTGGTGCTTTCTCTTTTAATTGTTGTCTCGTTTCTTCAGAGAAATAGTAATAAGCAAAGCTTTCGGCAAAGTATTCATCTGGATATTTAAAAAAATAAGGGTTTGTAAACATAAGTGCAGCTTCTTCCTGAAATATGTTTTCAAATAATTCCTGATGGCTAATGTAGTTAAGTACTTTGTAATCTACCGAGTGTCCAATTTCGTGGAGTTCTAAATTAATACAGTCATGATGAGTGCCTGGGTTACTATAGCCAATTTTTGCAGCTACGTTTCTGCCACCTACTCCCACAACATCATCCCAGGTTTTACCTAGTTCCTCCCATCCTCTAGGGACCTTACCTCTAAGGTGGGCAAATTCTTTTAATCCCGTCACGTTGGTATTGGTTAAATGGATAGTAACCCCTTTATGATACAGGGCCTCTAATAATACATAGTCGATCTTAGAAATTCTATTTATCATGTTATCTGCTTCTTTTGCATCATATTCATCCTCTGGCAGCTTTATTAGATGTGTTAAGATAGTGGTTAACTTTTCTTCTTCAGCTATTCTTATTCTTTCAAGATTTTGAGTTTCTAAACTTTTTATTATATCTAACTGTTCCTCTAAAAAAGCTATTTTTTTTTCTATTTCAGACTGAAATATATGAAATCCTGCCAAATCAGAGTGTTTATTGAAATCTTCCAATAATATCTCTTCACAAAGATGTTCTTTTGTATCTGTTTCTATAAATCTAGAATTGTATCCTACTACCATTGTTTCCTTTAGGATAACATACAAACTAGATATAACTATCATTAGACAAAAGGATATGCTAATTATTTTGAAATACCTATTGAACTTTTTACAGTTTTTATCATTTTTATTAACACTGCTGCTCATAATATCGAGTCCCCCTAGATAGTGCTCTTAAACTGTAATTCACAATATTTTCTTTAAATATCATACTCCCAAAAAATAGTTGTCATTGGTAAAATGAAGGAAAAACCCTTTTTAAAATCAATCCTCTTTGACACGTTATTTCTCTTGCTCCAGCAGTTGAAAAAAAAGTGTAATAATTCATATTCCATTGATTCTTTAGTATTCCTTCAATATTTTCTAATTACCAATATTTACTTATTTTATCTATTCATTGTCTCATAGTCCTTAATCATCCTTTTTCCCTTCTTTGCAGTCTTCAAGTCTCTCGGTAATGAAGGCTGTATCTTAATGATCCCTCAGATAACTCTTTTTGATATTGTCGTTGGTATAACCATTTGTTCAATGGCTGCCAACACCTACTTAGGACTCTATAATACAAGCTTAGCTTTTGGGGTTACTGTATTGGCATGATAATCAAAACGTCTTCTTGACAGTTATATGTTTAACCAGCTGACGTCCTAAAAAATCAAAAAATATTCCCACAGATTTTTTTATTGGTCCTAATCGAGTTTCATAATAGTAATCAGACTCAAACCAGCCCTGATCTTTATAATAGCTATAGTCATAGCTCTCCTCACCTATAGACTGGAGGCTTGCTCGCGTCATCCTAAACACCATTAACCTAGAGAATGAAGGCACTGATAGTGTTGAGTGACTAAGTCCTCTATAAAATCTATCAGAGAGCTTCTTCATCTCCTGTTTGAGTTTTTTTTGCTGGAGATCATTCATAGGTTCCAATACTGGCACACAACTGCCTTTTATCACATCAAATCCTAAGTGGATTCCCGTAAATTCTAAATATTTCACTATATCCTTTCCTCCAAAAACACCTTGAGTAACAATGGCTGTATATGTCTTGCTGAAGAATTTTGGCCGATGCAACATATAGGAAAAACGGTCAAAAAAGTTCTTCATTCTAGCAGAAACTTGAAATGCGTAATTGGGAGTGGCAAAAATAATACCATTTGCTTCTTCCATCTTCTCCAACAGCATATCCCTATCATCTTTTAGAGGGCAAAATTTTTCACCCTTATCGAAGCATGTCTTGCAGCCTCGACAAAACTGGAGTTCATAATCATTTAGAAACACATACTCAAAGTCCATAGCTTCATATTGCTTTAAATTCTTTTCCATTTCCTGAACAGCTTGATACGTAGCCTTTTTCCGCTGACTTCCAATAAATGCGGTCACTTTTTTCATTCTACTATCACCTCATAAAATGTGCTTACTTTGTAGATCCACTCTAGCATTACAGCAAAACCAAGTAAGAAGACCATAACCGCCGACATCATCCTTAGTATTTGTAGCATTTTGTTTCCTCCTTTATTCCACTTAACATCTGCTCTTATCCATTCCTTATTTCTTTTGCGCTTTCAGCAGTGCGTCTTCCACCGCACGAAGATAGGTTTTAGAGGTAACGGTTGCTCCTGTAATCGTGTCCACATCTAGTGATTGTAGCGTGATTACCAAATTTATTAATTCATCCATACTTCCTTCAGAGACTGCAGCGTGTTGACCTTGTTCTATTATCTGAATCTCTATCACCTTACCTGAAGATACTGTAACCTGTAGTTCCTTGGCCCTTAATTTGAGGGGACCAGCATAACCGTCATATTCTCCAATATAAGTGCCATCCTTAAGATTTTTAAAATCTACGTTACCTATAGAGAGATTTCTATTCTCACGCTGGGTTTCAACACCTAAAAATGTGACAAATCCTATAACTATCATAATAGAAATCACAAATACCACTAACACGATTTTTCGCATTATTATCACCCTCCACTTGATCTTAGATATTCATAAACAGTCGTACCTTTTATTTTCTTCCTTAATAACAAAAATGAAATAAACTCCTCGATAATCCTAAACATAATGCATGCACTACCTACCGATTTTAGTTCTTTCAATAACCTTTTAATTGTATTTCAACCCTTTTCCTTTCTGCTATTTTTTGTGTGAATGAATATTTAATCTTATTCATTCATTGTTGGGCAAAAAAAAGACTGCTTGGTTTATTCCCTATTACAACAGTCAGTTAAGCCTTTCATTATGAACTCCGTCAAGTAATGGATCACCTTTGGGAAGTGGTGTATCCCAATATCTCTCTTATGAATATCGACATAATGGATAGAATTAAGTAGAGCTAATATAAACTCATCATCTAAATCATCTCTTATCTTCCCTTCAGCCTTCCACTTTTTGATCAATTCTGTTGCAATACCCTGAAAAAATTCACTTGTATTCTCTATGCCGCCTTGCTCATAGAAATACTGTTCCAGTTTACTAGCAATCTCCTTGTTATTCCATTCCTTAAGGATGGGATTTGCATTCATTTCACCAATATTCTGTGTCACTACTTTTGTAACCAGTGTAACGGGATCATCATCATTAGAATCAAAAGATTCTGCTATCTTCTTTTTTAGTTTCTCATTTTCCTTCATGTTAATTTCAAAGAAAATCTGCTCTTTTGAGGCATAATAATTATAAAAAGTACCTACCCCTATGCCAGCTTTCTTTGCTATATCTGCAACATTAGTGTCTTTAAACCCTTTTGCGTAGAAAACCTCCCTAGCACTATTAAAAATTTCTTCTTTTTTATCTGTCAATTTAACTACCTCCATCCTCGTGAATGAATATTATTTTCTATTCATTCATATTGTAGCATTGTTATACTTTAACGTCAATATTAATTACCAATGTTTCTTCTTATTATTAACTCTAGTTATGAAAAATAAAAGCTTCATTGGTAAAGTTACACAAATATGGCATAATCTCTTCCCCCATGATCATTATTAATTGACGAAGAAAATACTATCAAAAAGGGACAGGACTATGCCAAATACTATTGTAGGCCATAGCGAAGAAATAATCAATTTCTTAGAAGATGTAAACTATGGAATGAACAAACCACAATTTAATCATCTTGCCACAATAATAGAAGGCAGTATTCATGTGGATGGTAAAGTATCCTATGGAAAATTGCTGAAAACATCGCTAAAGCTAAGAATAAAAGCTGCATATATCGATTTTTAAGTGCTTCTCTTTGGGATGATGAACTTCTAAATCGAAATAGATTAGGATATATATATCACCATATGAAGCATAATTTATCATCTAAAGATATTGGTTTCTAGCAATCGATGATACTGTCAATGTGAAAAATGCAAAAACTAAATCCATGGAAGGATTAGATTTTTATTGCTCTCATACTTTAAGTAAGGCTTGCTGGTCTCATTGTGTAATAACTTCACGCTTTGTTGCTGGATCATACTCCATTCTGTAAATGTTAATCTCAAAATGTACAATTATTATAATGAGTGATTATTATTTTTTAGCTGTAAAATATGTTATGCTGCTAGACTTCTTGTTCAAGAGTATTTCTACTACTACTTGATGGTAAATAAAGAATCAAAACTCCCCGCTTAACGAGAAGTTTTAATTTCTTCCTTCTATTCATTTGCAAATCTATAACCAACCCCCACCTCTGTCAAAATAAAGCGAGGAGAAGCTGTATCCTTCTCTATCTTTCGTCTAAGGTTCGCCATAAATACACGAATTGATTTTGCATCACCAGTTTCTCCATATCCCCATACTTCCTTTAAAATATAATTATGGGTAAGGACCTTACCTTTATTGGCTACCAGTAGTAATAATATTTTATATTCAATCGGCGTTAAATGAATCTCAATATCATCTACTAAAACCATCCGCTTCTCATAGTCAATTGTTAAATAATCCATCTGAAATATTTCAGCATTGTCGGGTTGCATTGCCTTTTTTAATTTTCGTTGAACAACGCGAATACGTGCCATTAATTCTCCCATATGAAATGGCTTTGTAATATAGTCATCTGCCCCTTCGTCCAAAGCTGCAATTTTTTCACTTTCCTGCCCTCTTGCAGATACAACTAAGATTGGCACCTCAGAAATCATACGAATTGATTTGATAATATCAATCCCATCTATATCTGGTAAACCCAAATCAAGCAAAATAATGTCTGGGTTATGACTATAAAAGAGTGACATTCCCTCCATACCATTCTTTGCTATTTCAAATGCGTACCCACTTGTTTTTAAAGAGAGAGAGATGAAGTTTAATATATACTTATCGTCTTCAATAATTAAGATCTTCAGGTTATCTTCCATTATTCTCCTCCTGCCAACGGTAATTTAAATGTGAACAATGCCCCACCTTCCGCAGCTTTACCGACAGATATAGTGCCACCATGGGCTTCTACTATAGCTTTACATATTGCTAGCCCAAGACCTATTCCCCTTTTATCATCAATAATCTTGCTAGAAAAAGTTATAAAGCTATTAAATAGAGAATTTTGAATGCTTTCATCAATCCCTTCTCCATTATCAGCCACTTCAAAAACTGCCTTATCATCTTCTGTATACACATGTACAAATATACTACAATTCTCTTGTGTATGTTTTATAGCATTATCTACCAGGTTAATGAGGACTTGAACAATCAGTTTTCCATCAATTAACAGAGTTACGATCTCATCAGGCACAGAAACAGATATATTTTTTGTCTTTGCTAGATTATTGACGTGCCTAATAGCTTCATAGACAACATCATCCACTACTTCATAATTCTTTTCTATTACAAGCTTTCCCTCACTAATCCGAGTCATATTTAGAATATTTTCTACAAGACTATTTAACCAAATAGCCTCTTCATTAATGCCAGAAACAAGTTTTTCAACATTGCATTTATCTAATTGATCTAAATTTTCAAGCATAACACCACTGGCGCCAACAATACCTGTTAATGGCGTCCTGAGGTCATGGGATATGGCCCTAAGCAGATTACTATGCATCTTTTCTTTTTCCATGGCGATACGAATATTTTCCCGTTCATTATATATAAATTCTCTATCAAGTGAAAGTCCCATTTGCGTCACAACTGTTTTAATAAGCAACTCATGCTCAAATGAGAAATTTTCTTTTGAATAGGCTATCTCCATTACACCAAGCTGCTTCGTTAATCCCCGAATGGGGATTTCTATTATCTCCATATTGTCTGTTATGAATTCTCTGCTGTCATGGGTATAAGTTTCACCAGTATCTGAAAGAAATACTCTGCTGTTGTAATGGGTGTTTTGATAAATATTATCAATCCCTTGTATAATAATATTCTTTTGTCCAGTAATATTTAAAAAGCTTTCTGTAGTTTTATACAAGAGCCTGGCAGTATGTTCATTTTGCTTAGCAATTACTAGCTGTTTTTGAAATCTTTTCGTCATTGTTCCTGATATCAAAGATACACCTAGAAATGATACCATCAGTATGACATCATTACTGTCGTAGATAATCAATGTATGAATTGGCTCTGTAAAATAATAATTAAATATAAGTACACTGATTACAGATGCAAATATACCATAGAAATAACCCTTTGTCGTTACAGTTACAACTAATACCCCAACCAAAAATACCATAATGATGCTTTCTTTACCGATACCAGAATTCCCTAAAAACAGGGACAGTATGGTAGAGATCGTTATGATTAAGGCAAGCTTTATGATGTAGATGATATAAATTTGTTTTTTTAGGTTAATAAAATCACCCCCTACAAATCTATTGTATCATAGTATTTCAACTAGAATCTTTTCAATAAATTCATTATATCTACCCTATTTCCTGCAACAATTAAATGTTCTTCTTTGTTAAATACATGATCTGCACCTGGCAGGGGAAATACCTGTTCATTTTCCTTAGTAGCAAGGATATTGATTTTATATTTCACCCTTACAGCAACCTGAGCGATGGTTTTGCCAACCCATGAGGCTAACGGAGGAATCTCAAAAATACAATATTCAGATGTTAATTCAATATAATCAAACACATTATCAGCACTCAGTCTCACCGCTGCCTTATTTGCACTTTCTTTTTCAGGGTATACAACCTCGTCGGCACCATTCCGCAAAAGAAACTTTTCATGCATTTCTCTATTGGTCTTTGCAATAACATAGGGAGCACCTAGCTCTTTTAATTGATAGGTTATTTCAATGGAGGATTGGAAATTGGCCCCCATACACACAAAGCAAATATCAAAATTTGCAACACCAAATGAGCGCAATACTTCTACATTAGTACAGTCACCAATTTCTGCACTTGTTACTGAAGATATTAAACCGCTTATTCTTTCTTCACATTGATCTACAACCATCACTTCATTACCTAATTCTGCAAACTTAAGAGCTAAATATCGGCCAAATCTACCTGCACCTATTATTAATACAGATTTCTTTCTTGTGTTCATATTCCACTTTCCTTTCTCTAAATAATTAACCAATAACAATTTTTTCTAGAGGTTTTTTCGTACTTATATTATTTTTGCTTTCAGCAACTGCCATTAGGACTGCAAGACTTCCTAATCTACCACAAAACATTAAGATAATAACCATGAGTCTTGATAATGCATTCAACTGCCGCGTTATACCTGTAGACAGTCCAACTGTGCCCATTGCTGATAAAACCTCAAAGGCAGTATTACTCAGTGCCAATTCAGGCTGAATGAAGCTAATAAATAGCATCCCTATAAATGCACTTGTTATATAAATCGTAATAATACTGTATGCCCTCTTTAATATACTGTCCTCTAATCTCCGACCAAATATATTTAAATCGTTGGAGTGTCTAACTAAAGAGACAACAGAAAGAATGGTGATGATAAAGGTTGTTGTTTTAATCCCACCAGCTGTTGAACCAGAGCTGCCACCAATAAACATAAGTATCATTGTTAAAAGTTTAGAGCCTTCTGACAGCTCTGCTGTATCAATGGTATTAAACCCTGCTGTTCGGGGTGTTATTGCTTGAAATAATGATGCTAATATGGTTTCTTTTATACCCATATCTGCAAAAAGATTGTTCCTTTCCAGCACATAAAAACCAATAGCAGCAGAAAATATTAGTACCATTGTTGCCAGTAACACAATCTTGGAATGCAGATGATATTTTTTGAATTTAGCCTTATTTTTGTAAATATCTTCCCATACTAAAAAACCTATACCACCTATCACAATTAAGGTCATGATGGTAATATTGACTAGTGCATCATCACTATATCTAATTAGGGATGAATATTCCTCATATCTTCCCATCAAATCAAAGCCTGCATTATTAAATGCCGACACGGAATGGAAGATACCGTTAAATATTCCTTCTTTCACTCCCATTTCAGAGCTAAATTTAATTGCAAGTATGATGGCACCAATACCTTCTAAAAGAAGGGTTCCAACTAATATATGCTTTGCTAAACGCACAACACCACCTATGTGAATGGTGTTTACAGATTCCTTTAAAAAATTTCTCTCACGAATCCCTATTTTTTTCTTTAGTATCAATAAAAACATCGTTGCAATAATCATAAATCCTAAGCCACCAATTTTAATAAGAACCAGTATAACACTCTGACCAAATACCGAAAAGTAACTATAGGTATCATAGACAACTAGGCCAGTAACACCGGTTGCAGATGTAGCAGTAAATAATGCATTGATAAAAGGCGTAACCTCTCCACTCTTTGAGGAAATAGGCAGGGATAAAAGCACTGCACCAATGAATATTATTGCAAAAAAACCTATAGCACTTAGCTTTGCATAGGTCAAATTATATTTTCGCCTTATCATTGACTGCATCTTCTATCACCCCCTTTATAGCATTAAAAAGCTTGTCTATATCATGATTATATGGCAATGCCTTGATAAAACTAAATTCGTTATAGATCTTTAAATATTTTTGATTGTTGCATAAGGAAATAACATTAGGGATGGAGTAAATTTTAAATCCAATAGAGCCCACCATTAAATTATCTGCATCCTTATTGGACAGTGCAAACAAGTATATATATCCAGCCTGTGTATCAATAGAATGAATATCAGTTATGGATTCATACATATACTTCTGTGAATCACAATATTTTTTTACTAAATTGGTTAACGTATTGTTCCCATAAATCAATAGCACTTTTTGTTTCCTTAAGCTAGGATCTGTGTATTCATCATTATGATATTCATTGGAGTGTTGAATATTGTTTTCTATAAATTTGTCAACTTTATCCATGATATAATAGCCCAGCAATAAAAAAGCTATAACAATTAAGGCTCCTATATAGATCAAAGAACTCTCCCCCTTTATATAGTAGCTTAACGCTATAGTTATAAAGTTTGTATTAATATTTGGTAACTGATGTTAATATTGTGTTAATATTGCATAGTTTACGGGGCTAAATCCCGGTGGCAAAAAATAAAAAAACCAACACAAAGTGTTGATTTTTCAATAAGCGAGCAAATCTATAAGCCGAGTTCTGTATTTGACGATCATCTATCTAGGCCAATTGTTGCCAATTGGCTCAAGCGACCTACCACGGGACACGACGGGCCGCCGCTTTTTTGTCCCTACTTGGTCTTGCTCCAGATGGGGTTTACATAGCCAGCTAGTCGCCTAACTGCTGGTGAGCTCTTACCTCACCTTTCCACCCTTACCCGACATTGCTATCAGGCGGTATCTCTCTGTTGCACTTTCCTTGGAGTCACCTCCACTGGGGATTACCCAGCACCCTGCCCTTTGGAGCTCGGACTTTCCTCGTCCACAGTAGAACTGTGGACGCGATCATCTGACTTACTCGCTATATTTATTTTTATCAATCAGGAATACAATCATACCATGGATATAGATTTATGTCAAAAGGTAATATTTGGTTTTTTTTATCTACATAATTTTAAGAGGATTATTTTTTATATTGGACGCCATTACTTCGATCTCCACCTTTTTATCTGTAAATTCTTGTTTCAAATAATTGATAAGCAACTCCACAAAAAATATTTCTGTTTCAAAATGTCCAGCATCTATCACCACTATGCCTAGCTCTTCTGCCTTTTGTGCCTCGTGATACTTCATATCTCCAGTTATGAGACAATCACACCCCTTAGCCTTGGCCAGTTGAATATAGCTGGCTCCGCTTCCATTCACAATAGCCACCTTTTTGATATTATGTTCTAAGCTGCCTGCGACCCTTACGTGCTCTATATTGAATACATCTTTTGTTCTTGCTACAAATTCTCTTGCCATTAATGCGCTTTCTAGAATCCCTATTCTTCCTATGCCTTTTTCGTCTCCCTCATTTTCCAGTGGTATGAGATCATAAGCAACCTCTTCATAAGGATGGACTTTTAGCATACCTTCTATGACCTTTCTTAGACTACTTTGAGGAACAATGGTTTCTATTCTAATTTCTTGGACTTTTTCCAGCTCCCCTTGACTACCAATAAAAGGGTTTGTGCCTTCTAATGGTTTAAATGTTCCTGTACCATTTATTCTAAAGCTGCAGTGGCTGTAGTTCCCAATATGGCCGGCTCCTCCTGCCCCTAGGGCTTCTGCAACCTTCTCTTCATATCCCTCTGGAGTAAATACCACAAGCTTATATAATTTTTCCTTTGCAGTAGCCTCTAGAATCTCTATGTTTTTTAGCCCCATCTTATTTGCCACAAAGTCATTTAACCCCTTAGGTGCAATATCCATGTTGGTGTGGGCAGCATAGATGCTGATGTCATGTTTTATTGCTTCATATACAAGCTTTCCTTTACTATCTTCCTGCAGGATGGATTTCATGGGTGAAAAAATCATTGGATGATGACTGATTATAAGGTCAACATTATTGTCCATAGCTTCCTCTATAACTTCTTTATTAATATCTAAGCATACTAGGATCTTGTTCACCTGATGGTTTTCGCTGCCGATTTGCAACCCTACCTGATCCCAGTGGTAGGCATAGTGTTTGGGTGCCAGTGTTTCAACAATATCCATTATTTTTTTTACTTTTTCAGCCATCGTAACACCTCTTCTAATTTTTCTAAGGTTTCTCTACATTCCCGTAGCTTTTTCTTGGCTCCTACAGAGGTCTCGCCCTCTACGCTGGAGATTATTTCCTGTTGATTCTTAATTTTTGCAATGATAAAGGCCAAGGCCAATTCTTTTGGGTTTAATTTAATATGAAATCCTATTTCATAGTATATTTCATCCTCCACTACTTGTTTTCCTTTTTTAGCTATTATGATCTCATAGATACGAAAATCTTCCCTTACTAAAAGATCCTGTACTATTTCATAACCATTGCTGACCAAATATCTTCTTAGCTCTTGTTGAGCCTGCATTGGTTGAAGGATAAGGGTATCAATACTATGGGTAATGGCTGGTGCAGCCTCTAACAACTCTTTGATTAGCATCCCTCCCATACCCGCCATAATCACAGTATCCACCTCTCCAGGGACTAAAACCTCCAGCCCGCTTCCCAGTCGTAATTCCACCTGTTGATTATAACCATGACTTTTTATATTGCTTTTTGCAGTGTCTAAGGGGCCCCTATTCACATCACTGGCAATAACATGAGGCGTAATCCTATTTTCTATTAGATAGATGGGTATATACCCATGATCAGTGCCTATATCTGCAACTCGGCTATTTTTTTTAATCAATTCAGTAATCTTTTTTAATCTTGGAGGCAATTTTACTTGCATGTTATTACTCCCTTGTTTTTTATTATGTTTCTAAAATATAACATTATATTTTTTAAAATTTCTTCCTACACTAATATAAAGGAGGCATCGCTTATGTCAGATACAAAGAAAAAAAAGAAAAGAATTGTTCCCCCTGAAGAATTAGTACATTTTAGTTGGGGCGGACGCACTCAAGAGTGGGAAGAAGAAGCCGATCAAGTAATGCACACACTACAGGATCAACTTGAGGATCAAGAGACCAAGGAAGAGATTAAGAAAAAAATTGAATATGGTAAACAAAAGCAATACTGGTAGTTGTTCTTACTCGTATTAAAACCCAGCGCCTTGACGTATTTATCTGTACGCTATGGTCACTGGGTTTTTTTGCTTTTATTCTAAATAATCCTTTAGTTTCTTGCTGCGGCTAGGATGTCTTAATTTTCTTAAGGCCTTTGCCTCGATCTGCCTTATACGCTCTCTTGTTACTTCAAATTTTTTCCCTACTTCCTCAAGGGTTCTTGCCCTGCCATCATCAAGTCCAAATCTTAGACGTAATACCTTTTGCTCTCTTGGAGTTAAAGTATCTAAAACTTCGATTAATTGTTCTTTTAATAGAGAAAACGCCGCTGCTTCAGCAGGAGCTGGAGCATCATCATCAGGAATAAAATCTCCTAAGTGGCTATCCTCTTCTTCACCAATAGGTGTTTCAAGGGAAACAGGTTCTTGTGCAATTTTTAGTATCTCTCTGACTTTATCCTCTGATAAATCCATTTCTTCTGCAATTTCTTCCGGTCTCGGCTCTCTTCCTAATTCTTGTAATAACTGTCTAGAAACTCTAATCAATTTATTGATGGTTTCCACCATATGCACAGGGATTCTAATGGTTCGGGCTTGGTCTGCAATGGCTCTAGTAATAGCTTGACGAATCCACCAAGTAGCATAAGTACTAAATTTATATCCCTTTGTATAGTCAAACTTTTCTACTGCTTTTATTAAACCAAGATTTCCTTCTTGTATTAGGTCAAGGAACAGCATACCTCTTCCTACATATCTTTTTGCGATACTAACAACGAGTCGTAAGTTGGCTTCAACTAAACGTTTTTTTGCTTCTTCATCTCCAGCTTCCATTTTTTTTGCTAAATCAATTTCTTCATCGGCGGACAGCAAAGGAACTTTCCCAATTTCTTTTAAATACATTCTAACAGGATCGTCTATATTAACACCTTTTAGTAGGGCAACCTCATCTTTGATGGTTTCCTCTATAGTAATATCATTCTCTATTTCTAAATCTTCCACATCTAAATCAATATCCTCTTCTTTATCTCCTACTACATCTATACCCATTGTAGCTAAATGTTCATATATTTCATCAATCTGATCTTTATCTATATCTACTTCTTCTAGTGTATCCATAATTTCAGTATAAGTAATCATACCTCTTTTTTTGCCTTTTTCTATTAGCTTTTTTACTGATTCTTTTCTATCATTTCCATCCTTAAGATTGTTCAATTTTGTTCCCTCCTTTCCTCCGACTGCAGTTTTTGAAGCTCTATATTGATATTCATCATTTCTACACCTAGCTTTAACAATTGTTTTTCAACCTCTTCCTTGTCTAAATTTTCTTTCTTAATAATATCCTGTTGTTCCTCTTTCAATTTGTTACGGGCAAAGAGTAATTTATATCTCTTCACATCCTTCTTATATTTATCTATTGCTTGATCTATATCAACTTGTTGGATATTTATATTTATAATATCTTTGATTTCCTCATGCAATTCTGGAAAATGCTCCATTATCTTGTTTATATCGTCAAAGTTTTGGTGTTTTTCTAAAATATATTGAAAAATGATACGATGACTCTCCAGTATAAAATCGTTTATTTCGACTTTTTCTAATATATTTGATATGCCTGGAGGATTTGTTAGCATATATTTAATCAGTTGTTTTCCAGCAATAATATGCCCATTTTGTTCTACTAAAGGTACTGCTTGTATATATTTATTATTTCTTTTGTAATTGGAACTATACTTAGTATTATTACCTTTATCAGTTGTTGTCTTTTTTCCATATATTTCACTAATAATTGCATTTTTAGATATACCTGTTTTTTCCTCTATCTTTTTTATATAAGCTTCTTGCTCTATTGGACTGTCTATCTCTCTAATAATATTAGCAATCTTTTTTCCTAACTTTATTTGATCCTCTGTGCTCCCTGAAGGATGCTGTTTTTGAGCTAGATATATTTTATAGTCTATAGCGCTTAAAGCTTCCTCAATTTTTGCTTCAAAAGCTTTTTCCCCATATTTTTTTATAAAGTCATCAGGATCTATATTGTTGGGCAAAATTAGTACTCTAATACTTATATGGACATTTTCTAAGATTTCTATACTTCTTAGGGTAGCTTTGGAGCCTGCACTATCACCATCAAAGCATATAATCACTTCATTAAAATATTTTTTCAATAGTATTGCATGTCCTTTTGTGAAGGATGTGCCTAAAGTTGCTACGGTATTTTTAAACCCTTCTTGATGTAATGCAATAACATCTGTATAACCTTCAACTAAGATTACTCGTCCCGTTCTAGAATGTTTGCTTGCTATATTTAATCCATATAATGTTTGGCTTTTATTGAAATATGCAGTTTCTGGTGAGTTGAGATACTTGGGTAAAGAATCATCGAATACCCTTCCTCCAAATCCAATTACATTTCCTTTTACATCAAATATAGGAAACATAATACGATTTCTAAAGCGATTGTAATAATTATTTTTTTCTTTGTTTTTAATGATTAATCCGCACTGCTCTATGGTCTCTATCTTATAACCTTTTTGTATCAAGTAATTAAGTAAATCATCCCAGCTATTTATAGCATAACCTAGACCAAAGGATTTTATCGTTCTAGTAGTTAATCCCCTTTTTATCAAATAATTGAGGGCTGGATTTTTCCTTTGTACTAAGTGTTCATAGAAATATTTACCTGCTTCTCTATTGATGTCAAAATAAACTTTTTGCCTTTCCAACTTTTTCTTCATTTCTTCAGAGGTTGTTGATTCATCTATAGGTATATTTCCTCGTTGGGCCAGCATCTTTACTGCCTCAATAAAGTCCATATTTTCTATCTTCATAATGAACCCGATCACATCTCCACCTTCACCACAACCAAAACATTTATAAAATTGTTTATCTTTACTAACAGTGAAGGAAGGGGTTTTTTCATTGTGAAAAGGACATAATCCTTTTGACGACATCCCTGTGGATTTTAATGGTACATATTGTGAGATAACCTCCACAATATCATTACGATCTTTTACTGTTTCAATTAATTCTTCTGGAAAATAGTTTTCCATTTACACCACCTAGTTATAAATGACTTTATACTATATTTCTGTATCTTTTTCGAATCTCCTTCCATAAAGATTATGTTATTTCGCAAAATAAATACCTTTATAAGAGGTGTGACGAAGTTATTTCGACATTAATCGCCGCAAATCCTTCTTATCTATTAAAATAAATAAATTCTGAAAATTTATGGATAAATTTACATCTAATTCTATTTGGGTGAAGGAATAACCTTTCTTTGAAATAATTTAATAGCATCATCATCAGTACAGGCAGCTATATAATCTACTATGGTTCTTTCTATTCCTTCCTTCTCAATCATATTAAAGTATCTAACTGGCATGTCTTGTGGTCTTTCCATAAAATAATCAAATAGGAATTTAACGATATAAGTAGCCTTTTCTTTCTCTCGTAGACATAGCTCACCATTATATACTTTTGTAAACATGAAAGAACGAAGTCGCATCATAGTATCATACATCTTTTCTGCTTGATAAATATTCGGTTCTGCCCCTTCTTTTAATTTTTTAGAAGTTTCTTTAATAATATCCTGTACAAAGGTATTTACTCTTTGACTATGGGTATTACCCAACACTTCTAAAATCTCTTCAGGGATATCTTCCTTTCTTAATATCTCTGCACCAATGCTATCTTGAATGTCATGACATAGATAAGTGAGTGTATCCACCAATTTTACTAATTTCCCTTCCATTGTTACAGGGATTCCTTCTCCGGTATGATTTAAAATGCCATCTCTTACTTCATAGGTAAGATTTAAACCTTTTCCGCCTCTTTCTAAAAAATCTACTACCCTCAAACTTTGCTGATTATGTTGAAAAGAACCAACAATGCCATCTAATACCTCTTCCCCGCTATGACCAAAACATGTATGTCCTAAATCGTGGCCTAAAGCAATGGCTTCTACTAAATCTTCATTTAATCTTAAAGCCCTGGCAATGGTTCTAGCTATTTGACTTACTTCTAATGTGTGGGTTAACCTGGTTCTAAAGCTATCATTTTTTACGATAAAAACCTGTGTCTTCCCTTTAAGTTTTCTAAAAAACTCACAATGAATAATACGGTCTCTGTCTCTTTGATAGGGACTTCTAACATGACAAACCTCTTCTTCTATTCTTCTCCCTCTTGTATATTTGCTTTGTTGAGCACACGCAGCTAAATAAGTCTCCTCAAAGTGTTCTGTAGTATTTCTCACTTTTTCCTCCATTTCATTCTACCTTTCTTGTACTATTACTGTATATATACTACATTTAATAGTGAATTCCTTTATAATTCTTTAAAATTCTCTCTATTTCTATTTGCTTTTAGTTATTACATAATTTTTACATTTAAGTATTTTTTATACATTGCTTTATATTATATTATCTCATTAATTACCTTATACCCAATAATTACGAGTACAATAAAAAGAATGGAGGTCATAAACCTCCATTCTGATAAACAAATTTACTGGTGAACCCCCCCGCTTCTAGTAAGTAGCGGCAGACTTTATTGTGCAGGTACAATAATTTTTTGCCCTGGAAATATAAGGTTAGGGTTTTTAATTTCATTCATTTCCTGAAGCTCTTCCCAGGTAGTTCCGTACTTCATGGCTATTGTAGACAACCAGTCTCCTGTTTGTACAATATAAATGGTTGTAGGTGCTTCTATTACTTCTACTGGTTCTTCTACTACAACAGGCTCTTCTACTATAGTTTCCTCTACTACGGACTCTTCTACTACTGGCTCTTCTATTATTATGGCTGCCTCTTCTGCTCCTAAGCTTAAATTATATGCATACAGGCTCCATCCGTCCTCTTCACCTATATAGGCTACTTTTTCTGCTTCAAAATCATCCATGCTGTCTTGACCTATAGATGAGCCTCTAAATATTACTCTTCCTGCTGTTTCTACAGGTAGAATTGACCAATAATTTGTTACCTGTGGATCAGCTGCACCTACTTTTGTGATGTAATCTATGATTACTTCACGATTTTCTTCTGTACCTGAGTAGACAACTTCTGAGTTTGAGTTTAATAGGTGATCTCCACCGCCTGAAGCACGATAGTTATTGGTTACTACTAAGAACTCCATACCTGCTGCTAATGGTTTTCCTTCAAAGGTAACATTAACAATTCTTTTGCCGGCTGGCTTTGTTACATCGATTTGATATTCAATCCCTGCAATGTGATCAAAGTTGAAGCCTCTATAATTATAGTCTAGCAGTACTTGATCATCTGTTTTGGTTGGATTAATTTGATTAAAGTTTTCTGCTGACTTTTCTAGCCAGCCTATTAAGGTTGCAGTATCTACCTTAACAATTTGTAAAGTATTGTCATAAATATAAATATCTGCAACATCTTTAACGGCTATCCCACCAGCTTCTACATTTGTATAATAATCTGGTCCATGACGTCCCGCTTTAAACGGTGCTGCTGCTGAAAGTACTGGTATACCTTCATATTCTGTTCCATCAAAGAACCCATCTGCAAACCATAGCTGTGCATCATTTACTAATTGTATTACCTTGTTATCCATTACTCTAGAGAAAAATGTGTTTAGGTTTGCATAAGTTTCCCCTACTGGTGTATTTACGTATTCAATTGTTTGTTGATGCTTTGCTGCTACAGAATCAACGATGTCTTGTCTTGGTGATAGGTTTGCCGTTGCTGTTAACTCTGATTTGCTATCTAGGATTGTCCATACACCGTTTCCATATGTAAGATTTAAAGCAATGGTTCCTAGGTTATTTCCCCATGATCCTGCCATAATTGTAGGTACACCGTTGATTGTTCCTTTTTCAATATCTATTCCTGGTATATTTTCATAATCTGTACTTGGAAATCTTTTATGTTGATGCCCTAGTACCATAGCATCTATGCCTTCCACTTGACTTAGGAAGTAGGCTGCATTTTCACTGGCTCCTTCATTTGCATCAATGCCTGTATGGGCAACTGCTATGATAAGGTCAGCTCCAGCTTCTCTCATTTCCGGTACAAACTTCTCTGCTGTTTCTACTATTTCTTTTGTATATACTTTTCCATCTAAGTGTATTTTATCCCATATCATAATTTGTGGTGGTGTAAAACCAATGACTCCTATCTTGATTGCTTCCCCATCTATTTCGCGATCTAAAATCACATAAGGTGTAAAGTAGTTTTCGTCTGTGTCTACTTCATAAACATTGGCATTTACTACAGGGAAATTAGCACCGCTATAAGCTCTTTCTAAGAAATCCAATCCAAAATTAAACTCATGGTTTCCTAAAATTGCTGCATCATATCCCATCATGTTCATAGAATTGATAGATACATGTACTTCTCCATCCTTCAGTGGATCTACTACCGCTTCTATATTGCCTAATAGACTTCCTTGAATCATGTCTCCTGCATCTAACAATAATGTGTTTTTATGCTGTGCTCTAATTTGATCAATTAGTGTTGCTACTTTTGACATTCCATGGTTTTCATTGACTCTGTCAGTCATGTAATCATATGGCATAAGGTTTACATGAATATCAGTTGTTCCCATAATAACAAGTTCATGCGTTCCATTTCCTTTGTTATCTAATGCCACTATATCATTATTGGCTGTTAAATCAATATCTACAACTGTAGAGGCTGTAGTATCTGATTCTGTTACTCCAAATGCAAAAGAAAATGATGATACTATCAAAAGTAATGTAAGTATTGTGCTTATTAATCTATTATTTAATGCTTTTCCAGTATACTTCATCACGTAAGTATTTCCTCCTTTTTTTCCTTATAATTCAACATTAAAAGATGAATTATAAATGACAATAATAGCAACCCTAACACTAATCATCTGGTACATAATGAAAAAGTTTGTGATTGAAAGCCAAAATAAATTAGAAAATATACCTCCTTTCCTAAATTCTTAATTCTAGCCTCCTTCCTTTTAGTATATTAATGACGCCCTATAGCTGCATAGTTATTTATGTCCAATAAAAAAAATCAAAATATATACTTAAATTACTTTACAGTGTACTGGCTGTATATTTTTGATTTCATATAAAACTCCTGTGGAGAATTACATAGGCCAAATTAAATAGTAAAAAAATTATTATATCGTTGTTTATGTATTATTATATAATAATTCTACTTAATCCCTATATAATCCTTTTTTATAATGGATGATTTTGTTAAATATTTAATAATTTTCAAATTACATCTATCATGCTTATTTAATTGATTTCTTTGAAATGTTAATTATATCAGACCTTTCTGATTTTATTTACTTACTAAAAAACCAGTGCTATAATAGCAAGTAATATAGGATGCAAAATATCCATTATGTAAAAAGTAAGATTACATATGAGAAACTGGGGGAAGAAAAATAATGAAAAAAGCTTTTTTATGTTCACTGATTCTTTTCATTTTTTGCACATCACTAATTGTCTTTGGAGAATCCCCTGTAGCTAGCGAAACCGTTAGGGGCAGAATTATTGAAATTACTAAAGATTCACCAGAAGTCCAAGAAATTATTATTGAGATCCGTCAAGGGACCTACAAAGGACAAACTATGGCAATCACACATACTTTGTCTGGAAATCCTGCAAGGGATTTTTATTTTCAAGAGGGTGAAGGTGTGTTATTGTGGATCGAAAGCCAAGGCGGTGTCGTTACAAAAAGTTATATTACAGAGGTAACCCGAGATCATTATTTAGGATACTTAACCCTGTTTTTTGTATTTTCTCTTATCCTGATTGGAGGGCTTCAGGGACTAAAAACTGTTATTACACTAGGAATCACAGGCTTTCTTGTATTAAAGGTGCTTATACCGCTCATTCTAGGCGGGTATCCACCTATCTTGATTACTATTATTGTAGCCTCTATTATTGTCACTGCTACTGTAGTGATCATTAGCGGCTTTAACAAAAAGGCATTGGCAGCTATCATTGGTACCATTGGCGGCGTAGTGATTGCCGGTATGCTTGCCTGGATCATGACTCAGGCAACCAGGTTAACAGGATTAAGCGGCGATGAATCCCAGATGCTGATGTATATTCCTCAAAGAACCAACTTTGATTTTACCGGCCTGCTGTTTGCAGGCATGATTATTGGAGCTGTAGGTGCTGTTTTGGATGTTGGTATGTCTATAGCTTCTGCCATAGATGAAGTTAGAAATGCTAATCCTGCTATAAAGACAAAGGATTTGATTAAATCAGGATTAAATGTCGGAAAGGATATTATGGGAACTATGGCTAATACATTGATTTTAGCCTATACAGGAGCTTCCATGTCACTCCTTTTGGTTTTAGTGGCTTATGAGATCCCCTTTGCAAGAGTCGTCAATATGGATGCCATGGCAACGGAAATCGTTAGAGTTTTGGCGGGAAGCATTGGATTGATCTATGCCATACCTATTACAGCTATTGTGGCAGGAATGCTTTATCAAAAACCAAATTTAACCATAGGAATAACAAGTGATAAAAAATGCAAAAAAAATAAAAAGATCTTTTAGTATCTAAAAAGTACATCTATATACATATGTCCTCTAAGCCTTGATGTAGGACTTATAGGGCAATCTTTGTACTGTTTTAAACTATTAAATCTATCCCTCTAACCTCTCTTATATATCTACTTAAGATGCTGGCGAGTATGTTTTGTGTAGTGGATTTCCCTGCACCATTAGGGCTTAGAATACCAAAAATTTCTCCGCTATTCACAGTAAAATATACATTTATTATTATTTTCTCCCCTTTATTTTAACTGTACTATTCGTATCATTCTTAATGAAAATGCAAAATATAAAGTGAAATAAACATGAAATAATGGTAAAATAGAACTGGGCAAACTAAAAAGTATACACTATATATTAAGTAGTGTAGCTCAAATTTTTAAAAATACTTATTAGAAAAGGAGTTTTGATAATGAGTAAACCAATTTTATCTGCTCACTTCCAATCTAGGACACCATCGGATGTCCGTTTAGCACAAATGAAATATGAGGAGCGTAAAGTGAAGCCTGAAGCAGTAATCAATGTAGGCATCGGTAATGTTTCACTCCCCACAAATCCAGCTATGCAGAAAAGAATGTTTGAGCTTGGTGCACCTGAAAGTCCATTTGCAGAGGGTGTGGTAAGATATTCAACTACTGCTGGTCTTCAAGAGTGCCAGGATGCATTTAAGAACATTCTTAATTGCGAGGGCTTTGACACAAGTAAATTATTTGTTCAGGTAACTGATGGTGGATCTACTGCTATGGAATTGTTGCTATTGGGTGTTTGTGGTGCTGCAGGGACTGAAGACAAACCCCTAATGGTAATCGATCCCGCCTACACCAATTATATCTCCTTTGCAGAAAGAATTGGACGTAAAATCGTTACAGTAAGACGTAGTTTAAACGAAGACGGCCAGTTCAGCCTTCCAGAGCTACATAGAATAGAAGAAGCCATTAAAGCACATAATCCTGGAGCACTCCTTGTCATTCCTTATGACAATCCAACAGGACAGTACTATAATCATGAAACCCTTAAGGAACTGGCTAAGCTGTGCGTAAAATACAATATGTGGATGGCAAGCGATGAAGCTTATCGTGAGCTCTACTATGAAGAAGAAAGCAAGCTTGTCAGCATCTGGGGAATCACCGATGCTGAAGTGCCTGGCATCGAAGGCAGAAGGATCAGTATTGAGACTGCATCAAAGGTATGGAATGCTTGTGGTTTAAGAATTGGTGCTTTAATCACTGACAATGCTGAGTTCAACAACCGCTCTGTAGCTGAGTATACAGCAAACCTTTGTGCTAATGTAATTGGTCAATATATATTTGGTGCATTAGCTCATGAAAGCAAAGAGCAAATTGCTGAATGGTGTAAGGGTCTTAGAGAGTACTATAAGGAACAAATTTTCAACGTATATAAAGGATTGAAGGAGCATGAGCCTGGATTAATTGTTTCCAGTCCTGATGCATCCATATACTCTGTAATTGACGTTAGAAATGTAGTAAAGCCTGGATTTGATGCCATTGACTTCGTCTTGTACTGTGCGGGAGAAGGATCTGTTAACATCGACGGTGTTGAAACAACACTTCTTGTAGCACCGATGAAGGGCTTCTACAATGTTGATGCAGGTGAAGAAAACCCAGGAAGTACACAGTTTCGAATTTCATTCGTAGAGTCTACTGAAAATATGGCAAAGGTTCCAGAGCTGTTTGTTAAACTCTTAAGACAGTTTGAAGCTCAAAGATAAAAAAAATAAAGTTTCTGCTAAAAAGCAGATTGCCAGAATCTATGATTTTGTGTAAATTGCTTTTACAGAATGCAATTCTAACCGCTGGTTCTCCAGCGGTTTTCTTTATAGGAAAAGTAGAAAGGTTATTTGTAATTTGTTTATGGAGCAAGTATCCTGTCCCCTTGTCCCTTAAATAATAATTGCCTCATACAAAAATTCCCGTTTTTTTGATATCAATTTCCTTCCCTGTCCTGTAGCCCCCAACCACAATCCTAACTCCATAATCATTCTCTTCATTTTCCTCTTTTTTTCTCACGCCACGAAACTGGTTGTAGTAGTATCCATAATACGGGACCAGTTGTTCTCCTCTGCTAGGTATATGAGTTGTTAATCGAGCCAGCCAATCCAGTGGGATAAAAGTCTCATATGGATTACTGTTATTACCTTTATATTAGGTTCCTGCTTATACCATCAGTTGAATGTAATATATAGGTTAGAGGTTTTTGTATGAATTTTATATTTTTGCATATTGACACAACTTCTAGAATATCTTTATAATATAATTGGTTGGTGGTTATACCACAATATTATTGTTGGGAGGGGAGAGTATGTCAAATAACTTTAAGACTGAGTATGATGCTGTAGTAGTAGGAGCCGGTAATGGTGGCTTGACTGCTGCAGCTACCCTTGCAGGAAAAGGGATGAAAACACTTCTGCTAGAGCAGCACAATCTACCAGGAGGATTTGCAACAAGCTTTGTTAGGGGCAGATTTGAATTTGAGCCTTCACTTCATGAGATTTCTGATTTTGGGCCACCTGATGACAAGGGTAATGTGAGAATGCTATTGGAGGACCGAATAGGATTGGATGTAGAATGGATCGAGGTTCCAGAGGCCTATAGGCTTATTGTACCCAATGAAAAAGGTGGAAGAATTGATGCAACTATGCCCTTTGGTGAGGAAGAATTTATTGCCAAAATGGAAGAATATGTACCAGGCTCAAAGGAATCTGTTGTTAAGTTCATAAGGCTATGTGAAGAGGTTATTGATGCATTTACTTATCTTGCTGAATCAAAGGGCAATCATGACAAAAAAGTTCTTACAAAGGAATATCCCAACTTTTTAAAGACAGCACCCTATACCCTGCAGGATGTTCTAGACTCTCTAAAAATGCCCTATAGAGCTCAGAAGATCATTACTGCTTATTGGTGTTATATTGGTGTAGGTGTTAAGGATATGAGCTTCACAATATTTGGTGCTATGTTTTATAGATATATTACTAAACAAGCTTTTATTCCCAGATTTCGTTCCCATGGTTATACAACAGCACTAGATATGAAGATAAGGGAGCTGGGTGGAGATATTCAATACAATACAAAGGTGGAAAAGATAATAATTGAAAAAGGTCAAATTGTTGGTGTAGAGACTTCCCATGGAGATGTAATCAAGACAAATTATGTAATCACCAATACCTCTCCCCATACTGTTTATAATCAGCTGATTTACCCCAAAACAGAGGTGCCTGAAACAGCACTTAAAACCTGTAATGCCAGAAAGGTTGGCTTTTCTGCATTTGTTGTTTACCTTGGCTTAGATAAAAGTGCTGAAGAGCTTGGCATTGATGAATACAGCTACTTTGTCTATAGTACTCCAGACACCAATGATATCTACAAAAGCTTTCATAGTCTGGGAAGGCCAGTTGGGCAAGCTACAGTCTGTCTAAACAAAACTATTCCAGACTGTTCACCAGAGGGCACAAGCATACTCTACTTAACTACTTTATTCTCTGGAGACTGCTGGAGGGATGTTGAACCTAAGGACTATGTTAAGTTAAAGAATAAGCTAGCTGAAGAGATGATTGATGAGTTTGAAAAGGCTCTGGGAATAAACATAAGGGATAGTATTGAGGAAATCGAGGTTGCGACACCTGCAACATTTGCTAACTATACAGGAGCCTTTAATGGTAGTGTTTATGGATATGAACCAGTCCCTTGGGACTCTGTATTGCCCAGGATGATGTCAATGAATGATGAAAAATACATCAAAGGTCTTGATTTTTCTGGTGGTTTTGCATTCAGATGTCATGGCTATTCAAGCTCTCTTCAATCTGGTGAGACTGCTGCATTATTGACTTACAGGGACTTTATGGAGGTGAAAAAAAGTGAGTAAGGAAAGGATTAATATTAAAATAAAATCATTAGGTCTGTTAGATCTTTTAGCCTTTAAGAACCTGGTACCCAATAGGAAGAAAAAAATACAAAATGCTTCACCTACTGCCATTAATGAAGTGCCCCCTATGAATGCTTTAGCCTTAAAGCTTCACCCTAGGATACAGCATCTAGTAATTGATAGCATTAAAGAAGAGACCCTATCTACAAAGACATATAGATTTAGACCAGATGAGGCTAAAGGAACAAGTGAACTAGCCTATTTCCGTTCAGGTCAATACTTAAGCTTTAACTTTAATATTGAAGGGTCAACTGTCACCAGACCATACTCAATTTCATCATCTCCCGACAAAACCCTTGAAGGCTGCTACGAAATAACTGTTAAAAGGGATGAGGGTGGATTTGTATCTAACTACATTTGGGATAACTGGTCAATTGGTACTAAGGTTAGCTGTAGTGGGCCAGAGGGATATTTCTACTATGACAACTTGAGGGATAAAAGGAACCTAGTTGCATTAGCTGGTGGCTGTGGAATAACACCCTTCAGATCTATGGCTCAGAGCATTATAGATGGAACACTTGATATTAATTTGACGATATTTTATGGTAGTAATTCAAAGGAAGATATCATTTTTTATGATGAATTAAATGCCATAGAAAATGAATCCAATGGTAAGATTCATGTAATTCATGTCCTTGCCCAAGAAGAGTTAGAAGGCTTCGAAAAAGGTTTTATTACAAAAGAACTTTTAGAGAAGCGCGTCAATATTAACGATAGTTCCTTCTTTATATGTGGACCTCAGGCTATGTATAATTTTGTTTCAGGGGAGCTTGGAAAGCTAAAGCTAAGGCGGAAATTTGTTAGAAGAGAGGTGTTTGGGGAAATCAAAGATGTTGAAAGCTTAATTGATTTCCCTAAGGATGTAGCTGATAAAGAGTTTAAGGTGAAGGTTCATATTGGTGGCATCTCAAAAGAAATTAAAGCTTCTGCAAAAGAATCCCTACTTGTTGCTATAGAGAGGGCAGGCCTTTGTCCACCTTCAAGCTGTAGAAGTGGGTTATGTGCTATATGTAGATCACTGTTAATTAGTGGTAATGTATATATACCTGAAGATGATGACGGAAGAAGACAAGCAGATATTCAATTTGGATATATACATCCTTGTGCATCCTTCCCAACTAGTGATCTTGAGATTATTATACCAAGGGAGAAAAAGAGTTAAAATATCAAGCAAAGCTAAAGCAGCAGTAATAACTGAGGTTATTGACTTTTACAACAACCTCCAGTTATTACTGCTGTTTAGAGATTATAAAGTAAATATACTTAATTCACTATCTCGTTTTCTGGTGAAAAATGGATATTCCTTGACAATATACCTATTTTCGATAATAATAAACTATACTGGAAGTAAAAAAGTTTGGAGGTCGGAAGATTGGATAGAAGTTTTACACCACTTAAAACTGAGAGTCTAAAGGATCTTTTTATAAAAGAAATAGAGGCCAAGATAATTTCAGGTCAATTAAAGCCTGGTGATAGACTGCCACCAGAACGTGAAATAGCATCACTAATGGGTATAAGTCGTAGTATTGTTAACAATGGTATCCTAGAGCTTGCATCAAAGGGCTTTGTAAAGATTATCCCCCGGAAGGGAACAATTATAGAAGACTACAAAAAAGAAGGAACACCTGCAATACTTTCTTCTATAATGAACTATAATGAAGGGAAGTTGAGTCTCAAGCTATTCAACGGAATGATGGATACAAGACTCCTAATTGAAGTAGAAAGTGCCATATTATCAGCCAAATATAGGGCTGAACCAGACTTGCGGATGTTGGAAAGCTATATAGACAGTATTAAGGATAAGCCTATAGATATTAATAACTATGTGGAGTTTAACTACAACTTCCATCATACAATTACAATAGCCTCCGGTAACATAGTTTATGCAATGATATTCAAATCCTTTGAACCTGTATGTAAAAATCTTATAAGGCTATATTTTGAGTCGGGAGACTACTATAAAAAATCACTAAATTCCCATATTGATCTTTATAAAGCAATCAAAGAAAAACAACCTCAAAAGGCCGGAGACCTAATGAAAGAAATACTCATAGAAGGCAGAAACAAGCTTGAAAAAGTGGCAATAGAATAGACAATAAAGGCAAATGCAAAATGCTAATTCCTTCGTAAAGTAGAACTTTCCTATAAATTATAAAAAAAGAGAAATAAGTTCATCACCTATTTCTCTTTACTTCTCTATTTATTTTCTAAATAACTCCGCAGATGGATTCTTACCTTCTAACATAGTTTTTACCCTCAAACCTATAACTGGATTATATTGAGGATGGGTTAAAATATAGAATTGCTCTTCTTCTATAGCTGTAAAGATACTCTGAGCAACAGAGGTAATAGGTATACCCGTTGTAATAACATGCTCTGCTTTAGCAAGACCAGCCCTATAGCTTTCACTTTGATAGTAAGGATGATCCGGATCAATTTTAAAACGCTCTGGACGACGTTTTTCACAATTATGCAGATCCGTCTGTACAAATCCTGGGCAATATACTGACATTTTAACATTGGCATTCATCATTTGTAATTGATAATTAGCAGATTCTGTCATTGCTACAGTAGCAAACTTTGTTGTATGGTAAGCTGGCATTCCTGGCGTCGTTAATAAGCCTGCAACAGATGCAACATTTACAACATGGCAAGGTGTTTGTTGTTTAAGCATAATTGGGACAAATACCCTCATAGCATACATCATTCCCCATACATTCACACCCATGGTCCATTCCCAGTCCTTTAAAGGCATCTCCCAAATAGATCCAGAGGTTACTACACCTGCATTGTTAAATAATAAATCTACTGTTCTAAAGGTTTCTAATGTTTGTTTTGCTAAGTTCTCCATCTCTTCATATACAGATGTGTCCATCTCCACTGTCAATACCTCTACTCCCATTTCCTTTACAGTTTGGGAAGCCTTCTTTAAATCTTCACCATCTATGTCCGCCATAACTACCTTCATTTCTCTTCTGGCACATTCCTTCGCTACTTCAAAACCGAATCCATTAGCTGCTCCAGTAATAACGGCTGTTCTATTTTTAAACTCCTTCATCACTTTACCTCCTCTAAAAGAAATTTATATGGTTTTGCTACGATTATTCTAAAATGTAGGCCTTCTCAAAGCCTTGGCGAATAGCATCAGCTATTCTGCCGGGTGCCATCACATCACCCATAACATGGACATGTTTAAATTCCTGCTCTAAAGCTGGTATTATTTCTCTATTAGGTTGAACCCCAAGGGCTAATACTACTCTGTCTACTGATTTTACTGTTTTCATTGTTGTAAAGGTATCCATTAATACAATGCCATCTTCTATAACTTTTAATAATTGTTTAGAAGGCAGCATTTCTACCTTATGTTCTTTTAACCTTTTTAACAAATCAAAAAGATTAATCTTATAAACATCCATGCCTATTTCCTTACGCATCTCAACAATAGATACTTTATTTCCCTTCATAGCTAGCATTTCTGCTGTTTCACATCCCGTCATACCAGAACCGATTACAGCAATGCTTTCTCCTTCAGGTGCAATATCACCCTTTAATATATCCTCAGCTACACAAACTTTTTCACTTTGAATACCTTCAATTGGAGGTACTATAGGCTTTGATCCTGTAGCTGCGAAGATAGCATAAGGGTTTAAATCCTTAATATTATCTATAGTTGCTTTGGTGCCAAATCGAATATCTATATTTAGAGTTCTAATTTGATTTTCATAATAGTTGATTAGCCAATCAATTTTATCCTTTAAGAAGGGTTTGTTAGCTAATTGCAGGGCTCCACCTAATTCATTTTCCCTCTCCAACACAATAGGTTTAAAGCCTCTTAATGCTAATACTCTTGCTGCCTCCAAGCCTGCAGGTCCAGCCCCTATGATGACTACTGTCCTATCTGCTCCATCCTTTTGAAGATGATTGAATTCTAACTCTCTTCCCATCATTGGATTCACAGCACATTTAAGTACGCCGCCTTTTCCTAACTCTTCAATACAGTGCAAACATGAAATACAGGGTTTGATTTCTTCCTCCATACCCTCGATAGCTTTTTTGCTCCAAGCAGAATCCGCCAATTGACCTCTACCAACTCCAACGAAATCAACGACTCCATCCTGCAACAGACCTTCAGCAAAATCAGGCTTTCTAATAACATTAACAGCGATTACAGGAATAGCTACAGCCTGCTTTATCGTTTGAGCTAAATGCTTTTTCCAGCCTTGGGGATAGGACATAGGTTCTATAATTGTCATGGAAGTTTCGTAGGTGCCGCAGCTAACATTAAGAACATCTACTCCTAAGCTTTCTAAATACCTTGCTATCTTAACGGCTTCTTTTAAATCAATACCACCTTCTACGAATTCATCGCCATCTATTCTTACACTAATAGGAAAATCTGGGCCGCAGATGTGTTTAATACCCACTATAATCTCACTAATGAAGCGCATTCTATTCATAAAGTGACCGCCGTACTTATCTGTTCTTTTGTTGGTATAAGGGCTTAGGAACTGGTTGATTAAATAACCATGGGCACCATGAAGCTCTACTCCATCTATACCTCCCATTTGGGCTATTTTTGCACCAGTAATAAATTTCTTTACCAGCCCTTCTACTTCTTCTGTTGTTAACTCCCTTGGCATTTCTTTGGTCACCTTGCACATAATAGGGCTAGGTGCAACGATCTGTTTACCGCCTATTAAATTGCCATGGCCTTCTCTTCCAGGATGATGTAACTGTACAAATACCTTTGTATCATACTTGTGCAGGGTTCTTGCTAGTTTTTGAAAACTAGCTATATGTTTTGGGGCAGTGGCTGACAATTGGTTGGCTACTCCCACACCAAACTCTTCATCAATTCTTGTGATTTCTGTAATGATCAGACCACATCCTCCCTTTGCTCTTTCTTCATAATACTTAATGATGTCAGAGGAAGCTTCTCCATTACTCCCAGCTAAAGATGTTCCCATAGCTGGCATTACCACTCTGTTTTTTAATTCTAACTTGCCAATTCTTCCTTTGGAAAAAAGCTTTTCATATTTCATACAAATCCTCCTTATTTTTATTTGAATGTGTTTGTTATTAAATTATCAAATTATTGTCTACTTTACTATGTTCCTACAAAACAAAATACATTGTATCTTTTATGCATGATGCATTATAATAGAGTTGAGGTGATGGATATGCCATTGACAATAAAGAGGCTATGTGAAGAACTATCCTATTATAATTGCTGTTTATTTAGCTATAGTGAGAAGACTACAGAACTGAAAGATCTACATTTTATTACGGAAAAACATACTAGTTTCCAACAGGATATATTATATTTAGGAAAGGTCTCTAATTTAACAAAGAAGCAAGCTGTATTACCTATGGGAAATTTTCTTCTGATTGAAGATGTTCCATTTGCACAAGGGGTGTTTTCTGAAAAACAGGGAAACTATCTCGTTTTACCCTCTGATACGGACTTACTAGAAGTTTTCAATGGGATTAAACCCCTCATTGCAGAGGAGCTTCAATTTATGAAGAATGCCACCAATCTCCTTCATACCCTCATTCAGGGCCGAGGGATTAAATATATTGTCAAGCGAGCAGCAGAGATTCTTAATAATCCCGTTATATTACTAGATACCAGCTATAGGATCTTGGCCTATAGTAGGGCAGAAAAAATTCAAGAGGAGTTCTGGCATGCAAATATAGAGAGAGGTTACTGTTCCTTTGAGTTTATTTCTGCAGTTAAGAAAATTAGTACCTTAAAAAAGGCTCCAGATACTTCAGATCCTTTTATCGTTACTTGCTATGCCAGCCCTAATCAAAAGCTTATTAGTAAGGTGGTTTTAGATTGCAAAGTTGTTGGGTATATTGTGGTTTTAGAAAGTCAACAGGACTTTAACCAAGAGTCAACGAATTTTTTATCTCTTCTTAGTAATGTTATTGCCCAAGAGATAAAAAATAGTAAGGTCCTTAATAATATTACGGGATTAATGCATGAAAATTTTTTAATGGATCTACTTGACGATAAAATTAGTGATGCTAGTATCCTTTTAGAGCGAATAAAGAATACAGGTATGCCTTTAAACAAGTTCTTTTATGTTTTAGTTTTAAATGTCTCAAATTATCGACCGTCTTCTAATTACCGAGATGCCTTGAAAAATGGTTTAGGTGGAGTTTTTACAAATATCTATTCTATATTCTATAAAGATCATATTGTATCTCTAATAAGCTTTAAGGAAGAAAGGGCTTTCGATGAGAAGATAAAAAGTAAGTTAATGACCTTTATAAAATCTCATGACTTAACTGTAGGGGTTAGTCAGAGATTCATTGATTTATTAACATTATCTAATCACTATAAACATACCTTAAAGGTTTTAAATCTTGGGGATCAATTACGTAGTGAAGATCGAATTTTTCATTGTGATGATTTTCATTTCTATACGCTGCTTTCCTCTATCTTAAAAAAGGAGAACTTGCTAGACTATTGTCATCCTGCTGTTCTTAACTTGCAAAATTTTGATAAAAAGAATGATACGAATTACTCACAAACCCTATACTATTATTTGCTTAATAATCAAAATGTTAATGAGACTGCCAAAAGCTTATTTGTTCATCGCAACACTATGACCTATCGATTGAAGAAAATAAAGGAGTTAATTCAATTAAATCTAGATGATAGTGAAACGATCTTTCTCATCACCATGTCCTATAAGATTATTGAATTTCTAGGAGTAAATTAATCAAAACTACCCGCTTAGTGGGTAGTTTTACTTATCCCTTTGTCCCACCAGATAATGGTAAGAGTTTTTTCCATTTAATTTATAAGAATCCGGAACAAAATTAGAACAGTTATGGTCTAAATAAGTGAACCACCCCGGGGGAAACATTTTTAAAAATGGGCCAATGAAAATAAACAAGATTAAGGAGCGGAAATAATGATTAAAAAAATAATGCTAATAACTTTAGTGCTTATGTTAATGACAGGTCAAGCCTTTGCTGCCCTTAAGGTTCTGCCCGAAGAAATTGCAGCTGAGCTGCAAGGGATTGCCAAAGAGACCATAGCAGTTGAATTTAGTGTGGATGTAGATGATGTAAAAGTTCAAGAGGCTTGGGTTCAAGAATTATTTAACCTTGAAATAGACCTGTACCACGTTAATGCAATGGTGGGTACAGATAACAAAGCCATTGTAATAATAAAGGTTGATACAAAAGAGATTCTAACACAGGAACAATACACAGAGCTTATGGAGGAAGATAGAACAATTGCACCTGATGAGCCAGTTTTCAGAACCATGGCACTAGATGCAGACGAGACTGTTTCCTCAGAAGATGAAACTCCCCAAGACACTCCTGCTGTGGATCTGAAAGATACAGCTAGGGAAGTTCAAACAATCAGTGCTGAATCGGCACCTTCTAATGATGAAGAGTCCTCAACTAATTGGTTTATCCCTACTTTGGCTATCCTATCCATTGGAGGAATAGGATTAATATTAAAATTTATTAAGAAATAATTAAGAAAGACTTAGAACCCATAGCAAAAGGGCATGGATTCTATAGGAGCCATGCCCTAGCTTACAAGCAAAACCTTACATTTTTAGGACTACACCAATCTACAAGTAAGTTTCATACTTTTTCAACAACCTCCAGACTGTTCAAAAATCTTCAGAATCAAGTCGCAAGAAAACCCAGCGACTGCAGCGTATACGTAATACGTAAAGATGCTGGGTTTTGAAGTAACGAAAAAGATGGAAATTTTCAACAGTCTAACCACTGGCTAAGCTAGTGGTTTTCTTTATACCCATAAACGAGAGTGTTAAGTGAAACACTCTCTAAGTCTTATGGTAAGCTATGCTGTAGGCCCCTGACAGTAGCGGCGTACACCTTCCCTCTTATTATAAAATACCTACTTCTTCATAGTATCTAATGGCACCATCATGAAGGGGTAGTCCTGCTAGATCTGTAACAGCATCCTCTATTTTCATATTTCTTAATGCACTATTTGACTGTTTTAAGGTATCAATATTTTCCCAGAAGGATTTTGTTAACTCGTATACTACATCCTCTGGAAGATCTGCAGTTGTAAACATTGCCATTTTTATTGCAGTTGTTGTGACATCCTCTTCCTGACCATCATAGGTTCCTGCTGGTATCGTATACTTTGCATACCAAGGATATTGCTGCTGGAGCTTCGTAATGACATCCTCCTCAATGGGAACCAATTTGCCGTCTGCAGTGGTGGTAATTTCTGTAACGGCAGCAGTAGGTAACCCCGCCATAATCCAAGCACCATCTAATTGCCTATTTCTCATAAGATCGATTGCTTCAGTAAAGCCAACGAATTGTACCCTTAATCCATCTGGGTAACTGACCCCGGCTTCTGTTAGGTGCAGACTGGTTTCTACTTCAGTGGTGCTTCCAGGAGCCCCGGAGGCAAAGTTCTTTCCTGCGATATCCCCTAAACTATTAATATTAGATTCTTTTCTTACAACCACTTGATTGGGATTGTAGTATAATCCAGAAATCACCCTTAACTTTTCATTGGGTCTTCCTTCAAAGGTTGCCTCCCCATGAAAGGATTGATACATGACACTGGTAACCGCCATACTCACCTGCGCTTCGCCGCTATGTAATAGGTTTAAGTTATCAATTCCCCCATTAGAGGCCTGGGCGTTGGCCCTGACAAAATCTAAATCACTATTCCACAAATTGGCTATGGAGGAGCCTAAGGGATAAAGTGCCCCTGTGGTTGCTGCAGTTGGAATATTAATTGCTACAGTTTCCCTTCCCCCATTTTCCTCCGAAGCTGGCGCTTCGCTTGTTGTTGCAGTACATCCTGATAAAATCAAGATAGCTACAAGAATCATTAATAATACTTTTTTCATTTCACATTTCCTCCCTTTTTTTAAACTCATATTTTAAATTGCTAAAGCATGGCCTTTCCTTCTCATTTGTATAATGGTTATAACAATTAACACAATAATCCCTAAAATATCCGTCTGCAGTTTTGGATCAATAGCAAGAAGTCCCACAATGATTAGTAAAATCCTAGTAATCATAGAGCATTCCCTAATCAACATCCCCTCTGCTCCTGCTGCTAGACAAATCACCCCAATAGAAGCAGTAATCAATGTTCTCATGGTGATGAAGAAGGATATGTTTTCTACACTGCCCATTAATAAGAGTGGATTATTTAAAAAGAAAAATGGTAGAATAAACCCTGTTATCCCTAGTTTCATGGCAATCAGTGACGTCTTGGTTTGATTTGATTTAGCTATACCTGCTGCTACATAGGAACTCATAGCCACCGGCGGTGTGATATTGGATAAACAAGCATAAATTAAGCAGAACATATGGGCTGCCATTGGGGTTGCACCTACATTGATTAGTACCGGTACTGCTACTGCTGCCACAATAACATATGCAGCTACTCCTGGAACACCCATCCCTAAGATGATGCTCATAATCATTACCATAAAGCCCCCTAAGAAAAGCTGCCCTTCCCCTACCACCTCTAAAACCAAATGACCAAAGTTTAGTCCTAGGCTAGTTAAGGAAACTGTTCCAATAATCAAACCAATCAATACACAGGATACGCCTACACTGATGGCCCCCCTTGCCCCTTCTACTGTTGCCAGCATAATGGTCTTTAGATCCATTTTGGTTTCTCTTCTAAACCAAGAGGCTATCAAGGTTGAGAATATAGCCGTAACTGCTGAAAACAGCGGTGTATATCCCATTATCATCATGCCGATTAAAATCACTAGGGGTGTGATTAAATGACCTCTTTTTTTGATTACCTCCAAAGCAACTGGGATATTTTCCTTAGTAAGGCCCTTCAACCCTAGCTTTTTTGCCTCAAGATGAACAGAGACGATGATGCCTAAGTAATATAAAAAAGCCGGTAAAAAAGCTGCAATCATTACCTGAGTATAATTTATCCCTAAAAATTCTGCCATGACAAACCCTACTGCCCCCATAATTGGTGGGGCAAATTGTCCCCCAGTAGATGCCACTGCCTCTACTGCTGCTGCAAACTCAGATTTATATCCTGTTCTTTTCATCAGTGGTATCGTGATGGTTCCAGTGGTGGCTACATTGGCAATAGCACTGCCATTCATCATACCCAAAAGAGCACTTGCCAGCACCGCAACCTTTGCTGGACCTCCAGGAGAACGTCCCACAAGGGTTAGTGCGATATCATTAATAAACTGGCTAAATCCACTGTGTTTTAGAAAACTTCCAAAAAGAACAAAGGTAAATATATAGGTTGCGCTAACGCCTATACCGACACCAAAGATACCTTGACTACCCCAGAACATATGACTTAACACTCTTCTTATAGTAAATCCAGAGTGACCTAATATCCCTGGTACAAATTTTCCAAACCAATTAAATAATAGGAATATTACTGCTAAAAAAGCTAAATTTCTACTGGTTCTTCTTCCCGCCTCTAATACTAAGAAAATACCGATCCCTGCCATGATTAGATCCGTTTGGTTGAGAAAACCTCCTGACATGGCTACCCGCTGATAATTAAAAACCAAGTATCCAAAGACAACTACTGTTAAGAATATGAGTAACCCATCATAAATCGGTAGAAATCTTCTTTTCCTTTCCTCTGTAGCATAGCCTGGATAAAGCAGGAAAGAAAACAATACTAAAAACATTGCATGATACGCCCTCAAGCTGATGGCATCCATCATGCCTATGGTATTAAAATACAGCTGAAAAACTGACCATCCGATTAAAAGAATGATTACCCCCCTGTTTAGGAAACTGGTATAGCTTCTAATACGCATATCTGCATCCTTTTCTTCTAATAGCTTCTGGGCCTTTTCTTCTATTTCATTTCCTTCCCTCTTCTCTATCTCCCTCAAAAGTGCTCCCCCTTTCTTTTTATAGGTCCTTCATTATGCTCCCTTCGCTGCCCCGTTAGACTTGGAAAACATAGATGCTGAAGGAAAAACTAAGGTCTCGAATGTTTCTAACATGATGATTTATTGAAACAAAAAACAGACTATTCTCTCCACTGGAGCGAATAGTCTGTTCGCGGTACCATCCAAATTTATATCTCAATTCAATAACGGCTTTAACCGGCTCAGCCTACTCTCCTTAGATTTCAGCCTGCAACTCAAGGGTGTATTTCAACAAATATAGCTTATGGGCTCACAGCTTCCCCCACTCTCTTTAAAGCATTTCTTTTTGTTTACTTCTCCCTATCAAGGTTTTATAATTATTCATTTTTTAAATAAAAAAACAGACTATCTCTCCCACTGGAGCGAATAATCTGTTCGCGGTACCATCCAAATTTATATCTTCATTCAATAACGGCTTTAACCGGCTCAGCCTACTCTCCTTAGATTTCAGCCTGCAACTCAAGGGTGTATTTCAACAAATATAGCTTATGGGTTCCCAGCTTCCCCCACTCTCTTTAAAGCATTTCTTTTTGTTTACTTCTCCCCATCAAAGTTTTATAATTATTCATTTTTAGAAATATTTAAAAATAATTTATCACATATTTCACCTAGTGTCAACAATTTTATTTAAAATTATTTTTTTATAGGGAAAAGAGGACAGGTTCATTATTCTCTATATGCTTTAATAAGAAGATAATGTGATTTTATATAGATATTTTTCTGCTTTGTTTTATCTTCTGCTATTTCTAATCAAAATCAATCTTATTAGTTGTGCTATTCCACTTGCCATAGCTGCTACATAGGTTAAGGCTGCTGCTCGAAGCACATTCTGCGCACCCTTTGTTTCTTCATCTATAATGAAGCCATTGCTATCAAGTAATCTCAAAGCTCGGCTACTAGCATTAAACTCTACAGGAAGGGTGATCAACTGAAATGCTACAGCAGCTCCAAAGAGTAATATGCCAATATCCATAAGTCCACCAAGACTAGGAATCAGCAACCCTATCATTATAAACCCCCAAGCTGCAGAAGATCCAAATCTTGCAATAGGAAATACCATATTTCTTAGAGATAGAGGTGCATATCCGTTTGCATGTTGAATTGCATGTCCTACCTCATGGGCAGCTACACTAATTGAAGCGATAGAACTTCCTTGGTACACTTCTCCTGATAGTCTTACGACACGCTTGGTTGGATCGTAATGATCGCTCAATTGCCCACTTGCCACTTCAATGGGTATATCTTGCAACCCATGTTGATCTAAAAGCACCCTAGCAACTTGAACTCCCGAATATCCTTTTCGTGTTGGGACTCTTAGATATTTAGCAAAATTAGATTTCACTTTTCCCTGTGCATAGAGAGTAAAAATAATGGCAGGAATTAAAATAATCACTGTTGGATCAAACCTCCAAAATCCATATGGAAAAAACATCTTCATCACTCCTTGATATAAGTTTTACGGTTTTATTCTACAATCTGAATGTGAACTAAATATGAACTAGTAGGCTATTATATTATTTTTTCTTAAGTTTTAACCTCCAGATTTTTAGGCTGTGGGTAAATATCACTCTACAAACGCCATAGACAGGAACAACCAAAATCATGCCAATTAAACCAATTAAACGGCCTGCTGCTAGTATTAGAAACATAACTGTAACGGGATGCATTTTCAGCTTTTTACCAATGACTTGAGGTGCAATAAAACTACTTTCTACTTGCTGAATGATTAAAACCAAAACAATAATAAGGATGGCCAGTGCTGGCGATTGAAAAAGACCAACAATAACAGCAGGTATGGTACCAATCCAAGGGCCAAAATAGGGAATAATATTTGTCACCCCTGCTATGACTGCTAATAGTAATGCATAGTCTAGTCCTATAATAAGAAAGGTAACATAACATAAAGCACCTACGCAAAGACAAACAATTCCCTGACCCTGTATATAGGAACTAAGGGTTCTATCGATATCCATCAAAACCTGTTGGATATCATCCCGTCGTTTCTCATTAAAAACCTTTAATATAGATTTCCCCAGCTTTTCTCCATCCCTTAATAGGTAAAATAGGATGAACGGGACAATGACCAATACAATCACCGCATTTGCTAATACACCTATGAAGTTTGCTAAATTTGTAGCAAGACTTCTCCCTAACTGATTTAGCAAGTTACCTAATTGAAAGATCAGCTCTTCTACATTTAGCATTCCGCCTAATTGATCAGCTTGGAAAGCACTACTTTCTTGAATATTAACAAAATTTCTTTGAATCTCAGCAATAATAAAAGGCATATTATTAATTAAACCGTAGAATTGCCTCTGAAGTATTGGTCCAATAATCAATACCAATCCTATGCCAATACAAATTAAAATTAAGTATACTAATAAAATCGATAGAGATCGTGATAGCTTTTTGTTTATAATTTTGACGAGGGGCCTCAATAAATAGAAAAGAAATCCCGCTAGAATGATTGGGAAAAACAAAGTTTGAAATATAACTATAAAGGGATAAAAAATCCAATCAATTAGTGAGCCTACATATATAATTAGAAAAATCAAAAGGATTCCCTGTCCAATTTTTAATAGTTTTGTATCCATAATGATTATCTCCTTATCATTTCCAAGGTAATAGAAACTCTTAATCTTTATCTAAATTTGATTTTTCTTGTGATGACACCATCCTCTGAAGGAATATGAACATATATATCATTTTTTCTTGTTATAGCAACTTCTACATAGCAGTCACGACAAAAATAACTCTTCTTATGCAATCTTCCTAGATTTATTCCTCCACAGTTAGGACAGTTGCTCATCATTTCTTTCTGATTTATTTGATACATCCTACTCCCTCCAGTTATTTTGATAAACTTAGGATTAGACTTGGAATCTTCGTATTTAAGCCTAATCCTTCTTTTCCTATTAATCTGATTAAGTTCTCTTACATTCTTCTCCAGTTATAGTTAGTTATAGTTTCCCTTAATGGCGAATTTTCTTTTTTTCATGCGCAACCCACTGTTATTAATACTAGTTAGAATCTTTTTGTTGTCTTAAATAGGGTTTGTTAATAACTAGTTGTTGACCCACTTGGAAAAGATTGCTCACTCCCCAATATAGGGTCAATCCAGCAGGAAAACTCCTTCCCCACCAAAAAATCATAGCAGGCATAAAATATTTCATCACAGATTGTGTTGCATCTTGTTTAGTCCCTGCAGTCGACATGGTAACACTAGATAGATAGGTAGTTAGTCCAGCGAATATTGGTAATATCCATGGATCTGCTTCGGATAAGTTAGATATCCACAAAAAACCTGTTTGTACCACTTCCAGAGAAAAACCATAGTCCAAAGGAGTTCTTAATACGGTAAACAAACCAATAATGATTGGAAATTGAATCAATAGAGGTAAGCATCCTCCAAAAGGGCTGACATTATACTCTTTATACAGCTCCATTACCGCAATATTCATCTTTTCTTTATCATTTTTATACTTTTCCTGTAACGCTTTAATCTTTGGTTGTATCTCTTGCATTTTTTTCATAGATTTTGTCTGTTTCATTGTTAAAGGAACCATGACTAGCTTCACAATAACTGTAAACACGATAATTGATATACCATAATTCCCAATTATATCAAATATGATTCTTAATAATACACCTAACGGCTGTGCGATAGCGTTCAAACTTAAAACCCCCAATAATTATTTGTTTTTAATCTAAATTATCTCATTTAGAGTATAGAACCTTATGATCCCATTTTATAGCTTCAATATGAACCCAATGTGAACTAGTTTAATGGATATATTCTTTTCAATAAGTTTAGGAACAAAAATCATACTGACAACATAAAAATCCACCAAAATAATTAGCCAGGATTGCCTATAAGTATAGGCTCTATCCTGGCATATATTCAACGTTCACCCTTCAACTTTATTGCTCTATAGGCAACTCAACGGTAAAAGTAGATCCCTTATTTAGCTTGCTTTCCACATAAATACTGCCACTATATATATCTAGAATCCTTTTCACCAGAGATAACCCTAATCCATTTCCCTCATAAGAATGGCCTTTTTCCCCCTGGTAAAACTTTTCAAAAATACGTATCATTGTTTCTTCGTTCATACCAATGCCATAATCTGTCACTTTAGCTTTTACATATTCATCTGTTTGTTTCAGTGAAATTTTAATAAGGCTATTACTGTGTGAAAACTTAATGGCGTTATCAATTAAATTGATCCAAACCTGCTGAAGTAGTTCCTCATCTCCTAAATATTGAATTTTATTCAGTTCAATATCAAACTCAATATTTTTACTGCTCCATTGATGTTCTAGGAGTAAAATGCTTTTTCTGATTTGTTCGTCAAGAGAAAAGACAAACTTTTTATCCAGTATTTCTTGATTTTCAAGCTTTGAAAGCTTCAATATATTAGAAGAAAGATTAGACAGTCTAGTTGTTTCTTCAACAATAATATTGGTATATTCCCTTTTCTCCTCATCCGATAAATTCTCCTTTTGGAGGAGTTTTGTAAATCCCTGAATCGATGCGATAGGCGTCTTAAACTCATGGGATACACTTGTGATAAAATCCTTGCGAAGATACTCTATATTTTTTAACTCTCTTGTCATTTTATTAAAGTTCTGTGCCAGCTGACCAATCTCATCATCACTTTTGTTTTTAACCTGTATGTCAAAATTACCCTTTGCCACTTCCTTCGTAGCGAAGGTTAATTCTATTATCGATTTAACTACCCTTTTCCCTGATAAGGCAATTAATATAGATCCAATCAGAATAAATGAAAGGAGAGTAAACCATACACGAGAGCCAACAATTGTAAAAATATTATTGTGAGGGTGAAGACTAATTTGAACATAAGAATCATCCACCATGAGTAGGGTCGCTATTCCTTGAAACTTTCCATGAGGTATAAATACAATTTCATTGTTGTGAACTCTTTCTAGTCCCTCCAGGGTAATTTCCATGGAATCAATATTTTTAATTTCACGGACATCATACATAGAGGTAGCAGTAATATCGATGATTTCCTCTATACTTAAATCTGTCTTTTCTCCTAATTGTAATACTGAATTAGCAATGGATATTTGATTCTGTTGCATTTCATTTCTGATATCATGGGTAAAAAGCGTTGATGCCAAAAAGGATAGAATAGAGGAAATACAAATAAGAAAAATAAAAAATAAGGTCAGCTTTACAGCAATTTTTTTCATGTCTTGATCTCCACCTTATATCCCGTAGTGTCAAGTTTGACACTCTTTTTTTACTAACTAATCATTATATTTTAAAGGTTTCAAAGTTTTTTTGTATAAAAAAACAATGCCCCCCCATTTCTTGATATAATTGAAGTTCCCAGCTCACAATTAATAAAGAAAGGGTGGTCATTGTGAACTCCATTATATCTTATTTAGTACTATATATTCAATATCTACAAAAAGAACTTTATACACTTTTAATCTTTGTCTCTAGAAACATCCCTTTACGCCAATTGAATTTTGAAGACTCTAATAGTCCTAAGTACCAGAAGTTAAAGATTGATAAGCTCCCTAGAATTCTAAAGTTTCAAATGC